>CAVGNV010000051.1:0-2120 GCA_963630695.1 Paratractidigestivibacter sp. | reverse complement strand
GTTTCAATCCACGCGCCCCACGTGGGGCGCGACCGCATATTCAGCAAATGTCTGAATATGACTTTACAAAGGTAATCAAAATGCGAGAGTCTTCAAAATATAACTGAACAATATTAATCGAATGGGGGGCAATAAAATAATTACTTGTGTTTCAGCGAGTGCGAAACGTCTGGAAATTATGCAACACTTCTCATTCGCAACAATAATGTTATATGATAAGATTTCCCGTAAAATCGATTCCGTTGTCTTTTCCTATGACATCCACTCTATGCTTCCAATTATTTCCTAGAAGATAGAATCTCACGCTATCATGTTCGATATCAATCTTGCTCAACAAATCAGCCTTCAGCTTAACATATTGCGCTTCTGTCACAACACATTCAAAAACCGAGTTTTGTACTCGTTTTCCAAAATTAAGGCAACTTCTAGCCACCGTTCTTAACCTTTTCGGGCCCTGTGGTGACGTGATGTTTACGTCATAAGTAATCAATACAAACATAGGCTACTTAATCAAAAATACAGGATAATCATCTAAGTCTTTTCTTATAAACCGCGCCAACAACGTAGCTTGCACATAAGGCAAAAGCCCAATACTTATTTTCTCGTTTAAGTAGGGATGCGTTATCTGCTCTCTCTTTCGGTTCTGCCAAGCGGTGAGAATAATTTTCTTGCACGAGTCTGTCATAACGATCCCCTCATCTCCCTGCTCGACAAAATCTTTGATGGTTATCTGTCGCTTATTTATTAAAGACACCACCAACCGATCGCCCAAATACGCACGCAATTCCTCCATAAGATCTAGAGATAATGATGGGCGTCCGGGTCTTAAAGTGTGCATAAAACCAACATAAGGATCCAGCCCTATAGTTTCTAAAGCAGACGTAACATCATTACAGATAAGCGTATACACAAATGACAACATTGCATTAACGGCATCTTTGGGCGGACGTCGATTGCGACCTTCAAACTTAAAATCTTTCTTTTGATTCAACAAAAGGTGTGGCAGCACACCAAAATAAGCCGTTGCCGCTTCGCCTTCAAATCCTCTGACACTATCAATGTTATCGGCATGAATCACCTTTCGTTTACATCTATACAGTTCGTCTGCAGAACATTCCACATCAACATCGTTTCCATAGTCTCTAACAAAGCGGCGCAGAATGCTACGATAGTTGTGTATCTTTCCTGCGATAAATAGCTTACTAAGATGTAAAGCATAATGACTTTGATCCGAATAATGGTATTGTGCTTTTCTGAGCAGTACGTTTCCTTTTATAGCTCCTTGAAAACGACCAATATATCGTCCATGTGGCGAAAGGAAGGTCAATGAGACATTGTTGTCAGCACATAGTTTCATCAAACCGGGACTTGCCCCCATATAACCGAAAGTTACAATTTGTTCTATGTTGTGGATAGGTAGTCGGAACAATTCATTTTGTTTAACCGACACCACCACATTGAGTCCATCCTTACTCAGATAGGCTTCAGGTGTAGTAACATATAAAGTATTAAGCAAGATCCTCATATAGATTGTTGTTTAGATACGTTTTCACTTGACAGCAGTTGTTCATCTCGGGTAGACATATATGCTTCAGAGAACAAAAACGGCAATGGCTTTGCTTATGAGCTTTAGGCGTGATGCCCGCTCTGAATAGTTCATGCATTTCTTTGGCACATTGTATTGTTAGCTTTCGTAGAGCATCTGAGATTGAAACTACCTCTCGGTGTTTCACCTCATCATAATACAATGCAGCATAAGGTATCCTTATGCCATACATTTCTTCTAGACAGATGACTTGTGCGGCTAGTTGCACTTCATCTCTTTCGTCAGGTTTACTATGTCCACGTTTATATTCCACAGGAAAAGGTTTCCAGTACCCATGATATCTATTATGCGTTATAGCATCTTGCTCTATATCCGTAGGCATAAGCTCCACCGCATCAGTTATTCCATATAGGCCCAATGTCTTAGAAGCTATATGTATAGATCGGAGCGTAATGACATCACCGTTTTTCTGCCGATAAAAGGGATTGTCCACGTTCTTGTGCAGAAGCTGTCCCTCAGTGGTCAGTTTGTTGTCCTCCCACTGTTGCTCGATATGAATCAAAGCCCATTGTCG
>CAVGNV010000050.1:0-3134 GCA_963630695.1 Paratractidigestivibacter sp. | reverse complement strand
GATACCATCAGTTTGCACTTTGCCCCTGCCGCATCGCCCATCACGCTCACCAGCAACGACGGCTTGGTGCTCAATGGCGAGAAGAAAGATCAGCGTATGCTCATGAAGCTCACAGGCTATCACCCCGAGTATAGCAAGTTTGCCGGTGTGCGTCTGCAGTATCGCAAGAACGACTATGACACCTGGACCACCCAGATGTATCTCATCAACGACTCGGCCCTCTACGCCTCCAGTCGCGGCACCATGCCCGAGAAGTGGCGTAAGCTAGCCTCCGACCAAGACTCGGTATGGCTTGACATGACCGACCTTGCCGATGGCGAATACCTTGTGCGTGCCCAGACCTTCACTATCCTGGGCAACGAAGAGCTCACCGCTTGCTCAGAGGAAGTGGGCATCCTCAAGGAGACCACCCCGCTGCAAGTCTTTGGCAGTCCACGCCCCTTGAGCGGCATCTACGCTCCAGGTGAAGAGATCAGCATCACGCTGAACAAGCCCATCAACGCCTCCAAGCTCACCAGCGCCAACTTCTTGGCCAAAGCCGAGGTCAATGACGCCCCCTACAATCATTACTGCGGTCTGCACTTTGATGGCGCCAACCCCGCTTACACCACCAGCCGTATCAATCTGCTGGGTACATCCTCAGCCATCGGTCTGTGGTACAAGCCTCAGGTGGGCAAGCGCAGCTGTCTGCTCAGTCAGAGTGTCACTGACGCCCAAGGCAACGAGATGCCCTTCCGCATCTGGTATAACGAGGACGCCACCATGACCGTAGAGCTCTTCGGACAGGCCTACACCTCCAAGGCACAAGCCGTCATTGATGGTGATCCCTGCACTGACTGGATGTATCTGATGTTCCGTTATGACGAAGGTAGCAACCACTTCATGCTCAACAACGGTTACGGCAGCGCATCCGCAGCAGAGAGCAGCTTCCTCAGCGAAGACCTCGTGCGTAGCTATGTCCGCACCGACAACGTCAACGTGCCTCTCTACGTAGGAGGCTCGCAAGACGGCCAGAGCTGTTACGCCGAGATGCAAGGACTCATCGTCTATGACAACGAGAGCACCCTGGAGAAGATGTATGCCGACAAGGACACCCGCAAGAATGATAATATCCGTGGCCTTGCCGCCTACTGGCCTATGGACGAAGGCTATGGCACAAAGATAGAGGACAAGGTGCGCTCACGTGACCTTCATATCAATGGTCTGTACCACTGGTATGTGCCTTACTCTAACTATGCCCTCCACCTTAATGGTGAAGACCAATATGTCATCCTTAACACCAGCCGCAGTGTCGTTGGTGCAGATGAGGACTACGTGCTTGAGATGCTCTTCCGCACCGCCGAAGAAGCCAAAGGCAAGCACATGACCATCTTCAGCAACGGATGGGGTGGGGAAGCATCGCCCGAGAACAAGGACAACATCATTGATCGTCTGTCCCTAGCCCTCACCGAGACGGGAGCCATCGAGTTCAACTTCGCTGGCCGCACCTCCGTGCTAGGCAGCGGATATAACGACAACCAATGGCACCACGTGGCTCTGAACGTACACCGTGATGGTTATGCCACCATCTCTGTGGATACGGTCAACATCAGCAGCGCCAAACCCGTCATGGGCACCGCGCTGGGTGCCTTCTCCAATGCGCGTATGACCCTTGGTGCCCGTCGCTACCTGTCGCAAGAGGCAGACACCTTCGCCGTGACCGACTTCTTTGATGGCGACATAGACGAGGTGCGCCTATGGAACGCTAACCGCACACAGTCAGCCATCAACCATAACATCCTCCTGCGTCTATCAGGCAGTGAACCCGGTCTGGTGGCCTACTATCCCTTTGAACGTACCCGACAGATAGCAACCTCCAACGTCGTTCAGCCCACCATCTCTGACTGTGTCACCTCCGAGCAATATAATGACGGCCTACCCGAGATGGTAGGATTTGCACACGCAGCTGACACCACCGCCGTAGCGCAGGAAGCCACAGTGAGCACTGGTGCCGGACTGAAACCTTATCTTGTAGAAAGCCAGATAGGTCTGAAATATGCTACCTCAGAGAGTGAGCCTAACCGAATCGTGCTCAACTTTGCCGACTATGTAAAGATGTCCACCCTGCAAGGCTGCTCCGTCAACCTTACCGTAGCCGACCTTGTGGACAACTATGGCAACTACCAAGCTCAACCCCTCTCATGGAACATCTATGTCGATGCACGCGACATGAGATGGCAGACGCCGAACCTTTCCCTGAATCAACAGGTAGGCGAGGCCAATCAGATAACCACCACCATCACCAACACCTCCACCTCACGTGCTAGCTGGACCATCTCCAACATCCCCTCATGGCTCACCGTAAGCCAGACCAGTGGTATGCTAGGTCCACAGGAACAGTGTGAGGTTACCATCAATACCGTCAGCTCAACCGCCATCGGCCAGTACTCAGCCTCTCTGCTTTTGTCCTCTGACCTTGGCGTGGATGACAAGTGTGTGGTATCGCTCACCGTCACAGGTACGCGCCCCGACTGGTGGGACGAGTGTGCCACCGCCGATGAGAGCATGACCATCAAGGGCGGACTGAAGATCAATGGTCAGTGGTGTACCGATCCTAACAGCCTCGTGGCAGCATTCGACGTCAATGGTAAGTGTCACGGCGTGGCAAGCCCTTCATACAATAAGAACAAAGACAAGTTCTTTGTCAACATGATCATACATGGTGATATGCCTCAGAGCAATCGTAAGCTTGTCTTCCGTGTTTGGGATGCAATGACCGGTCTCACCTATAGTCGCGTGTTCTTCTCCGACTCGGAGACTCCACGCACCGATTCGCTCCTCTTTATCAATAGCTTCATTCATGGTAACTTCTCTCTACCAAGCTTGATAGAGACATCGGACATCCTTCAGCAAACCTTCGCCCTACATAAGGGATGGAACTGGGTGTCCAACTGGGTTGAACCATCATCTGATAACATCAACGATATCTTCCAAAAGGATAAAGGTATCGTCACCGTGATCAAGCGACGCATAGCCGACGCCGGCACCGCCTTTGACCCCAGCGAGAGCTATCACCTCTACGCTGAGAAGGATGGCGAGATATGCGTTGACGGATTGGCCATTAAGACCGAAGAGGTAGAGATCAGTCTGCCTGC
>CAVGNV010000049.1:0-5080 GCA_963630695.1 Paratractidigestivibacter sp. | reverse complement strand
GGGCTCGTTAGGGACTTGCACCCATTAGACAATACACATGCTAGTCAAACTAAAAAAAGAGGATTTTACTTAAAGTAAAATCCTCAATTGATGTGTGACTCCGGCGGGATTCAAACCCACAACCTCTTGATCCGTAGTCAAGTGCTCTATTCAGTTGAGCTACGGAGCCAAACTGCAACCATTGTTCTGAATTGCGAGTGCAAAGGTACAGCAAATTATTTATTCCACCAAACATTTCCAGAAGTTTTTTTGTTTTTTCTTCAAAAAAGTGGTTTTAGCATGCTTTTAAGGTGTATTTGGGTCGGAAATGAGTCGCTTCTTAGTACCTTATCATGCACGAGGGGTAAATCAGTTGCCTTACTATAACTCACAAATGCAACAAATCGGGGTATAAAAAAAGCGCCAAACCGAAGTTTGACGCCCTTTATCGTTGTGCATTTTAGAATTCTGCGTTCTTTGGTGTACGTGGGAAAGGAATCACGTCACGGATGTTCTGCATACCCGTTACAAAGAGGATAAGGCGTTCAAAGCCCAAACCGAATCCTGCATGAGGGCATGAACCATACTTACGTGTATCAAGATACCAGCTATAAGTGCTCTCCTTCATGCCTCGTGCCTCAATCTCTGCTACCAGCTTATCAAGGCTCTCTTCACGCACGGAGCCACCGATAATCTCACCAATACGTGGGAAGAGCACGTCGGTACCCTGCATGGTCTTGCCATCGGGGTTCTTCTTCATGTAGAAGGCTTTGATCTCGCTAGGATAATCGGTCATGATCACTGGGCGCTTGAAGTGTTCCTCTACCAAGAAACGTTCGTGCTCGCTGGCCAAGTCCATACCCCATCCGGTGACAGGGAACTCAAACTTATGACCATTACGTTCTGCCTCTTGAAGGATATTGATACCCTCGGTATAGGGCAGACGCACAAACTTCTCTTTCACCACTGACTCAAGGGTCTGCAACAAGGTCTTATCAATCATCTTGTTGAGGAATTCCAAGTCGTCATGGCAGTTGTCTAGAGCCCACTGTACGCAGTATTTGATGAAGTCTTCCTCAAGATCCATGAGCTCAGTCTGGTCCATAAAGGCAACCTCGGGCTCAATCATCCAGAACTCAGCGAGGTGACGTGGCGTGTTGCTATTCTCTGCACGGAACGTAGGCCCAAAGGTATAGATGGCTCCAAGGGCTGTTGCACCTAGCTCACCTTCGAGCTGACCGCTCACGGTAAGGTTGGTTTTCTTGCCAAAGAAGTCGTGACTATAGTCTACCTCACCCGTCTTTGCCACACGATCAAGGTCAAGCGTGGTCACCTGGAACATATCGCCAGCACCTTCACAGTCGCTTGCTGTGGTGAGAGGGGTATGGAAATAGTAGAAGCCGTGGTCATGGAAATACTTATGTACGGCTATTGCCATGTTATGACGGATGCGGAACACAGCCCCGAAAGTGTTGGTGCGAAGACGCAGATGAGCATACTTGCGCATATATTCGAAGCTCTGACCCTTCTTCTGCATAGGATAATCATTGGGGCAGAGACCATAAATCTCAATCTCTTTGCAGCTTACCTCAGAGGTCTGACCCTTACCTTGGCTCTCTACGAGGGTACCTACAGCGCTGATACATGCGCCTGTGGTGATGCTCTTCAGGGTGTCAGCGTCCATCGTAGAGGGATCGATAACAAGCTGAATGTTCTTAATCGTAGAACCATCGTTGAGCGCGATGAAGTCAACGGCTTTGCTACTGCGATGGGAACGAACCCATCCTTTCACGTTGATATCTGTTCCATAGTCGGTGCATTGTAGTGCATCAACCACCTTTGTTCTCTTCATAATGATATCTAATGATGTTGAATACGTTATAATACTTTATTCGAAGGCACCCATGCGGAGCATGTCAACCTCTTGTTCTGTTAGGAATCGCCAATCGCCACGACGCAGATTCTTCTTTGTAAGACCTGCAAACTGTACGCGATCGAGCTTCACCACACGATAGCCTAGGCTTTCGAAGATACGGCGAACGATACGATTCTTACCACTGTGAATCTCTATTCCCACTTGCTTCTCGTCTTTAGTATCGGCATAAGAGATTGCGTCTGCATGCACCTCGCCGTCTTCTAGCTCGATACCATCAGAGATCTGCTGAAGGTCATGAGCTGTAACGGGTTTGTCAAGGAACACGTGATAAACCTTCTTCTTGAGGAACTTAGGATGTGTGAGTTTGCTAGCAAGATCGCCATCGTTGGTCAGAAGCAATACACCTGTGGTGTTGCGGTCTAGTCGGCCCACTGGATAGATGCGCTCAGGACATACATTGCGTACCAAGTCCATAACTGTCTTGCGCTGCTGTGGATCGTCACTGGTGGTGACATAATCCTTTGGCTTATTGAGCAACACATAGACTTTCTTCTCCAACTGTACGGGTTGGTCATTAAACTTAACCTCGTCTGTGCGTAGCACCTTGCTTCCGAGTTCGGTCACAACCTCACCATTGACAGTGACGTGACCTGCTTGTATGTGCTCATCAGCTTCACGACGAGAGCATACGCCAGCATTAGCGAGATACTTGTTCAAGCGCAAAGGCTCGTTGGGATCGATGTTATCTTCTTTATATTCGATACGTTTCTTGAGCGAATATTTTGCATTTGGATCATAGTCGGGAGTGCGTTTACGGAATCCGCCTTGGTTATATCCACCGCGTTGCTGACCATAACCGCCACGCTGCTGACCGTAACCACCGCGTTGCTGACCATAGCCGCCACGCTGCTGACCATAGCCGCCACGGTTATAGCTATGATAACCGCCTTGCTGACGAGGCTGATAACCACCTTGTTCGCCATCCTCGGCATTGTAACGGGGACGATAACCGCCTTGCTGACGGGGCTGATAGCCACCCTGTTCGCCATCACCGGCATTGTAACGGGGACGATAGCCACCTTGCTGACGAGGCTGATAGCCACCCTGCTCGCCGTCACCGGCATTGTAACGGGGACGATAACCGCCTTGCTGACGAGGCTGATAGCCACCCTGTTCGCCGTCACCGGCATTGTAACGAGGGCGATAACCGCCTTGTTGACGGGGCTGGTAACCTTCTCGGCTTTGGTATCCGCCACGGTTGTTATATCTAGGACGATACCCATTGGTGCGTTGCTGTGTTCCTGCTCCTTGCTGCAAGCCTGCGCCAAAGCCCTCCGGACGGAATCCGCCTTGGTCGGAACTGTTGTTACGATCAGAGCTATAAGCACGCTGTGTGTGGATGCGTGGACGCTGTGAGCGACGTGGTGAGTAATCGCTTTGATAGTCTTTGTTTGACTCAGCAGATGAGTAGCCCTCACGGCTATGCTCACTCTGCATACCTGTTAAATCCTGTTTGTTGTCTAATTCTTCTGTCATAATCTTTCAATGTCTAAAGTTAACACCTGGCCTCACGGCCATTTTCAGTCTCGGTAATTTGTGATGAATGTTGTTTTTTGTTTGTATTTGTAGTTGTACTATGTTTGTTTCAATTGGTTAGACGTTCATAGGCTAAACGCATATATCACATACCTGTGTAATTGTGTGGTGTGATAGCCATCAGTTCCGCTTTAACATCGTCACTTACATTGAGCGTGTTGATAAACTCATGTATGGTTTCTGCGGTCATCTGCTGGTTGGTTCTGGTAAGTGCTTTGAGTGCTTCGTAAGGATGTGGATAGGCCTCACGACGCAGAATCGTTTGTATTGCTTCTGCCACTACCGCCCATGTATTGTCGAGATCGGCACTGAGTTTCTCCTCGTTGAGGATGAGTTTGCGTAGTCCTTTGAGCGTACTCTGAATAGCAATGATGCCGTGTGCCAATGGCATACCTACGTTACGAAGAACGGTAGAGTCGGTCAAGTCGCGCTGTAGACGGCTAACGGGCAGTTTGCTTGCCAAGAACTGCAAATAAGCATTGGCTATTCCGAGGTTGCCTTCGCTGTTCTCATAATCGATAGGGTTCACCTTATGAGGCATTGCGCTCGATCCCACCTCGCCTTTCTTGATCTTTTGCTTGAAATATTCCATGGAAATATACATCCAGAAGTCGCGATCTAGATCGATAAGGATGGTGTTGATGCGACGCAAAGCATCGAAGATAGATCCTAAATGGTCATAGTTGCTGATCTGTGTGGTCCACTGCTCACGTTCCAAACCGAGCTTCTCGCTGACAAAACGGTTACCGAAGGCACGCCAATCATAGGATGGATAAGCTACATGATGTGCATTGAAGTTGCCTGTTGCACCGCCAAACTTTGCGGTGTACTTGCATTGCTTGAGCGAAGCAAGTTGTTCATTGAGGCGATAAACATACACCATTATCTCCTTTCCGAGGCGTGTTGGCGATGCAGGCTGACCATGTGTCTTGGCCAACATAGGTACATCTTTCCACTCATCGGCATAGGTTTGCAATTGTGCGATGAGTTCTTCTACCTGTGGATAGTACACATTCTCCATTGCTTCTTTTAGCATCAGAGGTGTGCTGGTGTTGTTAATGTCTTGTGAAGTGAGTCCGAAGTGAATAAACTCTTTGTAAGAATCCAGTCCGCCTATCGCATCAAACTGTTCCTTAAGGAAGTATTCCACCGCTTTAACATCGTGATTGGTCACCTTCTCTATGTCTTTCACGCGCGCTGCATCCTCTTCGGTGAAGTGACGATAGATATCGCGCAAACGTTCGAAAAGGTTATGATCAAATGCTGCAAGCTGCGGTAAAGGAAGTTCAACAAGCGTAATGAAGTATTCCACCTCTACGCGAACACGATAACGGATTAATGCAAACTCAGAAAAATAATCGCCCAAGGGCTCTGTCTTACCTCTATAACGCCCATCTACGGGCGATATGGCTGTCAACGTATCAAGATTCATATTCTATAGAATTTTACCTTTGCAAAGGTAATATTTAATATTGAACGTACAACTACAAAATGGAGATTATTTTCAAAAAGGATAGGTTAAAACATGAAAAATCCCCGCAACTCTCCGAAAAGAATCACGGGGAAACACCCCTAGTGGGCGTTGACGGATTCGAACCGCCGACCCTCTGCTTGTAAGGCAGATGCTCT
>CAVGNV010000048.1:0-5446 GCA_963630695.1 Paratractidigestivibacter sp. | reverse complement strand
ATCCAGTTGGTAGAGTTGCCAATATACACATCACCAGCTGCGCCAACATGATACGCATCAGAACCCGTGGATATGGTCTCTTTCAGTGTTGCAGTATATGCTCGGTTATGACCATGACTGAAGGTATATTTGGCATCTACTATCTGATTTTTTATTACACCTGATTGATAGGCAAAAATCTTTTGGATTATAGTACCACCAAAGACCTTGGTATAATCCACATTCGTTCCATAAAGATTTTTACGAGTATATATTATTTCATTGCCCACAGCATAACAGCGGTTGGTGGTTATACCCATTGTCGTTCCCGCACTCAGATAAGCCGAGCTACCACTTCCAGGAGGATCAATAAGCACGCCATAGAGCTGTGTAGGTCCTTCGGTGACAAAGTTGTTACCATCATGGGTGTTAAAGCCACCGGTCACATAGCCCTCAAGGCTTTGGCTCATCATCGTGCCATTGACCGTATAGCTGACTGTCAGAGGAAGGCGGAAGTTGCCCATCGTGTTGGGAAGACCTGCCTCAAAGCTATACTCGGCTATACCCGCATTGGTTTGTTGGGTTGCCTTGGTGTTCTCCTCATCATCAATGATCTGCATATCGCCTGTGGATAGCTTCTCTATCTTTCCACTGGTCCACTTATTATTGATTTCTATCTCAGCACCACGCACGGGCACTTGGCTTATCTTATTGGTGGTGTGGTTTCGGTATGTCTCAAAGAGCTTAAAGCGCAAGGTGTACCTGTTACCCGAGATAAAGACGGGATAGCCCGTGAGGTAAGAGGCCATGGTAGCATCATGGGCATGATCGGTGCGCCAGATAAGGATAGAGTCGGCAATGCTCTTATTGGAGGTCTCATCTACATATGCCACACTGATCTTGCGCTCACCTAGCATGAGCGAGTCGGAAGGTGAGACATCAAGACCACCATTGAGGATGGTCAGCACTGGGTTGTTATACTTGATAAAGTCTAAGCGCTTGTTATACGTGAAGAGCTTGTAGGACAGGGTGTCAGTGACGTTGTGTGCGCTGTCTAGCCACAACGTGTCTTGCTTTGAGTCGATGGCATTGAGCGTGAAGAGCGTGTTGAGCTTCGTCAGATCGATATCCGCGTCGCCATCGCCTACGGCGGTGACGCTATGGATCTTCCACTTCACTGGAGGCAACAGGGCTACGTATTCGCCATTGACCGAGTCAGTGGTGATGGTGGCGTTGTTCTTATTATATAAGGTAAGGCTATTGATGCTCTTGATGGTGTCGGGGGTGATCTCTAGCTTACCATAGCTGGTGGTGTTGAGATCGCCTGCTACGTTGGGTTCCAGGACAATGTCATAAGCACCGAGGTTGGCTTGACCCTGACCGAAGCCTACGGGCTTGGAGGCTTCGTCCTTACCACCGGCTACACGACCCACGACGCGCACCAAGGTAGAGTCGTAGAACATCAGTGGTGAGGTGAGGTCTCTCTGGAAGTTGAGATAACCCTTTTCTTGAGATACGGGGTCAATGCGACATAGGCCTTTAGAGGTGATGGTATTGACCTGACAGGCTTGACCTTTGTTGACCATGGTGTGACCCGTGGCTGATAGGCTGACCAGGTGACTGCCGATGGGAACGCTCACCTGGGCCTTGCCTTCTTTGTCGGTTGTGATAAGGTTGTGGTCAGCATCTACCTGTGCTACACCATCGACATATACGTTCAAGCCTTCGGCGGGAATGGATCCGTAGATGTATTGGGCCTGGACGGGTACGATGAAGGAGCTATTGTCGGTGAAGTTGACATCGCTATAGTTTAGGCTCTGCTGGCTGATGTAACGACGGGTGCTGCTGGGCGTGAAGCTATGGGTACCCATGATAGGCACTACCTGGTAGTTGCTTCCCTCGCCCACGAAGGGTACGCCGGAGATCTGATACTCGCCGTTCTTGTCGGTGGTGCCGCGATAGGTCAGAAGATCCTCGGTGGGCACGCAGTCGTCAGTCAGGGCGGGGTGACCGATATTGGGGATGGTGGTGTGGTGGTTGTTCCACTTGCCTGCGGGGTGACTGGTGTCAAAGGCATACTCGTCCACACCGGCATCAAAGGTGTAATAGGCTTCTAGGCCTTCCTCGTTGCCGGAGAGGTAGCGGTTGTAGCTATTGGCTATCTGTGCCTCGGTGAGCGCACCATCCCATAGGCGCACCTCGTCTAGGTAGCCGCGATAGCCACCACCGAAGAGGAGGGTGTCGGTGTAGGTGCTCAGCGCTGATGGCAGAGCTGCCATGAGGTCGGCATCAGATATGGGGGTGGACCAGTGGGCGATGGTGTCATTGTGCTCGGCGTCGGTGGTGTAACCGAGGGTGAGCGTGCCGGCTTTCTTGTCGTGACGCAAGAGGATGTTGCTATACTTGCCTTCGGAGGGCAGGGTCATCGCTGCGCTGCCCATATAGAGCTTGTTCCCTCCATAGGTGATGGCAAACCTACCTGGCAAGGCGAGCACGGGGCTCGTCTGATCGCCGTTGGCCACGGGGAGGAGGAGGAAGGACAGGGTCCAGTTGTCCTTCCAAAACTTTTCGCCCAAGCCTGGGACGAGGGGCAGCGTGGCGGGGGTGCCGTCAAAGTAGAGGCTATATAAACCGCCTTTCTGACTGAAGGCGCTCGTCTCGGAGGTCAGGCGCACGTCAACGCCTTGCACGGCGGTGTTGCCCTCATAGGTGATACGACCCATGATGGTGCCTCGGCTGGCGGCGAAGCCAATGGTGGTGGCGGCTTGATAGATGTTCTCGGCATAGGTGCCGTCGCAGCTGGGGTAGGCCTTGACCATATACTTGTACACGTAACCGGGGAGCACCTCGTCGGTATAGCTGTTCTCGGTGCTGGTATTGGTCACGGTGTAGATCTCTTTCCATCCGGTGCTGTCCTCGATGGCTGAGAGCGTTCCCTCGCCGCGCTTGTAGAGCTTACGGCTTAGGGCGTAGCGCACGGCGCCTTGGGCACCACCTCGGTTGACCTTCCAGTTCACGGCTATCTTATTGGTGCTCTCGCCCTTGGAGCTGCTGATGCTAGAGATGGAGAAGTTGGTCACTGGGAGAAGCTCCACGGCGTTACCCCACTGGGAGGTGCCGGCGGCATCGCTCTTGGGGCTGAAGTGGTAACACTGGGCTTGATAGACCCACTTGACGCAGGGCGTGGTGGAGGCGTTGTCGGTGAAGGTCAGACGCAACGTAGAGTCGGCTGCCTGAGCATTGTATCTGAACACTTGCTGGCCGAGCGAGTCGGCGGTGGAATCGTTGAGCTGGATGTTGTCCAGGTCGCTAAGGATATACTTGCGCACGGTGACATGGCAGCTATCGTAGGCCACCGAGTTGGGCACGTCCACCATCACCTTGATTGATCCGCTCTCGCCTGAGGTGCTGGTCTTCACGCTGCCTAGGCCGGAGCAGTCGACATCACACTGGATAAACTGGCTGAGGTTGTCGTCCTCGGTGTAGAACACCTGTGGGCAGACCACCTTGACCTCATACTGGTTGATGGTGCCGGTCGTGGGTTCCTTGTCGGTCCAGGTGTAGGCGTTGTCGCTCTCGGTATTGAAGCTGAGCGAGTCAACGCGTATGCCGTTGCGGTAGATGTAAAACTGGGCTTTCCTGTCCTTCCATGCCTTGAGGTCTATGCCGTCATGCTTCTGCCAGCAGAGGGTGGTCTGTTGCTTGGTGACGTTATACTGATGTGAAACCCAGCGGAACCGTGGACGCATGGAGACCTCGAAGCCTAGCTTGCCGCCTGCGGTAGGGGTACCCTTGAAGGTCTTGGCGTCAAGACGCTCCTTGCTCGTCATGGTGGACGTGGTGTCGGCCATCACCCAGTGGTCCTCATCGGGTGTAACGGTGTACTGGGCCCATCTACCCACGCTGAGATAACCGCTCTGGCCTACACCATCGGTGGTGATGGAGGCTTTATCCTGGAGCGGCTCTGAGAGGTAATCGGACACTGACACCGCACCGGAAACGGGCGAGTAGCGCACGAGACAACCGATGGAGTCGGTCAAGGGCACGGCATAGTAGCTGCCGTCATAGTATTGGACACCCATACGCATGCCGCTCTCGTTGAGCGTGACAATGGTTGGGAGCGACTGGTCGTGCTCCTTGCTCAGCGAGGGGATGATGGGACGGATGGTGGAAAACTGCATATTGCAACCCACACCCATAGTGAATCGGCAGAGGTCGGTATACGAATAATCGGCTGCATTGGCATCTACAAAGAGGTTCTGACCATTGATGGATACCAGGTCGCCCGCACCGGTGGCGATGTATGAGCTGAATGCGCCTCCGATGCCATACTGGGTCATCTTGGGATTGCACTGCATCATGTATTGCTCATCCTTTTCGGTATAGGCGGCTACGTTGTTCAGATCAAAGAACACCTTGCCAAAGAGCGCACCGACGAAGCCACCACGCGAGTGATGGGCTGGGGTCTCATCGAGGGGACTCTTGATTGTGGGATCTTCAAAGTAATTGTTCCCATTGGTGTAGCTCACACTATTGGTGACCTTCACCGTAGAGAGGGGACCACTAACGGAGCCGATGAAGCCACCGATGTTCCAACCCGAGTAGCGAATCGTCAGATCAGAGCTACAGTTGCTGATGGTGATGGTCTTGTTGGCATTAGAACTGCTATTGGCCACACCGATAAAGCCGCCACCGTATGCACCACTATTATTAAAGATATTGGTACTGAGACCACAACGCACCAGGTGGACGTTCTCAAAGGTCATGTCTCCATAGCTGGCACCCACCAAGCCGGTATAGCGACCACCATCGGCATAGAAGTGGTAGAAGGTGATGTTCTTAAACGTAGAACCGCTCGCATTACCGATGAAGCTACCGCCATGATCGACATTGTGTAAATACCACACTTGTAAAAAATCAGTGCGATTGCTATCTACACAGTAGAGGTTGCTGATGGTGTGACCCTGACCATCAAAGGAACCACGGAAGCAGTCAGTGCTACCCCAACCAGGGATACGGCCCCAGAAGTGGCCGCTCATGTCTAGGTCGGCATCTAGGACAAACTGGGCGTTCTTATATCCCTTGGCATCATTCATATAGGATATCACCCAGGCTACATAGCCTAGCTGCTGGGGGGTAGAGATATGATACACACCATTGATCTGTGGGGGTTCGTTCTTGCCACAGACGCTCTCGTCGCTCCAGTAGCCCGAACGGCCCATAGCTCCTTCGGGGAAGCGATACTCCTTAGCCAACGAATCTATATCGTCAGTCTGCGCATGGACGCTAGATGACGTGAACAATAATATAACCATGCACACCATATATAGGCACATGGAGGGGGATGAGAAAAGTCGTCTCAGATGCTGCATAACGTCATTTCATATTAAGTGAGGATGGCTTCTGATACCGCAGTGGTACACCTTATTATATATATAGGCTGGGGGAAGCTCCTCGATTGAATATT
>CAVGNV010000047.1:0-6705 GCA_963630695.1 Paratractidigestivibacter sp. | reverse complement strand
CACCGACGAGGAAGGCAATGACCATGGCGGAACAATAAAGGTCGACGCCACATGCATGATAGAGAATACTATTTATCACCATGCTTTGGAGCAAGTCTTGAATATTGTAGATGTTTCAAATAAGTCATTTCTTATAACTGGAGCTTCAGGCTTGATTGGCTCATGTCTTGTTGATTTACTGATGTTGGCTAATCAAAAAGGAAGAAGCAATCATGTATATGCTTTGGGACGATCGGATAAGAAACTCTTAAAACGATTTTCTTCTTTTAGAAATGATGATAAGTTCCATACTATATGCCAAGATATTTGTGAACCTTTGGATAAAAATATGAATTTTGATTATATAATACATGGGGCAAGTAATGCAGATCCTGTATCTTATGCAAAATATCCTGTTGAAACGATGGTAACAAATATAGTTGGTTCAAAGAATATTTTAGATTATGTGAAGTTGCATAAAGATTGTAAAGCAACGATACTTTCAACTTTTGAAGTCTATGGTAAATGTGGAAAAGACTCCTATTCAGAAAGTGATGCAGGCATAATAGATTTCAATCAATTTAGGGCATGCTATCCAGAAAGCAAAAGGTCAGTAGAAATAATGGCACGGTGCTATGTTGATGAGTATGGGGTGAATGCTAATGTGGCACGATTGAGTAGTATCTATGGACCAACAATGACTGCTAATGATAGCAAGGCACATGCACAATTCCTTCGAAATGCACTGGCAGGTAAGGATATTGTACTTAAGAGCAAAGGACTTCAGAAAAGAACTTATTGCTATGTAGTTGATGCTATTTCTGGAATCTTGACAGTATTGTTTAAGGGAAATAATGCAGAAAGCTATAATGTAAGCAATGAAAAATCTATAGCTTCAATAGCGGAAGTTGCCAATATGGTAGCTAAAATAGCAGGTAGAAAAGTTGTTTTCGATTTACCATCTGAAATAGAACAGAAAGGTTTCTCTAAACCTCAAAATTGTATCTTGGATAATAAAAAGTTAAGAGCTTTAGGATGGGAAGGTAAGTATTCTTTGGATGCTGGTTTGGAAGAGTGCTATAATATTCTGAAAAGTATTTAATTTATATGGATGTTTAAGCAATAAGCAGCACAGTTGTTATGACAATAGGAACTAAAAGGCAAATCAAAACTGACCAAAGGTAATAGTCTCCAAAGGATAGGATGAAAATCTGTGATAGCCTAAAGAACGTGTCACAGAATTTATTAAACCTCTTGCGTTGTACGACTATACACCCTATGCTTACGATGGAAACCTCTTGATGCTTCTTGTTGAAGCAGATGCAAAAATCCTCCATAATCATGACAAAGACTATGGAGGATAAGTTTATGTAAATGCTTTATTTAAGCAATTATTTCTTGTTAAGCAAGAGGTCAGTCTGAACTGCAACAGCTACGGTAGCACCAACCATAGGATTGTTACCCATGCCGAGGAAGCCCATCATCTCTACGTGTGCAGGAACAGAAGATGAACCTGCAAACTGTGCGTCAGAGTGCATACGACCCATGGTATCTGTCATACCATAGCTAGCAGGACCTGCGGCCATATTGTCTGGGTGAAGTGTACGACCAGTACCGCCACCAGAAGCCACTGAGAAGTAAGGTTTGCCAGCAGCAAGACGCTCTTTCTTGTATGTTCCAGCTACTGGGTGTTGGAAGCGAGTTGGGTTGGTAGAGTTACCTGTGATAGATACATCTACATCTTCGCTCCAGTTGATAGCTACACCTTCACGAACGTCGTCTGCACCATAGCAGTTTACTTTAGCGCGAGGACCTTCGCTATAAGCAATGCGGTTAACTACGTTGAGCTCGCCTGTATAGTAATCGAACTTGGTC
Organism: Paratractidigestivibacter sp.; assembly: GCA_963630695.1. GTDB lineage: Bacteria > Bacteroidota > Bacteroidia > Bacteroidales > Bacteroidaceae > Prevotella. The sequence goes on along the minus strand of CAVGNV010000047.1, from coordinate 4,851 downwards.
TGAACGTAAGTGAAACCATTGATACGGCTAATAATCTGAGCAGCATCCTTGCCAAGACCATTCAAGATAACGCGCAATGGGTTCTTGCGAACCTTGTTTGCCATCTCTGCAATCTTGATAGCACCTTCTGCAGCAGCGAATGACTCATGACCTGCCAAGAAGGCGAAACATTGAGTCTCTTCGCGCAACAAACGGGCAGCTAAGTTGCCATGACCAAGACCCACTTTGCGGTCGTCAGCTACAGATCCAGGGATGCAGAAAGCCTGCAAGCCTACACCGATAGCCTCAGCGGCCTCAGCAGCATTCTTTACGCCACGCTTGATAGCGATAGCAGCACCTGCTACGTAAGCCCATTTTGCATTCTCGAAACAGATGCGCTGTGTATCCTCGCAAATCTTATAAGGATCGATACCTAGTTTGTCGCAAATCTCGTTAGCCTCTTCCAAGTTTTTGATACCTTCTGCGTTAAGAGCTGCCAATACCTGGCTCTCACGACGCTCTTGGCTCTCATAGTTTACTGTTCTAATCATATTTTTCTTCCTCCTTATTCTTTACGTGGATCGATAGTTTTCTTAACACCTTGATCAGCAGTAGTGCGACCATAACGACCTGTAAATTTCTTTACAGCCTCATTAGCATCCATGCCGTTCTTGATAGCTTCCATCATCTTGCCTAGATGCACATATTCGTATCCACAAACCTGATCGTCACCATCCAAGAACATCTTAGTGATGTAACCTTCGGTCAACTCTAGGTAACGCGTACCTTTAGCCATTGTACCATAAAGCGTACCTGTCTGTGAACGAAGTCCTTTACCTAAGTCCTCAAGACCTGCGCCTACGGTCAAACCATTTTCAGAGAATGCGCTCTGGCTACGTCCGTAAACAATCTGAAGGAAGAGTTCGCGCATAGCAGTGTTGATAGCATCACAAACCAAGTCAGTGTTGAGAGCTTCAAGGATTGTCTTTCCTGGTAAAATCTCTGAGGCCATTGCAGCAGAGTGGGTCATACCGGTGCAACCGATGGTTTCAACCAAGCATTCTACGATTACGCCCTCTTTGATGTTAAGAGAAAGCTTGCATGCGCCCTGCTGAGGAGCACACCATCCCACACCATGAGTATAACCTGAGATATCCTTAATCTCTTTTGCCTGAACCCATTTGCCTTCTTCAGGAATAGGTGCTGGTCCATGATTAGGACCTTTTTTAACAACACACATGTTGTCGACTTCCTTTGAATAAATAATCATGTTCGCTAAATTAAAATATAACTAAAATGTTAATGTGTAATATCTTTGCTTATTGCATAAGATTTCTTTCATAATGCAGTGCAAAAGTAATTAAATAATTTCGAATTAGGTATCTTCGTGGATTACTTTTTTCTCCTTGATAACTTATTTTTAAAACATATGTAGGTGGTCTCCGAAAAATAATGTATCTTTGTAATTTCAAAATAGCAATATAAGATAAACTGATGAGTAATACACAAGAATATTTAGAAGTTAATATTCAAGACGCTAAACTTCAAAAAGCGGCTGAGCAAGGTATGGACGAATTTGTAGATACATTTGTTCAAGCTATAGAGGATGCTATTGATGGACCGCTTACTTTAGAGGTGATGCAACGTCTCACGCCTGACCAGATCACGCTCTTGGCATGGCATTACCTTCATGATGAAGTGATGGATGGCGGATACGTCCAAATGATATACAATGGATATGGGGCTTTTATCTTTAAGAATCCTTTTGCTGTTGCCATGAAACAATGGGGATTAAGTGATTTGTACACTCAGATCCGACATGCTAAGAAATATTATCTTCGTTACCAAGAACAGATTGAAGTGGAGATGACCGACGAGGATTTTATGGCATTGTATGAACAAATGCCAGAGTTTGATGAGTTTGATGATGAGTTTGTCGTGAACGAAGAGAAGTGGACATCAATGATAGCTGCCTACATCGATGACCATATAGAAAATTTTGCACATATCGTGTATTAAACTATTGACAATGAATAAACAACAACAAGAGATAAGAAAGAAAAGTCCGATTCAGATACGTAACAAAAAAGCTTCTTTCGATTACTTTTTTGTTGAAACCTATACGGCGGGTATTCAGCTAACAGGCACCGAAATCAAATCGATACGTGCAGGTAAAGCTTCGCTGACAGATGCCTTTTGCTACATCACGCATGGAGAGATTTGGGTTCAAGGAATGAATATCTCTCCTTACTTCTATGGATCGTATGCCAATCATGAGTCGCGCCGTACTCGCAAGCTCCTGCTCAAGAAGAGGGAGATTAATCACCTCGATACCGCTCAGAAGACCCCCGGATATACTATTATCCCCATATTGGTGTTTATTGATGAACATGGTCGTGCAAAGGTGGATATTGCTTTGGCAAAGGGTAAAAAAGAGTATGACAAGCGACAGACTCTTAAAGCCAAAGAGGACAAACGAGAAATGGATCGTGCCATCAAGCACTTTTAAGCTATTGCTATCTCGTTGTCGCATCTAATAAATGCTTTATGCTAAAAGAAGTGTGGTACGTACGGTGGCTCTAATTGTCTAATAATCAATGTAAAATATAACAACTAAACAATCAATAATATGGAAAAGACCTATTTCGCACCCTCAGAACTGATCATCAATGACGATGGCAGTGTTTTTCATCTTCATCTAAAACCAGAAAATCTAGCATCTCGTGTCATCCTGGTAGGTGATCCTGGTAGGGTAGAGCTGGTGACTAAACACTTTGATACGATAGAATCTGAAGCTAGCAACCGAGAATTCCGTGGTGTAACGGGAACCTATAAAGGAAAAAGAATCTTAGTACAATCCACAGGTATAGGATGCGATAACATTGATATCGTGCTAAACGAATTGGATGCTCTCGCTAATATTGACTTTGTTACCCGTGAGGAAAAAGCTGAACGTAAGCAACTAAGACTGGTGCGCGTTGGTACTTGTGGTGGTTTGCAACTCAATACCCCCGAAGGGACCTTTGTTGCAAGTGCAAAGAGTATCGGTTTTGATGGCTTGCTCAATTTTTATGCAGATAGAGACAAGGCTTGTGACCTAGACCTAGAACAACGATTTAAGGAACATGTGGGTTGGAATCCAGTGATGGGCAATCCTTATGTAGCTGTTGCCGATGAGGCTTTGACTGAACAGATTGCCGGCAGTGATATGGTTCGTGGTATCACCATCGCTTGTGGTGGCTTCTATGGTCCACAGGGACGACAACTACGACTGAAACTAATGGATCCTGAGCTTAATGAAAAGATAGAAACCTTTGAGTATAAAGGTATGAGAATCAATAATTTCGAAATGGAATCGTCAGCACTTGCAGGCTTGGCTCGTCTGATGGGACATCAAGCAACAACTTGTTGTATGGTGATAGCCAATCGTCGTGTGCGTGCCGTAAATACCAATTATAAAAACAATATTGAAGAGCTGATTAAAACAGTATTAGATCGAATTTAAATAATGTTTGATAAAGATACGATTTGTGCCCTTGCTACCCCTATGGGTGGTGCGATAGCTGTTATACGATTAAGTGGCGCGTTGACATTCAACATCGTTCGACAGATTTTCTCTAAGGATATAAAAGAAATCAAACCTAACACGTTACGTTATGGCGAGGTCTTAAATCAGAAGGGAGAAATGATTGACGATGTTGTTGTATCCTTCTATTGTGCGCCTCATTCCTATACGGGGGAAGATGCGGCAGAGATTTCTTGTCATGGTTCTCGTTATATCGTTGGACAGATTCTGCAATTGCTGATAGATAATGGTTGTCGATTGGCAAATCCAGGAGAATATACCCGTCGCGCATATCTTAACGGTAAGATGGACCTGAACCAGGCAGAGGCGGTGGCCGACTTAATTGCTTCAACCAATCAGTCCTCGCACAAGTTGGCTCTAAATCAAATGAAAGGTCATGTGACAACCGAGCTAGAGAAGTTAAGGGCGCAACTGCTTAAGTTAACTTCTCTCTTAGAGTTGGAACTCGATTTCTCCGATCATGAAGATATTCAGTTTGCTAATCGGGATGAGTTGCTGGATATATCAACGCATCTACAACAGCGAATCCGTCAGCTGAGCAAGACCTTCCAAACGGGTCAGGCTGTTAAAACGGGTGTACCCGTAGCAATCATAGGCAAAACCAACGTTGGTAAATCTACGTTACTCAATAACCTGTTGCACGAAGAGCGAGCTATCGTTTCAGATGTTCATGGTACCACACGTGATAGCATTGAAGATACAACAGATATCAACGGACTCACTTTTCGGTTTATTGATACAGCCGGTATAAGACAAACGGATGACGAAGTGGAACAGATTGGCATCTCGCGTACATGGGACAAACTATCGCAAGCATCGATAGTGTTATGGGTACTTGATCATTTGCCGACAATTGAAGAACAAAACGAGATTACGTCGCATTGTGAAGATAAGAAACTGTTGCTTGTTGCAAATAAAATGGATGAGAACGAATCTCTCTATGATGAATTATCTGCTATCAACATTGCTCAAGGTCGGGTATATGCCATTTCTGCTAAGTATAATAAAGGAATAGAAGAACTTAAAGAAGCAATATTTCAAGCCGCTGATATTCCGCACGTGCAAGAAAACGATGTTATCATCACGTCCACTCGTCAATACAACTTATTACTTAAGGTTGACGAGCATCTTAGTAGGGTGGTTGATGGCTTGAAGAATCTTACCCCATCTGATTTGATAGCCGAAGATCTTCGTTTGGTAATAGATTCATTGTCCGAGATATCTGGTATCGAACGTATCACATCTCAAGAAACGCTTAACAATATCTTTGCGCATTTCTGCATCGG
>CAVGNV010000046.1:0-7150 GCA_963630695.1 Paratractidigestivibacter sp. | reverse complement strand
TGATTTTAACACCAAAGGTAGTCATTTACAGTGAAATACACAAATATATTTGGAGATAAATTACTGAAATTCTGCAGCTTATACTTAATTAGCAGATCCTAAATAGGCCTTTATCTTAATATTTAAGCCGTAGCGAAATCATAAACTCACGACCACGCAGCGGTACGCGGTAGTATTGGAAATTGGCTCTTTGATAAAGCGAAACTTCGTAGTCTTTGCGGTTAAACAGATTGTTGATATTTGCGCTTGCAGACCAGCGAAAATTGAAATCGTAGCGCATACCGGCATTCAAAAAACTGTTAATAGAGTAATGGTTACGGACTATTTCGAAGACCGATTGCGAGAAGTCGGCATACAGCCGGAGTTTACTGATAGGATAGAAATCCATTGTTAAGGAATAATAGGCATTTTTCAGCAGATTGTCAGTTGCGGAGAAGACATCGGGCTTTTTCCAACTGATATTTCCGGCCATGGTGAGTTTGGGTTGGAACCATGTTAGTCCGCTCCATTGCGCCGTGACTGAAGCATGCAAGGCATGATAGCGCAGATAATCTTCCACCTCGTTTTGAGACACAAACTCCTTATTATATGAATAATTGGTCTGTCCGCTCAAATTGATGTGGGCATCGCGAAAGTTCTTACGACATGACAGTGCCATGCTCCAGGTAGTTTTCGTGCGGTCGTTCCACACTGGAACAAAGAGCGTATAATCGGGCATATAAAGACTTTTAAGATAATGGTCGGAAGTACTGCGCGTCCAGCCGACATAAACATTCCACGAAAAGAGTGTGATGGTGTTCAGATACGACAGACGGAGATTCGCCAACGCGACACGCTGCACCGAAAGGCTGTCGATGCCTGTCGTAAATGTACGGTAGTTGTTCATCATCGTTCCATTGAACCAAGGATCAGCGTTTGAAGCATTTTGGTTATAGGCTACCGAGGCTTCCATTCGCAATAGATAACTAATTTGTTGAGTGAAATCGAGCGAAGGAGAGAAAAGAACTTTTTGTTCTTTTTCTTTCCGCCAGCCACAGCGGGAAATGGTATATTCCACAGGAAGAAGTAGTTCGACGTTTCCACCGCTCCACTGAATTTGATACGATGGTTCGAGTGTGTGCAGCCAATAGGACGAAGTAGCCGTCTGTTGGGGGTCGTGTAGTCGGTTGTACTTGTATTCTATAATGTAACCCAACGTCAAGGGATTGCCCGCTATATCGAAAGCCGTGGAAAGCTGGTGGCGCATAAACCAATGATTCAGATAATAGCTCTGCCGTTTGTATTCGTTATCTGCTGTCCAATAATCAGAAAGTCGCTCGCGCGTCTGATAGGTACGCACAATGGAAGCCAAACTATAGACACGACTTGGAGTGGTCAGGTTGACATTGGCGACATTCTGAATAAAATAAGGTTTGCGATGTATGTCCTCTCCCAAAGAGCCTAAATTGGATACATTTTGATTATAGGAGCTGACATCCTGCCATTGCCCCGAAAGGACGTTCTCCACGTACACCTTCTTGCCATTCAATTCGTAACGCACCTGTCCTTTTACTACATCTTCACAGCTCTTTTGCCGATTGTTTTCGTAAATACTAATTGTGTCGCCCGCATAATACTCGCTTCGGGTGCTATCCTCACGGTTTTCTCCTTCGTGGTTGTAAAGCAGATTGAAACGTAAAGTGGAATAAGGAGAGAAAGCGTGCATATAATTCAGTCCGGCAAAATAGGAACGGTTGTTCAAGTAATAAATAGGTGAAATGGGTGGACGGCGAGTTGTAGTAGAATAGAGGAAAGGAGCTGGCAATTGCTCTTGTGTATAAATGTCCGTAAAGTTCGACATGCCATTTTGCAAGCCGCGCAATGAGGCACCTCTGTTGTTTAAGGCTCCGGTAAATAATACTTGATTTTTCTTTGCCACTTGAATCCCTGTCAGACTACCGTCCCATATAGCAGGCGTTCCTCCGGCTCCCACTTCTGCGTCACCAAAAGGGCGCATTTTATAGTTCTTTTTTAACCTTATATTGAGTGTCGCATGATTACTATGAATTTTTCCTTCCAAGGCACGGATGGGCTGATTATTTTCCATAACCTGAATCGTAGATACGGCCTCAGCTGGCATATTCTGAGTGGCTTGGTTGTATTGATCACCCATAAGGTCTAATCCCTCAATGTTCAGTTTATTGATGCTGCTACCCTGATACAGAATTTGTCCTGAAGTCGTCACTTCAATACCCGGCATGCGTTTGAGCACATCCTCAATGCTATAGTCCTCTTTCTGACGAAAAGACTCTACATAATAGTCAAGCGTATCTTTTTTACGAGTTATAGGGGCCACTTTCACTACAACTTCATTAAGCTCATAAGGTTTTTTTTCTAACTGAACTGTATAATGATATTTATCCTTTTGAACTGAAATAATTTGTGTGGCATAGCCCATTTTCGAGAATGTCAGTTTATTTACATTCTTCTTGTATTGCAAATGAAATTGTCCGTTGCTTTGGGTGATACCATAAGCCAGTAAAGAATCTGTGGCACTTAATGCCTTACATAATACATTAGCAATGCCGATGCCTTCTGTATTCGTAACAATACCCTTAAAAACGACTTCTGTTTCCTGAGCCCATACAGACAAAGGAAACAGAAATAGCATAAATAATATTTTAAAATTCTTTACCATTGTAATTCAAGCATATTACTGGGACGTTTCGGCTTGTTTGCTTCCGGAGTAACCATTTGACCGTTCTTTTCGACCCTTACCTTGTAAATCTCAATACTCAGATTATCAAAATCCTCAATATCATTCCGATAACCGGTCAGGGCATTCTCGCGTGTGGTTACAATCAAATCCTTGATATACTTTTTTTTATAAAGATACATGTCACTGTATTGAGGCATCGTTCCGACCCCGTTATTTGTAAAAATCCAGTTGCGACCTTTATCATGGATTTCCATGATCAGCCCAGGCAATCCTGTAAAAAGATAAGGTCCGTAAGGAAGTGCTATCGTTTCAGTGTACCATGCAATATAATTTCGACCGGCAAAAGAACAAATGGCCTTTTTGCAAGCTCTTTGATTTATTGTAGAATCCCCAGATACCAATTGCCAGTCCATTTGAGGCGTTGAGCAAGTGTACTCGTAGCTTCGCAATACATCGTAAGTCTGTACCGTGGTTTTTTGTTCTTCTAAATCAGTTAGCGTAACAAAGAAAAAATTCCATTTTTTAATAGCTTGCATCCATTCTTCACGAGCCTTTTGGTCCTTTTTATTTTGTTTGCTACTGGCTAAATAGTCATTTATTGAATCGAATGCCAATCGATTATAATCACTAAAAAGTAAGTGCTTATCTGAAACCATCAATACTGTTTGCGCTTCAGTATAATCATCCAACTTGGTAGAATCTTTGCGGAACTTTAATTCATAAAATACTCCCAACTTGGCATGATCAACAACACTCCTCTTTGATTTCTCATAAAAATCGCCACTCTCACTGTATAGCCTTTGAGCCTTAATCGTGTTCGAACATAATAATATCGTAATAAATAAAACTAGGAATCTCATTTTGTTAATTTTAACGAATTCAAAAAGGCCGTATAGCCGATACCACAGCTTTGCATTTTGCGGTTTTATTGGAAATCCAAAATACCTCCATTAGGGCGTTTCATTAGTACGCCTTCATTATAGTGCTCACGGAAATAGTGGACTGCCTCTGCACTATTTTTGGCATCAAAAACTTCATGTGTTCCGTCGGGTAAAGTCACATGATACTTGTAAGCTGAAGCAGTCTGAGGAGCAATAAAACTACTAAGAGCAACTATTGCTGCCAAGGAAAATAATCTTACCTTTTTCATAGTTAAGGGGATTTAGTTACAACCGACTTCTCAAAGGTTGTATTATTTATTTTTTAATGCAGTTGGGAAGTTTGTACAATGTGTATAAACTGCATAGCCATTGCAAAAGGTGATATAGCCGAATCCAAAACTATCACATCATTTTACTTGTAGCCACTTCAAAGGTATAATTTTTTTATTAATACACGGCAATATTATATTGTTTTTTTTATAGCGGTACGATATAGAGTCAACTAGCAAGTGCAAAGTTAGGAATAGATTTTGATGAATTCTAAACATTGCGCTTCTATCTTGAATGTTTATCAAAAGATAAGCTATTGAATGTGGAAATGGATGGTTAAAAAGTTAAATATTTTCGTAATCAGGAATCTCTCGAATAAAGACGTACTTCTGATTGGGGTAGTCCATTCGGCAAGCATAGGTCTGAAGACCATTCGAAACCACAAGATAGTCGACGTGAAGCAGCAGATTGTACGTCGAAATCTGATCAAAAACCTTCTGCGTCAGACGTACATCCGGTGCCTTGTATTCGATAATCATGCGGCCATGAAGATGTTTATCATACAACACGCTGTCTGCGCGGATCTGCTTTTCGCCAATGCGTAACGGCACTTCATTGGCCAAAAGGGTAATAGGGTAGTGCTTATATTTAATAAGGTAATGCACAAAGTGCTGGCGAACCCATTCCTCTGGAGTCAAACTCACATATCGGCGGCGGAGCACATCGAAGATTTTGGTTTGGCCATCCATCTCTTGAAGGCGAACATCAAAGGCGGGAAGGTTCAACTTGACCATCTGATTTCTTTGCATTTTCATCCTTTATCATTACCTTTGCAAAGGTACATAAAAAGAAGAACAACTAAAAATATTTTTATGCCAGCTAAGCAAACAGATACTTTTCAGTCAATCATGGCAAGCCTAAAGGCGCGCCAATATCTACCCATATATATATTGATGGGAGATGAATCCTACTATATCGATAAGATTTCTGACTACATTGCCGACACGGTTTTGAAACCTGAAGAACGCGATTTCAATCAGACCATCTGCTTCGGAAGCGACATCACCGCTGCACAGGTGGCGGATATAGCACGACGCTACCCTATGATGGCAGACCATCAAGTGGTCATTGTCAAAGAAGCGCAGAATATTCGAAGTCTGGAAGCGCTAGAAACCTACCTCAAAAATCCTGTAAAATCAACCATCTTGGTGTGGTGTTATAAAAATGGAAAAATTGACGCAAGAAAGAAAGTGGTCACACTTGCCAAGGCGGTAGGTCTCGTCTTTGAGAGTCAAAAGCTCAAAGAGAAAAGTCTTCCCGATTTTATCGTCAACTATCTTAAACAACATGGAACCTCCATCGACAACAAAGCTTGTCAGATGATAGCCGACTTTGTGGGGCCAGATCTGAATAGGCTCACCTCTGAACTAGACAAACTGGTTGTTACTTTGGATGGTGATAAAATGCGAGTAACGCCTGAGCTCATTGAAAGTAAGATTGGAATAAGCAAAGAATTCAACACTTATGAACTGCTAAATGCCGTCGTTGCAAAGGACATATATAAGGCAAATCTTATTATCAAATACTTTTACAAACTAAAGAAGACAGACTGGTTCTTTATCTCCGTGCCCCTTCTGTTCAATTATTTCCAAAATCTGATGATCGCACACTATTCCCCTAACAAATCACCAGAGGGTATAGCGCAACAGTTAGGGCTCAATCAGGCATGGCGAGCCAATGATTTTATTAAAGGAATGCGTAGCTATTCGCCTAGAAAAGTGATGCAAATACTTGCCAAAATCAGAGAGGTGGATGTCAAAAGCAAAAGCGTTAGTGGTGTGAATGGTACCCCTGGAGAACTGATGAAAGAGCTAATTCACTTCATTCTACACTAAATCGGCCACAAAAACAGCCCCAAAAACCTTATCAAAATCCCCCAAATTAACCGAAATCTAGCAAAAAGCAGTCGCTTTTGAGCTAGATTTCGGTTTTTTAAAATGCACGTTTTGAAGCCTAAATCGTGCTAAATCAGGCTCTTAATATGATTTACCCAGTTCAAAACTCGCGTATTTTGAACGCATTTACCATCCGTATGTGATTCTGAAAATTATCCTTTGAAACGACAATCTCGCTCCCATTGATTTCAGCGTTTGCAACTTTTAACCTTTAGAAAAACCACAAGCGGTAGATATTTAGATTTATAAAACTAAATAAAAGGTTTAGAAAAATAAATTAATAACGCCGTAAGCGATATGTTTTAGAATTTAGAATAATAAAACATAAAGTCTAAAATTAACCTTTATATATATAAATGTAAAAGTATTCAGAACACATTTCGAGATATAAAACCATAAAAATCAGATAGTTTCGTAAATACTTCGATGCGAAAAAGGGCGTTTTTGGCATCGTAAAAGCGCAAAAACGAGCTTATAGGACGTAATATATGAATATGTGAAAGCGTAACTATCGGAAAACCAATAAAATAGAAAGAATACCTAATAAAATACTTGATGATGTTTTAGATTTATATATTCATAAACCTAAAGAGTGTCGGTCGGATGTTATGGTGGATTTTGTAAACCTTAAAATATTTATATTTATAAAACAAAACCGCTTTGATTATAATTTATTTAAAAACGTTTGGAAGTATGAAATATATGTTTTACCTTTGTAAAGTCATTAAAAACGGGCTATTTCGGCCCCTAAACAGCAAGGAAGCTACTTATGAAAGACAGAATCAAACAGCTGATGGATAGTCAGCATATGACCCAACAAAACTTTGCCGACTTCATTGGTGTGTCGTCCGCATCGCTTAGTAACATCTTCAACGGACGCCAGAAGCCTACCTTAAATACTGTAGAAGCAATACGAACCAAATTCTCCAAGCTTAGCCTTGACTGGCTGATGTATGGTCAGGGACCAATGTTTAAGGATCAAGACGCTATGGATAAGGATCCAGATCCTAATATTCAGAAGAACGAAAGGAACGCTTCTACAGAAGGGTTGCTCGACTTTGGCGATTCGGCTGCTACTCTACCCCATCAGCAATCGAATGCGCAAAGTGTATATAACCCCTCCGATCGCGCTGCATATCCACAAAATATGCAAGTTAAAATAATTGACAAACCGCAGCGAAAAATAACCGAAATCCGTGTCTTCTACGACGACCAAACTTGGGAAACGTTTGTTCCCAAAAAATCATAAAGCAGTCATCTTTCCCCAACTCTTTCCCTATTGAGTTGGGGATTTTAGTTTGACTAGCATGTGTATTGTCTAATGGGTGCAAGTCCCTAACGAGCCC
>CAVGNV010000045.1:0-7831 GCA_963630695.1 Paratractidigestivibacter sp. | reverse complement strand
GCAAAATTCGTACGTTATGGGGAAGTATACAATACGGCTTGTATGGGATGCTTACTATACTCCATCCTTACGACGATAAGAAAAGTAACTACTTGCAGTATTCACGCTGATTTCGTTTTCATCATTTGCCATCATGTCAGCCACAATTGTGCCTATCGAGGCCTGCGCACCTTGGTTTCGGGCATACGAACGTAGCAATAATCGTGTGGTCGTGGCATTACGGCTACCCCTTGGACTAAGTTTCCCATGTAATACAGAAAAACCACAAAAAAGCCATTGAGCTATACGCTTTCGTTGCGTCATAGCCCAATGGCTCTATCTGTTATAGATATGGTTCTAGTTTAGAGGTTAGGATTGATCTCAGTCCACTTAGCAACCTCAGGAACGATGCCGAGCTCAACGATCTCGTCACGCATCTTGCAAAGGTGCTCGTATGACTTGTTCAGAGAAGCCAATTCCTCTTCTGTACCAGTAGGATCAGTGAAGTGAACACCAGTCTTGTCGATAGTGGTAGGCATTGCCATCATCACGTTCTTGTAGCCAAGCTTGTCATTGTTGACATAGCATCCTGCTGGCAATGTGAATGGTTCGCCACCCATAGCAGCCTCAATCATCTTCACTGCGTTATAAGCTGGGCTCTGGAAAGAGCTACGGCCACGAAGCTTGATGATGTTAGAGCCACCCTGTACGGTGTGGTGCTTGATCTCTTCCCAACGCTCGTCAGAAAGACCCATCTCTGCCAATGGCTTGCCGTCAACCTTCACTTGAGAAGCGAATACAGCCATCTGCTCACCGTGACCACCATAGGTGTGTGCGCCAGTAACCTTATCCTGCTGTACACCGAACTCCAATGCAAGAGCTTGCTGTAGACGTGTAGAGTCGAGTGCTGCAAGAGATGTGAGCTGGTTAGGCTTCAAACCAGAGTGGATCAGTGCTGTCAATGCAGTAACGTCAGCTGGGTTGAAGATTACTACTACGTGCTCTACCTCAGGGCAATACTTCTTGATGTTGTCACCAAACTCAGCTGCAATCTTGCAGTTGCCTTTAAGCAAGTCCTCACGGGTCATACCATCCTTACGAGGAGCACCACCTGAAGAGATGATGTATTTAGCACCAGTGAAAGCTTCTTCTGGATCTACGGTGTAAGTAACGTTTGCTCCAGGGAAAGCACACTGCTGAATCTCATCGAATACACCATGAACACCTGGTTCATAGATATCGTAAAGACAAATGTTAGGAGTAAGACCGAGCATCAAAGCGCTCTGTACCATGTTTGAACCAATCATACCGCCTGCTCCGACGATAAGAAGTTTCTCGTTTGTTAGATAGCTCATTATTTTATTACGTTTAAATATATAAATTCGTTAATTGATACCGCAACCATTGCAGTTTAACTTATGCAAAGATAAACATTCTTTTTTGATTGCCCATGTTTTTTGTGTTCAGTTTGTGTTATTTATTGTGAAACGATACAGCATTGTAATCTGCGAATGACATTTATTGCAGTAACGTGAAGCGCTCTATTTGGTTTGTTGTAGCTTTAGGGTAATGATATGGCACTTCGGGGCCGACATTGCATGATTAGGAAACGTTATTCCTTTATTAAAAAGGTATAAGAAATGGAATGGAAAACCTTTGTTGTGACATCAAGGAAAGTAATCAAAGATGAAAAAAACGTGTAAATAGTTGGTACATTGGAAAATAAACCGTAATTTTGCACCGCAAAAAATGGCGGTGTGTCCGCCGTAAAGTTTAACAAATTAAATATTTAAAGCTAAAAGCATGATTATTGTACCAGTAAAAGATGGCGAGAACATCGAAAGAGCTCTTAAGAAGTTCAAGAGAAAGTTTGAAAAGACAGGTGTAACCAAAGAGTTGCGTGCGCGTCAGCAGTACGACAAACCATCTGTTAAGAAACGCTTGAAGATGGAGCATGCTGTATACGTACAGAAGCTTCGCGACGCAGAAGAGTAAAAACTCCCATCAAAATTTGGTAGTTAGAATTAAAATCCGTAATTTCGTTCCCAAATATATCGCATGGGTAACGCAAATATGGTGATAAGGTTCTTAGACTACTTGGAACTCGAAAGACACTATTCTCCCAAGACAATTGAGAGCTATCGTGGCGACTTAGAGTGCTTCCGAAGTTATTTTGAGAATCTTGATGCAGACTTAACTTGGAATACGATACATTCAGATGTCATCCGCAACTGGATAGAATATCAGATGGATCACGGGTTGGCTGCTTCGTCCATAGATAAGCGATTGAGTGCGTTGCGCTCGTTTTATCGTTTTGCGTTGTCTCGTGAGTTGGTAACGGCAAATCCAGCCCATCATGTAAGCGGTCCAAAGAAACGTAGACCCTTGCCGCAATTTGTTAAGGAAAGCGACATCAATACCATCTTGGACAAGCAACATTGGGGTGAAGATTATGAAAGCGTTCTCACGCGTACCTTATTAATAGTATTCTATGAGTCAGGGGTGAGAGTCTCGGAACTCACAGGACTAGAAGATAAGGATGTCGACTTTCTGAATCGCCAATTAAAAGTAACTGGTAAACGCGATAAGCAGCGTGTGATACCTTTTGGCGATGAGATGGCAGAAACACTGCAAAGATATATCTCGCTGCGTGATGCGGAAGTGGATAAGCAATCCGAAGCGTTGTTTCTTACGACTAAAGGACTGAGGATGACAACCGATATGGTTAGAACGAAGGTGAGGCGAGTGCTCTCGCAGATCCCTACACTCAAGAAATGTTCGCCACACGTGTTGCGTCATTCGTTTGCCACCGCCATGCTCAATCATAATGCGAGGTTGGAAAGTGTAAAGAAGCTACTCGGTCATGAGAGTCTGTCTACGACAGAGATTTACACTCATACCACTTTTGAGCAGCTTAAGAAAGAGTATAAGAATGCCCATCCGCGTGGGTAAGTGAAAACCTTTTAAACAAAACGGAGGTAATTATGGAAATTAAGATTCAGTCGATTCATTTCGATGCTACCGAGAAGTTGCAAGCCTTTATCACTAAGAAGGCTGAAAAACTACAGAAAACTTACGAAGACATTCAGAAAGTAGAGGTGCAATTAAAGGTCGAGAAACCGGCATCTGCATTAAATAAGACAACGAGCATCACAGTAACAGCTCCAGGTAATACATTGTTTGTAGAAAAGACATGTGATACATTTGAAGAAGGAGTGGACTTGTGCTTGGATGCAATGAAGGTTCAACTCACCAAGTTTAAAGAAAAGCAACGTAATCATTAAAAAAGTTCCTCAAAAATTTGGAGGATTAAAATAATAGCCGTATCTTTGCAGCCGTTTTACGACAAGTGCAAAATCGGTCGTTAATCGACTGCAAAGATTTGCCTCTTTAGCTCAGTTGGCCAGAGCACGTGATTTGTAATCTCGGGGTCGTTGGTTCGAATCCGACAAGAGGCTCACCTAAAGTTAAAACAAAGGGTGGTTACCAGAGTGGCCAAATGGGGCAGACTGTAAATCTGCTGGCTCTGCCTTCGGTGGTTCGAATCCATCACCACCCACAAAGTCGGAAACGGCGAATGCGGAAATAGCTCAGTTGATAGAGCACTAGCCTTCCAAGCTGGGGGTCGCGGGTTTGAGCCCCGTTTTCCGCTCTCATTTATTAACTTGCTGTAATAGCTCAGTGGTAGAGCACTTCCTTGGTAAGGAAGAGGTCCTGAGTTCAACTCTCAGTTACAGCTCCATTCTGGTTTGTTTTGGACAACCTGAACAATGCAGAAGAACGAAACAAAACAATATTCTTTCGATTATTTAATTGATTAAAATAAAAAAGTAAAGCTATGGCTAAAGAAGTTTATCAGCGCACTAAGCCGCATGTAAACATCGGTACTATCGGTCACGTTGACCATGGTAAGACCACTCTGACAGCTGCCATCTCTAAGGTGCTGCACGAGCGTTTGGGTACTGGCGAGGAAGTTAAGAGCTTCGATCAGATCGATAACGCTCCTGAGGAGAAAGAGCGTGGTATCACCATCAACACTGCTCACATTGAGTATGAAACAAACAAGCGTCACTATGCACACGTTGACTGCCCGGGTCACGCCGACTATGTGAAGAACATGGTAACTGGTGCTGCTCAGATGGACGGTGCTATCTTGGTTGTTGCCGCTACCGATGGTCCTATGCCTCAGACTCGTGAGCATGTGCTGCTCGCTCGTCAGGTGAATGTGCCCCGTATGGTTGTCTTCTTGAACAAGTGCGACGACTCTGAAGTTGATGAGGAAATGATCGACCTCGTTAAGATGGACGTTCAGGACTTGCTTACTTCTTACGGCTATGAGGAGGAGACTCCTATCATCTGCGGTTCTGCTCTTGGTGGTTTGAACGGCGTTGCTAAGTGGGAAGACAAGATCATCGAACTGATGGACGCTGTAGACTCTTGGATTGAGGAGCCCGAGCGTGAGGTTGATAAGCCTTTCTTGATGCCTGTTGAGGACGTGTTCTCAATCACTGGTCGTGGTACTGTTGCTACTGGTCGTATCGAAACTGGTCGATGCAAGATTGGTGACGAGGTTCAGTTGCTCGGTCTCGGTGAGGACAAGAAATCTGTTATCACCGGTGTTGAGATGTTCCGCAAGACTCTCCCTGAAGGTGAGGCTGGTGACAACGTAGGTCTGTTGCTCCGCGGTATCGATAAGGAAGAGGTTAAGCGTGGTATGGTTGTTGTGCACCCGGGTGTTATCACTCCGCACGATCATTTCAAAGCCTCTATCTATGTTTTGAAGAAGGAAGAGGGTGGTCGTCATACTCCTTTCGGCAACCGTTATCGTCCTCAGTTCTACCTCCGTACTATGGACTGCACCGGTGAGATCACTCTTCCCGAAGGTGTTGACATGGTCATGCCTGGTGACAACGTAGAGATTGAAGTTCGCCTTATCTATAAGGTTGCTTTGAATGAGGGTCTGCGTTTCGCTATCCGTGAGGGTGGTCGTACTGTAGGTTCTGGACAGATTACCGCTCTTCTCCCCGATGTTGAGGAAGAGGGATAATAGGAAAACAACATTCTAAATAGGGTCTCTGAGCCCTAAGGGTTCAGAGACTTTTATACGGGTTTAGCTCAGTTGGTAGAGCACTGGTCTCCAAAACCAGGTGTCGAGAGTTCGAGTCTTTCAACCCGTGCTAACAAAAAACACAATGTTCAAGAAGATAACAAATTATTGCAAGGAATGTTACGATGAACTTGCGCATAATACTACTTGGCCCACACGTGCTGAGTTAACCCATAGTGCAGTGGTTGTTTTATCTGCTTCCCTTATCATTGCGCTTGTGGTTTTCGGTATGGATCTCGTCTTCGAGAATCTTATGAAGTTTGTTTATCCAGGTTAATCCCAGAAAGAATGGCAGAAGCAGGTAAAAATTGGTATGTATTGCGTGCAGTTAGTGGAAAGGAAGCCAAGTTAAAAGAATATATCGAGGCTGAATTGAAGCATAATAAACTGCTCGCTGATCATGTTTATGAGGTGCTCATTCCCATGGAGAAGCATGCAACGATACGTAATGGGAAACGTGTTGAAACTGAAAAGATTTCTCTTCCAGGTTACATATTCGTTAATGCTAATCTCGTAGGTGATGTACCTACCTTGTTGCGGTTCATGCCTAATTGTTTAGGTTTTTTGGGTGGGTTGGATAATCCTTCAATCGTTCCTCAAGCACAAATCAATAAAATGCTTGGTGCGGCTGAAGAAACTGAGATCGTAAATGAAGTCAATGTGCCTTTTGTTCTTGATGAGACCGTTAAGGTAATTGATGGTCCTTTCAGTGGTTTTGAAGGTGTGATTGAAGATATCAATACTGAAAAGCGTAAACTGAAGGTTATGGTCAAGATTTTCGGAAGAAAAACTCCGTTGGAGCTTAGTTTTATGCAAGTTGAAAAAGTGAACGCTTAGTTGTTACGGACTAGTTTCGCTTTTTATACGTTTCAATTATTTTAATAAAAAAGAAATGGCTAAAGAAGTTGCTGGATTAATCAAATTACAGATTAAGGGTGGCGCTGCAAATCCTTCTCCTCCCGTAGGACCTGCTTTGGGTTCCAAGGGTATCAACATCATGGGATTCTGCAAGGAATTCAATGCGCGTACTCAGGATAAGGCCGGCAAAGTATTACCTGTCGTTATCACTTATTACACTGATAAGTCTTTTAGCTTTGTAATCAAGACTCCTCCTGCTGCTATTCAGCTGCTCGAGGCCGCCAAGGTTAAGAAGGGTTCTGGACAGCCTAATCGTAACAAGGTTGGTAGTGTTACTTGGGAACAAGTAAAGGCTATTGCTGAGGATAAAATGGCTGATTTGAATTGCTTTACTGTTGAGAGCGCAATGCGTCTTGTTGCTGGTACGGCTCGTAGTATGGGCATTACTGTAAAGGGTGACTTCCCTGTTTAATAATTAATACTTCAATTTAAATTAGTAAAATGAGTAAACTGACAAAGAATCAGAAATCAGTAGCTGAGAAGGTTGAAGCAGGGAAGGTTTATGCTTTGAACGAGGCATCTCAATTGGTTAAGGATATCACTACAACTAAGTTTGACGCTTCTGTTGATATTGATGTTCGCCTTGGTGTTGACCCTCGTAAGGCTAACCAGATGGTACGTGGCGTTGTCTCTCTTCCCAACGGAACTGGTAAGACTGTTCGCGTCCTTTGTCTCTGCACGCCCGATCAGGAAGAAGCTGCTAAGGCAGCCGGTGCTGATTATGCAGGTCTTGACGAATACATTGAAAAGATTAAGACTGGTTGGACTGATATAGATGTTATCATCACTATGCCTTCGTGCATGGGTAAGGTCGGTCCTTTGGGTCGTTTCCTTGGTCCTCGTGGTTTGATGCCTAACCCTAAGAGTGGCACTGTCACAATGGATGTAGCAAAGGCTGTAAAGGAAGTGAAGCAAGGCAAGATTGACTTTAAGGTTGATAAGGCTGGTATTATCCATACTTCAATCGGTAAGGTTTCTATGACTGCCGATCAAATCTATGGCAATGCCAAAGAGTTCATCAACACTGTGATTCGTCTCAAGCCTGCCGCTGCTAAGGGAACTTATATTAAGAGTATCTTCCTTTCCTCTACAATGAGTAAGGGTATCAAGATTGATCCTAAATCTGTTGAATAACTCTAAAAGTTTAGAAAAATGAAGAAAGAAGCTAAAGATACTATCATAGTTGACCTTGGACAGAAATTAAAGGACTATCCTCATTTCTACCTTGTTGATGTTACAGGTATGAATGCAGAGGCTACGAGTGATTTCCGTCGCAAGTGTTTCAAGCAGCAGATCAAGATGGTCGTTGTGAAGAATACTCTTCTTCATAAGGCTCTTGAGGCATCTGATGTAGACTTTTCTGATTTGTACGGCTCTTTGAAGGGTAATACAGCTGTTTTGTTCTGCGAAACTGCAAATGTTCCTGCAAAGTTGCTTAAGGATAAAGAAATTGCTAAAGCAGGTACTCCTTCTTTGAAGGCTGCTTATGCAGAAGAAGGTCTTTTCGTCGGTGCTGATAAACTTGACGAGTTGTCTTCTATCAAGAGCAAGAATGAAGTTATTGCAGATGTGGTTGCTCTCTTGCAGAGCCCTGCAAAGAACGTTGTTTCTGCTCTTCAGTCAGGCGCAAACACCATTCACGGTGTGCTCAAGACTTTAGGCGAGCGTGCTGAATAATAAGTTATGGCGGATTCTACTATAGAAGGGTCTAACTATAAAGTCTAAATTATATTAACACGAAAATTAAAATTAAGAATAAAATGGCAGACGTAAAAGCTATTGCAGAAGAGTTAGTAAATCTTACTGTTAAGGAAGTTAATGAGTTGG
>CAVGNV010000044.1:1675-7988 GCA_963630695.1 Paratractidigestivibacter sp. | reverse complement strand
CAGTGGTACACCTTATTATATATATAGGCTGGGGGAAGCTCCTCGATTGAATATTCCTACAAAGTTTTAATTCGGGCAAAGTTAAAGGTTTTTTACATAATTACCAACGTTTTCTTTTTATATTTTTAACTCATTTTGTGGTTTTAGACGATATGGCCTGAATCATCGATTACTTGCGCCGCAGCAAGACTAATGGGTTCCGCGTGGGGCGCAGCGAGACTAATCCCCCTGTGGGGGCGAAGCGAGATTAATCCCCATGTGGGGGGGGCTTGATAAGGCTCAAGTGATTTGACACACGTCAAAAAACGTGATATTATTCATCAAAAACGCATAAAAGATGATACACTTACCGCCAAATCCACCTAACTTTGCACTCGGATAACAGGTAAAAAGATTGATAACAGCGGTGACAACCACTCAGCAAACACTCTCGCCGCAATAACCAAAAGAAAGGATAACAACTATGATTACAACATTGATGATCGTCGCAGCCGTAGTAGCTGCCACTCTCGTACAAGCTTATCGCATCAACGAGTCAAAGTAACCCCCACAGGGGGATTAATCTCGCCCCCACAGGGGGATTAGTCTCGCTTCGCCCCATGCAGACCCATTAGTCTCGGGGTCACAGACCCATTAGTCTCGCTTCGCCCTATGCGGAACCCTTTAGTCTTGTTGTGCCGTAAGTGCCTCATACTAAGGAGAAGAAGCTGAAAACATTTTATCAACACATAAAAAACATTGCCCTATGAACATCATCGGAATCATCCTCGTAGCGGCAGCATGTATCGCTGAAGCTATCATCGTAGGCGGAAAGGCAGCTAAGCGCTAATCCACCTCACCCCATGACTTATGCGCCTGGGGACACATAAGCCGACTTACCTATATATTATCTACAAATATATATCTACAAAAATGGGCTCAAGACCATCGTGTCTTGAGCCCATTTTCATTATTTATAGCTATAATCTGCCGGGGGCTGACCGCTGCAAGAGGCAGAAAGAGAATGCAAGAAGATGCAAGAAGGCTGCCAAAGGGCGACCAAAAGAATGCGAAAGGCTACCCTAGATGCGCAACGAAGCTCCCTTTATGTCGCCAAACCACACCCTTCATGAAGCCAAAGGAATGGTGTGGGAAAGAAAAATAAATTATTTTTTATGGAAAATCAATTTGATTTCATCCGAAAAATAATTTGATTTCATTCTCTAAACCTCTCCCATTGACTCTCATTCAAAGGTCACAAGCATTGCAAAAACCCTATTGGTGCGAAGCAAGACTATACGCTCTATTGGGGCGAAGCAAGACTAATCCCCCTGTGGGGGCGCAGCGAGACTAAAGGGTCTGTGACCCCGAAGCGAGATTAAAAAAGGCCACCATTGATAGCGATCACTTCGCCCGTGATATATGATGATGCATCGGATGCGAGGAACCCCACGAGCTGCGCCACCTCTTCGGGCTGCCCAAATCGGCGAGCGGGGATCTGTCGGGAGAGCGAGGCTTCGTCCAGCCCGTCCGTCATATCGGTGTGGATGAATCCGGGTGCTACGGCGTTGACCGTCACACGCTTACGAGCCACCTCTTGTGCTAGCGCCTTGGTGGCAGCAATCAGTCCGCCCTTAGCCGCCGAGTAGTTGGTCTGACCAGGCATACCCTTCTGACCGCTGAGCGAAGATACGTTGATCACCCTACCCCACTTATGATACGTCATCAGCGGCACCAGCATACGCGTCACATGATAGAACCCATCGAGCGTCACACCCAGCACGCGGTGCCAATCAGCCTCGGGCATGAGCGGCAACATATTGTCAGCTCGCACACCCGCATTGTTGACCACACAACTGATATACTCGCTAGGATGAGCCGAGAGCCAATCGCCCAACACACGGCTCACCGCCTCGCCATCACTCACGTCAAAGCCAATCGTCTCACCATCGCCACCGGCGGCACGCACCTCGGAGAGCGTCTCCTGAGCAGCCTCCTGGCCACGGGTAAAGTTGATCAACACATAGTAACCCTTGCGAGCCAGCTCTACCGACACCGCACGACCGATGCCGCGGCTACCGCCCGTCACCAGCGCATATCTCTTCTGTTCTGACATATACTTAGCTTTTCTTTATCCTAAACCCTTAAAACTCACACTGACGACGTATCTCAGCATGATGCTCACTGACAAACGATGCCACGATGGATGACAACAAACTGCTCGTGGACACACCCATGCCCGAGGCACGCAGACCATCAAGGATGCGCTTCAGATCGCTATCGATATACACCGTGGCGAGCTTGCCCGGATACTCCTTATAGGCACGCGCCGTGGAGACCATCAACGACCATGAGTCGAGACCCTCAGCACGCCAAGCCACGCAGCGATCGAGCGGTTTGGGTTTGGCGGCAGCTATCTCCTCACGCACCTGGGCTGCTGCCTGTGCCTGCGCCGTAGAAGCGGCAACCGGCTCTTGCACAGCTACGGGTTCACGCTGCACCTGAGCAGCACTTGTCTCACTGGTCTGAGGCACACCGTCTTGCAGACCCTGGGCACGATGCACCAAACTAGCTATGCCACCAGGAAGAGACACCTGGGGCTTACGTTTCATATTCTTCTCCATTGTTTTATCTTATTCTATATTAATCTATTTAATGATATATAATTCTGCTCAATTATATTAATATATTATTATACTATGATAGTATATTCTTCTATAGTATAATAGTCCTTATATTCGTCCTATATTCGTCCTCAGCCTTGATGCTTACGAAGCACGCCCAAACGACGAATCAAAAACTCGAAACTCTCACGCACCACACCACGCTGCACCGGCTGAATCACATACGTATCCGTGCGCTTCAAGCAAGCACGATAAGCAATAGGCGGTGCCAACACGCCCACGGAACCAAAGACAGCATCAGTCTGACGCCACATCTCACGCTCGGGACCATTGCCAAACCTACTGTCATAACGGTTGGGCACAAAGACCAGCTCCGGACGAGCCTCAGTGGAGTGGGAAAGGATACCATCAACCACCTGGATAAAGACACCCGTGGAGTCGAGCGACTTGTCCTCATACTCGTATGGACACACAATCATGTCACACAAGCCGAACAGTGGCACCAAACCATCCTCAGACACATTGCCCGGAGTGTCAATCAGCACCACACCATCCACCTCACGCGCACTCAGCATCAGCGACGACATCGTCTGAGGATCACTCACGTCAAAACCCTGAATCACATAAGGCGCCTCCTCGCCATAAGCCTGTTCGTCCTTACGACGCTGCATCACAAGCGACTTCTGAAGGTCAGTGTCTATCACACACACCTCCACACCACGCCAACTCAGATAGTCGGCAAACAACGTACACAACGTACTCTTGCCCACACCACCCTTCTGATTGGCAAACACTACAATCTTATTCATATCTCATTATCATTTGATTCATTACTAAACTTATACACCAATCGCCTCACACACCAAAACGGTATCAGGCTCAGCACCGCAACAACCGTCCAAGCAACATACACCCAGCCACCAAGGTCGCCAGCAAGCAACGTCAGCAACAACAACACCAAACCCAACAACGTAAAGGCTAGCATCATCGTCATACCAATCATCGACGTCCTAAAACCACGCACGGCATGCTGCACACTAACCACAGCAAACATCGCAAACAAGCTCACAAGCCATAACGTGCTCAGAAACATACTCATATAGCTAATAGGCATGCCCACTCCCGAGAGAAAATCCTCACCCATAAGCAACGGCACACGAACCAACAACACACTACACCATAGCAACACCGCCGTGACCCAACACAGCACACGCACCACTTGGCACACACCCGGACAACTGTTGAACACCAACACCAGACCACTCACACTCAGCAAGAACACCGTCTCGCTCACCGTGCTCATCACATCCGTCCAGCCCGACAACCCGTTGCCCGAACATATCAGAGCAAACACATCCATCGACATACTCAACAGCACCATCAACATCAGCGCATCAGACCAACGACGCAGCATGTGCACATCAACACACATCGCCTTCAACTCTTGCCTCATTCTTCCTTAATACCTAACACTAAATACGAACATCATCGTCACCACTCACCTTCACAGCACTCACATCAGTAGTCATCGCACCACAAAGAAACCACATCGGCAACAAATCAAACAACACACTCAGCACACGCCAAGCCACACCAACACACTCAGCCTCATGACCCGGAAGGCTCATCATCGCACGCATAGCAAGACCAGTGCACACACCACTCAAAACGAGACACAACCACCAAGACACACCACACCAACGCATTCGGCCACGCCAACGACAAGTGAGCCAAACACCAATCACAAACACAAACAACCTACTAAGCCACTCCTCATTAGTCAAGAAAGTAGAACGAAAACCACTCCACCATGACACCTCACGCACCGCATCATAAACACTATCACCCGACGGAATAACCATCACCACCGTGGCAACAACACTCACCACACCCAGCAACGCCACCACAAACCGAAGCCACGATTGCACAGCACGCAAGCCATCAAAAAGCAAAAACAACAAAAACACATACGCCGCACCATTAAGCACATGAATCAAACCAAAAAAGCCCCGATCATACACAGCCTCACTCAGCACACGCTCCACAACGCTCTGACCCACATTTGGCGTACCAAAATAATAACCCAGTTGCTCCACAACCACAGTCAGCGTCCATAACAACAACGCCAACCATGACCAGCGACCCAACCCACTACTAATCTCTAAACGATTCTTCTTATCCATATCTGTACTCCTCATTTTGTTTTATTTCTATTTTTGTTTTATTTCTTTTATTTCTTTTATTTGTTGTATTGTTTATTTGTTCTATTTCTTTTATTTGTTTTATTTCTTATCCCTTATTTCTATATCTTTTATTTATCTTACATCTAAAATCATTCAGCCTTGCCTCAAGAGCAATTCATCAACCTCATACACCACCTACCATGACCTACCATGGCCCATCAAGCCTATTGAGCCTATTATGCCCACCTAACATGATCTCCCAAGGCCTATCATGCACATTGAGCCTATTATGCCCACCTACCATGACCCCCCAAGGCCTATCAAGCCTATTGAGCCTATTATGCCCACCTAACATGATCTCCCAAGGCCCATCAAGCCTATTGAGCCTATTATGCCCATCATATCCATTAAGCCCATAAGCCCAATCATTCTCCCAAGCACAAAGTAGTGTATTCAGTATGTTGCTTGCAAATATACCAACAATTCCACTAACACACAACCCTCAACCCACATATTTATATATTTATACCTTTAATCTTAATCTATTTACACCTTTCTCCACCTCAAACCTATCTATTTATATATTCATCCCTTTACCTATTTGCTCTTTTATCACACTCACCACCCCCAATCTCCTCAGCTTCCATTCCCATTTCTCACGGCCCAATAAGCCTATTGAGCCTATTATGCCTACCCTTCCCGCCCAAAAAACACCCATTCCCGCCTACAAGAATTCCCCTTCAGCCCCCCAAAAACATCCTTTCCTTCCCATCAAGTCTCCCCCCATCTTACCCATTATTCCCACCATCCCTAACCTTCCGCCCCACCCCCTTTTCCCATCTTTTCCTTCCTTCTGCTCCCTTTTCATATCCTCAGCCCCTTATGCCCATTGAGCCAATTATGCCCACTTACCCCCATCTCATCTCCATTGTATCCCCATTGCATCCCCCTCACATTTCCCTTCCCTATCCGCAACCAACCATCTGTCCTTTAATGCTTTATATCAACATCATTCACCCCGTTCCCCTCCTACCTCGCCGCCACCATACATTTTCTCTATCACTCACGTTTCATGTTTTTATATATTTGCATTTTTACATCTTTCACGCACCCTTCTTTACCATTTTACATCTTTATATATTTATCCTTTTATGTTCGTATATTTTTCACTGCTTATCTTTTTACACCCTTCCGCATTTACTTTTATACGTTCTTGCACATTTATGCTTTTACATTTATACGTTTAAATACATTTATCTTCATAACTATATATCCTTTAATAGATTTATACCATTAGCTTTTTAGTCATTTATTCTTTTATAGGAAGACGTTCTTCTACATATATACATTCTTACATTTAGGCTTTTACACCTTTTTATAAATATCCTTTTATCTTTTCATTTATTTGTCTTTTTGTCCTTATACATTTTACCTCCTTTACCCTTTCATTCATTCCCATTACCTACCCCACCCCTATCTCCCCTCCCTTGGCCCAATATGCCCATTGAGCCTATTATGCCTAAACAT
>CAVGNV010000044.1:0-1580 GCA_963630695.1 Paratractidigestivibacter sp. | reverse complement strand
ACATCACCTTATCATTCCCTGCAACCACATATCCACCGCAACAACATGCCTATCTCCCCTCCCTTGGCCCAATATGCCCATTGAGCCTATTATGCCTATACATCACCTTATCATCACCTACAACCACAAATCCACCACAACACCGCCCCATCCCCCCTTCGAAATCCTCTTTCTCAATTGTTAACAACCATAAACAAAAATCCCGCAAAACCAAACAATCTTCACGAAACAATACCCTTTTAAGCGACAAATAAGTGAAAATTATTGTTAATTATCAAAAATTTATACTAATATCTCTTCTCTTTCGTGCCCCCAAGGGCACCGAAAAGCCACATCTTAGACAAGTCAGCTCCCGCACCATATCTCCTCCCAACAACCGCAAAAACCACTTTTCTATGCAAAACGCTTCCATACGCCCAAGAACAACGATTCAGAACGCCAGGCAGACATTTACCCACCTTGTGCCCTAAAACCGCCACAGAGCGCCTTAAAACCGCATTTTGAGCTATTATCCGCTTGCCATCTACACGCGCAGATTTGAAATTCTTTCAAATCACAACACCATCTATCTCCTCTCCTGGCGACAAATAGGGAACATTCTTCCTGTTTCCTCATCACTCTATCAAGGCTCTCTAAAGCTTCGCGCGGCCCTTCACCCCATATTTCCTTTCTAACCTTTCCATCCCTCAGCTATACCATTTCGCTCAATAATCATCACGCCCATAGATCTCAACCAGAAGATGAAGAGCCCTGTGGCCTCTCATTCTTCACAACAAGCTCCTAACTTCTATGTCCCTTTATCCTCCCTCTTATCTTCCCCTTAACAAAAATTTAAACTTTAATCTCGTATTAGATATCCTTATATAATCATTATTATAGATTATTAGAGGCCACCTAACCTTCTGATTATCAATATATCCAAGCATCGTTCGGCGACATATAGGGAACATTTTGGCGACATATAGGGAGCATTCCGGCGACATATAGGGAGCATTCCGGCGACATATAGGGAGCATTTTTTGGCGTTTGGCGACATATAGGGAGCATTTTCAATTTTCGAATGTTGCTAAATGTTAACGAGGTAAAGCTCCTTTACAATATCAGCCGTTTTTCAAACATTTCTCAATAAGCTGTCGTTTCTGCTCTTATACCACTAAGAACTATTGTTACTCAATGCAATATCCTCTTTCTTAACCACTTATATCATCTTAGCGACATATAGGGAGCATTTTTCTAAACCATCTTTTTCACCTTTTACGACAAATAGGGAACATATTCAAAACCATTTACATTATTCTTCCTTCCCGCCTTTTCGTCCCTTTTTGCCCCTTTACACCTTTACCCCTCACATATAGCGCAGCACAATCTAATAGCAGACGCTACCCAAAGGCACCGAAATAAAACCTTCATCCCCTATATATACATTATTATTATATAATGCGCCTTCATATAATATGCTCCCATGGCCCAATAAGCCCATTATGCCTCTTATGCCTATTGCTCCTACCCGGCCTAATGAGCCTACCTATCTCCCCATGGCCTAATAAGCCTCTTATGCCCATTGAGCCTATTATGCCTAT
>CAVGNV010000043.1:0-9798 GCA_963630695.1 Paratractidigestivibacter sp. | reverse complement strand
GACAAGCGGTCTCTTAACTTGGCAAGTTCATTGTCTTTCTTGCGAATTTGATGAATAATGATAGGCTTTTTACAGATAAATGCGCATGCTCTTACCTAACGATAGTAGGATAATGAGAATATCAATGATGCCCTATCGCAAACCAAAATAAATTATTTTTGAATGAAAATCAATTTATTTTTCACCCAAAATTAAATTAATTTTTATCTTGTCGAACTATCTATTAATATATAAAGGTATAGACGTTTCGGATTAAGACGCTAACGAACGGACTGAACCAACAATCATATGACCAAGCGGGCAGAACCCCACCGGTGCGAAGCGGAAAGGTAAGTGACCAAAGAACTCTCGCTTAGGGTAAGCGAAGCTCCACTCTGGGTAAATTTCCAAAACAAAGGTATTTAGTATGATCTATAGAACGACTATCCTTTTTGTTAGGTTTTATTTTATCTGCATTTGTGGGGTTGGTGAAAAATTTATACCTTTGCAGAGGGTAAGTTACACCTATGCAGTTAGGAAAGGTTTTGATTGCATCTGGTTTGCATTCCCTTTGCATAAGATATTAATATATAGGTAAATATGTGTGGAGCTCAAGACGCAGCAAGGCGAAAGGAACTGTGGCTTCCGCTACCCATTTAATACATTCTGATTATGAACAGATTTAAGATATTAGTATTGACGTTGTCCCTCATCCTCATAGGGACACTACCTATCCTTGCCGATAGCAAGGCCGAGTCATGGAATTATCCTAGCTCTAACCCTAAACTATCCAGTTTTCAGGGTAGTGGCAGCGCATCTTCGCCCTACCTCATCCAGAGTGCCCAGGACCTGGCCAACCTCGCCTACATCGTCACCGATGCCAACAACGACGTGACCGGCAAGTACTTCAAGATGACCCGCGACATCTACCTCAACGACTTCACCGTCGATGCTGAGGGCAAGATTTCTGCCAATGGTGACCTAAAGAGCTGGACACCCATCGGAGAATATGGTATCGTTTGGGATGACGACTTCCAAGGTATCTTCGATGGCGATGGACACACCATCTACGGACTCTACATTAACGAATCTAGCTCACGCCCCTACATCGGATTGTTCGGGTCCACAGAAGATGCCATCATCAAGAATCTCACTATCCAAAACGCCTATATTCATAGAAATACGAGCAATTACGAAGATTGTGTTATCGGTACATTGGTGGGAAGCGCCCTTAACTCTACATTCACGAATGTAGGTGTAAAGGGATGCTATATGCAAATTGACAGTTCTGATTACATAATATGTCAAGGTGGTCTGATAGGATATGTCCTAAATGATGTTACGCTCAACGATTGTTTCTTTGAAGGAAACATCTGCCCAACTTCCTATTACTATATAAACGTTGGTGGATTAATCGGTCATTATGGAAAATCTGGCTCCCACAATTACATTACGCTACGCCTAACCCGTTGCCAAACCAAAGGCGAAATAAAGGTTATTAACCAAAGTAAATATACTAGCACCGAAATACATGTAGGAGGACTTGTTGGCGGTTCGTACGATGATGACTTTCATATCTATATCACAGAATGTGTGAACGGACTCAATCTAGCAATAGAAGGCAATGATAACCGTGCAAATCCAAAGGAATTCAATGCCAACCATTATGCTTATCGAATAACGGAAGTAAAAAAGTCTGCTAACCTTGGAACGGTTACTATTGCTTCTGATAAAATAAAGTATGTTGGAATATTTCAGGCCGTAAGTGGTTCAAGATACGTTGATTGCGTCAACTATGGTCACTACATATTGCCCGAAAATCACGACAGCACAGAAACCAATGTCCTTACAGGATTAAACAAGATTTATCACGACGAAAACGGAGAGAATCTAATCATTTGGAAAGAAGCCAAACCAACGAACCTTGGCACCAATGACCAATTCGAATGTAATGGTACAGAGTTTAGTTTGGATTCGCTGAATAACAACAGAGAACTCGTGTCCAAGCTAAACGACGAAGCGGGCGAAAACGTTTGGGGCTTCTATGATATCACCGAAAACGGCAAGACCTACTCGGTGCCTTTCCCAATAGCATGCGGTGGCATACCAACAAGTATATATAAGAACGACAAAGGACAGTATATGATTAGTTCTGAAGCCGACTTGCGCATATTGTACAACCTCGTCAAGAGCGGCACGGTCACCGACTACTACTTCCTTCTCACCCATGACATCGATATGTCAGCCAGCGCACCACTCACACAGATTGGTGACGAGACCCATCCGTTCACCGGAACATTCGACGGCAACGGGCACGTCATCTCTGGACTTACCATTAAGGGACGCGCCTTGTTCGGCAATCTCTCGGGAACGGTGAAAAACCTCGGCTTGGTGAACATGAAGTTTATGGGAGGCAATGCATTTTGCGCCCCGTTCGCCTACAAGGCGGGCGGTTCGGCGGACGCATCTGTCGTCAACTGCTATGCCGGAGGCACCATTACCCTTGCTGACAGCATCAACAACAGTACCACCCTTGCAGGACTTCTCTATGAGGCGACAGACCACAAGGTCAGCATCAAGAATAGTTACTTTAGAGGCGTCATGGCCAACGCCACTAATGTCAGCAATCAGGGGCATTTCTACTACGGACTAGTGGGTAGCAACAAAATAGGAACCTCTTTGACGCTAAATGATTGCTATGCCAACTTTGATTTTAACGAAAAGCTGGGTATAGGTGCAGGCATCTTGCCTACCGATGAAGCCTCCAAGCCAGATGTAACCAACTGTCACTACCTCTGCCCAAAGTTCTCCGACCTCAATGGAAAGCTGAAAAGCAACGCTGAGCTTGCCGCTTGCTTTGCCGGTAAGGAGGGATGGCTCACCGGTGCTTACCGCCCCGTGCTGGATAGCGTACGCCACTATACACTCACCACATACGATGGGCAAACCGTATACACAGACGCCATACCCTTGGACGACGACAGTTGTCGCAACGAGATATTCTGTTATCAGGCTACCACGGAGACGGTTAATGACCCGCTCGTTTGGGCGCTGCCTAAGGTGGCGGTATGTGACACAGAGAATAACGTCAACTACTTGCTCAACTGCCAGCTCTATGACGGCGTGCCTTTCCGCTTCACACCACCCGAAGGCTCGTTAACCAAAGGACAGATGCACTTCCCACTGACCTTCACCGGCGACTATGCCATCCGTCTGATGTGTCTGCCCGCCACGCTGCATAAGAACAATCTGCCCGAGGGTACGGAGCTCATGCTCATGGACAAACCCATAGGCAGCAAGGACGAAGGATACTCTTCCTATGCGGTGGCATGCGACTCTGTACCCGCCGGCGTACCCTTCCTCATCTATATCAACAATAAACCCACCGAGACTATTGATGTTGTGCTCCGTGGTGACATCGTAAGCACGCCGCAGACCAGTGGCACGCTCAACGACCAAGAGCTCGAAAGCGGACTCATCGGAACCTTTGAGGACAAGCACATCAATGGCGGCTGCGTCCAATTTAACGTTGACAATACCACGTTAGAATACCAAGAGGATATCGATCTCAAGCCGTTTGACGCTTATCTCGATGCCAACACTACCGTGCGGTGTGACGGAGGTGTGCTGCTCAAAGAGACATCCAACTATATCAGCGAGACCCTCGATATGTACAAGGGCCGAAAGGTCACAGTGTTCCTCTCACGTCAGCTCCACGCTGAAGGTTGGAACACGTTATGCTTGCCGTTCGACATCTCCGAGGAGGAAGTGATTAGTAAGTTTGGCGACCTCGGCTGCGTGGAAGAGCTCACCAGTATCACCACCGAGGCTGACGGCTCATGTACCCTCAACTTCACCAAAGCCTCTAGCATCGAGGCGGGCAAGTGTTACCTCATCAAGCCTGCGGCAGCGTCTTCGTCTTGGTATCAGTTTGATAACAAGACCTTATGCACCGAACCCATTGCTACCACGCTGACCTCGCAGGATGGTTCGTTCAACATCAGTTTCATGGGATCATTCGCCCGAACAGCCATCGACGGCAACGATACCAGCAAGGGAACTTACTTTACGCAGGACAACAAGCTATATAAGGTGGCACAAGGTCGCACCATCACGATGAACGGCTTCCGCTGCTGGATAGAGACCTCCAAGGTGGATGCCCTCACCAAGGCTAACATCTCCCACTCGGATGGCACTACAAGCATTGCTAACATCGTCTACATTGGCACCACGGAGAACAACAACCGCATCTATGACATACAAGGCATAGAGACTACTCACCCCGATGACCACCATATATATATAAAGAACGGACGCAAATGGGTGGGGACACCTGGCGCGCAGATCCGTTAAACAATCAGATAACGTTATGAAGAAAAAGTATATATCTCCCAATCTAAAAGTAGTCAGCATTAAGACCCCGACATTGTTACTGTCAACGAGTAAAGGGGTAAATGTCGACGTAAACGGCAACAACCAAGAAATCACCGACGGCGGCACTACCGACCCCGATGAAAACTATAACCCTTGGTAATAGTCTAATTTTACTTGAGTTTCGGATTTATGGGAAAACGGTCTGAAGGCCCAGATGCTTACTGGGCTCTCAGCACGTCCCTATCTAAATCCGAAACTTAATAATTTTATCCATTAACTTGACGACGTGAAAGCTCATTAGCCAAATAAGATTAATATAATTCAAATTAAAGTCGTAATTTTGTGGTCGAGAATAAGATGAGTGGGACACGAGATGTACTTTAAGTCCCATAAAATTAGAAACACAAAATAGACAGAACGATGAATAATCTGATATCTTTACGCTTATCACGTGCCATTACTATATGGATAATCTGCTTCATAAGTATTGCAGCAGGCTTGCTACTTACAAGTTGCAGTGATGAAGATGAAGAATTCAACGATAACAACCAACAAACAGTATTGTTCTTTATGCCATGGACGGGAAATGCAGAAGGCAATCATGGCTTATACAATACTTTCTTACAGAATCTTAATAGTATAGAACAAACCATTATTGCAAATGGAGGATATAATGGTCGTGTTTTGGTGTTTATAAGTACATCTGCCAATGCGTCGAATCTTTATGAGATTGTCTATGAGAATGGCGCAATCCATCATAACACGATTAAGACATACAGCGGAAACGATTACACTACATCGTTAGGGATTGCGCAAATGCTTAATGATGTAAAGAACGAATCTTCAACCCTTTACTATTCGATGATTATTGGTGGACATGGATGTGGATGGACTTATGCTTCTGATTGGGCGCAAACTGCTAATCTGCCCAAAACCACTTCATGTTTGGTAAACAATGATTCAGTAAATACATATCCCACAACACGCTTCTTTGGCTCTTATTTGCCAAGCGATTACGCCATTGAAGTAGACACATTAGCGCAAGGAATCGCTGAAGCTGGTATAACGTTACAATACATTTTGTTTGATAATTGTTATATGGCAAATATAGAAACCGCATATGCGCTACGTCATGCAACCCAATGGCTAGTGGCTTCTACTTCTGAAATAATGTCTATCGGTATGCCTTATGCTTCTATATGGAGCGAACTTAGCTCAACAACCCCGTCTTATCAAAGCATAGTGAACACCTTCCATTCGTTCTACTCCACTTACTCCACACCATGCGGAGCACTATCTGCTATTAACTGCCAACAGGTGGAGGCAATGGCTTCAATCATGCAAAAAATAAACAAACGTTACACTTTGACAGATTCGTTGGTTGACTCCATTCAGGTGCTAGATGGTTATAATGCCACTATGTTCTACGACTTTGGCGACTATGTCGCTCACCTATGTAAAGATGCGTCGCTTTACCAAGAATTCCGAACGCAGCTTGAACGCACGGTTCCTTATACATCAACAACAAACACCCTTTACTCGTATCTTTACTCGCGCCCTATTTATATTCCAATCAAGACGTATAGTGGTATTTCAATTTCCGAACCTAGTCGCAATCCAATAGTTGTTAAGGGTATAGAGAAAACGGATTGGTGGAAAGCTACCCATCAAGAGGATAATAAATAGAATAATCTTTCCAAATCGTAGAAGCGTATATCAGATATGTATTCTTTAACGGAGTAAGAATAATTTTATCGCATAATAATATGTACATTATTAAATATATAAGAGCAACAAATTCATTCAGTGTCATAATCATCATTGCAAGTATTCTGTTTTTTTGTCTACCTTCAGAATCTAAAGCTCAAACAAAGCAGAATAGGGTGGGGCAGTTTATTCATCGTGTTGATAGTCTTCGTCTCCAACTACGTAGTGCAGCAGATCAGGGACGAATGTTGCAATGGGCGGATTCTTTGGTGCGTAAGTATAAGAAAAATGGGGAAATAGACACTTCATTGGCTCAGAAACTAACAAGCATTGATCGTACATTGTTTTGGGGTGACTCGTTAATGGCCTCTAAATATCGCAAAGTGACATTTGACACAATGTATATAACACGACCAAATGCACGTTGGACTGTAAAGCTACGCGGGAATCTGTCCGGAGCAAAATTAGAAACGATTGATCATTACAATAGTAATACATACACCACTATAGCCAAAGCCTCCTATCGTGGTACGTTGAGTGTTGCCGTCGCCTATCGTGGAATAGCATTGGGTCTAGCATTAAACCCTGCAAAATTAGCAGGGAAAAGCAAAGACTATGAGATGAACCTAAACTCTTATAGTAACCGATATGGTTTTGATATAGTTTACCTTTCGTCCAAAACCTATCATGGAACGATGGAGATTGGTAATCGCTTATGCAATATACCTAAAGGCATTATTAATCAAGAAGCATTAAATGTAAACGCTTATTATGCGTTCAATTTTCGTAAGTTCTCTTTTCCCGCAGCCTTCTCTCAAAGTTATATACAACGTCGCAGCGCAGGAAGTTGGTTGATAGGTGGAAGTTTTGACGCTTCACGCACAAAGATTAATGAAGATGAAGTTGTTGGAACGCAAAATATGGAGATTCACATCTCTGAGATAGCGATAGGCGGTGGTTATGGATACAATTGGGTACCAGCGTCGGGATGGTTATTTCATTTGTCATCATTACCAACCTATGTGATTTTCTCGCATGACAATGTAAGGCGTGATGCAGAAAAAACAGAGATGAAATATCATTTTCCAAGTGTGATTATTACTGGCAGAGGTGCTGTTAACTACTCTTGGCGAAACAAGTTTTTGGGTTTAACAATGGTATATAATGTCTCTGTTACTGGCAATGAAAACTCGTTACAGGTGAAACGTGATAAGTGGAGACTTAGAGCTTTTTGGGGATTCCGATTTTAATGGGTTTGAAGTATGTCAGCATAAGACGTGATAAACGTAAAACAAAAAATTATCGATTTTACTTGCAAGGTTCGATAAAAGTTCTTACTTTTGCAACCGCTTTTGAAAAGGTGCATTATATGGGGCAAGTCTCATACGGCCAGCTCCCTTTGAATCCCCCAGGATGGGAACAGAGCAAGGGTAAAAGGTTGTAGCGGCGCGATATGAATCGCTTGCCCCACCTCGCCTCTTTAGCTCAGTTGGCCAGAGCACGTGATTTGTAATCTCGGGGTCGTTGGTTCGAATCCGACAAGAGGCTCTAAAAAACAGCAATGTTTCGGAAAGCTTTTGCCCAATGGCAAAAGCTTTTTTGCTTTATATAAGGCTTTGTGCTTCTTGGGTATGTTACGGCTAGAAACGAGTATAAAGACATGTGAATACAAAAATCTTTATTAAAAAGACGAAAAACATATTGATATTCAGAAATTTGTTTGTAAATTTGCAGCCGATTTGGACAATAGGTCCATTTCGCTAAGATAATCAATAATATAAAGTCTAACTTTATTAATTCACAATTTAATTAATTTTATGTCAAATTTTAAGAACGTACAACCATTACAAGACTTCAATTGGGACGAGTTTGAGAATGGTTCATTGGTTGAGACTCCAAAAGAGGAGCTCGCTAAAGCCTATGATGAAACCTTGAACAAGATTCAAGAACATCAGGTTGTTGAGGGAACTGTAATCTCAGCGGACAAAAAAGAAGTTGTAGTAAACATCGGCTACAAGAGCGATGGTATTATTCCTGCATCTGAATTCCGTTACAACCCAGACTTGAAGGTAGGCGATAAGGTAGAAGTGTATGTAGAAAGCCAGGAAGACAAGAAGGGTCAATTGGTACTTTCTCACAAGAAAGCTCGCTTGCAGAAGAGTTGGGAGAACATTAACAAAGCTTTGGATAACGACGAAATTATTCAGGGTTATATCAAGAGCCGTACTAAGGGCGGTATGATTGTTGATGTATTTGGTATCGAAGCATTCTTGCCAGGTAGCCAGATTGACGTTCATCCTATACGTGACTACGATGTATTCGTAGGCAAGACTATGGAGTTCAAGGTTGTTAAGATCAACCAAGAGTTCCGCAATGTTGTTGTTTCTCACAAGGCTCTTATTGAAGCTGAGCTTGAAGCACAACGCAAAGAGATTATCTCACACCTTGAGAAAGGTCAGATCCTCGAAGGTACTGTTAAGAACATCACATCTTATGGTGTATTCGTTGACCTCGGTGGTGTAGACGGATTGATTCATATTACAGACCTTTCTTGGGGCCGCGTAAACGATCCACACGAAGTGGTTGAACTTGACCAGAAGATCAATGTCGTTATCCTCGACTTCGATGAAGAGAAGAAGCGTATCGCTCTCGGCTTGAAGCAGCTCACTCCACATCCATGGGATAGCCTTGATGCAGATCTTAAGGTTGGCGATCACGTTAAAGGTAAGGTGGTTGTTATGGCAGACTATGGCGCATTCGTAGAAATCCAGCCAGGTGTTGAAGGTTTGATTCACGTTAGCGAAATGTCTTGGAGCCAGCACCTTCGTTCAGCTCAAGAGTTCTTGAAGGTAGGTGATGAGGTTGAGGCTGTAATCCTTACCCTTGATCGCGAGGAGCGTAAGATGAGCCTTGGCTTGAAGCAGCTCAAGGAAGATCCATGGGAAGCTATCGAGGTGAAGTATCCTGTAGGTTCAAAACACACTGCTAAGGTTCGCAATTTCACTAACTTCGGTATCTTCGTAGAACTTGAAGAAGGTGTAGATGGCCTCATTCATATCAGTGACCTCTCTTGGACTAAGAAGGTTAAGCATCCTTCAGAATTCACTAAGGTAGGAGCAGAGATTGATGTTGTAGTATTGGAGATTGACAAGGAGAACCGTCGTTTGAGCCTTGGTCACAAGCAGCTTGAAGCTAATCCTTGGGATACATACGAGACATTGTACACAGCAGGTTCTGTTCACACCGGTAAGATTACCGAGATGATGGATAAGGGTGCTGTTATTACTCTGAATGAAGGTGGTGAAGGTTTCGCTACTCCTAAGCACCTTGTTAAGGAAGACGGCACACAAGCACAGCTTGGTGAGGAGCTTCCATTCATGGTAATCGAGTTTGTAAAAGATACCAAGCGCATCATCCTTTCACATTCACGTACATTCGAGGATGTAAAGGAAGAACCTCGTCACAAGGCTACACGCAGCACAGGTCGCAAGGCAGAATCTTCTGTTCAGATTAACAATGTAGCTGCAGGTACTTCTCTTGGTGATCTCGGCGTTTTGGCTGACCTCAAGAAACAAATGGAAAATGGCGATAAATAAATAATTTATTAAGCCACAGATTAAAACTCTGTATAATTAAAACTGAACTTTAGTAAATGCAATGTGCAAAATACTAAAGTTCAGTTTTTTTAGTTTGACTAGCATGTGTATTGTCTAATGGGTGCAAGTCCCTAACGAGCCC
>CAVGNV010000042.1:0-14053 GCA_963630695.1 Paratractidigestivibacter sp. | reverse complement strand
TCTTCTTGTCCCGAACTAAAGGAGCTATATTGCTATAGCAACAACTTGGAGAATCTTGATATCAGTAAGAACGAGAAACTGGAACGTCTGATTTGCTTTGAGAATGGTAAGAACGGCATGAAAGAAATCAAGGTTTGGTCATCGTTTGATATTGACTATCCTCCCATTGATTGCCTCAAGGATGACAACACCAAGTTTGTGTATGAGTTCTCAACCGCTGACATCGCTCGTCCTAGCTTCGATGCGAACCCATCTACTACCATTTCACGCTATGACATGAGTGGAAGAAAACTTACAGGAAAAACTCATGGTTTGAACATCATTGTGAAGAGTGATGGCAAGGTAATCAAGTCCATAGAGAGATAGGAATTCCCTCCTATACCATAACTTCGATTACCTGCGTTACACACGGGCTCTCTTCATAGCAGACTATTACTTCGATGATGGCTACGTGTTACGTCACTAAACACACAAAAATCGAGTAGGAGGTAAACACTAATCATAGGTGTTTATCTCCTACTTTCACATTTACCGACCTCTCACACCACCGTACATACCGTTCGGCATACGGCGGTTTC
This sequence comes from Paratractidigestivibacter sp., assembly GCA_963630695.1. GTDB lineage: Bacteria > Bacteroidota > Bacteroidia > Bacteroidales > Bacteroidaceae > Prevotella. The sequence goes on along the minus strand of CAVGNV010000042.1, from coordinate 13,475 downwards.
GTGCTTTCTCTTCTTACGATGTGTGGCAAGGTGTTTTCAGCCATCCTTTCGAGAAACGTCACTTCTATTCTATTGTCGGATTCCGTCCTATCGTGTGAATAGAGAGCTCCTTTTCGGACATCTGACTACAAAAGACTCTCAAGGTAGCAGTCATTTACTTTTGCCCTGCACGATTCAGGCCTTCCTTATAGACAACACGTGCCTTGGTACTATGACCTCTGCTGATTTCTCCCGGATTTTGCAGGTGACCCAGTAATACTCGGTAGTATAGTAAACATTCAAGATAGCTTATAAAGGGTTCTACCGTTACACACATAGACAAAGTGAATAGCATCAGTGAGGTGCTTCTTCGTGTTTAACGGAAGAATCTTTTAAAAACAAATGGAGGTCATATCAGAATCAAAATCAATTTGATTTTGTAGGAAAAATAAATAAATTCTTTGGGAAAATCAATTTATTTTTCGCTTCATTCGTAGTTTACAAGGAACGAGAAACTATAGCTTTCAGAATGCCATAGAGCCACTCAGCTATTCAAATAGGACTCGTTGTGCATAGCATTTGCTATTGTATGATGCTATGGTTTTAAATTAGGCATTTAACGTAATTGCAAAAAACGCTGATACGAATGATTAAATCGTATCAGCGTTTTAATAATTGGCTTATCTTATGACGCCTGCATCAAGAACACAAAGCTTTGATGCAAGCAATAAGGAATCTTAATGATTAGTCTTGAGACTGGTTAGCAAAATCGAGGATGTTGCGCTTGTTAGCTACGAGACGCTCGTGCTCTTCTTGCGAACCTACCACGATGCGCTGCCACTGCTTTAGACCTGTACCGGCAGGAATCAAGTGACCGCAGATCACATTCTCCTTCATGCCTTCAAGCGTATCGCTCTTACCACGGATGGCTGCTTCGTTGAGCACCTTCGTTGTTTCCTGGAAGGATGCTGCACTCATGAAGCTCTTTGTACCCAATGCTGCACGGGTGATACCCTGCAAAATCTGGGTAGCTGTAGCTGGATGAGCATCACGCACTTCCACTTGCTTGAGGTCGCGGCGCTTGAGTGAAGAGTTTTCATCACGTAGCTTGTGTACAGTAACGATCTGTCCCTTGTAGAACGTCTGTGAGTCGCCTGGATCGGTAACGACCTTCTTACCCCAGATACGATCGTTCTCTGCAGCGAAGTCGAGCTTGTCAGCCAATTCGAGTTCGAGGAATGAGGTATCGCCTGGATCGTTAATCTGAACCTTGCGCATCATCTGACGTACGATGATCTCGAAGTGCTTGTCATTGATCTTAACACCCTGCAAACGATAGACATCCTGTACCTGGTTAACAATGTATTCTTGTACTGCGGTAGGACCCTTGATAGCCAAGATGTCAGCAGGAGTGATAACACCATCAGAAAGCGGTGTTCCTGCACGTACAGCATCGTGCTCCTGTACCAAGATCTGCTTAGAGAGGCTTACAAGGTACTTGCGCTGCTCACCAGTCTTAGAGGTAACAACAATCTCACGGTTACCACGTTTCACTTTACCCATAGTCACCTCACCATCGATTTCGCTCACTACGGCAGGATTAGATGGGTTACGAGCCTCGAAGAGCTCGGTTACACGTGGAAGACCACCGGTGATATCACCAGCACCACCTACTGAACGTGGAATCTTAACAAGTGTTGTACCAGTTGTAATCTCCTCGTCTTCCTTGAGTACCTGCTCGAGGTGACCACCCACAGGAAGGTTATATGTGCCAAGGATATCTGCTGCGTCATACTGACCAGCTTCGTTCTTAACAGCACCCTTACGGATGATATCAACTGTAGGCACACGGTTGCGGTCCTTAGAATCGATGATGATACGTTCTACAAGACCTGTAGCCTCGTCGGTCTCAGCCAAGTAGGTTACGCCCTCGATTACATCATTGAGGTGAAGCACACCTGCATACTCACTGACAATAACGGCATTGAATGGGTCCCAACGACAGATAACGTCTCCCTTCTTTACAGTATCGCCATGCTTGAAATAGAGCGAACTACCATAAGGGATATTATCGTTAGAAAGAACGATATCAGTATTAGGATCTACGAAGCGAATCTCAGCCAAACGTGAAACAACCTTCTCGCATTCTTTGTCTTCATCGTCCTTGAAAGGAACAACACGTAGCTCTTCAAACTCAACCTTAGCATCACCCTTAGCTACGATAGCAGCATTAGCAGCAGCGTTACCAGCCACACCACCGGCGTGGAAGGTACGGAGGGTAAGCTGTGTACCAGGCTCACCAATAGCTTGTGCAGCGATAACACCAACGGCTTCACCCAGTTGCACCATGCGTGCTGTAGCAAGGTTACGTCCGTAACACTTCATACATACACCCTTCTTGCTCTCGCAGGTGAGTACGGAACGAATCTCAACCATTTCTACCTGTGAATCCTCAATGAGTTGAGCCTTAGGTTCGGTAATCTCTTCACCGGCAGCAACAATCAGTTCACCCGTAGTTGGATTGAGAACATCGTGTACAGACACACGACCAAGGATACGTTCTGACAGAGAAGAAATAACCTCATCACCATTCTTGAGGGCACGACATTCCAAACCACGAAGCGTTCCACAATCTTCCTCGGTGATAATCACATCGTGTGAAACGTCTACAAGACGACGGGTGAGGTAACCAGCATCGGCTGTCTTCATAGCGGTATCAGCCAAACCTTTACGAGCTCCGTGTGAAGCGATAAAGTATTCGAGCACGCTCATACCTTCCTTAAAGTTAGAAAGGATTGGGTTCTCAATGATCTGTGCACCTTCAGCACCAGCCTTCTGAGGCTTTGCCATCAAACCACGCATACCAGCGAGCTGAGCAATCTGGTCAGCAGAACCACGGGCACCTGAATCCAACATCATATATACGGCATTGAATCCCTGGTCAGCCTCAGTCATGTGCTTCATCACACTCTGCTTAAGGTTATTGTTAACGTGTGTCCAAGCATCGATTACCTGGTTGTAACGTTCCTTATCGGTGATGAAACCCATTTCATAGTTGGCTTTCACTTGATCCACTTCTTCCTGACCCTTATTGACAATGTCCTCTTTCTCTGTAGGAACGATGATATCATCAAGGTTGAAGGAGAGACCTGCAGCATATGCCATGTGGTAACCAAGGTTCTTGATACCATCAAGGAAAGCACAAGCACGAGCCATACCCACCTTCTTAATTACGTTGGTAATAAGACCGCGGAGGGTTTTCTTAGAAATAACGGCATTGAAATAGCCTATCTCATCTGGCACAATCTGGTTAACGATAACACGTCCAACAGATGTCTCGATAATATGTTCGCAAGACTGACCATCCACGATGTCTTTTACCTTAACATTCACTTTAGCGTGAAGATCACATACGCCCTCATTGTAAGCAATCAATGCTTCTTCAGGACCATAGAACGAAAGTCCTTCGCCCTTAGCGCCATCACGTAGCTTGGTGATATAGTACAAACCGAGCACCATATCCTGTGAAGGAACCGAAATAGGTGCACCATTGGCAGGGTTCAGGATGTTGTGGCTCTGAAGCATCAGGATTTGTGCCTCAAGCACAGCCTCATTGCCCAATGGGAGGTGAACAGCCATCTGGTCACCATCAAAGTCGGCATTGAAAGGAGTACATGCCAATGGGTGAAGCTGGATAGCCTTGCCCTCTATAAGCTTAGGCTGGAACGCTTGGATACCGAGACGGTGCAAGGTAGGAGCACGGTTGAGCAACACAGGGTGACCCTTCATTACGTTCTCAAGGATATCCCAAATGACTGATTCGCGACGATCAACAATCTTCTTCGCACTCTTGACAGTCTTAACGATACCACGTTCGATGAGCTTACGGATAATGAATGGCTTATATAGCTCGGCTGCCATGAGTTTAGGCAGACCGCATTCGCCCATATTAAGTTCAGGACCTACAACGATTACGGAACGAGCAGAATAGTCGACACGCTTACCGAGAAGGTTCTGACGGAAACGTCCTTGCTTTCCTTTCAATGAATCAGACAATGACTTCAAGGGACGATTGCTCTCGCTCTTAACGGCTGAAGCCTTACGAGAGTTGTCAAACAATGAGTCAACAGCCTCTTGCAACATACGTTTCTCGTTACGGAGAATAACGTCAGGTGCCTTGATTTCCATGAGGCGCTTGAGACGATTGTTACGGATAATCACACGACGATAAAGGTCGTTAAGGTCTGATGTAGCGAAACGACCACCATCCAATGGTACCAAAGGACGGAGCTCAGGTGGTGTGACAGGGATAATCTTCATAATCATCCACTCAGGACGATTGACACCCTTCGACTGCAAGAAGGCATTGACAACCTGAAGGCGCTTCAACGCTTCGGTCTTACGCTGCTGGCTAGAGTCGTTGTTTGCACGCTCACGTAGTTCACCTGCAAGACGATCAAGACCCGATACACCATTGGCATCCTCACGTGAGAGGTTGCAGAGAAGGTCATAGATAGCCTCTGCACCCATCTTTGCAATAAACTTCTTAGGATCAGAGTCGTCAAGAAGATCGTTGTTTTCAGGGATACGATTATCAACGATGTCGATATATTCATCCTCTGACAACAAATCGTATGCGTGAGAACCATTAAGTTCTTCAATTCCTTCAGCATCCTTCATGCCTTCGGCAACACCTGGCTGGATGACGATATACTTTTCGTAGTAGATTACGGCATCAAGCTTCTTAGTTGGCATACCGAGCAGATAACCAATCTTATTAGGTAAGCTGCGGAAATACCAGATATGCGCTACAGGAACAACCAATTCGATATGTCCTGCACGCTCACGACGTACTTTCTTTTCGGTCACCTCAACACCGCATCGATCGCAGACGATACCTTTGTAACGGATACGCTTGTACTTACCACAAGCACATTCATAGTCTTTGGTTGGACCGAAGATACGCTCGCAGAACAAACCATCACGCTCTGGTTTGTACGTACGGTAGTTGATGGTTTCGGGCTTTGTCACCTCGCCTGACGAATTCTCAAGGATTTCTTCAGGTGAAGCAAGACCGATTGTAATCTTTTGGAAATTACTCTTTATTTTGTTATCTTTCTTAAAAGCCATGTTATATTCCTATTTGTCGGTTCTTAATCTAATTTGATGCTCAAGCCCAAACCACGCAACTCATGGAGCAACACGTTGAGTGATTCCGGAATACCGGGTGTTGGCATTGGATCGCCCTTAACAATAGCCTCGTAAGCCTTTGAACGACCAACAACATCATCCGACTTGACAGTAAGAATTTCTTGTAAGACATGAGAAGCACCGAAGCCCTCGATAGCCCAAACCTCCATCTCTCCGAAACGCTGACCACCAAACTGTGCTTTACCACCAAGTGGCTGCTGGGTAATCAAACTGTACGGACCGATAGAACGTGCGTGCATCTTGTCTTCAACCATGTGACCTAACTTCAAGAAGTAGGTGATACCAACGGTTGCAGGTTGGTCAAAACGTTCACCAGTCTCGCCATCGTAAAGATGGGTAGAGCAAAGGTTAGGCAGACCTGCCTTATCTGTCCACTCTTTAAGGTCAGCAAGCTTAGCACCATCAAAGATAGGTGTAGCAAACTTAACACCTAGTTTCTTACCTGCAGCACCAAGGATAGCCTCGAAGATCTGTCCCAAGTTCATACGAGAAGGCACACCCATCGGGTTAAGTACCAAGTCTACAGGACGTCCATCCTCCAAGAATGGCATATCTTCCATACGTACCACCTTAGACACGATACCCTTATTACCGTGACGACCAGCCAGCTTATCACCGACTTGAATCTTACGTTTCTTGGCAATATATACCTTTGCCATCTGAAGCACACCTGAAGGAAGCTCATCACCGATGGTAATTGCAAACTTATGACGTTTGAGTTCTGCATCAAGCTGCTTATACTTGCGGATGAAGTTCATAATCAAACGCTGAATCAACGTATTGGTATGCTCATCATCGGTCCAACCATTTGATTGGATTCCTTCATAATCAAGGTTCTTAAGAGCCGCAGCAGTGAACTTGCTACCCTTTGTGATGATCTCTGCATCTGAATAATCCTTCACACCTTGTGAAGTCTTTCCGTCAGTGAGAATCAGAAGTTTCTCCACAAGGATATCCTTCAAGTCTTCGCCTTTAGCTTCATACTCTTCGTCAATCTTCTGAAGAGTAATCTTATCTTGCTTCTTGCTCTCGCGTGTCTTCAATGCACGAGAGAAGAGTTTCTTATCAATAACCACACCGCTCAAAGAAGGATTAGCCTTCAAAGAGGTGTCTTTCACGTCTCCAGCCTTATCACCGAAGATAGCACGGAGAAGTTTCTCCTCAGGTGAAGGATCGCTCTCACCCTTAGGTGAAATCTTACCGATCATGATATCACCTGGTTCTACACGAGCACCAACTCGGATAATACCATTCTCGTCAAGATCTTTGGTTGCTTCCTCACTAACGTTAGGAATGTCTGCGGTAAATTCTTCTACACCACGTTTTGTTTCACGAACCTCTAGCGAGTATTCATCTACGTGTACAGAGGTGAGCACGTCATCACGAACCATACGTTCTGAGATAACAACAGCATCCTCATAGTTGTAACCCTTCCAAGGCATATATGCCACGAGGAGGTTGCGACCAAGAGCTAGTTCGCCATTCTCTGTTGCATATCCTTCAGTTAGGATATCACCTTTCTTTACGCGCTGACCTTTATTACAGATTGGACGAAGGTCAACTACCATGTTCTGGTTGGTACGACGGAACTTAGAAATACGATATTCCTTCAATGCAGGCTCGAAGCTAACAAACTCGTCATCCTCGGTGCGATCGTACAATATGCGAATCGTCGTAGCATCTACATATTCAATAACACCATCACCCTCTGCAGATATCATGGTACGAGAGTCTTCACATACCTGTTTCTCCAAACCGGTACCTACGATAGGTGCATCATTGTGCAACAATGGTACTGCCTGGCGCATCATGTTACAACCCATCAGCGCACGGTGACCGTCATCATGCTCCAAGAAAGGAATAAGTCCTGCTGACACAGAAGCAATCTGCTGTGGAGATACATCCATCAAGTCAACTTGTGAAGGTGCTACCACAGGATAATCAGCATCCTGACGACACTTCACATAAGTGCGAATGAATGAGCCATCATCGTTCAATGGTGCATTACCTTGACCGATAATCTTTTCCTCTTCTTCCTCGGCTGTAAGATATACAACATCCTTATTGTCAAGGTCAACATTTGCATCCTTAACGTTACGATAAGGTGTAACGATGAAACCAAGGTCATTGATCTTTGCATAGAGACACAACGAAGAAATCAGACCGATGTTAGGACCTTCAGGAGACTCAATAGGACAAAGACGACCATAGTGGGTGTAGTGTACGTCACGAACCTCGAAACCAGCACGCTCACGAGACAAACCGCCAGGACCTAATGCCGAAAGACGACGCTTGTGAGTAACTTCAGCCAATGGGTTGGTCTGATCCATGAATTGGCTCAAAGGATTGGTTCCGAAGAAAGAATTGATCACGCTTGAAATGGTCTTAGCGTTGATCAGGTCGGTTGGGCTGAACACCTCATTGTCGCGAACGTTCATACGCTCACGAATGGTGCGGCTCATACGCGCCAAACCGATAGAGAACTGATTAGCCAGCTGCTCACCTACTGTACGCACACGACGATTAGACAAGTGGTCAATATCATCTACTGCAGCATTAGAGTTGATCAGCTTAATCAGGTATTTAATAATTTCAATAATGTCATCCTTAGTAAGCACACGAACGTCGTTATCAGTAGTTAAGCCCAACTTCTGATTGATACGATAGCGTCCCACTTCTCCAAGATCATAACGCTTATCTGAGAAGAAAAGGTTCTGGAACACTTCACGTGCACTAGCGTCATCAGCAGCATCTGCGTTACGCAACTGACGATAAATATAATTTACAGCTTCAATCTCAGAGTGAGTTGGATCTTTAGCCAAAGTATTGAAAATGATAGAATACTTATTAGCCAAGTCAAAATCCTTATGCAAAAGGATTGAAGACACTCCGCTATTGAGAATTTCATCTGCAGCATCTGCAGTAAGTTCAGTTTCGCGTTCAACGATTACCTCGTTACGCTCGATAGATACCACTTCACCAGTATCTTCATCAACGAAGTCTTCGTTCCAGCTCTTCATCACGTTACCAGCCAATTTACGGCCGATACATGCTTTGAGAGATTTCTTATTAACCTTAACCTCTTCACAGAGATCAAAGATCTGTAGTATGTCTTTATCGCTTTCGAAACCAATCGCACGAAGCATGGTTGTTACAGGCAACTTCTTCTTACGATCAATGTACGCGTACATTACATTGTTAATGTCGGTAGCAAACTCAATCCATGAACCCTTGAAAGGAATGATACGAGCGCTATATAGCTTGGTGCCGTTAGCGTGAGCACCCTGACCAAAGAACACACCAGGTGAACGGTGCAACTGTGACACCACTACACGTTCAGCACCATTGATAACAAAGGTACCGTTGGCTGTCATGTAAGGGATAGTGCCAAGGAAGACGTCTTGAATACGAACACCGAAATCTTCGTGATCAGGATCAGTACAATACAACTTCATCTTAGCCTTTAAAGGAACGCTATAGGTTAAGCCTCTTTCAAGACATTCCTCGATGGTATAACGAGGAGGATCAATAAAATAATCCAAGAACTCAAGTACGAAGTTGTTGCGAGTATCGGTGATGGGGAAGTTTTCAGCAAAAACCTTATATAATCCATCATTCTTTCGAAGCTCTGGAGGTGTGTCGAGTTGCAAGAAATCAGCAAACGACTTCAACTGCACATCCAAGAAATCCGGATAAGGATAAGGATTCTTGACGCTGGCAAAGTTTACGCGGTTGTCTATGATCTTTGTAGCCATAAATATTTAATAAAACGATAGAAGACATAAAAAGGTTAGGACTCACCTACTTGGTAAATCCTAACCAAAGTTATTTCGAATTAATTAATCGACTGATGTCGATGATTAAATTCTGCACTAAATTACTTGAGCTCTACCTTAGCGCCTTCAGCCTCGATAGTCTTCTTCAAGTTCTCAGCTTCGTCCTTAGAAAGACCTTCCTTCAATGTAGAAGGAGCCTTGTCTACGAGATCCTTAGCGTCTTTCAAACCGAGACCACAAGCCTCTTTAACTGCCTTAACAACCTTAAGCTTGTTAGCGCCTACCTCTGCGAGAACTACATCAAATTCTGTCTTCTCCTCAGCTGCAGGAGCAGCACCAGCGGCTGCAGGACCAGCAACTGCAACAGCTGCAGCAGCGGGTTCGATACCATACTCGTCCTTGAGGACTGTTGCCAACTCATTTACTTCTTTTACAGTAAGGTTTACCAACTCTTCTGCAATAGCTTTTACGTCTGCCATTTTTATTTAATCTTTAAATTTTTATCAAAAAAATAGTTAATCGACTTTATTATTCAGGACGCTCGCCTAAAGTCTTCAGCACACCATGGATAGTGTTTGCGCCTGATTGAAGAGCAGAAACAACGTTCTTTGCGGGAGATTGCAGCAATGCAACAACATCTGCGATAAGTTCGTTCTTGCTCTTGAGCGATGCCAACTCTGCAAGTTTGTCAGCACCATAGAATACTGTTTCCTCTGCGTAAGCAGCCTTGAGTGAAGGAACACCTTCCTTTTCATACTCTTTCAAGAGTTTAGCTGGCTTATTAGCAACGTTTGTAAAGAATACAGCGGTATTGCCTTTAAGCGCACCATACAACTCAGAGTAATCTACATCAGCTGCTTCAAATGCCTTGTGAAGAAGTTTGTTCTTTACAACAACCATCTTTATCTCGTCCTTGAAACATTTGCGACGCAAGTTGCTTGTAGCCTCTGCGTTCAGACCTGTTACGTCAACAAGATAAAAGTGAGGATATTGCTTAAGCTTCTCACCAAGCTCAACTATAATAGTATCTTTTACTTCCTTTTTCATTGTACAAAACTTTTAGAGTTATTCAGCTGATTTAGGATCAATCTTGATACCCTTACTCATTGTGCTAGAAATAAAGATACTCTTGATATATGTACCTTTAGCTGCAGCTGGCTTCAGTTTAACAACAGTAGAAAGGAATTCCTTAGCGTTACCGCTGATCTGCTCGGGAGTCATAGAAATCTTACCGATAGATGTGTGGATAATACCAGCCTTATCTACCTTGAAGTCAATCTTACCCTGCTTTACCTCTTTCACTGCCTTTGCAACGTCCATTGTTACAGTGCCACTCTTAGGGTTAGGCATCAAACCACGAGGACCGAGAACACGACCCAAAGGACCTACCTTACCCATGCATGAAGGCATAGTAATAATAACGTCAACGTCAGTCCAACCACCTTTGATCTTTTCGATATATTCGTCAAGACCAACATAATCAGCACCAGCTTCTTTAGCAGCGGCTTCCTGATCAGGAGTACACAAGCAAAGAACTCGTGTTACCTTACCAGTACCATTTGGAAGTGACACAACGCCACGAACCATCTGGTTTGCCTTACGAGGGTCAACGCCAAGACGTACGTCAATATCAACGGAAGCATCAAACTTTGTTGTGGTAATTTCCTTAACAAGTGTAGACGCCTCTTGTAAAGAGTATGCCTTCCCAGCTTCAACCTTCTCAGCTACTGATTTTTGATTTTTTGTCAGTTTACTCATCTTTAATTGAAGTTTTTAATTATATTTCAGGGAAGTCCCCTTTAACAGTGATACCCATACTACGAGCAGTACCTGCAATAAGACGCATAGCCGACTCTACTGTGAAACAGTTAAGGTCAGGCATCTTATCTTCAGCAATTGCACGAACCTGATCCCAAGTTACAGAAGCAACTTTTTTACGATTAGGTTCACCGCTTCCGCTCTTTGTTTTGGCAGCCTCAAGCAACTGAACCGCTGCTGGGGGGGTCTTGATTACAAAGCTGAAAGACTTATCGGTGTAGTAAGTAATAACAACTGGAAGTACCTTACCAGCTTTATTCTGGGTACGTGCATTGAACTCCTTACAGAATCCCATGATATTGATACCTTTAGAACCCAAAGCAGGTCCTACTGGGGGAGAAGGGTTCGCTGCGCCACCTTTAATCTGTAACTTGATTAATCCAGCAACTTCTTTTGCCATTTTGTTTGTTAATGTTAAAATTTAACTATATAAAAGAGTGGTAACATCCGTAACAACGTTATTCCTCTTTTTTAACTTGCATAAAACTTAGTTCCAAAGGATTTTGACGTCCTAAAATCATAACCATCACTCTAAGTTTGCATTTTTCCTTGTTAATCTCATCGATAACACCATGGAATCCGCTGAAAGGACCGTCAGTAACCATGACAGATTCACCTACTTCGTAAGGAATATCAACAGTTTCTTCGAGCTCAGTTTCGTCCGCTGTACCTAACATACGATTAACTTCGGATTTACGAACTGGTGAAGGATTTGTCATACCACCCAAGAATCCAAGAACGTTTGGCATAAAACGCAATGTAGAAGCCACTTCAGGCGTAAGGTTAGCTTCAACAAGTACATAACCTGGAAGACTTAGCTTTTCAGACACGACACGCTTTCCATTACGCATAGAGGTATGTTTCTCTACAGGCAACAAAACTTGAAAGACATGATCAGCCAAAAACTGATTATGTCCTAATTCTGCATCAATGTACTCCTTAACCTTTGCTTCTTTACCACTAATGGCACGTAAAACGTACCATTTACTATTTACTTCTGCCATTTCTATTCTTTATCCTGGATAGACAAACTTCATTAGATTTTCAAACACCAAATCCATGCACCAAACTACCAATGCAATGACAAGGGAAGCAGATAAAACAACCATTGCACTGTGTGTAAGTTCGGCACGTGTTGGCCAAGTAGTCTTATGCGCAAGTTCACTATAACATGCCTTGCAATAATTTGCTATCTTTTGAAAAAACTTAGACATAGTTTTATTATTTAGCACGGGTTGAAGGGCTCGAACCCTCGACACCTGGTTTTGGAGACCAGTGCTCTACCAACTGAGCTAAACCCGTAGATGATTCCCGTCCCGTATAAGAACGGGAATCAAATGTATTATTGATTACTTAACGTCGTCAAGAATCTTTGTGATCTGACCAGAACCTACGGTACGGCCACCTTCACGGATAGCGAAACGAAGACCTTCGTTAAGTGCAACCTTGTAGATCAACTCAACCTCGATTTCTACGTTATCACCAGGCATTACCATTTCGATACCTTCTGGCAAGTGGATCTCACCTGTACAGTCCATAGTACGGAGATAGAACTGAGGACGATACTTGTTTCCGAATGGAGTGTGACGACCACCTTCTTCTTTCTTCAATACGTAGATAGAAGCCTTGAAGTGATCGTGAGGAGTAATAGCACCTGGGTGCACAACTACCATACCACGCTTAACTTCGTTCTTATCGATACCACGGAGAAGAAGACCTACGTTATCACCAGCTTCACCTTCAGGAAGGGTCTTACGGAACATCTCAACACCAGTGATGACAGACTTCTTGTCTTCACCAAGACCGAGCAACTGTACTTCATCACCAATGTGGCACTTACCAGTTTCGATACGACCAGTAGCAACAGTACCACGACCTGTGATTGAGAATACGTCCTCAACAGGCATCAAGAAAGGCTTCTCTACCTCACGAGTAGGCTCTTGGATCCATTCATCAACAGTATCCATCAAAGTCTTAACAGACTCAACCCACTTGTCAACGTCGTTCAAAGCACCAAGTGCAGAACCACGAACGATAGGAGTATCTTCTTCGTAACCGTATTGTTCAAGAATCTCATGAACCTCCATTTCAACGAGGTCAAGCATTTCCTCATCGTCAACCATATCACACTTGTTCAGGAAGACAACCAAACGAGGAACGTTTACCTGACGAGCGAGCAATACGTGCTCACGAGTCTGAGGCATAGGACCATCGGTAGCAGCAACAACCAAGATAGCACCGTCCATCTGAGCTGCACCAGTAACCATGTTCTTCACATAGTCAGCGTGACCCGGACAGTCTACGTGTGCGTAGTGACGCTTTGCTGTTTCGTATTCGATATGTGCAGTGTTGATAGTGATACCACGCTCTTTCTCTTCAGGAGCGTTATCAATCTGGTCGAAAGACTTAACATCTTCGCTTCCATATCCAGCTTCGTGGAGAACCTTAGAAATGGCAGCAGTCAAGGTAGTCTTACCATGGTCAACGTGACCAATTGTACCAATGTTAATGTGCGGTTTGGTGCGCACAAATTCTTCTTTAGCCATAGCTTTCTTTATTTAATATTAAATGAATAATCAGTGCTTGTTTGTTTTACACAATATTCAAAATAAAAAAGAGCTGTAACTGAGAGTTGAACTCAGGACCTCTTCCTTACCAAGGAAGTGCTCTACCACTGAGCTATTACAGCAT
>CAVGNV010000041.1:0-15714 GCA_963630695.1 Paratractidigestivibacter sp. | reverse complement strand
CTTCAAGACATTTGGCTATTTCTATAAGATTTTCCAAACTTGGTTGTGCTGCATTTGTACACCATTTGGAAATTGTAGCTTGGCCTTTTCCTAATTCTGCCGCCAGCCATTTGTTGCTTCGCCCTTTCTCGGCTAAAACAACCTTGATTCGGTTTAGAGCTTTATTGTTAGCCATTGTTGTTCCACTTTACAATGTTTATATTACAAAAGTACGATTTTTAGATGAGAAAATTTCCATACTGGCAATACTTTTCCTTCTCAGAGAATTATTTTCCGCTTTTGGTTATGTAAATATTGCTGTCCGGTAAAATGACTATCTTTGCTCATGTTTATAATTTTTATCAATACAAAAAACAAAAGGGCTGATACCTCGTGAGAAGTGTCAGCCCTAATTTATGGTGCCTGTAAAAGTTTTACCGGACAGCAATAACTCGATAATATTATTCAGAAAGGCAAGCATCAAGCGCCTTTTCTATCTCCTCTTGGTTCATCTCTTGTCCTATAAAGACAAGCTTTTGCATACGATCACCATACTTTTCATCCCATTCGCGCTCCACTTTAGGGTTTTGCTTTTTAAAGGAATCTAATTGAACTGCGGGCATGGTTGCATACCATTTACCAGCATTGCGCAAGGATACTTGTTTTCCGGCTTGCTCAAACACGTAGCATGTATCACGTTCGTCTTCAAAGTAGCAGAGGCCCTTACATCTTATAACGCTCTTGGGCCATTGGATTGCAACAAACTCGTCAAATCGAGTGAGATCGAATGGCTTTCGACGATAATAGACGAAGGTACCAATGCCATACTCGAGTGCTTCCCCTTCTTCCTCGTTATCGAGGTCATCTTCATCAGCCTCAACAGCTTCAATCCAACGAGCCGAAGTGGCTACTTTCTCAAAATCAAATAGATGGGTATTGAGGATCTTATCAAAGTCAACCTCACCATAGTCGCATGGAATGATCTCAGCTTGTGGTTGAATCTGACGAAGGATAGCTTTGACACGTTCCAACTCTTCAGGTGATACCTCTGAAGCCTTATTAAGCAGAATCAGGTTGCAGAACTCTACCTGTTGAATAACCAAACTAGCTAGGTCGTCCTCATCAAGATCCGTCTTTTGCAAATCAGTACCAAGAGCGAACTCATCCCTTAAACGGAGTGCATCCACTACCGTCACAATGGCATCTAGCTTGGCTTTGCCTTCTTTTGCAAGATTGGGATACATCTGAGGATAAACACTGATGGTCTGTGCGATAGGCGCTGGCTCACATATACCACTTGCCTCTATCACGATATAATCGAAGCGATGTTGTGACACGATATCGCTCAACTGCTGCACGAGATCCATTTTAAGCGTACAACAGATGCAACCATTCTGCAATGCCACAAGGCTGTCGTCACCTTCGCCAACGATTCCACCTTCTTGTATGAGTCGGGCGTCTATGTTGACCTCACCTATATCGTTTACGATAACTGCAAACTTAATTCCCTTGTTATTTGAGAGAATGCGATTTAATAATGTGGTTTTACCACTTCCTAAATAACCTGTCAGCAATAGGACAGGCGTTTCGTTTGTGTTCATTGTATCTAGAAATTCTTAATATTCAATACTGATTAAACAAAGACCATGCCAAGAGTATAGGCATAGGCTATTTCACTTTCTCTAAGAACGAGTCGGCTTGGGTGTTGCCAAGCTCTTTGGCTTTTTGGATATTCTTGATACCTTCTTCTTTCTTTTTCAGTTGTACCTGTGCCAAGCCTAAAATCAAATACGCATCCGAATAATCTGGCTGCAGGTCAATGCTATGTTGAGCTGCGCTCAGTGCGGCTTCGGGTTTGTTCACCCGCAGCAACAAGCTACCAGCCTCTGCGCTATAAACGGGATTGTTAGGTTCAAGCTGGCACGCTATCAAGATATCGTTTAAAGCTTGCTGATAGATGCGTCCTTTTGACTCAATCTGCTCACGCATATAATAGAACGAAGCATCAAGACGGCCTATATTGAAGTATTCGTAACGCATAAGGTCGGCCATTGCTAAACGATATTTGCCCATCTTATTATATTGGATACCACGTGCATAGAAATAAGGGGCTGATGTTGCTACATAAGGAGTATCACAAAGAGCTACGGCTTGTTCCAATAGATCAAGGATGGTTTGATCCGATCCATTGAGCTGTTCTTGACTTTGTGCCATCTCTAGATAGAGTTCTGGATTCTTAAAATTGGTTTTGGTCAAGGCTTCAAACTGGTTATAAGCTTCTTGGTATTTGCCTTGTGCAAAGGTAATCAACGCTTGCGTATGCTGATAAGCTGGCAAGGGATTGATTTTATAAGCCGTCTCAGCTTCAGACAACGCTTTATCCAAGGTCCATGACTGCGGCCGTTGACCGTCTGTCTGGGCATTGATTACAGCGAGGTAGATCAGTTGGGCATAATTGGAATGAGCTTCGTCCTTATTCGCAACAGTGGCAATGGCGTCTATCATCGTTTTGTCGGCCTCATCATAGACACCTTTAGCTACATCTATATTAGCCAATGCGTAATAGCCTTCGTTGGCTTTAGGAAACTTGCTAATAAAGTCGCGAACGGTGGCCTCATGGATATCGGCTTTCTTTTCCGAAGAGAGCATCAAAGCTATAAGCGCCTGCTTCTCATCTGTTGGCAGAGCCACTCTAATGTCACACTGCTTTAGATATTCGTCATTAAGAGAAAGACCTGTTATAACAAAGTCGGTTGCACAATTGACATCGGTAGCCGTTATCAAATCACCTGATTTGTCAAACAATCCAATCAACTGACCAGCGTCATTGCACACGGCTGCGCCATTCAACTGTTCATTGGCCGTTGAAGT
Source organism: Paratractidigestivibacter sp. (assembly GCA_963630695.1). GTDB lineage: Bacteria > Bacteroidota > Bacteroidia > Bacteroidales > Bacteroidaceae > Prevotella. The sequence continues at coordinate 12,864 of CAVGNV010000041.1, read as the reverse complement.
TGACAATATATAATAGTTGTACTTTTCTAGAAACTTGTCCGCAGAAGTGATAGAAGCTTTCTGAGGTGCGTTGCTTTGTGGCGTGGTCACAACCCAAGCATTACCGGAGGCTGTGGACGAAGCGATGGATGCCGCCGCCGGTACTTTCCCATTAACCTGAAACTTCACCAAGTTGTACACATTGTTTGCACCAAGCAACAACTCTACGTCATGTTTTTGTCCCTTAGCGTCTATCACTACAGCGTGATCAGCCCCAACAAAGGGTTTCCAAGGTGCAACGGCTTCACCCGTAGATTTGATAAAGACGCCATTAGTAGACGCTATCAAACTGCCATCAGCCTTAAAAGTAGATAAGGTAAACGTTGCTTGGGCAGCTTTCTTAACAGCTGACGACTGTGCGAACACTGAAGGAATGCTTATAAAGAAGCATAGTAAGGATAGAATATATTGTCTTTTCATTCGTGAATAGTATTTTGCGGAGAGAGTCATCCATATGAGATGTCTCTCCAAGAATTCAACCTTTATTATTAATTCAAATCATAATTAGTTTTCAGGAACGCCAAGGAGCTCACGTGCGTTGTTTAATGCGGCGTCGGTAATGTTCTCGCCCGACAACATCTTGGCGATTTCTTCCACACGCTCTTCATCTGAAAGCAAGCTCATATGACTTTGCGTTCCTTGTTCGGTCTCTATTTTTTCAACCTTATAATGTTGTCTTCCCATTGCGGCTATTTGCGGTAAATGGGTGATGGATATTACTTGTCGTCCATTATTACCCATCGTCTGCATAATGAGAGCCATCTTTTCGGCAATCTTTCCTGACACGCCCGTATCTATCTCATCAAAGATAATCGTTGGCAACTTAATTGCTCCGCTTATCATGGCTTTCAATGACAACATCACACGAGCGATCTCACCACCAGAAGCTACCTGAGATACTGGTTGTAACTGGGTGCTTCTATTAGCAGAGAACATAAATTGCACTTTGTCAGCGCCATCAACAGCTAATTCTTTCGGAGTGACGTCAACGCGAAACTGCACGTTGGGAATACCGAGAGGAACAAGATAATCTTTCATTTCCTTCTCAACAACAACTGCCGCTTTCTTACGCAACTCTGTCAGATGATGCGCTTTCTTGGTGCTAACTTCTTGCAATCGGTTCACCTCCTGCTGTATTTCGTTCAAAGCCTCATCGCTATTTTCGATATGCGCTAATTGTTCTTGAAGTTGTTCTTGAAGTTGCAACAACTCGGCAATGGTATTGACATGAAACTTTTGCTCTAGAGCATAAATCTGATCTAGCTTACTATTGATAGCATCAAGCGTTGTTGGATCAAAATCGATGTTGTCCACATCACCACTCACCTCCGAAGCAATATCATCAATCTCGACATAAGCCGAATTTAATCGTTCAGCCAACTCTTTTACTTGCGGATACACATCCACTATTTGTTGTAGCGTATCGGATGTACGTTTTAGTTGAGGCACGATGCCGTTCTCATCATCACTGAGCCATTGATTGCTTTGATATAAAGCCGTCTTTATATCCTCGGCATGCGAAAGCGTTTCGCTCTCCTGCTCTAGTTGCTCCTGCATTCCTTCTACAAGTTGTGCCTGAGTCAGTTCGTTGTATTGGAATTCAAGGAAGGCTCGGTTCTCGGTGTCTTTTTCTATTTGTTGTCTGAGGCGTTCTAGCTCATTCTGTTTGCTTACCAACGAATGATAGCTTTGGGCATAATCATCTAATGCTTCCTTATCATTGGCAATTATGTCTACTACATTCAACTGGAAGTTGTCTTTCTGTAGCAAAAGGTTTTGATGCTGCGAGTGGACATCAATAAGTTGTTCCCCCAAACGTTTCATTGTCTGCAATGACACGGGCTCATCATTAATGAATGCTCGGGATTTGCCTGTACTGAGTAGTTCTCGACGAATAATCGTGTCCGTAGCGTCATAATCAATATCGTTTGACTGAAAGAATGACTCCAAATCATATCTACTCAGATCGAAATGAGCTTCAATGGTACACTTCACTGGTTTATCGTCTTGTTTATCCAATGGCAATTTGACAGATTTACTATCCGCTCTGTTGCCTAGAAGCATTCCGATGGCGCCAAGGATTATTGACTTACCCGCTCCCGTCTCACCTGTGATGACCGAGAAACCAGTTTGAAAATCAATATCCAAACAGTCGATTAGCGTAAAGTTTTGTATATAAAGATGTTTTAGCATGATGATTCTACACGATAAATAACTTATTGTTTGATTTTATCCCAAGTAGCGTTTTGAGAAGCATTGATACTGAAAAGTATGTCATATATGGCTTCCTTCTCTTTTTGGGTTCCTTTACCTTTATATATATTGGCTAGTTCATCCTTTTTATAATCTGTCCATATCTGTGGAACAAGACTCATGGGCTTGTCCTCATGTGCCTTCTTAAGATCATTTTCCAATGCTGTGGTCACATTAGTACGACCACGTTCCACGTTATTAGCCATCTCGTCAAGTCCCGTACGATAATAATCGTATTGTAGTTGCCTAAATGGTTTCATCGCTCCATCTAGATAATCATTGATTATGGCAAAGCGATTTCGGCTACTATCAAATGCTTTCCATCCCGTAAAGTTAAGATTCTGTGCATTGTTAGCAAGGTTCATACATTGCTGAAGGACATCCTCTCCACCCATGGGTGCAAACGAATCAAGGTTGAGACCTATAATCAGATAAGCATAGTAAGCAAACAACGCCGTCAGTTGATTGTCCACCGTTTCCTCATTAAACTCTATTTGATCAAACTGTGCAAACTCAAAGTTGAAATCATTGTCTTGCATATTAAATAAGGTAGACGTATAAGCGGAATTGTACACAGGCCGATTGGCTTGTATGAGGGCTGTACAAGTAAACAGATTGGATGACTGATCATACTTCTTGACCGTTATGTTGAAATTGCAAACTATCCGTTCGTTCTTCTGAAAATGAAGATTGGTCCATTGCTTTTCATTGACAAACTGCTCCAAGGTCTGCTGAAGGTTCTCAAATATAGAGGCATCAGTTCCCTGTATCTGATTATGATTGATGGTAATCTTGGCTGACAGTTCTTGCGCTTGAGCATCCATTCTACCCAAGCCAAGCATTGCACCAACACATAGCATCATCATTAACATTCTAGAAAGAGCCTTTGTATTCTTCATTTTCATACGATTCACATTTTTAGATCAGACATAAAGGTGCTCAAGAGCATCTATGATATCATGGGCTACCGCTTGTTTCGACTTCTTCTCATACGACTTTATCCCTTCTTTGCTCACAATGGAGATCTGGTTGTCGTCTGCTTGGAAAGTGGTTCCGGGATTTCGTGTAGAGTTGAGCACCACAAAGTCGGCATTCTTCTTCTCTAGTTTCTTATAAGCATTAGTCTCTTCGTCATTGGTTTCGAGAGCGAAACACACAATCTTTTGATGCGCTTGCTTCATGCTTCCGAGTTTCTGTGCTATATCATATGTCGGCTTAAGGCGTATCAAGAGGTCATCTCCCTCGCGCTTAATCTTATTATTAGCACATGTTTCGGGTTTAAAGTCGGCAACGGCTGCACAAAGGATAGCTGCATCTACTCGTGGAAACTGTTCCACCGCAGCCTCATACATTTCTTGACAACTCTCAACGTCTATACGATGAATATCTTTGCTGCATTGCAAGGACACGGGTCCTGCAACAAGCGTCACCTTCGCTCCTCTACGTAGACATTCCTCTGCAAGAGCAAAGCCCATCTTTCCACTAGAGAAATTGCCTATAAATCTTACGGGGTCTATTCGTTCATACGTAGGTCCAGCTGTAATAAGCACATGCTTTCCTTCCATTGCAGAAGGCAGTTCTTGGGCTGCGAAATAGGCTTCGAGGACATCTGCTATCTTATCGGGTTCCTCCATACGCCCCTTACCTTCTAAGCCTGAGGCGAGGAAACCGCTCTCGGGTTGAATAATATGATTGCCAATCGCCTCAAGACGTTGCAGATTGTCTTGCGTAACGGGATGTTGGAACATATCTAGATCCATCGCGGGCGCAATGAAAACAGGCGCTTTCATTGACAGATAAGTGGTTACCAACATATTATCAGCGACACCATGAGCCATCTTACCGAGGGTGCTTGCCGTACAAGGAGCTACCACCATCGCGTCAGCCCACAATCCGAGAGCTACATGCGAATGCCACGTGCCGTCACGTTGGGAGAAGAAATCACTGATTACGGGGTGCTGACTCAGAGCTGACAACGTAATCGGCGTAATAAACTCCTTGCCTGCGGGGGTGATTACGACCTGCACCTCTGCTCCGCGTTTCACCAACTCACGTATTAGGACACATGCCTTGTATGCGGCAATACTGCCTGTTATTCCCAAAACGATTTTCTTTCCTTTCAGCATTCTGTTATGTTTTCGAATTAAATAGATAGTATATAGAGTTGTTGGCAAAGTTTTACTTTGTCTTTGCAAAGGCTTCGCGTAGACGAATACGATTTACCACATTCTTAGTATCGTTCGCAAAATTATTACTTAGTATCCAACTGATAAATCCGGGGTCATTATGAACCACGTCAGCTACCGCTTCACCTTTGTGCTTACCGAAGTTGAACACCTCTCGTCGATATGTTTTTCCATCAGTCCCTTTAAACTCCTTCCATATCACTCGTCCCGCAAAATCGACATTGTCGTTCATGCGTGAAAATTCAGCAAGTTCTTTAACGTCATTATGAAGCACTCTATCACTTTCCTCTTGCACCCCAGGGGCATACATATCTAGTTGACCCATCAACACACGATACGTTGCTTCAGCATCTTCATCCGCTCTATGTGCCTGAAAGTCGTCTTCCATCTTATGCCCTGTATAGAACTTATAAGCTGCGGCTAGATTTCGGCGCTCCATTTTGTGGTAGATATTCTGTACATCAACCAACTGACATTCTGAAAAATCGAATGGTATTTGGGCGCGTGAGAATTCCTCAGAGAGCAAAGGAATATCAAACTTATTGGAATTGAAGCCTGCAAAGTCACATCCCTTAAATTCATTAGCTAGTTGCGGTGCAAGCGTTTTGAAAGTAGGCGCATCTGCCACGTCCTCATCATGAATATGTGTAAGCTCGCTTACTTCGGCTGGAATAGGACGACAGGGATTAACAAAGAGGTTGTTTCTTTCTTCTTTTCCGCCAGGATAAACCTTTATATATGAAATCTGAATAATGCGATCGTTTACAACATCTAAACCTGTTGCTTCTATATCAAATATTATAAGGGGTTTTGCAAGTTTTAAGTTCATTATTAGCAATATCTATCATTAAACAAAAATCAAGGAAAAAAGTTTTGGACATTTCAATCCAAAATCCTTTTTCCTTAATCTTTATGATTGACTGAATTGGTTTCTTTGATTAATCATTAAGCAACATTGGCATAATAAGCATCAACACATCCACATTCTCAGGTTGTGTCACAGGCTCTATCACTCCTGAGCGAGAAGGATCAGCTAACTCTATAAGCACATCATCGCTGTCTAGATTATTGAGGATTTCAAGCATTCCTGAGCCTTTGAAGCCAATGCTCATAGGGTTACCGGTGTAGGAGCAAACGATGCTTTCAACAGCTTTGGTTGAGAAATCGATATCTTCTGCACGTAGTTCCACTTTGCCAAATTCCACCTGGAATCGAATCAATTGTGATGAATCGCTTGCAAAGGGCAACACACGACGAAGCGCACCCACCAAACTCTTACGATCAATGGTTATCTGGTTAGGATTGTTTTCAGGAATTACACTATTGTAATTGGGGAAGCGTCCTTCTATCAAACGACATTGCAGTTTACCATCTGCATAGTTAAAGGTTGCGCACTTTGAGTCAAATTTCACTACGACGTCACTTCCATCGTTTGCCAAAACACCTTTAAGCAATGTTGCCGGTTTCTTGGGAAGGATAAACGAAGCGGGCTGCTCACTCTGAACCGAATAGTCACGGTTACGAACGAGTTTGTGTCCATCGGTAGCAACAACGGCAAGATTATCTTTTGTTATATCAAAATAGATACCATTCATCACTGGACGCAACTCGTCTTGAGCTGTGGCAAACAGTGATCGCGTAATATTATCATTCAGACGTCCAGCATCAACTGTAATCGTTATAGCCTCGTTCTCATCCACACCCGTTGGACGAGGATATTCCTCTGCAGAAATTACAGGGAAGTTGTACTGACCATTTTGGTAGTTAACATTCATTACATGTTCGTCCATATTCACCTCTATATCCAAAGGTTGCTCGGGAAGCTCCTTTACAGAGAGGACGGTTCGATGATCCACGCAGAATTCGCATTCACCATCGCTTTCGTCTAGAGGCAGAGTTGACTGCATCACATTCTCGTTATCTGAAGCGATTACTGTAAGTTGTCCATCTTTTATAGCAAATAAGAAACAATCGAGGATAATCGTAGCGTTCTTGTTATTAATAACACGTGACAACGTTAAGAGACGATTGCTTAGTAATGTACTGGAAATTCTAAATTTCATTTCTATATCGTTTTGTTATTTTACTGCGTTTATTGCAACATTCTTATTGCATCTACAAAAATACAAAAAAACGATTTGGCTGGCAAAAATTCAATCTAAAAGTTTTATAATTCAACAATATTTTCGTAATTTCGCATTCGAAAATTAAAAATCAAACCAATCAACATGGATATAACAGGAAAGATTATAGCCGTCCTACCCAAGCGCAGTGGAACATCTGCTCGCACGGGCAACCCTTGGGCTTCACAAGAGTACGTTATCGAGACACACGACACCTATCCTAAGAAATGCGTATTCACCGTTTTCGGAGAAGACAAAATCACCCAATTTAATCTTCAAGGAGGCGATGAAGTTACAGTAAGTTTCGACATCGACGCACACGAGTGGAACGGACGTTATTTCAACGATATAAGAGCTTGGAACGTTCAACGAGTTAACCAAGCCGCAGCAGCACCCAACCCGGGCGCACCCGTAGGCACCGTTCCTCCATTTCCTCCAGCAGACGCAGGAGCACCCTTAGGAATGAACGCAGCCGCTCCTAGTTCTCCTAACGCTGAAGAATCAACGGACGACCTACCATTCTAACATCAATAATCGGCTAAACATTTTAGCTAAACACTTACCAAAAATTTCATATTACTTTTAAGTGAAGACAAGAAGGTTTTCTATCTTGATTCCCGAGAAAGCAATATGAAATTTTCTTTTTAATCCACTCGCTATCAATGATTAACGAATTTGATATTAAAGTAACACCCAAAGAAGGATACAACCAAACTTTTCTCAAGCAATACCTATCCAAGAGCATGGGCATTGACGTACAAAGCATCTATGACGTACGCATTCTGAAACGTTCCATTGATGCGCGTAGGCAACATGTTTGGATCAACTTAAGAGTACGGGTATACGTTAATGAGTTTCCACAAGAAGAGGGATTCAAATTTGTTGATTACCAAGACGTTTCTTCCAAACCTCAAGTATTAGTTATCGGTGAAGGACCAGGGGGATTATTTGCTTCTCTTAAACTAATCGAACTAGGATTTCGCCCCATCATCTTAGAACGAGGAAAGGACGTTAGAGAACGCAAAAAGGATCTTGCTAAGATTAAGTCGGAGCAACGCGTTGATGCCGATTCCAATTATTGCTTTGGCGAGGGTGGCGCAGGAGCCTATTCGGATGGTAAACTATACACTCGTTCTAAGAAACGAGGAAACGTTGAGAAGATTCTGAACGTATTCTGTCAACATGGCGCATCCACAGATATTCTAGCGGATGCTCACCCACACATTGGTACGGACAAGCTTCCACGCGTAATCGAGAACATGCGAAACACCATTATTAAATGTGGTGGTGAGGTACACTTTCAAACACGCATGACTCGTTTCATCCTTTCTGAAAATAAGGTTGTAGGTGTAGAGGCTTTACACTTTAACGGGGTAGACCAAGAACAACTCAACTTCTACGGACCCGTTATTTTGGCTACTGGCCACTCCGCACGTGACGTATATCGCTATCTCAACGAAGCGAAAGTAGAGATTGAGGCGAAAGGTATAGCTGTGGGCGTAAGATTGGAGCATCCTGCTAAACTGATAGATCAGATTCAATACCATAATCGTAAAGGTCGTGGCGAATATCTTCCCGCTGCCGAATATTCGTTTACCACTCAGGTAGAAGGACGAGGTGTGTATTCGTTCTGCATGTGTCCTGGTGGTTTTATCATTCCATCCGCCACAGGTCCCGAACAGATTGTTACCAACGGCATGAGTCCTGCCAACCGAAACACTCAATGGAGCAACTCTGGAATGGTGGTTCAGGTCAACGTGGAAGATATTCCTTCAAGTTCACCCTTAGCCATTTTAGAGTTTCAAGAGCAGTTGGAAAAAGAGACATGGCAACAAGGCAACTATAAACAAACAGCACCTGCACAACGCATGGTCGACTTTGTCAACAACAAGCTCTCATACGATTTGCCTCGTTCATCGTACGCTCCTGGATTGATATCCTCGCCTTTACATTTTTGGATGCCTAAGATGATTACCCATCGTCTCCAACAGGCATTCAAGACATTCGGTAGACAAGCTAATGGCTTTCTGACCAACGAAGCGGTTATGATTGCAAGCGAAACTAGGACCTCTGCCCCGATACGCATTCTGCGCAATCGGGACAACTTGATGCACGTTCGCATCGAAGGTCTATTCCCTTGTGGTGAGGGTGCGGGCTATGCGGGCGGCATTGTCTCGGCTGGTGTAGACGGTGAACGATGTGCTGAAATGGCAGCTGCATATTGCAACGCTATCAATTAAGCATTTGCTCCTTAATATATGTATATTATCATACGATTATAGACACACTTTTACAAAAACCTAACATCCTAAATTTATGAATCATTCAATAACTAGAACATTCAAAGCACTGACGCTTACATTTGCCCTCTCCGTTGTAGGTACAGCACAAGCCCAGCGCACTGTGAGTAGCATCAATGCCGATTGGCGTTTTGCATTGGGTAACGCTGCCTCTATGGAGAAAGACTACACCCACGGAACCGAATACTTTACCTATCTCACAAAAGCGGGATCGGCTGGACAAAACCAAGGGCCTGTCAATGAAAAGTTTGATGATAGCCTTTGGAAGAAAGTGAATCTGCCTTTCGACTGGGTAGTGGACCTACCTTATAGTGGGCAAGCTTCTCACTCTCATGGATACAAACAGATAGGTTGGAAATACCCCGAACATTCGGTGGGATGGTATCGCAAACAACTCTTCATCGACAAATCCGATGACGGAAAGAGCATCTATCTGTGCTTTGATGGTATCTTCCGCCACGCTGAAGTGTTCATTAATGGTTTCTTCTTAGGTGAAGAGCCTAGTGGATATGCCACACAAACATACAACATCACCGACTATGTCAATTATGGTGGAAACAATCTCATCACCGTACGTTGTGATGCCTCTACAGAAGAAGGATGGTACTATGAGGGCGCCGGAATCTATCGCAACACATGGCTTATCAAGACCGCTTTGCAACATGTATCTACCACGGCATCGCATTATGAAGTAACATTAAACGAAAATCACTCTAAGGCCGTCGTTAATGTCACTACAGGACTTACCAACGATGCTTATCAAGATGCCACCGTAAACGTCAGCTATAAACTAAAGGATAAGAAAGGCAACGTTTGCGCTTCTGCAAAGGTGGATAATATCAACCTAGCTTCTAATGGATCGTCTATTCAGAAGACATCACTCTCTGTTAGCAACCCTATCCTTTGGTCAGCGGACACTCCTTACCTTTACCAGCTAGAGACCACTGTCTATAATCAAGCCGGTGAGCAGATTGACCAAACACAAACATCTGTTGGCGTGCGCACTCTTTCATATAATAAGGACTTAGGATTTGCTGTCAACGGACAATCTGTAAAACTAAAAGGATGCGACCTTCACCTTGACCATGCTGGTGTTGGCGTAGGTCTGCCTAATGCTTTATGGGTGTACAAACTCAAAAAACTTAAAGAGTTAGGTATGAACGCCATCCGTTGTTCACACAATCCCGCTTCTCCCGCCATGTTGGATGTTTGCGATTCGTTAGGATTCTATGTTATAGATGAGAACCGGTTAATGGGTACCACTGATCAGCAACTTGACCTATTGAAGCGAATGGTGGATCGTGATCGCAACCACCCTTCTGTGGTGATGTGGAGTATAGGAAATGAAGAATGGGCTATAGAGAGCGGTGATCGCGGCGAGCGTTTGGCACGACGGATGAACCAGTTTGTACATCAACTTGACAATAGTCGTCCTACCACTTATGGCAACTCTGGTGGATTTGGTGTGGTCAAGGAAGTGGACATTCATGGTTACAACTACATCGTACAAAATGATGTAGACAACCGACACAAACAATATCCTGATTGGGTAATTGTGGGCACTGAAGAGACAAGCGGATGCGGCACACGTGGCGTATATCAAACTGATAGTATCACTGGGCGAATGGCTGCAATCAACTGGACTGGTGAGAAACGCACCAACGGAGAAAAGAACGTCATCGAACGTGGATGGAAATTCTATCGTGACCATCCTTGGGCTGGCGGCATATTCTATTGGACAGGATTCGACTACCGTGGTGAACCCAATCCTATGGTTTGGCCAAGCACTGGAAGCGAATTTGGTATCCTTGACTATTGCGGATTCCCTAAAGACGAAGCCTATTATCTCAAGGCAGCATGGACAAGCACTCCCGTTGTTCATGCGTTCCCCAATCCTTGTGTCATAGATACTAAAGAGGTTTGGGTATATTCTAACTGCGATGAAGTGGAACTTAAAGCTGACAACAAGAGTCTTGGTAAGCAAACAATGCCTAAAGACGGACATCTAGTTTGGAACATTACACAAAAACCAAAGAAGCTTGTAGCTGAAGGTTATATTAAAGGGAAGAAGGTTGAAAGCCAACTTCTCGTTGCACCATCTGACATTGCTGCAGCTGAAGTAGCATTACATTCTAGCTCGGCTACGGATGTAGAACGACAGATCGTAGTAGCAGACATCTGCCTTGTGGACAAGAAAAACAACACAGCCGCACAGGCATGCGACGACCTGTTCATCACTATCCCTGATGAATATGAGATTGTTGGATGGGGAAATGGTGACCCAGCATTTAAAGACGTTGAGCGTCCAACAAGCGACAACACCACTTCTTTCAAGGTTAAAGCATTCAATGGTATGCTACAAGTAATCCTCAAAAACAATGGGGAGACATCTGTTGAGAAGCCTCTCACTATCCAACGAAACAGAAAGACATTGCCTTTGCATTACCAATATCATACTCTTTAAAGGGGATAAAGAACAAGCAAAAACAAAAAAATCAAAAAAATATTCATTATTTTTAGGTATCTAAGATTTATTTACTACCTTTGCATCGTACAAAAGTAGGTAATCCTACTGATGACAAGGAATAGAAATAGAAACATTATAAATTTATAAAAACGAACAACTATGGCATACGTAATTAGTGATGACTGTATCGCATGTGGTACATGTATCGATGAATGTCCATCAGGAGCTATCGCTGCTGGCGACGAGAAATATTCTATCAGCGCTGATCTTTGTGTAGAATGCGGTACATGCGCTGATGTTTGCCCTAACGAAGCTATCAGCCTTCCATAGGACATAAAAAGCAGATATTGAATATTGAATAATAGAGTAGCTTCATTCAAAGAGGCTACTCTTTTTTGTTTAACATCACACCTAAATCATAACAAAATGGGTAACCCCTACCACCACGTGCTTTTCGGATTGGCATTGATTGCTCTTAGCACAATGTCTGCAAATGCACATTATTCTTATAACCTAGAAGACAATCCACAACCTTTATCTTGTACTTCTAAGCAAAATACTATAAACTATGCACCAGGCGATACAATACCACGAGGAGTGATTACATCACAGAACTACAAGCAATGGTTCTGGGTGACAGCGATTCCTGACGTGATATTCAATCAGATGAAAGGTCGTTCATTTGCAGATGGTTGCACTACGGCAAGAGAAGACTTAAGGTACATCAGATGTCTGCATATGGATGTACATGGTAACACCATTGTCGGCGAGATGGTTCTTAACAAAAAGATTGCACAGAAAGTAGCTGATATATTACTAAAACTTTACGAAGCCCACTACCCTATCGAACGAATGCGACTAATCGATAATTGGGAAGCGAATGATGAACAATCAATGCGAGCTAACAATACATCGGGATTCTGTTACAGACGCGTAGCGGGCTCGTCGGTTATCTCGCTTCACAGCAAAGGGCTAGCTATAGATATTAACACCTTATATAATCCTTATTATAAGGTAAAGGCTAATGGTACAACTATCATTCAACCATCAACAGCCAAACCATACGTAAACCGAAACAAACAATTCAATTATAAGATAGTAAAGGGTGATCTGTGCTACCAGTTGTTCATAGCCAATGGCTTCAGATGGGGCGGTGACTGGAAAAAGAGCAAAGATTATCAGCATTTCGAATACCAGAATCAAGAATAGGAGTTGAAGGCCTACCATACCTACCCCCTCATGGCCCACCTAGCCTATTACGTCTAACTTCTCACGGCCCATTATGCCTATTGAGCCTATTATGTCCACCTTCTCACAGCCCATTATGCCCATTGAGCCTATTATGCCTATATCTCCCCCCCCCTAAAAAAAACGCCCTAAACGCAGAAAAGCCTCCAAGCTCAATGAGCTTGAAGGCTTCCTTATTGAAAGAAGGCGGCTACCTACTCTCCCGCATTGCATTGCAGTACCATCGGCGCAAGTGGGCTTAACTTCTC
>CAVGNV010000040.1:0-16034 GCA_963630695.1 Paratractidigestivibacter sp. | reverse complement strand
TATAACTGACCAAGGCTATTGTTTAATTTAAATCGAGCCCACTTTTTCAAGTGTATTTATCATTGACAAATTTACGAAATTATCTGTAATTCGCAAGCAAATTAACTTTTTTTAGGTTCTTCAGCTAGTTAGATTCATGTTTGATTTCAGTTGATGAGATAGCAAAAATGGATAGAAAAACAAAAAGATTGAAATTTATACTTAATGATTCTATCTAGAACATGAATTTAATGATGTAGGGATGTCATGTGCCATAATGACAAAAAACAACACTACAACATCAATGTTTAAACATAACCTGCGAAACTCTTTTTGCTATTATAGTGGGAATATAGTGATTTTTTCAAATCTTATTACAGTACCGAATTTCCTTCATTGCTTGAGAATCATGAACAGAAGCTGTTGTAATGTGGTAGAAGGCTGGGACTGAAGTTTCCAAGTCGTACAAGAAATGGACTTTCACTCCACCTTTGCGCTTACGGAACTTAGCCCACCAGAACACCGACAAACAAAGGGGGATGGTCGTTGAATGATGGGAGTCAGTGGCGCGGGGTGAGGATCATTGTCTGTAGGACGATCGATCATACCAAACTTCTGACGCCAGTAATAGAAGGATGTCTTGCTGAAGCCCTGCTGCTTGCAGAAGTCTGATATCTTCAAGCCGCTGGCCTGCTGCTCTTGATAAAGCTTCTCGAACTGTTCTCGAGACATGCGATAGTACTTATCCATAATGTTGCGTTTTAGTTCACACTTCTATATAACTAAACTACTAACTGTTGACTATCAGGTCTATCCGCAATTAGCGCTTTCGTTCTGAAGTCGTAGTATCGTAGTTTTGAGCCGCTCGATTCTTTGGTTGAGCTGCTTCTTTCTGTGACTCGAGTATACGCTCTCGTCATATTCTCTTTTGTACTTCACCATCGTGTAGAAGATGATGGCGAGTTTCTTTCCCTTGGCAACCATTGCCTGAAGGTATCCACTTCTGGCTTTGATGTGCCTGAAGTAATCTCCGAGCGGGTTCTTTGCTCTGTTCAGTGCATTGGCGCACTGTCTGAACACAAGACCAACGGGATTCTTCCGTTTGGGAACTTTGCTCGAGAGCAGTTGACCACCGGATATCTTGTTGTTCGGGACCAGATTGGCCCAACTTGCAAAATGTCTTGCGTCAACAAACTTCTCCGTGAAGTCGTCTCCTAATTCTGCAACGAGGCGGAGCAGAGAGTTCTTGCTCATTGCCGGGATCATCATTGCATTGACTCCCCACAGTTTGTAGGCGTACTGCTCTATGTCTAAGCTCAGCTCGTTGTGGATCTGTCTCTGTTTCTTGCTTCTGATGAGCTCTGCGCCTTCCGTATCCACTTGAGCTGCATACCGCCTGACAAACTCTTCTATCTTGGCTTCCACCTCTGCTATCTTATTCTTGTAATAGTGATACAACTCGTCGCTCTGCTTCATGACGAAGAGATGATCCTCATCCCATGTGGCCTGCAGTGATGCCATGATCTCCTCCTTACTCTTCTTGCAACGCCAGTCAGCCAGCGATGCAAGTTTCTCAGGGTCGCGCTCTCCCTCCAGGATAGCCTTGATGATGGCCTGTCCCGATTTGCCGAGGATGTCGCTGAAGGCATTGTCGAGCTTGAGGTTCATCCGCTCCATCTCTTTCTGAAGGTGAAGCACCTCACGACTGCAAGACTTTATCAGGTTGTCACGGTGCCTGGACAGGTTTCTAATGCTTCGGGCAATGTTGTCAGGCTGATAACACGGCTTGAGCAGACCATAGGTGTGGAGCACCATGAGCCAGTGGGCGTCTGCCTCGTCGGTCTTCTTGCCTGCATAGTTCTTGGCATCACGCGGATTGACGAGCAGAACGTCAAATCCGTCTTCCTTCAACACGCGGAACAGAGGCAGCCAATAGATGCCCGTTGATTCCATGACTACTGAATCGATTCCGCACTTCTTAAGCCACGAGGATATCTCATGGAGGTCTTGAGTGTACGCGCCAAACGTACGGTTACTGTGCGCGTCGCGGTCTGAGGAAACACACACTTGCATCTCTTTAGGTGAAATGTCGATCCCTGCGGCGTTGACATTCACTACTTTGAACTCCCTATCCTTGGAGATCTTCTTCTTTTTGCTTACCTTTGCCATCGGTGATTAGCATTTGCAATTAAACATAATGCCATGCCCGGTGTCTCTAGGCAGATATACTCTTCTATAAGGCCTCCAACGGCACAATCGTTTGTTTAACAGATACCGGAGCCACGCTACAAATTAGGATTGAGACCTAATATGAATCTCGGCTTCTTGCATGGCGATTGCAAAGCTAATCACTTTTTTGCTTTCACCAACGGTTTTCCGGCTTAAACTGTTTTGAGACATCCTCGGAACGAGGATGGACGACAGTTATATCGTGCCTTTGTTTTCGAGAGCCATTCGAAAAGTTTGCTACAAAGGTACGGCTTATAAACTAGGACGAGAGCGTAGAAAGATTCGGGTGCTTACCTATCATCAACTTACCAAATCGAGTAGGAGGTAAACACTAATCATAGGTGTTTATCTCCTATTTTCATGTTTACCGACCTCTCACACCACCGTACATGCGGTTCCGCATACGGCGGTTCCTATTTTGGGTGCCATTCGAGATACGACCCCATTAAAGTAGCATACCCAGCGGAGCGGAGTTTATTGTTGTCTATCGCCCTTTTTAGAACAGGACTATCAGCTATTCGCCAATAACCCTTACGAGTATTACCCCATTCGTGTGCTTGGTATTTATTAATACCACATCTTATGAGGTTTGCCACTTTTGTCTTGACTTTCTTCCAAGCTTTCCATATATACATGCGTATTCTACGTCTTAACCATTCGTCTGTTTCAAGCAGAAGACGCTTCATGTTGGCAAGGTGATAATAACCGACCCTCCCTCTTATGTATTCTTTCAGCTTTTGCTTTCTCTTGGCATACCCCCATCCGTTGCTGCGACTTGTCAGTTCTTTCAACCTTGACTTCATCTTAGCTTTGGATTTTGGATGCACCGTGAGTTGGCATTTACCTTTCGTCACATAAAAGGAGTAGCCGAGATATTTCACTCCGCGCACATACGAAACTACGGTCTTTTCCTTGTTGACTTTGAGATATAGAACATTTTCTATAAATCGGGTTATGGACTCCTTAACTCGCATTGCTGCACGTTTGGACTTGCAGAATATCATCGAGTCATCGGCATAGCGTACAAAGGGAAGCCCTCTGCGTTCAAGTTCTTTATCCAATTCGTTGAGCATGATGTTACTCAACAACGGACTTAGCGGTCCTCCTTGGGGAGTTCCTTCCTCACTCGCTTCGAACAAGCCTTTGTTCATTACACCACTGCGGAGATATTTGTGTATTAGACTGACTACTCTGCCGTCTTTTATCGTACGGCTGAGAATTTCTATGAGTTTGCTATGGCTCACGGTATCGAAGAAGCGTTCAAGGTCAAGGTCAACTACATATTTGTAGCCTTCGTTGATTATCCTCTGCGCTCCTCGTAATGCGTCATGGCATCCTCTTCTCGGACGGAAGCCGTAGCTCGTCTTGGAGAATTGGTTCTCATAGATGGGAGTCAGTACTTGGTTGATGGCTTGTTGCACCAGACGGTCTACCACTGTCGGTATTCCCAATAGGCGCATCTTGCCGTTGTCTTTGGGTATTTCTACCCTTTTCACTGGGTTCGGACGGTAAGAGCCGTCCATCAAGGAACGGATGAGCAAGTCCTTATTGGTCAAGAGCCATGGGAGCAGCTGCTCGCACGACATCTTGTCGATACCACCACAGCCCTTGTTACTCATAACTGCCTTGTAGGCTCGGTTGAGATTCGCAGGACTGAGGATTTGCTCGAAAAGGTGTTCCTTGTCGAATGGTACTTCCACGATGTTGTCTTCACACATCCACATGAAGGTCTGCACTCCCCCATACCCTTCGGTTTCCGACCTGTCTCTTTGGGGGCAGCCATTAAAACGTGATAATGTTTTCTGCATTCTTTCCTTCATAAGGTATGTTTCAATTACTATCGTTTAATTGTTAGGTTCTGCCCTTCATGCAATGTTATCGAGTGTTGCACTACTATGGCTTCTGCTGACTTCTTACGGCAAGCTTTACTCCGTAACTTTCGTAAAAAAAAAACTATTCGTCACGTCCGTAAGACCTCCTCGGATAAGAACATTGTCTTTCCATCTTATACCTACTTCATTTACACCAACCGTTCCGAATAGCTATAGGGCTTTGGTCTGGGTAGCAACCTTACCCACGGTCATATGCCTTGTATGAAGTTTCTGTACGTTAGGTCAGATGTTTGCCGCTGGCTTCTTTCAGATTCCAACTCACGATGGACACCCTTGCCCTTGGCTATGTAATTCCCGCTATTAGGGCTTACTCGGGACTTGCACCCGTTAGACAATGCTCATGCCGAGCATACTACGAAGAATGCCTCGCCCGAACTTGTCGGACGAGGCATCCATACATATTTATTTGGACATTTCAACAGTCTCTACCAGATAGATGGCAACAAAAATTTGTAAAAAGCTTCATTATTAATTTTTGCTCTTTTATGAATTATATGTGATTTTGCATAATCAAATAGATTGAAACTTAGTGAAAGTTTAATACCAGTGTACTCTTGATGCTCGAAATGGAAATCTCATAGACAAATTTGGGTACTTACTTACAACTAGCACTCATTCAAAACTTATCATATACAAAATCACTAATGTCCACTAAAAATAATTAGCATTTCATTTGCTTACAATTAAATAGTATTCTAACCCTGACAGGGAGCTTAATCGGTTAAAAATGAGCACATATGATAAATGCGAAACGTTACTTCGGTAATTTTCAATCTGTCAGATATGCCAAACTCGCTCGTTTCTAATCCATAGAGTCCTTTCAGTTTTGTAACACTCTGAGCAAAATAGCAGTGTACATTATTAATGGATTTAAGTGGACACTAGTGATACAAAATAATGTCATTATAAGCCGGAATTCATTTTTAGCATCTCGGTAGTTTGGGTTACGTAATCGTTAAACTCCTTCGCGGTCATCACCTCTCCATCGGTTGGTTCGGAAAACGTACCACTCACAGTATCTGTAATGTTGGTTGCCTCGTAGATGTTGCTGTTGTCACTGGCCTCTAGTACAAGTCCTGTGATACCTACACCAATAAAAGGACCGTCAACTACAGGAATGTAATCAGTGAACCACACTATCTGATTTTTATCCTTTTTTGATACTGCTTTCTTGCATTCGTAACCCAGGATTTGTTTTTCTTCTCCACTCACAACCTCGAAAGTGTCGGCATCTAGAGAGTCCTTTACGAGAATAACCTTGCCCATGAAATTATTACGTTGGACAAAAACATTCTTTTTGCGATTCTTATAAGTAATGTTACCCTTATATTGCTCCTCCAATGTTTTGCCATCTATAGTCTGCCCCATAATGGTGACAGACTGAGGTTTATCCATGGGTACATTAGCAAATTCGCTCTCCCCATCGTTATACCTCAACACAAACTTCATCTCAAAATCCTTCATGGCATTTGCATACATGCTACGAACTTCATCAGGGAGACCTGCTCCAGCCATGAAAGAGGGTGAATTGACATTGGCCTTCACCAAATATTCGACTGTTAGTTGCTGAGCTTTCACACTAGAAGCCAATCCTAAAAAGACGGCCAACATCAAAAGAACTTTTTTTGTTTTCATTTTTTAAAATTTTATGTTAGTAATAATTAATATTTAATGGCAAGTCCAAGGAGAACATGTCCTGGCATATACCGTGTTGTGCTATAGGTGCTCAAATAATTGTTAATAGTGACATCGGCGCTGGTCTTCTTACTCAAATGAAAAACGTCCTGTCCCGTGATACTAATTTGTAACTTTTTACTAAGGTCATATCGCACCTGGAAATTACAATAGAGATTATCGTTTTTGCTCTCTTCCAGACGAACAACACGGTATCGTCCTCCCACTTCCAAATATAATTTCGGAAGAGTATAGGACAATTGTGCAAGATAGTTTTCGTTTTTCACCTTGTATTTGTTACCATCGCCACGCATCTCCGTTATTGAATAGTTGCCAGTTGCTTTGAAGTTAAGTCCCTTCTTCCGAAAAGTCGAAGCACTTCCAAAAAAGTTATACGAATCGCTTTGGGAGTGTATGATGTTACCCTCCATATAGTAGGGAGTGTTACCATGATTATAGCTCAACGTTACCGATAAGTCAAGAGGGAATGAGCGGAACTTCTTGTCGACATATGAGGTTACAGCCAGTGAACTGGTACCTGAAGATGAAGTTATGTAGTTGGCTTCGCGTACGATACCATTAAGCAGGTTGTCATTAAGTACATCATCTGCGCTATAGGTGAACGACACCGCATCTACAAGCGTGAAACCATTCAGTGGTTTCATAAATTGGTGGATAAGACTAGCTGTATGATAATAGCCAAATGTGGACCCTACGCTACTACTATGAAACATTCTGTAATTGTCTATAATCAGATTACTGAAGAGACTGCGGATACCATAGGTATTGACCACATCACTGTAGTTAAGTGTAAGAGAATGGAAATTGTTAAAGCCGTATTTAACATCCAGAGAAGGCACTACAACCAATCTGTTCATCTTTGTCAGCGTGCGCCGCACGTTGGTCTCAAACTTCAAATAAGTCAGCTTAGCTTTTGCAGCAAACTGAAGTTTACCATGATCCTTTCGCAACTGCAAGTCAAGACCATTGTCATAGTGTCGAATATAATCATCGTTGTCAAAAGCTGTGTTCATTGTCTGTTGACTAAGATCGGTCAGTATATTTTCTTGATCGATATAGCTTCTAAGCCCTATCCGAGTATTGTAATCATCGTTGAACCTAAGAAGCAAAAAGACTTCAGCACCCGCATTCTGCCAACTCATCCGGTTAGTATATCCAAAGCTGTCATCAAGGTCACGATAACCACCATAGAATGCACTGTCTGCTGAAAAGTCCTCGTTTGCTCGATTTCTGAAGTAGTTATAGGTAGCACTTATGTTCAACGTGTTCTTCTTGTTTATCTTCTTAATGGCAAGAATATTGTTTTCAAGATCGATGGTACGGCTATTGTCGTCATCGGTAAAGTGGCTCATAAATTCGCCATTTCCATTCCGTGAATAATGTGACAAAAGCACTTTGCCGGTATAGAAGATATTAAATGTCTTCGATGGCATGAGCTGCAGCTTCAAATTACTATTCACATTTACTCCATAGTTCTTTGACTGGTTACTAATGTCATAAGCCAAAGGAACGTTGAGATAACTATAATGTGTAGTGCTGTTCATCCGGTAACGGTCAAGTCCAACAATGCTGTTCCAAAGCACCTTAACTTTACCAGAAGGCATAAAAACTGTATTAAGCGACACAATACCATTGTCACGCTTATATGCATCCTCACGATCGCCGATGAGTGAAGAACTCTCATTGAAAACTCTTGCAATCTTCGCTTGAGAGTCCTCGCCAGAAAGCAATTCACTAAGCCCGCCGTTCATACCTATAATGTCCTTTTGGTTCAATAGCGCCTTACCGGTGTTATTGGCTGAAGCAATGGCAGAGAACATTACCTTCTTCTTTATCAGCATGGAGTAGTTTTTCAACGAATACTTGTTGTCGATGCCCGCCCTCACATCGGCCTGTCCACTAAGCCGTCCTTTCTTCTTGTCACTCATGTTTACACTGATGACCGTTTCGTTAGAGGTTTTGAATCCTTCCAGAATATTGTAGTCTGAATAGTTCTCTATTACGTCAATACTCGTCACATCCTGTCCGGGTACATTATTCAGCGGAACGGAGTTGTTGCCCTGAAATAAGTCCTGCTTCTCCATAAGGATGCGAGTCACAGGTTTACCATTAGCTTCGACAGTGCTGTTCTCCTTATCAACCTTAAATCCAGGAAGAGTTTCAAGTACATCACCTAACGTCTGTTCCTGTCCTGTAGTGAACTTCCGCGTGATATAAGTAGTGGTGTCGCCATTGGCTATAATGCCTGTTCCGTTGACTTTAACCTCTTCCAGTTGAATGGCATCACTCATCAACGTAAAGTCAACGTTCATAGCTGTGCCCTTGAAGAGCATCACGTACTTGAAATCTGCTTTACAGCCCAAAGCAGTAGCCTTAACAGTGAGACTACCAGAAGGAAGTTTACTAAGAAAATATCTTCCCAGACTGTCAGTTATGGTTTGCGCTAGGATGCTGTCTTGTCGGGAGAGTATGCGAATGGTTGCACCCTCGATAACTGCACCTCCTTTATTATAAACATGCCCGCCCACCATGCATTGAGCGGAGACATCTTGCACGGAAAAACTAAAGAGCAACAAGGAAATAAGAATATATAAAGCAAGATTGGCTGTTACAATTTTACTCATGTTGTATTTCTCCAAATTTCTCTTGTAAACTACTATCTTTTATTGCGGTGAGATTATTAATCTGGTTGATAAGCTCATCGTTAGAGCGCTGCATTTTGCGGTAGAAGTATAGGGCAATTAACAGTCCCAAGACAAACAGTACCACACAGAACAATCCATATCCTTGACTTAAAAGTTCATTACGTTGCAGATTCACTTGTAACCAAAGCTTTACGCAAACCCAGCCTGCCCATGAAAAACCCAAGGGAAAAGTGATGATACATTCTATTTTCCCAAGCCTCTTCATGCGCACCAGTTTCTTGGCGGTTTCGATGAGGTTGTTGCGCTGTAAGTCCTCATCCCGAAGCGTGCTGACGTTGATTTTATAATCTGCAAATACTATTGCAAGCACCACAGCAGTAAAGATGCCCAAGCTCCACCAAGAGAGCTGGAACACCTCCGTCATCACCAATTGGATAAAAATGAGAATAGGAATAGAAATAATGTCCGACCAAAACAGTTTTTTGTTCCACGACATCTTATGTCGTATTGACTCTTGGATAAGTCGGTCGTTGATAGTTACCTCCTTCTGAAATTTGTCTTGCAGCATTTGCATCTGCTGCTTCATCTCGTCGAGTTCGTTGAAGTTGCCATTTGTTGTATTCATAATGTTGTTGCGTTTAATCGTTAGACAAGTTTTTGAGTTGCTCGCGGATGCGGTAGAGTCGAACGCTCACGTTCTTTGCCGTAATGCCGATGATGGCACCAATCTCCTCGTAGCTGGTGTCCTCGAGCCAGAGCAGAACAATGGCACGATCGAGAGGCTGAAGCCGAATAATACGCTTGTGCAGCATCTCTGCCTGCTGTGAGTCACGTTCGTTGCCGCTGAAGAGGTCATCGCCCATGTAGACCCTTTCCTTGTGGTGGCGTCGTTTCTTTCGGTCCAGCGTGATGCACGTGTTGAGCGCCACACGGTAGATCCACGTCTTCACATCGCTTCGGCCCTCAAAGTTGGCAAATCCTTGCCACAGGCGGATGAGCACCTCTTGAAATAAGTCGTTCACCTCGTCCTGGTCTTTGGAGAACATGTAGCATACGGTGTAAATAGTGCTTTTATTCTGTTGGACCATGTCCGCGAATTTTTGTTGATTATCATTCATTTTTATTCTTATTTTAATGACTTACACGAGTTAGACGCAACTTCCTAGCGAAAAACTACATCATGTAAGACGAAATTAACAAATTTTAGATTAAGTAATCGAAGATGTAACTATTCAGCGATAGGTACGACGGAGCTATCCGTAGCACCAAACAGTGCTCGGATTGCTTCAAATAGCGTCTGCTTATGCTTCTTCGCAGTTTCTATGATGGAATGCAGGTCAAAGAATGCATCTGCACCTAAGTCCGACCTAAAGGTACCAGAGTTCTTCAATTTTATCTTCAACTTTCTAATGCCGCGTTCGCTTGCATTGTTGTCAGAAGGAATCAGAGGATCCTCCAGAAAGTTGAAGATGTAATCCCTACATTTTATCAGACCGTTTTTGGGACGTTGAAACTGTTCCTTAAATTCTTCCAAATTCTTTTTGAGCAGAGCGTCAAGCCTTTCGACCCACGGTTCTTTTTCGATACACTCGTTAGGCCTTGTATTCCTTTCGTGGATTGCCTCCTTCAAAAGTTTTTCAACTTCTCCGGACCATTGCTGTGTTGTGTCGAGTTCGTTCAGATATTGCGGCTCTCTAAGTATATGCGCAAGACAAACCTGATGGTTCAAGAAGTGCAAGGCAAAATAGGCACTATGGCGATCTGTTACTGCTATCATTCTCTCAAGGCTGTCACCAAAACGACTTTCCAATTCCTTCGAACTTCTTCCTCCTGCACGGAATAAAAGAGTAAAATACACGGTCTGTGCTATCCAAGCCCAGTCCAGCCGCTTATTACAATAGCAGCCCGACTCGTCGAAGCCAACGACTTTTGACTGCATAATGAGTTCCTTAATTCTGTCAATAGCAGGCTTCGCTTTTGTCTTGGCCTCGTTTATCCAGTTAACCATAGAGCCCTCGCTTATCGAAAGATTACATACTTCAAGCAAGAAGTCGGCAATGCGACCATAAGGCAGAAACTGTACTACCGAAAGATAAACGACAAGGCTTTTGACAGAAGCGTCATAGACAACGGCATTTGTCCCACGTTTCCTTGCAGCGTGAGATTGGATCCCTGTACCGCACTTATTACAGATGGCAACATAATGCCTGATTTCTTTTACTATGGGCTTCATTTCAGGAAGTGATATCACCTGTGTAACATAATCCAACACAAGCTCACTATCTTCGAGCGATTGGCCGCATTCGTTACAGTAACTATGGATTATGTTTTCAACGGAATCTGGACTTTCAGTCTTCAAAAGTGTACTGCCTTTGTGACCAGCTTGCCCGCCTGGCTTGAGACCGCTCGTTTTGCGTAGCGTCTTAGTGCGTCGGACGACTTCGTCCTTCATCTTCTCCTTGGAAGGTGGCGTGCTACTGTTGTTTGAGTTCTTGTCTGGTGTTTCGTACTTTGCAAGACGCTTCCTTAGATCCTCTATTATCGTATTGCGTTTGCTGACCTCGGCGTTCAATTTGTTGATGTTATGGTTAAGATTGCATATAGTATCATGCTGCGAATCGATGGTTTTTTGCATCGACCCCAGCTTCTTGTTCATGCTTTTCAGCACATCGGCTATGTCCGTAACTGCCTGTTTCATAGATACAAAGGTACGAAAAATAGCTGAGATAGGCAAACAAAAACAGAACTATTTTCATACTTATTTTACTGATTGATAAGCATTTAAACAAGGCTCATAATTGAGATTACCATTAGAAAGTGAAATTGGGCGGGCATTCGCTGAATAGTTACTCGAAGATTCAGTGTCTTCTCAAGAAAGAAACCAAATTTTCATAATCTCAATTTTTAAAAAGGGAGTATATAGGCCTAATGATTTGATCTAAGAGTGTCATTTCTTCAGTAATAATATTTGCCTGGCCTGTCATCTGTTGGATAAAAGGTATTTTCTTTTTATATGTTGTGTTCAAATTATCCGTAAGCTCTACTGTTGCAGTATATACTATTGTGTTTGAAGAGCTGATATCTGGGGTCTGGGCTAAAGAAGTTATTTTTCCCCGTAAAATACCATAATCCATATAGGGATAAGCGTCTAATTTTATATTAACAATTTGTCCAATCTTAACTTTTCCTCTCCCATATGACGGAACAAAGACTCTACCAATGATTTTTGTTTTGGATACAGGAACAATACTCGCAAACTTTTGTCCACTTGAAATATATTGATTTTCAGCCCAAAAACCACTTAGTGATACTTTCCCTCGAGTTGAAGCTTTAATAACATAATTACTTTCCCATAGTTTTAACTGAGATATTAATTTGTGAGCTGCAATATCTATTCTCTCTTTAAACTGTTCTTCGGATTGCTCTTTTTGAATTGATAGTTCAGAAAGACTTTGCTTGATTTGCGCTATTTGCATTTGTGTTTGCGCCAATAACGTCTCGACTCCAGCTTTACTTTTTTGTTGTTCTGTATAAGTGCCTCTGGAATTGTAAGAATCATCTACTTTAAAGGAAGATCCGATACGTAACATTTCACGATTAACATTATTATTTAATAAAGCAAAATCTTCCGACATCCAATATCTTTGATTCTTTAACTTATTTAAATAATTCTGTTGCGCTTTAATCTGAATAGCGAGTTGGTTCTTTTTTACAGAATATTCATCAACATTCAGATAATTACGATATGCCGTGCAACAATCTTGAAAATCTGCAAAAGACGCTTGTAATTCGCCTAAATCATAACTATTGTAAATCCAATTTTCTTTAACAAGCTCTTTGTAATTATTATAGTTATGAGTACGCAGATTATTTATTATTGAAAAAACGTCTTGCCATCTTGCAGTTGAATTAATCACAGCTAATACATCTCCATCTTCAACGACGGAGCCTTCTTTAATAAATAAATTTTCAATTAAGCCGCTCTGTTTTACAATTAAATCGCTAGGTGGGTTATCCGTTACTATTGTTATTGGAGCAGTAATGACATCTGGATATTTAATGAAATGGCAGCATAACAAAGCCATTAAAATTATAACAAAAATGACAGTTATTCCCCATCGAACAATCCAATTTGGAATGCTCGATAAAATATCTTGAGCTTCTTCGCTATATAATTCTATATTATGTTCCATGATTATTCACCTAACTCTAACTGGTTTCTTATCAAATTAAAATAAAATCCTCTCTTTTTAATGAGATCTTCATGTTTACCTTGTTCAACTATTACGCCCTCATTCAATACAATGATATTATCGGCATCTCTCACTGTACTAAGGCGATGGGCCGAAATAACAACTGTTCTTTGAACAAATATATCTTTTAAATTTTTCATTATGAAACGCTCATTGGTCGCATCTAATGAACTTGTCGCTTCATCTAAGAACAAAAATTTACATCTTTTATAAACAGCACGTGCTATAAGAATCCTTTGTTTTTGGCCTGTACTGAGCCCTACTCCTTCAGCACCTATTTGCGTATCATATTTATTTGGAAGAGTCTCAATAAAATCATCAATATTTGCCAATTTAGCCGCCTCGGTAACACGTTCTAAATCATAAGGTACATCTCCCATGGAAATATTACCTCCTATAGAATCATTGAAAATACATCCGTCTTGCATCACTGCTCCACATTGGGCCCTCCAGGCCTTGGGACTTAAATCTGAAATGCTATCGTCGCCCAACAAGACTTTTCCATTAACAGGTTTGTAAAAGCCCAACATCATCTTCAGCATAGTTGTTTTCCCACTTCCACTTGGCCCTACAATAGCTGTAACCTTATTAGATGGAATTTTGAGATTTATATTCTTTAGTACCATTTTGGAAGAAGGGCCTCCATATTGGTAATTTACCTGATTAAAGACAATATCCTTATCTTCTGGTATAACTTTAATCAAATTACTATTTTCAGGTTCCTCATCATCTATTTTTTGAATTTCTCCTATTCGATCAAGAGAAATTTTTGCATCTTGAGTTGATTGGATAAAACTAATAAACTGGGAAATAGGAGCATTTAATTGACCTAAAATATATTGAATGGATGTCATCATACCAAGTGTCATATCTCCTTCTATAACTGCCTTAGCTGAAAAAAAAGAGATAAGAATATTTTTTGTTTGATCTATAATATTCGAACCTAGTTGCTGATATTGAACCAATCTGAGTTCTTTAAAAGATATATTAAACAGTTTTACTTGTATTTTTTCCCACTTCCATCTCTTCTGATTCTCACAATTATTTAATTTAATGTCTTGCATACCATTGACCATCTGAATTAAATTACTGGAATTTTTGGAAGCTTGCTCAAATCTCATATAATCAAGTTTCTTTCTATAACCTAAGAACAAGGAAATCCAACCCAAGTAGAGAAAAGTTCCAATGGCAAATATCTCTAAAATCTTGACATTATATCCGCCCATAATTATCCCATAGACAATGGTCGTAAGAACGGCTATAATTATACTTAATAATGATTCTGTCAGGAATGAAGTGATTCTTTGAGTATCTTGAATTCTTTGAAGTATATCGCCAACCTTCCTCGAGTCAAAAAAAGCTATTGGTAAACGAGTTAACTTTAGTAAAAAATCAGATATTAGGGTAATGGCAACACGTGAGGACACATGTAACAACAACCAACTCTGTATAAACTGGTTAACCATTCTACCAAAAACAAATGCAAATTGAGCTACCAATATAAGATTGACAAATGATAAATTTGAGTTTATAATACCAGTATCTACAATTGATTGATTAATGAATGGAAGAACTATGTCAATTCCAGTTCCAACGAGTAAACCAATAAAAAGTTGAACAAGGTACTTGTAATAAGGCTTTATATAATTAACAGCATTCTTAAAGCCCCATTTTGTTTTATCTTCATTTTCATCTCCATTTTCATAAAATCGAGACGTTGGTTGCAAAATGAGAGCAATTCCCTTCTTCTCTTTATCGTTACCTAAAGAAAACGACTCTTGCTCTATCCAGTATTTTACAAATTCTTCTTTATTATATTGCACAAGTCCTTTAGCTGGATCTGAAACATATATGTAGTATTTTTGTAATCTTTTTTTGATTTTATATACTATTACATAATGATTATCATTCCAATGGACGATACAAGGAAGTGGCACTGCTTTAGCTAAAGAATCCCAATTAATAAAAACGGGTTTTGCTTCAAATCCCATATTTTCGGCACCAATTTTCAAATTTGCCAGCGAGGTACCAATATGAGAAGTGTGGCATTTATTTCTAAGTTGGTCTAGAGAAAAAAATCTTCCATAATAAGAAGCAATATTTTTTAAACACACAGGCGCACAATCCATTTGATCATGCTGAATAAAATGAGGAAACTTCATAGAGTCTATTTTTTGTTATTCATCGAACCCTTTGTATCCGTTTACGAAAGACGAAAATGGATTATATTTCTGAGAAGCCTTTTAACAATTAAATTAATTGGAAACTGGATTCGCGACAACACGAACATTATTAATCCATAAACCAAATAAATAGTAACTATTGATTTGAAAAGTTCCAGATAACCTGGAATATGAATATAGACCTCATCTAAAGGGTTATCTAAAGAAATTATAGAAGCGAAGAAGTTGATTGTAGAGTTATCAGAAATAAATGAGCAAAAATAACGGACCGGAGGTAAATTTTCATTCCATAAATAACTAAAGAGGTCTTCATATTGCTCGTTCCTCGCAACACGAAGACCTCTTTAGTTATTAAGGATTACATAAGCAGCGAGATGTTTCCGAATTATTAGGTCTCGTTGCAGAAGAATTGCAATGAATTCCACTAGTTATAACAGATGATATTATAATTGAGACTGTTAACGATGCAATCGTTTGTAAAATGGATTGATTTTGTTGAGCACCGCCATTAATACCATTCAATGAATCAGCAGGCACCTCAGATAAGGTTACCTTTTTTAGTTTTAGTTTTTTCATTTTATCAAAGTTTGGCCTTCTAATATTGCGTTCGGACACAGAGGGAAGACATTTCTCATATGCCTGCACAAATATAGCTCATTTGTTTAAAACCTACAAGTAAATTAACTATTTTAACATTAATTTCTTGTAAAATCAGATAATATGTTATATTTTTAACGACATCAATCATATCTGAATACATCCTATTTTGATTTCAATAGCCAATCTAGGCTTCTTATCCATACTTGATAATGTGAAATTGTGCCCAATTTCTTAGGGAAATTTGGAACATCACTCAAGAGTTAACTTTCCAGGTTGAGTCCAAAGTGGTAGCGTTCCTGGTGCTTCATATAAGGGGCCTACAAATTTATCAAGCAAAAATTTATAATGGCTTTATCCTCAAACAATATCCAAGCTAGCGGGAACAATATTTTAATTTAGCCTTCTTTGATTTATAATATTTTGAAAGATACCAATAAATAACCATTTCACATGCTCTCTGATTTGTTCTAAACATTCTATTTACATGCATATGAATAACACTAGTTAATTCCATGGTTCGCCCCCTTAAATCTTTATTCAGCAAGTATGAGGCTTTAC
>CAVGNV010000039.1:0-17125 GCA_963630695.1 Paratractidigestivibacter sp. | reverse complement strand
GCTGGACAATAGCCCTTGGACGTGGCTTGGATATATACGAGAAGTTCAGTCGCTTTTCGCTTAGTCGCTGCAGCCAGAAAAACCGCCGCTGCAAAGCGTTTAATGTATCTATCAATAATATTGCTGTCCGGTAAAACTTTTACAGGCACCATAAATTAGGGCTGACACTTCTCACGAGGTATCAGCCCTTTTGTTTATCTTTGTATTGACAAAAATTATTGCTGATTGTGATGTCTAATATGTTTTGGGTTGTGTCTGTTATCCGACAAGCGTGATTAGGTCTTACACCTACAACCCAAATGATCTGTTGATTCGCATCTACCAATACCAGTTGTCGCTCCTTCTCTATTATGCTCTTCTTGCAGTCGGTCAATAAATCGCTGACCAGTTTTGAACCTTTCATTCCTAATGGCTTGAAACGATCGCCTTCGCTTGTGGGACGCAACACCAAAGGCATAGCCACTTTGTCCGCATCTAAAGCTATGTGTAGAGAGGTCTTGGGTATTTGCCATTCAGATGTTCTGACTGTCGGTCTAAGTGTGATTGACAAGTTGTCGTTGTAGACGTACCGCCCCTCTTCTGGGATTCGAAGATGTTTCGTGGGCAAATCATTAAGCGTATGAACAATGAGTCGACCTCTGTCTATGACGAGCTCATGACTTGCCGAAATCCATTTGGTTCCAGTTGGCGAATCAAGCGACTGAGCAATCTGCCTAATCAGTTTACCCGTAAACCCTCTGTCTTTTAGAAAGAAGTACACTGCATATTCAGTAGAGGGCTCCCGTAATAAGTCATTGATAGAGACCTCTTCCCGTAAAGAATAATCCTTTAAGGAAGCCCCAATCACTTTTGAGGCTTCATGCGCTTGTTCGCCTAATATGTAAAGTTGGTGGATAATAGCTGGGTTAAGTTCCTCAAGCAAAGGCAAGACCTGCAAACGAATTTTGTTTCGCTTTACATCAGGAACAAGGTTGCTGCTATCTGTAACGTAAGGTTGATTGATTGCAGAAAGATAGTTGAGCACCTCTTGTCTGCTGACAGACAACATCGGGCGTAGGATGTTCCCATTCTTAGGATGTATCCCCTCTAATCCTGATATCCCTGTGCCTCGTACCATATTGAGCAAGATGGTTTCGGCAACATCATTCTGATGATGTGCCACACAAATCCCTTCTGCATCAATATCTACCCGTAGTCTTTCAAAATAGCTATAACGCAGATTGCGTGCAGCCATTTCTATGCTAATCTTATGCAACGTAGCGTACGCCTTCGTGTCAAAGTGGACTACATGAAAGGGAATATCCAGCTTTTGACACAAAGATTTGCAGAAAGCCTCGTCTCGGTCTGATTCGTCGCCCCTTAGTTTGAAATTGCAATGAACCGCTTCTAGCGTGTAGCCTAGATGGCTAAGGCATCTTAGCAAGGCTACACTATCAGCACCGCCAGACAAAGCTACCAAGTATTTTCTTCCTTTATATAGTAATTGCTGGCGGTTGATGTATAAGTCAACTTTCTGTTCGAAAAGGTTCATTGCAAATTCTATCGTTTCACATCAAAGGCTATTCAACGTATAGCACCAATCCTTTGAGATATTCGCCCTCGGGATGGTAGATGTTGATAGGGTGGTCAGCTGGTTGATGTAACTGATGAAGAATGCGTACCTTACGTCCTGCTTGTGCAGCTGCTGTGAATACGGCTTGGCGGAAATGATCCTTGCTTACCACCTGTGAACAACTGAAGGTGAAGAGAATGCCACCATGCTTGATCTTTTGTAGACCTTTGACGTTGAGACGGGTATATCCTTTCAGCGCATTGTGTAAGGCTGCTCTATGCTTGGCAAATGCAGGAGGGTCTAAGATGATGAGATCGTATTTGTCGTTGTGTGCATCAAGATATTTGAAGGCGTCGTCACAGATAGCTTGATGGCGTTCGTCATTCGGAAAGTTGAGCGCGATGTTATCATTAGTCAGTTCAATGGCTTTAGCCGAACTATCCACAGAGTGAACCTGACAAGCGCCGCCCCTCATGGCATACACCGAGAATCCTCCCGTGTAGCAGAACATGTTGAGAACAGAGCGATTTTTTGAATAATATTCTAGCAAAGAACGGTTTTCGCGCTGATCGATGAAGAAACCCGTCTTTTGGCCTTTGAGCCAATCCACGTGAAACTTCAGACCATTCTCAATGGTGACGTCATCTTCTGAGCCACCAAGTATGAAGCCGTTCTCTTGACCGAGGTTGGCCTTGAAGGGTAACGTGGTCTCGCTTTTATAGTAGATGTTCTTAATCACGTCTCCCATAACCTGTTGCAACGCTTGCGCTATTGCTTCACGATTGACATGCATGCCTACACTGTGAGCTTGCATGACAGCAGTGTTGCCATAACAGTCGATAACCAGTCCGGGCAGATTGTCACCCTCGCCATGAACAAGACGGAAAGTGGTGTTCCCATTCTCGCCCGTGTGATATACACCTAAGGCTTTGCGCACTTGCCACGCGGCATCAAGTCGGCTCTCCCAGAAAGTCGAGTCGATAGTAACGTCTCGGAAAGATAAGATTCTGACAGCAATAGATCCTATCTGAAAATGTCCAACACCAAGAAAGTTACCATGTGAATCTAATACCCTCACGGTATCACCTTCGCTGATCTCGTCGTCAATACGTGAAATAGCACCGCTAAACACCCAAGGATGAAAACGCAAAAGCGATTCTTCCTTCCCTTTCTTTAAGTAAATGGATTTATACATTCTGTTCCGTTGTTTCTTCGTTAGTAATTGTTTCAAAATCACCAGATTCTTTTAGCTGGCACATCTTTTCGTATAGATTGATACACGTCCATGCATCAGTAGCTGCATAAAGCTTTTGTTTGTCTGTGAGGATGTCGTTCTCCCAATTAGAGAGTTGTTCTCGCTTGGATATACGCTCATGAAAGAAATTAGCATAGAGCTTCTGCAAACTCAGATCTTCTATCCCAAAATCCTTTACCATATCTTGTAGGTCAATGAATAGACCTGGCTTGAATGGCGAACGCTTATGTAGCATCAGCATGTCATCACTGAGCGACAAACCAATCTTAGGGACGTTGACATCTTCTAAAAAGTCGATGATGCAACGTGGCAGACCGATATTGCATAGTCTGAACAAGAAGCATGTGTCGTGTGTGCTTACTTGTAGTAACGCCACCTTATGGTGCTGACCTTTTCTGAATACTGGGCGAGTTTCGGTATCTATTCCTAAAATAGACTGACTTAGCAAAAAACGCACTGCACTTTCTGCTTGTTTCTCGGTATAAATCGTCACGATTCGTCCAGGGAAAGTAACACGAGGTAGGGTGGGGATGCGTTTCTTGTCAAACTTGTTGTATAATATGTCTGTCATACTTGCTCAATAAACGCTGCAAAATTAGAAAAAAGTTCTGAAAAGATGGTCGTTTGTCCGTATATTTTCTTACTTTTGCATCAATTATAGAGTAAATATTGTACATAAGAGGGTGAGGTGAGTCTCTGCGATACAAACCTAATGCAGACCTCTTGTCTAAGACTTTAATTGATGAAAAAAAAGAAAACCGACCGAAAATCCAAAAGTTTCTCGGAGGCGATAGGCATAAACTATATTTTCAATGATACTGTTGGATTTGTAATGGGAATAATCTTGTTCCTCATTGCAATTTACCTAATTGTAGCTTTTTGCAGTTATTTTTTTACTGGAGCCGATGATCAAAGTATCATAACAGCTCTCCGTCCTGGCGAGTTGCTCAACACGCATCAGCAGTTTCAAAACTCCTGCGGTAGCATGGGAGCCTTGTTGTCATATTTTCTGATTAATCGTTGTTTCGGAATCCCCGCTTTCATGATTCCTGTCTTTGTGGGATTATGCGGATTGAAGATGATGAAGGCTTATCCCAAGCTCAATCTTTGGAAGTGGTTCTTTGGAATGGCGTTGGTGATGATATGGAGCAGTGTGACCTTTGCTAAGGTCTTATCTCCCTTCATGGGCGATCAGGTGTTTAATCCTGGTGGCGATCATGGGGCTTATATATGCCAATGGCTCGAGAATGTGATTGGCGCACCTGGTTTGTTTGCCGTGCTATTAATCGTGGCATTGACCTTCCTTACCTATATCACATCTGAGACCATCACGGTGGTGCGTCAAATGCTAAACCCTGTGGGGTATATATCTAGTAAGGTGAAGTTTACGGTGGTTAATAAAGGACAAACTGATGAAGCGTCGGAACCATCGAATGACACTTTTGAATCTAACGAACCCGTTGTCTTTGACGATCCCGAGCCACAAACTGTAGAGTTTACTCCCGAAGTGTCTAACGAAGAACCTGTTGTAACAGATGATGTGATACCTTCTGAAGCCCCTCGTCATATAGAACAGGAAAAGGCATCTTCCTCTCCCGAGATGCAGGTTGAGGTACCTAAAGGTGATGAAAAGGCGCATGGTCAAGTGCTTGCAGATAAACAAGCAAACCTCACACCGATCAATCCACGCGAGCCATTTGTCAACTGGAAGTTCCCTACGCTCAATCTGCTCAAGGAATATGAGTCGGATACCAATCCAAACTTTGTTGATAAGGAAGAGCTAGAGGCAAATAAGAATCGCATCATCAAGGTCTTGAACGATTTTGATGTGCAGATACGATCTATTCGTGCGACGGTTGGCCCTACCATTACATTGTACGAAATCACGCCTGCACAAGGTGTGCGTATCTCAAAGATCAAAAATCTTGAGGATGATATTGCTCTCAGTTTGGCTGCCCTTGGTATCCGTATCATCGCGCCAATGCCTGGTAAGGGCACCATTGGTATAGAGGTTCCTAATGCTAAACCCAATATCGTGTCCATGTTTAGCATCCTCAACTCGAAGAAGTTCCAAGAAACTACCATGGATCTGCCTATTGCTCTTGGTAAGACAATCACCAATGACGTGTTTATCGTGGACCTTGCTAAGATACCACACCTATTGGTAGCGGGTGCTACGGGTCAAGGTAAGTCAGTGGGTCTGAATGCTATTATCACCTCGTTGCTTTACAAGAAGCATCCTAACGAGCTGAAAATAGTTCTCGTAGACCCCAAGAAGGTAGAGTTTAGCGTTTATGGCCCGATAGCCAAACACTTTATGGCTGCTGTTGAGGAGAATGAGGAAGAACCTATCATCACAGATGTTAAGAAGGTGGTCAAGACCTTGAGAGGCCTCTGCGTCTTGATGGATCAGCGTTACGATATGTTGAAACAAGCAGGTGCGCGTAATATCAAGGAATATAATAAGAAGTTCCTCAATCATCAATTGAACCCCGAAGAGGGTCATGAGTTCATGCCTTATATCGTGGTAATCATTGATGAGTTTGGTGACTTGATGTTGTCAAGTGGTAAAGAGATCGAAATGCCAATCACGCGTATCGCTCAGTTGGCGCGTGCCATTGGTATCCACATGATTATAGCCACGCAGCGTCCAACCACCACGATTATCACCGGTAATATCAAAGCCAACTTCCCTGGTCGTATAGCATTCCGCGTAGGTGCAATGATCGACTCGCGTACCATCTTGGATCGTCCAGGAGCGCAACGCTTGATAGGAAAGGGTGATATGCTCTTCCTCAATGGTGGCGAACCTGTCCGTGTGCAATGCGCCTTTGTAGACACACCTGAGGTGGAACGTATCAATAAGTTTATAGCTGATCAGATAGGTCCTGTGGCTCCATTGGAAATCCCCGAACCTTTGACAGAAGATGGTGCTCCTGGTGGAGGCGATGTGGATTTGCAAAACCTAGACCCATTGTTCGGTCAGGTAGCTCGTGCAGTGGTGGTCAACCAGATAGGTTCTACCTCTCGTTTACAACGCGACTTTGCTATCGGTTACAACAAAGCCGGTCGATTGATGGATCAGTTAGAGAAGGCAGGTATCGTGGGTGAAGCACGTGGAAGCAAACCGCGTGAGGTCCTTGTGCAAGATGAGGCTACGCTTGACAGTATTTTGGCTTCTCTCAAGCATTGATAGTAGCGGATCGCAATGATCCCAATCGGATGCAAAAGCAGAGCAAATAACGTCCGGCTGTAATAGAAGTTTAACTGAGTGTGCGATTTCTAAGCACGCTTATAGAAAGATAATGATGTCAATCATGAAACGATTTATTGGTGTTTTGGTGCTATTGTTAACTCTCAGCCTTACGCTGTCGGCTCAAAACGCATCTGAAGCAAAGAAAGTGTTGGATAAGACCGCAGCTGTTGTGAATCATAAAGGTGGCGCGTCTGCTCATTTCACGATCTCTAGTGGAAAGACGGGTAGCGCCTCGGGCAATATCTCCATAAAGGGAAACAAGTTTTATGCTTCCACGGGCAACGCACGAGTGTGGTACAATGGTAAGACGCAATGGACTTACCTACAGTCTACTGGCGAGGTAAACGTAAGCACTCCTAACGAGTCGCAGAAGATACAGATGAACCCCTATAGCTTCTTGAGCTTATATAAGTCAGGCTATAGACTGTCAATGACAAAGCAAGGCGCTAGCTATCAAGTGCGTCTCAAGGCTATTCACCCCGCCCGTTCCATACAAGAGATGTATATCACCGTCACGGCCAACTATCAACCCAAACAGATTAAGGTGAAACAAGGAAAAAGTTGGATGACCATCAATATCTCTAATTTCCAAACTCGCAATCTGTCTGACGCGTTGTTTCAGTTTAATAGCAAGGAATTTCCCAATGCCGAAATCATAGACTTACGTTAATGACCACCAACGCTATCTCTTCTTTACGAGCCAAATTCCACTTGTTGCGCACATTGTCTCATCATAGACACTTGGCGGGGCAACGTATGATACCGCATAAGAACTCAGTCTTGGCGCAATTAGGTTTGTGGCTCCTCTATGCGTTCGGTATCTTATATCTTGCTTATATAGGAGTGCTGACGGCGTTCTTGGTAGGCGAGCAACATAGCTTTACTGGCTGGCACGTGATGTATATGATTGCGCCAATCATATTGTTTATTGATTTTCTCCTCCGATTTGCCATTCAGCAAACGCCTTCACAGCTCATCCTACCTTATTTATTGCTTCCCATTCCCAAGTACACGTGCATTGATGCCTTCTTGGTCCGTAACTTATTCTGCTCATATAACCTCCTTTGGTTTGCTGCTTTCATCCCCTATGCTTTCCTAGCCATATTTATCCCTCAGTCGTTAGTCGCTAGCATTGGAGCGTTGTTGGGCTTCTATCTTTTGATTCTGATCAATGCCGAATGGTATCTTGTTTGTCGTACGCTGATCAGTCGCTCGTTCCTTTATTGGCTGTTGCCTGTAGCTGTGTATGGATTGTTTGTCTTGCCCATATGTCTTGATAGCTCCCAAGGACTCAACCTCTACGCACATTGTATATTAAACCTAGCTAAGGGACTCACCTTTGGTAATCCGATCTACTATTTAGCCACCATATTGTTAATTGGTATTTTATTCGTTATTAATCGCCGCCTACAATATCACAGCATCAGAGTAGAGCTGACTAAGAAAGGACGTGTTCAGAAAGCCTCACGATTTAGTTTGCGCCTCTTTGATCATTGGGGTGGGTTGGGAAGCTATGTCAAGTTGGAGATGTTATGTATGTTGCGTAATCGCAATCCTCGCAAAGCGCTTATCTCTTATTTGATTATTGTTCCAGTGTGCGTTTTCATGTTATGTGTTCAAGGTTCATCAATGGAATTTATGGACGAGTTCTGGCTGACTTATATCTTCTTCCTTTATGCAGCCTTTGTGTTGGTTAGGATTATGACGTTCGAAGGCAACTACATTGATCTTCTCATGAGTCATACGCGAAGCATTCATTTGATGTTATATGCTAAGTATCTCGTGAGTTGTGTGATGTTATTGATACCATTGTTGTGCACCATTCCTAACATTTATCTATATCACAGATCTTGGCTACAAGTGCTCGCAATGTATGCTTTTATAGCAGGCCCTATTCATTTTATGTACTTCCAATTGGCGGTGTACAACAATCAGACGTGCTCGCTCAATGAGAAAGTGACAGGGAAAACCTTTCAAACCAACAATGCCTTGCAGATGCTCTTCGCTTTTATGGGCTTTATGATACCTTTGCTAGTTATCAGAGTGGGTAAGGTGCTTATTGGGACGGAGGCGACAAGCGGCGTGATGTTAGTTGTGGGATTGGCTTTTATGCTATCTTCGCGCCTCTGGATAGGCAATATCTATCAACGAATGATGCGTCGTAGATACAAGAATCTAGATAATTTTAAGGCAACACGAAGCTAACCGGCTTTAAGCAAATCGTTTCCGTAGCATTCCTCTTATCTCTCGGCGTGCTTCGGTAAGGCGATTCTCCACAAACTTATAGTTTAAGCATAGCTCCTTAGAAATCTCTGAGACGGGCTTCCCTTCGTATATGTTGAGCCTATAAATCTTCTGCTTCTTATCCGAAAGGTGTGTGATGCCGTCTTCTAGCTGACGCAGGATGTCTTGCACATTGTAATAGCATTCAGGGTTGTCTATGCCATTGGTGCGGCTTGACAATCCCTTTGTCACCATGTGCTCATATTCGTTGATAGCTTTGTGGTGACGCCAATAGTCATAGATGAGGTTTCTCACTATCGTGTACATGAATGCGGGTAAGGTGACGGGCGTAATCATCTTTGTAGATGTCAGCGCACGCATAAAGGCATTCTGTACAATGTCTTCGGCTTCCATATCGTCGCCAATCTTTCCCTGCACGTAACAACGAAGCTCCTTGACGTGCATGGAATAATATTCGGATATGTATTGACTCTTGTTCTTGTCTATAAACCGAGACATTGTTAGTATTTGGTTTTTGCTATTATTGTGATACAAAGATAATGCAAATATGACAACTACCCAAGGAAAACAGCCGTTTTTTCATCTTTTAGCACAATGAATAAGGCTAATGTTCTTTGGCACGGTATTTGTATTTCTATTAGCGGAATTAAAACAAAGTATTATGCAAAAAGGTAACATAGGAGTAACAACGGAAAACATTTTCCCAGTAATCAAGAAGTTTCTTTATTCAGATCACGACATCTTCTTGCGTGAGATGGTAAGTAATGCCGTGGACGCCACACAAAAGATGAAGACCCTTGCCTCTACGGGTGATTTCACAGGCGACCTTGGTGATCTTACCATTCATATCTCTATAGATGAGAAAGCAGGTACACTAACTATCTCAGACCACGGACTCGGTATGACGGCAGAAGAGATTGATAAGTATATCAATCAGATTGCTTTCTCTGGTGTAACCGACTTTATGGAGAAATACAAGGATAAGGCCGAAGCTATCATCGGTCACTTTGGTTTAGGTTTCTACTCAGCGTTTATGGTTAGTAAGCAAGTAGAGATTGTGACCAAGAGCTATAAGGAAGGTGCTAAAGCCGTGAAATGGAGCTGTGACGGTAATCCTGAGTTCACCTTGGAGGAGACAGAGAAGGCTGAACGCGGCTCTGACATCGTGCTGCATATAGCTGACGACTGCAAGGAGTTTCTAGAAAAGAACAAGATTGAGGAACTGCTCAACAAGTATTGCAAGTTTATGCCCGTTCATATTGCTTTCGGTAAGAAGACCGAATGGAAGGATGGCAAGCAGGTAGATACAGAAGAGGATCATATCATCAATGATGCTGAACCTCTATGGACCAAGACTCCTTCAGCTTTAAAGGACGACGACTATAAGAAGTTCTATCATACATTGTTCCCAATGAACGATGATCCCTTGTTCTGGATACACCTCAACGTGGATTATCCGTTCAATCTGACAGGTATCTTGTATTTCCCTCGTGTCAAGCAAAATATTGATTTGCAGCGCAATAAGATTCTGCTCTATTGCAATCAGGTCTTTGTCACAGATCAGGTGGAAGGCATTGTGCCCGAGTTCTTGACGCTTCTACATGGTGTTATCGATTCGCCCGATATCCCATTGAATGTCAGCCGTAGTTATCTCCAAAGCGATTCCAATGTAAAGAAGATTTCTACATATATCACCAAGAAGGTGGCCGATCGCTTGCAGAGCCTGTTCAAGGATGACCGTAAGGCTTTCGAAAGCAAGTGGGATGATCTGAAGCTCTTTATTAATTATGGTATGCTTTCAGAGCCCGAGACCTTCTATGATCGTGCTAAGGACTTCTCTTTGTTCAAGGATACCGAAGGAAAGTACTTCACCTTTGACGAATATAAGACGCTGATTAAAGACAACCAAACGGACAAGAACGATAACCTCGTTTATCTCTATGCTACCAATGTGGAGGATCAGTATTCTTTCATTGAGTCGGCAAAGAACAAGGGTTATAGCGTGTTGTTGCTTGATGGTCAGCTCGATGTTCCTGCTATTCAGTTGCTCGAAACCAAGTTTGAGAAGAGCCACTTTGTAAGAGTCGACTCAGATGTGGTTGACCGACTGATTCAGAAGGATCAAGAGATGGTAGACGATTTCACAGCAGAGCAACGTGACAGTTTGTCACAAGCCTTCCGTTCTCAACTACCAACCTTAGACAAGGCGATGTTTGACGTGGAGGTACGTGCGCTAGGCGAGGAAAGCCTTCCTATCGTGATTACTCAGAGCGAGTATATGCGTCGTATGAAGGATATGAGCAAGTATCAGCAGGGAATGGGATTCTATGCGCAGATGCCCGACTCTTATCAGATGGTAGTAAACTCGAACCATGCGCTTATCAAGCAAATCTTATCGGCAGAGACACAGGCTACCGAAGAGACGCTGAAGCCTATCCGTAGCGAGATTAAAGGTCAGGAAGCACGTCTTGCAGCTCTCCATCAGAGTCAAGATAAGAAGAAACCTGAAGAGATTACACAGGAGGAGAAAGATGACCTTTCCAACACCGAGAAGGCTATCAATGAGCAGCGTGACAAGCTCAATGCGGTGATTGCCGATTTTGCAAAAGACAACCAGGCTGTACATCAGTTGATAGATCTAGCACTTTTGCAGAATGGAATGCTCAAGGGTGCCGCTCTTGATCAGTTCTTAAAACGCTCAGTTGAGATGATTTCTAAGTAACAATAGCTTCAAAATTCCTCATCGTTGATATGGCGATGAGGAATCTTTTTTGTCCTTATATGAAAATTGGGGGTATGACTTGATAAAAGTCACACCCCCAATTGCTTATGTACTAATATGTAATATTAATATGCTTCTTCGTCAGCAACACCCTCTGCAGCAAGCTTCTCTAGATCTTCAGGGCTTGTTTCGTAAGTGGTGCGATAGCTCTCTTCTGTGAGTTTCTCGTCATCGTATGGATCGTCATCGTCGTCATCCAAATCGCGAGCACGTGTGTCAAGCTCTTCGTCTTCGTCTTGATCCTTCTCTACGCCAAACGACATAGCTGAAGTGTCTTCTTCGGCTTTGAGCTTAAACTTGTCAGTCTGTGGCTTAGATTTGGCAAAGATAGCCTCTGTCCAGTTGCCTTTAGCAATCTCAAGCACTTCATATCCGTCTTCAACCTTCTTCTGATATAATCCTCCAGGACGTTTCAGTCTTGATGTAGGCAATGTCGTGGTAGAGATGTCAAAACCACTCAAGATAATGTCTTGTATGCTTTGTGGCAGACTTTCCCATCCTCCACCGAAGTTGCGCTCCAATACCTCTATGAGCTTAGTGGCACTGATATGACTGATGTTCTCGTATGTGAGGTCAGTGATGCGTGAGATAGGCTTCTTCTTGATAGCCCATTTGGCACGCGAATTGTCATCAATGCGAACCAATCCCACTTTGAAGCCACGTTCTTCGTATTTGCTGATCACTTCTTGGCGATCAATCTTTACCTCCTCAATGGTAAATGCACTGCGCAACACATCCAAGTAATGTGTCATATTATCTTTCAAGTCGGCATCTTTTTCGGCACTTTCCCATAGTCTGAATACGTCATTCTCTTGAATGTCCCAAACACTACTCTTCGTTAAGGTCTTTAAAGTCAACTTGTTGCTTTGTCTCATAAATATTGTATTTTCCTAAATATCAAACTTCAGTCCACCTTGAATTTTCTGTGGCGGTGCAAAAGTAAGTACTAAAACCTAAAATACCAAACATTTCAAGCAAAAGTTTTGCATTGTACACCCGAATTTGTAACTTTGCATTATGGAACCATTAGCTGAACGAATGCGTCCGCGTACGTTGGACGAGTATGTTGGTCAGAAGCATATAGTAGGGCAAGGAGCCGTACTGAGAAATATGATTGATTCTGGCCATATTTCGTCGTTTATCTTATGGGGACCACCGGGGGTGGGGAAGACCACTTTGGCGCAGATTATTGCGCACAAGTTCGAAGTGCCTTTCTATACCTTGTCAGCTGTAACCAGTGGCGTTAAGGATGTCAGAGCGGTGATAGAAAAGGCGCAAAGCAACCGTTTCTTTAATGCCAACTCACCTATTTTATTTATAGACGAGATTCATCGCTTCTCTAAGTCGCAGCAAGACTCTCTGCTTGGTGCAGTGGAGAAGGGTATCGTGACGCTCATAGGAGCTACTACCGAGAATCCCAGCTTTGAGGTAATCAGACCATTGCTCTCTAGGTGTCAGGTGTTTGTGTTGCAAAGTTTGGAGGTGGATGATCTCTTAGCCTTGCTCAAGAGAGCCATCAGCGAAGACGTCATGCTGAAGCAAAAGACCATTGAGGTCAAGGAACACAAAGCGTTGTTGCGTTACAGTGGAGGAGATGCGCGTAAGTTGTTGAACATCCTTGAACTGGTTGTCGAAGCTGATGGAACTGAACATGTGGTGATCACTGATGAGCAGGTGGCTAGTAGGCTGCAGCAGAACCCCTTGGCTTATGACAAAGAAGGTGAGATGCATTATGACATTATCTCCGCCTTTATCAAGAGTATCCGCGGTAGCGATCCTGATGCGGCGCTCTATTGGCTTGCACGTATGATAGAAGGCGGCGAAGATCCACAGTTTATCGCTCGCCGCTTGGTTATCTCTGCGGCAGAAGATATCGGTTTGGCTAACCCCAACGCGTTGCTTCTTGCCAATGCAGCCTTTGATGCTGTGATGAAGATAGGATGGCCCGAGGGACGCATTCCGTTGGCTGAGGCTACGGTATATCTAGCCACTTCGCCTAAGAGCAACTCGGCTTATCTAGGCATTGATGCGGCTCTGAGGCTTGTTAAGAGCACAGGCAATCAGCCCGTGCCACTGCCTATCCGTAATGCGCCCACCCAACTGATGGAGCAGCTAGGTTATCACGATGGTTATCTGTATCCACATGATTATCCCAATAACTTTGTGGCGCAGCAGTATCTGCCCGATAGCTTGACTGGCCAGCGCATCTGGCATGCACAACATTCGCCTTCAGAAGAGAAACTTTATAACCGCATGGTGCAATGTTGGGGTGATCGCTATAAAGATGAAAATAGTTAGTCGGCATTTTAAAGAGGATAATTGTGGAATCAGCAAAGTGATGCACAAAAGGATCACTTACCAAAAATAAAGAATAAAAGAATGAAAATAGTAGAACTTGATAGCTTTGGAGTCAATCCTGGCGATATGTCATGGGAACCCTTGAAGCAGTTGGGCGATTTGACTTTGTATGACCGTACGTCAGAAGAAGATGTAGTGGAGAGAGCCAAAGACGCTGATATGATTTTAGTAAATAAGGTGAACATCACCCGTGAAATCATAGAACAACTACCTAATCTGAAATATATTGGCGAGCTAGCTACGGGGTATAATAACATCGATTGTGCTGCAGCACGCGAACATGGCATCGTGGTGAGCAACATCCCCGCATATAGCACCGACAGCGTGGCGCAACATGTGTTTGCGCTATTGCTCAATGTGACCAACCATGTGGACGACTTTGCTCGTCAGAATCGTGACCTGCGCTGGGCTCATCATCCCGACTTCTGTTATTGGGATGAACCTCTTCACGAACTATGTGGTAAAAGCTTCGGCATCATTGGCTTTGGCAATATCGGTTCAAAGGTGGCAAGTATTGCCCATGCCATGGGAATGAAGGTGCTGGCGGCAACGAGCAAGGCGCCCGAACAGCTCCCCGAATATGTAGAGAAAGTGGATATCAACTCGTTATACGCCCTTTCTGACGTGTTGTCGCTACATTGCCCTTTGGTAAAAGAAGGCCCTCATGCCAATGTGCACATGATCAATGCAGAGACACTAAGCAAGATGCGTCCCACTGCCATATTGATTAACACGGGCCGTGGACCTTTGGTAGACGAAGCAGCTATGGCAGAAGCCCTTCAACAGAAAAAGATTGCGGCTTACTGCGCAGACGTGATGGCACAGGAACCCCCTAAGGCTGACAATCCTCTCTTTGCTCAGCCACACGCATTCCTTACCCCACATGTGGCTTGGGCCACCGTGGAGGCACGTCAGCGACTGATGGAGATATGTATTGAGAACGTGAAAGCGTTCTTGAATGGTTCACCTATTAACGTTGTCAACTGATTTGTTCTACGCTGATCCGCAGATTGTTCACACCATACAGCAGCTAATAGAGGTATTAGGAACTATCGCCTTTGCCATTTCTGGATTGCGCCACGCCTGTGCCAAACAGTATGATTGGTTTGGCGGGTATGTTTGTGGTTTTGCCGTGGCTTTGGGCGGTGGAACGATACGTGATGTGTTGTTAGGTGTCACCCCATTTTGGATGACCTCCTCTCTCTATGTCTTATGCACCTTGTTGGCTTTCCTTATCGTGGTTTGTTTTGGTAGATATATGAAACGGCTTGATAATGCATGGTTTGCCTTCGACACCTTAGGTATGGCGCTCTTTGTGATAGCCGGTATTCAGAAAACCGTGGGGATGGGCTATCCTTATTGGGTAGCAACCATCATGGGGTGTATAACGGGATCTGCCGGTGGTGTGATACGTGATGTGTTGCTTAACAATGTCCCAGTGATCTTTCACAAAGAGATATATGCTATGGCATGTGTCTTGGGCGGAATGGTTTATTGGATGATGATTGTGGCGGGCGTTGATGTGCCCATAACGGTCATTGTGACGTTCTTGGTGATATGCGCTATCCGCTTCTTCGCAGTGAAATATCACATCGGTTTGCCCACTTTGAAGAACGAAGGGGAATGATATTGGAACAAAAATCAAATTGATTTTCTCAGAAAAATAATTTATTTTTTAATGGAAAATAAATTGATTTCATATCTCAAACGATGTTGATTGGAAAATGAAACGTATGTTTAAAGGTTGTATCATAGCCTTCTTTATGGGGTAAGAGTTTAGGTCTTGATATATACCCGAGACGCTTCCCGATAGTGGTGGTATAGCTACCTGTAGCTTTGGCTTGATGATAGCAACCACATAGAAACAAAAAAGCCCAAGACGCTCTCCTGTGATG
This sequence comes from Paratractidigestivibacter sp., assembly GCA_963630695.1. Lineage (GTDB taxonomy): Bacteria > Bacteroidota > Bacteroidia > Bacteroidales > Bacteroidaceae > Prevotella. Next base: position 1,783 of record CAVGNV010000039.1, on the reverse strand, counting down.
GAGAGTGCCTTGGGCTTTTTCGTTGTAGGACGGGCATCAAATCATCTTTTCCCACTGCATGAATTGCTCAACCATAGCGGGCTCATAATGGGAGAAGAAGAGGCTGTGCTGGGTGTCGAACGCCTCAATGCGCTTCATTTCTTCTGTGGAGAGTTCAAAGTCGAAGATGTTGAGGTTCTCTTGCATGCGCTCCTTGTGGGTGCTCTTCGGGATGATGACCACGCCACGCTGCAACAGATAGCGTAGGGCTGTCTGCGCTAGCGTTTTGCCATGTGACTGTCCTATCTCCTGCAACACGGGGTTCTTGAAGAAATCGTTGCGTCCTTCGGCGAAAGGTCCCCAAGACATGATGTGGCAACCATATTTCTCCATATATTGTTGCGCTTCTATCTGCTGATTGAACACGTGCGTTTCCACCTGATTGATGGTTGGCTTTATTTGCACATGAGCCTGGAGATCAATGAAACGGTCAGGATAGAAGTTGCTCACACCGATGGCTCTTATCTTACCTTCTTGATAGGCACGCTCCATGGCACGATAAGTGCCGTAGTAGTCGCCGAAAGGTTGGTGGATGAGCAACAAGTCGATATAGTCGGACTTCAACTTCTTCAGACTATCCAAGATGGAAGCATAAGCCTTTTCCTCGCCTGCATTTGAAATCCAAATCTTTGTGACAATGAAGAGTTCTTCGCGTGGCACACCGCACTTCTGTATGGCTGCGCCCACACCCTCTTCGTTATGGTAAGCCTGTGCCGTGTCTATCAGTCGGTAGCCCACGCTGATGGCATCAAGCACACAACGCTCACACTCTTCGGGAGACACTTGGTATACACCGTAACCCATTTGGGGCATCTTAACCCCATTGTTCAATGTTATATATTTCATGGTGCTCTTTTTTTTGTTACTTTAGATATGTCTTTGCCCAGTTGCTGATTTCTTTCTCCGACATGCCGTTGAGCAGTTTGCCAGCTTCCCATTTCACGTCGGGGTAAGCCTTTTTGAAGACTCCTTCTGCGTTCTCAATGCCACTGCCGCCGGAGGTCATAAACATCACGACGCGCTTGCCCTTTAGCTGATAGGTATCCATAAATGTGTTGATGATACGGGGCGCACCGTTCCACCAGTTGGGGAAACCAAGGAAGATGAGGTCATAGCTGTCGAGCGACTCCTTACTCTTTACGAATGTAGGACGCGACTTTGGATCATCATTCTCACGGCAGCAGCGCGAGGTCTTCTCCGTCCAATCGAGGTCGGCAGCCGAATAAGCCTCGGTGGGCTTGATCTCGAAGAGTTCTGCGTCCGTAGCATTGGCAACCTTCTCTGCGGCTTCTTTCGTGGTTCCAGTTGCGGAGAAATAAGCTACAAGCACCTTGGGTGCTGCATCTTGGTTGGTAACCGCGGCTTCAGAAGTGGAAGCCTTTTTCCCGCAAGCCATAAGGGTGCAGACGGCAGCGGCTGATACAGCAATGAGTGACATGATTCTTTTCATGATGTAAATGGTTTTTGTTTACTCTAATTTATGACGCAAATTTACAACCTTTCTGCCAAAGTCCTTGTAGAAGAATTACGGACAGAATGAAACAAATTACGGCAAATGCTGCGATTGGCTAAGTCTTTCTTACTTATTGTAAATATATTAGAAACTTTGAGTACCTACTTACCTACTTATAAAGTTTTGCGAAGTATCTACTTCAGGATGACAACCTTGCCATTCACCAGATAGATACCCTTATAAAGCCCGACATTCGCATCTACCGCATTTTGCTCGACCGCTACAGCCTCA
>CAVGNV010000038.1:0-18814 GCA_963630695.1 Paratractidigestivibacter sp. | reverse complement strand
GATGGTTTGTGCTTTAGAAATTATCAGTCCTTGGCCTAAGAGTGTAATGTGCGAATAAGAAAAGAGCCGTGCCATACTTCATATTGGAGTATTGGCGCGGCTCTTAAATGTCGATATTCTATAGCTCGTCTATCAGATTGTCAAGAGTGCTGAGTTGTTTCTTGCCTGCTAGCACCTCTTTCAGCTCGTAAATAGCACCACGTAAGTCGGCGATAATATCTTGTGCGTCAGTGGAAGGTGAACTGGAAGTTGTGATTAGATCCAAATGGGAATCACTTTTACGAGATTTACGCATATTAGTCTCTTTATAGAAAAGTATTAAGCAACGACTCTAGTTGAAGAAATTCCAACTAACACCAAATCTAAATACACGACTGTTAAGCGGATAATGGGGAGTGAAGAAGTATTCGCTAGCACCGCTATTGATATGGCTCATCATTACGAAGAACCTCGTGTGTTTGAGCAAAAAGTTGGCGTAGGCATTGATAATAGGACAATTGCCAATCTTTGTTCTGCTTTCTTGGTTCTCTTGGATACCAAACATCCCCATTCCTGGTATATATTCGGGTGCATAATACTTGGTAAAGTATCTTACGTCTGCACCCAAATCGCAATCGAGCACTTTTGCAATTTTAAAGTGAAGGAACAAGTTGCTATATACATTGAAGTCGGGTAGGGGAAGCACGTCTGTGTTACTTGATTTCTGATAGGTAAGGATATTGTTCCAGTGTAGTATTCCCCATTGAAAATCTTGTTCCAGTTGTGCCGTGAAGAGGCTCAAAGCACTGCTCTCTTGCCTTACATTGACACTCAAATCCTTTATTACATAATTGTCTCCATCAGCTGTACGGGTATTGGATAGCCCGAGGTATGCATAATTTTTGAGCATATCATAACTTACGCGAAGCTTGGTGCGTGTCTTAGCCCAAGATAGTTGGCCCATTATCCTAGAGTGGATAGGCATATCTAGGTTAAGGTCATCCCAATAGAAGTGGCGCGAATGGAATGTGGTCATAAAGAACGAAGGTGCTAAACGGTGGAAGAATGCAGTAGCAGCCACCTGCACAGAGTCGCCCAACAAGGGGAAATTGACATCCGCATGTCCATCTACGGTGAGTTGTCCCGATTTGTATCCCGTAAGCCAAGTCTCTGCGCTTACGTTATAATGTAAGGTGCGTCCTGCGGTTTTCAATATCTGTCCACCCACGCTTAGGCTATGCTTGTTCCATGAAGTCATCGCGCCACTGAATAAGGCCGATTCGGAGCCAACCTCTCCAGTTATAGAGGGCAATTGGTAATGTGCCATATCTGACGACACAAAGGCCTTTACTCCAGCCTTAGTCCATTTGCTAAAGCCTTCAAGCATGGCGATGGCAAAGGTGTTCTTCAACGACCAATATTTGCTCTGGTCATATATGGAGTCGCCAGTGAATGTTGTGGGCGTATAGTAGTCATTAGCGTAATAGTCGGACGGGGTGTCGTAAGCCATGTAGATTCGACGATAATTGTCAAATCTCAAGGTATGGATAAAGCTCGTTACGGGAACATATTCACGCTTCATCCACTCAGTGGAGTCGTTGGTCTTATCCAAGGCAAGCTCCGTAGAGGGAGCTGCGTTTTGTTGTAGATCAATCTTTACACGAGTGGTATCAGATGTTGCCATGTTCTTTGGAGCATCCCCCATAATTCTAGCCCCTTGAGGACGGCCTTTGGAAGCATGTTCTTTGTCGTATTCTTCTTCATCAAACTCTTCGCCATTGCGCTTTGCTTGTCTTCGTGCCTTATCTTTAGCAGCTTGTGCCTCTTGCTCCTTTTGTGCTCTGATAGCAAACTTGCGTGCTTCTATCTCGTCAGGTGTCATGGGTACTTTGCGGTAAAAACCTACGTTGTACCGATGATTGAAGAAGATGTGCTGGTTGTCGTTACGATTCCAGTTCTTCTCCAAGATAGTTGGGATTTCCTCTTCAGAGTAACTTTGGTTGAACATCTCGGGATGTGAGATATAGGCATCATTTGCTATACCGCCATTCTCGGAAACCTTTTGATGGTTGGTGGAGAATAGCGCATGGGCTTGATAACGCTCGCCGAGATATGATAGCCACATGGAGTAATTGAAGTGGGAGGTGTTTTGGTCACTGTAATACCCTCGTCCGTAGAGGTAGTTGAACTTGAAACCTAATCCCCAACGCTTTCCTATGTTGACAGCAAACATAGCCTTAAAGTGGTCCTCACCATTGGTCTTGTTACCAGCGGTGTTATAATCTAGTACGGTGATGGGGGACAGTGTCTGCGTGAAATGGAAATCACCTGGTTCGGTTATGAAATAGTCGTATGGGTCAGTGAAAAGAAACTCACTGCTGTTCTTACGATCTACGAAGATGCGATTCTGGCGCGGAGAGCCGAGGTTGCCCAACGAGTTATATTCTCCATATTTACCAGTGTTGAATATGGAGTTCATGTATAGTTCGGATAGCGTGTCGGGTTGGGTGAATGTACGATCGCCAAAACGTTCGTCAATGGTCCAAACCTTAAGACCGCGAGGTATCTCTTGATGCTTACTTTGTATAGAGTCGGATCTTCCTAGTTGTCGGTTTTGTTCATATCCTGCTGCGGTGAATGTTCCGTTTGCGTCTCGGTTGGTAATCTGAGCCTTTGCTGTTTGCGTGCAAAGCATAGCAGCAAAGACTATAATCGATTGGATATTTTTCATTTATTAAACACTCGAATGACACATTCTGAAAGCTTTACAACGATAGCTGCAAGGATAATGTAGGTACCGATAGTCTGGTCACCTAAGAAATAGATACACACACCCACCACTGCTCCTAACATAAAAATGAAGTTGAGCCATTGACGTACATAGTCTATCGTGCTATGCTCTTGTGGCTTGCGGTGTCTACGTGGTGACGGATTAGATGATGTATCGGGTGTTATCTGGTTGTTGGTTGTATCCATAATGTTATCGAAATAGTTGGTGGATTATGAAAGGATGGCAAATTTGAGGTTCTTTACGATTTCGTTTTTGCGATCGATAGTCTTACGACGGAATTTGCCTGAGATCGGTTGAAGCTTTGTTCCTTTCTTGTTGACAGCTTCTTTATTTGTAATCCAGTTTTCTGCTTTGTAGGTAACTGACTTCCCTTGTAGGTCATAGTTGTATACCAAACGACTCATAGTGAGTGTTACCTTTCCCTCCTCACATTTGGCAATGAGAATATAGCTGAATTTACATCTATCTATTGAAAGGAAGTTGGTTGAGAATACCAACCACTCTTTTACATTTGCGATGATGCTATGTTCTTCTTTGTTGACCAAAGCTACTTTGCTTCCTTCCAATTGGTCCTCATTATTGGTTAACTCTTGGAGATATTGGTAGGTACATTGATATAAATCTTCGGCTGTTTTACCTGGCGCACTGATAGTCTCTGTCCATTCTACTACGCCATTATTGAGTGTTACCGCATTGGGGTCTAGGTATGGTGCGTCAAGATTCTCTTCCGCTTTGGCTTCAGTATTAGCTTTTGCTTTAGCTATACGATTTTCTTCTGCGGTAGGAGCAATCCATGCGTTTTGCTCATACGTTTTGTCATTTGGTATTTGGACATCTTTTTGTGATGACGTAGGTGATACCGTTTGCTCTTGTAGCTTCTTGGCTTCCTCGTTTAGTCGGGCTGCTTCTTTTTGTGCAGCATCATGCGCTTTTTGCGCATTGGCTTTGGCTTTTTCTAACGCTTCTTGCGCCTCTTTAAGTTCTTTTTGTGCTTTCTCTAATTGTTGTTGCGTGGTAAGCTCAGATTGTGCGTAGGTCAAACAAGGCAAACAACAAAGTATAATAGCAATAATCTTTTTCATGTTGTTGTTAATTAGTGAATAACGTATGCAAAAGTACGAATTATCCTCGGTATAGAGGTTTAATAAGTATTATTTAACACAAAGACGTACTCTTAGTAGTTGGGGTATGTGTAGTGGTTAAATAAACTTAAAATGATTGATGGGGGGAATAGTGCAATGTTTACGTTTCGTAGAAAAATGATTAACTTTGCAGCCGATTATGCCGTTATGGCTCATAAAAGACTCGGAATGGTTTCGGGCGCCAGGCGGTACAAACCGTTTTACAATAAAAAATGTACGCAATTGTAGAAATCAACGGTCAGCAGTTTAAGGCTGAAGAGGGTAAGAAACTCTTTGTAAACCACATTAAAAATGTGGAAGAAGGCCAGTCTGTTGAATTTGACAAAGTTCTCCTTGTAGAAAATGAAGGAGAAGTTAAGGTTGGCGCACCTGTAGTTGAGGGTGCAAAAGTAGTAGCCGAGGTTGTTAAACCTTTGGTAAAGGGTGACAAAGTTATCGTCTTCAAGATGAAGAGACGTAAGGACTGCCGTCGTAAGAATGGTCATCGTTCTCAGTTCACTCAATTAGAAATCAAATCAGTTAACGCTTAAAAACAGGAGGAATCGACAATGGCACATAAGAAAGGTGTAGGTAGTTCGAAGAACGGACGTGAGTCAGCTTCAAAGCGTTTAGGTGTAAAAATCTGGGGTGGCCAGAAGATTATCGCAGGTAACATTATCGTTCGTCAGCGCGGTAACCGTCATTATCCAGGTGAAAATGTAGCACAAGGCAAAGACGATACGCTCTATGCATTGGCAGACGGTGTGGTTTACTTCCACAAAGGTCGTGCTAATAAGAGCACAGTTTCAGTCCTCTCTGAGGAAGCTTATGCTGCAAAAACAAAGCCTGAAGCTTAAAAATTAAAAACAACTATTCCAAACAAACATACGAGGAGTAACCTACAAGGTTCTCCTCTTTTTTTGTTCTTATTTATAGGGTTAGCTTTATTTGCAGCTTGTAAAGAAAGGGTGGGGTGCAATGTAAAGGTTCTATTGATAATGGGGGCTATAAGTCCTTGGCTTTGTTGACATAATTCAAGGCAGCGCCTATGGCTGTACAAAACTCAGAGTGCTTTGGGATGATGAAATGTACGTTATATAGCTTCTCCATCATAGAAAATATCGTGCGGCATTGTGGTAATAGTGTGAGGTTGCCAATTAGTACAAAGTTTCTGATGCCATTTCCGATAGAACTAAGAATGGTGGCGGATCCTACAGACTGAAGCACTAGGTAGATGATTCCTAAAGCAATATCCTCTCTGCTTGCGTTGCCCATAGCGTTAGCAAAGAGTGAAGCTGTGGCATCCATAGGGAGTCCAGGTAAGGGATGAGCGGAGATGTCACCAATAAGTAGGTTGATATTTCTTATATCACCATTCATTGCCAAAGTGGAAATCTGCTTGATGTCATCGGTGTTGAGAAGCAAGCGTGAGAGCCCGTTAAGTGTTCCACCTCCAATGCCAATGCCGCCAATGTGGTGAATATCGTTGTCGTCACATTGCACGAGGGAAGTGCCGGTTCCCATCGAAACCACAATCATCTTCTTGAGGTGGGTCATATACTGTGCGCCTAACCCATTAGCCAAAAATTCCTCGGTTCTCTCGGTGGGTAAACCATAAAGAGGTTTGTCGATATATGCGGCTCCAACACCTGTAAGCATGACGCGTTCTACGTCATCTAAAGCTATCTTGTTGTCATAAAGATATTTGCCGAAAGCTCCGTAAAGAGAGGTTATTGGGTCGGTGGCTTTAATCCTAAGGGGTGATATGACTAGTCCGTCTTTTACGCCAACAATCTTTGTGGTAGATATACCGGCATCGATACCTATGGTAATTTTCATTGAATAACGATATTTTTAAACGAATGCAAAGGTAATATATAAAAAGGAGAAATGTAGTAAGAGAAATATTTTTTTGCAAAAAACTCTAAATTAATTTCTCTATTTGGCTGAAAATGAGTATTTTTGCATTCCGTTTAGAGATTGAAGTGTAAAAAAGTAATATTATAACGATCAGAGACATGACCAAGGCTGATATTATTAATGGAATAGCAGAAAGCACGGGAATTGCCAAGAAAGACGTTGCAGTTGTTGTTGAGCAATTTATGGAATCGGTAAAAACGAGTCTTGTAGATAAGAAAGATAATGTTTATCTTCGCGGATTCGGTAGCTTTATCGTAAAGCATCGTGCAGCTAAGACCGCTCGTAATATATCTAAGAATATCCAGATGAAGCTTGAAGCACACGACTATCCAGCTTTCAAGCCAGCAAAGAGCTTCATTGAGAATATGAAGGGAGAAAAATAAAACAATTATAATAGTATAACCATTTAAAACTCGTAAAACAATGCCAAACGGAAGAAAGAAAAAGGGACACAAGATGGCTACGCACAAGCGTAAGAAAAGATTAAGAAAGAACAGACATAAGAGCAAGTAAGCGTTCTGACTGAAAGCTTGCGTCTTTCGACTTATAACGAAGCTTGTCACCACGAGAATTCATATCCCTTGGAATGTGTTGGCAAGTTTCGTTTTGTTTTAAACCTCAAGAAAAGGATACACAGAAGAATCAATGACAAGTGAAGTAATTATTGATGCTCAGCCTCAAGAGATATCTATCGCATTGCTAGAGGATAAGCGACTGGTGGAATACCAGCGTGAACCTAGAAATGCCAGTTTCTCCGTAGGTAATATCTATGTGGCAAAGGTTAAAAAGCTGATGCCAGGCTTGAATGCTTGTTTTGTAGATGTAGGCTATGAGCGCGATGCTTTTCTTCATTATTTAGATCTCGGAAGTCAATTCAATTCCTACGCAAAGTATCTGAAGCAAGTACAAAGTGATCGCAAACGTCTTTTCCCCATAACGAAGGCTACACGCTTGCCTGAATTGGTGAAAAGCGGAAGCGTGCAGCAAACATTGTCGGTAGGTCAGGAAGTGCTTGTTCAGGTAGTAAAAGAACCAATCTCCACCAAGGGACCACGTCTGACAGCGGAAATCTCTTTTGCAGGACGTTATCTCGTGTTGATACCCTTTGGAGACAAAGTGAGCGTGTCCTCAAAAATCAAAAGTGGTGAGGAACGTGCTAGATTAAAGCAGCTCATCCAAAGCATTCGTCCCAAAAACTTTGGTGTAATCGTTAGAACTGTCGCTCAAGGAAAACGAGTTTCTGAGCTCGACAATGAAATGAAAGTTCTCCTTAAACGATGGGAAGAAACCATACAAAAGGTTCAGAAGACCCAACAACGCCCCCAAATGGCTTATGAGGAAACAGGACGAGCTGTAGCGATGCTACGTGATCTGTTCAACACGTCATACGAAAACATATATGTCAACGACGATGAGATTTGTCATGCCGTGCGTCATTATGTATCGTTGATTGCACCTGATAAGGCTAGCATTGTCAAAAAGTATGATGGTAAATTGCCTATTTTTGATAATTTTGATGTCACCAAGCAGATAAAATCAAGTTTCGGAAAGACGATTAATTACGGACATGGGTGTTACCTCATTATAGAACATACAGAGGCAATGCATGTAGTAGACGTCAATAGTGGCAATCGCACCAAAGAGAAAGGGCAAGAACAAAATGCGCTTGATACCAACTTAGGCGCTGCAGATGAGCTTGCTCGCCAGTTGAGATTGCGCGACATGGGCGGAATTATCGTTGTCGATTTTATTGACATGAATCTAGCAGAAGATCGTCAGATGCTCTATGAGCGAATGTGCAAGAACATGCAAAATGATAGAGCACGTCACAATATTCTCCCATTAAGCAAATTTGGGTTAATGCAAATCACACGTCAGCGTGTTCGTCCAGCCATGGATATAGATGTTGATGAGAGTTGCCCCACTTGTTTTGGAACAGGAAAGATACGATCAAGCATCTTGTTTACCGATCAACTAGAACGGAAGATAGAACGCTTGGTAAATAAAGTGGGAATAAAGAAAATCTACTTGCACGTACACCCTTACGTTGCTGCGTATATCAATAAAGGCTTTATCAGCATGAAGCGACGTTGGCAACTGAAATATGGTATGGGGATACATGTTATTCCATCACAAAAATTGGCTTTCTTACAGTATGAATTCTATGACTCTAACAATCAGTTCATAGATATGAAAGAAGAAAACGACAAGTAATCAGACTTGTTCTACCTTACTTTATTCATACTTATTACTAATGAGAAATTCTGAATAAAAGAAAGCAATAGAGTAAATCGCAGATATGAATCAAAAGAATTTGTATCTGCGATTTTAGTATTTGTTGCAAAGCTAAACAATCAAGATAAACAAATGGACGAGGCAATACACGATAAGTTAAAGGAAATCAAACAGTTGTTTCGAAGTGTGATGAGCGGCCCAACATCATCTTCAATGCGTGAAAAGGGTGTCAATTATAAGATTAATTGGGGAGTTCCGTTGCACACCTTAAATGGAATTGCAGATAGTTATGGTAAAAACTATGAGTTAGCCATAGAGCTTTGGAAGGAGCCGATTCGTGAATGTAAGATATTAGCGACGCGTATTATGCCGTCAGAGAAGATGCTTCCAGAGATAGCCGACTTATGGATGGAGCAAGCATCGACACAGGAATTAGCCGAACTGCTAGCCACAAATCTGTTTCAATATCTCGAGTACGCACCCGTGTTGGCATACGAATGGATTGCTTCGAGCAAACGATTATACGCTATTTGTGGTTACAACCTATTGAGTAGATTATTCACTCAAGGGAAAGAACCTAATGAGCGGGGAATCAACGAATTTCTTGATCAAGCTATGTCAGATTTAGAAGGAGCAGACCTAGGCGTAAAACATGCTGCCTATAATTGCTTAATGCGGTTTTGTGATATGGGCGAGGAGTATGAACAAATAGCTCAGCATGTATTCAAAGCAATCGAGTAGAACACCAATTCGAGAAACGCTATGCTGAAAACGGTTATTTTAACGTTTTTTCATTGGTGCTATATCAAAATTAATGTAACTTTGTAGCAAACAAAGCTAAGCGTGTGAAGCGTGAACAAATCAAACAAGAAGTAAGTTCTATATTAGAAAACTATCTGGTAAGCAACTCTTGTCGGTGCACACCGGAGCGTTTTGCTATTCTAGATGCAATATGCGATCTGAATGCACCCTTTCAAATAGAGCAACTTGCAAGCTTGTTAGAGGAGCGCAGTTTTAGAGTGTCTAGGGCCACATTGTACAATTCGATGCGGCTATTCATCAAACTACGGATTGTTGTGCGTCACCGTTTTCTAGGGTGTACTACTTATGAAGTGGCTTATAAGAACGATAGTCACATTCAACAAGTGTGCACCAGCTGCGGAAAGGTTGTTGAGATTAAAGACTTGGCACTGAACAATGCTGTCACCAGCGTGAAGACACCGAGATTTCGCAAAGATGGCTTCTCGCTGTATATCTATGGGATATGTGCACGATGCCAACGATTAGAAACGATTAATAGAAATAAGAAACTATAAAATCAAGATAATAACAAACATGGAAACTACAGGTAAAGTAGACGTCTTGTTGGGACTTCAATGGGGCGATGAAGGTAAGGGAAAAGTCGTAGACGTATTGACTCCTCATTACGATGTGGTAGCACGCTTTCAAGGTGGTCCTAATGCAGGTCACACTCTAGAGTTTGAAGGTGAAAAATATGTCCTCAGATCTATACCCTCTGGAATCTTTCAAGGTGGAAAAGTTAATATCATTGGTAACGGCGTAGTCTTGGCTCCAGACTTGTTTATGGATGAAGCTAAGGATCTAGAGAAAAGCGGCCATCCATTAAAAGAACGCTTGTACATCTCTAAGAAAGCACATCTTATTATGCCTACTCATCGCATCTTGGATCGTGCATACGAAGCAGCCAAAGGAAAGAACAAGGTAGGAACTACAGGCAAGGGAATTGGCCCTACATATACTGACAAGATTTCACGCAATGGTTTACGTGTAGGTGACATCGTCGAAAACTTCGCTGAGAAATATGCGACACATAAGCAACGTCATCTAGATATGTTAAAGGCCTTGGGTTGGACCGACTTTGAAGGCTTTGAAGAGGTGGAGAAGCACTGGCTTGAAGGAATTAGTTATATGAAAGAGTTCCGTTTTGTTGACACAGAGCATGAACTGAATCATATCCTACGTGAAGGCAAGAATGTCTTGTGTGAAGGTGCACAAGGAACCATGCTTGATGTCGACTTTGGCTCGTACCCATTTGTAACCTCATCTAACACCATCTGCGCTGGCGCTTGTACCGGTCTTGGTTTTGGTCCTAACAAAATCAGAAACGTCTATGGTATCATGAAGGCTTATTGCACACGTGTTGGTGCAGGACCATTCCCCACAGAGTTGTTTGACGCTGATGGAAAACGAATCCGTGATTTGGGTCACGAATATGGTGCCGTAACTGGTCGTGAACGCCGTTGTGGTTGGGTAGACTTGATCCAGCTCCGCTATTCTATTATGGTAAATGGTGTAACCGAACTGATCATGATGAAGAGCGATGTGCTTGACGACTTTGATACCATTAAAGCTTGTGTAGCTTATGAGCTACCTGATGGCACGCTGACTACGGAATTGCCATATTCTATCGATAACGTGAAACCGGTTTACAAAGAGTTTAAGGGTTGGCACACGGATATGACACAGTTTACCTCTGAAGAACAATTCCCAACTGAATTTAAAGAGTATGTCGCTTTCTTGGAAGAGTTCCTAGAGACACGAATCGCTATCATTAGCATTGGGCCCGATCGTGCACAAACCATCGTAAGATAATTAACCCTATTCAGCCCAGCTTGTCTTTCTTAGCTGGGCTGTTATTATTAAAAGTAATATTACATTATGCCAAATAAACCATCCATACCCAAAGGTACTCGCGACTTTGGTCCCGAGGAAATGCTCAAACGCAATTATATTTTTGATACTATCAAGGACGTCTATGCTCTCTATGGCTTTCAGCAGATAGAAACTCCAGCAATGGAAACATTGTCAACGCTGATGGGAAAGTATGGAGATGAGGGCGATAAACTCTTATTCAAGATTCTTAACTCCGGCGACTATTTTAAGAAGGTCACTGACGAAGAATTGACGGAACGCAATTGCTTGAAATTGCAAACCAAGCTTAGCGAGAAAGGATTGCGCTATGATCTGACTGTGCCATTTGCTCGCTACGTAGTGATGCATCGCAATGAATTGCAATTGCCATTCAAGCGTTATCAGATTCAACCCGTATGGCGTGCGGATCGTCCACAGAAAGGCCGCTATCGTGAGTTCTATCAGTGTGATGCAGATGTGGTAGGTTCTGATTCGCTTCTCAATGAGGTGGAACTGATGCAGATTGTAGATACGGTTTTCACAAAATTTGGTATACGTGTACAAATCAAGATCAATAACCGCAAGATTCTTTCAGGTATTGCCGAAGTGATAGGAGAGAGCGACAAGCTTGTTGATATTACAGTTGCGATGGATAAGCTTGACAAGATAGGACTTGATAATGTTAACAAAGAACTGCGTGAAGATGGTTTACCCGAAGAAGCCATCGAAAAGTTGCAACCGATTATCAAACTAGAAGGAAGCAATGAAGAGAAGCTCAACGTGATAGAGGATGTGTTGAAGAATAGCGAGGTAGGCCTTAAAGGTGTAGAGGAGCTAAGATTCATACTCAAAACGTTACAGGTCTCTGGCTTGAATAACGAGATACAACTAGATCTCACGCTTGCTCGTGGTCTCAACTACTATACAGGAGCAATCTTTGAAGTAAAAGCATTAGATACTCCTATGGGTAGCATCACTGGTGGAGGACGATATGATAACCTTACGGGTATCTTCGGTATGCCAGGTCTTTCAGGTGTAGGTATCTCCTTCGGTGCTGATCGTATCTATGATGTGCTCAATGCTTTAGATCTTTATCCCAAAGATACCAAACAGAGTACACAGGTGCTCTTTATCAACTTCGGAGATAAAGAAACCGCTTATTGCTTACCGATAGCAGCCCAATTGCGACAAGCAGGTATTGCTACTGAAGTATATTCGGACAAAGCAAAGATGAAGAAGCAGATGAGCTATGCCAATGTTAAAGCCATTCCTTATGTGGTGCTTGCTGGTGAAGATGAGATGAATGCTGGTAAGGTGACACTCAAGGATATGAACACAAGCGAGCAAAAACAAGTGACTCCTGAGGAGTTGGTGGCTTTGCTTAAGGCATAACACCTTCTAAAGTTATAGGCCGTTGCATCTGTAAGTTGACTTGCGGATGGTTATATGTCCTATCTGCGTAACGCACAAATAAAGAAAGAGCCGTTCCAAATGTTTTGGTGCGGCTCTTTTTTCGGATATAGAATTAATCCTAGATTACTTCTTATTCTTGATCTTTTCTACATAAGCATCAATAGATGCAATAGCGGTGATGTTGACAATATCACGTACCGAGCTCTCAAAGTCGGTGAAATGGATTGGCTTGTTTAGTCCCATCTGGATAGGGCCAATTACCTCCGTATCAGGTGATAAGGCTTGTAACAACTTGTAGCCGCTATTGGCAGAATTCAAGTCAGGGAATACCAATGTGTTGACCTTCTTACCTTTAAGGCGTGAGAATGGATACTTCTCGTCACGGAGCTTTCTATTCAATGCAAAGTTGACCTGCATCTCACCGTCAATAACCATATTGGCATCTTCTTTATGAAGTTGTGCTACTGCGTCATGAACCGTCAAAGGAGAACCTTGCTCGTCAGAACCAAAGTTAGAGTAGGATATCATAGCGATGTTAGGCACATCGTTAAAGAACTCAACCATCTTAGCAGATAGACGCGCTACATCTGTAAGCACCTCTGCATCGGGATGACGATTTATCAGCGTGTCAGCTATATAATAGGTACCTTTCTTGGTGTTGAGGATATGCATCGTTGCAAAGTGCTTGTATTCGGGACGAATGCCAATCACCTCTTTGGCTACTTTGATAGTGTTAGAGTATTTGGTATAAAGACCAGTGATGAACGCATCCGCATCCCCGTTCTCAACCATTGACATACCAAAGTAGTTGCGCTCATACATCTTGTCGTAAGCTTCCTCAAAGGTGTAACCTGCTCTTGCTCGTTTCTCTGCAAGATGTTTAGCATATGTTGCACGGCGTCCTTGTTCCTTGTCGGCGCGCATATCCACGATTTCGACACCCGTTAAGTCGAGTTTTAATCGGTTAGCTAAACGATGTAAACGATCAGGGTTACCCAACAAGATAGGGTAGCAGATGCCTTCTTGACGTGCCTGAACGGCAGCTTTCATCATCGTTTGGTGTCCACCCTCAGCAAACACAACACGTTGTGGGTGTTTGGCTGCTGTAGCATGGAGGGTGCGTGTGAGTTTAGTTTCCTGCCCAAGCATCTCCATCAAGTGCTGACGATATTTCTCCCAATCCTCTATTGGCGTACGTGCCACACCGCTTTCGATAGCAGCTTTGGCTACAGCGATACTTACCTCGGTGATCAAACGTGGATCGACAGGTTTGGGTATAAAGTAGTTGGGGCCGAATGATAGGTCGTTGACATGGTATACATCGTTTACCACATCTGGAACAGGCTGCTTAGCAAGCTCAGCTATGGCATGCACGGCAGCAAGCTTCATCTCCTCGTTGATAGCTTTGGCATGTACGTCAAGTGCTCCGCGGAAGATATAAGGGAATCCTATTACATTGTTAATCTGGTTAGGATAGTCGGATCTACCTGTTGACATCAAGACGTCAGGGCGTGCTGCCACCGCATCTTCGTATGAGATCTCTGGTACAGGGTTGGCCAATGCAAAGACAATAGGATTGTCAGCCATTGAGCGAACCATATCTTGTGAGAGAACGTTACCTTTGGACAATCCTACAAATACGTCAGCACCCTTGACCGCTTCTTCCAGGGTGTGAACATCGCGACGGTCAGTAGCAAAGAGCGCTTTCTGTGGAGTGAGGTTAGGACGATCTGACGTGATGACACCTTTAGAATCGAGCATCACGATATTCTCCTTCTTTGCTCCAAGAGCGCAGTATAGCTTGGTACATGAGATGGCTGCTGCACCAGCACCATTGACAACAATCTTGACCTTAGCGATATCTTTCCCAGCCACTTCCAAAGCGTTTTCCAATCCTGCTGCCGAAATGATGGCAGTACCATGCTGGTCATCATGCATCACAGGGATGTCAAGTGTTCGCTTCAGTCGTTCCTCTATCTTGAAACATTCGGGTGCTTTGATGTCTTCAAGGTTGATACCACCAAATGTAGGTGCGATGCGTTCCACCACTTCGCAAAACTTATCGGGATCTTTCTCGGCAATCTCAATATCGAATACATCTATACCTCCATAAATCTTAAAGAGCAATCCCTTGCCCTCCATAACAGGCTTTCCGCTGAGCGCCCCAATATCTCCAAGGCCTAATACAGCAGTACCGTTACTAATAACAGCAACGAGATTGCCTTTATCGGTGTACTTGTATGCTTCGTCAGCTTTTTGTTGGATTTCTAAACAAGGATAGGCTACGCCTGGTGAATAAGCCAAACTTAAATCAGTCTGTGTGTGATAAGGTTTGGTTGGAGTAACCTCAATCTTTCCCGGCCTTTCCGATGAATGGTAATCAAGGGCAGCCTCTTTTGTAATCTTTACCATTTTGAGAATTTACTTTATACGTTGTAGCAGTTTGAACTCTAAAGAAGTATCTGCTAGGATTTTAATTTTCAGCAAAGGTAACAATAATCCAATAAAACGCTAAGAGATTAATAAGTTTTTTGTAAATTTGCAACCAAAATTAACAGGACTGAACATGAACGAATTCACCAATTATCGTTTGGAAACAAAGAAGAAAATCCGCTCTGTCGCATTGAAGCTTTTTTTGAAAAAAGGCATACGACAGGTGAAGATGGACGATATTGCGAATGAGCTTTCTATTTCAAAAAGAACATTGTATGAGCTTTATGAAACAAAGGAAGATTTGTTGATGGATGTTGTGAAGTTGCAGGATGATATCAAACGTCAAAAGATGATGGATGCTCTAAAGCCAACCGATGACTGTATAGAGACCTTGTTAAAGGTGATTCAGTTGGCATACGAAAGCATAACCGCCACTTCGCCTCAGTTTTTTGATGATTTGCGTAAATACCCTGTTATTTTAAAGTATATGGAAGATAGTGAAGCTAAGAATGAAGAGCAAAACTATAATTTCTTTAAAAAAGGGGTAGAGGAGGGATATTTCCTTTCGACCGTCAACTATCCACTAGTGACCAAAATCAACAAAATGGTATGTGATAACATGATGGCCACTCGTATATATAAGCAATATCCTCAGCAGGAGATTTTTTACACCATAATACAATTGTTTTTTAGAAGCATCTGCACCTTGAAAGGTATAGAGCGTATTGATAACTTTTTAGCATCGTTGCCCACACAAGAATATGAATAATTCAACGATAAGGCCACTGCTGTTGACAGCATTGGTAATAGTGTTTCTTTTAGCGCTGCACTTTTTGCCCAAGATTAGTATTGACGGATACGAAATACGACAGATAGATATATTAAGCGATCTCACAGAGAAGAAAGCGGTTCACAACGATGACGGTTTGTCTAAAGGTCAAGCCGAAACATTGGCAAAGAATGCCAAGGGTGAGACGATTACCTTTAAAGAGGTGTGGCCCAAAGGTGTGCAGGCAATATCCGATTTCTCTGATGGAGGTGCAAATGGTCTTGATCATTTTTATGCGATGGTCGACTCTGTGGCCCATCATAAGCTCAAGGATCGTCCGTTGCGTGTGGCTTATTATGGTGACTCGTTCATTGAGGGTGATATCCTCGTAAGTGATTTGCGCGAATTGTTGCAAAAGAAGTTTGGAGGAAATGGTGTTGGATGGATTGATGCTGCCAATGACCTAACCCAATATAAGCTTACGATCACCAATCATTTCTCAGGATTGGCTGAACACATGGCAATGAAAAAGGATGGTTATCAAGCACAGCTGGCAGGCATAGCCCAACGCTATTATACAATGACTGGAGGTCAGGTTAAGATGACGTATGATGGACGAACTGATTATCCGCACACAACCAAGTGGGGAGCTACCCGACTTTACTTTACTACACCATCCGGAATGTCGCTTCAGATAACTCAAGGACAAAACAATCAAGCACAAAGTTTTACTAAAGATACACATGTGCAAGTGGCTGAGGCTAAGGGTGTAACAAACCATAGTGCTATTAATGTAACAAGTGGCAATGGGGTATTGTTTGGAACGGCACTGGAAACGGATGGCGGTATCATTGTGGACAACTTCAGTTTGCGCGGCTCGGCAGGTAACACTATAGCCGATCTACCCTTGGCAATGTTGTCCGACTTCAATCGTATTCGTCCTTACGATTTGGTTATACTACAATTTGGAACCAATGCTGTGACCGAGAAAAGCAACGAAAAACAACTAGAAGCTTACTCGGCCCAACTGAAAGCGGTGGTGCAGCATTTGCAAAAAGCTTTCCCCTCTACAAGCTTCCTATTAGTGGGTGCGCCAGATCGTGGATCAAAGAAAACCGACACGGGAACGATGGAAAGCATCGTGATGCTCAATGAATATCAAGAACAGATAGCAAAAGAATGTAAGATAGGTTTCTATAGCTTATATAAAGGAATGGGCGGAGCTGGAACGATGCGCCGTTTGGTGGACGAACATGGTTGGGGATCTAAAGACTATGTTCACGTTAACTATAACGGAGGTAAATACATCGCACAAAAGTTTTATCATTCCATTCTTGCTGCGCTTGATAATTATCATCGTAGAATGAAAACAGTAAACGCTAATCCAACCTCATCTCACAAATAAGCAATAAACATGAACGACTTATACAATTATATACAATCCATCCATTGGGACCAGCTGGGCTCAATGCTTCTCTATAATCCAAAAGAACCATTGCTGTTCTCATCAGGATTATTCTTATTCATCTTTCTCTTTGTCACTCTGGGCTATTACGCTTTGAGTAAGAAGTTGACGGTGCGTTTGTTATTTGTAACGCTTTTCTCTTATTACTTTTTCTACAAGAGCAGTGGCTTCTATTTCGGATTGTTGGTTTTGGTGACGCTTACCGACTATTATATAGCTCGTTATCTTGTTCCTACGATACAAGAGCCATCTCTACCTAAGGCAGAGGACGCAGATGTTTCTGCGTCAGCCAAACCTAAAAGTTCAAAGCCGGTCCTTCTACATTCTGCCAAAAGCAAATGGCTCTTGACCCTTTCATTGATTATAGATTTAGGTCTTTTGGCTTATTTCAAATATACCAACTTCTTCCTAGGAACGATAGCAACCATGATAGGCAACAATTTCCAACCATGGGACATTTTCCTTCCAGTGGGTATAAGCTTTTATACATTTAAAAGTGTATCGTATGTTGTTGATGTCTATCGTGGTAAGCTCCAACCAATGGAGCATCTATTAGACTATGCTTTTTACGTAAGCTTCTTCCCAACGCTTCTTGCAGGCCCTATCACTCGTGCCACCGATTTCGGACCACAGATTCGCAAGCCGCTATGCATCACCAAAACGATGTTTGCTACTGGGGCCTATTTTATCATTATCGGTCTTTTCAAGAAGTGTGTGATTTCTGATTATATATCCATGAATTTTGTAGATCGTGTCTTTGACAACCCTACATTATTTTCGGGTGGCGAAGTGCTCCTAGCTCTTTATGGATATTGTGTTCAGATCTATTGCGACTTCTCGGGCTATAGCGATATGGCAATAGGTGTTGCTATGCTACTGGGCTTTAAGATTCCGATGAACTTTGATGCGCCTTTCAAGGCTGATTCTATGAGCGACTTTTGGCGTCGTTGGCACATATCGTTGTCTACCTGGATACGCGATTATGTATATATCTCGCTTGGCGGAAACCGTAAAGGAACCGTTCATATGTATATCAATCAGATGATTGCCATGATAGCATGTGGTCTTTGGCATGGTGCTTCCTTGAGCTTTATCGTTTGGGGCGCATTGCATGGCGCATTGGTTTGTATACATAAGTTCTTCTCACAGGTGGTTTTGAAGCATGATAAACGTTATCATCCCCATGGAATACGACGCGTGTTCGCTGTGATTATAACTTTTCACTTGCTATGTTTCACATGGATTTTCTTTAGAAACACCAACTTTGTCGATGCTTGGATTATGATAAAGCAAATGTTCACGAAGTTTAATCCTGAAGTTTTACCAAAAGTGTTGGTAAGTTATAAATACGTGTTTGGCTTAATGGCCTTTGCCCTAGTGACCCATTATATACCAGATGCATGGCATAAACGTTTTATCGGTGTGTTGCGTCAAGGTGGCGTCTTGTTATGTGCGGTGGTGTTGACAGTGGTTATCTATATCATTATGCAGGTCAAAGGTAGCGATATTCAGCCGTTTATCTATTTCCAGTTCTAGACAATGGCTAGACACTGTGTACGATACCCCATCATTTCTACCCACAGATGGAACATCTATATCTGTCGTTGACGAAAATTTAAACTAAAATATTTATCAATACATTTCAGATAGCCTCCTTTCTTGCATCATAGCAATCGTTTCGCATCCGTTTGAGGCTTCGTTTAAAAGTAATTAGGAGTCATCCGAGGATGATTTTTAATTTATTTTTGAGGCAAAATCAATTTGTTTTTCATCAAAGAATAAATTGATTTTGCTTTCCATCGAAGTTGTTTTGGTATGTCAAAAGAAAGTGATAGGCTTGCCAAGCAATAGTCTTCGGTTTGTCAAACAATAACTATATGCCCTTCCGTAGCTTGTGCAGATTGGCACAGAATGCAAGTTGTATTTAGGGTCTGCTAATTAAATATAATTAAATATAAGCTGCTAAATTTCAGTAGATTATCTCCAAATATATTTGTGTATTTCACTGTAAATGACTACCTTTGGTGTTAAAATCA
>CAVGNV010000037.1:0-20793 GCA_963630695.1 Paratractidigestivibacter sp. | reverse complement strand
AGGTCGGAAAACGGAAGTAGGAGGAAAAACTACACCGTTTTCCTCCTACTCGATTCTATTTGGTTGGCCAACATTATCTATACGGTTGACTAACAATATCTATATGGCAGATTAACCAAGGGTCAGCC
Organism: Paratractidigestivibacter sp.; assembly: GCA_963630695.1. Lineage (GTDB taxonomy): Bacteria > Bacteroidota > Bacteroidia > Bacteroidales > Bacteroidaceae > Prevotella. The sequence goes on along the minus strand of CAVGNV010000037.1, from coordinate 20,665 downwards.
CCAAGATAGAAACCGTTTTATAACTTTCCGGTTGATGCCCGTCTGCCCATAGCGGATCCTCAAAGTGGATAGGAAGTGATAGAGGTTGACAGGGTGAGGCGGTTAGATGTAACGTATAAAGAACACGTACCACCTCCTGACGTGTTACACGCATGCTTTCGGAACAGTGTGGGCGGTGGTACGTGTGATAGCTCACCACGATGAGTGGTGCGTTTTATAGCTTGGTCATGTGATAGCCAAGCGCATTCAGTTCGATAGCTGCGCCCATGACATACATCTGATGCAAAGCAGCCACGAAGGCATGGAATGTCTCGGGCGTACCAGGTTCAAGCGCTTGGTGGAGCATGTTGTTATATGTGCGGGAGGCACACTCGGCCACAAGACGCGTTGTAGCTTTGTGTTGCTCACTGTCCAATAGCAGCACGTGCTGGCACACATAGTCGTCAAGGTGGTCAAAATCGATCCTGTCACGTAGGTAAGTGTAGAGGTTAGGCACCTTGCTGTATAGTTCCCAATCGTCATCCCAGTATTTTGCCACAGCCATTCCCACAAACATGATCCATCCTAGGGCAACGGTGGGGTAGCTCGCAAACTCCCTCATTGCATCCGGCAGATATGCCTCGCCCACCTTAGCCCACTGTTCTTCGATGTCAGGGGCGTCGGGAAAATGCTCATCCACCTTGTTAATTGATACCAGATAGCGATGCAGATCATCGTGAAAGGTCTGTTCTATGTTGTGCGTGTCGTTGTTTGGATTCATCCTTTTATGTTGTTTTTGATGCGTAAATGTTTGTTGCAAAGTTAGTGAAAATATCCTTTTCGGACATCTTTTCCTTGCGGTGTTTTATTCGCCGTCATGCCATTCTACCTCCACTCCGTCACCGAAATGGTCTATCTTGCGGCGCTCCTTGTTCTTACGATTGCCCGAAGGGATAAACTTACACTTCACGTTCTTTACACAATCATTGAGGTTGAATGCCGAGGGCGATTGCTTGGCGTGACTCTCCACGCTGAGATAGAACCTGCCAAAATCGTCTAGCACCACCGTCTTGCCCTGTTGGAGCTGCAGTAGCATCTCGTCCACTAGGGCATAGATCAGCCCTCGCACATCCCCTCGGGTGAACGACGTGTCACGCTCAATGTGTTCGGCAAGCGTTTCGGTGCTTACCTCTCCTTGACTCACGGTGCGCAGATACCATCTGTTGGCACGATTCTCCTCTCTGAACTTGCTTTCTTGCAGTCTTACTTTGATAGTCATAGTGTTGTGTTTTAATAATGAATCTTGTTTGATATTCTAATGATGCTGCAAAGGTAATATCAAACGAACCCTTTTGCAAGCCGATGTAGCCTCTATCGTTCCATACTTTAAATTATTTTTTGCACGAAATCAATTTAATTTACCCACGAAATCAATTTATTTTTCCTTCTCAAACGATACCCCTTAGATGATAAATGCAGTGGTTTGGGTCTACCACAGAGGCCGTTTGAGGATATGACAAAGCCATCCTTCCACTGCTAGATGAGCATAGATGGGAGGATGGCTTTGAGGTTTAGTGGGTCTTAAGTGCTGACGGATGCTTCATGTAAAACTCCGAAAGCCCCAGGGCGTTACTTATCAAAGTGGCCTACGCTGATGAGGTATTCGCCTATCTGAACGGCATTGAGCGCTGCGCCCTTGCGTATCTGGTCTCCAGTGAGCCATAGCGTAGCACCATTGTCATTAGCAAGGTCTTCGCGTATGCGTCCTACGAACACGTCGTCCTTGCCTGCGCTGTCTAGGGGCATAGGGTAGACATAGTGTTGTGGGTCGTCAACGAGCGTCACACCAGGTGCGTCCTTTAGCGCATTGCGAATCTCGTCTACGCTCAGAGGACGTTCGGTCTCAAACCACACGCTCTCCGAATGGCTGCGAAGCGAACTTACACGCACGCAGGTGGCGCTGGTTCGTACATCCGAGTGCATGATCTTGCGTGTCTCGTTGTACATCTTCATTTCCTCCTTGGTGTAGTCGTTAGGTGTCATCTTGTCTATCTGAGGTATGACGTTGTAGGCTAGCTGATGTGGAAACTTCTCAATGGTCTTCACCTTACCCTCATCTAACACCTCACGATATTGCACCTCAAGCTCGTGCATGGCAGCTGCGCCGGCTCCGGAGGCACTCTGATAGCTAGCGATGTGTATGCGCTTGATGTGTGAGAGCTTCTCAATGGGGTTGAGCACCACCACCATCATGATTGTGGTGCAGTTGGGGTTGGCGATGATACCACGTGGATGGTTGAGTGCATCCTCGGGATTGATCTCTGGAACCACCAATGGTACATCGTCTTCCATACGAAACTGGCTGCTGTTGTCAATCATCACACAACCATACTTGGTGATGGTGTCAGCAAACTCAGCCGAGGTGCCACCTCCAGCGCTTGCAAATGCGATGTCTACATCCTTGAAATCGTCATTGTGCTGTAGCAGCTTTACCTCATACTCTTTACCTTTAAAGGTATATTTTGTTCCTGCACTGCGTGTTGAACCGAAGAGAACCAAATCGTCCATTGGGAAATTGCGCTCGGCTAAGATACGCAAGAACTCTTGTCCTACGGCACCGCTGGCGCCAACAATAGCTACTTTCATCTTTCTTTGTGTTCTTGTTAATGTGTTTGTTTCTGTCTGCAAATTTACTAAATATTACTTACACACGGCATTGAAGTGATTTTTTTTATTAACTTTGCAGTTGATTAAGGCTATGTCTATGCTTCTATCTGCGCATTATTTTCCCATAACAAGTCCGGCACTGATATTCCTTACGGTGCTGCTGATTATTCTTTTTTCTCCTATTATTATGGGACGCTTGCGCATTCCACATATCATCGGTATGGTGCTTGCGGGCGTGCTAGTAGGTCCTTACGGTTTGGATCTCTTGGCGCGCGATGCCTCTTTCGAGCTGTTTGGCTTCGTCGGCCTCAATTACATCATGTTCCTTGCAGGCTTGGAGATGGACCTGGATGGTCTGAAGAAGAATAAAGGGCGCGTGACCCTATTTGGTTTGCTCACCTTCTTTGTGCCATTCTTGCTCACCTACCTTATGGGTGTGTGGCTTCTCCACTATTCAGTCAAAGGCTCATTGGTGCTCAGTTGTATCATGGCGTCCAACACCCTCGTGGCTTATCCCATCGTGGGACGATACGGACTGGTGCGCCATCGTAGCGTGACGCTAAGTATCGGTGGCACGATGATATCGCTCTTCCTAGCCTTGGTGACCCTTGCCATGATAGTGAACAGCCGTGAAGGCGGTGGCGGATGGCTGTTTTGGGTGCTTTTTGTCGCTAAGTTTGCTGCCTTCTGTGTGGGCGCCATCTTCTTCATACCGCGCTTGACACGCTGGTTTCTGCGTAGATATAGCGATGCGGTGATGCAGTTTGTCTTTGTGCTGAGCATCCTCTTCTTCACCTCCGCCATGTCCGATCTGATAGGTTTAGAAGGAATCTTTGGTGCTTTCGTGGCAGGTCTGATTCTCAATAGATACATCCCCAAGGTCTCACCGCTGATGAATCGCCTTGAGTTTATGGGTAACGCCCTCTTCATACCTTACTTCCTCATTGGTGTAGGTATGCTCATCAACGTGCGCTTGCTCTTCAATGGTGGTAACATCCTGTGGGTGGTGGCATGCATTGTGGTCTTCGGAACGCTGGGTAAGGCTTTGGCAGCATATATAGCCGGTTTCCTCACCCGTATGAAGCCACTTGACACCGCCTTGATCTTTGGTCTCACCTCGGCTCATGCCGCTGGTGCCATTGCCATCGTGATGGTGGGTAGGGCGCTGACACTGCCATCGGGGCAGCCCCTCTTTGGTGACGATGTCCTCAATGGGGTGGTCATTATGATTCTCATCACATGTATCATATCCACCATTGTCACTGAGCAGTCGGCGCAGCGCATACGTCTAAAGGAAAAGGAAGAACCGGTATCGCCCTCGCAAAACAATGCCGTAGAACGCGTGCTGATGCCCGTCAAGTATCCCGAATATGCTGACAATCTGCTCAACCTTGCATTGATGATGCGCAACGAGAAGCGCCACAGTGACATGGTTGCGCTCAATGTGGTCTATGACGACGTCTATGCAGAGCAACATCAGAAGGAAGGTCGTCGCCTCTTGGAACATCTACAAGAGGAGGCAAGTGGATCAGATGTAACCTTGCACACACAGGTACGCTTTGCTGCCAATATAGCCAATGGAATCAAGCATGCCTTCAAGGAGTTTCAAGCATCCGAGATTGTGATGGGACTGCACTTTCATCATGAGGTGAGTCGTGGCTTCTGGGGCGAGTTTACACAGAGCTTGTACAACGGATTGAGCCAACAGATCATCATCGCCCGCATCAATCAGCCACTCAACACCATACGCCGCATACAAGTGGCAGTACCCTCGAGAGCCGAATATGAGCCAGGCTTCTATCAATGGCTAGAACGATTGGCACGTATGGCGGACAATCTGGGATGTCGCATCGTGTTCCACGGACGCAACGAATCGCTTTCGCTCATCAGCGAATATATACATAATAGACATGCCAGTGTGCGCATGGAGACGATAGAGATGGCTCATTGGAACCAGCTTCCCGACCTTGCAGCAAGTGTCAAGGAGGATCATCTCTTTGTGATAGTAACCGCCCGAAAAGGCACTATCTCTTATAAGAACGCCATGGAACGTCTCCCTGAAGAGATCAACAACTACTTCCGTGGGCGCACCTTGATGATCATCTTCCCCGATCAGTATGGCGATCGCACGGATACGATGACCTTTGCACAGTCGCAACACACCGAGGAACGCTCGGCATACGACATCTTCAGCAAGTGGTTGCATCACTGGGCTTGGCGCACATTGGGCATAGGAAATAACAAAACAAAAGGGTAAGAAACACGCAGATGATAGATATTAAAGGTATAACGAAGAACTTCGGTTCGCTACAGGTACTCAAAGGCATTGACCTCCATATCTCTAAGGGAGAGGTGGCAAGCATCGTGGGCCCCTCAGGAGCAGGTAAGACCACCTTGCTTCAGATTATTGGTACGCTAGATAAGGCCGATAGTGGCACCATCACCATCGACAATACCGAGGTGAGTAGGCTCTCGCAGAGTAAGCTCAGCGAGTTTAGGAACAAGCATATCGGCTTTGTGTTCCAGTTTCACCAGCTCCTACCCGAGTTTACTGCCATTGAGAACATCCTCATCCCGGCTTATATCGCAGGCGTGAAGACCAGCGTAGCCCGTGAGCGCGCCAATGAGTTGCTTAGCTTTATGGGCCTCTCTGACCGCGCCAAGCATAAGCCCAACGAGCTCTCCGGTGGTGAGAAGCAACGTGTGGCAGTGGCTCGCGCATTGATGAATCAGCCCGATGTGATTCTGGCTGACGAGCCTTCGGGAAGCCTTGACTCTAAGAATAAAGCCGAGCTGCACCGCCTCTTCTTCGATCTACGTGATAAGTTTGGACAAACTTTTGTCATCGTGACGCACGATGAGGAGCTTGCTCGCATTACCGATCGTACCATTCATATCAAGGACGGCCTGATCGTTGATGATGAAATCAAGGCTGCAGCCACTCTCGATGAGAACGAATCACTTACCCTCAATCCCTAATCTATCCTCATGACAAAGATCACTATTGGCAATTATAATACGCTTCGGGTGCTTCGCAAGGCACAACGTCCCGACAGTCATTCGTTTACCAAAGAAGAAACGTTCGGTTTGTATCTTGACGGAGGTAACGATGGCGAGATTCTGATGCCACAAAAGTATGTACCCGAAGGCACTAAGATAGGCGATGAGGTGCGCGCCTTTGTCTACCTTGACCAGGAAGAACGCCCCATTGCCACCACCGAGACACCCTTATGTGTGGTGGGCGACTTTGCCCTCCTAGAGTGTACGTGGGTCAATGAGTATGGTGCGTTTCTCAGTTGGGGTGTGACCAAAGACCTCTTCTGCCCCTTCCGTGAGCAGAAAAAGCGCATGGAGATGGGCAATGCGTACATCGTCTATGTGCATCACGATGAGCAGAGCTATCGCTTGGTGGCTTCGGCAAAGGTTGAACGTTATCTGCGTAGCTATCAAGACGACCTCAAGCTATGGCAAGCCGCCCATCCCGAGAATGAAGCACCGCAGGAACAGGCCTCACCAGTGGCTCCGTCAGCAGATGAACAACACGCTACGGAACTGCCAACCTGCTTTGCTCCCTTGCGCAAAGGACAAGCGGTGAAACTACTCGTTTGGCAAAAGACCGACTTGGGCTTTAAGGTTATCGTCAATAATCGCTATGCCGGACTGGTCTACACGGATCAGCTATTCCACTTTGTGCGCACGGGTGATGTGGTGCAAGGATATATCTCTAATATCAGACCTGACGGAAAGCTCGATTGCGCGCTTCAGCCCACAGGTCAACGGCAGACTGAGGAGTTTGCCCAGACGCTCTATCACTATCTGCAGGATAACGGTGGTGTGTGCCATCTAGGCGATAAGAGCGATGCCGAACAGATCAAACGCACCTTCCATGTGAGCAAGAAGGTCTTTAAGCGAGCCGTGGGTGATCTTTACAAAAGGCGGTTGATCACCGTCGAACCAGAGCGCATAGCGCTCACTGACTAAAGAAATACGTTATAGCAAAATAGATAACAAGTAAATGCAAAACCAATTTTCAAGAACACAACTGCTCTTGGGCAAACCTGCTATCGATACGCTCAAAGGCAGTAGGGTAGCTGTCTTCGGTGTTGGCGGTGTAGGTGGATATGTGGTTGAGGTGCTAGCACGCAGTGGCGTGGGCGCTATCGACGTGATAGATGATGATCGCGTGTGTCTGACCAACGTCAACCGACAGATTCTAGCCACGCTCTCCACCGTAGGAAAACATAAGGTAGACATTGCCGAAGCACGTATCCATGATATCAATCCGCGTTGCATCGTGCGCAAATACCAAACGTTCTATCTGCCAAGTAACGCTGATCAGTTTGACTTCTCCCACTACGATTATGTTGTAGACTGTATCGATACTGTCACTGCGAAGCTCGATTTGATCTATCGTTGTCATGATATGAACATCCCTTTGCTCTCCTGCATGGGTGCCGCATATAAGCTTGACGCCACCGCTTTCACCGTGACGGATATCTTCAAGACCATCAATGATCCATTGGCCAAGGTGATTCGTAAGAAGCTACGCAAGACGCACATCAAGCATCTCAAGGTGGTTTATAGTCCGGAGGAGCCTCTCGAAAGTATTGATCAGCCCGAGATCTCTTGCCGCTTCCATTGCATCTGCCCTAACAAAGATATGCGCAAGTGTACCGATCGACACACCATCCCCTCATCCAACGCTTGGGTTCCTGCCACAGCCGGGCTCATTGCAGGAGGTGAAGTGGTCAAAGATCTGATTGCTAAAGCACAAACCATGCGCATCAAACCGGAGGATGAAGCTACCAATGAGGCTGCCATCGCAGCCCATCAACGTGCGGTGCAGATGCTGGACGAGTATAAACGCTTAAAGGCTGAGGCTAAAGAGAATGTAAACAAATAAGGTTTGCCTATCTTGCATTAGACGTTCATGTTGGCAAGAAAGGACTTTTTTCATAAAACAACAATCCGTCTTAGAATGCGAGCAGCTTGATTCTGCTTTGCTTCCTAAGACGGATTGTTGTATAAATGGGGTTCGGCGTTATTCTGTCTGTCGCCTAATCCTATGTCTGTTTTGTGTTGGTTGTGTGCTGATTCGTGCTTAAAGGCTCTGCCTTAGCTAGAAGCGGTACATCAAACCGAGGTTGAATGTGTTGATAATCGTTAGCGCATGAGACGTGTGGAGGGTAGGGAAGAGACGTGCTCCGGATAGTCCTGCCATCATATACACGTTGTGATTGTAGAACGCTGATAGCTTATCTGATAGCATTAAGCGAGCTGTCATACCGCCATTCACACCGATGCTGTTCAGCCAATTGTCTCTGCGGTTGGTCAGACGAAGTCCTGCGGCAGGGCCTGCAAAGAGGTCTACGTCCCACTTACGGCTAGGAACGTATCCGCAAAGGAAACGGAGCAGGTTGAGCTGGTAGTCTAGTGAACCTAGCAACACATTGTAACGAGTCTTGTGAAAGATAGTGGCGTTAAGGCTTTGGTTGCCATCCACGATGCCATTAGAGAGCCATTCGGCATTAGCTCGAACGCTGCTGAACACGTTCCAACGGTATCCTCCCATGGCAAGAACGTTCATATAAGCACCATTTCCACGATAGAAGCGTTTATCAAAGAGGAAGTTCCATCCTGCACCTAAGCCTGCAAACCACCCCTTATATTCGGCTTTTGGTGTGCTTTCTGTAGCTTGTTGAGGCTTCTGCTCGCCTCCGAAGAGGACTGTTAGACCCGCTTTGACGGAGAAATAGTGACCTGGGTCGAAGGTAGTGTAGCCTTTTTGAGGTTCGTAAGCCAGCAGTTCTTTATCCTCAGAGATGTATATCTGCTTCTGATAATGAGTGGTACTGAAGAGCGGTTCCACCGTGAAACGGAGGTTATGTGCCAATCGTGCCCATAGCTGCGTGCCCAAACGGAATCCGTTGAAACGCCTTGAGTGGGTGCTGCTATAGCCCGCATAGGTTTGCATCAAGCCTTGTTGCGCACCCATTATGAGGTTCAGTCCCACGGGTGCATCCCAGTTGTAACCTTTCTTAAAGCCAAAAGGATTGATCAATAGGTCAGCGTCTAAGGCGGTATATCCCGTGAAATCCTTCAAGTCGTGGTCTCGGTTGCCATCCGATGCGGCTGTGGCGAATCCCGAACCTTTGGCCAGATTTACTCCGATACGTGCGCCAAGGAACGATGAAATCCAGTAGCCCACCGACACTTGAAGGTTTGTTCCCCATGTCTCGGAGGCTTTTGCGGGCATGCCAGGGAACATTCCGTAGCCGTATCCGTAATCCACGAACCATGGTCGACGCCCTTCTGGATCGTTATAGCGCCATGGCAGATTGTGGATGGTGCGCATAAAGCCATTCAGATTATAGAGTAGACCCACGTTAAGCGTGTTGATCACTGATCCTGCAGAGTTGTATATCTGATAAGTATTGTAATGATTGCGTGACAACCAGTAGAGCGTATGACTATAATAGAGTTGCAGATAAGATGCAACACGATAAGAAATCATACCTCCAAAGTTAGCTCCGAGGTCGCTTGCTTCCTTGCTTGAGGCATAGGTGGGGCCCGCAAAGAGATAGATATTCCAATGGCGACGAGGGTTGTAACCCGACATGAGGTTGAGTAAGTTGAGCTGATAGTCTACAGAAAGAAGTTTGTTCTTATATGTGTATTTACTTAACTCACCCTTATTGTTCGGATTCCAAACGGGATTGGTGACGTATTCGCCCATCAGTTTCACCGCGTTGTAATCGTCAAACTTGTACCCTAAGAATGCCGTACCGCCTAAAAGCAGTCCACGTCCGTTGCCCGTGAAGTGGTAGCGGTTCACGGTGGTGTTCCATCCAGCGCCTATTCCGGCAAAGAAACCGCTTTGAGGAAGGTCTTGTTCACGTCGTGTGGTATCCCAGTTGCGGTGTGCTCGGTCACGATAGAGCATTGATAAGCCGATTTTAAGATCCGTTTCGCCCAATCGTTCACGCGTATGTGTTTCGTCAGAGATCTGTTGCATGAGCGTGAATGTAGGTTCTATGGTCAAGCGAAGGTCGCTACTGATACGCGCCCATAGCTGTGTTCCCAAGCGATAGCCGTAGTAGGTGCCTTTGATTTTGCTTTCGTGGTTACTGTTGGTGCGCATAATCTTGCCTATTTCGTAACCACCGAAGAGATTAAACCCTACCGGCGAATCCCAATTATAGTTTCTGCTGAAGCCCAATGGATTGATCATAGCATCCAAGAATCCTCCAGCCTTACCTACGTTCTCAAGCGATGAGGCGGTGCGGGACCAGTATCCGTTGCTTACGTTGACTCCCAAGCGCATTCCGAGAGCCGAGGAGAGCCACTGACCCACGGCTGCGTTCATGCTGTAACCAAGGGTTTTGCCCATCGGAAGCTGCATTCGGTTGAACCAACTTGTACCTATCGCATATTCAGCAAACCACGGATAACGCCACATCAAGCGTTGACCATCTTCTTGGAAGAGTCGTTCGCCTTTGCGGAAGCGGCGCATAAACTCGCCACCGTTGCGCTCTTGCGACAGATTATTATAGAAATACCATATATATGAAAGGCTTACGCCATACGCAAGGTCAAACTTTCGTAGGTTCTCGGAGGTGTTGAGGTTCATCGCATTGCCACCTAAGGCAAGGTAAGGCTCTATCGCCAAGGCAGTGTGAGCGCCTGCAAAGAACTTGAATTGCAAACCCATGCGTGCGCTGACGGTGCTTCCTTTCTCTAGCATACCTGCAGTATAGTCGGCGCTTTGGACGTTTTCCATCTTGCCCGATTGGTATCCCAATCCGATGAAACCAGATACGTTGAGAGGTCGTTCGGGTCGATAGCCCATCAGATAATTGGAAAAACTGAACATATAATCCATGCTAAGAGCCGTTGTCCAGTTGATTGCGTCTTTGCCACTGATATATCCTAGACTTCTGCTAGCGCCGATACGGAGACTGCTTAACTTGCTTAGTTCACGTCCAACGCTTAGGTGCAGCCCTGTGAACATAAAGTAATTGTTCTGTTGCTGATAGTATCTGTAAGCGTCAGCGCCAACCTCTAAGAACGTGTGATGCCATAGTTTGCCTCCTCTCCAGGTGTCTCCTGTCCATCGATGGCGTTTGTCCAAGGTATAGTTGAGGGCATTGAAGTTGCGCTGTGGACGCACTCCGTATATGGCTGTGTCTTGCTTTGCGGGCTCAGTCTCGGCTTGGAGCAATCGTTGTTCTAGCTCGCTTAGATCCTGAGCGATGGTGTCGCTTGTTGCAAGAGGGTGCTGGTCATCCACTGCTACGATTTCTGAAGCGTTGCTTGAGTGCGGCCAACAGAACATCGCAAGGGAGCTTAAAGCCGCCATGCAGTGGGTTATCGTTATGTTATAGTGTCGTTTCACGTGTCTTGAATGCTGATGGATTAGTTGTTACCGTCTTGATTTTGTTCTGCGTCCATTGCCGAAGAATCATCTGTTGCGGCTTCTTCCGTTGTGGATTCGGGCTGTATCTTTCCTGCGGCAATCATCAGATCGGTAAACTTCTGACGATATTCTGATGCTTTCTTCTCATCGTATGGGTATTTTTTTCTTACCTCGTCAGAGATGTTTGCGTCACAGTTGTAGTGGCCTTTGAAAGCCGGTTTGAGATCGAAACTGTGTTGGAAATATGCTAAGAAAGCTGGGTTGCTATTGTCAGTCATACGCAATGCCACATCCACACCAAACTTCTTAGCCAGTTCCATAAACTCATCGTCACTCGCTTCGGGCTTGTTGGCTTCTATTACACCTTTCATATACCACTTACGGGCGTCGTTATCAGGTAGCGAATCGACTAAAGGCTCCACCTCGTCGTAGCTCTTTCCCAGTTCGGGAGCTAGCTCAAAGCAGAGAATGGCATTGTTTTCCTTTGACGAGTTGAGGACATATTGCAGTGCTTCGCCGGCACGTTTTTGTTCCTCAGGCGTCTTGTTGGCTTTGAAGAATAGCGTCTCTAGATCCGTGAAATGCTTTATATCGCTATACTCGGGTGTGTCAGGTAGCATGTTGGCAAGGTGACTTGCCTCACCCAGTTTCATTTGTTTAAAGTACATGATCGCTTGGTTTGCCACCAATTCGCGGCGGTTCACTCGATAGCGGTAGGCATTGTCAAAGTCAATTTGTCGGTCGGCCTCCAGTCGAGAAGCCATATCTATGAATGGCGCGAGGATGTCGGTATTGACCGAATCTGCTTCGATGGCATAGCAAGCCATGCGGTTGGCGAGGTACGCGGCAAACGGACTGTACTTCATTGTACGTCTTACCTTGTTCTCATTCCATGCTCTTAGGGTGAGCTTACGTAGCTCAGCAGAGTCCTTTATCTGTGAGAAAAGGTTGTAGTAGTCGCCGTTGGAGAAGACGCTCTTGCCTCCTTCGCGGTAGTCGGGGTCGTTGTAATAGGTCCATAGCACCTCTTCCGGATCGAGAACCTTATTCTGTCGGATGGTGTACGTGCAGTGCATCACACGCAGATTCTGCAAAATCTCGTTGATTTGGGGTACCTCGTCGCGCATCGCAACGATAGCTCGGCGGTTGTTCTCGTCTATATATCCTCGCATTCGGGAAGCTTCGGCTTTGAGCGAGCGAGCTTCAAGCGAGTCGGCCACGTCGCTCCAAGTGTACACCAACGGCTCCTTTATCTCTAGTCCAGCACTACTGAGCTGATTTCCTATGAGGCGCAAAGCCCTATCGGCACGTTTGCGGGCAAGTTTTGCGTTGAAAGTTTCATTGCCTTCGGGCGACGCTGTGCCTTGAATGGTGAAGTTGATGAGTGTTCGTCCGTAAGACCTGAGCTCCTTAATGAGGTGGTTTAGGTTAAACTGATTCATCGAATCGGGAGTCAGTTCGTCCTTTGCAACCTCGAAGGTGAGGCGCAGGTCGCGTGGAATCTGTCTTAGTTGGGCGCGCGGTTGTTCGTAGTATTGTGGCGTGAGCGTGATAGGTTTCATCGCCATAGACACATCAAGGAGCTTCCATGGACGTCTGCTGTTACACGTTCCGCTCTTGCTATCGTCGCTAAAGAACACGTTAGTGTAGTCCTCTAGTTGTAGCGTGCTACCCCATTTGTAGCTTTTGTTAGGATCAGGTTTGACGTATGTAGTCTTCCACTTGAAGCTGAAAGCATCATGACTGAGCATCTCATCTGTGATCAAGAACGTATGTAGCGAGTCGTGACGGTCATAGTCGAAACTCTTCCGACGCACTTGGTTGTTGTGATATTGCTTCCCTTCATACACGATAGGTTCGAGATACTGGATGGTATCTTCCGTTTGGCAGTCGATTACCACCGGCTGGAAGATGAGGCGGGTATGCTTACTGGTGTACCAAGCAGGCAAACTGACCGACACATCCCAGTGGAGATAAGGCCCATCGTCTATTGGTTTCATCTCCACGATGTTGGCACCCATACGCTTTCCGTACACGGTGGTGTTGTCAAGGAGGATTCCTCCCGTTGTGCCTGAGAACGCAATGTCATATGTCAGCGCTGTGGTGATATTCACTTGGCGCATCTCTCCCTCGTTAATCACAATCAGAGCACCGTTCGCTGAGATATCCGTCTCAAAGTGACCATCATAGTCGGGTATCACCACTGCATTGCTAGTGATGTTCACCACGCCCCCCATGTTCTTCTGTTTGTTCTCTCGAAAGACCGCCGCTTGTTTGTTAGCTTGCTGCCTATTGTCAAAGACGTACACGGGAACGGATAGCGGCATCTTCTTGCTTGTCTTGTTATCGTCAAGCGATTTCATTGTTTTGTAGACGTTACCCGATATGTGCATCACCTGCGCCATGCCCGTTATGCTGTACGATATGGCTACAATAAGGACAAGGATATATCTCTTTATGCTTGTGTTCATGATGGGTTGTGTGTATGCTGAATACAATACGCTTTTGGCCCTATGGCCTCAATGATGTTATCTTAGGATATAAGAGATGGTTACACCAATCTTTGTGGGTAGGATGGTGTACCCTGTGAATCCGTCAGCGGCAAACGAAGGGATGTCAGTCTCTAGCATTGGGTGTCCCTCCAGCGTCTCTGTATGGTGGTAAACTACGAGTCCTACGCCTGCATGCGCATCGATATTCCATCGTTTAGAGAGTGCTACCACATATCCGAAGGTGATACCAGCCCCCGCAGCGAAGCCATCGTAGGTTTTGTTTTTCCACGTCATGTTATAGTCGGTAGCCACTGCTGCCACGCCAACGAAGTGATGATACATCGGCCTACCGCCGAAGTAATAACGATATTCGGGCTGTAGCCCAATCATTTTCATATCCTTATGCCAGTAAGGCTTGTCGTTGACAAAGGCGTTAAGTGCCAGAGTGGATCTGTTGCCTACCGTCATTTCGGCACCGAGGTTATAGGTTTGTAAGGCCCATTGCGTGATATCGGTGTTCAGAGCGATATCCTGTGCATGTATCGTTATGCTTTGTAGAGAAAGCATGAGCAACGCAATCAGCGTTTTATGGAGAGCCGTTTTCATGTGATATGATAACCTTTTTGAGATGGATAATGTTTTAGTTGGGGCGACGCTCAGTCTTTTTTAGCTTTCTCAGCTTTGCGTTGTGCTTTGAGTTTCGCCTTCTCTTCCTTAGCGTGACGCTTGAGATTGCGTTCGCGTTGCTTCTCTATCGCCCGCACTTCCTTCTGCTTTGCTTTCTCAGTGCGTAGCGAGTCGCGACGATACTCGTCGTTAGCCAACTTCAATCTGTAGTTTTCATCCACCACTTCGCGCTTCTTATAGCGGTTAGCCACCTTGGTTCCGAAGTGGTATATCAATGACACGTGCAGCACATCGGTGCTTGCAGCGTAGATGAGCGGGTTGAATGTAGGTTTGTATCCCGAACCCACGGCTGTGGTGGTGTATACATATCGTTCGTTGACCAGGTCGCGTTGGTATTCGTCCCACTTTGCCAATGCCACTCCAAGTTGCACACCTAGGTCTAGATCCAGACTTCCTCCGTTGCGGTAACTATACAGTTGGGTGATGGTGCCGACCATCGCTCCGCCTGTGAATGCATTGCCTTTGTATCCAGTAGTGGATAGTTTGAGGTCAAACTTGTTAGCTCCGGCATATACGCCCCAATAGAATACGCGTCGTGGATTGGCTCCGTGCCAATACTTGCGTAGCTCTACCTGTCCGGCATAGATGTCGTACACGTTATAGGGCAACAAGTGGGAGGTTGTCTTCCAGTTTACCCTTGCAGATGTACCGAGCGTCCATTTGCTCCAGTTCTTGTCTCCAAGTGTAAATTCTAAACCTAAGTTTGGTGTGAGAGTAAGCCAGTCTATTGAGTTTGTGCGTAGTGAGATGCGATCTCCAAACCTCAGATGCTCCACGCGATTATAGTACAACGCGTTAGTTTGTCCATACGCATAAACTGACCATAAACAACAAAATGTACCCAATAACGTTAGGTACTTGTTTAGTTTAATCATGCTAATCGTTGTAGGAATGGCCACTTTTTGTATCTAAAAAGTGTAATGTTATATCTACCTTTCTTATTGTGCGCCTGATAGGACTCGAACCTACACGTCGTAAAACACTAGATCCTAAGTCTAGCGCGTCTACCAATTTCGCCACAGGCGCTTTGCGAGTGCAAAGGTAATCAATTTTTTGAGGAAACGTATAATATTGTGGCTAATTAACGTTTATTTTGTTTTCGCACCTCGATAGTTTCCTTTGTTTTGTCTATTATTCCCCGTTACCGAGCAGATCTCGGGCAAACTCAATGATTGTGTCGCGTCCTTTCAAGAAGTCGTCTTGTGTGAGCGAAACGTTATAATCGGGTTCGATTCCAAACTCCGTGATCACTTTGTCCTTGTCATACATAGGGCATGCCGAGAACCTCACGCCCCATCCGTTGGGTAGCTCAGCCGAGAATGGCATCCCAGCGCCGCCTCCTGTCTTGTCACCGATGAGTGTTACACCAGGCAATGCCTTCATATACTTGGCAAACTCGTTCGCCGCCGAGTAGACACCGCGGTTGGTTAGCACGGCAACAGGCTTCTGCCAACGTATGCCTTTGGCAGGTTTGAGCGTCTGCTCCTCCCAATCGGACAAGTCGTTATGACCCTTTCCGCTTTTGTGCCGCATATATCCTACCAGCACATCGCTGTTGGTGAAACGTGCCGCAAGCTCCTCAGCGCTTGTGAGGTTGCCTCCGCCATTGCTTCGGATGTCCACTATCAAGGCACGACACCCCGTGAGATAAAGCATGATTTGGTCCAGATTGGATGCCGACATGCTATATTGGAACGTCTCACAGCGTATATATCCGATGTTATCATCAAGGATGGTATAGTCCATTCCGGATGCGATGAGATAATCGGTCTTGAGGTATCGGCGCAGCAGCGTATCGCTTAGGTTGGTCGGATAGTCTTCTTTCCACGACCAGTAGCGTCCCGCATTGAATGAGGTATAGAGGTTGACATGTCCGTCTTTGAGCTCGCTGAGCATGTTGGCCATCACCTCAAACTGTTGCTGATCGGTCATACCGCTATTCATCTGCTTGGCATATACTGTGTGGATAGAGTCCCAGTTGACGCCTTTCTCGTCAAAGAAGCAATAGTGCTGATCCATGATTGTCCATAGCGCCTCAAGGTTTCCCTGTGGCGTATCGCTCTTTTCGTCCTCGTCTATACATGCCGTCAGTAGGCAAGCGCTTAGACATGCGCCTAATATATATAAGGTGTAACGTGTGATGAAAGTTTTTTTCATAATGCATGTGAGGTGATAGAGAACCGTTTGGTGTATCCGATGACGATGCCATTGGTCCAATCGTGAAACTTCAGATCATTAAACTTCGATTGCTTCCAGTCACCGATGTATCCCAGTCGCAGTGCGCCCGAGCCAATCTTAAAGTCGAGAGAGAAGATGTGTCGCAGCGTAGGCGCATTGACAAGGGTGGCACAAACCACGTTGTGATCATAGTTGCCTCGTGAGAAAATCTCATAGTACGACTGTCCATAGTTTGGTGAAAACTGTACGCCAAGTATGGGAATCAACGCCTCATAACTGATCCTTACCGGCAGACAACGTCTCCACCCATAGCGTGTGTCGCTATCCTTGAAGGTATATTGCGCCGTCAGAGCCGCCGCCGCATTTGCTCCAAGATGCAGTTGGGCAGGGTTGTTGCCGTTGCGTGTGCTATATATGCCGCCAATCATAGCGTCAGCCGCTGGTCCCACCTTGAGATTGAACACCCCGTTGCCCACCTTTGTATCTACCAACTGATAGAGCCAAGTGTAGGTGAAATGGTAGAATCCCGAGAGAAAGTTGGCATTGTCAGCCCTATTATGTGCTGTACCGATATGCGCATCGTGTGTGATCTGCCGGCTCCACCGCTCCGTGTCTATGCCGTTGGGCGCTTTCTGTGTGAGTTGTGAGGCATCTAGCGGCGTCTCCCTCGTCACCTGTGAGATAAAGCGTAGCTCCGTTCCGTGATATTTCTCGGGTGAGAGATACGTCTCCAGCTGGTCTATGCCACTGATGCCAACCATCAGATTGCGCTCAATGAGCTTCTGCGCCATAGCTTGTGAGGCTATCAGTAGCAGGCACACCAACGTTGCGCCCATTCTGCCGCAGCCGTTTAGGCGGATATATGATCTATTTGTCATTGTCATTATCAAACAGATTGAGTTGTCCCGTGATTTCGTCAATGACCTGTTGCTGGCTCTTGCCACGATCAGGGTCAAGGTTCTCTCGCTCCTCTGCGACCTGCTCCACATCCTGAGCTCCGTCCGTTGTGGCATCGTAGCCCATTGCTTCGCTGTCTATGTCACCCGCGGTGTCCTCTGGTTCGTCATAAGGCGTGTCTATCTCCTCCACCTTTCCTATCTTCAGTGTGGTCAGACGCTTGCCCTTAGCCTTGAATCCCTTGACACCAACAAACGTCTCTGCCTCAAACTCCTCGCTGCCGTGGTCGGCATCTTCAGCTCCGTAGGTCACCGTGAATCGTGCGTGTGGCTTGTCGGTCAAGCATAGCAGCTGGTTTTTCTCGTTCTCGCCGAGGAACGACTGCGGGCGCTTGCTTGCATCCATCGTGAAGCGTTTGAGGTAAGCATACCCTTGATTGTCAGCGTCAAGCACGATAGCGGTCCACACCTTCAGGTCGTCCCACTTCTCTATCCGTAGGATGTTCGACTCATAGTGGTTGTTCGAATCAAAGTTGGTGATGTAGAAGTCGCCATTGCTAAGCACCACCAAGATGCGGTCATCATCGCTAAACTCACCCAGGAACCTGCCATGCTCCTCATAGTTGATACGATTGACATCTGGGTCAAACCATACCTTTCTGCCGCCCAACGTTGAGTGTCCATGACTCTTCAGCGTGATGCGATGCACACTCTCACGTGTGAGCAAGTTGCCCTTAGAGGCTCTACCCTTGATGAGAATCTCGCTGAAGTCGCGCTCTAGGAAGATGTTTTGCTTTTTCTTCTTTGGGTTGGGGTCAAGCGTAATCTTGATGATCTCCGCCTCACCATTGGGGTTTGCGGTGAAATAAACCACTCTAGAGCCAGCCGTTCCCTGTGTGAGATCATACTCGCGGTCGCGCGTGCAACTGGTCACGTTAAATCTCTTGATAAAGTAACTGCCGTGTTGTCCATCGCGATACACCACGTTATAGATACAACGCTTGTCGTTCTTCTTGTTGAATATCTGCACATGTAGGATGTTTTTTCCCACAAACACCTTCTCTTGTATCTTGATAATCTTATACTTTCCGGTACGATAGAAGATGATGACGTCGTCGATGTCCGAGCAGTTTTCCACAAATTCAGCTTTCTTCAGACCATATCCCACAAATCCTTGCTGGCGGTCTATGTATAGCTTCTCGTTGCGCTCAGCCACCTTTGCTGCCACGATGGTGTCAAAGCTGCGTATCTCTGTGCGTCTAGGATGGGCTGCACCATATTTGTTTTTCAGCATCTCATACCATTCAATGGTGACGCGTGTCATCTCGCGCAGGTCCTTGTTGATGCTCTTGATCTCTGCATTGATGCGAGCGATGAGCTCCTCGTTCTTGTCCTTAGAGAACTTAGCGATGCGCTGCATCTTGATTTCCAGTAGGCGTTCGAGATCCTCTCTTCTCACCTCTCTGATCAGTTGGGGATAGAAGGGGGTGAGACGCTCATCAATGTAGGCGCAAAGCTCGTCATTGTTGCGGGCGTTCTCAAAGGGCTTCCCTTTATAGATGCGCTCCTCAATGAAGATCTGCTCCAGTGAGGCGAAGAACAACTGCTCCTCTAGCTCATGCTTACGAATCTCTAGCTCCTTCTTGAGCAGCCCCTTGGTGCGGTTCACCGAGAACTGAAGCACGTCGCTCACGGTGAGAAACTGCGGTTTGTTATCACATATCACGCAGCAGTTGGGCGACAAACTGATCTCACAATCGGTGAACGCATAGAGCGCGTCGATGGTCTTGTCGCTTGATGTGCCAGGAGCAAGATGGATGTGAATCTCTACCTGTGCCGCCGTCATGTCATCTACGCGGCGAATCTTGAGTTTGCCTTTCTCCACCGCTTTGGTGATCGACTCCTCTACCAGTGCCGCAGTTTTGGTAAATGGCACCTCGCGAATGACGAGCGTCTTCGAGTCGAGCTTTTCTATCTTGGCTCTCACCTTAAGCGCTCCGCCACGCTGACCATCGTTATATTTGGATACATCGATGCTGCCACCCGTAGGGAAGTCGGGGTAGAGATGAAACTCCTCGCCCTTGAGATAACTGATAGCTGCATCACAAATCTCGTTGAAGTTGTGTGGAAGAATCTTAGATGACAATCCTACGGCGATACCCTCTGCACCCTGCGCTAGCAGCAACGGATACTTCACAGGCAGCGCGATAGGCTCCTTGTTACGACCATCGTAGGACAGTTGCCAGTCAGTGGTCTTAGGATTGAACACCGTTTCAAGGGCAAACTTAGACAGTCGGGCTTCGATATATCGTGGTGCAGCGGCGCGGTCGCCTGTGAGGATGTTACCCCAGTTACCCTGCGTGTCCACCAAGAGCTCCTTCTGACCCAGTTGCACCAAGGCATCACCTATTGAAGCATCACCGTGAGGGTGAAACTGCATGGTGTGTCCCACGATGTTGGCCACCTTGTTATAGCGTCCGTCGTCCATTCGTTTCATCGAGTGGAGGATGCGCCGCTGCACGGGTTTCAGACCATCGTCAATGCTAGGAACAGCTCGTTCTAGGATTACGTAGCTTGCATAGTCAAGAAACCAGTTCTTATACATCCCCGAGAGGTGATGCACAGCAGAGGCATCGAAGCGGTCCACAGGCTTATAGTCGCTGTGGTTGTCCACAGGTAGATCGTCGCCAGCGTCGTTGCTCGTCTCTGCATCCGTTGGTTGCAAGTTGTCGTCTGATAGAGCGTCTTGCTCTTGTATTGTCTTATCGTCGTCCATAGTTTCGTTACCACACTTCATTTGTTGTAATATGCAAAGGTACGCAATATTTTTGAATTTGCCAATTTTTTGTTTTTCTCCACCCGCCTTGCCTCCGACGCCCATGCCGGCGTGCTTCCCGGTCTTGTCAGAGGACGTCCGTTGTTCTCTAGCGAAGCCTTATTTGTGTCCCGATAGAGGATGTTTCGGAAGGAAAAATAATTTATTTTTCATGAAAAATTAAATTGATTTTATCACGAAATCAATTTATTAATTCTGTTCAAACCGAACCCTTCGTATGACAGGAACGCTTGTCTTGTATGACCGAACCGCTCGTTTCGTATCGACGTATGCATGCTAAGGGTGCTGAATTCCTTAAATTAGCAGATGGACTCCTCACATATGCAGATTCGTTGTTTGTCGTGTGTGTAGGCATGTTCACAAGCATAAATCCTCAATATGTGTAATGCCCGGGCACAATGCCCCCTTTCCCCTCATCGGGGACTAAATGCAAAAAACCTCAAGAAATTCGGGTTATCCAAATATTGCTGTCCGCTAAAACTCAAAAGAGCATAATTATCCGGTCCGAAGCCCT
>CAVGNV010000036.1:0-23579 GCA_963630695.1 Paratractidigestivibacter sp. | reverse complement strand
AGAGCGTCAGATTGTGGTTCTGAATGTCGTGGGTTCGAGTCCCACCTTCCACCCAGAATGATTCCTGTAAATCGAAAGATTTACAGGAATTTTCTTTTTCATGAGCTTTCGTCTCTTCCTCTTTCTAGCTTTCGTCTCTTCTTATTGAGGATTCTATCCGTGATGGCTTGATATGCTGTGCCGTTCCTCTCTGCATCTTATATCGTAGGTTCGTGGTGTAGCCTTGTGCTTTGTTAGGTTCAGCCTAAACCTCTTTTATCATCCAACGAAGCCTTTCTTGTATTCCCAAAGGGAAGCGACGGCACATGAAACCAATTTGTTTTTCAGCAAAAAATAAATTGATTTTCTCCGAAAAATAAATTATTTTTCCATGTCATAAAGCCTCCGAAGCCTTGTCATATATCCTCTGTTACCTTGTCAAACCATACCTCTCTCATGCTCATAGGAGCCGTATGAGCTACCCGGTTAGGCTGGAACGTACGGTGGCAAGGCGCAATTGTCATCGAAAAAGTGAGCTGCAGCTAAGGTAATGTCACCGAAAAAGCGTATCTTTACCATCCCAAACTAGTAGAAACAAGATCGTCCTAGGATACCATCATACACTTATGGAACAGTCATCACGCTCCGCAGAGCATTTTCATCACCTCACACCAGCTACCGAATACTTTGATACCTTGGCTCAGATTGATGCCGCATGGCCCGTCAAGCGTCGTTATGGCGTGCTGAACACAGTGCTTACACAGGCCGTCAATCAGAAGTTGAGCGGAATGAAGGAACAGTTTGCCGGATTGTTCCCTAAGATACAATATCTCCTACGTGCTTATCAGCGCTCCAAGCGTGACGATAGAAGCCTGGTGTATGACATCAACCAGGTGCGTGTGCACCTTCGTCAGCTAGAGACCACAGATGATGCCCAGCTAGAGCAGAGCTATCCGGATGACCTAGGAGCCGTGTGTCGCTTTGTGAGCCTGATCTATGACGGCTGCCCCGTGCCCCAATCGCTCATGCGACAGATACCCGATGCTAGCTTGCGCCATCATCCCGAGCGTACATCTACCGCCCCGTCTAGCGTGATAGATGCGTTGCGGTGCACCGTAGATAGCTGGGATGACCAGTATATCTACGTCACACGTGCGGACGATGGCACACAGGTGAAGGTCGATTATGTCACCACCAACCCATATCAGAAGAACCACTGGGCTTATCTCATCCCCCTTTTAGCTCAAGGCGACGTGCTCAGCTTGGTCCGAGCGCGCATTGAGGAGGATGTGTTCCATCCCGAACTGATTATCTATAACCCCGATGTGTTGCTTAATGTGACCACTGTCGCGGGATGCTTTGAGGAGTATGGCAGTTCGGCACGACTAGGACTGATCAGCAAACTGAAGCAGATCCCTACCACCAAACCCATCTTGCTGGGTAACTTCGCAAGCCAACTGCTTGATGAAGCGTGCTTCCAACAAGACCTTCCATACCGTGATAGCGCTGTGACCTTCTTCCGTCGCAATGCCCTTTCCATCGCTTGTTGCCCCGAGGTGGGGGCTGACTTCCATGTCGAAGCCAAGCAACAGAAACGCAATATCCAAGACATTATCAGTGAGAACCGCGTCCACCTGACCAACAACACGACTTTCTCAAGCGACCATCTCATCGTGGAGCCCTCCTTTGTCTGCCCCACGCTCGGTCTGCAAGGACGTATGGACTTTATCCATCTCGACTATTCTACCATCATTGAGCAGAAGAGTGGCAAGGGACAATGGCCCGATAACGATGGCCGTCCACGCTATCAGACCAAGCACTATGTGCAGTTGTTGCTCTATCGCGCCCTCTTCCATTATGCTTATCACAAGAGAGCCAATGTAGATATCAGCACCAATCTGTTCTATACCAAATATGCGCGCGGACTGGTTTACCTAGAAGCAGCACCCGAACTGCTCTTTGAGGCGTTCAAGGTCCGAAACTGTCTGGCTTGGAGCGAGATGTATTTTGCACGCAACGGGATGGGCGTGCTCAAGCAACTCACTGCCGACAGCATCTTCCCCAATATCCACAACACCCTATGGGAACGCTATCACAAACCGCAGATTGACGGATTGCTTACCGAGATCAAGGAGGCTGACCCGTTGGAACAAGCCTATTACTTCCGCTTCATGCACTTCCTAGCCTCTGAGCATATGCTCTCAAGGATAGGCAACCATACCAAGGAAGACTCGGGCTTTGCCAGTGTGTGGAACGCTACGATAGCCGAGAAACGTCAGGCGGGCAACATCTATGAGCTCCTTTCGATACATTATCAAGAAGAAAAAGCCGTGCAGGAAGAGATTCGGTTTAGCTTCAGCAAGGACATGGATGCCGATCTGTCCAACTTCCGTGTGGGTGACATCGTGATGTTCTATCCCTATACCGTTGGGAACGAGCCCGATGCTACAGCCGTATTGGTGTTCAGAGCCACCCTTACGGCGATCCATATTGATGGGGTAGAGGTGTGTCTGCGCAATCCTCAACACACGCAGGTCTTCAACCACTACCATCATGAGGATGTGGTTTGGGCGATAGAGCACGACTTTATGGAGTCGTCCTATTCGTCATTGTACAAGGGTATGCAGTCGTTCCTTCGTGCCAATGCTGATCGCAGAGCGCTGATTCTCAATCGTCGGAAGCCAATAGTGGATACCACCCAGCAACTCACGGGCGATTATAGCACACCGGTCTCAAGCGAGTTTAATGACCTTGTGCTCTACACCAAGCAGGCGCAAGACATCTATCTCGTCATCGGTCCACCAGGAACGGGCAAGACCTCGTATGGCATGCTCAACGTATTGCTGGAGCATCTCGCCACACCAGGCACCTCGGTGTTGCTGATGGCATATACCAATAGGGCGGTGGACGAGATCTGTAGCAAACTGGTGGAGCATCAACTCGACTTTGTTCGCCTTGGCTCAGCGCATGGTTGCAATCCCGTCTATCGCTCTTATCTGATGGAGCAAAAGGTGGATGCGCTACCACAGGTGACCACCAATAGCGTGAGACAACTGATAGCGCAGACCCGAATCTTCTGCGGTACCACCACGGCACTCAATGCCCACATTGCCCTCTTTGGTCTGAAGCGGTTTGATCTAGCCATTGTGGATGAGGCTTCGCAGATCTTGGAACCTTACATCCTGCCTCTGATGAGCGTCAAGCATGGTGAGGAGGATGCCATCGGAAAGTTTGTCCTCATTGGTGACGAGAAGCAGCTACCTGCAGTGGTACAGCAAGATGCCGCCGAATCGGTCATAACAGATCCGTTGCTTCTTGCCGCTGGATTGGCTGACTGTCGCCAGTCGATCTTTGAACGGCTCATGAACACCTATGGTAAGGACAATAAGCAATGTTGCTACATGCTGACACGGCAAGGGCGTATGCACCCCGACATAGCCGCTTTCCCCAACTATGCCTTCTATAACAATGCCCTTAAGCCTGTGCCCTTGCCTCACCAGCAAGCCAGCACACCGCTCACGGCTAACGAGCGTAATGGTATTGCCAATATGCTTCAGACGCGTCGTGTGGCGTTTGTGTCTTGTGAGGCGGCGAGCGAGGCAGAAGAGTCGGACAAGGTCAATCAGGTGGAAGCCGAGGTGATTGCTGCCACCGTCATACAAGGGTATCAGATGATGCGTGACCACTTTGATATCCAGCGTTCTATCGGTGTCATTGTGCCCTATCGCAACCAGATATCCACCATCCGTAACGCCATAGATAGGCAGGCACTGGGCCTAGGCATCACCAGTCTGCATGATATCTCGATAGACACCGTGGAGCGATATCAGGGCAGTCAGCGTGATCTTATCATCTATGGGTTCACGGTGAAGAAGTATTATCAGCTCGCCTTCCTCACTAGCAACGAGTATCTAGACGTCAATGATGGCGCGGTGATTGATCGCAAACTCAATGTGGCAATGACACGAGCCGAAAACAATCTGGTCATTGTGGGCAATGCGCGCTTATTGGCAGAGGATCTGACTTTCTATAAGTTGATAGCTTACCTCAAGAGCAAGAACGCTTTCTTTGAGATTGAGCCACAAGCGTATATCCGTGGAGCGTTTGACGTGTCGCCCGCCGTAAGCGTAGACAATGTGTCCTGTGCTTATCGTAGCTATCAGATGGACGCCGCGTTTGCTGAGGTGTTTGACCGATTGGTTATCCAACCTATTAGGAACGATGCAGATACGGTGTGGCCCGACCTTATCCTGGGCAACAAACGCGATGTCAACCTCAATATCATAGGATATGGTAGAGCCTCTTTTGATGAGGCGCAGAGCGTTCATACATCAGTTTCAGAGGAGGGCTCTCGTCGCGTGTTTACCCCTTATGATCAAGCGTTGCTATACGGCTATTATCTCATGCGTGAGCGTTATCAGCGTATGAGGGTGGTGCTTGAAGACGCTGCGTCCTATCTAGAACCGAAGATAAAAGCCATGCCCACGCGCGTTCACCTCATCGACGTAGGTTGCGGAGCAGCTCCTAGTGGTTCGGCGTTCCTCAATAGGTTTGCCTCCACAGCGCAGATTCATTATGTGGGTATCGATTCGTCAGATACGCTGAGGGATATGGGACGAACGTTTCTTATAGCACAAGGATATAAAGAGATGTTGGTGCGATTCACATCGTCCTTTGATAATCTGTCAAAGGACTATTGGGAAGCCGAATCGGAGCTTCCTTCATTGTTTATCTTTGATATGACGGGTTTCCTTGCCACCGTGCCTCCCACCGCAGCAGAGCATCTAGCGTTTGCCATGATGCGCCTTGTGAGACGTTATCCTATGAACCGATATGTGTGGATTATGGACAACGTTGGCCTAGAACGTGATGCGTCAGAGGCTTATCGGGTGTTCAGAAAGGTGATGAAGGGTGAAGATGATAAGGTGAAGCGCGTTCTTCATGCCTCCATTCCGTATCACAATGAGATGAACGAGGATACCCCAACCTACGAGATGGGGTATGAGGTGTGGGAGAGTTGAGGCGGATGGGTATGGCTTCGGTATGCGGCGCCCTTATCGCAAAGCCCAACGCAGGAAGCGGATGAGCAACGCCCCTTCTGGCACGGCAAACAGTATGGCTCCTATCGTTACCAATATCGTCTGATGACAGAATCCAGCTATCGGGGTGAGCGACCCATAATGAGGGTAGAGCACGATGAGCAAGAGGCAACCGAAGAGATGAAAGACGCCTAGCTCGGTCCAACTGCTATCGCTCTGTAGGTCGTCCCAGTGTAGGAGCGTGTGGCGCAGATGTCGGCAGATGAGCGTCCACAGTGATTCGTGATCAGAACATTGATT
Source organism: Paratractidigestivibacter sp. (assembly GCA_963630695.1). GTDB lineage: Bacteria > Bacteroidota > Bacteroidia > Bacteroidales > Bacteroidaceae > Prevotella. Next base: position 18,261 of record CAVGNV010000036.1, on the reverse strand, counting down.
GGTCAGCGGTGCTGAATGTAAGGTTGTATCCATAGCGTAGGGGATGATTTTGATTCACTGCAAATATACATTGACAATATTACAAACCCGCAAAGGAGCTATGACGATTATGCAAAAATAAATGGCATCAAGCGAGCTCGAGGTCTTGCTTGATGCCATCGTGTATAGTATAGAGTGAGGTAAAACGGATGTTTACTTCACCTTAATCTCATCCGTGAACACCCATTTGCCAGCTGTGAGGCAACGTGCCTGGATGCGTATATAGCGTGCAGAGGCTTTGCCGGTCCATTGCCAGGTGCGCACAGCGACGCAGGATAGACGTGTGTTGTCCTCGTTGTGCTGATAGAGTGGGGTGAAGTGTTCGCCATCATCAGACGTGAGAATCGTGAATCGCTCGGGATAGTAGATCCATGGGTTGTCATTCTGCATAAAATCGAGAGCCACGGAGCGGAACGTCTTCACCTTGCCTAGGTCCACGGTGACGTCAAAGGGTGCTACGGTGGTGTCGGATGTCTGACAGAAACCTTGCCATCTGCCATCGTTGTTTGACCATCCACCACGTAGGCCGTCGGTGAGCGTGCCATCGCCAGAGCCCGTGTAACGAGGTGATACCTTCTGGTTGTAGGTCACTTTGGTACCGATAGCAAGGTGCTTAACGGGTTGGAGCGATTCCTTGCGGTTGCCACGTTCCTTGGTGAGGTCGAAGGCATGTACGTCATTCTGGCTGAGCCATTTGCTTTGAGCCTGAACGGTGGTTCGTAGCGTGCCATAATCGGCTGCTTTGCCGTTCCATCCCGTCTCGGCGATGACCAGTTCGCGTGGGTATAGCATATACTCGGCATAGTCGGTGGTAGCTATATTCTCCGTCCATAGGTTGCCTTGAACACCTAACACGCGTCCTTTGAGCGCAGGATCATTAAACTTAGCTGGGTCAAACAGCCACACATCGTGCAGCGGCAGGTATGAGTCGCCCTTGGATAGACCCGTGGTGGGGTCGTCCTGTGCGCGGTTGAGGTAGTAGTCGCCTGGTGTGAGGATGACGTTGTGTCCGCGTTGCATAGCTAGCGTAGCCTGTGTGAGGTCGCGCCACACCATGACATTCATATTCTCGCCTAGTGTAGGCATAGCGGGTGTGAGCTTGTCATCTATCACCTCGTCCCAACCGATGGCTTGCTTGCCATACAATCGGAGGTAGGCTGTCATGCGTTGGATGAGGAATCCCTGTAGATCATTGGTGTTATCAAAGCCCAATAGTTTGGCGCGGCGCTGACAGCGGGGGCACTTCTTCCATGCGTCCTTGCCTGCCTCGTCGCCACCGATGTGTACATACTGAGATGGGAACACCTCCATGACCTCGTCTAGGATGTTGCAGAAGAAGGCATACGACTGCTCGTTGGAAGGGCAAACGTCACCTTGGGCTTCGTTGTTGCCCTCGCATTTCAGTTCGGGATAGGCTGTGGTGACCTCCTCGCTGTGTCCTGGCATCTCGATCTCGGGTATCACGTCAATGCCTCTAAGGGTGGCATAACGCACCAGCTCACGCAGTTCGTCCTTGGTGTAATAGCCTCCGTAGGCGCCAGGCGTGCCCTCGGTGAGGTAGCGACGGTCATTGTCTATCCACCATTTGGTCCAGTCTGACTCGGTGCGCCAGCCCGCTAGTTGGGTCAGTAAGGGGTAACGGTCTATCTGCATACGCCATCCACCAGCATCGGTGAGGTGTAGGTGTAGGCGATTGATCTTATAATGAGCTAGCACATCGACCTGTTTCTTCAAGAAAGATAGGGGGAAAAAGTGGCGTGATATATCGATATGGCATCCTCGCCAAGGGTAGGTGGGATAGTCGGCGATGTCACAAGCGGGTATGGATGAGCCTTGTCGCAGTTGGTCTAGGGTGGCTAAGGCATGGTTAGCACCCGCCAACGTCTTGGCATACACAAGGATGGTGTCAGCCGAAACGTGCAGACGATAGTACTCTTCAGCTTGTTCTGCGGTGAGGCGGCTATCCTTGGATGCTTCATTGCGTATGCTGATCACACGCTGACAAGCAGCATCGGCATGGCTACCGTTCCATGCCGTGGTGGCAAGGGCGGGCGCATCTTTTAGCGCGGAGGCCACTTCTAGACGGTAAGGGGAGTCTAGACGGAAGCTACCTTGACCCGTGGTGATCTGTTTTGGGGTAGGGAGGAGGGAAGCAAAAGGTTGCTTTGAGGTGGTTTGGGCATGCATAGTGAGCGCCGCAAACGAGACGATGATAAGGCTTTTTTTCATAGAATAGGTTGATAGTGGGTTGAGATATGAGGATGAAAGGGTGTCCTTGGCGGTCATAAACCTTTTGCTTCAGCTCATGACCGCTTTGGTATGGGTTGGAGAACAATCTCCTTTAGGGAATAAATCGTTTCAAGATGTCATCGTAAGCATCGATGCGACGGTCACGGAAGAAAGGCCACCAGCGTCTCACCTGCTCACTATGAGCGATGTCTACGTCAAAGATGAGGCTCTCTTCTTCATTGTCTGAAGCTTGATAGAACAGCTCCCCTTGTGGCCCTGCTACGAAGCTGGACCCCCAAAACTGTATGCCTTGGCTACAGCTGCCGCCCGTCTGACCTCCTGTCTCTGGGTGCGGCTCAAAGCCTACGCGGTTCACCGCCACTACGGGCAAGCCGTTAGCCACGGCATGACCGCGCATCACGGTGGTCCAAGCGGTGCGCTGACGTTGTTGCTCCTCGGGGGTATCGCTTGGCTCATAGCCTATCGCGGTGGGGTAGATCAGCATATCGGCACCCTGCAAAGCCATCAGTCGTGCTGCTTCGGGATACCATTGATCCCAACATACGAGCACGCCTAGACGGCCCACGCTGGTCTGAATGGGATGAAAACCAAGGTCGCCAGGTGTGAAATAGAACTTCTCATAGTAGGCTGGATCATCGGGGATGTGCATCTTGCGATACTTTCCGGCGATGGTTCCGTCACGTTCGATAACCACGGCGGTGTTATGGTAGACACCAGGGGCGCGACGCTCAAAGAGAGACGTGACGATGACAATACCCAACTGCTTAGCTAGGTCGCCGTAGAAGGCGGTTGAAGGACCCGGAATGGGCTCGGCAAGGTCAAAGAGATCTACGTTTTCCACTTGACAGAAGTAGAGCGAGTTGTGCAGTTCTTGCAAGAGGACAAGCTCGGCACCACGCTTTGCTAGGTCTTCGATACCTTGGGCAAGACGCAGCATGTTGTCTTTGATATCAGCGGTGTTGTGCTGTTGTAGGATTCCTATTTTCATATTGATGTGTGATAACGATGTTTCAGATGGATGTGGAGAGCGTGCCTTGGGGTAGCTGCATAGACAGGCAGTGGAGCGAACCATGTTGACGAATCACCACGCGTGAGTCGATGCCGATGACATTGCGCCCCGGAAAGGCCTCTGCGATGGTGCGTAGAGCTGTCTGATCCTTAGCTCCTTGCTGATAGATGGGCACTATCACGGCATCGTTGAGGACGAGAAAGTTGGCATAGGTGGCTGGTAAGCGCTCCCCATCTTCGTCATAAATGGCGTCAGGTAAGGGGAGAGGCAACAAGCGATAAGGCTCGCCGGAAAGGGTGCGGAGGTCGCGGAGCTCTTGCTCAAGGGCTTCGAAACTGTCATGATGCGGGTCAGAGGCATCGTCTACCTTTATATATAATAAGGTGGAATGGGGTGCGCATCGCACGATGGTGTCGATATGGCCATCCGTGTCGTCTCCTTGTAGCTCGCCATGGCGCAGAAACACCACGCGCTTCATACCTAGATCGTCCTTCAGTCGCTGCCCAATCTGCTCCTCGGTGAGAGGCTGATTGCGGTTGGGCGCCATTAAGCAGCATGACGTGGTGAACACCGTGCCATCGCCATCGGTCTCTATCGATCCTCCTTCTAGCACCAAATCGTTGTGGTCAAGCATTGGTACAGCAAAGACCTCTTGGCTTGCTAAGGTGGCATTGAGGGCGGTGTCAAGGTGTGCGGCAAACTTCTTGCCCCATCCGTTAAACTGATAATCGCATAGGGTGAGGGCGGTATTGTTGCCTTGGCTGGCTAGGGTGAGCGGTCCGGTGTCGCGTGCCCAAGTGTCGTTATAGGGTGCTTCGACCCAAATGATGCGTGCCATCTGCTCGGCAGAGAGCTGAGTTGAGATGATGTTTTGAGCTTCTTGCGTGTGTCGACATACCAATAACACACGCTCAAAGCGCGTGATGGCACGGAGCATATCTATATATGTGCTTCTGATCTCGTCTAGACAAGAAGCCCAATCGGTCATCTCGTCGGGCCAAACGAGCATGATGGCATCCTGGGGACACCATTCAGGCAGCAGTTGGCTATTGTCTGTGGAGGTATAAACCATTCGGAGGTTGTGCTGAAAATGATGAGTGATTACTCGGTAATATGTGAATGAACTTATGCAAAGTTAACTAATAAATTCTGAAAAACCAGATTTCGTAAGACTTAATTCATATATTTGACTTGTGTCAAGGCTCTTGACGGATATCAAAATTTTATGTTTTAAAGCATAAAGCCTCCTTTTTCGTTTGCAAAAAAATCCGAAACTACCTAATTTTGTATCCGTAAACGATGAACGCCTGATGCAAGGAGGATAACACAAAGGTAAGCGAGCACAAAGCATGGCGTATTCGTTTCCCCATGAGGGGCTTCAATCTCAATAGGAAAGACAAGGTAGAAAGATTGTAGGATAGGCTCCTTCGTTTCCCAAGAAAGGCATTGCTGTATAGGCAAATGGCTTAGAAAGGGAAAAGAACTCGCTTCCCATGTAGGATGTTTGGAATGATACATACCTCACAAGATACGTGTCACGCCAAACATTCTTTGCGCCATAAGATATTCGAGGATAGGCTAACAGGTTTTCATAAAATAGCAAATAATCTGTAATTGTTTGTTAGTTGTGGTCAGAAATTATTATTTTTGCAATCGAATAGATTACTGATTATATTAAATAGATGTTGTTATGATGAAATTATTGGGATGTTTTCAACATTCCCAATCGCCTTTTCGGTTAGGGAATAAGATGAAAAGTTCACGATTGTTAGCAATGATTTCTATGGCCGTCTTGCTTGGCGCAATTCCGCAAACTACTGTGGCACAGACCGTAAAGCCGATGTTTAAGCAGACACGTTCGTCGTTAGTGGAAGGCCTTTCTGACTTAAAAGGTTCTGTTCCCAATACTAGTCTTTGCACCTCGGGACGTCCGAAGCAAGGAAGCAAAACGGGTATTGAGAAGAAGATTTTTATGCTTTACAATGTAGGCACAGGTCAGTTTTTCTCTCAAGGTGGCACTTATGGCACACACGCCACGCTTAGCAGTGTGCCCTATCTGCTTTGGTTAGAGTGTGATAGTACCAGTTCGACGGTGAAATATTACCTTGCCACTAATGCCGAATCGAACGGATCAAACTATTACTTAGGCACATCCGGTGATCCTCACTCTCCCTATGCCGATGTGTTCCTAGTCAATGCGCGAACCATAATCTACTTTAAGAAAGTGGATAATAGCGATGGGAAGAATATCTACAATATCCAAGTGGGTGGCAATGGGTGGCAACACATCGTGGCTTTGCCCAATGGCAACACGGTGAGCGGTGAACTTCGTGCCTACGATAAGGTAGGTTTCAGATGGTTGACGGATGAGGATGCCGCTTCATATCCAGAGAATGCGCAGTGGAAACTGATCTCTCTTGCCGAGTATTATGAGCTCTTCGAGCAAGAACCAGCGTCGATGACGGCGCCAGTGGATGCTACGTTCCGGCTGATGGATGCCGATTTCCGAATCAATTCAAGCCAAACGGATATGTGGCAGACTACCGGTGATGTGGCTAGCGTGATACGTTTTGGTGACGAAACCATGTATCGTGTGCATTCATCACAAGGCGGTTCGGCTTCAAACTGGACCGGAATGACAGATGCGCATCAACGTGCGTATGGTCGATTGACCTACGCTTATGCCAAAGGTATGCGTAGCTACATGGTCTATCAAGATGTAGAGGTGAAACAACCTGGATGGTATCTGGTGCGCTGCAAGGGTATGTCATCACAGAATGCCATTGCCGATGAGAGCTCACCGCTAGCTTATCTCTTTGTCAGTCAGCTCGATGCTAGTGGCGAAGAAAGCACGATACATACGGCTTCGGTGTCGCTTCGTAGCGTCACACAGGACGATGTGGCTGCGCTAGAGGCTTCTGAGGATGGTTGCGGCATAGGTGTGGCTTTTGATGACCAAACCTGGCAGAGACAAACGCAGCTCTGTGTGGACTCAATCAATGGCGAACCTATCTCTGAAACCAATCCCGCTACCTTGCGTTTGGGATGGAAAGTGCTAGCAGGAAGTAGCACGGTGAGTGACGATGAAATCACGGCTGTGGATCAGTTTGACCTCCTCTACGCTGGCGAACGACGCAAACCGGAGCTTATTCTCAACGAGGACGAGACCGACTTGAAGTATATCACCCTAGCAGTGGATGCTTATCAGAACAACGTGCTCCACCTAAAGCGCACGCTAAACCCCAATGTTTGGAACACCATCATCCTCCCCGTGACCCTTAACCGACAACAGGTGCTCAACGCATTTGGTGCAGATGTCAAGCTAGCCAAGCTCGTGGGACTCAACGAGAAATCTATTCTCTTTGCCACGGTGGAGACCTCTGACGATAACGATGAGATGCTTCAAGCCTTCACGCCCTACATTATCAAACCCTCAAACACCAATGTTGTGTCAGAAGCGTACACCGTTGACCGCTTCTATACCAACGAATATCAGAACAAATGGCTCTCTACCAGCTATGAAGAGATAGCTGATGAGACTGACGTATTGAGAAAATCGGTGGACACTAACCACTTTGTGATACCCTTGGTGACGCTCGAACGCGACTCTTTATATAAGCATCTTAACGATTATGATAGCTCTACGGGCGAATCGACATGGGAGCTTAACGCTTCAGACGCAGTGGCTCAGAGCGGCACACCAGGCACTATCTCCTGCACGGGAACGTTTGCCAAGACCTACGATGCTACTGGTACGGATGGTGCTAACGAGATAATCAGTGGGCGTGACGACCTTAACGGTGCATTCTTCATGTACAAAGGCTCGCTCATACAGGTACCTACGGGCAACAAAGAAAGCGGTGAGAAGTATCAGTATGGTATCAAAGGCTTCCGTTGCTGGTTCCGATTGGCTGAGAATGCTAGCAAGAACGCCATGTCAGTGGTTGTAGATGGCATCACTGATCAGACCACACGTATCAGCGATGTAGGCACCGATAGCCGCATGGTCAATGCTTCTGCTACCTCAAGGGTGTACAATCTCAATGGACAACAGCTGCGCCGAACCTCTGATACTACCGGCTTGCCTAAAGGAATATACGTTGTGGAAGGCAGAAAGATGGTTGTGAAATAGGTAAAGTGAATTGTATCGAAAAGCAATAAAGTATGAAAACGAAGAAGATATATATTCAGCCACAGACCTCTATAGTAGTAGTGGAAGAGCTTTGTAGCAACACTACGCTGGTCAATGGTTCGATTCATAAAGGCTCCTATGATGGTTCGAAGGTGGACGAGTTCCCCATTAAGACCGAAGCGACAAGCAAAACCGAATATGATAAGTTGTGGAACGACAAGACCTCTTGGGGTGATGACTAATCCACGCTGCCTATAACGGATAAAGAATCAAACAAAAATCCCGCCACGTGAAGGCTTTAGCTTTCCGTGGCGGGATTTCTTTTTCTCATCGATGGTTAGATAGTTTCTCATCGAAGGTTAAATGGTTTCTCTCCGATTGTAGGATGAAAGCCTATCCATGCTTTGCTTATTGTTCATTGATGGTAGGCAGGAAGAGGGTAGCGCGAGGCTATTGTGTCTTCTCCTTGGGGTGAAATGTAATCGTCGATGAGGGTTAAAGAATGGTTGTAACCTGCCGTAGCTGGTTACAACCACTTAGAGATTATTTCACGATGTGTGCTTTACCATTGATGATATATGCACCCTTAGGCAGACCCTTGATCGACGTAACGCCCTTGGCTACGCATCTGCCGTCCACTGCATAGACGTCGAAGGTGCGCTTAGCTTGCAGCGTAGTCTCGCTGATACCTGTAGGATCGTAGGCGGCAACGGCTGCCGACTCACCTCCAACATAGACTGCTGACACGGCGTAACGATGTAAATCGTCACCTATCTGATCATCTTCCCAACTGGTAGTGCCCGCGTTTACGGTCTTCACCAGTACGCCGTCGCGATAGATGTTGTATCCTTTGAGCTGACCAAAGCCGGCTTTGTAAGAGATGTCATCTACCAAGAAGATGTACGAATTGTCTGCGTCGGTGATGTTGCGGATAGCAAAATAGTTGGCACCATCAGGCAAATCCACTTGGTATCTGCCCCATTTGCTACTGCTCTGGGTATATTCCTCAGCGGTAACAAAGTCGTCTGGCGCATTGGTATCAGTAGAATAGAGCACCTCAAAGCTAGAAGTGTACTTCACGCCGCTACCCGATGGCTGACCGTTGTTGACATATAGCTCGATGGTCTGTGCCTTACCGGAGAGCAACGGACTGATCAACCAGTCGTCATTAGGCAGATAGGTAGTTCCCTCACGGCTCCACATAGACATCAAACACTTATCACCACCATGTGGGGCGATAGTGGCGTTGGCGCTGGTGATACCTTCCTGAACTGCTTCGGGGTTGAAAACGATGTAGACATACTTCTCACCTTCATGCTCAAATGGCATGCCGTAGGTGCCAAACAAGCCACCCGTGGTAGAGCCTTTGTTAGAAGAGTAAGTGGTCCAATCGCCAAATGAGTCGATGATCCAGTTGGTATAACCCTCAAAATCCTCCGTCTTGGCAATCTCTGCGGTCTGCGGCTCGCTCCAGTTGATGGTGTTGCTCTGTGGATTGTTGGTCACAGCAGCATCGCGTGGGGTAGGAATCTCAGAGTCGAGCAGACGAATAGATACGCTAGCGGTGTTGTTGTCAGTCTTCTGATCAGCGTCGTAGGTAAGCTCGGCTACAAGATTCAGAGCGCTGGTCTGACTGTTAACGTCGCTTGTTACCTCCACATTGATGGTCTTGCTAGCCAATGGCGCGAGCGTCTCGTCATAGCTTTGGGTGAAGAGCACCTTGTCGTTGCCTTTCACGGTGAGCGTGTATCCCGTAGCTTCCTGGTCGCCATTGTTGCTCACGGTGACGGTTACAGGAACCTTAGCGCCTCTCTGTGCGCTCTCGGGAGAGGAGATGCTGACCGCCAAATCGTGATCGTAGACGTCACGCACGTACACGTTGTCAATCTTGACGATGTCATATCGTGTGGCAGTGGCTTTGAAGGTGAAGATCACAAAAGGCTCTTGAGTAAGCTCTGCGGGAATCTTGAAGGCGATGTTGCGCCACTCAGCTTTGCCCGAGATGGTCTTATAGTCGACGCTACCCACAGCTACCTGCTTGCCAGATGGGGTCGTTGCAAACACCTCAATGACGTCATCGTTGCCCGGTGTGGCGTTATGGCTGAACACAATCTCAGGATTGGCAGCCTGTCCAAGGGCAATCTTACCAGAAGCGAACTGCGCTTGGTCACCAAAGCTATATGAGGTGAACAGCATACAGTGGTTGTCGCCATCGGCAGACTGATGCTCGTTGAGGCTGAAACCTTCTTCGTCGGTCTCGTCAGTCCACCAAAGGGGAGCTCCTTCCTCTGTGGTGAAGCTAGAATGGAACGGCAATGTGTAAGGCGCACCGCTGATAACGATGGGCGCTGCGGCATGTTCGCTCTCACCCTTCTCGTTCTTTGCACCGATGAAATAGTGCTCTACGGCTTGCGCGCCGGTGCTATTGTTGAAGTCGAGGACATGACTGGGCTGGCTCGTTGTAGCGATGAGCTGCTCCACCTGCTCGTCCTTGACCTGCACGGCATGATAGACGTTGTACGTTACGCCATCCGTAAGCACCAGTCCGCCGTTAGCTCCCGGTGTGGTGGCTTTGTTCCAAGACAGCGTAAGGTCGTTAGCGCCATAGGTGCCTTGCACGTTGCTAGGCTTAGAAGGCTTGTCTAGGCCGATGAAGGTACGCACGGTGGCAGGGCGACCATTGCCTGCTGAGTTGTATGCGGTCACGGTATAGGTGTTGAACTCCTCATCCGCTTCCTCGTCAACACAACTCAATGTGGCTCCAACCTTAGGTGAAGCAAACTCCTTGAACACCTCGCCGTTGCGGCTCACTACGACCTTTGTGATCTCAGTGAGGGCGCCGCCGTTGACCTTCTTGGTAGGTAAGGTAAACTGGATGGTAGCTAGGATGTCGGCTTGAGGGTCGGGAGTGACGGTAAACTGGGTTACGCTGTCAGGACCTTCAAGGCATCCCTGATCTGTAATCTGGATGCTATCAACAAAGATCTTAGCTGCTCCGCGATCGCTCACGGCGTGGATGCCGAGGTAGAACACCTGGTCACGACTGGTAGAGAACTCTTTCTCAAACTTGTGATATTGCTCATCGGCGAGCTTGGTCTTCTCTACGAAGTCGGTGTTTAGTCCCGATACGGTGGCGCTATTGCCATAACGAGCCTCGATATATTCGGGGAAGAAACCCATAGAGTTGCGCGCCTGGAAACCTATCTTATAAGCATGGTTGGCTTGAAGGTGCACGGGAGGAGTGACGAGCCAGTCGTCTGCATCGTTCTTCTCGTTCTCAAAGTACTGAGCACATTGACGTTCTTCATGCCAAGTCCATGTGCTTCCGTCGTTATTATTATCAATAGTGGTGTACAGGTCAAAGTCGCCTTGGGTGTCAAACGTCTCTAGATAAGGTGGCTCGATGTTGTTACCAAAGCGCACCATGTCCGTCTTGCTTTCCTCGCTGCGCACGTTTCCGCTGATAGCTGTGACGCCATAGTAGTAGTTGTGAAGCGCGTTGGCATCCAGCGTCTCGGTGAATGAGGTGGCAGTTTGTCCCTTAGCCACTCTGACTCCCTCTGGATAACGCACCACATCATAGGTCAGCGGTGCGATGTATCCACCATGAACGCTCTTCTTAGGATCGTTCCATGTCACCTTGGCTTTGCCCGTCTGTTCGTCAATGACCAGCGTGGTGTAGGTCGGGGCGCATGGTTGGTCAAATCCTACGTAAGCGGAGGTCTTTACCAGTGGGCTCTTTCCTGCCTCGTTAGAGAGGAACACGGAGAAATAATTCATTCCTTCAGGAGCCGTGACCTGTACATCTGCTGATGCACCAGCGGCGATAGTGCCCGTGGTTAGCACGGTGGTGCCAGTGCGAATGGTGTAGGTGACGTTGCCCGTGAGCGTTGTTCCGCCATAGGTCTGTGTGGGAGCGGTGAGGTGAATGGTACCCGTGGTGGCTCCATTGACAAACGATGCCGACACGTTACGAGGCGCAGCAGGTGCTGTGGCTTCGGGTGCAGCGTCAGGAATGGCTAAACCATAAAACTGCTCGTTGTCGGGGAAGTCGGCAATCTTGGTTGCCCAACCCGTGTTTAGGTCTACAGTGTAGAGCGCAGCGTTCTTGTCGCCATCGATACAAGCCCAGTAGAAGATGTTGGTATCTTGATCAATCTCTCCGCTCTGACCATAACTCTCCCTCGAGTTGGCAGCAATATACACACCCGTAGCGCCCACCTTGACTTCTTCGCCAGTGGTGGTGTCGATGTGATAGAGGTTGCCGTCGGTGGCGATGGCGTAGAGCTGCTCATCAGAGGTGACACCCATCGCTACATATTTATGGTAGGATGGGGCGATGGTGGTACGCGTCATGGTCTCATAATCGATCTCACCAATCTCGAAACTGAGCATCTCCTCGGTGTAAAACTGCCCATAGACCTTGCCCGAAATTTTGCTCGTGGCAGTCTCGGTGGCAATCAAGCTACGCGAGCTTACTAGCTCGGGAGCAAACACTAGATGCCATCCATTGGTGTCATACTGGTAGTGGGTGAGCTTGATGGTTTGTCCTTCGGTCTGATAATTGATAAAGTCGTACAAGCCATCACGATAAGACGAGCCGCCATTGGGGCGCATCTGATTGTTAGGATCACTCAGCAGGTCCCGGAAGTTGAACGCTGAAGATGCATTGAAAGCCATGAAACCATAGCTGTAGCTTTCCGTTGGCCAGTTGGTAGCCGAACTCATGTAGCCCCAAAGCTCACGACCGGCAGCTTGTCCAGCCTCTTTGAGCGGGTACACATACTTCGCGCTGGTTCCTAGCGAGCCTGTCCGCGACGTGACGTCAGCGCCTGTGTTAGCCAAGGCGGGCTGCGACATGGTCATGGCAAGCATCACTGAGAGAGTGCCAAGTGGAATAGGGTTTTTCCTTTTTGCCATAAATAATAGTATTCTTGGTGTAATTAATATATGCTTTCGCAATTATGGTTTTTCGTTCCTTATTATATTAGATGGCTACAAAAGTACGGAAATAAGTTGGAAAGTAAAGTATTTTGCTTTGTTTATTTTGATTTTATCTGTATTTTTATTCTAAATCGTAAAATCGTCGCACTTTAGCTAGTTATTTGCTATATCTAGGCTAAGCCTTAATTTTTATAAAAAAGGATATAGAAAGGTCACTAGTTTGCAAATAAATGCCTACCTTTGCAATCTAAAACTTATGCGTAGCATGAAACTAAAGGAAGTTATCGTTGCCCTTGAACGTTTCGCGCCTCTGCCCCTGCAGGCAAGCTTTGATAATGCTGGATTGCAGATCGGATTAACAGAGGCGGATGTATCAGGGGCTTTATTGTGTCTTGATGTGACCGAAGCCGTGGTAGATGAGGCGGTGGAGAAGGGGTATAACCTGATCATATCGCATCATCCGCTCATCTTTCATAAGCTAGCTCATCTCACAGGAGCCGACTATGTGCAACGCACGGTGATGAAAGCCATCAAGAACGACATCGCCATCCTTTCCATGCACACCAATATGGATAGCGCAAAGGGTGGTGTCAACTATAAGATAGCAGAGAAATTGGGGCTCAGCCAGCTACGTTTCTTCGGCGAACAACAGTGTGTCAACAATGTCAATGGTGGCGAAGGCGTGATAGGCGAGCTAGAAGAGCCATTGGCTGCAGACGACTTGGTGTTGCGGCTCAAGCAGCGCTTTGACGTGGAAAGCCTACAAGCCAACCAGCTTCTGCGTCGTCCTATACGTCGTGTGGCGCTCTGTGGAGGCGCAGGCTCTTTCCTCTTGGATGCCGCAATAGCTGCAGGGGCTGACGCCTTTGTGACCGGCGAGATGCACTATCATGAGTTTTTCGGTCATGAACAGCAGATACAGATATGCGTGATGGGCCACTATCAGAGCGAGCAATACACCGCAGAAATCTTCCGCACCATCATCGAGCGCGACTGTCCTGGCCTCTCCTGTGCCATCACGCAGGTCAACACCAACCCCATCATCTATCTATAAGAACAGAATCATCTCAACATAAGACATTAATAACACTTATACTCATATCAAATGGCAAAGAAAGATCCCAAAGATTTTACAGTGGAAGACAAGTTGTTTAACCTTTACCAGTTGCAAACCATCCTCTCATCCATCGACGAGAAACGTGCGCTTCGTGGTGAGTTGCCCCTTGAGGTGCAAGACTTGGAGGACGAGATAGAAGGTCTTCACACCCGTATTGAGAAAATCGCAAGCGAGATCAAGGAGTTTAAGTCGGCTGTTCAGCAGAAGCAAGGCGAGATTGTGGAGGCTGAGACCCGATTGGCACGCTACCAAGAGCAGCTCAACGATGTGAAAAACAACCGTGAGTATGATACCTTGAGTAAGGAGATACAGTTCCTTTCATTGGAAATCGAACTATGCAACAAGAAGATTAAGGAAGGAACAGCACAGGTTGAGGCTAAGGAAGCACAGCTCGAGCAGAACCAAAACAACCTGAGCGAGCGCGAGAAAGACTTGGTGGAGAAGAAGAAGGAGCTCAACACCATCCTCTCAGAGACTCGTGAGGAAGAGGAACAGCTCAAGGCACAGGCTGCTGACCTAGAGGAGAAGATTGAGCCACGCTTGCTTGGTTCGTTCAAGCGTATCCTTCGCAATGCACGCAACGGCTTGGGTATCGTGTATGTGCAGCGCGATTCATGCGGTGGATGCTTCAATAAGATTCCGCCACAGCGTCAGCTAGATATCAAGATGCACAAGAAGATCATCGTATGCGAATACTGCGGTCGTATCCTTATCGATCCAGAGCTCGCAGGTGTGCAGACTGAGACTCCTGAAGCCGACAAGACGGTAAAGCGTAAGCGTGCCGTACGCAAGAAGAAAGCTGATACAGAGGAATAAGCCAGAGGCGATTTGCCGCTACGCAGAACGTGCTATTACAATCTTGCCAACCTTTGGCGGGATGAAGCACAGATGCCGTTTCACCTCTCTTTGAGCTGATAGCTACTCATGGTAGAGCTATAACTAATGAGTCCCGATAGCAATGAAGGTTGTTATCGGGACTCAGTGTTTAGGGAGAGGGGGCGGTTAATGGAAAAGCAGAAGAACGCTATCATCGCTCTTTATAAGCACCTGTACTATCTCCGTACAGTATGTCTTGCAACGCGAAATATTAGCTCTTACATGGTGAATCGGCACGTTTTACGATGCAAAACGTTATCTCTTGTAGGTAAAAATAAATTGATTTCCCATAGAAAATAATTTATTTTTCTCGGAAAATCAATTTATTTTTTTGTGTAAAAGGGGGCACTCTAGGAAGTAAAATAGTTGCCGTTGTGTCGGCATTGAGGCTCTATCGCGTCGTGAGGAAGCTAGCTTGCCATGACGGGGTGGGGCAATCAAGACATGCCGCGTGCTTTATAGATGCGCTGCTTGGCGTTGTTGATCTCTTGAAACTTCTGTTCGGCTGCTTTGCGCACGTCTTCGCCAAGAGCAGAAACGCGGTCAGGGTGATGCTTGAGCGCCATCTTGCGGTAAGCCGCCTTGACCTCCTCATCGGTGGCGTCGGGCGTAATCTCAAGCACCTTATAAGCATCCTCGAGCGTGCCATCGCTGCTGCAACCTTGTGAAAGGTGAAGCATCGAGTCGACCTCCTGCTCTGATAGTCCTATGTTGAGAGCCACTTCCTTGAGAGCGGCAACCTCTTCGTTAGTCACTACGCCATCGGCTTTGGCAATATTGACAAGGAAATTCAGAAGCTGCAAGCGTATGCTTTGGTCGAATTGTTGGCGAATCTCATAGCAACAACCTAGAATCTCGTTACGGAAAGCATTCATGCCTTCTTGCTTCTGTCGCTCAAACAAACGGTAAAGGATCTGCTCGCCCTGTGTGACGGCACTCGGACCAAAATTGGAACGTAGAAAGTTACGTACGTATTCCATCTCCGAATGCATGACCTTCCCGTCCGCCTTGATGATATATGAGGACAATACCATCAGCGAAAAGAGAAACGGATTGCGCTGATCTCTACGTTCGTTGGTGGAGCTATAGCCACTTTGGCCAGGTGAGTAACCACCATTGTAAGGATTTTCCGACTTAGCTGATGCAGCATCGTCTATCATGCGGCCAATGCAGTAGCCTGCTAAGGCACCAAGAATACCCCAGTTGCTGAATCCAATGATTCCTCCAATCCATTTTCCCCAACCCATAATGTTGTTTTGTTGTAGTGTTATTAATGTTCTTATAATATCATAGCAAAGGTAATGCCAAATGCGCTTTCTGCCAAAATATTCCCCTAAAAGATGAAGAGGCAAGGCGTTATTGTGTGTCGCTTTGCCTCTTCAGTGGATATAGGGGATGTGACTTACTTCATCTTCATACCCATCTGATACATGATGAAGCCATAGATGTCAGCGGTCTCTTCCATCTGCTTGCTCAATGGTTTGCCTCCGCCATGTCCTGCCTTGCTATCAATGCGGATGAGCACGGGTGCGTTGCCTCCCTGACACTCCTGTAGGGCAGCGGCAAACTTGAATGAGTGGGCGGGCACCACGCGGTCATCATGGTCGGCTGTGGTGACCATTGTGGCTGGATAGGCTACGCCTTTCTTGATGTTGTGAAGGGGTGAGTAGCCCTTGAGATACTGGAACATCTCTTTGCTATCAGCACTGGTGCCATAGTCGGGAGCCCAGTTCCATCCGATGGTAAACTTGTGGTAGCGCAACATGTCCATCACGCCCACCTCGGGGATACATACCTTGAACAGGTCGGGGCGCTGTGTCATGCACGCCCCTACGAGCAGACCGCCATTGCTGCCACCCATGATGGCCAAATGATCCTTGTCGGTGTACTTGTTCTCGATGAGCCATTCGCCCGCAGAGATGAAATCGTCAAAGACATTCTGCTTCTGCATCTTGGTGCCAGCCACATGCCATGCCTCACCATATTCGCCACCGCCACGCAAAACGGTGTAGACGTACACGCCACCATTCTCCAAGAACGGAATGCGCATGGCAGAGAAGTAGGGTGGGTAGGTGACGTTGAATCCGCCATAGCCATACATCAGCACGGGATTCTTGCCGTTGCGCTTCAGTCCTTTTTTATAGGTGAGGAAGAGCGGGATGCGGGTGCCGTCTTTGCTGGTATAGAATGCCATCTCTGATGTGTAGTCGCTCAACTTGAAGTTGACCTTAGGCGCACTGTAAAGGGTGCTCTTGGCGGTGTTCACGTCATACTGATAGACGCATGAAGGCACCGTGTAAGAGGTGTAGCTATAGAACAGTTCGGGATGATTGCGCTTGCCGCTGAAGCTCACACTGCCCACGCCCGGAAGCTCTATTTCGCTCAGACGGGTGCCATCTATATTATATAGGTATGCGTGTGAGGTGTTGTCCTTGGTGTAGGTGAGCACCATCTTATCGCTGCCCACGAAGGTTACCTCGTCAAGCACTGCATCGGTTTCGGGCACAAGCTCCTTCCAGTGCTTGTAACCAGGCTGCTTGAGGTTGGCTATCATCAAGCGATATTTGGGCGCATCGGCGTTGGTGTACATGTAGATGTTCTCACCGATAACCTCAACGGGGGTAAAGGTCTTGCTGTCGTCGCCTGTCATCTGGATAAACTGTGAACCGGGTTGGCGCAGATCGCGGGCATAAAGATTGAGCCCTAAGCTCATACCCGACTCGGTGAGGAACATCATCGTCTCCTCCTTGTTGACCGATACGCCATAGAAACGCAAAGGGTAGGTGGGATTCTGATAGAAAAGCACATCCTCGCTTTGTGGCGTTCCCATCTTGTGATAGTAGACCTTGTGTACCTCATTCATCTCTGAAGTCTCCTTGCCCTTCTGCGGTGCATCGTAAGCGCTATAATAGAAGCCGTCACCGCACCATTCGGCACCTGTGAATTTGGCCCAAACGATATGGTCGCTTAGCGTCTGCCGTGTGTTGACGTCCATGACGTAGATCTCTTCCCAGTCGCTACCACTGCGCGAAATGGTGTAGGCAAAGTAACGACCATCGTGCGAGAAGGAGATGCCACGGAGGGCTACGGTGCCATCTTCGCTCAGTTGGTTAGGGTCGAGAAATACGCGCGCCTCGCCACCGAGCTTATCCATCTGATAAAGCACGGCTTGGTTTTGCAGCCCGTTGTTCTTGTAGACATACCATTTGCCATTCTTCTCAAAGGGCGTATACTCTTTGGCATAATTGCTTACATCCTTCAAGCGCTTGAGATATTTGGCGCGTTGTGGTATCTGCGCTAGGTAAGCGTTCGTGACATCGTTCTCAGCCTTAACCCAAGCGGCTGTGATGGCACTGGTGTCGTTCTCTAATGGACGGAAAGGATCGGCTACCTTTACACCGAAATATTCATCCGTAGTGCCATCTTTGGGCGCTTTGGGGTATTGCAAGGTTTGCCCCATCATCGTCAATGAGGTCATCGTTAATAGTGAAGTGAAAAGTAATCTGTTCATATATTGATAGACTTAATACATTATATATATGTTATCGCTAATAGAAATCAAATCTAAACGTGAATGAAATCAATATGCAAATATAGGTAAAACGTCCTTTATTTACAAACTTATCGGTTGTTATTATCAGATTTCGCAGTTTTCATGATGCAAAATATCGGACATCTTTCTTTGCCTCAATGGAATGTGCGGTTGGCAAAAGCATGGACCGCCTCATTCACATAGTTCAGATTCCAAAGAATCACAATGAATTCGGTTGCGTCAAACCCACTCCCAGCCAAGCATATTTTGCACCCTGTTCATACATTTTGAACGGCAGACGGTATGACCATGTGAGCCACAATTTTGAGAGTTCGTAAAACCGACGGCACTTCTTGTTCTTA
>CAVGNV010000035.1:0-24065 GCA_963630695.1 Paratractidigestivibacter sp. | reverse complement strand
GTCGGAAAACGGAAGTAGGAGGAAAAACTACACCGTTTTCCTCCTACTCGATTGTGATTGGGATTGGTTTTATGTGTAGAGATTAGTGCGAATGCTTTTCGTGTAAGCGATTTGATCTTACTGTTCTTTTCTAAGCATAGTATGCTTTCAAGGTTTCACAAAACAAACCAAGCTACTACGTCATTAAGCCTTTTATGCGGTGGATTGTTTGTGCTGAAACGAGGGATGAAAGAAAGATGTGTGGCTATGAATGATGCACCCTTTTAAAATACGGGAGGTGTCTTTTCTTCCCATGAACGAGACTTTATGTCAATATGGAAGAGGCGGTTTGACAATCAAGAATAATTTAATTTTGATTAAAAAATAAATTGTTTTTTATCAGAAATCAATTTATTTTTCATCCCAAGTGTGGCTTCCTTGGTCCATAAAAGGTATAGAAAGAGCAGATAAGGAAGCCTCAGAAAGCGTAAAGAAGATGGGTGTTTCATCCTCTTTCCTGTTTACTATAAAATACATTTCATCACGCAAGGTTCGAACACTGCTACTATGCAACATAGTGAATGGTGCTGTTCTGCGGAAAAACTAGATATTAGTGGTTGAGCCCAAGTCGGTAACGGAGCGAGATCTTGGCGAGGATGGCGAAGGCAATCATCTTCAGAAGGCATGCGTTGCGTGTGATACGCTAGACGTGTTGCGTCTGTAGTTGTACACTTTCTAGCCTGTGGTTATTTGTCTTCCCATTTGCTCATCTTGTTATAGAGCGTCTTGCGGTCGATGCCGAGCAAACGTGCTGCTTTGGCTTTATTGCCATTGCTCTGTCGCAGTGCCGCCTTGATACGTGCTTGCTCGTCGTCAGCATTGTGCAAAGCAGACACAGGTTCAACGGACATAGTGGGCATAGCCTGTGACAGTTCGGTGCTTGTTATTTGTGCGCCACGCGTCAGCAACACCGCCCGCTTCATCACATTGTTTAGTTCGCGCAGGTTGCCTGGCCAGCTATGCGCTGCCAACATCTCAGCGGCAACATGGTCTAGCCTCTCTACGTGGCGTGAGAGCTCTTTGTTGGCATGCTGGATAAACAGGTTAGCAAACAAGAAGAGGTCGCTACCACGCTCAGCGAGCTTAGGCATGTAGATGGTAAACTCATTGATGCGATGATAGAGGTCCTCACGAAATCGCCCTTCAGATACCGCAGAAGCCAGATCCTCATTGGTGGCACAGACCAATCGGATGTCAATGGCTATCTCCTCGGTGCCCCCCAGTGGACGTATGCGTCGTTCCTGCAAAGCACGTAACAACTGCACCTGGACGTCATAGCTTAGGTTGCCCACCTCATCAAGGAACAATGTTCCCCCATTAGCCATCTCAAAGGCACCACGCTTGTCAGCATCTGCCCCCGTGAATGCTCCTTTCTTATGACCAAAAAACTCTGATGCGGCGATGTCACGCGGTATAGCACCACAGTCAATCGCCACAAAAGGCTTCTTGCTCCGTTGACTCAGTTGATGAATGCGATGCGCCACATATTCCTTTCCCGTGCCCGAAGCGCCAAGAATCAGTACCGATAGCGGTGTGGGTGCCACCAGTTCCACATACTGATAGAGCTGACGTGAAGCCTCGCTCTTCCCCTCGATGTATTGAGGAGCATCCGTAAGGGTGTTGTCCTCCTCCGTTCCAGCAGAAGAATGGGGTGGGGTGGAGGTGTCGTTGACCTCTTGTTGTGCGTGATGCGCTTGTAGGGCGTCTTGTATCTTTTGTAGCAAGATGTCCGGTTGCACGGGTTTGGCGATATAATCTGCCGCTCCCATCTTCATCGCCATCACCGCATTCTGCACCTCGGCATAGCTCGTCATCATGATAAACGTGGCGTGCACGTTGCTTTGTCGCATCCATGACAATAGGAACAATCCATCGTGGTCCGGCAATCGTAAATCAGATAGCACCAGATCCGTGTCCTCAGAAGAGATCATCTTCACGGCAGCGCTCACTGATGATGCTTTGCTCACCTCATATCCTTTCTTGCGCAGATACGTTTGCAGTATCGTACCAAAGGACAGATCATCTTCAACAATCAATATACGTGACATCTATTCTATCGTGTTTTCTATTGCAAAGTTAGTTATTTCCTCCCAAACAAAGAAACCTCCACTGCTTCCAGTTGAGCCTCTAGCTTCTTAGCCAACTGCTTCTGCTCCTCTCTCGGTGTGTCATTGATCTGCTCAGGAGTGAGCGGCATGAGCCAATCATTCTCGCCATGGAAGAGCATTTCCATCAAAGGCATCGCCTTGTGAACCACATGAGACAACCGCTCGGCATCGTCTGCGCCGCTTAGCAGTTGTCGATATTCGGTTACCGACTCCTTGATGCTCGCCACTATTTGCTCCTCCGCTTCTGCATCACCATCCGTAAAGGGTAGCAAAGCTTGATGCAACGAAAGCCTAAGATTGTTAGCGCCAGTGAAGGTAGATGCCGGCACGTTATCACCCTTTATCAATACACCCAACACCTGCGTCAGCGTGGCGGCGAGTGTAGGCACATTGAAAGGCTTGAACAGACACGCTGCAAAACCCTCATGCCGTAGCGTGGGTAAGATGCTTGGGTCATGTGCCGTCATTGCCACCACCTTGGCTTTCAAGGAGGGCACGTCACGCCGCTGAAGATGCAGGAGATGCAGCAGCTCCGTGCCACTCATCTCTGGCATCTCCATATCCGTGAAAATCAAGTCGGGCTGAGCCTCTTCCGTCAAGCGCACCACATCTGAGGCATGCTGCGTGGTTAGCATCCGAAACGTCGCGCCACTTATCTGACGAAACATCTCCGTGAGCAGTTGCAACTGCAGTTTGTCATCATCCACAATGAGCACCTTCACCTCCTGTGCGCTGCCCTCTTGCGTAGCTCTCTCGGTTGTGTTCCTATCCTCTTGCCCAACGATGCTAGGCAGCGAAGGGCTCTTTGTCACACCTTCCACAGGTAGGCATATGGTGAAAGTGGAGCCTTTGCCTTTCACCGACTCCACCTTGATTTCACCACCGAGCCGTTCTGCGATCTCTTGCGAGATGGAAAGTCCTAAGCCAACACCCTCCTTGCCCTGTGCATCGGGTAACCGCGTGAAGGCATGGAAGATGCGTTGTTGCTCCTCGTCGGTCATACCGCATCCCGTGTCGCTTACCCGTATGGTCAAGTCGATGTTGCTCATATCGGCCCTTACCGCCACCTTGCCGTTGTCGGTGTATTTGATGGCGTTGCTGATGAGGTTGCTCACCACCTGTCGGATGCGAAAAGCGTCCGAGCAACAAAGCAAGTTCTCAGCTATCCTAATATCCGTAACGAGCGATAGGCCCTTAGCCATTGCTTGCGGTTGCATCTCTGCCACACACTCGTTTATTAATATATAAGGTGCAAAGCTCGCTGTGTGTATTGCCGCCGTGCCTTTTTCCAGTTGGTGATAATCGAGCAATGCCGTGACCAACTCTAGCAGATGCTTGGCAGAACATTGGATGTTCTGCAGATACCCTTGCGCTTTAGGCTCGTGAGTGTATTGTGCCAACAAGTCGATAAAACCAACGATCGATGCGGCAGGCGCTTTGATGTCATGCGTGATGGTTAGCAACAGTCGTTCTCGTTGCTCCATCAGTAGTTCGGTCTCAGCCTTTGCTTCAGCCAATCGCTTGTGGCTGCGGCGCTCTCGTCTGATATCGCGCAGCGTATAGATGATCAACACCGTCGCTGTTACGATGCTCAACAGTCCTAGAAGCGCAATCTTGCCTATCATCTCGTTGCGTGATGACACGGCCCGATCAATGGCTTGGCGCAAAGCCGTGTGCTCATCGTTCTGGATATCCTCAAGAAGCTGCGCCGTGCGTCGTGCCAAGAGGATGCTCACGCGTTGCAGCTTTTGGTAGCGGGCGTTCACCTTCTGATGCCGTTTGCTCGCATCCTGCTGTTCTAGATGGTGAATCTCCGTCAGCGCTTGTGCCACGGTGTCAGCTAGGTTCACCCTGTTGTCGATGGTGTCGGGTGCGGCAGTATGGTCAATGTACGTCGTGCCCACGGTGTCGGTGTGTTGCTTTCGAAACGCATCGCCTAATCGTCTGAAGAAACCGCGTTTGCTTTTTTCTACCTCAATCACCGTTTCGCTTTTCTGATGTTGCTCCTTCACCTTGTGATGTACCACCACCGAGTCGCGTCCTGAGTGTAGGGCAGCCACCTTATTATTATAATAGTCGTCCCCCTTTTGCTTATTCAGTTCAGCCATGACCAGTAAGGTGTTTTGTCGTTTGGCTTGTAGAAGAAGCTTTAGCGAGTCGAGCCGCTGCTGCTTGTAGGGCGAATCCATTAGCGAGGAGAGCCGGTCAATCTTGTGAACGGAAGTGTTGATAGCCTCGTCAAAGCGTGACCAGTCAGCCTTATCGCCCTGCATGACCGATCGTTCGGCGTTGGCAGCATTGAGCATCGAGCACACCAACGAGTCGACGATGTCTCGTCGCTGTATCAGTTGGGCCGAAGCCTGATTCACCGCTGCTAGCGACTGCGTGTTGTCGTAGGTCATCCTCACGACCAGCAATAGCACCGCCGCCAACAACACATATCCTATGATGATCTTGATGCGTGTTCCTATCATGTTGTTATCCTTTTTTGTAGGCTTACATCATTATAACGCAGATTGACGACAAGTATTTTTCCGAGTACCAAGTTATTGTGCACAAAGGAGCGCGCCACGGCAAACATACTTCCTCGTTTGCCTTGACGCGCCCTTAATCTTACTTAGCTTGTTAGAAAAGAGATAGCCCTTATAGTGCCACTGAAGCTGAGTCGGCTGTTACAGGGCTTGCGGGTGCTGGTTCGGCGGGCTCTGTAGGCTCAATGCTATCGCAAAGAGTAGAGTCGTGCACCTCGATTGATGCGCTTGTTGCTTGTGCGTTACCTGCAAATACATTGCTTACTGAAACCATTACTACGGCTGCGATTGCAGCGAATACAAACTTTTTCATAACCTTAAATCTTTAATTGAATGTTTTATTAATTACTTACACTAATCTAAGTGCAAGGTGCGTGCCAAAGATTCGGGAATATTTGTAACTTGTTGATAGATAGGTGGTAAAAAGTTTTTGTGCGATTTTGGCTTCCCCCGTGTACCTGTGGAAAGTGTGGAAGATGTGTGGAAAGATTCCACACATCCACTGTGGAACGGCTGTAGATAGCCTAGGGCAGTCTACGTATTGATGAAGAAAATGCGGTTTTACTTTCTTTTCTGACTGATTTTAAACAAAATTGTAAATAATCCGAAGAAAAGTTTTAGATTGTAAGAATCATTTCGTATATTTGCCGATAAGGTGGGTTGATGTCGCAGGTATGCGATATGACCTTCGTTCTTAACCTTTTGTATTAACCTAAATGTGATAGCTATGAATCAAGACGTCATTTATAATGTCGTGAAAGGGATCAATACCGATTTTATCGGTCCCGCTTTGGTGTTTATTTTGTTGGGTGCAGGCATCTTCTTTACCATTCGCCTCAAGTTTGTACCGCGTTATTACCTGCGCACCATCAAGAAGCTCTTTACCAATCCCAAAGATAAGAGCAAGGCAAGCAAAGCCACCGGCATGAGTCCTATGCAAGCTCTCTCCACAGCTATCGCCTCACAGGTAGGTACGGGAAACATCGTAGGTGTAGCGATGGCTATCCTCATGGGTGGTCCGGGTGCGTTGTTCTGGTTATGGGCAAGTGCGTTGTTAGGTATGTCCACCAATTTTGCAGAGGCTATCCTAGGCCAACTCTATAAGGATAAGACCCCAGATGGGCATATCGTAGGAGGTCCCGCTTATTATATTCATAAAGGATTGCATAGCAAGTTCTTGGCCCGATTGTTCTCCATCTTCTTCATCTTGGCTTTGGGAATGATTGGCATCATGGTGCAAGCCAACTCGATCAGTTCGTCCATCGTTTCCATCTTCCCAGATGGTGTCAACCCCTTGTGGGTAGGTGTGGCGCTTGCTGTGTTTGTGGGTCTAATCCTTTCAGGCGGCATCACGCGTATCGCAAGTTTTGCTGAGAGCGTTGTTCCGCTCATGGCAGGATTGTTCATGCTTGGTTGTATCGTCTTTATTGCGCTTCATATCACATCTTTAGTGCCAGTGCTAGCTGATGTCTTCCGCTATGCTTTCACCCCCAAAGCCGGAGTAGGTGGTGCTGTTGGTATAGCCATGATGACCGCAGTGCGCTATGGTGTGAGCCGTGGCTTGTTCAGTAACGAGGCCGGTCTTGGTACCACACCGCATGCTCATGCCATCGCTAAGGTGCACAACAGTTATGAACAAGGTATGATGGCCATCGTGGGTATCAGTGTTGACTTGTTGGTTTGTACCCTTACCGGTCTAGTGGTGTTGCTCTCTGGCATCCTTGATAGCCCCACTAACCTTGTTGGTATCCAACTGATGCAAGGCGCCTTCAACTCTAGCTTCGGCATGATAGGCAACTGGTTTATCGCCATCTCGCTCTTCTTCTTTGCCATAAGCACCATCGTGGGGTGGTACTTCTTTGCTGCGCAGAACGTGCGCTATCTCTTTGGTGAACGCCCGATATGGGCTTACCGCATCCTCGTGATGGTATTGGTGGTGCTAGCATCCGTGGTGGAGGTGCCACTGATTTGGGAGCTTGCTGACACGTTCAACTTCTTCATCGTCATTCCCAACGTGATTGCTATCCTTTGGCTTTCACCTAAGGTGGTGGAAGAGGTCAAGCGCATGCGCGAAGAGGTGAAACGTGTGGATCGCATCAAGAAGCAACATTCCTAGTAATCGCCCTTTATCTATAGTCATACTGCCGTGGAACATGCTCTTAACCTATCATTATGTATAGATTGGGTGTATGTTCCACGGCAGAAGTCTTGTTGTTTTGGAGAAAATAGTTTACCTTTGCCATATAATCAAACTATTACCAACCAAACGATGAAGAAACTATTATTATTAGCCCTCTTCCTTCTTAGTGTTTTAGGCATTAGCGCCACCACACCCGTGAAGCAATGGGGACAACTACAGGTGAAAGGAACGCAGCTCTGTGATCAGCAAGGCAATCCCGTGACGCTGCGCGGTGTGAGCTTCGGATGGCACAATCTCTGGCCCCGATTCTATAATGCCAAAGCGGTGAAATGGCTTGTGGACGACTGGCATGCTACCGTGTTGCGTGCAGCGATGGGTGTCAAGATAGATGACAATTACCTTGAGAATCCACAGTTTGCCCTCCAATGTATCGAACCCGTGGTGCAAGCTGCAATCAAGAATGGCGTGTATGTCATCATCGACTGGCATGCGCACGATATGTATACCGATCAAGCTAAGGCTTTCTTCGGTAAGATGGCACAGAAGTATGGCAAGTATCCCAATGTGATTTATGAGCTTTATAATGAGCCAGTGGAGGATTCTTGGCAGTCGCTCAAGCAATATCACAAGATCGTGATAGACGAGATACGTCGTTATGATCCCGATAACATCATCCTTTGCGGTTGTCCTCACTGGGATCAAGATATCGATCAGGTAGCTGCAAGCCCTATCGAGGGTGTGAGCAACGTGATGTACACCGTCCATTTCTATGCTGCCACACACAAGCAGTATCTACGTGATCGTACGGAAGCTGCCGTGAAGAGCGGTTTGCCCGTGTTCGTTTCAGAGTGTGGTGGATGCGAAGCCAGCGGCAATGGTGAGCTTAGTGAGACCGAATGGAACAACTGGGTGGACCTGATGAACCGACTTCAGATCAGTTGGGCGGCATGGTCATTGAGCGATAAGGATGAGACCTGCTCTATGCTTCTGCCCCGTTCTAAGGCTACTGGCGATTGGACGCCCGACCTCATCAAACCTTGGGGTAAACTGGTGCGTAACACCTTGCATCGCTACAACAAGTAATGCGAAGGTAGAATGGTATTCTTTGAAAAATCCTTAAGGCCCGAATACCTTATCTATAACAATCGGCATATATCATAACTAACGTATATAATAATCGACCCGAGGCTGTTTAGGTCTCGGGTCGATTATTTATAAGCCTGTTCCAATATGCTTTATGATGATAACCATTGGCAGAACACAATCTCTTTCAGATCTGAAAAGAAGAATATCTTATCGTTGTGGTGAATCAAGAGTGTTGTTCTCGTCTCAACTGCCGTACGAAACTGATGTAATAGAATGTGCCGGCAAAGGTTAAACCGATAGGGAACGCCCACCAGATACCTTCCAATCCCCATCCCAGCACCATGCTAAATAAGTAGCCACAAGGCAGAGATAACACAAAATAGGACACGAAGGCGATTATCATCAGTGGCTTGACGTGAGATATCCCGCGTAGCGCATTGGCGTAGGTATACTGCAAAGTGTCACCAAACTGATAGACAATCATTGGTATCACGAGCGTGCTGACCTGCGTTACAACCTTAGCGTCAGAGGTAAACAGATAGCCTATAGTGTGCCGGAACGCAAAGATACCCAACGTGGTAAATGCTGCAAACGTGATGATGAGATGCCAACCAGCTGCCGCCGTGTTGCTCACCTCTTTCCATTCTTGCTGCCCGTGGAAATAACTCACCCTTACTGCTACTGCAGCCGCCATACCGCTAAGCACCATATAGAGCAGTTGGGAGATGGTGAGCATCACCTGATGGGCTGCTAACGCAATGGTTCCGAGCCAACCCACGAATATCACCGCCAGTGAGAACGATGCCGTCTCCATTCCAAGCTGCAGCGCTACGGGCCAGCCTAAGACGCTCAACTGTCGTAGCGAAGCCTTGCAGAATCGGCTCTTCAGCATATATACACGGTATTGTCTATACTTCCGATGGTAGAAAAAGATACCCGCACATGCTGCAAACATGATGATGCGTGAGAACATCGTTGAGATGCCAGCACCCAACAGGCCTAGTGGGGGCATGCCGCAGACACCATAGATGAGCAGATAATTGCCAATGATGTTCAGCAGATTGCCCGCCAGGATGACAAACATCGGTGTGCGGGTGTCCGTGATGCCATCATAAAACTGCTTGAAGGCATTGAACCAACATAGGAAAGGCAGCGAGATGATGTTCACCACAAGGTAGGGACGAATCAAGGAAAGCAATTCGGTGGGTTGCCCCATGCGGTCTACAAACGCATAAAACGTCATCGTGATTACTAGTAACAGGGCCGCCATGAGTGTGTTGGCAAGCAAACTGTTCTTCAAACTGCTTCCTATCTCACGCGTTTCACCCTTACCGAAGAGGCTACCCACGATGGGGGTCAGTCCGTATGAGAACCCCATGGCAAACACAACCACTAATGTAAAGAGTGTGTTGACGAAACTTGCCGCCGCCAGTTCCTTCATACCATAATGTCCAATCATCACCGTGTCGGCAAATCCAAGCACCACTGTGCCTATTTGGCCTACCACAATGGGTAGCCCTAGCTTGAGCAAGTCGTGATAATGTCGTTGGTATGCTCTTAAGAAATGTGCCATCTCGTATGTTCAGATTATTCGTCCCACACCAGATAGGCAGATACTAGCCAGTGGTTCATCTCATCGCCATTGATGGGTTGAGCCTTGGGAATGTCAATGCTGAAGGTGTGCTTGCCTGCTGCGAGGTTGCCAAGGTTGACCACTTCTGGCCAAACGTCTGTGCCAGGGCACCAGTTGGAACGAGAGAGATCAGACGAAGCGATAGGCTCTTCAACCATTTTCTCGGCATATCTGTTGTCATCACCGATGTACGCCGTGGTGCGTTCGATGAGCCAAACACCCGTGGCGGGATTGAAACGGCGGAACGCAGCGCAGTCGTCTCTCCAAGGGGTGAAGCGATACACCACGTTGTTGTCCACACGGAGAATATTCTCGTTGGGCGTAAACTCGTCACCGCCATCATGCCCACCATGTCCAGTGACGATGTATTTCAGACGAACGTTCTTCGCATTCTTGGGCAGATCCAAGGTGGTGGTGAGCGGTTTGCGTGCGAAGATGTCGGGATATTGCTGTCCGATATAGTACACCGTGTTGACCAGTGGCTCTACGTGTGTGCGCTGCAGTGCGTCGCATGACACCCCACTCTCCTTAAACTGTAGCTTGACCGATGCCAAATAACCTTGTGGTGTCCATGTGTCGATAAACACACCCACGTAGGCTTCGTCCTCTAACGTGCTATAAAGGTCGGTCACATCCTGTTGCCACTCCACCTGTTGTTCCCATTTGGGGATATACACTGGGCGGCGTTTAGAGGTGAGCGTATCTTCATTGGAACTATAGTAGCCCACACCGAAAGGCGTCATGAAACGCATCAGTTCGATGGTAGGTTTATAATCCTTTCCTGCTACCACACCCACCAGTCGCTCATACTGTGTAGAGTCGACAGCAGGGAAGCGTTTCTCGCCTTTGGCAATGCTCATCAGGTTGATGGCAGCGTGCTTGGGTAGCACAAAGCATGAGCCCGACTTGTCCCATCTATCACCATTGGATGATATGGTGACTTGGATGTTCACCTTGACATTGCGTAGGTAGTGGGGCACCTGGATCTTCTTTAGCAAGATACGACCATTCACCAGACGGATGATTCCATCGGCGTCCGCATCTGCAAAGTTGGCTATCGCATCTGGTGCAAAGCGCACGTTGGCTTTGTCAAACACCACTATGCTCGTATCCCCACACGCTGCTAGCTCCTTGTGTTTTGCCCCTTGTATCGGTAACGAACAGAAGCAAAGGATTGCCGCAGCGATAGAGAATAAAGTGTTATGTCTCATTCAGCGTTGTTCTTTGTGTACGTTCCTGTTATTTAGTGTAAGGTGTACGGGTGAATTTGCCCAGTTGATCCACCTCATAATCCACCTTCTCGCTAGGTACGCGAACGCTTGCTTTGAACGTCTGTGCCGTGGCTTCAAGGCTTACGTTGCACCCTTTGGGTAGCGAAGCATAGTCGGCATCGGTGAGGTTGAGGTCGTTTAGGTTTTGGGCATAGTATCCGTTAGTCGCATGTTGAGCCATCTCTTCATAGAACATTGCCCATACCAAGCGATAAGCGTCGCGATCATAAGGATAGCGGAAAGCCTCCGTCTGTGTGCCTACCACCTGGTCAGAGAACTGAACAAAGCCCCAACGGTCAGGCATGTGCATGTTTATCTCGCCCGTAGCTGACCACACCCAGTTTTCTTCAGGGCCTCCCTTCTTGAGCCATTCCACACGGGAGAAGTTCAGACGCCATATATTACCCGCCTTGAGAGGGTTGGTGAAGTCGATCATCAATGCCTTATATGGGATAGCCATCTCCACCGTCCAACTCTTGTCTGTGTCTTTATCATTGTTGAGCGTGCCGTTTTGTGTGACAGCTAGCTTCAGTCCGGGGCAGTCCCACTGCACGAGGAAGTTGCCACCGCAACGATAAGCGCGAGTCAGCATCAAGTCGAACACCACGCCGCGTGCATTGTTCTCGATCTCAAAATACGTTTGGCCATCACCATCAGGATCGATAAACACCTCAAAGTCGTTATCGTG
Source organism: Paratractidigestivibacter sp. (assembly GCA_963630695.1). Classification (GTDB taxonomy): domain Bacteria; phylum Bacteroidota; class Bacteroidia; order Bacteroidales; family Bacteroidaceae; genus Prevotella. The sequence continues at coordinate 12,569 of CAVGNV010000035.1, read as the reverse complement.
ATAGATGATCGTATCGCGCTTGGTGAGGTTGGCTACGATGTTAGGCTCTTCGAGAACGGCCGCTACATAGAGATATTGGTTATCCCAAAGCATCCGAGCCTTGGTGTCATAGAGCGGTTTGGCAAATCCCTCACCACTGATGTCTTCGAACGATTCGGTCTCAGCCGCTTGTTTCCAGGCCTCTTCGTTGAGCTTTCCGTCAATCTTGATAGGTGTTGACGTGCGGTAGCACACATAGTGACGAGGATCGGTTAGCTTTCGTGCATATTTCTCCAAAAGACTGTTTTGTGCCATAGCAGGCAGTAAGGTGATGAGCAGCAATCCTAAGGCTGCTATACGATGGATTCTCATTGTCTGAAAGGTTTAAGTTGTGTTTATGATATTAATTGCTAGAAATCACTTGTCCTACGCCACGATAGAGCTTGATAGGGCCATCGAGCAACACTGCCACCACGGTGATTTGTGGGTCGAGTGCTTTCTCTGGCACGTCAATATAGAGGTTGCCAGGCACCTCGCTCCAGTAGTTTTTGTTGTAGACCTTGTACGGAATAATCTCGCCACTGCCTACCACCCAGACGCGGTTGACCTTGTTCATCAGTCCCTTCACTTCTACTGGGCCATTTGGGCGATAAGGTAGGTAAAGGTAAAGGATGTCGCCAGCCTTGTTCAACGTGGTGTAACCTTGGAAGTGTTCGGTAGGTATGCCGGCGCGCGTGTCATAGATTGCCTCTTTATGCTTCTTGGTCCAGCGTCCAAACTCCTTCAGAGTGGCAACCTGTTCATCGGGTATGGTGCCGTCCTCCTTGGGTCCGATGTCTAGCAAAAGGTTGCCACCCATACTCAGACAGTCGACAAAGGTACGCAGCAAGATGTAAGGCGACTTATAATTGGTGTCCACATACTGATACCCCCATGAGTCGTTCATCGTCATGCACAGCTCCCAATACTTGTCGTTGGGACGCACGATAGGAATGCCTTGCTCAGGTGTGGCATAATCGCCGTAGCCTTGTATGCGCGAGTTGATGATGGTCTTGGGATTCGTAGAACGCAGAAGGTTCACGATACCTTTGGCGTTCCATGCTTCAGCCGATTGTTCCCAGTCACCGTCAAACCAATATAAGTCGGGCTTAAACTGCGTGTTCAGTTCTTTGAGTTGGGCGAAATTGAAATCCACGAAACGCTGCCATCTTGCAGGGTCGTCCTTATATCGCGTCTTGGTGCGTGTCATGTTGGGATAGTCGGGGTGTGACCAGTCGAGCAGAGAGTAGTACAATCCCACCTTCAATCCGTGTTTGCGTGCTTCCTTAACGAATGGTGTGATCAGGTCACGCTTGGCAGGTGTGCTCTTCACCGTGCTTAGGTTGCTAGCCTTTGTGTCCCAAAGCGCCACACCGTCATGATGCTTTGTAGTGATTACGGTGTATCGTGCGCCACTCTCCTTGATTAGATCGAGCCATGCTTTGGGGTCATACTTAGAAGCAGTGAACCCCTCACATTGTTTCATATACTCGTCGTAAGGTAGGTATTTGTTATAGAACGACCAACTCTCTGATACCCCATTGACGGCATAGACACCCCAATGGATGAAGATGCCCAGTTTGGCATTGGCAAACCATTCCATGTTCTCGTCAGTTTGCTTTGCAGGTTCTTGTGCCTGAGCCGGAATCGCTGACACCCCAATCAGGGCGAGCATTCCGCATAAGAGTAGTGCTAATCGATTTTGTTTCATGATATATGGGTTTATGTCTAATGTTTGGGATGGCGATATAGCGCATAGATTAGGGTTTACAAAGATACGTTTTCTTTTTCTAATAACACCCTTTAAGTTAGAGTTTTTGCATTTTCTGTTTGTTTTTATACAACAATCTATTAAAAATAATAAAATAACGGGTTTTAGTCTAACAAGTTATTAAAATATCTTTTTACATCCATGTAAAAGTTTTAACTTTGCAATTGTGAAAATATTTCGGTTCTATTAGGTATTTTAAATAACTCATGAAGGCTAGCATAGCGATGCAGGTCTTATAGTGAAAAGATTAATTCAACGTATAATTATGAAACATGTTCTACTCACAGCGGCACTAGCTGCTGCTTGTGCTTCCGTATCAGCACAAAGTTTGCACACCCTTCCTACCACAGTAGATCCCACCATGATGGCCATAGGTATCTCTGCTAATGGTCAGTATGTCACTGGTTCTACCCTTGATGGCTATATGTTTGTAGCTGATTGGAAATCAGGAAAGATTCAGTTTGCTGAAAACTATGACGAGTTAGGTGCTCAGGGTCGTGCCGTTTCTGACGAAGGTGTGGCTTATGGCTTCAATATCAACGCTTTCTCTTTGAGCATTGAGGGTGACACTGCTACCTTCTGGAAAGAGAACTCAATGGCAGATGGTGTTACTCGCGATGGCGAAGTGGTTGTAGGTAATGTTGATGAAGACGGCGACTACTATACCAATGCATGCTATTGGAAGGATGGTCAGCGTTATCGTCTGCCCGAACCTACAGAGAGCTGGGTTGGTTTCCCCACTGGCGGTACTGCTGCCAAATACGTCAGCGACGATGCTTCTACCATCGTAGGTTACTACATTGACGACTTCGCTACTTATCCAGCAGTGGCTTGGCATCGCAATGCAGGTGACTCAACTTATTCAGTTGTACCTTTCTGCAAGAGATGGTATGATGGCTCTATGGAACTGAATGCAGGTCGTCCATATCAGGTGTTCACTCCAAGTGGTGTGAGTAGCGATGGTAAGTGGGTTGCAATGACCGTACAGACCATTGACTCATGGACATCAGTGATGGCTCGCTATAACCTTGATAGCGACTCTTTGGAAGTAATCGCAGCACCATCTGACGACTATGAAGGTCTGATGATCTATGCTACTGGTATTGCTAACGATGGTACATTGATTGGTTTTGTAGAGAACGACAACAACGATCGTGTAGCTCTCTATTGCAAGGCTGGCGAGACAACATTCCAGAAGCTCTCTGACGTATTCCCCACAGTGGAGAAGCTTCAGACCTATGACACCAATGGCTGGTGCCTTCCTACAGGTATCACACCTAACGGAAAGTATATCACAGGTTACTCATCTGTATTGCTTGATGACCCCACTGACGAAGATGCAGGCTATGGCTATGAGACCTTCGTTCTCGATACAGATAGCGATAACGGCTTGGATGGCATCAATGGTGTAAACGGTGATGAGGCTAAGGCTAAGACCGTAGCAACATACAGCACTGACGGTCGTCGCGTGAACGCTAACCAATATCGTGGTTTGGTAATCACCAAGACCGCTAACGGCAAAGCTACTAAGAGCGTAAAGCGCTAAACATCGCTTAGATTATTCATAAATAAAGCCCTTCAGCACCGATTGCTGAAGGGCTTTATTTTGCTATCTTGTCAACACATTTGTATTATTGAGCACTGAGCGTTTCTATCTGACTGACAAACTCACGATGAAACTTTCCGAACAACGTTAGCGTTTCTTGTCGTTGCTCCTCGTCACGCGTCCACATTGAGACCTCGTTGCGCTGGTGTGCCACGATGTACTTGGCACAACGGGCTATCTTACGTTTGTTGTTACGAGCTTGCAGCTGGTCACCTTGTATCGCGTCGCAGCGGTCAAACGAGGTGGTGGTGAGCTTCTTCATGAACCTTTCGTATCGGTTGTAGAGCAAAGCCATCTCCATCATCTTCTCGGGTTGAGCGGCAAGGTCGTCAATGTTGAGCAGATCAGCGATGTGCTCATGGCTCCAATCCTGCTCTGTGAGCCAATACCACTGAAACCACATCACCTTCTCCAGTGCAAGGAGTTGCTCTTGTAGCTGGTTGACACCCTCCTCGTTGATGTCTCTGAAATGCTCAAAAGCATAGCGTGTCAGCGCCACAGGCTCACATTCGGGTAGCGTCTCTTGGTCCAATGAACATCCTGTGACACGGATGTTCCATCGGTGGTTGTGATATTTCACGAGCACCTCCGTACCTTTTTGCATGAGCATGTCTAGCGTTCCTTGTGCCGGAATCTCTCCGATATATTCCAGATTCTCCTTGTGATCACGCAAGGTAAGCGTCCCATCGTCATGCCAGATGCACAAGATCTCCTGCTGACTGTCCTTGATAGAAAGGCTGAATCGGTCGTCATTGGGCTTACCCTTGAAGGCAAACGTGTACTGATGCAGTTGATCCGGGGTGAGCAGTAGGTCGTTATCCGCCTTGTTTCCCTCATGGTCGGTCACGCCAAAGCCAAACTCAGGCATGCATAGCGCTACGTCAAAAGGCTTTCCTTCGTTACGTGGGGTGAGGTGAACGTTGACGGTCTGTCCATCCGTAAAGCAACTCTTGGCAAACACCCAGCCATTATCCGTCTCTTGACCTTTGTTACAGGTGATATCGCCATGTCGCCAATGCAGTTGGAGTGTGATTTTCTCGCGATCTTCCTCAACACACTTCACAAAGTCGTTAGGCGCCATTCCTAGGTTGATAGCTCTGCAAGGCTTCACGTCTTCATCGTCTTCGCCAAGCACAGCTACGTCGATGTCGCCCAAGAGAGGGTCATCTTCCCAATCGTCCGTGCCATGTTCGCTGAACACCACGAAAGTGAGTCGGCTTTGTTGACGATAGTCTGGGTTCTTACATAACCAATAAGTCACCTCGTTGCTAACCAGTACGGGTGAAGCGAGATAAGGAGATTGGCATGTCAACGGATACTCAATGTCCGTCCATGCCTCTGTGCAAGCTTGTGCGTTGTTATCCATCTTGTTGTGTTGTGTTATCGTTAGAATATGCTTAAAGCATTGATCGCCAGGTGTGCATGCCCTTTCCCTTTGGCATCTTTGGCGAAACGGAATGCAAAGTTACTAAATTTTACTTGAATAATCGTCTCTTCTCCTATATCGTTCGATGGTGTTTTCGGGATTTTCCCTAGTCAAATAGGGAAATGGGATACCTACTGTTTGGAAAAAGTTTTTACCTTTGCATATTATAATCAATAGATAACAGTCATGAAACAGAGCGTTGCAGTATTGATGGGTTCAGCACTGATATTGTCAGGATGTGGAACATATACAGGTTCGGGTGCTTTTGCAGGTGCTCAGTTTGGTACGATTTTAGGTAGCGCCATCGGTGGTCTTTCAGGTGGTCCGCGTGGTTCTGATGTAGGAACCATCGTTGGCATGGTAGGCGGTGGCGTCATAGGCGCGGCTATTGGTAGTGCTGCGGACAAGCAAGATGCCAAGGATGTGCACGACCACTATACACGCGTGCAGGAGAATAAGGCACGCGGTGTCAACCCATATGCGTCCCAGCAGACCACGCAAGAAGCCACACGCAACTATAATCCTGATCCCGAATACAACAATCAGCTTACCGGTACCGAGGAGCAGGCTGCCGATCTGAGTGGTTTTGACGCCAGCAACTCGGGTGACGATCGCTTGTACGACTTCCAAGGCAGCGACTACACCGGCTCTTATAGTGCAGCAACGCCTTCCACCACGTTGCCATCCGAATCGAGCGTTGAGGATCTCACGTCCCACCTCGACTATACACCTAATATCGAGATCAGCAACGCACGCTTTGTAGATGATAACGAAGATGGTGTCTTGAGTCGTGGCGAGACGGGTAAGGTCATCTTCGAAGTGCGCAACAAAGGCAACCAAACCCTTTATGATGTGATACCTTCTGTTATCGAGGTCAATGACAACCGCCACCTATATATCAGTCCAAGCATCCATGTGGAGAGCATTGCGCCAGGTCGTGGCATCCGTTACACCGCTCTTGTCAAGGCAGATAAGAAGCTCGCCAATGGTAAGGCGCGATTTGCGGTAACCGTCCTTCAAGGCAAGAAGAGCATCAGTAAGGTGACCGAATTTGATATTACGACACGAAAGTAATACCTAATATAAAACCAATATCAAAAAAGAACGGGCAACAATGAGGAGACTATTCATTGTTGCCCGAATTCTTTTTTGGTGTGTCTTCTAGTGGTCTGAGGTATGATAAGTGCTCAACATCTATTTCAACCCATTAGGTTGTCCGAAGCAAATTATACTCAGGTCTACAAAAACGAGTTCTTATTTATCGATAGTTGTAATGTTCTCTCTTACATTATAGTTGGCATATTGCTTACTGACAATCATCATTACCATAGGCGTCATAGAGTAGCTCATCTCGCTTCCACGTGTCACCTTGCATGAGAGCGTGAGCTCGTTAGCCCCCGTGACGTTTATCTTGGGTGACGATGTCTCTGTTTCACGATTGGTGGTGGAGAAGATCTTTGCGATGACCATCTGTTTGTTGAAGTCGATCTCAGTAGGTTTGCCATCCTTTCCCATCACGGTAGCATAGCCGAAGTAGCGTTCCAGTTCGCTTTGAGAGGTGATCTTTACAAGCACGTTGGTTGGTGCGGTGTTGTTGACAAAGTAATGTTGTGCCTCTACGGCTTTGATACTGTCCTTGCTTGTGCCACAACTACTGATTGCCATTGCACCGCCTGCTATGAGCGCGAGGGCCATTAGTTTTGTTTTCATCGTCATCTTTTATTCTTCTAGTTTTTTGTTTTCTTTCTATTGGATAAATACATGAACCGCTGAAACATTGCCTGCGTTTCTAAAAAAAATCGCTTTTGGGGTAGAAAAAGGCACAGGCACGTCCTCAGAAGAGAACGTGCCTATGTTCGTATATGGGTTAATGGAAATCGGTGTTGCGAGGGTAGGGTGCTTATAGCACGCCGTTGCTACCTTGCTTGAGGTGGTTGAAGAAGCTTGACCATGAGTTGCCGCTTTGTGCTTTGCCATGCTTCGTGTTGCTGTTGTCGTTTCTGCCTGTGGCATTGCGAGCTTTCTCAATCTTTTTCTCGGCTATCTGTCGTGCCTCTTTCTTGTCCGTAGATGTGCTAGCTTTGCGCTTCGCTACGCTTGGTTTGTCATCCGTCTTTCCCCAGTGGGGCATGAACGCATAACATACGCCAGCCATACCATATTCGATCTCTGGTGCTTGTATAGGCGATTCGGGCTCGTTGGTGTAAGGGATGTTATCCTCTGGCTTGAGCATCTCGATACGCATATATGCCACCCCCGAGTTGAGCATGTGCAGCTCGCGTGCTGCTGCGTATGAGAGGTCTATCACTCTGCCTTTGACAAATGGTCCTCTGTCTGACACCCTGACCACCACTGAACGTCCGTTGGTGGGATTGGTCACCTTGAGTCGTGTGCCAAAGGGTAGACTGCGGTGGGCACAGGTGAGGCTGTCGCGGTTATACCGCTCACCGTTGCTCATCTTTCTGCCGTGAAGGGAGTTGCTATAATAAGAAGCTTTACCGCTGTGGTCGCTTTGCGCCATGCCATCCAAGCTGAACGCCAAGCATGCTATTGTGACTAAAACTAATATATATCGATATGCGTGATGAATCTGTTGCATGATGCAAAGGTACGAAAAAATCCTTAAATCACGAAGCTAACCCGTTGATGATTAGCATTATATGTGTTCCGTTTAGATTTCTTAGCACTCCGCTCTATGTCCCTTTTGCGTTATTGTTAGCCTTGTTTTAGAATCTTGCGGAGATGGTTTGCTATCCTCGCATAGCCCCTTTGGCATCCGTATAGATATGGTTTCGCGATGAAAAATAAATTGATTTTGACCTAAAAATAAATTAAAAGTGGATGAAAAATAATTTATTTCTCATCCACTTTCCTATTTTGTTATCTTATCACTTGGCACCTTTCGTTTTGTGAAAGCAGCCCCGTTAAGATGTAATGATGTCAGTCTTGATGGTTATACGATGCCCTGATCAAGCATAGCCTTAGCTACCTTCATGAAGCCAGCGATGTTAGCACCCTTAACATAGTCGACATATCCGTCAGCCTGTGTACCATACTTAACACACTGCTCGTGAATTGACTGCATGATGTAATGCAACTTCTGATCCACTTCCTCTGCGCTCCAGTGTAGACGGATAGAGTTTTGGGTCATCTCCAAGCCTGATGTTGCCACACCACCTGCATTGACAGCCTTGCCAGGAGCAAAGAGCTGATGAGCAGCTACAAACTTATCCACAGCTTCAGCGGTGCAACCCATGTTGCTCACCTCAGCTACGCAGTCAGGATGGTTAGCTAGAATCATGTCAGCATCCTCACCGTTGAGCTCGTTCTGTGTAGCACATGTGAGATAGATGTCAGCCTTCTGCTCCCAAGGTTTGCGACCTGCGATAAACTGAGAACCAGCAAACTTCTCTGCGTAAGGTGCGCAGATGTCGTTGCCGCTTGAACGTAGCTCAAGCATATAGTCGTTCTTCTCGCCGCTGATACCTGCTGGGTCATAGATGTATCCGTCAGGACCACTGATAGTGATCACCTTTGCGCCGAGCTGGGTAGCCTTCTGCACAGCACCCCAAGCTACGTTACCGAAGCCTGATACAACGATGGTCTTGCCCTTGAGGCTGAGGCCCTTCTTCTCCAACATGTGGTTGACAAAGTAGAGCGCGCCATAACCGGTAGCTTCTGGACGAAGGATAGAACCGCCATATTCGTAGCCCTTACCTGTGAGCGTGCCACCGTGGAACTGGCTGGTGAGCTTCTTATACTGACCGAAGAGATAACCTATCTCGCGACCACCTACGCCGATGTCACCTGCTGGGCAGTCCTCGTCTGGACCGATATATTTGTAAAGCTCTGACATGAACGCCTGGCAGAAACGCATAATCTCAGCGTCGCTCTTGCCGCGAGGTGAGAAGTCGGATCCACCCTTGCCACCGCCCATAGGCAATGTGGTGAGAGCGTTCTTAAAGGTCTGTTCAAAGCCTAAGAATTTCAAGATAGAAAGGTTTACAGAAGCGTGGAAACGCAAACCGCCTTTGTATGGGCCAATGGCGCTATTAAACTGTACGCGGTAACCGATGTTAACCTGTACGTTGCCTTGATCGTCTACCCATGGCACACGGAACGTGATGATACGTTCGGGCTCTACCATACGCTCAATGATCTTTGCCTTCTCAAACTCAGGATGCTGGTTGTAAACGTCCTGTACTGAGATTAGCACTTCACGCACTGCTTGAAGAAATTCTGATTCGCCTGGATGCTTTTGTTCCAAGCTTTGCATGATTTTCTCGACTTCCATAGTAATATTAATTTAAATGGTTTTGGTTATGTTGTTTATTGTATTGTCTACAAGGCAAAAGTATGTATTAATCTTGAAACGACCAAGCAAAAAAAGGCTTTTTTTTTCGACAAAGATTTTGTCAAAATATCCTCTCTGCGCCGTTATCTTGCGATTAGGTTGCAAAAAAATAGTGTTCGCTTGACTTTTGCAACTAAAAGTTAGGCAAGTAACGTTGATTTTCGTATTTTTGCCTAAAATATAATAAATGCAAATGAACAATCAATTGCCCGAGAAATGGGATAAGTTTTACCTAAAGGATGTCACGTTTGTCAACCTGATGATGCGTCGTATCTATAACGTGCTCATCGTAGCCAATCCTTACGACGCCTTCATGCTAGAGGATGATGGACGTGTGGAAGAGAAGATCTATAACGAATATATGGAGCTGGGCCTGCGTTATCCGCCTACGTTCACCCAGGTGTCAACCATCGAGGAGGCTGAGAAGGTGCTCAACACCGTGGAGGTGGATCTGGTGATCTGTATGCCAGGTAATGCTGACAACGACGCCTTTGACGTGGCACGAGCCATCAAAGCCCGTTTTGCCGATATCCACTGCGTGGTGCTCACACCGTTCAGTCATGGTATCACACGCCGTATGGAGCATGAGGATCTCAGTATCTTCGATTATGTGTTCTGCTGGTTGGGTAATACCAATCTCATCATGTCCATTATCAAACTGATGGAAGACCAGCTTAACATCGAGAACGATATCCTCGAGGGTGGGGTACAGATGATTATGTTGGTTGAGGACAGCATTAGGTTCTATTCGTCCATCCTACCTTATTTATATAGTTATATCCTCAAGCAGAGTCAGAACTTCGCTACCGAAGCGCTCAACCCCCATGCTGCCACGATGCGTATGCGTGGACGCCCCAAGGTGGTGCTGGCGCGCAACTATGAAGAAGCCTGGCAGACCTATATGAAGTATAAGGACAACTGCCTTGGCGTCATCTCTGATGCCCGCTTCCCGCTCACACCACCACATCTGCAGGGAGGCACCAGTGCCGAGGTCAAGGACCCCCTTGCCGGTCTGAAGTTGCTCCGTGCCATCCGTCAGGAGGACGAGTATGTGCCGCTGATAATGGAAAGCTCCGAGAGCAGCAACCGCGCCTTGGCTGAGGCAGAAGGGTTCAGGTTCGTGGATAAGAACTCAAAGAAGATGAGCGTAGACCTTCGCCATCTCATAGAGGAACACATGGGCTTTGGCGACTTCATCTTCCGCGACCCCAAAACAGGACGAAAGGTGATGCGTATACGCAACCTCAAAGAGCTGCAAGACAACATCTTCAAGATCCCTCGCGACTCGATGCTCTATCACATCAGTCGTAACCACATGAGTCGTTGGCTCTCGGCGCGTGCCATCTTCCCTGTGTCAGCCTTTCTGCGTAACATCACCTGGCATAAGCTTCAGGACGTAGACCTTCACCGTAAGATTATCTTTGATGCCATTGTAGAGTATCGAAGGATGAAAAACCTTGGTATCGTGGCTGTGTTCGATAGAAACAAGTTTGACCGTTATGCCCACTTTGCCCGTATAGGAGATGGCTCGCTCGGAGGCAAAGGACGTGGCTTGGCTTTCTTGGACAACATCATCAAGATGCATCCCGAACTTAACCACTATAACCATGCGTCCGTTCAGATTCCTAAGACGGTGGTGCTATGTACGGATATCTTTGACGAGTTTATGGAGAACAACGACCTCTATCAGATAGCTCTGAGTGATGCCTCCGACGAAGAGATACTCAAGGCGTTCCTTGCAGCACAGTTGCCGGATAAGTATATGGACGACTTCTTGGCGTTCTTTGAGGCTACCCACTCGCCTATAGCCGTGCGATCGAGCTCGTTGCTGGAAGACTCCCACTACCAACCCTTTGCCGGTATCTACTCTACCTATATGATTCCGTGCCTACAGGACAAGTATCAGATGCTTAGCATGCTCGCTTGTGCCGTCAAGGGTGTCTATGCCTCGGTGTTCTATCACGACAGCAAGGCTTACATGACAGCCACAAGCAATGTCATTGATCAAGAGAAGATGGCGGTGATCCTGCAAGAAGTGGTGGGCAATCAGCATGGTGGACGTTACTATCCCAACATGTCGGGTGTGTTGCGCTCGCTCAATTTCTATCCCATTGGTGACGAGAAGACCGAGGAAGGCATTGTGTCGCTCGCCTTGGGCCTAGGCAAATATATCGTAGATGGTGGGCAGACGCTGCGCTTCTCACCCTATCACCCCCATCAGATACTGCAACTGAGCGAGCAACGCACCGCGCTCCGTCAGACGCAGACCCAGTTTTATGCGCTTGACACGCGCAATGTGACCGAGAGCTTTAAGGTGGACGATGGCTTCAACCTGCTCAAGCTCACCATCAAGGATGCCGAACAAGACAACACCCTGCAGTATATCGCCTCCACGTATGACCCTCATGATGATGTGATACGTGACGGTATCTATGATGGCGGACGCAAGCTCATCACCTTCTGTGGCGTGTTGCAGCATGATGTGTTCCCTCTAGCCGAACTGCTACAGATGGTGATGCGTATGGGATCGGAGGCGATGCGTAGGCCCGTAGAGATCGAGTTTGCTTGTAATCTGAACGAGCATCGTGTGGGTTCGTTGTATCTGTTACAGGTGCGACCTATCGTTGATGATAAGCAGGTGCTTAAGGAAGATATCCAAAGCATTCCCAATGAGCAATGCTTGCTGCGCAGTGACCTGTCCTTAGGACATGGTGTGCAGGAAGATCTATGCGATGTGGTGTATGTGAAAACCAGTGATGCGTTCTCAGCAGCAGACAATCCGCGTATCGCTGAAGAGATAGAAAAGATCAATAGGACGTTTCTTGACAATGGTACCAACTATATCTTGATAGGGCCAGGACGCTGGGGGTCTAGTGATCCGTGGCTTGGCATACCCGTGAAGTGGCCACATATATCAGCAGCGCGCTTGATTGTGGAGCTGGGTCTGAAGCAGTATCAGGTGGATCCTAGTCAGGGTACACACTTCTTCCAGAATCTAACCTCTTTTGGTGTGGGCTATTTCACCATCAATCCGTTCCGCCATGACGGGGTGTTCAGCAAAGAGGTGCTCGATGCTATGCCCGCCGTCAGCGAGACGGCTCATGTGCGTCATGTCCGGTTTGAGCGTCCTCTGCGTGTGATGATGGATGGAAAGAAGCAACAAGGCGTGGTCTTGTTACCTGAAAACAAATAAGCGTTAAGGCATGTCGCAGGTGTGCGGCATGCCTTAACACTTATTTGGAAGATTGCTCTGTCAGGTAACTATTCAGCGGTAGTTGCATGACGAGGCCTCAAACCTCAAATAAGGCTTGAATTGCATTGAAAGAAGTTTTGTTGTGCTTCTTGGCAGTCTCAACGACTGAATGTAGTTCGAGAAATGCGTCAGCTCCAAAGT
>CAVGNV010000034.1:0-24081 GCA_963630695.1 Paratractidigestivibacter sp. | reverse complement strand
AGCAAACGATGCTTCATGAGGCGGTGGCGCATAAAGGTCTACGTGCTTTGTTTGGGGAGCGGTTCACAACATTCTTGGACAACGTGTTCACGAATGCGGATGCTGAGGTGAGACATGGTATCACAGAATAGCCACAATTGTGACCTTTTGCATGTTGCGGTTATACATAATAGGCTCGATTGTTGATTGACAATCGAGCCTATTGTAGAAGCGTAATCCGCAGATTAATTCTTCATTTTATTCAGTTCGGCAATGGCGAGCTTCAGAGCTGCAATCTTTTCTTCAGAATCGCTTTGCTTCTTTCTTTCGCGTGCCACCACTGCTTCTGGCGCATGAGCAACAAAGTTGTCATTGGAGAGCTTTTTCTTTATACCGGCTAAGAAGCCTTCAAGGTGTTGTAGCTCTTTGGTAGCCTTTTCTATCTCTGCGTCAACATCGATAAGATTACCTACAGGGACTGCCCACTCGTTGGTTCCCACCATAAAGGCAGTAGCATCAGGTGTCTTCTCTTTCACCACTTCGATAGATTCAACGTTTGCCATCTTTGTGATGACGCTATTGAATGCTTCAGCCTTGTTCTCCGTGATAGCTAGCAACTTCAAAGCCTCTTTTGGAGCAATGTTCTTCTGATTTCTTACAGCGCGTACGCCAGCAACGATCTGCTTAACCTCTTCAAACTGACTTGTCAACTGTGTATCAGCTTCCGTAGGAGCATCCACTTGGAGTTGGCTCACCATCAGGCTTTCACCTTCTTTGCGTGGGTAAATATGTTGCCAAAGCTCTTCTGTGATAAATGGCATGAAAGGATGCAACATCTTAAGCAATACTTCGAAGAATTGCAACGTGCTATCATATGTCTGTTGATCGATTGCTTCTGCTTGTCCATTGACATAAGCAGGCTTAATCATCTCAAGATACCAACTAGAGAATTCGTCCCAAAATAGCTTATACACCGTCATGAGTGCTTCGGAGATGCGATACTGGCCGAAGAGCTGATCCAGTTCTGCATTTGCTTCTTTTAGTTTAGCAGCAAACCAAGCAGTAGCAATCTTACATGCTTCGGGCTGTGGCTTGTTAGCATCGGTGCTCCATCCCTTAATGAGACGGAAGGCGTTCCATATCTTATTGTTGAAGTTTCTACCTTGTTCGCATAGACTTTCATCGAAAAGAATGTCGTTACCAGCAGGAGCTGCAAGCATCATACCCATACGTACACCATCAGCACCATACTTGTCAATCAGCATCAATGGATCAGGTGAATTGCCAAGACTCTTTGACATCTTACGTCCCAACTTGTCACGTACGATACCGGTGAAATATACATGACGGAAAGGCATCTTGCCCTTATATTCATATCCTGCCATAATCATACGTGCCACCCAGAAGAAGATAATGTCTGGTCCTGTAACAAGGTCGGCAGTGGGGTAGTAGTAATTGATTTCCTCATTGTCGGGGTTGTTGATGCCATCGAACAAAGAGATAGGCCATAGCCAAGAAGAGAACCAGGTGTCAAGCGCATCTTCGTCTTGTTCAAAATCGGTCTCCGCAAAGGTAGCTTGTGGATATTTCTCTTTAGCTAGTGCCAATACTGTCTGAAGATCTTCAGCTACGAACACCTCATTGCGTTTTGGGAAATTTGTACCTTTGTCTTCTGATGGACGATAATAGTAAGCTGGGATGCGATGTCCCCACCACAATTGACGCGAGATACACCAGTCCTTGATGTTCTCTAGCCAATGACGATAGGTGTTCTTATATTTCTTTGGATAAAATTCGATTTCGTCGTTCATTACGGGTGATAACGCAATGTCAGCGAAATGTTGCATACGTAGGAACCATTGGGTGGACAACTTTGGCTCAATGGGCACATTGGTACGTTCTGAGAAGCCTACCTTATTGTTATAGTCTTCCACTTTCTCCATCAATCCCTTTTCGGCTAAATCGATGGCAATCTGTTTGCGCACCGCCATGCGATCTTGCCCAACATAGAGCTTGGCTGCTTCGCTGATGGTACCATTATCATTGAAGATGTCAATCGTCTCTAGGTTATGCTTCAGTCCGAGTGCGTGGTCATTGATGTCATGAGCGGGGGTTACCTTCAAGCAACCCGTACCAAACTCAATGTCAACGTAGCCGTCTTCGATTACTGGAATCACACGATTCACTAGAGGTACAATCACATGCTTACCTTTAAGCCAAGTGTTTTTGACATCGTCTGGGTTGATGCACATAGCAGAGTCGCCCATGATGGTTTCGGGACGTGTTGTGGCCACAACCGCATAGTAGCCTTTCTCGTCTTGATGCATCACGTTGCCCTCATCTAGACGTTTCACCTCGCTCTGCTCCTCTGGTGATACATAATATTTAAGGTAATAAAGCTTAGAATGCTCTTCCTTATAGATTACCTCTTCATCAGATAAAGCAGTTTGGGCTTTAGGATCCCAGTTGACCATACGTACACCTCTATATATATAGCCTTTGTTATACAAATCTACAAAGACCTTGAGGACGCTCTTTGAACGTTTCTCATCCATGGTGAATGCTGTACGGTCCCAGTCACACGATGCACCAAGTTTGCGTAGCTGTTTGAGGATGATGCCTCCGTGTTCGCGAGTCCAATCCCAAGCGTGCTCTAGAAACTGGTCACGTGTGAGATCAGTCTTCTTGATGCCCTGCTCAGCTAGCTTGTTAACAACCTTTGCTTCAGTGGCAATGCTTGCATGGTCAGTTCCAGGAACCCAACAAGCGTTTTTCCCCTCCATACGTGCGCGTCTAACGAGGATGTCCTGTATCGTGTTGTTGAGCATGTGACCCATGTGTAGCACACCCGTAACATTAGGGGGCGGAATCACTACGGTGTAAGGTTCACGTCCATCTGGTTTGCTACTGAAGAGGTGATTATCAAGCCAATATTGATACCACTTGGATTCCACTTCATGTGGGTCATACTTTGTTGCTAATTCCATGTCTGATATTTTGTTTTTTTATGTTCTATTATTGATAATGTGCAAAGGTACAAATTTATTTAATAATCGCGTGCTTTGATAATCACATTCTTTATTGATTCGCACGAAAACCTATATTCTGCTAGTTGTTAAGGATGTTTCTTATGTTGGCGGTTGTTGCTATTAGGGCAACGATAGTTCTAGCTTAATTGGGGTTCGCAATGTCCATAAATAGTGTCGGTCATAAAAATGACAAATTGAAAATCTTGAAAATGTTTTACAGGTACCCGTACATGCTTTGCAAATTCTCTACGTTGCCCCAAAATACTTTGAAATGCGCCAAAAATGCAAAAGCTTGCTAATCAAGGATTTATCCAAATTGTTGCGAATGTAAGGTTCGAAAAATGGGCATTTATGTCGTATAAATGCTTAAAATGAGCGATTTTGGAGCCTCTTTTGGCATCCGAAAGAGGCTGCGTTGGGTGGTAACGAAGCCTCCATGAGGAGGCGAAACGATAGGTTTTGGAGATTGATGATGGTTTTGGGGGATAAAACGAGAGGTTGTTTTGCGTTTTTAAAGTCTGTTTCCCAGTTTCTGAAAGAGGGCATTTTGTGACATAAGATTTACAAAATATCAAAGCGAAATGAGTAAAAGCGATATATGTCTAGGAGTGTATGAAGAAAAATAAAAGGGTATACCTTTGCTTGAAAGATATACCCTAAATAGCTTAAAACTAAAAGATTGTAGCTTGCTAGCTAAACCTTTGTGCTAAATTTATTTTTGTTTTTTGAGTTCGTCGCGTATTTCAGCTAGGAGCTTCTCCGTGGTCGAAGGCTCTGCTGGAGCTTCAGGCTCAGCTTCTTTCTTAGCCGACAATTTATTGATAGCCTTAATCATTAGGAATATGCAGAATGCAATGATTAAGAAGTCAATCACGTTTTGTAGGAACATTCCATATTTCACATTGGCATCTTCTACCTTAATGCTTAGGTTGCTGAAGTCTATTCCGCCAGTCAGCACACCAATAATAGGCATGAAGATATCATCTACTAACGAACTAACGATCTTGCCAAAGGCTCCACCGATGATAACACCGACAGCCATATCCATTACGTTGCCTCGCATGGCGAAATCTTTGAATTCTTTAAAAAAACTGCTCATGTTGTGTACACTTTTTATTGATTAGTAATTGTATTTGCTACCTTGAGTTTGCAAAGCTGTGAAAAACGTTGTATTTTAAATTTTTTAATACGAATTCCGATTGCAAAATTAAAAATTATTTTGTAACTTTGCCATCGAAAAAGAAGAAAACTTTCGAGTGGCAATAACGTTTGTAAATTACGTTGTTGATTGCTTCGAATAAAAATTAGGTATTTTATCAACTTATATAAAGTAAAAAGTAAAATGATTAAAATTGGTATTAACGGATTTGGCCGTATCGGTCGCTTCGTATTCCGTTCTACAGTAGAAGCTGAGAACGCAAAAGATGTTCAGGTAGTAGCTATTAATGACTTGTGCCCTGTTGACTACATGGCTTACATGCTTAAGTATGACACAATGCACGGTCAGTTTGATGGTACTATCGAGGCAGACGTTGAGAATAGCGAGTTGATCGTAAACGGCAACCACATCCGCGTAACTGCTGAACGCGATCCTGAAAACTTGAAGTGGGATGAAGTTGGTGCTGAATATGTAGTTGAGTCAACTGGTTTGTTCTTGGCTTATGAGAAGGCTGAGAAGCACTTGAAGGCTGGTGCTAAGTATGTAGTACTTTCTGCTCCTTCTAAGGCTGGTGCTGACGGTCGTCAGGCTGATATGTTCGTTTGCGGTGTTAACACTGACAAGTACAATGGTCAGCAGATCGTTTCTAACGCTTCTTGTACAACTAACTGCTTGGCTCCTATCGCTAAGGTGTTGAATGATAACTTCGGTATCGAGACAGGTTTGATGACAACTGTTCACTCAACAACAGCTACTCAGAAGACTGTTGACGGTCCTTCTTTGAAGGATTGGCGCGGTGGTCGTGCTGCTGCTGGCAACATCATTCCTTCTTCTACTGGTGCAGCTAAGGCTGTAGGTAAGGTTATCCCTGAGTTGAACGGTAAGTTGACTGGTATCTCTATGCGTGTTCCTACTTTGGACGTATCAGTTGTTGACTTGACTGTTAACTTGAAGAAGGCTGCTTCTAAGGAAGCTATCTGCGCTGCAATGAAGGCTGCTTCTGAGGGTGAGTTGAAGGGTGTTCTTGGTTACACTGAGGATGCAGTAGTTTCTTCTGACTTCTTGGGTTGCGCTTTGACCTCTATCTTCGACGCTAACGCAGGTGTTTACTTGACAGACAACTTCGTAAAGGTTGTTTCTTGGTATGACAACGAGATCGGTTACTCTCACAAGGTTGTAGAGCTGATCAAGATTATGAATGCTTACAACAACAAGTAATCATTACATAAATAAAGTCTAACGTGTTTATCCTCGTTAAGGTATTTCCCTTAGCGAGGATATTTGTTATATATTTATATTAAGGTAAATCATTGCCTACAAAATTCTTTTTTTGTATATTTGCAAAAGATAATCATGATGACGTTATGAAAACAATGATTACCATACTTGGTCCAACCGCTTGTGGAAAAACTACTCTTGCCACTCATCTAGCATTGGCGCTAGATGCAGAGATAATTTCTGCGGATAGTAGGCAGGTGTATCGCAATATGACTATCGGAACCGGTAAGGATTTGTCCGATTATGAGATAGATGGTCATTCTATTCCTTATCATCTGATAGATATTTGTGAACCCGGAACCAAATATAATCTATACGAATATCAACGCGACTTCCAAGAGGCATTGCACCTTATAGATGAACATAACAAGATACCTATTCTCTGCGGAGGAACTGGATTATATCTAGAAGCTGCAATAAAAGGATATCATCTATCACCCGTTCCACAAAACCCTTCCCTAAGATCCGAACTTGAAGGTAAATCGCTTGAAGAGCTATGTGGGATACTGAAAGATCTTAAGGCAAAAACAGGAACCATTATGCACAATACCACTGACGTGGACTCTTGTCAGCGTGCAATACGTGCAATCGAAATAGAACAACATAATCTGCATAATCCTTTGCCTGAGCGTCAGATGCCATCTGTTCCGTCATTGGTAATTGGTGTGGATATTGATCGTGAGTTGCGTAGAAAAAGAATCACCCAGCGTCTGAAGCAACGTCTTGAAGAAGGTATGATAGATGAGGTACAATCTCTTCTATACAAAGGTATCTTGCCGGAAGACCTAATCTATTACGGATTAGAGTACAAATATATAACGTTGTTTTGCACCAAACAGATTACCTATGATGAGATGTTCCGTCAATTGGAAATAGCTATCCATCAGTTTGCCAAACGACAGATGACCTGGTTTAGAGGCATGGAACGACGTGGCACCAAGATATATTGGCTAGATAGTAATATGCCAATTAATGAAAAAATTGATAAAATAACAACTCTATATGACCAATACCAGATGGGCGTTACTCTATAGTCCAAAAGATGAAATATTCCCTACACATCATACCAAACTGCACAAGGTGGTGCGTATCTTGCGTAAGTCGGGCATAGATGTGGATATTTCTCGAGTAGAAAACACAAAGCAGGTTATCAAGTCGGTTCGTAAGTATAACGACAAGGGCTTTGATACCTTATTAGTTATGGGAGGTGATTCGGTTCTTAACGATGTGGTAAATGAGTTGATGCTTTTTCCAGAAAAGCAACGTCAACGCATGGCTATAGGTGTTATTCCCAATGGTGTGATGAATGACTTTGCCCATTATTGGGGAATCTCGGATGACAATCTTACTCAAAGCATTCAAGGAATAAGTTTGCGCCGAATAAGAAAGATTGACTTAGGATGTGTTCGTTATCACAATAAACAGGGGGAAGCGTGCCACCGCTATTTCGTCAATTGTATGAATATAGGTATGACAGCCCGGCTCATGGATTTAAGGTGGAAAAGCAGAACGTTGTTTAATAATCGTAGCACCACCTTCTTCTTGGCATTGTATCAGTTGATCATGAAAAGACGCGTGTATCCGATGCGACTCTATGTCAATGATGTAGAAATCCAGCAAAACGTTATGACGCTATGTATCGGTAACGCTTATGGATACGGCCAAACGCCAAATGCGCAACCTTATAACGGATTGCTTGATGTCAGTATTATACACAATCCTTTAATGCCACAACTCATAGAAGGACTTTATATGTTCCTCAGAGGACGCTTGCTTAATCACAATAGCGTCAAAGCTGTCAGAACAAAATCGTTGCGTATCGATTCGTGTAGCAATGCCAAGATAAGCATTGATGGTCGACTAATGCGTCATCGTCCTGCGGGACCTTTTAGAGTGGAGGTACATAGAGAAATCATCAATTTTATCACACCTTTTGCTTAATCTACTAGTCAGTATATGTAAAGAAAATCTTTTTGTATAGATTATACAGGTAAATTTTACAATCGTGCAACGATTTGATATAAATCAAGGGAATAATGCTAAATTATTCCCTTTTTTCTTGTTATAGTAAAAAAATAAATGTAACTTTGAACTGCCAAATGACAATGCACGAAAAGCAACATCTATTGACAACCTAACTAAAAGGCTTGAAAAGCTGACAATTAAAAACCTTAAGAATATGAGCTATTTAAGATTCGAAAAGGCCTTGATGACAAACTTGCAAGAAACCTTACCAAGAGAGTTGTTGCGAACCAATCGATCTGGAGCATACTCATGCTCAACGATTGTTGATTGTAACACTCGTAAGTATCATGGCTTGCTTGTTGTACCTGTTCCCGAACTAGATGAAGAGAATCATGTCTTGCTTAGTTCGTTGGATCCTACTGTTATCCAGCATGGAGCTGAGTTTCATCTAGGTTTGCACAAATATCAAGGCGATAACTACAGTCCTAAGGGGCATAAGTATATCCGAGAGTTTGATTGCGACAAAGTACCCACTACCTTGTATAGGGTAGGGGGAGTTATCTTGAAAAAGGAAGTGGTGTTCCAGCATTACGAGGATCGTATATTGCTGCGTTATACGCTTGTTGATGCACATTCGCAGACCACTTTGCGTTTTCGTCCTTTCTTGGCTTTCAGAAGCGTAAGACAATTTACACATGAGAATGGCACGGCTAGCAGAGAATACCATGAAGTGGATAATGGTATCAAAACTTGTATGTATGCGGGATATCCTGATTTGTATATGCAATTCTCTAAGAAGAATAGCTTTGTATTCCAACCCGATTGGTATCGTGGAATAGAATATACTAAGGAGCAGGAGCGTGGTTACGCATCAAATGAAGACTTGTATGTGCCAGGTTATTTTGAGATGGACATCAAGAAAGGGGAGAGCATTGTATTTGCTGCTTCTACTTCGGAGATTCAGACTAGTAAACTTGATAAGCTATTTGAAGAAGAAGTTGATGCAAGAAGTCCACGCGACAATTTCTTCCATTGCTTGGTTAATGCTGCTCACCAATTTCATAACCGTACCAAAGAAGATGAACGCTATATCCTAGCAGGTTATCCTTGGTTTAAGAGCCGTGCACGTGATACGTTCATTTCGCTGCCAGGTCTGACCTTAAGCATTGGTGAACAAGATTACTTTGAACTTGTGATGCAAACAGCGGAGAAAGGATTGCGTGAGTTTATGGAAAACAAACCGCTCTCTGTAAAGATTTATGAGATTGAGAAACCTGACGTGATGTTATGGTGCGTTTGGGCGATTCAGCAATATGCGCATAACGCAGGTAAACAACGTTGTGCTAAGACTTATGGTAAATTGTTGAAGGATCTTATAGAATTCTTGATGAATAATAAGCATCCTAAAGTCAGACTTGATAGCAATGGACTGCTTTATGCAGATGGCAAGAATGAGGCCATCACTTGGATGAACTCTACCGCAAATGGTCGTCCTGTGGTTCCACGATCAGGTTATATTGTTGAGTTTAATGCTTTGTGGTACAATGCATTACGATTTGTTGCTTCAGTAGAACAAGAATTTGGAAATGCAGAAGATGCCGCACGCTATGAGAAGGAAGCCGCTAAATGCAAAGTGGCTTTTGTTGATACCTTCTTGAACGAATATGGTTATCTATATGATTATGTTGATGGCAACATGATTGACTGGAGTGTACGCCCCAACATGATTTTTGCAGCAGCGTTCGACTATTCTCCTTTGGATCAAAATCAGAAGAAGGGAGTGGTGGATATCTGCACACGTGAGTTGCTTACACCGAAAGGATTGCGCTCTTTATCGCCAAAGAGTGGTGGATATAACCCTATGTATGTAGGACCACAAACACAACGCGACTATGCTTATCATCAAGGAACTGCATGGCCTTGGTTGGCTGGCTTCTACTTTGAAGCTTGTCTGAAACTATATAAACGTACGCGTCTAAGTTTTGTGGCAAGACAGATGGTAGGCTACGAGGATGAGATGCAGCAGCATTGCCTAGGAACGATGCCAGAACTCTTTGATGGTAACCCACCTTTCCAAGGAAGAGGTGCTATATCGTTCGCCATGAATGTGGGTGAAGTGCTTCGCACGCAGGAGTTGTTAGAGAAATATAAATATTAATTATAGGAGGATATCAATATGAAAGTTTTAATGTTTGGTTGGGAGTATCCTCCTCATGTATTTGGCGGACTCGCAACAGCCAATTTCGGTATTTCAGAAGGACTTCATGCCCAAGGCGACGTAGACATTACATTGTGTTTGCCTCATCCATTTGGCGATGAGGATCAAACCTATGCCCGTATCGTAGGTATGGATTGCGTGCCTATTGTTTACAGAGATGTAGATTACGATTACCTTAAAGGACGTCTTGGTAATCGTATGACGCCTGAATACTATTACAAATTGCGTGACCATCTATATGCCGATTTTGGTTATATGAATGCAAATGACATTGGCGCAATGGAGTTTGCTGGTGGTTACCCAAGTAATCTTCATGAAGAAATCAACAACTATTCTGTCATTGCCGGCGTAGTAGCACGTACAGAAGAATTTGATATCATCCATGCACATGACTGGCTGACTTATCCAGCTGGCCTTCATGCCAAGCAAGTCAGTGGTAAACCTCTATGTATCCATGTTCATGCAACCGACTTTGATCGTAGCCGTGGAAAAGTGAACCCAACGGTTTATTCTATCGAAAAGGATGGTATGGATAATGCTGATTGCATTATGTGTGTGAGTGAGTTGACCCGTCAAACGGTTATCAACCAATATCATCAAGATCCACGCAAAGTGTTTACAGTGCATAATGCTGTGTATCCCTTGAAACCTGAAGTGGCAGCTATTCCAAGGCCCGATCATAAAGGCAAAGAAAAGGTGGTTACGTTCTTGGGACGTCTAACCATGCAGAAAGGCCCCGAATATTTTGTAGAAGCTGCTAACATGGTGCTCCATCGTACGCGTAATGTACGCTTCTGTATGGCCGGATCAGGTGATATGATGGATCAGATGATTTATCTTGCTGCTGAACGTGATATTGCTGATCGTTTCCATTTCCCAGGATTTATGCGGGGCAATCAAGTGTATGAGTGCTTGAAAGATTCGGATGTTTATGTTATGCCTTCGGTCAGCGAGCCTTTTGGAATCTCTCCTCTTGAAGCAATGCAGTGTGGAACACCTACCATTATCTCCAAACAGAGCGGTTGTGCTGAAATATTACATAATTGCATCAAGGTAGATTATTGGGACATTCATGCTTTAGCTGATGCTATATATAGTATATGTCACAATGAAAGCCTTTTCGATTATCTATCCACGGAAGGTAAACGTGAAGTGGACCAAATCACCTGGGAGAAGGTTGGTGCATGGATACGTACCCTCTACCTTAGAACCTTAGGATGGGAATAACAACTTAAACAATAATCAATTCAAAGATACAATTATGAAAACAATTTGCTTATATTTCGAGATACATCAAATTATTCATCTTAAGAGATATCGTTTCTTCGATATTGGTGCAGATCATTATTACTATGATGACTATGAGAATGAACGTAGTATCTCAGATATTGCTGAACGCAGTTATATGCCAGCGCTCAACACCTTGTTAGATATGATTAAGGAGAATGGTCAATATTTTAAAGTGGCTTTCTCTTTGTCAGGTGTTGGTATTGAGCAGTTAGAGCTCCATGCTCCTCAAGTGCTTGATAAGCTACAAGAACTTAACAAAACTGGTTGTGTCGAATTCCTTGCTGAACCTTATTCGCATGGGTTGTCATCTTTGGTTAATGAAGATAGTTTCAGATCCGAAGTTAAGCGTCAAGTGGCTAAGATAAAGGAATATTTTGGCCAAGAGCCTAAAGTGCTTCGTAACTCTTCGCTTATTTATAGCGATGATATTGGTGGCGTAGTAGCTGATATGGGCTTCAAAGGTATGTTGACGGAAGGTGCAAAACATGTTTTAGGTTGGAAGAGTCCTCATTATGTTTATCATTGTGCTGTTAATCCTCAACTCAAACTATTGCTCCGTGATGTTAACCTAAGTGATGATATCTCATTACGTTTCAATAATTCTGATTGGGAAGGTTATCCATTGTTTGCTGATCATTATTGCGATGATATTGCTTCCTTGCCTGATGAAGAACAGTTTGTTGGCATATACATGAACCTTTCGGCACTAGGTATAGCACAACCTCTTTCAAGTGGTGTGCTCGACTTTATGAAGGCAATACCTGCATGTGCCAAGCAGCGTGGCATCACATTCTCTACACCTACTGAGGTTTGCTTGAAGATGAAGAGTGTCAGTCAGCTGGATGTTCCTGACACATTGAGTTGGATGGATGAAGAGCGCGACGTGAGTACGTGGCTTGGTAACCCAATGCAACGAGAGGCTTTTAACAAACTATATAGCGTAGCAGATCGTGTTCGTATCGCTAATGATCCACGTATTAATGCCGATTGGGATTACCTGCAAGCTTCTAACAACTTCAGAATGATGTCTACCAAGCCACAACATGTGGGCATCGATCGTGGTATATATAGTAGCGCTTTTGATGCGTTCTCTAATTATATGAACATCCTCGGTGACTTCCTTAACCGTGTTGATAGTATGTATCCAGCAGAGATTGACAACGATGAACTCAACTCTCTTCTGACTACCATTCGTAATCAAGGTGATGAAATAGAAGTAAAGGAAAAAGAACTTGTTCGTTTACGTGCAAAAGTTGAAAAGCTTGAGGCAGCAGAAGATGCACTTCGTGAAAAACTAGAGAAGGCGCAAGCACCTAAGACGACAACGCGTAAAACGACTACACGTGCAAAGAAAACGACAAGCAAGAGTGCTTCGAAAGAAACACCTACAAAAGAATAGAAATGATGTGTTACCTTGGGTATGAGTAAATCCATTAGCGAATAGATTGCTAGGTAACGATCCCCCTTGAAAAATCATACCAGCTTTTGCCATTCAACAGTTCCTTGTTGAATGGCATTTGTATATCTTGCCATCTTGAATGTTTTGTTAGTTGCAACTAATACACAAACTTGTTTGTTGTGTGTCGTATCTAGGTGAGGGTGGTGCTATATGCTTTCCAGTATGAAAAACACATAGTAAATTGATTTGTAAATATGGCCAAATTTAGCCAAAGCAATATAATAAGGAATGGAAAAACCTTATTTTTTCTTTTTAAACCATCTCGTCTTACCAGGTTTGCCAAACTTTCGGTATAGTTTCCAGCCTAACAATAGCCCATCAACAACTCCTACACTTGAGCTGAATATGTGAGTGTACCGGTCTAAACCTTTACGATTAGTCTTTTCTTTGGTGATAACCCTTTTCCAAGAATCCTTTATCTCAAGTTCCTTTTTAAGCAGCTCGGTCTGGAGCTGCGCCTTCCTTATCTGAATATCAGCCAAAGAGTTGTATTGCAATGTTCCGGTTTCTTTCATATTCCTTAATAGGTTTGTATTTATTTATTGGATGTAAACAACATCGTTAGAAATTTAACAAGAGGCTTCTCAATTAAGGTGTGGCGCAAGCTTACAATTAATATTATTAATAGTATATAGAATGCACCCACAATAAGAAACGATAAAGGAAGGCAATGCAATGTAGCATCTATTGCATAAGTCGCGGCAAATGAGAAATAAATAGCTGCTACCAAAAGCATAACCATTAGAACAGCTAAAATAGCTATTGCTGTAATTAGTCTTACGCAAACCTGAATTACATCAAGCTTTGTGTATTCAATTCGAAGCTTGATGTAATTCTTAATAGAATTGATGAGGCGGGTTATCTCCTCGATTTTTTCGTCACTTGATAACACTTGATAGTTTAATCTTTATGCGTTGTTTTCTGCAGCGTCTTTAATGTCATCAACAAACTCTTCTGCTTCTTTGCGTGACAACTTGATGTCATGTTTCTGGCAAAAAGCATCTACAGCTTCAGAAATCTTTGAGCGAGTGTCAGCTCCCTTTTCTGGTGCCAACAACAATCCAACAACTGCGCCAGCAAGGGCTCCGCCAAGTGCAGCGCTAATGTAACCTAATGCTTTCATATATCAATATGTTTAATGTTATACTTAATGTATATTGCAAAAGTACATTATTTTTTTTGATTCGGCTGATTATAAACCCCTATTTTGTGTTAAAAATATGATAATTAAATGTAATGTGATGAGCTGTAAACTATGAGCGATATTACATCAAAAGAATAGGGTATCAATCAAGTTCGTGTTTAAAGTTGAACGAACCATTGTCGTGACCAACAATATAATCATGCAAGAATGTTGCCAAAACCTCTTCATTGCTGCACTGTGCTCGATTGTCTATCTGGTTTTCTACTAAATCGCTTAGAGCTCCTTGAAAGATGTTTCCGGTGGCTAATCCGCCTGTGGATAGTCTTGATATATAAATCTCGTTATCGTACATATCATGACTTGCCTTGATATTTTTTAACTCGTTGAATAATGATTGGTATTCTTCCAAGCGATTTGTGTCATTGGGGTATAGAGAATGGATGGTGTCAATTACTTGGTTAAATGCAATTGAATTGGCTAATGCGCGTAATGTAATCATAAGTTTATGTATAAAAATAAAAGCTAGATTGATTTCTCAAACTAGCTTTTCATTAGTCGGGGCGACAGGATTCGAACCTGCGACCACCTGGTCCCAAACCAGGAGCGCTACCGGGCTGCGCTACACCCCGTTGCTTTCGTTTTCAAAAGCGATTGCAAAGTTAGTGCTTTATTTTGAAACCTCCAAATTTTTCTGCAACTTTTTTGAAATTTTTGTTGGTTTTCTTGTTTTTTGGTCAGTAGCAAAAGGAAAGTTGGCGTATTTTAATCGTATTACAGTCAACTTTCCCTTTGACCAACTTGAGTATTCTTTAGCCTAAGTATTTCATCAGTACGCGTGCGTTTCCGCTTTCTCTGATTTTTTCTATAGCCTTTTCTCTAATCTGACGTACACGTTCTCGTGTTAGTCCCATTTCTGTTCCAATCTCTTCCAAGCCTTTTTCTTGGCAGCCGATACCAAAACATTCTGTAACGATAATGATTTCGCGGTCCTTTAGGGTCTTGCGGAGCACTGCTTTGAGGTCATCGCTCATAGATTCAAAGTCTACATGGCGGTCGGTTCTGCTGTCCTCGCCACTTGATAGCATATCGCTCATCGAGTTGTCATCGTCATCGCTGAAAGGAGCATCAATACTCATGTGATGGTTGTCAGCGTTTTGACTTTGACGTATTCTGCTTTCTTCTATACCAGTCAGCTCGGAGAGCTCATGGATAGAAGGACGTCTATTATTCTTTTGGATGAACTCATTGGTGACTTGATTGATCTTGGATATTGCACCTACCTGATTAAGAGGTAATCTTACAATACGGCTCTGCTCAGCAATAGCCTGCAGAATGCTTTGTCTAATCCACCAAACTGCATAAGAAATGAACTTAAAACCGCGTGTTTCGTCAAATTTTTCAGCGGCTTTAACTAGTCCGATGTTACCTTCATCAATAAGGTCGGTTAATGATAATCCTTGGTGTTGATATTGCTTAGCAACGGAAACGACGAATCGTAAGTTGGCTTTTATAAGTTTGTTTTTTGCACGTTCGCCTTCTCTTCCTCCTTTGTGTATAAGCTGGGCAAGCTCAATTTCCTCGTCTACAGTAATCATTGGTTCGCGACCAATTTCTACAAGATACTTGTCAAGTGATTCACTCGTACGATTGGTGATATTCTTGGTAATCTTTAACTGTCTCATGTGATTGTTGTTTCCTTTTACCTTTTTGAATAAAACGAATTATCCCAATTTCATATTGGGCGTGCAAAATTAGGTAAAAAAGCAAAGAAATCCAAACAATTAGATAAATTATTTGGATTTCTTAACTATATTTTAACAGAAGGTAGCTGTTTCTATTGTTTTCCTTTGTTATATCTCTACGTAAGTCTCTGTATGCAAGTAGGCTTAATAAGCTTTTGCAATGATTACTCGCTGTGTGCAAGGTTTACCACTAACCATGTCCTTACCAGGAGTAGGTTCGAACATAAATGGTACACATCGAATGGTTGCTTGCGTTTCTTCTTTGATCTTAGCTTCTGTTTCTTCAGTACCGTCCCAATGGCATAGGAAGAATCCACCATCTTTGATGCGTTCTTTGAATTCTTCATAATCATCGCATTCGTAAATATGTGCATTGCGATAATCAAGTGCTTTCTTAAAGATATTGTCTTGAATTTCATCCAACAATCCCTTAACGCGTTCTACGATGCCATCGAAACTTACCTCATCTTTTTCCAAAGTGTCTCGGCGCATAATCTCAACTGTGTTGTTTTCAAGATCACGACCACCCATTACGAGACGCACGGGGACACCTTTAAGCTCATAATCTGCAAATTTGAATCCAGGACGTTTATTGTCTGCGTCATCATATTTTACAGATACGCCAAGAGCACTTAGCTGGTCAATAACTGGTTTAAACTTATTGGTGATAGCTTCTAGTTGCTCTTTGCCTTTAGCTATAGGAACAATAACAACCTGTATTGGTGCCAACTTTGGAGGTAGAACCAAACCATTGTCGTCAGAGTGAACCATGATAAGTGCACCCATAAGGCGGGTGGATACACCCCATGATGTAGCCCATACATATTCGGGCTTATTCTCCTTGGTAAGATAAGTCACGTCAAAACTCTTAGCAAAGTTTTGACCCAAGAAGTGAGATGTTCCGCTTTGCAGTGCTTTACCGTCTTGCATCATAGCCTCAATGGTGTAAGTGTCAAGCGCACCTGCAAAACGCTCAGTTTCGCTCTTTACGCCTTGCACTACAGGGACAGCCATCCACTTTTCAGCAAACTCAGCATAGACCTTAAGCATTTCTTTTGCTTTTGCTTCTGCTTCTTCCTTTGTAGCGTGGGCTGTATGTCCTTCTTGCCAAAGGAATTCGCTTGTGCGCAAGAATGGGCGGGTACGCATCTCCCATCTCATCACGTTACACCACTGGTTACACATTAAAGGAAGGTCGCGATATGAGTTGATCCAGTTCTTATATGTGTTCCAAATGATGGTCTCGGAAGTAGGACGAATGATTAGTTCTTCTTCAAGCTTTGCATTGGGGTCCACTTCTACGCTTCTGCCATCTTCGCTTGATTTCAGACGATAGTGAGTTACCACAGCGCATTCTTTGGCAAATCCCTTAACGTGTTCTGCTTCGCGTGAAAGGAAGCTTTTGGGAATAAGCAAGGGGAAATAAGCATTTTGCACTCCTGTAGCTTTAAACATTTTGTCCAATTGCGATTGCATCTTTTCCCATATTGCATAGCCGTAGGGTTTGATAACCATACATCCACGCACAGCAGATTGTTCTGCAAGGTCTGCTTTTGTTACCAAGTCGTTGTACCATTGAGAGTAGTTCTCACTGCGCTTGGTCAATTGCTTTAGTTCTTTTGCCATTTTCGTTATTATATATACTTTTCTTTTGGTATAATTTACACCTTATTAATTAAATAGAGCTTTCTGAAAAGCTCTTTGTTAGCCGTCATCTCACCCACAAAGGTTCTTCATATTAGGTGATTTCCTATATCTTATTAGGCATTTCCCCAATTGTAAATAGCGGTGAAAGTCGTAATTTTGTGGCAAAATTACAAAAAAATGTTTGTAAGGCAGACAAGAATAAGTATTTTGTTATAACTTTGCTCAATAATTTGGACAATTAAATATTCAATAAAAATAAATACGACAATGAAAAAGATTCAAATGCTTACAGCCGGCTTATGTGTGCTGACAGTAATGAGTTGTAACACTAAGCAAGGTACAGGAAGTCTTATTGGTACTGGCGCAGGTGCAGTAATTGGTGGTGTTGTTGGTAATATCATTGGTAAGAATACCAAGGGAACTGCTATTGGAGCTGCTATTGGTGCAGCTGTTGGCGCAGGTGCTGGAACCTTAATAGGTCATCACATGGATAAAGTGGCTCAAGAAGCAGCTGCAAAGGTAAGTAATGCTAAGGTAGAGACTGTTACAGATGCAAATGGTTTGACTTGTGTGAAACTTACTTTTGATTCTGGTCTTTTGTTCGACTTAAACAAGTCAGACTTGAATTCATCAGCTAAGACAGATCTTACAAAGTTTGCTGCAGTGCTGAAGAACAATACCGATTGCGATGTTGCCATCAAGGGACATACTGACAAATCAGGCAATGACAATATCAATATTCCTTTGTCACAAAAACGTGCAGAGTCAGTTTCTAACTATCTAAAGCAAAGTGGTGTTTCTAGTTCGCAGATTCGTTCTGTAGAAGGTTTGGGTAGCTCAGAACCCGTTGAAGGTCATGAGAATACAGTTAAGGACGCAACAAACCGTCGTGTAGAGGTATTCTTGTATGCTAGCGAACAGATGATTAAGTCAGCTGAAGCAGGAACACTCTCAGAATAACCTATATTATGGAAGAATAAAGTAGCACCATAATATTTAATTATATAAATATGAATCTTCTTCTCGAATAAAAGGGAAGAAGATTTTTTTGTTTTTGCCCTATAGCTATATGACGGATAATCGACTAAACTTTGTAACTTTGCAATCATTATGTTTAAGAAGGTATTTAAAATCATAAGATGGGTTCTTGCATTATTGTTTGTTTCCTCGATACTTGCAGTGGTGTTTTATCGTTTCGTACCCATATATTTCACTCCGCTCATGATCACTCGTTGCTTTGAACAGATAGCCAATGGTGAGCGTGTAAAGCTCTATCATCATTGGGTACCAATAGAGAAGATGTCACCATCAATGCCAGTTGCTGTGATGGCAAGTGAAGATCAGCGTTTTTTGACGCATCATGGATTTGATGTGCAAGCAATAGAGATGGCAGCTAGGGAACACATGCAAGATGGGAAACGCTTACGAGGCGGAAGCACCATTTCGCAGCAGACCGCAAAGAATGTGTTTTTATGGCAAGGCCGTTCATGGTTTAGAAAAGGATTGGAAGCTTATTTTACATTCTTGATAGAGAATATTTGGGGAAAGCAACGCATTATGGAAGTGTACCTTAACTCTATAGAAATGGGTGATGGCATCTATGGGGTAGAGGCATGTGCAGAGCAAAACTTTGACGTGGCTGCTTGGAACCTCACAAGGAGCGATTGTGCGCTGATAGCAGCCACCTTACCTAATCCTCGAAAATTTAGCTCCAAAAATCCAAGTTCATATATGCGTAAGCGCTTACACCAGATAGAGAAACAAATGACGTATATCTCATCATTCCCTTTGGAACGTTAACTCCACGATAATGAAGGGTGGCTTATATGTAAGTGGTAAATGATAAATTAGAACAATTTATGAAAGAACAATCACCTGCGAATCAGTTTTCGCAAGAGGCTATATTATCTCAACTTAATGACAGTCAGCGACAAGCCGTGGTATACACCGATGGACCACAGTTGGTCATTGCTGGCGCAGGTTCGGGCAAGACTCGTGTCCTCACATATAAGATCGCGTATCTTCTGACACTAGGCTTACAGCCTTGGGATATATTGGCTCTTACATTTACTAATAAGGCAGCCCGTGAGATGAAAGAACGTATCGCACAGATAGTAGGCACAGAGCGAGCTAAATATCTGTTTATGGGAACGTTCCACTCTGTCTTTGCTCGTATCCTACGTTCTGAAGCTTCAGCCTTGGGATATCAATCTAACTTTACAATATACGATGATGCTGATTCGCGTAGCCTTATCAAATCCATCATCAAAGACTTGGGTCTAGACGAGAAGATATATTCTCCAGCTGCAATCCATTCGCAGATATCCATGGCAAAGAATCATCTTGTGTTAAGTAGCGAATACGGATTGATGCCCGACTTTAAGGAACGTGATAAACGCAATCGCACCCCAGAAGTGTATCGTATCTATCAAGCGTATCAGCAAAGGTGTATGCAATCCAATGCGATGGATTTTGACGATTTATTGATGAACACTTTTCTTTTGTTTCGTGATCATGACGATATACGTAAGAAGTATGCGCAAAAGTTTAAATACATATTGGTAGATGAGTATCAAGATACCAACAAGGTTCAAGTGTCTATAGTGCAACAATTAGCACAAGATAACGCCCGGGTTTGTGTGGTTGGTGACGATT
This sequence comes from Paratractidigestivibacter sp., assembly GCA_963630695.1. Taxonomy (GTDB): domain Bacteria; phylum Bacteroidota; class Bacteroidia; order Bacteroidales; family Bacteroidaceae; genus Prevotella. The sequence goes on along the minus strand of CAVGNV010000034.1, from coordinate 4,516 downwards.
ATCAAAGCATCTATTCATTTCGTGGTGCAAACATCGATAATATCCTATCATTTCAGAAGCGATTCCCCAAGACGCAATTGTGTAAACTAGAACGCAATTATCGTTCGACGCAGAACATTGTCAATGCGGCTAATTCTCTTATGAAGCATAATCGTCGACAAATAAACAAGACGGTTTATTCGGAAGAGAAACAAGGGGAGATGCTAACCTATTATCCTTGTTACAGTGACAAGGAAGAGTCGGTACTTGTTGTGAATCAGATTGCCAAGCTACATCGCAAGACGCAGTGTGCTTACGATTCATTTGCTATTCTTTATCGTACCAATGCACAAAGTAGAAGTTTTGAAGGCGAACTGCGCAAAAACAATATACCTTATCGGGTGTATGGAGGCTTGTCTTTTTATCAGCGCAAAGAGATAAAAGACTGTTTGGCCTATCTACGACTTATCGTCAATCCCGAAGATAGTGAGGCTTTGCGTCGTATTATCAATTATCCTACTCGCGGAATAGGAAATACAACACAACAGAAACTATGGGATGCCGCGGCTAAAAATGATGTAAATCTTTGGGACGTTGTTGATAATCCATCTTTGTATGGGGTGGACCTTGCCAAGTCAGCTGCAAATAAGTTGGCAGAATTTCAAAAGATGATTACGGCCTTTCAACAAATGGCTGAAGCCAAAGATGCGCTTGAAGTGTGCCAGACTATTATTAAGGTCTCAGGAATAGAACGTGACTTACAACAGAAGAGTGATGCTGAAACGTTAGCAAAACAAGAGAATGTAGACGAATTTCTTGCATCAGTACAAGCTTTTGTGGAAGAACAGCATGAGGAGAACGATAAAGAGTTTGTGTCCATATCCGATTTCATGCAAGAAGTGTCCTTACTTACCGATCAGGATGTTCAACAAGACGATGAACCTAAAGTGATGTTAATGACGGTGCATGCTTCCAAAGGCTTGGAGTTTCCTTATGTGTTTGTTGTTGGAGTGGAAGAGAATATCTTTCCTTCATCGCAGTCGGTAGATTCGGTTAATCAATTAGAGGAAGAACGTCGATTGTTATATGTGGCTATAACGCGTGCACAAGTTCAATGCATCTTGACTAGCGCTAAGAACAGATTCCGTTATGGACAGCCCCAGTTTGATTCGCCCAGTCGCTTTATAGACGAGATTGATTGCCGCTACCTCGAGATTATAGACGAAGCCAAAGGCTTTCAGACCGCAGAATCCTATCGTCGTCCATGGCAACAGTCTGACTATGAACCTAATCGACCCTATAGTGCTGTGAGAGGGTGGGGGAAAGATGATAACCTTCGTAGTAGATGGCAGAATAGTCGTCCGGTAGCATCCCAGTTTAGAGCCGACCCTAAACCGAAAATCACAAGAGTGAAAGCACCAGAACGTGCAGTTGACGCTTTGTCTGACTCGTTCAAGCAGCAATTGATACAAGAAGGAGGAGATATACAGAAGCTTCAAAAAGCGCAAACCAGTGGCGGTCGTGCTTTAGGTGTATATGAAGGTGCGACGGTGGAACACGCTCGCTTTGGCGTTGGTACCGTGATGCGCATTGAAGGACAAGGAGAACAAGCCAAAGCCACAGTGGCTTTCCAGCATGTGGGCACTAAGCAACTATTGCTGAAGTTTGCTAAGCTCACCGTGCTGGATAAAAGACAATAGCATCCATTCTTAGCTTTGCGATATTACATTTGAAGGTCGCTGAATCTCTTGTGACCTTTAATGTAATATTGCCATAGAATGGAAAAGCCACTTCTTCCATCTTCGTCAGAAGAAATCTTTAATCTTTGTCGGTGACATTTAATCGTTTCTCGATCTTTGTCGAACTCGCTCTTCCAAGCGTAAAAATCTCTGCGTGCTTTGTAGATTGCTTTCAGATCTTTTAAGTTTCGATGTGCAATGACGCTTTGTATAGCTGCTACATAGTCGAGAAACCATCTTTTGCGCATCACGCCTTTAAACTCTTCATCCGGTAGGTTCTTCCAAAGCATCGTAAGGTTATTTCTGAAGTTGAGATAGGTCTTCCTAGGGTTGCCTTGTGGCAACGTGCCTCCCCCTAAATGATACACTTGACTTTCTGGGAAACAATAAATCTTCCGCCCCATCAAGTGCAAACGCCAACACAAATCTATCTCTTCGTTATGTGCAAAGAAACGACCATCCAATCCACCAGCCTGCCAATAATCGTCTGCTCTGATCATTAGGCATGCACCAGTAGCCCATAACACTTCTTGTGGATTGTCATATTGCCCATTATCGTCCTCCACCGTTCCGAAGATTCTTCCTCTGCAAAATGGATACCCCAACTTGTCTATAAATCCGCCAGAAGCACCAGCATACTCAAATGACTCTTTATGGCGCATAGATAAAATCTTGGGTTGACATGCGGCTATATCCTTATGCGCGTCCATCGACTCGATTAGCGAGGTGAGCCAATGGTGAGTTACCTCAACGTCCGAATTGAGCAGTACATAGTATTCGTAACCATTGACTTGTTTCAAGGCTTTATTATATCCTTCTGCAAAACCATAGTTCTTATCAAGGACAATGGTTCTTATCGTTGGAAAATGCTTATTAAGCCAACTTATCGAATCATCAGTTGAGGCATTGTCGGCGACAATGATATCTGCTTCGTTCTTCGAAAACTTTATCACTGAAGGAAGATAGGCTTCCAACATGTGTTGCCCATTCCAGTTGAGTATTACGATGGCAGTGCGCATTCTCTTTGTCTTTTAGGTTATAGGTATAGTTCGTCTACACACAAAGCGGTGTGCTTCGCATTCAGCTTTCCTAATCTCACTTTTATAATCTGATTGTCATATTCAGCTTTGGCAACAGTAGGGGGTAGTTCTACACGAATGTAATTATCGGTAAAACCATTCATGGTCTTTCCTAGTGGAGCTTTCTCGAATAACACTTCTGCTTCTTTGCCAATGTGTTGTGAGTAGAATTCTTCTGTCTTTTGTTGTGAAAGAGCCAAGAGCTTGTGAACACGTTGCTTGCGGTCGGCATCGCTTACGATGTATGGAATCTTTAGCGCAGCAGTGCCAGGACGTTCTGAGTATGGGAAAACGTGGAGCTGTGTCACGTCTAAGGATGAAAGGAATTCGTAGCAATCGTCAAAGCATTCTGGCTTCTCGCCTCGACATCCCACCATGACATCTACCCCGATAAATGCCGAAGGCATCAAATCCTTTATCAGATGAATCTTGTCTGCAAACAATTGAGTGTCATAGCGACGATGCATCAGTTTTAACACCTCATCTGAGCCGCTTTGTAATGGGATATGAAAATGTGGCATGAAGGCTCTACTCTGCGCACAATACTCAATGAGCTTGTCGCTTATCAGGTCGGGCTCCAAAGAGGAGATTCGGTAACGTTGTATTTCTTCTACCTGATCAAGAGCTTTTACAAGGTCAATGAAGGCCTCATTGGTTGAACGACCAAAGTCACCAATGTTTACGCCTGTGATGACAATCTCTTTGCCGCCTTCTTGTGCCACTTGTTCGGCTTGCTTGACAAGGTCTTTGATAGATGCGTTTCTAGAAAAGCCTCGTGCGTACGGAATGGTACAATAAGTACAGAAATAATTACATCCATCTTGTACCTTGAGAAAATATCGCGTGCGGTTTCCCTTGGCACACGAAGGTTGAAAACTCTTAATATCCTTTGTTTTCAACTTATGATATCGCCCTGTTGATACACTTTGTGCGCCTGGTTTGTCGTCAGAATGTTCGCTTCGCTCTGTAAGCATTTGCCCCAGGTAGTCAACAAGCTGCGCTTTTTCATCGCTACCCAATACCATGCTTACACCAGGAATGCTTGCAATCTTTTCCGCTTGTAGTTGTGCATAACATCCAGTAATCACAACCAAAGCACCAGGATTTTCTCTGACCATTTTATGTATCTGTTGTCTACATTTATGGTCAGCCATCTCAGTTACTGAACACGTATTAATAAGGCAAATATCCGCATTCTCATTCTCTTTGGCTTCGGTTACACCTTTGTTATATAGATCTTGTGCGAAGGTTGCCGTTTCTGCAAAATTGAGTTTGCATCCTAATGTGTAATATTTAGCGCGTTTATCTTGAAATATTGATGTATCTATCATTGTTTCTATTCTATTTGTAGCAGGGGGGGTGAGAGTGGGGTAACTAATCAAACTTATTAATGTTACTCATGCAAAGTTACAAATAAGAAAGAAATAGGACAAATAAAAGGTTGAATTTCTTATTAGAACCTCTGATTGGTATAGATGTATAAAGGCTGATGCTTCGCAATGGAAGCACCAGCCTTTATTGGTTAAAATTAGTAAACAGTCTCTGCTTTACCCTTGAATCTAGTAACTATTCAGCGGTAGGTGCATGACGATGCCTCAAACCTCAAATAAGGCTTGAATTGCATTGAAAGAAGTCTTGTTGTGTTTCATGACCTTTCTACCCGACAGGCTTCTTGCCGCTAGGCTTACGCAAGGTTTTCGTCCTTCTGACGATCTCGTC
>CAVGNV010000033.1:0-24449 GCA_963630695.1 Paratractidigestivibacter sp. | reverse complement strand
GCTTCTTGGGTGATAGTTTCTGCTTCTTAGGCTTATTCTCTATAGAAGAGTTGTTCTCAACAGGATCCTTTGCGGATTCAGAAGATCTACTGACACAACACTAGGGATCAGGTGCCTCATTGATTACTTTGCCAAGTGAAAGTGTGTCAAACGCCTTTTCGTAAAATAAATTTCACCGAATGGGTTAAGTTTCTCAGATTTTATACTTACCTTTGCCATATGTCAGATGTTATCTATTTGAGTTTTTAGCATCCCTAAGACAAGTGAATTTTCTGACATGCACACGCATTGAGGTAATTTATTGTTATCCAAAGACTTTCTTTTTTTAATTAATAATCTACTAATTTAGATATGAAGAAACTATTTTTATTATTGTTATTTTGTGTGGTTTCGTTGTTAGTAAATGCGCAAACAACCCCCATCTCCACGCCTGTTCCAGATCGTCCCTCGGGACAAAAAGATGTATTGCGTTTAGCATTACCTAAGATGAAAGTTGTACGTGTCGGTTTTGTTGGAGTGGGTATGCGAGGAGCTTCCGCGGTAGATCGTTGGTGCAACATTGACCAAACTGAGATAAAAGGTATTTGTGACGTACGCCCCGAATATGTAGAGAAAGCACAACAAACGCTTCAACATCATGGCAGACCCAAAGCTACATCATATAGCGGTTCTACGGAAGCTTACAAGAAGATGTGTGAGCGGAATGACATTGACCTTATTTATATATGTACCGACTGGGAGCAACATGTACCTATTGCGTTATACGCTATGGAGCATGGAAAGAACGTAGCCATAGAAGTTCCTGCGGCGACCAACCTAAAAGAGATTTGGTCCCTTATTAACACAGCCGAGCGCACACAGAAGCACTGTATGATGCTTGAAAACTGCGTTTACGATTTCTTTGAAGCATCCACACTCAATATGGCACAGCAAGGTGTGTTTGGCGAGGTGCTACATGTAGAAGGTTCTTACCTACACAACCTAGATGATTTCTGGGGAGAATATTGGAACAACTGGCGACTCAACTTCAACCAAAAGCACAGAGGCGACATCTACCCTACTCATGGTATCGGTCCCGACTGTCAAGTGTTGGGCATCCACCGTACCGACCGTATGACCACTTTAGTAGCTATGGACACCAAGGCGGTTAATGGTCCTAAGATTGTAGAAAGAAACACGGGCACACCATGTACCGACTTTCAGAATGGTGATCAAACCTCCACTTTAATACGTACGCTCGAAGGTAAAACAATGCTTATCCAACACGATGTGATGACTCCACGCCCTTATAGCCGCAGTTTTCAGATTGTTGGAACAGATGGTTATGCAAGCAAATATCCTATTGAACAACTAATGTTGCGTTCTAGCAAGATGAGCAATGAGAAGATCGACTATCAAAACCTCAATGCGCATGAGGCGATGCCCGATTCTTTGCGCAATGCACTCCTTACTAAATATACGCCCGACTATATCAAAGAGATTGAAGCCAAAGCCAAACAGGTAGGTGGACATGGTGGCATGGATTATATCATGGATTACCGATTGGTTTATTGTCTGCTCAATGGGCTTCCTCTTGACATGGATGTGTATGATATGGCTGAATGGTGTTGCATCGGTGAGTTGTCTGCATTGTCAATTGCCAACAACTCTGCCCCAGTAGAGATACCCGACTTTACACGTGGAGCATGGCTAAACAAATAACAAACCATTAACCGAAGCCATCCAAAGGCGAACAAAGTCTAAAACAAAAGCCGACACTCGTTCTGAGTTGTCGGCTTTTAGTTTATAGTTTGAATGTCTTCAAGGGATTCGCTCCCTAAACATCAACATTTATTTTCTACAATTAAGAAATTAGAAGTGGTATCCTAACGTAAATAACAGTTGTGAGCGATTATTCTTTACTTCTGTCATTGTAGGAATATTATCCTCTGCTGCATCGGCTGAATCAATATAAGAGGTGAATGGATAGAACTCACCATTCTGGGCGCTATACTGATAAGCTACATCAAAAGACCAACCCTTAACTGAATATCCTAAACCACAAGTAAAACGATTCGTGGATTTCCAATTAGTATAATCAGCACTGCTTGTATAATAGGTACCTTCTGAAGGGACTAGATTGCCTGAGGTATAAACACCTTTACCTGATTCTTTGTTGTACATTGCCGATTCATAATTGTATCCAAGACGAATAGCTAGGTTTGTCACGGGTTTAAATTCCAAACCCAACTTAAGCAAACTAACACCTTTCAGAGTTTCTTTGGTGTGGTCATTCATATACCTGTCATTGTGTGACGTTTCATAATAATCGTAGCCATACCAATTGTAAGGATCATAACTATATTCAACGCCATCATTGATACGCGTCTTTGTTGAGCCATAATCAGCATATTCGTATGTAGCTCCTAATGCAAGGTAATTGCCTACAGTGTGACCTAAGGAGAAGCCGAAACGCCATGGGGTGATAATCTTAAAATCGTAGCTTTCAGACACACGTTTGTCACTCAGGCTACCATCAATGCTCGACTGGGTATTCATCGTCAAATCATACCATGTAGGCGTCTGAACGTATGCACCAAAGCGGAAGGCAGAAGTCTCGATGGGACGAACTATCAAACCAAACTTCACATCTACTCCATCACCATCAATCTGTCGGGCATCTCCATAATTAACGGTATAGTTTTGATTATCTCCAACCATTGACTCGCTGTACACCCCACGATATCTATAGTTGACGTCTTTATAACCAAGTGTCAAACCAAGATAAACACAGTCGTCTACATTGACGCTGAAGTTGAAATCATAATCACCAATATAGCCATAATTTTCTCGGTTCATCTGATAAGAATTGGCAACATAGTTGACCTTATCGGTTTCCATATTGAACCCTTTCAAGTTTAGATAGTCAACCGATGTCTTATAAGCATCATTATAATCTGATTCAAAATATCCATTACGATATTTCTGATAGGTCAACTTATTAGAAGAGGCATTACTTAAATGATTAGCAGCTCCTAAGATAAAGTCAAAATTCTTGCTCTTGTGATAGTTGAATCCAAAGTTTAGGAATGAGTTCCCTTCATTACGTACCCAAACAAAACCTACTTGATCGAAGCTTGCATGCGATTTGTCTCCTGTCGTATATGATGGTGCCTCATTCTGAAAAACACCGCTTGCAGACACTTTCAATTCGCTATGGCGAAACAATCCTATACCAGCAGGATTGGAACTAATCGTGGAGATATCTGCCCCTAAGGCTTCCATCGCGCCACCCATACCAACATATCGGGCAGTACCATTAAGGTCACTTCCTACGAGTTTAGCATTTTCATAGGTTTCTTGCGCTACTGCTGGCACAGAAAAAAGCGCCACTGCTAAGAATACATATTTTGTTTTCATCGTGAGATATTTTTATTTCTAGGTTTATGCCCCCACATAAGAGCGATTAAAGATTATACACTTAACGACGTCCGCCGAAATGACCACCGCCGCCACCAGAACGGCTACCACCGCCAAAGGAGCCACCGCCACCAAACGAACGACTACCACCAAACGAGCCACTGCCGCTTCCAAAAGAACTGCTGCTACGTGAAGGCGCACTTATAGGCGTCTGACGAGTCTGCGTGGATTGGTTCGGATTATAATTGCGCGTACCACGGAAGGTAGAGTTATTGGTATTAGCGTTATTGGTGTTTCGAGTATTTTGAGAGTTATACGAACGTGTACCACGACCAAAAGTTCCATTAGAAGGTCTTGAGGCGTTCATTCCTCTATCAAAGTCTCGACCAGGAATACTACCTACAGAATGATTTCGTGTTCCGGTGTGCATATCCACTCTTCCATATAATGGCATTGTATGATAGTAACCTGCATATGGCCAACCGCCATAATACCAACTTCGGTAAGGCCAGCCCCAGCTACCATAGAACCATGGATCATAGAAGCCGCCATACCAACCCCAACCATAGCGCCAAGAAGCGCCATAATACCAAGGATCATAAAAACCAGAATAGCCCCATGGCCCCCAATAGCTATAGTACACGGGGTTATACCAACCATAGAAATTATCAAATCGACCCATACGACGACTATAGGCAAAGTCATCATCTGACTCGAATACATATTGTTCGCTGCCTGGATAAATGGTATCTGTTCTTACAGCATCACCATAAGTTCCATCTCCTGTACGAAACTCAATGATATCATTCCCTAAAGAATCTTGTCCTACCTTTTGGTAATAGCTCTTTAGCCTATTACAACGATTATATTCGTTTTCGTCTTTGGAGATTCCACTATAGTAAGCTGGGGTATCATCATCCGAAACAGTTTCGTTAGTTGCTTGTACACTCTTCTTAGGAGTAAAATACAAATCATCTTGGGCAACCAAACTCATTGGAATAACGCCTGCAAGAATCAATAATATATAGAATCGTTTCATATTTGAATGACTTTAAAAATTGCTTTTCTTTCACTCTACACACCATACCAAGGGCATGTTTTCAGTAATTCATATTGCAAAATTACCTTTAGTTTACATGCAAATGTACGGATTTTCCCTAATCCGTTGTAGGTTTTTCCCTATTTTTTATAAATTTGCAAGTATAATTTAACAGTAACAAGAAACAAAGAGTATTCATATGAAGTATTATGAAGTGGACTTTAAGATCTTTCCCGACATACAAGTGGCAAGAGATATAGTTGCGGCATTAGCTGGAGAATGCGGTTTCGAATCATTTGAGGACACCAAAGAGGGCTTAAAAGGTTATATACAAGCAGAACTTTTTGAAGAAGACCAACTAGCGTATGCAATGGCAACATTTCCCATACCCGATGTAAAGGTCGAATATACGGTAAATGATGTTGAGGAGAAGGATTGGAATGCAACGTGGGAAGAGACCGGATTTGCCCCCATCGTGGTAAACGATAGTTGCGTGATATACGATGCCAAGAAGGGGTTAGCCCCCATCCATGACCAGTTGGAAAAGATTCAATCGCCATTACTGATAGGCATCGAGGCTCGTCAAGCTTTTGGCACAGGCACGCATAGCACCACACAAATGATTGTGTCCACCCTACTCAATATGGACCTAAAAGGAAAAAGAGTTTTGGATTGTGGTTGTGGCACTGGCATCTTAAGCATTGTAGCTGCCAAGCAAGGTGCTGCCGAAGTGGTAGGATACGACATTGACAACTGGAGTGTAGAGAACACGCAACATAATGCGGCTCTTAATCAAGTTTCTGTTGAAGTTTTAGAAGGGGACAAAACGGTGCTATCACATATCAATGGTATTTTTGATGTCGTCTTAGCCAATATCAATCGCAATATCTTGCTAGCAGATATGTCATCCTTTTTAGAAGTGCTCGCGCAAGACGGCACACTGATTATCAGCGGTTTCTATGAGATGGATGCGCCGATACTTGAGCAGCATGCTAAGGATTTGGGGTTACAACTGTATCAGACACTTGCTCGTGAAGATTGGTGCTGTCTCGTATTACGACGACTTTGCGCACCGGAATCGTAAGTTTCTGCAAATCATAAAAGCTACCATTATATATATTAAGGTCCACAAAGTTGTTTATACCTGGCAGTCTGCCGACATCGGTATGCTGCCAAAATTTCCATTCACCACCATACTCCATTTTGCTTACATAATAATGGGCTATCCAAAACGGGTAACTATCAAATCTAGAATCGGATAGATATTGCTGCTTAAAACGATAGCCCGTATAAAGAATCGGCTTCACTTGGTATTTATCCTCAACAATATGAAGCCATGTGAGGACGTTTTGTTGAAACGTTTCTGTGCTAATGTTACGTGGTTTAGACTCAACATCAAGGACAGGAGGCAAGTCGCCAGGAACAAGTTTCACCATGGCTAAGAAGAAATAAGCTTGTCTTCTTGGAGACGAGTTGTTGCTCCAGAAATGGTAAACACCTCTGATAAAGCCTTTCTCGCGAGCGTAGAAGAAGTTTTCTCTAAACTTTGAATCTAGATACGAATCACCTTCTGTACCTTTTATAATAACAAATCTGATTGGGGTTTGTTCTATAAGCGCATTACGCAACCTATTCCAATCTATGGTACCTTGATGATGACTAATATCTATACCATGAATCTCATAGCCTTTTGGATAGTCTGGGTCGCCATAAATAGCTCTCCACCGGTATCCAGTGGGCGAAACAAAGAAAGAATAATATACCCAACAATACACAACGGCACACATAATGCCAATCAACCAGCGTTGCTTTACTGGCATATTGTAAAGTATCTGTTTGAGTAGTTGGGACATATAAGCGTTTTTCTAAACTGAAAAAAGAGAGTCGGACTAATTTTATCCCTAAAGATTCTTAAGGGTTTAAATCTGTTCGACTCTCTTTTATATTTTATAGTATGAAGTCAAACAATCCGATTACTTAGTCTGTTCTAAGACTAGAGTCTTGGTTGTTTGGTCACATACGTCAGATGGTCCCCAATACTGAATTGGACCAGGATAAACGTAACATGTGTTTTTAGCCCACTCATCACGCTTTGCTGCAAATGTCTGGAATGGTTTACCATCCAATTCAACAAGTGCTTTACGGATTACAGGTTTCATCTCACCATTACGACGTTCCATATTCATCATCATTGTGATTGGCACACCTCCTGCTTTCCAGTCTTCAGATTTTGCAGTAAGGTTGTTTACAATTGCCATATAACCTGTCTTACCATTTGCTATCAACTGAGCTGCGCTTGTTCCCAAAGCATAGCAATAGTCGGCATCAAAGTTAGAAGGAGCAGCGCAACGGCCCTCATATCCGAAGAAGTGGTGCTGAGCAGCAAACTTACCTTTATATTCACCTTGTTGAGCAAGTTCTGCAAGTCGAGATGCTACCATATCAGAGATAAGCTTCTCTGTCTCAATGAGAGATACCTGTACATTTCCGTGAGGATCACGATCCAAAGACAACTGACGAGCAACACCTGCTGGCAATGTAGCGAAGGTATTCTTGTTCTCCTCAGAGAGGTGATTCATGATATATTCGCGCTGTGCTTCAGGCTTAAGATCCTTGTAGTCTGCTCCATGTTCAGCCAACAAGTCGTTCAACTCTTGGATCAGACGACCAATAGCAGGGATAAACTCGATAAGACCTTCAGGGATAAGCACTACACCAAAGTTGTTTCCTTCTTTAGCACGATAAGACACTACATCAGCAATGTACTCTACGATATTGTTCAAAGACAAGTCCTTAGCCTGAATCTCTTCAGATACCAAGCAGATGTTAGGCTGTGTCTGCAACGCACATTCCAAAGCGATGTGAGAAGCTGAACGACCCATCAACTTTACAAAGTGCCAGTATTTACGTGCAGAGTTACAGTCGCGCTCAATGTTACCAATCAGCTCTGAATAAGTTTTGCATGCTGTATCGAAACCGAAAGAAGTCTCAATCTGTGCGTTCTTCAAGTCACCATCGATAGTCTTAGGGCAACCAATAACCTGTACACCATACTTCTTTGCGGCATAATATTCAGCAAGAACACAAGCGTTAGTGTTAGAGTCATCACCACCAATGATTACGATAGCGTTGATGTCCAACTGGCGAATCACTTCAAGTCCTTTCTCAAACTGCTCTTCTTTCTCAAGCTTTGTACGGCCAGAACCAATCATATCGAAACCACCAGTATTACGATAAGCCTGCAAGAAGTCCTCGGTAATCTCAATATAGTTGTGATCAACCAAGCCACCAGGTCCCATCAAGAAACCATAAAGACGATTTTCGGGATTCAATTTCTTAACAGCATCAAAGAGACCGCTAATCACGTTATGACCGCCAGGAGCCTGACCACCAGAGAGAATCACACCAATGTTTACTTTTACGTTGGTTTCCTCTTCGCCTGGAACAAACTCGATCAAAGGCATTCCGTAAGTGTTAGGGAAAAGCTGCTTGATTTCTTCTTGGTTATCTACGCTTTGTGTAGGTTCACCTTCTTTTACCTTTACAGCACCACGAAGTGCCTTAGGCAACTTTGGCTGATAAGAAGCTCTTTCTTTCTGTAATGAACTAATTTCCATGATTGATTAATAAAAATATTTTATAAAAATGTATTGTTGCTTTTGTTCGTATTGCAAAATTACATTATTTATTTGTAATAACAAGCGATTGATGGTAGGGAAAACTTTTTTTTGATAAAAAATCAAGGTTTTCTTTTCGTGCTAATATTTTTTATTTATCTTTGAACGTTGAAATGTGCTAATTCAAAAAACAGAAAAACTATCAAGCTATGGCTAACAAACGCGATTTAAAGAAAACGATCAACTACATTTGCAGTGACGTTTTAGCAGAATGTGTGGCTTCCTCTTTATACAATGGCAAGCCAAGTCAAGAGAATGTAGAAGCTTTATTGGCTTCCATACTCAATATCCATGACAACTATATCCGTCGTGTTTCACACCCTGAGCCAGGAATGAAACCCCACGTTTACTTCAAAGATTTGATTGATCATTTCAATAAAGAGATATCCGAAGTGATTGATGAGATAGGTAATCTTCATTAATAAGAAACAGATATTTGATGCAACAAGCCATTTGTAGATATATCTTATACCACTTGTTAGGATGGGAGAAGACTGACACCACTCCCCTTCCTAACAAGGCTATTTTATGCGTTGCACCCCACACAAGCAATTGGGACTTTATCATCGGCCTGCTTTATTCTAGAGCAGAAGGATTTAAGAGCAATTTCTTGATGAAGAAAGAATGGTTCTTTTGGCCTTTAGGAGGACTCTTTCGTCATTTAGGAGGCATTCCGGTTTATCGTTCCAAGCATACCTCTATGACCGATCGTCTAGCTGAGGACATTCAGAAAGCTGATCGGTGCTTGTTATGTATAACACCTGAAGGCACTAGGTCTAGAAACGCCGAATGGAAGAAAGGATTTTATTTCATTGCACTCAAGGCCCAAATTCCTATTAAGCTATTTGCCTTAGACTATAAGGAGAAAGCCATCATCTCTACTCGGATCATAACCCCATCAGGCGATGTTAACAAGGATCTGAACGAAATAAAACAATACTATAAAAATATCCATGCCAAGCACCCCGAAAACTTCACGATAGGTGAAGAAGTGCATGAATAGGTAAGGATGTGTATGATTAAGAAAACGATTTCTCTTTCACTTATCTCTTTGTGCTTACTGCCCAATACACATAAAGCACAAACCAACGATTGGGGCTCGATTCACTACAATGGCAAGCCGTGGGTGGAAAATATCTCGCGGCCTTTCAAGATATCTAAAGGTCTACAAAACAGGCATCTATCGCTTTGGGCAAGTCATGGACGTTACTATGACAACTCTAAAGCTAAATGGATATGGCAGAGACCCAACCTTTTTTGTACCACCGAAGACCTATTTACCCAAACCATCGTAGTGCCCTACCTCATCCCAATGCTTCAGAATGCAGGTGCGGTGGTGTTTACGCCTCGCGAACGTGATTGGCAGTACAATGAGGTTATTGTAGATAATGACAACCCCAGTACAGGTTATCGTGAACAGAATGAGGGAAAATCTTGGTCTACAACATCACAAGGGGGATTTGCCTATCATCAAGGAAACTATACCGAAGGCGAGAATCCATTCACACAGGGAACAGCTCGCCAAGTAAAGGCTACCAAGAAGAAGAAACGTCATTCGGTAGCCCAATACCAACCCTATATCCCCGAAGAAGGGCAATATGCCGTATATGTAAGTTACACTACGCTAAAAGGAAGCGTTGACGATGCCCTATACACTGTGTATCACCAAGGTGAAGCTACCACCTTTCACGTCAATCAGCAAATGGGTGGCGGCACGTGGGTCTACCTCGGAACATTCACTTTCGACAAAGGAAGCAATCCTTATAACCAGGTGGTCTTGAGCAACTATAGTCGTTCTAAAGGTATCGTTACCACTGATGCCGTACGTTTTGGTGGCGGAATGGGCAACATTGAGCGTGGCGGTTCTACCAGCGGCCTTCCTCGTTGCCTTGAGGCTGCACGCTATTCCATTCAGTGGGCAGGTGCTCCTATGAGCGTATATAGCACTTTCAGCGGAGAGAACGATTACAACGACGACCTAAACTCTCGTTCCTATATGCTCAACTGGTTAGCCGGTGGCAGTAGTTTTGTACCCAAAACAGAGGGCAAACACGTACCTATCGAACTGCAGCTGGCTGTTCACAGTGACGCAGGTGTTAAGGATAATGGCATCGTGGGAACATTGGGAGTTTGCACAACCAGCTATCAAGACAACACTATCTACCAATCAGGTCTTTCAAGAAGTTGCTCCAAGAGCTTTGCTGAGCAATTGGTTGAAGGCGTAGCAAGAGATGTGCAAGCGCAGCTTCAAACTGATTGGGCTACGCGTGGCGTATGGGACAAGAACTATAGCGAAACACGCCGACCGGAGGTTCCGTCGGCTATATTAGAAACTTTGTCCCATCAAAACTTCGGCGATATGAAGTTGGGGTTAGATCCTAACTTCCGATTTGTTTTGGCTCGGTCAGTATATAAGACCATCTTGCGGTTTACCTCATCTATGCATCATACCAGTTACTGCGTTCAACCTTTGGCGCCTACCAACTTCTGTATTGAGCGTAAAGGTAGCAGCCAGGTGCGTCTTTCATGGTCCCCCACCTTAGATCCCAACGAAGCTTCTGCCACACCTACGTCGTACATCCTTTATACAGCCACAGAAACGGGAGGCTTTGATAATGGACAAGAAATCAAAGGCACTTCTACCGAGATCAAACTCTTACCTAACGTTGCATATCATTTTCGCATAACGGCATGTAACAATGGTGGTGAGAGTTTCCCTACCGAAGTGCTCTCTGCCTATATCCAACCTCAATCCAAGAAGACGATAATGATAGTCAATGGCTTTCATCGTCTCTCTGGACCCGCATGTATAGACACTGATTATCAAAAAGGGTTTGACCTCAACCAAGACCCTGGTATCACCTATGGCAAAACCCTAGGTTGGTGCGGCAAGCAGGTCAACTTTAACCCCTCGCAAGCAGGAAAGACTGGTTCTAACGCTTTAGGGTATAGCACCAGTGAGCTAGAAGGAAAGATTATTGCGGGTAACGACTTCAACTATGTTCGCGAGCATGCCCAAGCGATACGGTCAGCCAATAGATATAGCTTTGTGAGTTGTTCATCCAAAGCTATAGAACATGGAATCGTAGACTTAAATCGCTACCAAGGAGTGGACTATATCCTCGGACTAGAGAAAGACGATGGACATAGCTTGGTATATTACACCACCTTTACCCCTGCAATGCGAGTCAAGCTATCCAACTATCTTGCTCATCAAGGCAAGTTGTTTGTCAGCGGTGCTTACGTTGCTTCTGACCAAAAGGATGCTATAAGCAAACAATGGTTGGCCGAAACGCTCAAGCTATCTTTTGCCTCTACCAATACCAACAACTATCAAGAGGGTATCACAGGTATGGGTTCTTCGTTCTCCGTCTACCGCACGCTCAACGCACACCATTATGCCGCTTACTCGCCCGATGCGCTCAGAGCAGAGGGTAAAGGTTTTGGCGTCATGCAATATGCGGATGGCTCACTTTCAGCCGTAGCCTATCACGGAGCCGATAACGCAGTGTTCACCATGGCCTTTCCTTTTGAATGCATCAAAGATACGAGACAACAAGCTCTGCTGATGCAAGGCATTTGGAACTTTCTATTTAAATAATATGTTTAACTTTTAAATATCACCACTATGTATAGAATTCAAGCTAATGCTTCTGGAACAAGAACTATAGATGTCAATGACAATCATATCGCTACACTCAAGAAATACGCTCTTCTGAAAGACTTGGTAGGAAGCAATGGGATTGTTGACGAAGGGGTTCTCGACAAGCTCCGGTTTAATATACGTTCCTTGTTAGAGTCAGAGGCTGGCAAAGACAAAGCATTGTTGGATCTTTGCCTAGATGTCGTATATAATCAAAACATGAAAGCTTTAGGATTAGCCAATCTTGTCAAGCTTTACAAGGAAGTGTCGCCTTCACTGACAGACGTAGAAGAGGACACAACTGAGGAATAACACAAGAACCTTTTAACGATAACCATCGGTTAGTTTTGCACGATTAACCGATGGTTCTTTATGTAAAATCTTCCCTAAGCCAAACTGTTTCTTATCTATATGTCAAGATCCATTCTCTATATTATCACCCTACTTTCATTATGCTTTAGCTCTGTAAAAGCTCAAGATATCGACTATTCAGTTACCACAACATATCACAACGAACTAACCCAACTGGCCACTCGCTTGCTAAAAGGAAAGAAAGGAAGCGTGGTTGCCATTCAGCCATCAACGGGCGAAGTGCTTTGTCTTGCCACGATGTCGGCAGATGGTCCCAACGATGCCTTAGCTATAGCCACCGCATATCCTCCCGGCTCCACATTCAAACCAGCCGAAGCATTGACTTTGCTCACGCTAGGTTCTATCCTACCGACAACAAGCGTGGCCTGTAACAAAGGAGGCCGATGGGGCAACATCAAAGTGGGTTGCCATCAACACGCTTCCCCTCTGCAGATGGTTAACGCCTTAGGATATAGTTGCAACACATGGTTTCTGTCTACGTTTCTATCCTATATGAACAATCGACGCCTCTTCCCAACGAAAGAAGAGGCCGTCACGGCTTGGCATGACAATATTGTCAGCCAGGGGTTTGGCGGTCCGTTGGGAATAGATCTACCCGGAGAACGTGGTGGCCTTGTTGCCAACCTCAACTATCTCAAGCGACGTTACCCCGATGGCTGGGATGCTAAGACCATCATGTGGGCAGCAATGGGGCAAGGCGACCTAACAGCTACCCCACTACAGCTATGCAACTATGCTGTGACGATAGCCAATCGTGGATGGTTCATCACGCCACATGTGCATCGTGGTACGCCCGAGCATCCGCTCTCCTCACGTTACCTCACTCCCCGTTACACACAGGTAGCTTCCGAAGCTTACGTTCCTGTCATCAAAGGCATGCGGCAAGCTGTGCTCAAAGGCACCCTCACAGGCATCAACACATCGCGTTACACGCTATGTGGCAAGACCGGAACTGCAGAGAATGCTGGTCGTGACCATTCGGCATTCATCGGATTTGCCCCAATGAATTCGCCACAGATTGCAGTTGCGGTATATATTGAGCATGGTGGATTTGGAGCAGATATGGCAGCACCCATCGCCTCGCTCATCATCGAGCGTTATCTCACAGGTCAGCTCTCTGCGTCAAGCCTTGCAAAGGCTAAGCGTATAGAAGCACGTTCCACATTGAAAGAAAGGTGAGTATATACGAAACTATCCTAAAAGATATTTACAAGCCATAAAATCAACAATTTAAGTCTTAAATGTACTAACTAAAACGATTTATTTTACCATGTCGCAGAAATTTCATAATTTTGCATTCTCAAAATGTCTTCGGGCTGATTGCGGACATATTAGAAAATAGATGTGCCTCAACATTCATTGAAATCGTCAAGATGAAAACTAATAGAATTTATTTATGGGACAACATAAAGTTCATTCTCATGTTCTTTGTTGTCGTAACGCATTGTATGTGCTCTTATACTGAGAGTGGTAATGGAGGTGTGTGGTGTGAGTATTTGTGGATACTGACTCTTACATACACAATGCCATTATTTATGATAATATCAGGGTTCTTTTATAAAGAACGTTCTATTAAATATCTTTTCAAGAATTATTTGTGGCCATGCATTCTTTTTTCATTTGTGAATTTCATTGCTGGATATTTCACATATCCTACATACCACAATATAACTCTTGGCTATCTTATTTCCAAAACTCCAGCATTGTATGCGATGTGGTACGTTTGGGTTCTTTTTGTATATGGCATAATAACCCCCTATCTCCTTAAATTACTAAACATAAAGAAATTACTATTGCTGTCATACTTAGTTGCGATGTTATCTGAAATTTTCGGAACACAAATCTTTCATTTGTCACGTATCTTTGGATTTTTCCCATTCTATGCATTGGGAATATATTTAACATCAAATAAAGAACAAGTTTATGAATTTAATGCAAAGAAGAAGGTTGCTTGTTTGATTGTTTTTTCAATATGCATTATTATATATTGTCTAGGAAATACAAAGTTTGCAGGAATAGCGCAATCCTCAAATTTCAATGGATTATGCGGATTATCATTACTAAAAATTATGGGCAAGATATTTCATTACATCATGTGTACAATTATGTCCATATCTATTATAGGTTTTATCCCAAACAAGAAAATCTGCATATCAAAAATGGGAGCAAAAACAATGGACTGCTACTATTGGCATATGACACTTGTATTTTTAATCTGTTGGGGCATATGTGCAACCTTCCGTTGTGAATGGTATGGCTATGTATTAAATATGGTTTGTGTGCCTTTATTGTCAATATTACTCTATTCTAAACCAATAGACAAAATAACGAACAAACTATTATTCAAATAGACATTGTTTTCAGCACTCTCCGTGCCTTCTATCCTTTCCGCTGAAAGGTATGAAGCGGATGTTCATCCAATGTTTTACTACGGAACTTTTCATTGAAGCAGTTCTGACCGTTTCTGCTCGCTGTAACGCTGATAGTTCTGTCAGTGTCTTTTCTCTTGGATGATTGTTACTTGAATTCTTTCCATGTTTGTTTTCTTTTACGTTTCACATAAGATAATACTGAGCGTATAAACTTTGGGACAAAAGAAAAACGGACAGCCTTGTTATCGGTTGTCCGCTTATTCTTTGCCACGAAACTTTGATTTTATGGCTTGTAAATATCTTTCGGGGTAGTTTCATATATACTCACCCAAAGAAATAGCCTCTTTAGCATGGCAGAATATCCAATGGCCTTTGGATATATCAAATTATTGGCGTAATTTTGCAAAGAATAATCAACTGCAATACGATGATAAAGGATATGTTTAAGATAAGATGTGCGATGCTCCTTGTTATTCTATCGATGTGCATGGGTCAAGCGAAAGCCCAAGACGTCAGTGACTTTTGGATATCAATGCCCGACAGTTTCATACCATATCTCAATAAGGAGATACGCACCTCTCTCGTTAATAATAATGAGAACGGCGTCAATCATACATCGCTGAACCTTTTTCAAGATACCGTGCGCACCACAGCCCTCACAGATAGCTACCTCAAGGTGGAGCTTTCTCATAGTTCGGAGGTAGAAATCAGACGATTTACCGCTAGCAAAGGGCGAACTCTTTATGCCGTGGTTCGAACCTATAAGGCTCCAGCGGCTGAAAGCACATTGGCTATCTATACAGATGATTGGCAGAAGGTGGAAAGAAAACCCATCGATGCTAGTCTCTTGATTAAGCCAGACACAATGAGTCAAGACACTTACAGACGACGGCTATCGTTATCTGACCCACAAATGATTGAAATGCACCTATCACCCAATGCCGAAACCATTTCATTATCAATATCCTATCCTTTCCTTTCTCAAGAGGAAAAGGAACAAACAAAGGAGCAATCGCTGCAAACGATTGTTAATTTAAACTCATTGGCTGAAAATTAATGTTAATTCGAATATTAGTTAACAAATAACGCTTGCATAGACTGATATAAATCGGTAATTTTGCAACGTGTTTTTCATGGTATTAGATTATTAAGGTTAAGAAAAGATTGATTGTCGTGAGACAATCAATTTTTTTGTTTTAATACTCCTTCAGACATTGTATGCGGTTAGGCACAAACGCTTTCAGATGCTCCCAAATCTTCTGAACGGGTAGCCCCATCACGTTATAGTAGCTTCCTTTAAGTCCTGTTACCCCCACATAACCTATCCATTCTTGTATGCCATAAGCGCCTGCCTTATCGAAAGGTTTATAATGGGATACATAATAGTTGATCTCGCTATCTGTGAGCGTTTTGAACGTCACCTCCGTTGTGACCGAGAAGCACTCTTGATGTTGCGACGTGGTCATACACACACCTGTAATCACATGGTGGGTGCGTCCGCTTATCACATGTAACATTCGGCTTGCCTCCTCAGCATCAGTAGGTTTACCTAGTACTTGGTCGTCCACTATTACTAACGTATCAGCTGTTATTAGTAGGGTGTCATCGCTCAACTGCTCTTTATAAGCATCTGCCTTTTCCTTGGCGATATATAGTGGGATGTCTGCGGTGGGCATTGATGCTGGGTACGACTCATCAATATCGGGTAACACCTTCGTGGTAAACTCCAAGCCTAGGGATTGTAGCAATTCTCTGCGTCGTGGCGACTTGCTTGCCAATACTATGTTATATTGCATTTGTTGATTCATAGATTCATTATTTAAGGATTTACCAGCCAAAAGCCTTTGCCGTAGTCATCCATTTTTGTTGTGCTTTCAGCACCTGTTCTATCACATCTCTTGCCACCCCACATCCTCCTTGGCAATCGCTTATATATAGAGAGATGGCTTTAATCTCAATACAAGCATCATGGGGACAACATGGACAACCTGCATGTTGCATCACTTCAAAGTCGGGAATATCATCGCCAACATACATCACCTCATCCTCATGAAGCCCATATTTCTCCAAGAAGTCTGACCACGAGTCAAGTTTGACAGCACAGTTCATATAGATATCTTTCACACCAAGATACTCATAGCGCTTACGCACGTTGTCATTATGTCCTCCTGTCATGATAGCAAGATGTAGGCCTAGCTTCTGTGCCAATTGGATAGCATAACCATCCTTTATGTTCAAGGTACGTATAGGGTCACCCTGTTCGTTCATCTGCACGGTAGAAGTGGACAACACACCATCTACATCAAACACGATAGCTCTAATCTTTTTTAAGTCGTAGTTGATCATTGTATGTTTATGGAATTAGTCATTCATGCTTTCATTGCTTCTATGGATACTCACCGACATGCGTTCGTATAGATCTTTCAATAGCGGATCAGGTTTCATCAACATTGCCTGCGCACGAATCACATTCTGATCATACCGCTTTGCTGGTCCCGTCTGCGCTTGCTTAGGTGACAGATCATGCACCTTGCGCGCCGTTTCGTCTATCAATGGAAGCAACACATTGAACGGAATATGACGCTTTTCAAGCACTTGCGAGGCCACATCATAGCAATGATTGACAAAGTTGCATGCCCACACAGCTGACAGATGCAAATATTTACGATCCTCACTATTCATCGGCTCCACAAAACGGCTTACGCTTTCAGCAAGCGCTGTTATCATACGTAACGTTTCGCTATCGTTACCTTCAACAAAGCAAGGCACTTCTCCAAAATCCACATCACGTTCCTTAGAGAACGTCTGTAAAGGATACAACACCCCGTAATGCAACGTGATGCCTTTAAACACATCCATAGGGATAGATCCTGCAGTGTGTATGAACACGTGTTCTTCCCTACCACGGCAGACCTGAGGGATCAGTTCGGGTAACGCTGCGTCGGTGACTGAGATGATATAGATATCAGCATGATAAGTGAGAAAGTCAATATTATTGATTGGCGTACCACCAACCAGTTGTGCGAGAGCTTGAGCCGACTGTATTGTACGGCTATAAACCTGAAGAATGTCGTGCCCATTCCCTAACAACGCTTTCCCCAACTGAGTGGCAAGGTTTCCTGCTCCTATGATTGCAATCTTCATTTTCCTGTTACTTTTTTACAAAGGTATAACCTTTCGAGCTAAATTCAGAAACCTATACGGATATTTAAGACTTGTTTAATAACCTTAATGACGTACAGAAAGGCTAGCTAATAGCTATCAAAACAACAAGAATCATAAAGTATTAAGGTAAAGACGAGAGGAGAAATTAATTTATTTTTGGTATGAAATTAATTTATTTTTCTCTCCAAAATAAATTAATTTTCCAAGTAATAGGTACTCCGCCTGATTATTTTAGGCTTATGAATGCAACCCTTTTCACCCCTTTTCGGTATCTATTATAGGCTGAATGGAATGTATCTTCCTAAAGCCGATACTGAAAAGGGACACGAAGAACACGCGTAACAGAATCTCATTTAGATTCTTATGACTACCAACTAAAATACCACCAAAACCATCCTTTACCAATACCAATACCAGCCAAATCATAGCCGAATAAGCAAAAAAGAAGCGTAAAATGGACAAAAAGGATATTTCTATCAAGCAGCGGCGACATTATTTCTTGAGTTTTTCTGTAACTTTGCAAATCAGAATATACGTAAATATTAGCATGATAGATATATGTTGTATTGGTCACATCACACGTGATCGAATCATAACACCCGAACAAACAGTAAGTCTTCCAGGGGGAACGTCTTATTATTTTGCAAAAGCAATTAATCATTTACCTCAAAGAATAAACTTCGAATTGGTCACGAAAGTTGCAGAAGAAGATCGTTTGACCATAAAACTTCTACAAGACGAAGGTACAGCGGTGCGATGTTTTAACAGCCGACATACCGTATTCTTTGAAAACCGGTATGGAGAAAATGCTAATAACCGAACACAACGCCTCTTAGACAAGGCTGACCCATTTACCATAGAAGAGGTAAAAGGTCTTGAAGCTAAGGTCTTTCATTTAGGTTCGTTGCTTAGTGATGACTTCTCTGCTGAGGTAATAGAGCTTCTGCGAGAAAAAGGGCAGGTATCTGTGGATGTACAAGGATTTCTCCGTAAGGTGGATGGAGAACAAGTGTTGCCAACAACCTGGAAAGATATGAATACCGTCCTACCCTATATCAACATCCTGAAACTCAACGAACATGAGATGGAGGTTGTTGCTCATGATAACAATCCTTACGAAGTGGCAAAACAACTGAATCGCGCGGGTGTAGATGAAGTGCTCATCACGCTAGGCAGTTACGGATCCGTCATTGGGGTTAATGGGCAATGTATCAATATTCCTGCATACCATGCTGAGCATATCGTTGACGCCACGGGATGCGGTGACACCTATTCGGCAGGTTATCTATATGCCAAAATGAATGGAGCTTCATACAAAGAAGCTGGTCAATATGCAGCAGCAATGTGTACATTGAAATTGCAACACTCGGGGGCATTTGACAAAACCGAAGACGCTATCATGAAAGTCATTCATGATAACAACATTGTTGAATAAAACAAACACGAGCAATGAAAAGATCTAAAATCAGTCTGACTACAAGGAGATTCCTTATACCATTCATTCTTGTCACCACGCTGTTCTTCTTATGGGGATTTGCGAGAGCTATCCTCGACGTGATGAACAAGCATTTCCAGAACGAGTTGAATATTTCCATCACCCAATCGGCTTTGGTACAAGTGACCACCTATGTGGGCTACTTTGTGATGGCTATCCCTGCGGGATGGTTTATCAACCGCAGAGGCTACCGACGGGGCGTGGTCTTTGGACTTATGCTTTTCGCTATCGGTGCGTTGATGTTTATTCCTGGCGCACTGGCAGGAACATTCTACGCCTACCTAGGGGCTTTGTTTGTTATTGGTTGCGGACTGGTATTCCTTGAGACGTCAGCCAACCCTTATTCTACAGAACTTGGAGATAAGAGCTCGGCTACAGCCCGACTCAATTTCTCACAAGCCTTCAATGGGTTAGGAGGGCTATGCGCCACATTCTTTGTTGGTCGATTCCTATTTCGTGATGAAGCCAATAGCAACGATGTCGTGCTCCCCTACTCTATTCTTGCCTTTGTGGTCATCGTGATTGCGGTGATCTTTACACGCATCGATCTTCCCGAAATAAAGACAGACGAGACTGAAGAGCAGGTAAAGGGAGAGACGCGTATCATCCAATTGTTCCGTCATCATCCAATGTTTGTGTTTGGCTTGTTTACCCTTCTAGCATACGAGATTTCGGAAATATCCATCAATAGTTACTTCATCAATTATGTTACAGCTAAGGGATGGATGAGTGATAGTCGGGCTTCAGACGTATTGACGGTAGCGTTGGGATTCTTTATGGTTGGGCGTTTCTTAGGAAGCTGGATTATGCAACGCGTCAAAGCCGAGACGATGTTGCTTATCTGTGCAGCAGGTAGCGTATGCGCCATAGGCCTAGTGCTGATGAACCTAGGATATATCTCAATGGTTGCCTTGGTGTCCAACTATGTCTTTGAGGCCATTATGTTCCCTACGATATTCTCATTGTCACTGCGTGGACTGGGGAGCTTAACCAAGAGTGCTTCATCTCTTCTCATGATGACACCAATAGGTGGTTGCGGCTTTTTGCTTATGGGGCTCATTGCCGATAGCACCCAAATGACGGGGCTACCCTTCGTAATCCCCTTCCTAGGCTACTGCGTGGTGTTGCTCTTCTCCTCAGAGCTATCTCGTCCATCACGCTGCAAAGACAAAGACCGCTCATAGTTTCTGTTCAATTCTTTAAGAGCTCTGACAGATAGCCCCTTAACCATGTGGGTTATCTGGGCACGCTTGGATATGGTTTCTTCATTATTACGATACTGTGTAAAGTAATAATCAGCCAACATAAAATAGGCTTGAGCGGTCATATCCATACGAAGCAGATGATAACAGAACCCTAAACGATAGTAGTTGTCGGCGCGATCACGAGGATAGCATAACGCAAGCGTTCTATTATAATAAGGTATAGCTTTGTCATACTGATTAAGGTTAAAATAAGATTCGGCAGCTGCAAAACTATATACAGAGAGTTCACTAGGAGATAAACCCTCTAATAGTGGGATGTTCTCATCAAACCATTTTACCGCCTCTTTATATTCCCATTCATGATAATAACATAGAGCGGTGTATGCTTTAAATCGTGGATTGAGTTTATATTGCTTATTCAGTTGCTTAAATAGAATAAGTGCTTCATGATACTTGCCAGATGCAAAGTAGTCTAAAGCATGACCCAAATCATCTGCTCCCACATTTGCTGACGATGATTGAGCAAACGTGGGAGTGAGAGTCATTACACTAAGCGACCACACCAAAAGAAAAACACGCTTCCATCTGAAACGAATGACAGAAGATTGGACAAATTGGTATAGAGCGCTGTGCATTATTCGAAAAGAAGAGAAAGCTATTTATTTGGTATAGAAATCAATCACTCGTCTTAGGGCTTGTTGACATACTGGACAAAATTCGGGCGTGTTGTTGCTACGCATTCTACAATCCTCACACCCACGATACACCCCCTTGAGAGAGTAACCAGCTCCTTCATATAAGTCTACTCCCTTCGTTTTACCGATAAGGTTTTCCCACTTGTTATGAAAGTCAACTTTGGTTGTGATGTTTTCTTCCCAAGGCTCTACATCATGAGGATACATCGGTATCTGTTCTTCTTCATAAGCATATTCGTCCGCAAGGCCTGCAAATGAATGCCCAAACTCATGAACAACAACAGGTTTGAATGCAGAATGGTGCGCCATAGCAAGGTTGTAACTATTAAGGATACCTCCTCCTCCATACGTAGAGGTATTGACCAATATGATGATGTGCTCATAAGGTGTTCCTGCCAACCAATCGTGTAAGTCCTTTAGGTTGAGTGTGGTCAGGTAACGATCGCTATAGAACGTATTGAAATGGCTATGCAAGGCAGTGTTTCGCCAATCGCCCTTTCCAGGCTCTGAGGTACCACTCTCTTGAGATGGCGATTTTACAGCTATGACATTGAAGCGGTCGCGTGCAGAACGGAATGGTTCATGGGCAAACAACGCTTCAGTTGCAGTTTGGCAATCTTCTAAGAAGGTTGGCATTTCGGCTTCAGTATACCCTTCGGCTAGGTAAGCGATATGAATACATTGCGTAGTATCCGCAGCCTGTTGCAAGGTGACATAAGGTGTGGTGCCGTGGTCCGCCAGATGCCTAATCAAGATATCGTTAGGTACCACTTGGTGGGTCAAGGAAGCGATAATCTCCCGACGATTGTTTCGAAGGTCTACGGTCACATCTACCGTATCCTTAGGAAAAGGCACAAGGAATACGTTTTCAAAAGAATGGGTCTGTGTCTTGGCCTCATCATACGAAAGCCATTCCTGAAAGAGCGTAGAGAACGAATTGCGGTAAATCACCTTCTGAGAGCGATGATCGCGCACCGTTATCTGTCCATTACCCTCCATGGGCAGCTCGCTAAGGCGCGAGCGTTTGCCATACCAACGTGGCATGCGTTTGAGTTCATCCACCGCAATCCATTGTTGGTTTGCATTACCTGCAAAGACATAATCAATGCGCAGAGTGGCGTCCGTAAAATAGGAATCAAACTTCTGTGCTTGGCTATTGAACGCATTTAGAACAAATACGATCAACAAAATCATTCGCAAACCTAATGGCTTCGTTATTCTTTTTTCCATATAATATCTTTTAAATGAATATTTCCATAATCTATCAAGTCGATATCTATCAAGACAATGCCTTTGCTATGATTATCGTGGCTATCACCTAACGATTGTTCTATCTCCTTCAGTCCTGCCTTGAATTGTTGCAAAGAAAGGGATGTCGTTCCCGTAGCCTCAACATTAAGGAAATCATCCGAGGCAATACCAATCGGTCTTGTCCAACATTGCTCACTGAAGACTATAGAAGGACAAAACCGCTTCAGCCTCTTCTGAGCTTCGGTAATGTTATATTGTTGATTGGTATTAGAACCAAGAGTAAGACGTATCTTCATAGAAAGCCAATTGCTTTATTTTTAAGAACATTATGCTCTTATATTGCAAAAGTAGTTAATTTATACATAAAACAAGTATTCATTAAAAAATAAATTACTAATTTTGTCCAAATAAACAATATCCCTTTTATATAATGAAGATTAAATCTGCATTCATCATATTGTGTTTCCTTTTTATCGTTGTTCCTCTAAGTGCCCAAATAAAATGGAACCAACGTTGGCAAAACTATATTGACCAATACAAAGGTATAGCCATCACCGAAATGCATAAGTATGGCATCCCCGCCTCTATCACTTTGGCACAAGGCTTACTAGAGAGTGGAGCAGGTCAAAGCGATCTAGCAGTAAAAGGTAACAATCATTTCGGCATCAAGAGTCATGGATGGCAAGGACGCACCATGCGACACGATGATGACTTGAAAGGAGAAAAGTTTCGCGTATACGACTCTGCTTTAGAAAGTTTTGAAGATCATAGTAAGTTCTTGGCCAACCGTTCTCGCTACCAGAGCCTGTTCTCTTATAGCAATACCGACTATCGCAACTGGGCATATGGACTGAAGCGAGCTGGTTATGCCACTAATCCGCAATATGCCCACCGACTCATCAATATCATTGAGACTTATCGTCTCTACGAATACGACTCTGTTCGTCCACAGATAGAAACCAACCAACAGCAACTGGCTGCCACACAGATCAATATCAGCAACAACGTGCCTAAAGTGCCAGAGCAACATCGTGTGTTGGCTTTCAATGACAATTTCTACATAAGAGCAAAGCAAGGAGACACGTTTAAAAAGATTGGTAAGGAAATGGGCATTAACTATCGCCACCTAGCCAAATGGAACGAGAGAAAAGATAACGAGACTTTACATCAAGGAGAGATTATCTGGTTATCAAAGAAGAAAAAATGCGCTCCGACCAATCCTTTCAAACAAAAGCCCTACTACTATGTGACCAGTGCGGTGAGCATGTATGACGTTGCTCAACAATACGGCATAAGACTAAAGAGCTTGATAAAAATGAATCCGCAACTAGCCAAACATGATTATCATCTGCGCATTGGCGATTTTGTTAGGATACACCCTTAGATTGCATGGTAAAGCAAAACGTCAAGAGAGACCGAATAGGTCATCTAACGTAACCTTCATTCTATAACGTCTATTGCATCATCCGATCACTTCTACCTTTAGATCAAGCTGCAAACGGTGAGATATATTGCGTAGCATCTTAGCCTTATCTTCAGTACTGCGATTTGTAAAAATATAGAAGTCACCAACTCTGCGTTGTTGACGGTTCTTATCTTTACTCGTTGAAACTAGATTGATGCCACTTGGCATTATCTCTAACTGACGCACACGCAATAGTCCGATGTGTTCCAAAACATCACAGAATGTATTGGTAGCATCTTTAACATCATAAAAAACATGACCTTCTCGGGTAGTGACTCTCAACTTAGTATTGGGTCGACGGTGACCTGTACGTTGCTGCGAAGAGCGTCGTTTAATGCCTGGCACTTCATCAAGAGTAAGCAATGTTGCTTCACTGAGGTCGCTAAGATTACGCTTGCGAGATATGCGCACAGAGATTGGCTCGTCGGGGCGATAGTCGACCACGAGTGTCATCTCACGATGTATTTGGCGCAACGAGGGTTCTATACTATCACGTATGACTGGTAACACATCCTTGCGGATAAGTTGTTCTTCCAACTCTGCCGTTTGCTTCAGCACTTCTTCGGGCAATTCAATGCCCATATTAGTCAGTGTCTCTATAGACGTGTATAGCTTTTCAAGGTTGGTCTGTTTCATAGTTGCTCTAAGACGACTATTTGCCGATGCAGAAA
>CAVGNV010000032.1:0-24457 GCA_963630695.1 Paratractidigestivibacter sp. | reverse complement strand
GATTTTTGCATTTAGTCCCCGATGGGGGAAAGGGGGCATTGTGCCCGGGCATTACACATATTGAGGATTTATGCTTGTGCACATGCCTGCGCACACGATAGAAAGCGAATCTACATATGTGCGGAGTTCATCTGCTAATTTAAGGTATAACGTACTAATATATAATTTGAAATGCAAAGTTAGAGTAAACCCAAGACACTGCAAAATAAAAATGCCAATTATTTTGATATTCATCCGATTTACAGTAACTTTGCACAAAAAGACAATTGATATGTTATTAGAAAAGATAGAAGCTCTTATAAAAGAAGTAAATAATCTTACGGCACAAACATCTGAAGATGTCGAAAAGCTACGTATAAAATACCTGAGCCGTAAAGGACTTATCAACGACTTAATGGGTGCTTTCCGCGAAGTGCCTTCTGAGCAGAAGAAAACTATCGGTATCAAGATTAATGAACTCAAAACACTTGCGCAAAGCAAATTTAATGAACTAAAAGGCCAACTTGAAACACAAGAGGCACAAAGCAGCGATATCGACCTTACACGCACTCCCTACCCTGTTGCTCTAGGTACACGTCACCCATTAACCATTGTTAAGAATGAGATTATCGACATCTTTGGTCGTATGGGCTTCACCCTATACCAAGGTCCTGAGATTGATGATGACAAACACGTGTTTACGATGCTCAACTTTGCCGCTGACCATCCTGCTCGTGATATGCAAGACACGTTCTTCATTGAGCAAAGTGACAAGAACGACGTAACCAAGAATGTGCTTCTACGTAGCCACACCTCTGGTGACGAGGCCCACTATATGGAGACACATGAGCCTCCCATCCGCGTGCTATGCCCTGGTCGTGTATATCGCAACGAGGCTATCTCAGCTCGCGCTCACTGCTTCTTCCACCAGGTAGAAGGCTTGTATGTAGACAAAGGTGTTAGCTTCACCGACCTCAAGCAAGTGCTGCTGACCTTTGCTAGAGAGATGTTTGGAGCAGATACCAAGATTCGTCTTCGTCCTAGTTACTTCCCATTTACAGAGCCAAGCGCAGAGATGGACATCTCTTGTAACATCTGTGGTGGTGAAGGATGCGGCTTCTGTAAGCACACTGGTTGGGTAGAAATTTTAGGTTGCGGAATGGTTGACCCACACGACCTCGAGGCTTGCGGCATTGACTCTACCGTATATACAGGTTACGCTTTCGGTATGGGTGTGGAGCGTATCGCCAACTTGAAATATCGTGTTAGTGACCTTCGCCTCTTCTCTGAGAACGACACACGATTCCTAAGAGAATTTGAGCTTGCATAGGTTTCAAGCCAATAAATAACGAGAACATCGGTTTCCATTGCTAATCACTAGTATGGAAACCGATATTCTCGTTTTATACATATCCCCCAACACCCTTAACAACCCCCAAGAGCCATACGTTTCACATCACTATCGGTGCGTTATGACAAGCCGAAAGAGCATCTACGGAAACTAAAAATAAATTATTTTTGTAAGAAAATTAATTTGATTTCTTCAATAAATCAATTTAATGTTACTGGTGATTCTCCCTTTATGGTCGTTACAAAGGATAGCTATAATAAGACAAAACCTATGCTTCAGCTAGCTTATGGGGGCAAAATCAAATTCTGGTATTAGCGCTAGTTGAGTTTGCTTCGTACATAGGTTACGGCTCCATGTTATTTTCTCGCCTCATTAAGAAATTGACGCTACATCGATACAGCACCCAAATTCAGTTCAATAGGCTATATTGCCGCTTCAGTAAGCATATTTTCCTATTCGCATGAAAACATATTGCCATGATGTCAAAAGACGATACCTTTGCTGCGAAATTGGAAAACTTATTAATCAAATAAACATTTTTATGAGAAAGATTTTTGTCTGCGCAGCAATGCTTTGTATTACTTTCAACATCGCAGCACAAGAGAAAGTGCGCAATGTATCAGTCGAGTTGCTTGGCGCACAGAACACGGTGGGCATAAACTACGACAGTCGTTTCAAGGGCAATGCGGGATTGGGGTATCGTGTCGGCATTGGTTTTGGATATAGCGACAACTCAGGCTTGTTTGACCAAAACATCAAAGGCGTAGGTGTGCCAGTAGAACTGAATTATCTTTTGGGAAAAAAGCGGCATAAGCTAGAGGTAGGCTTCGGTACGAGTCTTGGCGTATATCATGTCAAAGAAACGGCTTGGTATTATTATCAACCCGTTTCGCCCGAAACGGAAGGTCGCAGTGAGCAATACACCTCTTCAAGCAACCGCTTCGGCTATATGATGTTCGGTGACATTGGCTACCGCTATCAACGCGATAATGGTTTCATGTTCCGTGTTGGTATCTCTCCCTCCTTCAATTTCGGTGACAAGTATGGACTGAAGAAATCGGCCTTTTATCCATATATAGGCTTAGGTTGGTCGTTTTAAGATTAGTTTTAAAATAGGAAACAGGTGTTCTGGTTTGCATTGCAACATTAAGAACACCTGTTGTTATTTTATCTATCGAGCCATTTCTTGAATTGCGCACTCTTTTCTTTGCTTATCACTATTTCGTTATCCTCGCATCCTTTTAGTTTCACTTTAAGTTTAGATGTGAATAATAGGCCTATTCGTTTGATACCTTTGATATTCACGATATACTGTCTGTTGATGCGGAAGAATTTGTTAGGATCTAATGCTTGTTCCAGCTCTGTCATGCTCATCAACAATGGATAAGACAAACCATTCTCCATAAAAGCTATGGTATGATTTTCTTCCTTGCTTATATAGTTTATATCGTCTGTACATAGCATGACCAATTCATCGCCTTTACATACCAATAAGCGTTCCTTGTATTGGCGCGTCTCATTCAATAAGCCATCCATATTGCCGTAAGCCTCATCTTTGTCTTGGTGCAATAACTTCAGCTTATCCATAGCCGCACAGAGTTCCTTAGGATCAATGGGCTTCATCAGATAGTCGAGCCCGTTGTTCTTGATGGCTTGCATGGCATATTCATCGTATGCGGTAGTAAATATAACGAACGACTTGGGCTTAACCTTTCGGAAAGCCTCAAACACATCACCACCTACTAGTTGGATATCTGAGAGTATCAGATCATAGTCGTTGTGGATAGATAATTCTTCGACCACCTCATCGATGCTTCTCAGTGGGCCATAAACGTCTATCGTATCATCCACTTCCATTACAAGCTTTTTCAGTCGCTTGGCGCTGAAGTATTCATCCTCTATTATCAATATCTTCTTCATATTCTACACACCTTTATTTATTATGGGCAGACCTACTTCAAATGAGTTAGCCGTCACGTTACACTCTATTTTCTTTCCACAATCTAGCGCATATCGTTGATTAAGATTTCTCAACCCGATACCATTCGATTCAATATTCTGATCGTTACGCCCATTTGCATATATTCGGTTATTCTTTATCACAAGCCTATTGTCTTGCACACTTATCTCAATGCGGAGGGGTTCGTTTCCTAGTGGCGGATTGTGCTTGACCGCATTCTCGATGATTAATTGCAGACTAAGGGACAATATGTATTCATCGACATACGGTTTTACGCCATCTGTCACAAGAATGATTCCACCGCCAAATCGCATATTGAGCAGACGGATATATGTTTGTGTAAAGTCGATAGCATCATAAAGGTTTATGTAATCTTTGTCTATATTACGCAGAATGTATCTGTAAACCTGCGACAACCTTACCACATATTCCTCTGCCTTTTGGGGATAATCTTCTATCATACCTGCTAGTGTACTTAGGCTATTGAATACAAAGTGGGGATCCAACTGGAGCTTGAGATATTTCTTTTGCAGAGACATATTCTCTTTATGCCTACTTATTATGACATCCGAATAATGCAACAACAGATGTATAAGGGTCAACAGGCTTGCTATAATCCCGAATAGATAGAATGTTCCCCAAACGTCATCCTCAATAAAATCGGGATTGAATACGTCTAAGAGCAAGTCGCAAACAACAGCTATAAATATATTGATAGTAACAATAACTAACACACAACTAAGAAACCTTTTACGATTGGTTTCTGCTAGTTTGAAGAATCTCTGTCTCAGTAACAATTGATTTACCATTAGGCTAACCAATGAGAAGAAACCACAATAAACAAGATCCAATAACAACCCAGGAGAATAGGTAGCGAAGTTACGTTTAAAATCGTCAAGGTCAGAGATAGCCCAAATGACATCGTATAGAAAGAAAAATACGAAAGTGAAAACTATCCACTCTGTCACCTTGTCTTTATATTTGTCTATTTTCTTCATTCTCGTTTTTATCTGCAAAATTAGCAACTAATCGTTACATCACCGCATACTTTTAAGCGAAAAGGAACAAAAAGGCATTAAAGCGGAAAGATTGGCTTCCCAATAGTTTGGTGTATCTAAGACACGGAAGAAACAAACTTCTCTAGCTCTTGCTATTTTCTTATTCTTGCACTCCTACCCTTTATACTCAACAAGACACATTTGATTTGTGACACAAAGGTATTTTTAAAATGCCATAAGTACTTCGTAAAGTACATATTTTCAAAAAACATCTATGAAGCAAATAAAGTCTTAGATTTATTTTGTAACTTAGCGATTAAAAGAGAATGACATGAGAGAAATAGAAGACGCTCACAGTATAAACGTGCGAAGCATTGTCACAGCCGATGCGCCTTACATTGGCAACGTAATGCGTATCCCGCATGACATACAACAGAAGGCACAACTGCTTTGTTGGAAATATAACAACACTGATCCGTCAGATGATAAGACACAAGCGGAAATACTCAAAGAACTGCTTGGTACGTGGAGCGAGCACGTAGCTATTATGCCACACGTTCACTTCGATTATGGAATCAATACCCACTTTGCAGGCGGACACTTTACTTTTGTCAATTTTGATTGTGTATTCCTAGACTCTTCACCTATCTATATAGGAGAGGATGTGTTTATCGGACCAAAATGTGTACTAGCCTGTGCAGGACACCCCATCCATTCTGAACAACGTCGCACAGAGCCTTTATCCACTAGCCAGCCCATCCACATCGGTAACAATGTATGGTTAGGCGCAAGCGTCACTATTATAGGGGGCGTGAACATCGGTGAAGGTTCGGTCATCGCAGCAGGTGCAGTTGTCACGAAGGATATCCCTGCGAATGTAGTTGCTGGCGGTGTACCATGCAAAGTGATGAGACCTATAACCGAAGCCGACAGAATAAGACCTAACGAGATCACATTCTAAATTCCGCGAAATGTATCAGGTATAGCTTTAGGGATTTGGATATATCATTCAATGAATGATTAGCGATTGGTAAAATTGCAATTGTACCAATAACCAGATTTAGTTGAAATACTTACAAATATCGTTCATGAAAGGGGTGAGTTGGGTTTCTACTATCTTGCCGTGGCGATCTGGGCTATGCATGGAGAATGCGATGAAAAGACGTTGTTTGGCTCGAGATATTGCGACATAAAATTTGCGTGCGTCTTCTTGGTTTTCTACCTCCGTTCGGTTATATTTACTTGGAAACTTCCCATCTACCGCATCGAATACTATCACATTGTGAAACTCCAACCCTTTGGCTTTGTGAATGGTAGATATATATATGTTTTCGAAACAACTCTTGCTATTGCAGAAGTCGCTCTCCTTCATCGTATTGAGATCCATGATGTATTGCGCCAATTGGTATTGCAACACATTAGGCTTTGTGTCGTCTGCCATCATATCTTTCTGAATGTAATTGCAGACACTTTCCAATCGATCCACCTTCTTTATCTCTAAGCCATCAACCAACGCTTGATGCGCATACCTAAGTTCGTCAACGATCATAGGAACTTCACTTGCTGAATGTGCATATAATCGGTTGACCCCATGGAGATAAACCTGAAGGTAATTGCGTTTGAATCGATTAACAAAGGGAGTCACTTTAGGATGTGTGAGGAAAGTTCGCTGCGCTTCAAGGTATGACTGAGCTTTAGAAGCACAGAGGTGAAGCAGATGAACCGTCGCATCAACATCATCGATA
The DNA here is from genome assembly GCA_963630695.1 of Paratractidigestivibacter sp. Classification (GTDB taxonomy): domain Bacteria; phylum Bacteroidota; class Bacteroidia; order Bacteroidales; family Bacteroidaceae; genus Prevotella. Next base: position 18,424 of record CAVGNV010000032.1, on the reverse strand, counting down.
GAGCGATGCGAGTTGACCCCCTCTAAATGGTAGTGAGCCAAAAGGCTCTCAAGCTTATAACTGCACAATGAGGGATCAAGCAACTTAGTAAGTTTGAGGGTATCAAAACTTTTCAGTGCGCCTTCATTCAGTTGAGCACGGCAATGACGCCGGTAGTTATTACGAAAGATTTCGCAATCGTAGCGCACATTATGTCCCACTACAACAAAATCCTCTATATAGCTCATAAACAGACGCAAAGCCTTTTCAGGCTCAAGCAGTTCATTGGCTTCTTGTTTTTCTTGATAGAGCGAGTATAAGGGATTAGGTTTATCGCCTAAGAGCGCAGGAATGGGCTTATCTGTCTTAATGTAGAGATCCAAAGGTTCACCTACCACTTGACCATTACGAACCTTCATTGCTGAAATCTCAATGATATCATCAGTCAGAACATCAAGTCCCGTCGTCTCTGTATCAAAGACCACCAAGGTTTGGTTGTTGTACACCGAGACAAACTCGTTCAGATAGCTACTCCCATCATACATCAGCAGATCAGACGGTGTTAATGCCAAAGAACGTAGTTTCCACACAAATCGGCGAGCTAGCGCATAGGTATCAAACACCTTGGTGAGTTTCAAAAGTCGAACCCAACTAATCTGGCTATTCTCATTTGCCAATACAGATAGGTGCGCAATGAGAAGACGCATAGTATCTGTCAAAAACAGATCGCTACCCGATATCTTGAAATGATGCATACCTAGCCGTTCCATATACTGACTGATACGCTCGGCATCAGCATTGGTATTTACAATAATGGCTGTCGTCTGTTGTGGATAGGCTTGTTTCAAACCTTGCGCCTTCTCAGCAACAAGCCTTATCTCCTCTTCCGGAGTATCAGCATAGATAATCTGCATATCCGTCGGCGTAGGCTCTTGATCATTATCTGACACAGGAAGCAGACTACTATCGATGTGCAACTGACCCTCCGCAAAAACATTAAAGACGTTGAGCAGATAGCTTGGTGAGCGATGATTTCTTACAAGATGATAGATGTGGTCTTTACAGCGAAGCTTCAGTTCGGTGAGACGTTCCACCTTTGCTCCCATAAACGAAAAGATAGCTTGCTGTTCGTCACCGAGATACACCACAGTAGATTGCTTGGGAATGGAAAGCAAATCTATAATTGCTAGCTGCATAGCGTTGAGATCCTGCACCTCGTCTACCTGAATCCAACTAAAGCGTTTGTGGTTTTCATCGGCTTTAAGGATTTCGTAGGATTGTAAGAGCAAATCCTCAAAGTCGAACATATGGTGTTGCTCCTTATACTGATGGTACTGTCGAGAATAGACCATCTTCAATAATGTGGTACGCACCTTAGATGCATCTGGCAAGAACACTTGCGCACCATCTAGACTAGTAAGAAAATCATCTGCATTCTGATAGATATAAGCAAGACCTTCTTGCGAATACCGAATGTTATGTTGCTTACATAAAAGCTTGACCGCGATACGATCATCCTCTGTAAGTATCTCGGGATGCAGATAAAGGTTGATGGGGTGACGCTTCTCTATCTGAAACATCAAGTGAGAAAAGAACATGATAGACTGATAGGTCTTGTTCTGTCGATGATTATTTCTCGACACATTCTCGTCACAATGAAGAAAGTCGGCAATGATACCCATGCTCTCTTCATCATCTATAATAGATGTATCCGCAGGTATAAGCTGTTGACTGAAGAGATACTTGGAACAAAAACGATGAATATTGCCCACCATCAGCGAACTGATATCATCATCCTTCATCACTCTGCTGATACGATTGAGCATCTCACGAGCTGCCCTATTGGTAAAGGTGAGGCATAACATATCGGCATAATCAATGCCTTTAGCATGTGCATCCTTTACACGATCAGCCAAAATTGTAGTTTTACCACAACCAGGAGGAGCTAGAACCAGGTGATAACCCGATCCTAAAGAAAGCAGCCTGCGTTGGCTCTCATCCAGTTGTGGAAAACTCTCTGTATCCATTATAATCTTCTTAAAGTGGAGTATGCACCCCACTCTATCTATTTAGACGTAGCCTTAGGCGACCGCTTGGTGCGATGATATGAACGATAATCATCAAGTGGTATCTCCTTATCCGACTCTTCCAAGGTTTGGTTCTTAGGAAGCAAGAACTTCAGATAGCGTATGTTCTTACCTCGCTCTATCCATTGATTCTCATAGTAGGTATGGATGTCGAGTATCTCTTGTGTCTGCTCATCCAATCCTTGCGTATGATATAAATCTTCTGTCTGAAGCAATACCTGGAACTGATTCTTCTCAACCAAATACTTGGTGTAGGTAAATAAGAAATTGGAATCGGTCTTCAGATGGACAATCCCATTATCTACCAAAAACTTCTGATAGCGTTGTAGAAAGAATGTGGAGGACAAACGTTTATGTACATTCTTCATCTGCGGATCACTGAAGGTCAACCATATCTCAGCGACCTCATCAGCAGAGAAAAAGTGGTCTACAATCTCGATATTAGTGCGAAGGAAAGCAACGTTAGTCAGATGCTCGTCTAAGGCTGTCTTTGCACCACTATGTATACGCGCTCCTTTAATATCTATACCTATAAAATTGATTTCAGGAAACATCCTAGCCAATCCTACGGTATATTCACCCTTACCACACCCAAGTTCTAAAACGATGGGGTGGTCATTGTGAAAGTATTGCTCGTTCCAATGTCCAGCTATGGGATGCTGTGGAAGTTGGGAGAAGGTAAGTTTACCATCCTCTTTATACTTCCACGCACTATAAGGAAACTGGAAAACATTGGAAAATGTTTCCATCTCGGCGAATTTCTGTAATTTGCCTTTGCTCATACCTTTTCTAGGTTAATCAATTACTATAGTAGTCCAATGATGCTTATCCTCTACCTCACCGTACTGTATACCACGAAGAGTGTTATACAACTTCTTAGACCAAGGACCAGGTTCTTCACCAAACGAATAACGCTGACCTGTCTCTAGATCGTCCAAGTAGGATATAGGAGAGATCACAGCGGCTGTACCACATGCGCCTGCTTCCTCAAAAGTAGGTAATTCGTCTTCGGCTACGGGGCGACGTTCTACCTTCATTCCAAGGTCTTCAGCTATTTGCATCAAGCTTTTATTGGTCACACTAGGCAGAATGGATGTCGACTTCGGTGTGATATAGGTGTTATCCTTTATAGCAAAGAAATTAGCTGCGCCACACTCATCAACATATTTCTTTTCTTTTGCGTCAAGATAGAATTCGGATACATAACCCTTTGACTGCGCCAAGCTATGTGCGCGCAATGAAGCGGCATAGTTGCCACCCACCTTGAAACGTCCTGTACCTAGAGGGGCGGCGCGGTCGCAGTCGCGAATGATAACATACGGATTAGCCTTGAAACCACCTTTAAAGTATGCGCCCACAGGAGTGGCAAACATCAAAAACAGATAGTCGGTACCAGCATGAACACCCACTTGTGCATTGACACCAATCAGAAGAGGACGTATATATAAGGTAGCACCACTTTCGTAAGTGGGGATATATTCTTGATTGAGTCGAACCACTTTCTTTGCCATTTCGACAAACAACTCCGTAGGCACCTCGGGCATCACGATACCGCGACTGGTGCTCTGCATTCGCGCAGCATTCTCTTCCACACGGAATAGGCGCACCTTTCCATCCACGCCACGGTAAGCCTTGAGACCTTCGAATGCTTCTTGACCATAGTGCAAACATGTTGCTGCCATGTGCAGTTTGATATACTCATCTGAACATACCTCAACCTCACCCCATTTACCATCGCGATAATAGCAACGAACATTATAGTCTGTCGGTGTATAGCTAAAAGTCAAACTTGACCAATCTAAATCTTTCATAATATTTAATTCTTTACGTTATATTCGCAAAAGTAATACTTTTTTTTGGTTCTTCCTACATTTCGCAGCACAAAACCTCAGCCGTTATATTCTTATAACATTATGCAAAAAGTAAACAAAACGGTATTAACTTTCAGGTTCTTCGCTAAACAACTGTTTTATCTCACAATCCGTTTGTTTCAGCTTCTCTTTGCATTTATCTATTAAGGTGCGAGCATACGTTACCTTTTGAGCTAACTGATCAAGATCCAATTCGCCTTTTTCCATTTGCGATACGATTTGTTCCAATTCGCTCACGGCATTTTCATAGTTGAAAGGCTTTTTACTTTTTGGCATAATCTATTTATCTTTGTAAATATTTACATTTCTATTTGGTTTATCTCAGTCGATTGATTCATCTGTCACGACCGACGTTATCACCCCATGCTTCACATGGGTCAGCAAAGTGCTTCCCGTCTTCACTTCCTTAGGATCTCTTACTACCTTACCTGAGCAAACGGTATAACTATAACCTCGATTAAGCACATTCTGAGGATTGAGCAGATTAATCTTATGATCAAACATTTCCAAGCGTTGTTGTTGCACACGCACCACGTCTCGGCTACATTGTTGAACCTTTTCTTCAATCTGACTTACCTGCATGCTTTTCATATTCACATACCGAAGCGCCAAATCTGACAATTTGGATGAGATATTGTTGATACGAAGATGCTCGGTGAGTTGCCTCTTCGTACACAATGGGGCCAACCGATAAGCTATACGGTCCAGGCGGTTTTGTTCGTTAAGGATATAAGTGGTACAGAGTTGTTTGATTCTATCTTGTGCTTCTTGCAATATCTGCCACACTTGATCCAGCCGATCAATAAAGAACGCAGCAGCGGCCGTGGGCGTCTTAACACGCACATGAGACACCATGTCAAGCACGCACTCGTCACGTTCATGCCCAATACCTGTTATGATAGGTAATGGGAAATTGGCAACATTCTCCGCCAATAGTAACGAGTCGAAACCAGACAAATCGGCTGTAGCTCCGCCACCACGAATAATCACCACTGCATCATACTCAGAGCTAGAATCATAAATCTGATTCAGCGCATCAATGATGCTTGGTTCGACGTATTCGCCTTGCATGGTAGCTTGAAACAAGGTAACTGAGAAATGATAGCCTTTCTCATTGGTATATAGGTGCTTGCAGAAGTCTTCATAGCCCGCAGCCGTTTCACTAGAGATGACGGCTAAGCGTTGGCAGAACATGGGTAGATGCAGTTCTTTATTAAGCGTGAACACGCCTTCCTTCTTCAGTTGCTCCACTATTGCTTGTCGATGGCGAAGCATATCACCTAGACTATACTCCGGATTGATATTTTCCACTATCCAAGTAAACCCATATTGTGGATGGAACTGCGGATAGACCTCCAACAACACATTCAGCCCACTATGAAGAGTTTCACCTGTAGTTCGCTGAAAATAAGGAGAGAGCATAGACCATACATTGCGCCAGCAGCATGCTCGTGCATGGGCAATAGGGGTGTTACGTTTAGCGTCCTTCTCTATCAGATCCATGTAACAATGACCACCGCGTATGCGTAGTTCAGAGATCTCCGCCTTTACCCAATAGGATCGGTTCATGGTTAGCTGAATGGTTTCAGCTACCAACGAATTGAGTTCATATAACGTGAGTGCAGCCTCCATATCACCGCTTACTGCTTATTATCTACATATGCTTTCCAAAAGTTGGGAATGCCATAACCCATGATATTATCAGGTGTGAGATAATTGTTTGAGTTGCGACGCACTATATCTATGATTTCTTTTGCGTTCTTATCAGGCAAAGCTTGCCAAAGGCATGCCACCATTCCAGCAACAATCGGTGCTGCAAACGATGTCCCAGTATCACGTATGACCGTGCCGTGTCCTGTGACTACGGCGGTAGGACTACCCATTGCCATCACATCGGGTTTGATACGCCAATCTGCCGTTGGTCCTACCGAACTAAAAGCGGCATTGACACTATCGGGTTCGATGGCGCCAACTGTTAATATATCATTGGCGTCTGCGGGGAAACCTATTTTCTTCCAAGTGCCCATTCCTTCATTACCAGCACTATTGACCAAGACGATTCCTTTGGATGCCAACATGGAGGCGCTTCTTGAGATTAAAGCCGTCTTGCCATCAAGATCTTTATAATGATAGTTGGTACTCTTATCATCAAAGCATACATAGCCCAATGAGGAGCTAATCACATCTACTCCTACCGAATCGGCATATTCTGCGCCGGCAGTCCAATAGTCTTCCTCTGCTCCACTCTCTGTAAGTGCATCTTCCGTACGAATCAACCAATACGACGCATCAGGCGCGGCTCCTACAAACGATTTAGGTTGGTTTAACGCCATAACCGACAGTGTCTTTGTCCCATGATCCATATATTCATATACGTTGTCGGGCTGATCGGGTACAAAGTTTCGCGTACCATTGATATGTATATTAGAGAAAGCGGGTATCTTGTCCACATTCATATATCCAGCATCAAGCACTGCTATCTGCATGCCTTTGCCCATAAATCCGTGGTTATGCAAGGTAATGCCGTTAACGGTATTGAGTTGTTGATATGTGGTTCCATAATAGCTTTCAGGAGAATCGTCTACAATCATCAAATCAGAGCGCACATCATCACGCTTCATACCTCTTCTAATAGAGTCGGGTGATGCCCAAACCATTTTTGCATTGCTAACAAAAGGCAGATGTTGCAAGAAAGACAAAGCCTCCTTCTGCTTGCTTCTTACCAAGATGGTGTTGTTCCATTTGCTCTTACACACCACTTGATATCCATATTGTTCCACTGCATGCGTATATGTGGCAGATACGGGCAAATCAGTAGAATCCACCTTAATACCCTGACGCATACGACGTTGCAGGGATCGATGCGATAAAAACTTTTCCGGATGTTGCAAGGAATACATTGTGTCTTGTTTATCTTTCAACCAAAGTCTAAAGAGATAAGTCTTTCCACCAGGATAGGGTTTTGCCACTGTTGAGGGGTAAGGCACCGCCATCATAGGCTTTGCTAACAACGCAAGGAATATGATAATATATAGAGATAGGTATTTTTGAAACATGCTACAAAGTTACAACATTTATATGATAATATTAGCTCACTGCTACGGAAAACCATCCGCACTTGAATGGAAGATTAACAAGAAATAAAATATTTTTATGGGGTGTGCTTAATTTTTCAATCTTGATTTTCTTATAAGATATAGAAACAACAAAAAGAATAAGTTGAACAATTTAAACAATAGGAGAAAATGACTATGAAACGAGTATTTAATCTTTTAATCGTAGACGAGAGTGGTAGCATGAGTATTATCCATCGCCAAGCCCTTGCAGGTATCAACGAAACGCTTTTCACAATTCAGAAGATGCAGAAAACGTACAAGAACATCGAACAGCGTGTAACGCTCATTACCTTTGATAGCAATCATAAACGACTATTACTTGACAATGCGCCTGCGTCTCGCATTCATCCATTAAGCGTCAATGATTACAACCCAGCAGGAGCCACTCCTCTTTACGATGCCATCGGTATGGGTATAGCCAAGATCAATGCCTTGACAACGAAAGATGACAACGTCCTCGTAACGATCATAACAGATGGCGAAGAAAACTGTAGCAGAGAGTATAATTTACGGATGATCAAGAATCTCATTGAGAAACTCAAAGAGCAAAACTGGACTTTCACATTCATTGGTACGGACAATCTCGATGTGGAAACGATGGCAGCGGATATGGGTATCGACAATCATCTTCAATTCCAGGAAGATGCAGAAGGTACCCAAAAGATGTTTGCGTGCGAAAATCGTGCACGAATAAGATTCACGGCTAGATATAACGACCGAGTACCTATGCAACCGAGTACCTACTTTAACGAGGAAGATAGAGATCAAAAGAATACTAAGAAATCTAATCACTAAGAAGACGAACAGAGCGAACTATCTACGTTATCCATACGGTTCGCTTTTGGCGGGTTCTAATGATTTTCGTTTTTAGAGCCCGCCTTTTGTTTTCTTTCTACCCTTGACGATACTCTTGCGGACTGAAACCAGTTAGACGCTTGAAGTATTTGCAGAAGAAACTAGGGTTGGCAAAGTGGAGTTTGTATGCAATCTCTGCTATCTGTAGGTTTCCATGCCGTAACATCACCTTAGCAGCCGTTGTCACAGCTTTATCTATCCACGCCTTTGCCGTGATACCACTAGTCTGTCGCACCACTGTGCCGAGATAGCGCTCGGTAAGACATAGATGGTCAGCATAAAACGACAAATTGCGTTGCTCACGACAATGAAGATTCACCAGTTGTATAAACCGATCAAAGATATCGTATGCCGTAGAATGGGCTGTCATTGCAGACTTAGTTTGGCGATCAAACAACGTATTATAATAAGATGTGATGGTTGCAATCATGTGATAGGAAGCATCCGTCACACAGTTCTGACTGACCACTAGTTCGCAAAGCATACGGAAAAGATGATCAAGCAACATCTCTTCCGATGGTGTCACGGCGAGGATGCCATTCTTTTGCTTACCACCAAAGAGAATAGGTAGATGGGATGAATGGGCAATATGAAACAAATCGTTCGATATGCCCATACCTACGATAAGAAAATCGTCACTGACACTAATCGGCTCAACGATGGTACCAGGCGTGACAAACGCCGCATGACCAGCTGTGAGGGTATGCTCTTGCAGATTGATTATGCTACGTAGCGTACCTTGTTTAATATACCCGACACGATAGTCGTCTAGCAAATACGGGCTTGCACTATCATGGATGAAGGGCTGAAGGAATTGATTCATATTAACCACTATACCTAGACCATCCTTAAAGAAGGACAACGCGGGAATGTGGTTTTCTTTGCTCAATGCGTCAAACATCTTTTGCAAAGTCAATAATTGTGGTTGCTTCATATTAGTCAGTTACAATGTTCTGTTTGTTCGATTCCAAAAGCAAAGGTAATAATAGTTTTCCATTTCATGTTCTTTTCGTCCGCAACACAAACAAAAAGGACATTCTATCCATTCTTTAGATAACCATTACCGAGACGATTTGCCATACCTTTGCAGCAAATAAAAACAAACAGGTATGAAAAGAATAACAATGTGGTGGACGATAACGATGACATTGTGCAGCCTATCTGCGCATGGATTATCTTTGTCTGAAGCACGACAGATGGCGCATGACAACTATCCCGCCATTCAGCAATATCAGTTGATAGAACTAGCTCGCGAATATACCATTGACAATGTGGCGAAAGGATGGCTACCTAGGGTGAGCGTATCAGCTGGACTATACGGCTTTACGGACATCCTCAAATCTAATGCGCTGACACAGCAAATGGGTATCAGCATGAACAACCTCACACTGAATGGATCCGTTACTGTGTCACAAACGATATACGATGGTGGTCAGATGGCGATACAAAAGCAAGTAATCGCAGCACAAAGCAATGTACAAGCACAAGAACTTGACGTATCGATGTATGCCATCAATGAGCGCATTGACCAGTTGTTCTTCGGTATTCTCTTGATTGACGAGCAGTTGAGGATGAACCGCTTGTATCTGACCGACTTAAAAACAAGCGAACAGACGATAAGAAGCATGATGAAAGGCGGGATGGCTAACCAGGGAGACCTAGAAACCATTCTCGTGGAAGAGTTAAAGGCGTCTCAGCAACGAGAAGCTCTCTCTACATCACGCCTATCGTATCTACGGATGTTGGCATTGTTTATTGGAAAGGAACTGACGGAGAACGAGCCATTGGAGAAACCAGAGAACATCCTCTCTATGGGACACGGGACGGCTAATCGTCCAGAACTTTCCTACTACGCCTCAAAGAATCTTCTTCTTGACGCCCAACTCAAACAAATCGATAGCAACCTTCATCCCACGGTGAGTCTCTTTGGCATGGGGATGATTCACTCCAAGGTGAGTGATTTCTTAAACGATGGTTTGTTTATGGTGGGCGTATCGCTCTCATGGAACATCGGAGCAATCTATACTAGGAAGAATGATATACGTAAGTTGGAGGTACAACGAGCGATAAACAATGCTCAACGCGAAACTTTCCTTTTTCACAACCAGCTTGAAAACGAAGAAGCTGCTGGTGCCATCACGTCACTTCGCAAACAGATAGCTCAAGACGACGAGATAGTAGGCCTTCAAGAAAGCATCCTAAACAAAGGCGAGAAGAAGGTGCAACTCGGCACGGAAAGCGTCAACGAACTGGTACGACTCATCAATGCCGTAAGTCTTGCTAGACAACAGAAGGCAATACACGAGATAGAATTATTAAGGGAAATATACAAGCAACGCAACTTGAATAACAACTAACGATATACAACAATGAGAACAACTATCAACATAATAGGTTTGGCACTAATGCTAGCCTGCCTTACCTCTTGCAGTGAAGAGAAAAAGCCGTATGATGCCACGGGCACGTTCGAAGCAACGGAGGTAACCATCTCCGCTGAACAGAACGGAGCTCTTCTATGGTTTGAGATCAACGAAGGCGATAGCATTACCAAAGGGCAGCAAGTGGGTCTGATTGATACGACACAGTTTTATCTGAAAGCGCAACAGATTGGTGCTACCAAACTGATATATGCCTCGCAGCGACCCGACCTAAACAAGCAGGTTGCTGCCACTAGAGAGCAACTAGCTAAAGCGCGTGAAGAACGAGACCGATTTGCCACGTTGATAAGCGAGGGCGCTGCCAACCAGAAGAGCCTAGATGACGCTCAAAGTCAAGTGAAGGTACTGGAATGTCAACTGGAAGCGCAACTTTCTACACTCAACACCTCTACCAATAGCCTCAACGCACAGATGGGAACAACGGACGTAGAAAAGCTGCAAGTGATTGACCAGCTAAGGAAATGTCATATCCTATCGCCCGTTTCGGGAATGGTGCTGGAGAAATATGCAGAGCAAGGAGAATTTGCTGCCATCGGCAAACCGCTTTTCAAGATTGCCGACACGCATCTTATGTATCTGCGAGCTTACCTCACCTCTGCCCAACTGACTGATATAAAGATAGGACAAAGGGTGAAAGTATTTGCCGACTATGGGCGTAATCGGAAGAAGGAATACCTGGGCACGGTGACATGGATCTCGTCTAAGTCGGAGTTTACCCCCAAATCGATTCTTACTGACGATGAACGTGCCGACTTGGTTTATGCCGTAAAGATTGCCGTACCCAATGATAGCTATGTGAAAATCGGCATGTACGGCGAAGTGAAGTTTTAAAATCAATATATACAATAAGGTGAATAGATGGGCAAGGTTGTAATTGTAGAACAAGTGTCGAAGCGTTATGGTAAGGTAGAGGCCTTACATAACGTGAGCTTCTCTGTTGAGAAAGGAGAGATCTTCGGGCTTATAGGCCCCGATGGCGCAGGCAAGACTACCCTCTTCCGCATCCTTTCTACGCTGATTAAGGCCGATAAGGGGACGGCATCCGTTGACGGGCATGATGTGCAGAAGGGCCTTAGAGATATACGACGAATAACAGGATACATGCCTGGTACGTTTTCGCTTTATCAAGATCTCTCGGTAAGGGAGAACTTAGGGTTTTTCGCTACGCTGTTCGGCACCACTGTTGAGGCAGAATATGAGCATATCAAAGTCATCTATTCGCAGATAGAAAAGTTTGCTAATCGGAAAGCCGGAGCCTTATCGGGCGGTATGAAGCAGAAGCTAGCGCTCTGTTGTGCCTTGGTACATAGGCCAAGCATTCTCCTGCTTGACGAACCTACCACGGGTGTTGACCCCGTAAGTCGCAAGGAGTTGTGGGACGTGCTCGAATCCTTAAAGGAGCAAGGCATCACAATCATCGTTTCCACCCCTTATCTCGACGAGGTGCGTCGTTGTAACCGCATCGCTTTTCTGCAAAATGGAAGATTGATGGGTATCGGCAAGCCCGACGAGATTCTCTACACATATAAAGATGTGTTCTGTCCGCCAGGTATTGACCACGCTCCGCATAACACTTTCACTGACAATGTGATCAAGGTGGAACACCTTGTCAAAGCATTCGGTTCATTCCGAGCGGTTGATGACATCTCGTTTTCTGTAAGAAGAGGTGAGATCTTCGGTTTCCTTGGTGCCAATGGAGCAGGCAAAACCACCGCTATGCACATCCTCACGGGACTGAACCAACCCACAAGCGGTAGTGGACGTGTGGCTGGATGTGACATCATTACCGAGTATGAACAGATTAAGAAGCACATCGGTTATATGAGTCAGAAGTTCTCGCTTTATAAAGACTTAACCGTTAGAGAGAATATACGGCTCTTTGCAGGCATCTATGGCATGAACAGGAAAGAGATTCGACGTAAGACAGAGGCGCTTCTTGACCGACTGCATTTCTCCGACCATGGAGATGACATCGTGTCAAGTCTTCCCTTAGGATGGAAGCAGAAGCTGGCTTTCTCGGTGAGTATCTTTCATGAGCCTGAGATTGTATTTCTTGACGAGCCTACAGGAGGTGTTGACCCAGCTATCCGCAGACAGTTTTGGGAACTCATCTACGAAGCTGCTGACCGTGGCATCACGGTCTTTGTTACCACGCATTATATGGATGAGGCTGAATATTGTGACCGCATATCCATTATGGTTGATGGCAAAATCAAAGCACTTGGTACACCCGAATCATTGAAACGCGAGCTGCATCAGCCGGACATGGATAGTGTATTCACGTTCTTAGCAAGACAATCTATCAGACAATGAAACAATTTTTATCTTTCGTCATCAAGGAGACACGACACATCCTACGTGACAAACGCACAATGTTGGTTCTCTTCGGCATTCCTGTCATAGAGATGCTCCTCTTCGGTTTTGCTATTTCTACCGACGTACGCAACGTAAGAACCGTGTTGGTGCTATCATCCATTGACCATGAGACGCAACGGATGGTGGATAAGTTGAGTGCCAATCAATATTTCGATATATTATATAAGGTAAGCACACCTGCAGAAGCTGAACAGCTCATCCGACACCAAGAAGCAGACATGGCGATATGCTTCGGGAACCATTTTGCATCAAAGCACACCAACATACAAGTGATTACAGATGGCGCAGACCCTAATATGGCGCAGATGTACACCGCTTATGCCAAGCAGATTCTATCGCCATCACACAATAGCGAATCGCTGATTGCCCAAAAGCTTCTTTTCAATCCGCAGATGCGTAGCAGTTACAACTTTGTACCAGGTATCATCGGCATCATCTTGATGCTAATCTGCGCAATGATGACCAGCATCAGCATTGTCAGAGAGAAGGAACGGGGCACGATGGAGGTACTCTTGGTAAGCCCTGTTCGTCCCTTAACAATGATCATTGCCAAGGCGGTGCCTTATCTATTGTTAGCCTTTGTCATTCTCACCTGCATTCTGCTCATAGCTCAATATATCTTGATGGTACCACTGACGGGAAGTCTTTGGGGTATATACATGGTGTCGGGTATCTATATCCTCTTGGCGTTGTCGCTAGGTTTGCTTATCAGTAGCATAGCCAAGACGCAACTGGTAGCTCTGCTAGCCTCAGCGGTTATGCTCATGATGCCGTGCATCCTGCTCAGCGGAATGATTTACCCAGTGGAGAGCATGCCCCAAATCCTACAATATGTCTCTGCGCTTATCCCTCCAAGGTATTACATCTCAGCCATACGCAAACTGATGGTTATGGGTGTGAGCTTAGACAAGGTGGCTACTGAAATTGTGGTACTGACGGGAATGACTGTCGTTCTGCTTTCTGCTGCCCTTCTGAAATTCAACAAAAGATTGGAATAACATCATGGCTTTAAGATACTTACTTCACAAAGAGATTCTTCAGATACGTCGCAACTCCTTCATCCCACGCCTCATCTTGCTGTTCCCCATCATGATTATGTGTGTCATGCCTTGGGTGATGAACATGGAGGTGAAGAACATTGTGGTAGATGTGGTGGACAATGACCATTCTACATTGTCTGCTCGTCTGATACAGCGCATCGCCTCAAGCGATTATTTCATTTTTGGCGGACTGAAACCAAGCTACGCTGCTGCCTTGGCTGATATAGAATGTTCCAAGGCTGATATCATCATAGAGATTGCGCCACGCTTCGAGCGGGAGCTACGAGCGAGCACTGACGCTAAGATCCTTGTTGCTGCCAACGCTGTGAATGGTAACAAGGGGAGCATGGGCAGTTCATATGTAAGCAATGTCATCGCCCAACATCTATCCTCTGCGTTGGGGGAGCATGGTTCGATGTCTCCATCTGCTGCTTCTCCGGTTTCCGTACTATACCTTTACAACAAACATCTTGACTATAAGGTGTTCATGATACCCGCACTGATGGCCATTCTTATCTTGCTGATGTGCGGTTTTCTTCCTGCACTGAACATTGTGGGCGAGAAGGAGTGTGGCACAATTGAAGCCATCAATGTCACACCAGTAAAGAAGTGGGAGTTTATCCTTGCCAAACTGATACCCTACTGGCTGATTGGCTTGCTGGTGATGACCGAGTGTTTTGTGTTAGCATGGGCGATATATGGCATCACCTCAGCTGGCAACCTCGGGCTGATCTACCTCTTAGCTATCTTGCTCGCTTTCATTGTAAGCGGTTGGGGATTGGTTATCTCCAACTATAACGACACGATGCAGCAAGCAGTCTTTGTGATGTGGTTTGTCGTGATGTGTCTCTTGCTCCTTAGCGGTCTGTTCACGCCTGTTCGTTCCATGCCTCACTGGGCTTATCTCACTACATACATCAACCCGATGCACTACTTCATTGATGCCATTAGGACGGTCTTTGTCCGTGGAGGCAACTTCGAGAGCATCGCCCATCAGGTGGCAGCACTTGGCGGCATCGCTTTCGTGATGAATGTATGGGCGATAGCAAGCTACCGCAAAAACACATAGCCAAGGGTCAACACCTTGTTTCTAGTATTTGCCAAAAGCTCTCGGGTAGACTGATGTTATCTACTGTCTTGGCTGCATGGAACAAGGGAGCGATGTCCTCTGCATCAAAGCCGGCTATACCACAACCGATGGGAGTAACCAGAAAGCGCTTCTCGGGATGCTGTCTAGCATAACTGATAAAATCAGCCACGTATGGGCTAATGGTATTCACACCTCCTTGCATCGTTGGGATAGCATAGCTCTGCCCTTGCATCCCGACGCCTTGCCCCATGACCGCGCCAAAGCGGAGACGAGCTATACGGGCAGCACCACCACCATGCATACCTGCTAAGTTACTACCAAAGACAAACACCTCGTTCTCTTTCAGCGAACCAATCCACTGTGGCGTAACTCTGCCTTTCTTTAATTGATCTATGCTCATATTGCTTGTATCTAAAACCTCACTTGGATATGTCTTATTAACGCTTTGTAGACCAAAGAGGCGTACAGAATTCGGTTGTATTTCATCGCAGCTTGTAAACGTATGCGACATATAATCAAATGCATTAAAGTGGTTCTTAAAATAAGGTATAATCACATCGTGCATCATCTTTTGACAACGCTGCGTGATGGCTGAAGCACTTACACCAAGCTGTTCGGCTATATCCTTTCCTTTAAATCCTTCAATATAGAGCATCTTAAGGATGATGCCATTTGCACTATCACGCCCAAAGTAGCAATCGCTTATTTCTTCTATCGTGTGATAAAGTTCTTGCTCAAACTGACTATCACTTATATCAAACGCATGGCCTTCTTGCTTGGCTTCGAAACTCTCAAAGCGATTCTCTTTAGCGCATCCCTTCAGCTTATCTAACAACAAGAACCTAAAGCCGTTAATCATCCATGTCTTAAGCGACATAGTGGGTTTCCTATCCTCCAAGGGTTTGAACGAATGGGTGCAGAGATAGATATAGTATTCGTGTGCTAGCGAGAAGAAATCCATCCCTGGTTTGGCTCGCAAGTTATAACGCTTATTATATATACAGTATGCTATTCGGCAGTATCCGTAATAATACTCCTTCACTATTCTCGCATCGGCATTCTTGAATCCTTGCAGTATCTCGTCATCTGACAACTGTGATATGTCTTTGTTCAATGGCGTTGTCGCTTCTGAATGTTTCATTCCTTACGATGTTATATTGCTTCTGCAAATATACTTCTTTTGTAAGAATAATGCAATACGTCGCACGTTTATTACGGATATTAATGTATAAAAGTCAGGGCTCACTGACCATCATGTGACAGATCAACGAGCCCCGTATTGAAACCAAAAATCAATCAGTGTTGATTTCTGTTTTGATGCGTTTTATTCCCACTCAATTGTCGAGGGTGGTTTAGAAGAGATATCATAGCATACACGGTTCACACCCTTGACCTTATTGATAATCTCGTTAGACACCTTTGCCATGAAGTCGTATGGCAGATGTGCCCAGTCGGCTGTCATTGCGTCAGTACTGGTTACGGCGCGAAGAGCCACGGGATGCTCATAGGTACGTTCATCGCCCATCACACCCACCGAACGAACGGTAGAGAGCAACACGGTACCAGCTTGCCAAATCTGATCATAGAGCGACACCTCTATCTCGCCATTCTGCATATCAACGGGTACACCCGCTGCCAAGACGCGACGAGCCTCCTCACCGCTAAGACGCACCTTATATTCGCGCAGACCACGGATATAGATATCGTCAGCATCCTGAAGGATACGCACCTTCTCGGGGGTGATATCACCAAGGATACGCACAGCTAGACCTGGCCCTGGGAAGGGATGACGAGTGATGAGATGCTCGGGCATACCCATAGAGCGCCCTACCCTACGCACCTCGTCCTTGAACAACCATTTCAAGGGCTCGCATAGCTGAAGGTTCATCTCTTTAGGAAGACCACCTACGTTGTGGTGGCTCTTAATCACCTTACCGGTGATATTGAGGCTCTCAATGCGGTCAGGATATATCGTTCCTTGTGCTAACCACTTTGCACCAGTTTGCTTCTTTGCCTCAGCGTTGAACACCTCCACAAAGTCGCGACCAATGATTTTGCGCTTCTGCTCAGGATCGGTTACGCCGGCTAGATCAGCAAAGAATTTCGCTGAAGCATCTACACCTATCACGTTTAGACCTAAGCACTTATAGTCTTCCATCACATCATGGAACTCGTTCTTGCGCAGCATACCATGATCCACAAAGATACAAGTAAGGTTCTTACCAATAGCTTTGTTCAGAAGCACCGCTGCCACACTTGAGTCGACACCACCTGAAAGACCTAGAATCACCTTGTCGTCACCTAGCTGGGCTTTCAGCTCGTTGACGGTTGTCTCTACAAACGAGTCAGCGCTCCAGTCTTGCTTGCTTCCACAGATGTCTACCACAAAGTTTTTGAGTAGCAATGAGCCTTGAAGCGAATGGAACACCTCTGGATGGAACTGCACTGCCCAAACGGGTTGCTTGGTTGAGGCATAAGCGGCATACTTCACATTGGCTGTCGAGGCGATACACTCATAGCCATCGGGTATAGCTGTAATGGTGTCGCCATGACTCATCCACACCTGCGAATGCGCTTCAAAACCCTTAAACAAGGGGTTAGCTGCATCGAAGTGCTCCAAGTTGGCACGTCCATACTCACGTGTGTCAGCAGCCTCAACCTTACCACCATTGGCATAAGAGATATACTGTGCACCATAACAGATACCAAGCACGGGGATTCGTCCTACGAACATACTCAGATCAACCTTGAAAGCCTCAGCATCATGCACTGAGAAAGGTGACCCTGAGAGGATAACGCCAATCACGGAAGGATCGTCTTTAGGAAACTTGTTGTAAGGGAGAATCTCGCAGAAGGTATCCAACTCGCGCACTCTACGACCAATAAGTTGTGTAGTCTGCGAGCCGAAATCCAAGATGATTATCTTCTGTTGCATAAATAAAAATTTAAAAAGCCTCTCCAAATTCCTCGGAGAGGCTTGTAGAGACTTGATTTCGTTTCTTGTCTTGAGGTGCCTAGCAGAATCGAACTGCTCTACACGGTTTTGCAGACCGTTACCTAACCGACCGGCCCAGGCACCTTATTTTCTAAAAGCGATGCAAAGGTAACACTATTCATCCATATCACCAAACTTTTCAAGCTTTATTTTTCACAAATCTTTTTTATTTCGTTCTTCTTTTATTGCCGGCCATATCTCTTCACGCCGTTCACTGTAGCCTTCTGCTACGTTACACCTTATTATATAATACGCCACCTTCTTTTCACCGCTACTTATTTTGGTTAATTGAGCACAATGTATTACTTTTGCATTACTAACCTTTTAAACATTGTAATTATGATTTGTCCTGAATGCGGTTGTCATGACGTAATCGTTTATGACAACAATACAGCCGAATGTCAAGAATGCGGATTTGTCAGCAACACTAGCATCTTCTACGAATAATGATAAAGGGATACATAACTCCCTTTCCTGCTTTAATATAATAATATGGTAGGGCATTGTCGCCAGTTTTGCCATTTTTAAGTACCTTTGCACTTGTTATTCATTATATTAGGGTAAATGGAGAATGCGT
>CAVGNV010000031.1:0-26242 GCA_963630695.1 Paratractidigestivibacter sp. | reverse complement strand
GACTACCAACTTTTTAGCCTACTATTTTAAGACTTTCTTATCCCGAACTGGGGTATCTTGACATTCCACCAATCATCGCCCATCAGTTTTTTCACCGCATCACGCAATGCGGAAAAATCTTCTTTGCTAAGATTACGTACTGCATGAGTAGCCTCATGTCCGAATACCATCTCTATAGGATTGTTTGCATCTTCGGCTATATGGATTTCTTTGGCTGCATAGTTGATATACCCATTCTCTTCCATAGAATCGTGCCAAACTACCTTGTAGCCTAATGCATTGGCAATAGACTCCATCGCTTCACGCTTCTTCGGTGATAGCTTCTGCTTCTTGGGCTTATTCTCTATAGAAGAGTTGTTCTCAACAGGATTCTTTGCGGATTCAGAAGAATTACTAATGCTTGCATTCGTTTGCTCAACCTTGTTGGTTGGTTTCTTCTTCGGCTCTTCCGTATTTTCAACGACTGCATCTTTCGCTTGCGTCTCCTCGACTTTGGCTTTCTCCGCCTTTTGGGAGATATCCTCTCCGGCATCTTCCTTTGCAGGAGCATTGGCGAACGTTTCCTTTGTCAGTATTACTCTATTGAGATAGCCTTGTCGGTCTTTGACAGCAGACAATTTGTATACGGCCTTTTCGCCCTCGTCATAGAAAGCAACAAAGTCACCGTGTTTCTTGGGCGAGAACCATCCCTTTTCGCTTTGATAAAGTCCTGACGCATCAATTTCCGCCGAGCGCGACCTGGTGGCTAACCACTCGTTGATAGTCTCGTCAATACCTTTGTCACCCGAAAGCACTTTGTCCACAAAACGTTTCATCGCACGCATATCCTTGGCTTCCGGCACAGGCCTACCTTCATACTCGAAGCGCATCATGTCCGTCCACTCAGCTTCATTCTTGGGTGCTTTGTCGTAGGTAGTCCAGTCTATTCCACTGATTTCACGACTTTTCTCGTCATTTTCTTGCAAAGTTGACTGATTGTTTATATCTTTGTCAACAGAAACGTCCGAGCTTTGTCGGGTAGCTGTGTCGTCCGACTTGCCATCAAGGTTACTATCAACGTCTGTCCTACTGTTAGTTGGTTCAGGCGTTTCTTTTTTCTTAAAGGCTGTCAACAACCACAACTTTTCTTCACCATTCCAAGTAAGACGTACTGCTGCTTGGTATTCGTCATTTTCCAGTTGTACACGATTTTCTGAACGCTTTGTGATGTGCATACCATCAAGTATGCCTTGGAGATTGTCAAGCACTTCGGGGTGGAACTTTACAAGTTTGGCAAGACCATAACCGTCACTCTTTCTTGTACCTGCCTTACCCCATACCAAATCAATGTCTCCAATCTCGTCATGATGAAGCGCACCAAGTGCCTCCCCGTTCAACATCTTCATTAGTTGTCGGATAGCACCTTGTGCATTACCCTTGAATTGGTCATACACAAAGCCAAAATCACTTTCACCAATAGGCGTCACTTTGTCTGTATTGGTTTCGTCCGTACCATCTTGTCGTCCGTTTCCAACATTTCCTGTATTTCCGGCTTCCGCCAAATCACCTTGCCCTTGGTCAGAATGTCCCTCAGTTCGTCCCTGTCTAACGTTCCGAAGTCCTTCATTTCCATTGCCAATTGCTTCCTCGGCTTTAGCTATCTCTGCCTCTTGTCGTTCTACGGCTGCTTTTGCCTTGCGCTCGGCATCCACATTAGCAATAGCTTTCCATTGTTCCAACTCTAGTTTGGCTTGTTCCACCTTTGCCTTGTGTGCCTTTCGTGCTGCGAGTTTCTCGGTAGGAGTCTTACCCTTGGCAATAGGTTCATTCTCTACCTTTGCAAGGTCTGCGGTTTTGTCCTTCACCATCTCGTCAGCTATCTCATGAGCCATCGCTTCGTCTCCTTCAGTTTGCTCCATTAATGCATCCCAAGCGGTTGAAGCATCCGTTTGCTCTATATCTGCTGCGTTGGTATGGTTGTCTGCTACGATGGTTATCTTCCCTGTCTTTGGGTCGTACCATCCTTTGGCTTGCTTCTTCTTCCCTTTCAGTCCTTCAGACGTTACCACCTCTACATCACCATTCACGTTCAATGCCTCTGCTATATCATGAGCATAGTCGGTCATCTGCTGAAGATGATTGCTATCAGCAAATTTTTCGTAAGAAGTATTTGGAGTCACAAAATCTTTGCCTATCTTTGTAGCTGACAAGATATCCGAAGAATGCTCTTGTAGAGGGCTATGGAAACACTCGACAGGTGAGGATTATCGCATGGAAATTGTGCTAGTGTTGCGAATTGTTGAACAGTGTGTCTACGGGTAATGTGTGGCTGACACAATCGAACATAAGCTCGCGTTTTAGGTCACATACAACATCGGCAAGAAGGTGAGGCTTATTATTTCTACTACGCCATAGGGCTTCTTTAGAGCGTTCAAGAAAGATTTCAAGACCATAGAGCAGACTATGTATCCCATATTCGGTATCGTAGGCATGACCTTCAGATTGAGCCAGGCAATGGACACTGCGTTCCGCACTGCTTGAGGGTACATTAATAAATGTATCAGTATTAATAAATAAATGAATTAAATATGAAGAAAGTATTTACTTTTCTCGCCTTGCTCGTGGCTACAATCACGGCAATGGCATCTACGAACCTGTACAAGAGCACATGCCATTTGGGCAATAACTCCTCGTTCGGGGCAACGAAAGTGGAAAAACTTGGCGGAACGGAGACCGACGGCGCGGAAGACGACACCATGACCGAAACAGTGATAGTTGAAAACTATGTGGCCGATGGAACAGGCTTTGTGTTCGCGACCCCGATAGACTGGAATACACAAAAACTTCAAGCCGTAATCGACCTAAGCACATGCCAGAGAAGCGTTGAGGACGTGCTCTCGATAGGTGCTGCACCTACAGAATGGAACAACAATGTTCACTTGTACCGCAACAACGGCAAGATAAAGGCATATTTCGACGCAGGTTCGGGCAACAACGATACTGGTGAATTAACAGTGGGCGACGAGATAACAGTAGAACTCTCGAAGACTAAAGGTCTCACGCTCAACGGCTCTATCATTATCGCTGCCGCCAACCTTGATGGCATATTCAACCTAAGCGAAATATCGATAGGTAGCGGAGAAGGCGCTGACCAGCAGTCGTATGCAACATACAAGAGTATAAAGCTTGTTCCGATGGAAGATGAGATTGAGGAAATCGAGAGTAAGGAGTTTACCCTTACGCTCTACACTACCGACCCAAATGGCAACGATCAGTTACAGGAGAACAAGACCGTGGAGTATCACCGTTATAGCGACGGCAGCAACACGCTGAAGCTCCTTGCTTTCAATACGGACCAAGTGAAGCTCGGTGATCTTGAATTCACTGGTGTCTCGATAGGCGTGCAGGACGGTATTACCTACATCTTCAACAACAGCGCCAGCACGGCAGTGGTTGATTGTGCCGACAGCGAGCTGAATGGAAAGTCTGTCAACGCCTATTTCAGTGGCACCATAACCGATGGCAATCTCTATCTTGAGTTCGAGATGGATAGCGACGATGATGATACGTTCTCGATGACAGGCCACTATGGAGACGAAGCCAAGGATACCAACACTCTCACAGGAACGCTCATTGCCACCACAGTAGACGGAGACGGAGTGCCGAGCAGTGCATCTTCGTCCTCTACAATGACACTCGTAGACAATAACGATGGCACATTCGATATGTCTCTTACCAATGCCCAGATGCCCGGAACCACCATCAGCCTTGGCACAATCACCGTCAAGGGTGTTGCTGGCAACACTAGTGCAGACGGCTCCAGCCTCGTGCTCAAAGCAGGAAGCAAATTGGAAGGAGTTATCACTGAGTCGTCGCACCCAGTCTACACCACCCTTGATATGACAAGCCTCGATGGCGAATTCAGTGGTGAGACCGCTTGGGTAACGCTCGTAGTTGACAATTACGGTGAGACAGTGTACTTCAAGTTCAACACCGTTACCGATGGCATCGGTTCGCTCAAGAACATCGAGACTTTCGGAAAGACCATCGTATTCGGCATTGACGGCACACGTCGCAGCGTAATGCAACGCGGCATCAACATCCTGCGCACCAATGACGGGAAGACTGTGAAAGTAAATGTAAAGTGACTTTAGATAGCCGTAACACACAAGTGTGCTCCGAGCCAGATAGGCGTGGGACACACTTTTTTTTATTGGCAAAGGTAATCGTAGATATAGAAATTACAATTAAGTCTGCGCAATCACGTATTAAGTCATGCTCATAATATTTGATGTAGAATTGACAAAAATAAAGATATATCGTGTTGGCGTTCAGTTCTACCATACCACATGTACCCTAAGAGGCGCCTTCCCATTCCTATATGATATAGTAGTAAGAATAAAGCATGTCGAAGAAAACAGATATGGCGATGTAAGACTTACAGAAGAAATTTCAAGTAATCAAATGAATTTCGTAAATTTGCAGTACAATACGAAAGCAAATGAAGGAAAAGTATATAGAGGTAAAAGGTGCAAAGGTCAACAATCTTAAGAATATAGATGTCCGACTACCGCATAATAAGATGACGATAATAACCGGAGTCTCTGGCTCGGGTAAATCATCGTTGGCATTTGATACATTATATGCAGAAGGTCAACGGCGCTATGTGGAGAGTTTGTCCTCGTATGCTCGCCAGTTTCTTGGTCGCATGCAGAAGCCCGAAGTGGATTATATCAAGAATCTGCCTCCTGCTATAGCAATAGAACAACGCGTGCAGTCACGTAATCCGCGCAGCACGGTAGGTACAACCACCGAAATATACGAATACCTTCGTCTCCTGTTTGCTTCAATCGGGCATACCTATTCTCCTATCAGCGGACAAGAGGTACATTGTCATCAGGCATATGATGTGGTAAGACAAGTCATGGAGTTTGCCGGTGGTACAAAGATGGTGCTATTAGCTCCGATGGCGTTTACGGCTGAACGCGACAAGTCTAAGCAGCTAGAACTTGCTCTTCAGAATGGTTTCACACGTATATATATAAAAGGTGACTTTCAGCGGATTGAAGATGTCTTGGGTGATTCTGCTTTGCTCAATGAGCAGGAAGAAATGTACCTTGTGGTAGACCGTTTTACCGCAGACAACTCAAAAGAGCAAGTTTCGCGTGTGTCAGATAGTGCTGAGACGGCATTCTATGAAGGAGATGGCGCTTGCCGCCTGATGGTACTTCCTTCCCGATTGTGTTACGATTTCTCAACTCGTTTTGAAGCCGATGGAATGTCGTTTGTGCATCCTACGGACAATCTATTCTCTTTCAATTCGCCACTTGGCGCCTGTACCGAGTGTGAAGGATTTGGCAGCGTGATAGGTATTGATGAACGTCTTGTTATCCCAGATAGTACACTTTCGGTCTATGACGGATGTGTGCAGTGTTGGCATGGCGATAAGATGAAGGTATGGAAAGAAGAGTTTTGTCGTAGAGCAGCAAAAGATGATTTCCCTATCTTCACCCCATATCTAGAATTGACAACTAAGCAGCGAGATATGCTATGGCATGGATTGCCTAGCGATAAGTGTCGTCCAAAGAATGAGCAAGTATCGATAGATGCTTTCTTTGAGATGGTAAAGGAGAACCAATACAAGATACAGTATCGTGTGATGATGAGCCGATATAGAGGTCGCACCATTTGCCCCGTTTGTCATGGAACACGATTGAAGCCCGAAGCATCTTGGGTTAAAATCTCGGGTATGGCTATAACCGACTTGGTGCAGTTTTCGATCGAGAATCTCTCCAAATGGTTTGACAACTTGCAACTTTCCGAGCATGAGAGCCGCATAGCCGCACGCCCTCTACAAGAGATTCGCAGTAGATTGATGTTCTTGCTAGACGTGGGGCTGGGTTATCTTACCTTAGGACGACAAACTAGCACACTAAGTGGCGGTGAAAGCCAACGTGTTACCCTAAGTACCTCGTTGGGAAGTCCGCTTGTGGGTTCATTATATATACTAGACGAACCTTCGATAGGGTTGCACAGCCGTGATACCTCTAGATTGATTAAGGTCTTGCATGAACTGAGAGATGAAGGCAATACCATTGTGGTGGTAGAACATGACGAAGATGTGATGCGATCATCCGACTATCTTGTTGATGTCGGTCCAGATGCGGGCCGACTAGGAGGAGAAATTGTCTTTACGGGAGATCCTTCAGAGGTTCAACATATGGATAGAAAGGTGACAGAACAGTATCATTCGCATACCATCGATTTTCTTTCAGGAAAAGACAAGATGCAACTACCCGCTTCACGTCGTTCATGGAATAGGTCTATCATGGTACATGGTGCACGTATGAACAACTTAAAAGGCATAGACGTTACCTTCCCTCTGAATGTGTTATGCGTTGTTACAGGTGTAAGTGGTAGCGGAAAGTCGAGCCTGGTTAAAGGCATTCTTTATCCTGCACTGAAGAGGATGATGGATGAGGTGGCTGATGCACCTGGCGAATACCAATCACTAGATGGAGATCTGAAAGCGTTGAAGCATGTAGAGTTTGTTAGTCAGGATCCCATAGGTAAGAGCACCCGCTCCAATCCGGCTACATACGTAAAGGCATATGACGAAATCAGAAAACTCTTTGCGCAGCAGGCTTTATCTAAACAGATGGGTTATGCGGCACAACATTTCAGTTTCAATGCGGAAGGAGGACGATGTGAGGAATGTAAAGGCGCAGGTGTAATAACCATTGAGATGCAGTTTATGGCTGACCTAGAACTCACATGCGAGGCTTGTCATGGAAAGCGCTTTAAGAAAGAGATTTTAGACGTGCGCTATCATGAGAAGAATATTAACGACGTACTAGAAATGACCATCGACGAAGCTATCAGCTTCTTTGAACAGTGGGGTAATCTATCTATCGTCAAAAGGCTTAAACCTCTGAGCGATGTAGGGTTGGGCTATATCAAACTGGGGCAAAGCTCGTCTACACTTTCTGGAGGTGAGAATCAGCGTGTAAAATTGGCCTATTTCATGGGAACAGAAAAACAAGCTTCCACCTTATTTATATTTGATGAGCCCACAACAGGTCTGCACTACCATGACATCAAAAGGCTGATAGCTGCATTCAATGCTTTGATAGAACGTGGCCATAGCATATTGGTCGTAGAGCATAATATTGAAGTGATGCGACAAGCCGACTATATCATCGACCTAGGACCAGAAGGTGGTGACAAGGGTGGATGGGTAGTAGCTCATGGCACACCCGAAGAGGTTGCTGCAAACGCAAAAAGCATTACCGGTAGATATCTCCAACTATAATCACCACGATGATGTGGGTGCTTATTCGCGTGTAAATACCAACTTCTTAGGAATCTTAACCCAACTGCGGTTGACCACAATCTTCATCGTGCTACCTGAAAGGCGCTCTAATAAATAGGTGCCATCATCTTGGTAGGTCAATTGCGCTTCAAGATCTTCGCTGCCATAGTCATTGATAATGGTGACTGTGGCAACTTTTCCTTTGACGCTCGTGTCGGTGATAATCCATTTACGGGTATCCCGTCGTGCACCAAAATATCCGGGAACAAGACCGAAAATCTCTTGTCCAGGAGTCAAGATGTTTTGGTGTTTGAAGTCCATCTCTATCCAAACTTGATATTCTTTATTCACAATCTTTCCTGTAAAGATGGTGCTATCCGCAACCTCTTGAGCATGAACGGAAAATATTGATAGTATCATCAACCACGTTAAGAGAAGTATTCTTTTCATATTGTGTTTACTATAAATAACTATTGCAAAGGTAGCAAAAACGAACGATTGCACACTTTATAATACTAAAAAAAATAGGCGAAGCTTTATTTGTAAACAAAAATATTGTAACTTTGCAGCGTATAACTGAATTTTTCATGAAAAAAGATATGTTGTTTCCCGACTATATCTTCGAAACTAGTTGGGAAGTTTGTAATAAGGTTGGTGGCATTTATACCGTTCTTTCAACACGTGCACAAACCTTAACCAAACGCTTAAAAGATAATTTGATATTCATAGGACCAGATTGTCAGCCAGGTAACCCAAATCCTTATTTTCAATCAGAGGATTTGTTTTCTTCATGGAGAGAACAAGCAGAGCAGGAAGGGTTACATATCAGAATAGGTAGATGGACCATTCCTGGAAGCCCTGTAGCTATACTTGTAGACTATCGTTCTTTTTTTGATAAAAAGAATGAGTTTTATGGAATGCTTTGGAACGAGTTCCAAGTTGATTCCTTGCATGCTTATGGTGACTATGACGATTCTGCCATGTTTGCTTATGCGACGGCTAAGGTTGTAGAAAGTTTTTGTAAACACTCTGTAGCTGCAGATAAGCGTGTGCTATTGCATGCCAACGAATGGCAAACAGGATTTAGCATCTTGCTCCTTCAAAAACTATTGCCTCAAGCTGCATCTGTCTTTACTACGCATGCTACTTGCATTGGACGTAGTATCGCTGGTAACAATAAGCCATTGTATGATTATCTATGGGCTTATAATGGCGATCAAATGGCAGGAGAACTTAACATGCAGAGCAAGCATTCGATAGAAAAGCAAGCTGCCCACTATACCGATTGCTTTACTACGGTGAGTGAGATTACTGCTAACGAGTGCAAGGAATTGCTAGACAAGTCGGTAGATGTGGTTCTACCTAATGGCTTTGACAATAGTTTTGTACCTAAAGGAGCTACATTCACCGCAAAACGCAAAGCAGCTCGCAAACGTCTCTTGGAGGTAGCTAATGCCTTGCTTGGTACACAGCTCGGTGATGATGTGCTGATTGTGTCAACTAGCGGTCGTTATGAGTTCAGAAATAAAGGTGTGGATGTCTTCATAGAGGCAATGAATCGTCTCAAGCGCGATTCAAACTTGAAGAAACAGATTGTCGCTTTCATAGAAGTGCCCGGTTGGGTAGGGGAGCCACGCAAAGATTTGTTGCAGCGTCTCAATGACAAACTGCCCTATAGCACACCGCTTGAAGTGCCCATGATTACACATTGGCTTAACAATATGAATCATGACAACGTCATGGGTATGCTCAAATATCTTAATATGAATAATGAACCAAATGATAAGGTGAAGCTTATCTTCCTTCCATGTTATCTGACAGGAGATGATGGCATTATTAATATGTCTTATTATGATTTGGTTCTAGGAAATGACCTCTGTGTCTATCCTTCATATTATGAGCCTTGGGGTTATACACCGCTTGAAGCAATAGCCTTCAAGGTACCTTGTATCACGACCGATCTTGCAGGTTTTGGCCTTTGGGTCAATAGTGAAACTGGTCACTATGGTGAGCTGGAGGATGGCGTAAAGGTACTGCATCGCACCGATTATAATTATAGCGAGGTGGCAGATGGAATCAAGGACACCATCAGCTATTACTCGTCACTGACGCCTGCGCAAGTGAAGAAATGTCGTGATCATGCCAGTGCGCTCTCAAAGAAAGCATTGTGGAGCAATTTTATCACCTACTATGAGCAGGCTTATGATCTTGCTTTGCGTCATGCAGAGTCACGCAATGCAAACAATGTTAAGAAGTAAAAATCAAAACACAAAATACTCAACCGTATTATTTTAAAGTATGAAGATTAAATCTGATTATTCAAACCAACCTCAATGGAAAGAGGTGAATGTCAAGTCGACACTTCCAAAGGAACTCAAATGTCTTGACGAATTGGCACACAACATGTGGTGGGCATGGAACTACGAGGCTCGCAACTTGTTTAAAAGCCTTGACGAGGATCTTTACGAAGCAGTAGGACACAATCCTGTCTTGCTTTTGGAACGCCTCAAGTACGATCGCAAGGAAGCTATCGTAAAGGACAAGAACATCATGAAGAATGTACATGATGTGTACAAGAAGTTCCAAGACTACATGAATGTTAAACCTGACTCAACCCGTCCATCTGTAGCTTATTTCTGTATGGAATTTGGTTTGAACCAGGTTTTGAAGATTTATAGCGGTGGTCTAGGTATGTTGGCTGGCGACTATCTGAAAGAAGCTTCTGACTCAAACGTAGATCTATGCGCAGTGGGTTTCCTTTATCGCTTTGGCTATTTCACTCAAAGCCTAAGTATGGATGGTCAGCAAATCGCTAAATATGATGCACAGAACTTCAACTCTCTTCCTATCGAACGCGAGCTTGATGCCAATGGCAATCAAGTGGTGGTAGATGTTCCTTATCAGAACTATCAAGTTCACGCTTTGGTTTGGCGTGTAAACGTAGGACGTATCAAGTTGTACTTGCTCGATACTGACAACGATATGAACTCAGAGTATGACAAACCTATCACTCATAGTCTCTATGGTGGTGATTGGGAAAACCGTTTGAAGCAAGAGATTCTCTTGGGTATCGGTGGTACATTGATGCTTAAGAAACTCGGCATTAAGAAGCAGATTTATCATTGCAATGAAGGTCACGCTGCTCTATGCAACTTGCAACGTCTTTGCGATTATATCGATGGCGGATTGAGCTTCAATCAGGCTCTTGAACTTGTTCGTTCATCTGCTTTGTTCACTGTTCACACACCAGTACCTGCAGGTCACGACTATTTTGATGAGTCGCTCTTTGGTAAGTATATGGGTGGCTATCCTGCTAAGCTCGGCATCTCTTGGGATGAGTTCATCGGTATGGGTCGTACCAATCCTGATGATCACAACGAGCGTTTCTGCATGAGTACATTTGCATGTAACACATGTCAGGAAGTGAATGGTGTAAGTAAGCTCCATGGTTGGGTAAGCCAGAAGATGTTTGCTCCAATCTGGAAGGGCTACTATCCTGAAGAGAACCATGTAGGTTATGTAACCAATGGTGTGCACCTTCCTACCTGGACTGCAACAGAGTGGCGTAAAGAGTATGACAAGTACTTCGATAAGAGCTTCCTCCACGATCAGAGTAATGAGGAGATTTGGCACGCTATCTACAATGTTCCAGATGAAGAGATTTGGAACACTCGTATGGCATTGAAGAAGAAACTCATCAAGTATATCCGCGATAAGTTCACACAGCAGTGGCTACGTAACCAGGGCGATCCTGCTAAGGTGGTTTCTATCCTTGACCGTATCACTCCTAACGCATTGATGATTGGTTTCTGCCGTCGTTTTGCTACTTATAAGCGTGCTCACTTGTTGTTCACTGACCTAGAACGTCTTGAGAAGATTGTAAGCGATCCTGAACATCCAGTATTGTTCTTCTTCTCAGGTAAAGCTCACCCAGCTGACGGCGCAGGTCAGGGGTTGATTAAGCGCATCTTCGAGATTTCTCGTATGCCTCAGTTCCTTGGCAAGATTATCTTCCTTGAGGACTATGATATGCAGTTGGCTCGTCGCTTGGTAAGCGGTGTAGATATCTGGATGAACACACCAACTCGTCCTCTTGAAGCCAGCGGTACATCTGGTGAGAAGGCAGAGATGAATGGTGTTGTCAATCTTTCTGTTCTTGATGGTTGGTGGGTTGAAGGCTATCGTGAAAACGCTGGTTGGGCTCTTCCACAAGAAAGAACCTATCAGAACCAAGGTTATCAGGATCAGCTTGATGCTGCAACAATCTATTCGTTGCTCGAAAACGAGATTATCCCATTGTATTTCAATCGCGGACGCAAGATGTTCAGCGCTAGTTGGGTGAAGGTTATCAAGAACTCTATCGCAACAATCGCTCCTCATTACACCATGAAGCGTCAGCTTGACGACTACTATGACAAGTTCTATAACCGTATGGCTGAGCGCGCTACAAAACTCGCAGTAAACGATAATGCTCTTGCAAAAGAAATCGCATTGTGGAAAGAGAATGTAGCTGAACGTTGGGATAACATCCACGTGGTAAGCAAGGACGAGACTGGTTTGCTCGATGTAGCAACAGGTAAACCTATTACCCTTACTTATACTATTGACGAGCAGGGGCTACAGGACGCTATCGGTCTTGAACTTGTTGTTATCAATAATCGTCAAGAAGATACCGATTTGACAGTTCACGAAGTTTATCCTTTCGAGATGGTTAAGCAAGAGGGTAACCTCTATACCTTCAAGGTAACCTTCGAGGCTGAACAAGCTGGTGCATACAAGTGCAGCGTAAGAATGTTCCCAAAGAACAACCTTCTGCCTCACCGCCAAGATTTCAGCTATGTAAAGTGGCTTGACTAATACAGTGGTTCGTGGTTAGCTTCTCTATGTATGATATAGGAAGCTAACCAAAGAATATAAACAAAAAAATCTCGCGAGTCTATCGCGAGATTTTTTTTGTTTATGTATAATCTAGAATGACTTTGTTCGTTGCTTAATCGTAACTATGCTGCATTTGTAAAGCATAATCGATAAAAACTATTGTTTATTGCATACGGTTTAATGAGATGCTTGTAATCTTGTTGTCGGCAGACACGCTAGCAGAAATCTGGTAGCGTAGGGTAGGAGTGCCCCCTTCTCTAGTAATCTCCAATTTTGCGGGGATGCTTAGCTTGTATCCGACAGTTTTTCCATCTTGTTCTATAGGATCGCAACTCGTGGGTTGCTCCATGTGCCAATTGATGTTCTTTACATCAGCTTGGTATAGACGGTCAGCCATATATTTGTTTATATCTGCAATGGAAGCCCCCAATGTGCCATTGAAAGAGAAACTGCTTGCCATGCAACCTTCGATAGCCGAAGTGCTCTTGGTATTCATGCCAACCAAGAAACGTCGGATAGGATCAGCTGCCTTTTGAGCACTCTCTTGTGCTTTCTTCTCATTTTGACTCATCAGCTGTTGCGCTAGTTTGCCGGCTTCTCCCGCGTGTGCACCATTGCTATGTGCTGCGATATATTCGGCATAAGCATCTTCGGTGTTCTTTTTTACAGCGCTAGCCCAATCGATAGAGTCTAACTTTGAAAGTATAACCTGTTTATAGGGCGTGTTTGGATTCGCGTTTAGGTAATCTTGGAATGTCTTGCGATCATTCTTTGAAAGCACTGCGTTCCAGTTTTCACTTGACTGTGTCAGTTTCTTCAGCAAACTCTCAGCCTCATTGCGATGCTCGAGCGAAATGGTTTGCTTGTATTTGTTAAGATATTGCTGTATCACATCCGGATTCTGGCTTTGTATTGCTTCTGTGAAAGCCTCTGCTTCATTATTCTTTTGTTTGTCTTGATAGAAGTATAATAGGACAAAACAGATAATGGCAGCAATAACAAATGAAATCAAAAGGGCGACGTGGTTGTTCTTCTTTTGTTTTTCTTTTGTTTGGCTATCTACAGGGTTGTTAGCTTCAACCTCCGGTTCGTCATCGTCTATAGGCTCGGCGTAGATGTTGCTTGCTGTCTCGCTGATAGGGGTAGCTTGCACGATAGGTTCTTGAGGCTTGCCTTTCTGAACGTTGTCTTGATGTTCGATGGGACCAACTTCTTCGTTTATATCGTGTTGTTGTGGGTTTTTGGGGGATTCGCAGGATGTCTGTGCGTTCTCTTTGTTACCCGCAGAGGTCTGAGAATCAGCTATTGGGGTATGGTGACAATTGGGACAAATCTCTTCTTCGTCAAGATAAATCTCGCCGCAATATGAACAATGTATAATATGATCAGCAATCTTAACTCCGCAGCTGGGGCAAACTGGGGCTTTGTCACTCACTTGGTGACCGCATTCTGGACATTTGATAATCATCGTTGCTTGTTATTAAGTGTGTTAGTTAGTCAGATACTCTACGCGTGTTGAACTTATTTATTTCCATCTTCGATAGCGTAGCTCTCGCATGCTATGCCTACCCATTAGCCTGCTCTTGTCTACGTATCCCGTCACACCATTGATGTGGCCTTTGCCGGTATATTGCCATGCGTATATGTCTCTGCCATCTTGTAGGACGGGTTCGCTACCCGAATATTTAGCTATAAACAAGAGATATCCGTCAAGCTCACCTTGTAAATAACGATTGTAGAAATTTTCGTAAGTATAGATGAGTGGTTTACACTTGTATTCGCGTTGCATCAAGTCAATAAACTTATGAAGGGAGTCACATAAAGCCTCTCTTCCTAAACCGCTAGTGGTCTCAATGTCAATCATTGGAATCAAGTCTTGGTCATCCGGTCTGCACTGATAACGGAAATTTCTCAACTGGTCAGCTTGAGGTTGTTTGGGACGATAGAAGTGGTACGAGCCTACTTTTAAGCCATATCTGCGTGCTAACTCTATATTCTCTTCGTATCTTTGGTCAATGCGTGCGCCACCTTCGGATGCTTTCAGGTAGACATAAGCCATCTTGCTATTATTACCTACAGCCTCCCAAAAGACGTTCCCTTGGTAGTGGCTCATATCTAAGCCATGCACGTGGTTGCATGTATCTTCACATTGTATATTATAGTTTTGCGCCTTTGCGGATACAAAGACGAAAAACAAAGAAATGATTGTAAGGATTTTAATTTTGCTCATGGATTGCAAAGTTAAGAAATAAGTTTTAATTAATACCTACCTAAGAGGATAAATTACCTTAAATATTATGCCTTACCAGTCCAGCAAGCATGTGAAGTGTTTGCGGCTAGCAACTTACAGGATAGTGTCATATTTGAAAAAGAAGTACAAGATGGCTGTTTCTTGTAAATAGCAGGATGAAATTTTGATAAAATAGTATTATTATTAGTAATATACTAAACAGTGTTTGGTGAGATTATTTGTTAATTTTGCATTTGACTTAAAATACTAACGAATTCTTAATTAAATATCTATGCAAATTGTAAAAACCTTGTTCACGGCTGCATTAATTGCGTCATCAACGTCGGCTTTTGCTGCTGATTACACAATTAATGGCAATTATGTGACGATTTCGGTCAAGCAACCGGTAGCAGATGGGGCCAAGATGGTTCGTTTGCAAGTAATTAACAAGGGCATTGTGCGTGTAGAAGCCACACCAACCAATGCTTTTGGACAACGTAAGAGTTTGGTGGTTCTGCCTCAAGGCGAGTTTACCGATTTTCAGGTGAAGGAGTCGGATGGGTCCACGGTGACTATTCAGACAACCGATTTGAGTGTTAATGTCAACACGACTAATGGTAGAGTGGAGTTTTTTGACAAGAATCACAAGTCGCTTCTATCTGAGTTACCTGACGGAAAGGGCAAAACCTTTAAGGCTTACACCGTTCCTGAGCGTGAAATAGGTGTTGATAGTCGTCTTAGTGAGGACAAGCGTCACGGATGGACTTGGCACGCCGAGTTTGCTTCACCAGACGATGAGGCCTTCTATGGTCTAGGTCAGCATCAAAGTGAAGAACTTAACATGAAGGGTAACAACGAGGACTTGTTCCAATACAACACCAAGGTGAGTGTACCTTTTGTGGTAAGTAACAAGAACTATGGTGTGTTATGGGATAGCTATAGCTATTGCCGTTTCGGTAATCCTAATGATTATCTTCAGCTCAATCGTGCTTTCACTCTTTATGACAAGAATGGTAAGAAGGGTGCGTTGACGGGTACATATGTTCAGAAAGATGGAAAGACCATTGTTCGTGACGAGGATTCTATCTATTATGAGTTTGCTTTGCCCGAAATTGCCGCACGAGGATTGAGCGACATTGGCGTAGGTAATCTGCCAAAGGATTTCCAGCTTGATGGTTCACATGTGACCTATGAAGGATATATTGAGGCTCCAACTAACAACTTCTATCGTTTCATCTTGTACTACGCTGGTTATATGAAAGTGTATATCGATGGAAAGGAAGTGGTGCCTGAACGCTGGCGTACGGCTTGGAACCCCAATAGCTACAAGTTTACTGCTCCTTTAAAGAAAGGTGAACGCACTAAGATTCTTATCGATTGGTATCCTGATGGCAGTGTGAGCTATTGCGGTTTGCGTGCAGCAACTCCTAGAAGCGAGCAAGAACAAGGCAACTTGAGCATTTGGAGCGAGATGGATCCAGAGATGGATTACTACTTCATTGCTGGTGATAATCTAGATGAGGTGATTTCAGGTTATCGTACACTGACAGGTAAGGCACAAGTGTTCCCTAAATGGACCTTCGGTTTCTGGCAGAGTAGAGAGCGTTATCAGTCAAGCAATGATATGGAAACCGTGTTGAGCGAGTTCCGTAAGCGTCAGATTCCTGTAGATAATATTGTTCAGGACTGGAACTATTGGAAGCTAGATTCTTGGGGTTCTCATGAGTTTGAACAGTCTCGTTATCCCAATCCACAGGCTTTGCTTGATAGCATCCATAGCATGCATGGTCGTTTCATGATTTCGGTTTGGCCTAAGTTTTATTGTACCACAAAAAACTATAAGGAACTCGATTCTAAGGGTTGGATGTACCATCAGGCTGTGAACGACTCTATCTATGACTGGCTCGGCTTCATGGGCTCCTTCTATGATGCTTATGATCCAGGAGCACGAAAGATGTTCTGGCGTCAAATGGACGAAAACCTCTATTCTAAATATAAGTTTGGTGTTGATGCTTGGTGGATGGATGCCAGTGAACCTAACGTTCGCGACTGTACCCCAATGTGGTATCGTAAGAAGCTATGCGGAGCAACAGCTCTTGGCTCAAGCACCGAATACTTCAATGCTTATTCTATCGTAAATGCAGATGCTATCTATAACGGACAACGTAGTGTGAACCCCAATCAGCGTGTGTTCCTTCTTACCCGTAGTGGTTTTGCAGGAGAGCAACGTTATAGCACCGCAACTTGGAGTGGCGATATTGGCACCCGTTGGGAGGATATGCGCGCTCAGATGACCGCAGGTATGAACTATAGTATCTCTGGCTTACCAATATGGGGTATGGATCAAGGTGGCTTCTGTGTTGAAAATCGTTATGTGAAAGCACAACAGGAGTTTGATAAGACTGGCGTAGAGAATGCAGATCTGAAAGAATGGCGTGAGCTGCAAACCCGTTGGAACGAGTTTGGAT
The DNA here is from genome assembly GCA_963630695.1 of Paratractidigestivibacter sp. Taxonomy (GTDB): domain Bacteria; phylum Bacteroidota; class Bacteroidia; order Bacteroidales; family Bacteroidaceae; genus Prevotella. The sequence goes on along the minus strand of CAVGNV010000031.1, from coordinate 9,375 downwards.
GCTTTATTCCTTTGTATCGTGCTCATGGTCAGTGGCCATTGCGTGAGGTTTGGAACATCGCTCCCGAAGGTCATCCTGCTTATGAAGCTATCGTGAAGTATGATAAGTTGCGTTATCGTATGATGCCTTACATCTATTCGCTTGCAGGCGCAGTGCATCTCAATGATTATACGATGATGCGTCCGTTGGTGATGGACTTCAATGGTGACAACAACGTATATGATGTGAAAGATCAGTGGATGTTTGGTCCATCCTTGATGGCTTGCCCTGTGGGTTATTATCAGAAATATACCCGTAGCGTCTACCTACCTAAGCAATGCGGTTGGTACGACTTCTATACAGGTAAGCATTATGATGGTGCACAAACTATTGAGGCTGATGCTCCATACGATAAGATTCCTGTTTATGTACCCGAAGGTTCAATCATTCCTTTTGGTCCAGCTATCCAGTGGACTGATGAGAAACCTGCCGAGCTAATCAACCTTTACGTTTACGCAGGTAAGGATGCAGAGTTCACATTGTATGAAGATGAGGGCACCAACTACAATTATGAGAAAGGCAAGTATGCAACAATAAAGATTACTTATAATGATAAGGCCAAAACCATTAAGATAGGTAACCGTAATGGTTCTTTCGATGGCATGTTGCAGAAGCGCCGCTTCAATGTGGTTTATGTCACTCCACAGACTGCTAAGACTCTAGACCTTGAATCACCTAAGGGTAAACTAGTAAAATATTCAGGTAAAGAAGTTTCAGTAAAGCTGTAATCAGCCAAAAGTCCTGATATATTAATAATATTATCCGCCAATGTAATCGGTATTCGCATTACATTGGCGGATTTTTGTTAGAAGCAGATGCCGATACTACCGTAAACGACATTCATATTTGGTATACCTATAGTGGAGGAATTCTCGTGTCGGAATCCGAGAGATAATGAAGGTGAAATTCCATCTCTCATTTTCCATGAAATGTTGGCATCGTAGATTGTCTTTTTCCAATCGTTACTACCCACACTGCCTAGCACAGCGAGTTTTAGACCGACGTATCCTGTATTGTTAACCTTAGCAAATTTGTATTCTAGTCCTCCTCCAAGAGCATTGTTAGAAAAATGTGTGCGAGCATCTCCATTCTTATATATACCGATAGAGTTTTCATAACGAGCAAACACGGTAACTCTTGGTACAAACTCGTATCCAACCTCACACCTAGCGCCAATTTCTCTGATATCATGCTGCTTGTATGATGAGAGCGCCTCTAATGAAACAGAGAAGTTGTCTACCCACGAAGTCTTGTTCTGACCGAAAGAAGAAGCGGTTATGAACATTGTTAAAAATAATAATTTACCTCTCATAGTTTATTCTTTATTTGTTGAAATTTCACCATTCCAAAGTCTGTCACTTGCATAGCCGACATTAATGGCATCTTTTACAGAATCTTTTACATTGTCACTTAGTTTTGAATTGGCTACTATATCTAGCATATCTTTAACATAAGTTTCGATTTCTTCTTCCGAGTCGGTCTCACTTATCCCTCTCATGTATTCTTCTAAAGCTTTTAACAATGACAGGTCACAATTAATTGACGAATTGTTCAGAATGCTACAGAAATTATCAAATGAGTCAGCACTACTTAACGCCTGAATGATTATTTTTGACGTGTTCTTATATTTGTTGGCATTTGATAGCTCTTCATTATTTAGTTGGTACCCGCTATTATAGAGAGCTAGTTGATTAAGAATATATGATGTTTTTTGGTCCTCGTCCATTGAACAAAAATACTTCAAAGAAACAGAATCTGTAAAAATTGGCTTTAGTACAGCATTATGATAGTAAGCGATGCTGTCTAATTCTGTTTCAGCAGACTGAGCTCTTGTTGCAGGAGTGACTACTGGCACAATAGTGGCATTAGTACCAAAGGTATAAGCTCCAACTAGTCCTGAAGTAACAGCTGCTCCAGGAAGGCCACCGATAGCTCCACCAACGGCATCTGCAAAAGCTGTTGCTAAACCTTGCCAAAGTCTTTTCAATTTTTTAATTTTAGGCTTATCCTTTGATGATCTTGTCGCATTTTCTGATAATTCGTTTTGTGCATTGTAATCTTTAATAGCTTGACTAATATCATTCAATGCGTCAATATCCGACTCAGAAAGAGTAACAACTGAGCTTTCAGAATAAGTGTTGCTCTTACTAATCTCGTCATTTGTGCTACATGAAGCAATAGCAATAGCACAAGCAATTAAAAATACTAATTTTTTCATAAAATAAGTACGGTTAACCTCCACCGCAAGTTTAATGTGTTTGTTATTAAATGGAATAAAAATTCGTCTGCAAAGTTATGGTAACTTTCTGATAAACTAATAAGAAATATGTTTCAACATGTTTCATGAACAATAGTCTTTAATTCTATTATCTATGTAACTCATTGCAAAATAGGAGATTGTGCGAAGCTTGTTTGCGATGTTAAAAAATATTTACGGATTCTTCTGTAAAAACAATATGAAACATAATGAAACAAAAGATCTATACCCCCCCCAAAAAAAAAACTAAAAAAAGTATTGAGTCGTTATGATAATTATATATACCTTTGCGTTTAACTAATAAAAAGAATATGAAGGTTTATAGTGTATATATCATTTTCTTATTTATGTTCTTATTTTCGTCTTGTGAGAAAAACGAACTATTATTCGAGATGAAAGAAATACAAATAGTAGAAAATCATGATCCTTCGTTAGCTCTATTAATGTTAGATTCGTTAAAAAATGATGTACAGCGATATGACGAATATACACAGAGAAAGTTTGATTTGTTTTACTTAAGATTGAACGTAAAGACAAATCATAAACCTACTTCAGATTATATTGCAAAGCGCGTAGTTGGATATTTTGATAGTAAAGGCAGTAATAAAGAGAAGCAAGAAGCATATTATTATGGTGGTTGCGTATATCGTGATCTTAAAGATTTACCAAGTGCGTTTAAGAATTGTCTTAAATCAAAGGATATAGCTGAAACCTACCATGATGATTGCGATTCTATAATACTACAAAGTACTTATTCTGAATTGTATCACTTGTTTTCTTTAGTTCGTGATTATAAGAATGCTCTATACTATGCACGTAAAGAATACAATCTTTCTAATCAATTACATAGTAATAATTATATGTCAGTAGTTCATATGCTTCAATCCTATGTCGCAATTGATAGTACGAAGCAAGCAATGCGCATCTCTGACAAAATATACAATCATGTACTTGAAAATAAAACAGACAAGAAAGTTGTGTCCTCGCTCTTTTGCGAACTCACGCATCTAGGTGACTTAGATAAAGCTAAAGTTTGTTTAAGCCTTTTAAATATTGGTCATTTAGATAAATTGTCTAATAGTTTACTTTTAGCTCTAGCAAACTACTATGAGCAATGCGAGAATTCCGACTCTTCTATAATTTGCTATCAAAAGATTTTGTTAAATAGGCCTACTATCAATGAAACTTCTGAGACAATGAAAGCACTTTTTCAACTTAATCGTATAAGAGGGAATAATTCAGAAGCAGTGAGATATGCTAAAAGATATGTTGAAGTCAATGAAAGTATTGACCTTAAACACCGAAAAGAATTGAAAGCTTCGGTAAATAACCAATTTCAAAATAATCTTGATAAAACCAAAGAAGCTGAAGAATACAAAAAGTTATTTATTTTGGTTACCACTTTGTTGATTATGTTTGCTTCATTAGGAATGATGTTTTATTTGTTTAGAAGATCTAGAAATCTTAAAAAGATATTTTTGATGTCAACGGAATTAGAAAAACATAAGGTTAATGAAACGAAACTGCATGAATTAATAGAAAATAAAAGAAAAGAGTTACAGACGGCTAATGATGTTATTAGGGAACTTCAAGAAAAGCTAGATGGTAAAGAATCGCTGATAGTTCAACAACAGACGTTATTGGATGAAAAAGATGAATTGCTTTCCAAAAAAATGGAACAGTACAAAACAGTTAAGCGGTATCTTAATATGACTCAGATTTTGGGCATAGATGAGACGACAATTAATACTATTCTTACTTCTATTAAGGGGCTGAAAAATATGACAAACGATGATTGGTCACGATTGTACGCGGCGGTAGATAAACTTGATCCAGGATTTAAGGAAAATATAATTGAGACCTTCGATCACTTTACGGAACAGCAAATGCAAGTGCTTTACCTAATGCGTATAGGACTTACTAATCCTCAAATACAACAGCTTACCAACTTGCCTCGTGTCACAATTTGGCGTTGGACTAAGAAATACAATCAGATAATCAATAAAAACGAGAATGCTAAATAGCAATACACCATCTAAGCGAAAGCCGAATAAGATCAATTATCCTAAAAAATGATATTAATATTTTGCCATAACTGATGTATTTGTTATTTTTGCATATAGTTATGGCAAAATACTTTTTTTCTTTATTAATAGTATTTTTCGTATCTGTTCGTTGTAGTGCGGCTGCAAATGATGTGAGCGATGAGTTTCAGAGACTTCGGAATCTGGACAATAAGACCTTGCTCGATCGTGGCTACAAGTATATAGAGGAGGCGAAATACGATAGTTCCATGGTGTATTATTCCATGGTAGTAAACCGCTATTACTCCAATTCTTATAAGAAAAGCGACATTCCTGACATTATAAAGGGCATGCAGAATCTCGGTATAATTTATATGTCTTTCAGCTTCGACTATAAGAAAGCATACGAATATCTGCTTGAAGCCAAGGAACTTGCCGAAACAAGCGGATGTACTGAAAAGCTGCCGAACATCTACAACAGTATAGCGAATATCCTCCAACTATCGAAACGAGATGACGAATCTACCGATATAAAAGCTGTAGCAGATATGCTTCGTAAGTCGTTCTACTCTGCTACGAAGCAGAAAAACTATAGCGTGATGTCTATTTCTCTAAACAATCTCATAGCCTTATGCTTTGGTCATGACGATAAATTGTATGGTATAAGTAAAGAGATCTCCGTTTTCAGACAGACATGCCAGAACGTGAAGAGCAATGATGTAAAACTATCGCTACAGAGGTGTCGTGCATACGAAGAATCTCAAAAGGGCAATGTGGAAAATGCCGTAAAGCTATTGCGTAGTGCTGCTGCTTGTGTGAAGGATGGCCCGCTTGCCTTTCGTGACGTTTTGTCATGTATGGGAATGATAACAAATATCTACGTAGACCATAAACTTTACGATAAGGCAATAGAGATAGATAAGGAAGCATTAAAGATAGCCCAATCAAATAAGAGTACCGATTATATTGTTTCGCTCGCTCATGAACTCTCCTCTTTATATAAGGAAATCGGCGACTCGGTGATGGCAAACCAGTATGAACTGCAGTATCTTAGGAGCAACAATGTGCTGATGAGTGACGGACACCTCTCGTCGGTGAAAAACGTGAAGTTTATGCGTGAACTCAATAAAGCAAACGAACAAGTGAGGGTACTCTCTGAGAAACGACGTTTACAGAATATTATGTTCTTATGCGCCCTTGCTGTGATAGTGATTATTGGAGGCTTGCTTTATAGAATATATCGTGCTAACAGAAAAATTCGTTTCAGTAACCGACATCTATATACCAATTATGTGGAGATGCTTGCCAAGGATGAACGAGCAAGAGCGCAACGGGAAACCAACGATCAGCGCATACGTGAACTTGAGCTGCGCCTCAAGAATGTTGAAAGTCCCAATAAGCCAAGCGCTACCGATGCCGAAACTACTGAAACGCCGCAGAAGGTGAAATACCAAAACAGCCGTCTGACAGAAGATGACACTAAGGCGTTATATTCCGCTATCTTGAAAGTGATGGAGAACTCAGCCGAAATATATAAACTCGGATTCAATGTAGATCGTCTTAGCGAACTAGTACATAGTCGTCCGCGTTATGTGTCGCAGGCGATAAACCAAGAATATGGTTCAAATTTCAATTCTCTCCTCAATGAATACCGTATTAAGGAAGCATGCCGCCGTCTTGGAGGAAATCCCGATTTTGCCAATATGACCATTGAGAGTATAGCTGAGAGTGTTGGTTTTAAATCTAGGACAAGCTTCGGCACACTGTTCAAGAATGCCACCGGATTGTCTCCTTCCGCATATCAGAAGATAGCGCGTGGTGAGTGAAGTGTCTTAGGATAATTCTTCCCAATGTTAAGTGGCATAATATAATATCTGTCCGCAATAATTGTTTTTGCAAAGTTTCTGATGGTTATATTAAACAGAGAATGTTCTATCAGTTTAGTGTATGTATTAAAACTGTCTTTATTCAAACATAAAGTCGTTTGACATTGTACTTATAAATGTTGTGACGACTTTTTTCATGATTTAATACATCAAAGTGTTGTCTGTTCGTTGATTTTTCTTTCATCTTGCATAAATTTGCCATCGAGAAGAAAGAAAGCCTCCGACAGACATTGGGCCTATGGCTGTTGGTTGGGAGATGATTATAGAAGGCTCAAGCTTTTAAAAACTTACACGCATGAAAAAAAGATTTACCTTGATTTCTGCTGCAGCCATAGCGCTGACGCTCTCGGTATACGCCGGCAATGAATCTGGCACGAGACAGTTGCAGATCAGTAAGACTGTAAAGAGTATTGTGAAGAGAGATGTAAACAAAAGCACAGCTTCTTCATATAATGCTTCGCCGCTGAAAAGTGCAGCAAAGGCGCAAGGAGTGTTGGAGAGCATTGTCGTTAACGAGGATTTCTCTGCGCTGACCTCTGGAACATACGATAAACCAGATACAACCCAAATGTTGGCTTGCAAGTATGACGGATATTCGCCAAATGGTATATATATCGACAATTCGCTAACAAAAGACGGAACATGGTTTGGTAACTTTGTTTACTCAGCTGGTGGCGCAGTAGCCCTAAAGACATATAGTCCTCAGGACTTGGCATATCTTTGTACACCACTGGGCGACTATTCGGGCGACTTAACCATTACATTCCGTGTAAAAGCTAATCCTGCCCTCGTCTCTACAGATGAAGGTTATGTGAAAATAGCAGGTTCAAATGTCGGAATACAGATAGGTTATGGTGGATACGATAATGGACAAGTAGCAAAGACAGATGAACCGAATGGATATTTTGAACAGAGAATTTTCGAGAAAGATGGTTGGCAGGAAATGACCTATACCTGCAAGGACTATTCTGCTAACAATGATGGTTTTGTATGCTTCTACACTGGTGGCTCTATCGTTATCGATGATGTTAAGATTAAGATTGGTAACTCATTCCTAGCTAATCCTGTACTCGAAGGAATAACTGATTTCCAAAAGGACAATTTCACCATTGCATGGCAGCCTACACGTAAGGCATACAACTATTATGTAGACCTTTATACCAAAAATTATCTATCAGACAAGGATACTACGTTTGTGGCTGATTTCGACGACTGCGAACTGCCTGAAGGCTTTGAGACAACATCCACAACATATATCGATGAAGGTGTAGACGACTCTAAGGCTTTGAAACTTGTTAATGGCGATTCGTTCACGGTTCCAACAAATGGTAACGACTACAAAAATGCGCATTTCTCGTTGAAGGTAGTAGATTCCACAGTGGATGAATCTGATCCCTATGCGTGGCTTTATGTAGATGGATATATCTTGATAGACCTAAAGAATGCTGACGGTTGGAAGAACATCGGAAAGTTTTATGCCAATGGTTTTTGGAACACGATGGATGTAGTGAAACTGGAAGAACAATATAGCAAATTTGCAACCGGTGGTTATACTCAAATGCGCTTGCGCGTGTCAAACTTGAATGAGGGTGCTTATGTTGTTCTTGATGATGTAGATGTAACGGCAAAACCTGCTTTCGAATACAAGATTGTAGGCGGAGAATTCTCAGAAGATTTGAATAACAATTACTGCTACTACACTTATACAACCAAAACAAGCTGTACGTTTAAAGACCTTGATCCAAATACAGAATATTGGTACGGTGTGCGTGCTCACTACGTGAATCAGTTCTCTGATCGTCAATTTATTCATGCCCTCGGCGTTGCAGCTCCAGAAATAAAAGAGGCAACTGATATTGACAACCAAGGTTCGTTCACTGCCAACTGGGAAGCAGCACCGAAGGCAACAGGATATACTGTAAAATGCTTCGGTGTGAAATATGCTGAGAGAGCTGACTGGGATTATCCAATTCTTGACGAGGATTTCAGCAAAATCGATGCAAGTGTTACCTCTGCCACAAATTATGTCAATGCTGAACCTTTGTATAACAGTGAGGTAACATCGCTCGATAGTTATGCAAAGCTGCCAGGATGGACGGGACAGGACAATATTATCGCACAGGGCATGCTTGGAGCTGAGGGCAACTATTCTAGCGTAGGCGGCAAAATAATCACTCCTGAACTTTATCTTGGCAATTCTGACGAGTGCAACTTGACGCTTGATCTCTATGGAGATGCTAATGACTATATCGGGATGAAATTTAATGGCACATACTACTATATCGTTCTTCCTAGCGACGGACATGCATATGGCACAATGACATTACCTGTAACTAAGCCACGACAGAGCATCATGTTCTTCTCACGCAACTTTGCTCCATTTGCTATCGATCGTATCAAGATTGGACAATCTCTTGCCGAGGGCGCTTGCATCCAGTCATGGATTGCATCTGCTGACACTGATGCTGAGACGTTATCTTATACCTTCACAGGTCTAAATGCATACGACTTCACCGACTTTGGATATAACGTGACATCTCACTTCCAATATGACGAGAATACAGCTACATCATCGTTGAATCCTTCTGATATGGCATTCGTAGATCTTGCAAACGAAGTGTCGGGTATCACAGAAGCACAGGACACTTCTGAAGTAAAGGTTGTTGCACGCTACACAGCTGATGGACGTCTTGTTTCGGCTCCAGTAAAGGGCTTGAATATCTTGAAACTAAGCAACGGAAAGATTGTAAAAGTTATTGTGAAATAACTAAGCGTCTAAAGTAATCTCTTAATAATCCCCATTTCATGACGCGGGTCATGAAGTGGGGATTTTTTTCGTCTCGATTCAATGCCATGTGGTATAGGCTGGCCAGTGATGAATGTATAGGCAAGCGTCATAATGCAAACCTTTTACTTGTCGTTCGCTATCGTTTCATCATATCACAAAGGTCGTATGACACTGCCAAACGAACGCTTTGAAAAAGAAAAATAAATTGTTTTTGGATGAAAATTAATTTATTTTCTCTTGCAAATTAATTTGTTTTTTATCTTGATAGTGGCTTCTTCTGCTGCTAAAGATAATGCTTTGATACTTTAAAAATGCCTTTATACGTAGATGGTTTGTGCTTTAGAAATTATCAGTCCTTGGCCTAAGAGTGTAATGTGCGAA
>CAVGNV010000030.1:0-26981 GCA_963630695.1 Paratractidigestivibacter sp. | reverse complement strand
AGAAGAATTCTTCAAAATCTATTCCTAACTTTGCACTTGCTGGTTGACTCTATAATCAAATTTTACGTTTCTTAAAACCAAAGAGCTACTTAGCTTATAAAGCCAAAGAGAGCGGCAAACGAGGATTGTTTGCCGCTCTCTTTGTTTTTTAACGATTTATAGATGAAGCGCCATCTATATCCGTTCTATATCTTCTTATTAGATACCTAGCTTCTTACGGATATCGGCTGGGATAGCGTTCTTGTTTACAAGGTAATCCATTGTATTGGCTGCGATGAAGCTCTTGGTCATATACCATACGCCTTTGTATGCGCCTGTCTCGCCCCAAGAGTTCTTTACCATGTAATATTCTTTGCCGTTCTGGTCCTTTGCGATACCGAAGATTACCATTCCGTGGTCATCGGTGAGCTCCCAGTTGTCATAACGCTGCTGACGTTCTTCCTGTGTAGGAGTAACCTCAGGTACGTTTACGCCTAAAGAGTCGATGATGCTCTTCTTCTTTGCAGCTGACAAACCGAGCCAATGAGCCATATCGCTGCCCTGAGCGCTTTCAATCTTCTTAGCGTCAACCATATATGCAAGACCGTTACGTGTGAAACCAGGTTCACTTACGTCACCACCCCAAGCTACGGTGTAACCATTCATGATGGCATTGTCGATAATACTCATCATTTCGTCCATAGGAAGGTTCCAGCTTGCAGGGTTACGCCAGTTGTCTTGTACCTCTACAGGGAATGCGGTATAGAAAGGATGGTGTGTGAATGAAGTGATGCTTACATAGTCGTTCCAATCAAGACCGAGGCTAGCTGCAAAGCTCTGAGGTGTATATTCCTTTCCTTCATATTGGAACTTCTCAGGACATTCGCCAAGATAAGCGTCGAGGATACCTTGCAATCCCACCTTCCACTGGGTAGAGAGCTTCTGGTTCTTGTTCTTAGCCACAGCGTTCACGTATGGTGAGAGCAGTGAGAAGAACTCGCCAAAGTTGTTCAATGAGTCACCATAGAGTGTACCAGGAGCAGGCATAGCTGTCTCGGGGCAGATACCATAGTTTTTCAACACGTAGAGCACGTCATAAGCTGAGCCACCTTCAGCAAACTGGCAGTCGCCATGCAAGCGAACCACCTGTACGGCGCGATCCATATAGTTCTTGTTAGCAACGAAGCTCTCGCAGAGATCGTAGGTCTTACCTGTCTTTTTCAAGATTTCATCCTCAAAGAAGCTAAGGGTTGAGTAGTCCCAACAAGTACCTGAACGATGCTGATCCTTCATGCTTGTGATAGGATTCTCCTTAACAACAGTGAACACGGGCTTATTAGAGTTAACCGCTTTGGCCTTTTTAGCCTGTCCTGCGTTTGCGCCAGTTGCCACTGCGAGCGATACAAGCGCGAGTGCTAATAGTTTCTTCATTTCTTAGAGATTTTGTTTTTGATTAATTGATATGTTAGTTTACGGCATATTTTAGTTGTTTGCCATGAATGCCTCCACATCCTGTGGATGGTAAGGGATGCGATCCTCTCCTAGGAATCGGCAACCATCACTGGTGATCAGCACATCGTCTTCGATGCGGATACCACCAAAGTCCTTATATTCGTCAAGCTTATCAAAGCAGAGGAAGTCCTTACAGTGTCCCGTGCTGCGCCATTCGTCAATCAGTGCAGGGATAAAGTAGATACCGGGTTCATCTGTTACCACAAATCCCTCTTCCAATCGGCGACCCATACGCAGACAGTTGGTACCAAACTGCTCAAGGTTAGGACGTGTCTCCTCGTCAAATCCTACGTTGATCTGATCCAGCGACTCCATGTCGTGTACATCCATACCCATCATATGTCCCAAGCCATGAGGCAAGAACATTGCATGTGCGCCTTGGCGTACCGCTTCTTCGGTGTCGCCTTTAGCCAAACCTAGGTCTTTCATGCGGTCAAAGATCAGTCGGCATACACCGAAATGGACATCGGCATACTTCACACCAGGCTTAGCCAACTGCAATGTGTAGTCGTGCGCAGCTACTACGGCATTATACACGTCTAGCTGTTTTTGGGTAAACTTACCATTGACAGGATAGGTACGAGTGTTGTCAGAGCAGTAATGTTCCATCGTTTCTGCACCAGCATCACACAACGCCAGTCTGCCACTCTCTAGAACAGCCATTGAAGGGTTGCCATGCATAATCTCGCCATGCTGTGAGAAGATGGTTGGGAACGATACCATAGAGCCATAACTGTGTGCGATGCCATCCACTTGGCCACCCACAAACTTCTCTGTCACGCCGGGTTTGGTCAGACGCATAGCCGTGGTGTGCATCTTATAGCCCACTACCGCTGCACTTTCTAGCTCTTCAATCTCTTCTGCTGTCTTCACGGAGCGCATCTTTACCACGGCTTTGATCAGCTCCATGCTAGCTGCGCTCTTCTGCTGACTGGGATGAACGCCAAGAAGGTCGAAGATTTGTATCTTGATATCCGAACGATAAGGAGGGAGGAAATGCACCTTACGATGAGTGCGAAGCGCTTCATTACAGATCTGTTTGAGCTGCTTCATAGGTGCCGAATGAGCCACACCCACTTCATCAGCCATATCCTTCACCGAGTTGACCGATCCATACCAGACGATGTCCTCTATATCTATATCGTCTCCGATAAGCGTTTCTTCATTGTTATCAACGTCTATCACACCTACCAGGCCGTCACGTTGCTGACCAAAATAGTACAGGAACGAAGAGTCTTGACGAAATGGATAGAAACCATTTGCAGGGAAATTGGCTGGACTTTCATTGTTTCCGAAAAGCACGATGATACCTTCCTTGACCAATTTCTTCAATTCTTCTCTACGATTGACATACGTTGTTTTACTGAACATAGCACTTGATTTTTAGATTTATTGATTGCAAAGATAATAATAATAAATAATAAAAGTGTAATTTTGCATATGATTTAACGTGATTTATGCAAATAGATAGGAATACCGGTTTAGTTTTAGAAGGAGGCGGGATGCGCGGTGTGTTCACCTCAGGGGTGCTTGACGCGTTTCTCAAGCATCGTGTCTTCTTCCATTATATAGTAGGTGTATCAGCTGGAGCGTGCAACGGATTGTCCTACGCTTCACGTCAACCACGAAGGGCTCGCATCTCCAACATCGACATGCTAGCCAAATACAATTACATCGGGTTGCGTCATCTGGTCACCCAAGGTTGCATCTTTGACCCCGAGTTGCTCTATGAACGCTTCCCTAAAGAGCTTGTTCCGTTCGATTATAAGGAATATTTCAAGAACGTCAACGATGGGGATGTCTACGAGATGGTCACTACCAACTGCGAGACAGGCCGTGCCGAGTATCTCTCAGAGACCTCTGGCGACATTGATCGCCTCAACCACTTGGCGCAAGCCTCATCCAGTTTGCCTTATGTGAGCAAGATTGTCTATATTGACGGACGCCCCATGCTCGATGGAGGCATTAGCGATTCAATCCCCGTGGTACGTGCTATGGATACCGGGCATCCCACTAATGTGGTGATCTGCACCCGCAACAAGGGTTGGCGTAACACGAGCAAAGACCGCAAAATACCCCGACTGATCTATAAACACTATCCCCGGCTACGCTTGTTGCTCAGCAAGCGCATCCAGGCTTACAACGCTCAGCTCGACTATATAGACCAGCTGGAAGCTAGCGGACAGATTATCGTCATTCGCCCCATCAACCCTATCGTTGTGGGACGCATGGAGAAAGACACCACGAAGCTTGAAGCGCTATACGAAGAGGGATTCAAGCTAGGCGAGCAGTTTGTTTCCCAGCATATCCTCAAGTAACATCTAGGCCTCAAACAATATCCAAACAACCCGTATATGATGAATCTGAAACACTCATTCAGTGTGTTCCTCGCTCTGTTCTTTGTCAATATCGCACTGAGCGGATGCACCTCACACACCTCTCGCCACCAATCTGACGAGTACGCCACCCTAGCCACCACTGACGACTCTGCGTACGTCACCGACCCCGACCTCCAGTCAGAGCAGCTCTCCTCGACTTCAGCCACTGACGATGCCGAAGCGGACGCTAGCCTTACTAAGGCTGATGGCATAGAGATTCCTTCTCCACTGACCGATCGTCCCGAGATTATCCTTCAACGAGCAGGCTACACCGTGTCTTACAACAAGGAGCTGATGCTCCCCAACTGGGTGGCTTGGCATCTCACCGCCACCAAGACGGATGGTGCTGCCGAGCGCAAAGGCATCAAGTTTGAGGAAGATACTGATGTACCTAGCCCTCGCGCTGACACACACGACTATGTCCGGTCGGGCTATGACCGCGGTCACATGTGCCCTGCAGGTGACAACAAGTGGAGCCTAGAGGCTATGGAGCAATCTTTTCTCATGACCAATATCTGTCCACAAGACCCCGGACTGAACCGTGGCGACTGGAACGAGATGGAAAAACAATGCCGCGTTTGGGCAGAGCGATATGGAGATATATACATCGTGGCAGGCCCTATCCTTTACAACCAGACCCACACCACCATTGGCAAGCACCATGTGGTGGTTCCTGAAGCGTTCTTCAAGGTGGTGCTCTGCCTGCAAGGAACACCTAAGGCCATCGGATTTATCTATAAGAACCGTGATGGCGATCGTCCCAAAGGCGACTATGTCAACTCCATCAAGGACATTGAGCGCATCACGGGCATCCACTTCTTCCCCAACCTCCCAGCTAAGACGCGCCAAGCTATCGAGGCGCATCAAGACCTGAGCCAGTGGTGATAGAACGTAGAGAAGCCATCGCTACACAAATAAAGAATAGGTAAAAAACCTAAGAATGTTTAAATTCCTTGGTTGTTCATTGCGAATAGGGTAAATTTGCAAGCAATGAAGAATATAGGTTTGAGCATGATTATCGCCCTTACTGCTCTCCCTGTAGGAGCGCAACAATGGGGTAACGACTCTACCAAGGCCACACCGGTAGAGACGAGAGATACGTATGTGGCAAGCAAAGGTGCAGCCTATCAACTATCTGATGCTTCACAGCTAGCCAAAGCACAGGAGGAACAAGCCCAGATAGACCAAGCCCTACCTATCGTCGACCATAACGCACAGGTGGTGACACCCTCCACGGTTTATTATCCCTACTACTATGGCGGTTGGGGATGGGATGCTTGGCGCTTGCATAAGGGTCTGAACATCAACCTCAACGCTTCTGTTTTCTCCAATTTTGGCAGCGGTTACCATCATGGCACAGGTTTCTCACAGGATGCGTCCTTGATGTATGTGACCACCTTGTCGCCCAAAGCCACCCTTGCCGTTGGCGGATATATGAACCATCTCACCTACACTGCCAACAATTATGTTGCTGCGGGCGTGAACGCGCTGTTCTCCTACCAGTTTGACGAGCACTGGAGCGCTTATGCCTATGTCCAGAAAGCATTCACCAATGACAATGCTCGCAATGCCGCAAGCAACGCCGCCTACGGATATCCTTACGCTGGATATTATGGCGGTTATGGTATAGGTGCCAGCTTCTTACCCTACTCGCCTGCTTACGGAGCCAACGCCAGCCGCTATATGGATCGTATAGGCGGTGGCGTGACCTACCAATGGGGTAAGAACAATCAAAATTCGATTTCTATCAACGTAGAAGTGGATCACATGCCTAGACAGCGTGACACCTTCTACGACACCAATCATTACGATTATCCCGTAAGATAAATGTTTTACCCCAATCCTAATTGTCGGATTGGGGTAAAACATTTCTTATACATCCATTCACCTTTCACCATACGAAAGGTGAATGGTCATTAAAGCAAAAATCACCTTTCCCACTTCAGACGTAAGCTATTGAGCACCACGCTGATGCTAGAGCAAGCCATCAAAGCCGAAGCCCACATAGGGGAGATTTGCCATTGAATGCCAAAGAGGTATAATACACCGGCTGCCAAAGGCACACTCAATAGGTTGTACACAAATGCCCAAAAGAGGTTTTGCCATATCATAGCCACCGTTTTCCTACTGAGCTTCACCGCCTGAGGCAACGCTTGTAGATCATCGGTGAGCAGAGTGACCTGCGACACATCCATTGCTACATCCGTACCTTTACCCATCGCTATGCTTACGTCAGCTAGAGCCAGTGCTTGCGTGTCGTTGATGCCATCGCCCACCATAGCCACTCGATGGCCTTGGCTTTGCAGTTGTGCCACAAGCTGTTGCTTATCTTCGGGCTTCACCCCGCTATGATAGTGATTGATACCCGCTTTCTCAGCCCAGTAAGCCACGGCTTGAGGGTTATCGCCACTGATCAGATACACCTCGATGCCGTTTTGTTGTAGCCATGTGATGGCTTCATGCGCATGAGGCTTGAGCTGTTCACGCTTCTCAAAAGGCAAATCGCTAGCCGCAGCAAAGTTGATCTCTTGGTTAGGTAGGGTCAGCGTTCCCGTCTTATCGGTCACCAGCACATCCACCTTGCGCAGATTCTCCAGCGCCGTGGCATCCTTGACCAAGATATGTTGCTTTGCAGCCTTTCCTATCCCCACCATTAAGGCAGTAGGTGTGGCTAGCCCCATAGCACATGGACACGCTATCACGAGGACAGATATGGCAGAGAGGATGGCTTGTGGCAACGCTTCATTGCCGCCGATGAGCCACCACAGAACAAAGGTAAGCAGCGCTATGCCCGTCACCACAGGCACAAAGACCCTAGATGCGCTATCCACAAGACGCTGCACGGGTGCTTTGGTGTTCTGTGCTTCCTGCACCATCTGGATGATATGAGCCAAGGCGGTATGCTCGCCTATCTGTTGGGCACGCATAACGAATGACCCTTGACAGGGGATAGTGCCTGCTAGGACACGCGCGCCTTGTCGTTTAGCTACGGGCGTAGGCTCACCGGTGATCATACTCTCATCCACATAGGCGGCATCAGCGGTCATGAAGCTCTCTGCTTGCACCACCTCACCATCCACGGGCACTTTCTCTCCAGGGCGCACCTGTATCAGATCGCCTATATCAATGGTGGATAGAGGCACCTCCACGGGCTTACCGTCCTGTAGGACGCGTGCCGTCTTGGGTGTCAGTCCCATCAGTTCGCGGATAGATGCTGCCGTACCATCTTTGGCTTTCTCCTCTATCAGTCTACCGGTAAGCACAAAGGTGATAATCATCACGGATGCATCATAGTAGGTATGCCACGTCAGTCCCTTGCTACCAAACAACGATTGTCCCCAAAAGGTGTTGACCACGCTGAACACAAAAGCTATCGATGTAGACAGAGCCACAAGGGTATCCATGTTGGCAGAGCCATGACGCATCTGCTTCAACGCTGAGACGTAGAATCCTTTACCGCACCATATCATCGCCGCAAGGGCTATCAGCAATGCCGTCTGATTGGTCATCACCTCGCTACCCAGATTTATCCAGCGCATTGAAACTGCCATAACCAGCACGGACAGCACCCAAGCCAGAATGGTACGGCGACGTAGGAGGGTGTATTGGCGACGGGTGATAGCTTCCACACTTTCATCTTTCGCTATCACAAGGTCATATCCCAAGGCGTTGATAGCGTCTTTCATCTGCTCAAGGGTGATCAGCTCGGGGTTATAGGTGATGGTAGCCGTGCGTGACAGGAGCGACACCGAGGCATCAGTCACACCGCTAAGCGCCTTGAGAGCCCGCTCCACATTGGCTGAGCAGGCTGAGCACGCCATCCCTATCACGGGCAAGGTACTCTTCATAGGCTCAGCGTGTATCTGCCCGCAGCGTCTACGGCTTGCTTGAGCATAGCGGGGCTCACCAGGTTATCATCATAGCTCACCGCCACTTGTCCTTTAGCTAGATCGGCAACCGCTTCGCTCACACCTGGAACAGCACGGAGCGCATCCTCTACGTGCATCTTGCAGTGGACACATTTCATACCACTGACTGTAAATGTCTGTTTGTTCATATTCTGTTTGCTTTGAGTTTACGGATGCAAAAGTATAAAATCAAAGCCTATTCTCTATTATATTATTATGGAATAGATTTATATTCATCACCCAAAAGGGGCAATATGAAAGGAGAAAATAATTTATTTTTGGATGATTTTTAATTTAATTTTATCTAGAAATCAATTTAAAAATCGTTCTGATACTTACTTGAACGTCATGTGAAACGGGCCTTATTGGGTGGCCATAGGGCTTGTTTCGTCTTATAAAACCATTGGCTTGAATATCTTGTCACACCTGATCGATACCTTGGCGTGTGGGTTTGGCTTTACGATAAGCCGAAGCCGTGATGCCGGTCACGGTCTTAAACTGGGCTGAGAGATGCGCCGTAGACGAATAGTGGAGCTTCAAGGCTATCTCCTTGAGAGATAGTTGGTCGTCTTGTAGCAGTTCTTTGACGCGTTCGATGCGTTGTTCTATGTAATAGCGCTCAATGGTTTTGCCTGTTGTTTCGGAGAACAGTTTGGACAAGGCGCTATAGTCTTGGTGCAGATGATGCACAAGATAGTGGCTCAGATTGGCTGCCACATCACCCTGTTCATAGCGCACCCAGCGGATGATGAGCGTACTGATGGTATTCACTAACTGTTGTTGCTGATCCTCAAGCAGTTCGAAGCCCACTGCCTCTAACGCCTGTCGGAGTTCCCATCGCTGATTGTCATTAAGGGCTTCGGCTACAAGGGCTTCACCGAGCTTGACCTCTTGTGGTGCAAAGCCATGCTCGGTAAGAATCTGTCTGACCACCATGATGCAGCGGTCACACACCATATTCTTTATATACAAGTGGGTCATACGGCGTTATGGTCTTGGTTGTGGCTTCTCAGTAAGTTCGCGGAAGGTGTACACCATTATAGGAAGGGTGAGCACGGCGGCGCAAACGTCACTGACGCTCTGGCACATCTCCACACCCATCAGGTCGAAGAGGCGCGGCAAGAGGATGATAAAGGGGATAAAGAACAAGCCATTGCGCGCCGCAGCAAGGATGTTGGCACGGAGCGGTTTGCGACAGGTCTGGGTGAGCATGTTGCTTGCCACGACAAAGGCGGAAAGGGGTAAGGTGGACAACTGCCATCTTAGCGCCACCACACCGATAGGTATCACGGCGGCATCGTCACGGAAGATGGCTATCACATCGCCACTAACGAGCCATCCCAACAATGTGCAGACAAGCAGGAAGGCCGTACCTATCGCCACAGTAAAGCGATATCCGCTCTTGAGACGATTGTACAGACCGGCACCAAAGCAGAAACCACACAAGGGTTGGAACCCCTGCCCTAGCCCAATCACAAACGCCATAATCATCATGGCGATGCGATTGACAATGGACATGGCTGCGATAGCTGCGTCACCATAGTCGCCCGCAGCATGATTGAGCAACATCGTGGAGAAGCACATCAGTCCTTGACGGCTAAGCGACGGACTGCCACCATAGAATATCTCACGTGCGGCTTGCCAAGAGGGGGTGAAGTTGGACCATCTCACAGCGATATTCTCACCACGATAGGTCATCTTAAAGAGGATGCAGAAGCTCACCACCTGACCTATCACCGTGGCAATGGCGGCACCAGTGACGCCCATCCCTAGGAGAAAGATAAACACAGGGTCAAGCGCCACATTGAGCACAGCACCTGTAACGATACCTACCATAGCATAGGCGGCATTGCCCTGCAAGCGCAGTTGGTTGTTAAGGGTCAGAGAAGAGGTGAGGAAAGGGGCTCCAAGGAGCACGATGGATAGGTAACGCTCGGTATAAGGCAGGACAGTGGAGGTGGAACCCAACAGCAAAGCCAATGGGCGCATGAACACCAAACCTATTATCATGATCAGCAAACCGGCTGCAAACGAGAAGAAAAAACCATTAGCTGCCATCTTCTTGGCGTTGTCATGGCGCTGAGCTCCTAGCTCACGCGAGATGTAGTTGCCTGAGCCGTGACCGAAAAAGAAGCCCACGGCTTGGATGAAAAACATCAGTGAGAACACGATACCTACTGCGGCGGTCGACTGTGTATCGATTTGACCCACAAAGAACGTATCAGCAATGTTATAAAGGCTGGTGACCAGCATGCTGATAATGGTGGGTATAGCAAGGGTAAGCACCACTCGGTGTACGGGATAAGTGGTGAGATAAGTATAATTGTCTATTCCTTTGTGCATCGTTTCCTGATTTTACAACTGCAAAATTACTCCGATTATCTGAGATACACAAAGGAATAGACCTATAAAACGTCTTATCTATTCTTGAGCGCCTGGCTCAAATCAATCTGCTTGAAGATGATATCATAAGCCTCTATGCGCTCATGGACAAACTGGTTGTTCTCCTCATAGAGCAATGCCAACGTTCCATTGCGACGTGGAATCATCGTAGAATAGGCTGAAGAGGTGGTGCTAACCGATATCGATCCGTCCCAATGGGTGAAATCTTCAGGTTCATCATAGTCGGAAGAGGTGTTGAGATACTTATAGAATATCTTCACATCGCCACGACCATCTGCCCCTCCATTGGTACAGGTTGGAGTGGATTGTAAGGCGATGTATCGCTGAGGATGCTCCTTTGAAGCAAAGGGAAGCACCAAGATCTCACCATTACACCCGCCATTGCTCGTGATCATGGGACACGCCACACTCTGTTGCCATGCGCCAGAAGCGGTCTGTGGGTTGGCATACTTGAAGATATTAAAGTAGCGTCCGCCTCCCTTGCGGGCACTGAGAAGCACGCTGCCATCGGGAAGTTCTTCACATTTGGCTTCATCTCCATCGGTAGGAACAGGCCGAGCGTCACGTCCGCCAAGGACATCCCAGGTCTGACCGAAATTGTCCGAGAAGATCACGCGACTTCCTTGATGCGTACACACCGCAGCATAGATACGGTAACGTCCTGTCGGTCCTTGTATCTGCTTGCTCTGACAGATGCGTCCGCTAGCTATAAACATGCTACCTAGCTCCTGGTCATTGCCAAAGAGGTCGTAGATCTGATTGCTGATATTCTCTGTGGCAAGCCATGTGCGGCCACCATCTACGCTCCACGTACGTGACACCTGGAGACGATCAGTCTCTCCCCTCCCCTTGTAGGTGTGATAGGATGCGGTGCCTGCTGCCGTAATCATCAACAAGCTGTCGCTCTTACTGTCCACCACGGTGGCGGCATCGCCAAAGGCAAAGCTGAAGCCTGACGCCCCATCGCCATGCAGGATGGTGCGTGCCTCACTCCACTTTCGCCCGTTCTTAGATGTGCGCGCCTTGATACTGATGGCATTGCCAAAGCCCACATCACGATAGTTTGGGGCTCGATGATCATAGAAAGCTATCAGTTGGCCTTGGTGATTCTCTACAATAGATGGGATGCGGTAAGCATCTGGCTTGATGGTACGGGCTAGGCTGACCTGCGCATCTACGCTCATGGCAACGCTAGAGAGTGCTGCCATGAGGATGATGGTCTTCAATGGGTGTTTCATGAGTATATATAATAAGGTAAAAGATCGTGGATTAACAACTGAGATGGCTCTGTATGGTGCTGAGGATACGCTCGGCAGTACGACCATCCCATCGCTCGGGTATCTCGCTCTTCTTCCATTGTCCGCTCATCAGGTCGCTGAGGGTCTGTCGCAACAGCGCTGCGTCTTCGCCCACAAGGACATTGCTGCCTGGCTTGACGGTCTCGATGTGCTCGGTGTAGCTATTGAGCGTGATACAAGGCACACCATTAAAGGTGGCTTCCTCAGCTACGTTGCCCGAGTCGGTGATGATACCTTGGGCATGAGAGGTGAGGTAACCAAACTCAAGATAGCCTTGTGGTTCTACTAGATGGATGCCATGTAAGCCTTTATCGGTGATGATCTGGCTCACCACTTGCTTTGCCATGCTGCGCAGAGGGGCTACCACGGGGGTGTGATAAGCCTCAGCCACATCGTTGATGGCTATGAGCATCTTTTCCAGATTGGTTTGGTCATGGATGAGGCGTTTACGATTGAGCGTAAAGACAAGGTATGTGTTCTGTATGAGAGAGGACAACTGGGCATCGGAAGCAAGCGTCTTACCAGCTTCCTGGATGCGTGCATGATTATAACGGATGTTGTCCATCAAGATATTGCCTACCATATACACCTTAGAAAGCTCGGCGCCTTCACGGTTGGCGATGCTGTTATTACTGATGCCAGCGGTGAAGAGGAGATCGCTCAAGCCATCAATCACCAAGCGATTGATCTCCTTAGGCATCGTGATATCAAAGGAACGGGTTCCGGCTGCGATATGCGCTAGCAACACGCCTTGCTTCTTGGTGACGATAGCAGCTGCCATGGTAGAAGCTAGATCGTCTACCACCACCACTGCATCGGTAGGATGCTGCTGAAGATACACCTCAAAACGTGACATCACCTGACCGGTGAGCTCGTTCAGATTCTCACATTCCACACCTAGACAGACGTGTGGACGATGGATGCCAAGGTCGGCAAAGAGGGTTTCTTCCAACGTGGGGTCGTCCTCACTGCCGGCATATACAAGGGTATAATGGTCTTGAGAACTGGTTGTGTTCTCCGTATTCAGCTTTCTAATCAATGGTGCTACCTTGATAAAGTTGGGGCGTGCACCGCAAAATATGCAAATATTCATCCTTAAAAAATTGTTTGCTACAAAGTTAGGATTATTTTTCTATTATCCCAAGTGTTATCTATGGATTATTCGTCTTAGCTCAATGCTGCGACGATAGGGAGCAATTGGGCGAAGTTGTCTATCACATAGTCGGCATTGGCAAGCTGCTCTCGGGTGCCATTGCCATAGGTGACGCCACAAGTAAGGGTGCCTGCGTTACGTCCCATGTCCACGTCATAGGTCATATCTCCTACAACAAGGGCTTCAGCGGGCGTACAGCTTAGCTGTTCAAGCACCTTCTGCACCATCTCGGGAGCGGGTTTGGCGTGTGTAACATCGTTAGCGGCTACCACGCACGAGACGCATGCTTCAAGGTCCAACTGCTTGAGATAGCCAAGCAACGATGAGCGGTTGCGGCTGCTAGCCACTGCGATGAGGTAGCCATCATGATGCAACTGACGGATGGTTTCTACCACATGAGGGAAAGGTTGTACCACGATATACTGCTTATTGACCTCAAAGATATCACGATAGGTCTCTGCACAATGCTCACTCTCTGCCTCACTAAGCGAACAGAGCACCCGAAAGGCTTCCGCAAGAGGTAGCCCAATGGTCTTGGCGCAGGCTTCCTTAGGTTGTACAGGGAGGTTGAGCGTCTGCATGGTTTGCTGCAGCGTCTTGACGATGAGCGCTTGGGTGTCACCGATGGTTCCGTCAAAATCTAGAATTATCGTTTTCATTGTTTTGTGATTGGTCTATTCTTAATTGCTCAAAACACGTGCAAATATACAAATCTTTTATCAGATAAGGCCCATACGGATGGATTCTCCTAGCAAGAAGCACGCTTTTTTGCCATGATATGCGTACCTTTGCATTGCGTCTAAACAACTAAAGGATATGAATAAGCAATCTTCTACCAAAGAAAAGACTGAGCTGGAGAAGATGAGAAGTGGTGAAATGTATTACTTCTCCGATCCAGCTATCGCGCCAATGTTTGAACACGCCAAGCGGATATGTGCCAAACTACGCACCCGGAGTGTGTACGATGAGGATTACCGATTACTCATTGAGGATCTGATTCCGGGTTTGCCTCAAAGCACAGAGGTGACGCCGCCATTCCATTGCGACATGGGATCGGAGATACATATAGGCGAAAACACGTTTATCAACTATAATTGTGTGATGCTAGATGCGGGCGGCATCACCATAGGAAAGAACTGTTTGATAGGACCTAACTGCTCTTTCTATACGCCGCAGCACCCAACTGACTATATCGAAAGACGTGAACCCAAGGAGACTCCGTACCCTATCCACATAGGAGACGACTGCTGGTTGGGTGGCAACGTAACCGTGCTACCTGGCGTAACGATTGGCGATAGATGCATCATTGCCGCTGGCAGCGTGGTGTTACACGACATTCCTAGCGACTGTATGGCTGCGGGGAGTCCGGCTGTGGTAAAGAAACACCTGAAATAAAAATGCTGATATATGGGCCACGCGGTCTATATATCAGCATCATGATGCTTCGGGCTCTACCTAGAGAGCCCACTGTAAGCAAGGAGGGCTTATGAGTTCTTGAAGATTTCCTTTATTCCTCCGATGGAGCCCATAAGGTTAGTGGCTTCATAAGGGAGGTAAACGGTCTTCTGATTGTTGCTCTTAGCTAGATTATCTAGCATCTGAATATACTTTTGTGCGATGAGATAAGAGGCTGGATTGGCACTCTTACCCACTGCCTCGGTGATGCGTTCCACCGCAATTGCCTCTGCTTCGGCCTTGCGAATGCGGGCTTGCGCCTGTCCCTCCGCTATAAGAATGGCTTGCTGTTTGTCTGCTTCGGCACGATTGATGCGAGAGGTTTTCTCACCTTCCGACTGGAGAATAGCGGCTTGTTTCTCACCTTCACTAGTCAGAATGGTGGCGCGCTTGTTACGCTCGGCTTGCATCTGCTTCTCCATTGCCTGAAGCACGCTCTCGGGAGGAGTGATGTCTTGCAGCTCTACACGGTTGACCTTGACACCCCATTTGTTCGTTGCATCATCTAGAACGGAACGCAGTTTAGTGTTAATCGTATCGCGTGAGGTAAGCGTCTGATCCAGTTCCATCTCACCAATGATATTACGCAAGGTGGTCTGGGTGAGCTTCTCAATGGCGTTGGGAAGGTTATTGATTTCGTAAACAGACTTATAAGGGTCAACAATCTGGAAATAAAGCAATGCATTGATTTGCATTTGGATGTTGTCCTTAGTAATCACGTTCTGACGATCAAAGTCGTACACCTGTTCACGCAAGTCGATAGTGTTGGTGTAAACGTATCTTTTCGACTTGACTGCGACTATCTCTTTGGCATGATCCACAAAGGGGATAATCACGTTGACACCCGCCGTCAGGGTGGCATGGTAACGCCCTAGTCGCTCAATGATGCGCGTTTCGCTCTGCGAAATAATCACAACGGCTTTCTTAGCAAAGATAATCACCAGTAACAAGATGGCGACTATCACATACAATTCAATTCCCATAATCTATCGGTTTTAGTTATAATATTAAGTTTTAGAGAACTTGCTCCACGGTGATAATGACCGAGTCTATTCTTATTATCTTCACATTGACATCCGCAGGAAGCGGTTGGTGGTCTGCAGTTTGAGCTTTCCAGCTATCTCCATCAACCTTCACACGTCCGTATCCGCCTGCTTCGATAGCCTCGGTGACACGTCCCACCCTACCAATCAAGGCGTCGGTGTTGCTCACGCGGTGCTCCTTGGTCTGATAGAAATAGCGCAACGCTGTGGGCCGGACAAAGAAAATGCTCAGCAAAGTGACCACCGCAAAGAGGACAATCTGCCATACCAAACTATCACAACCTACGCTAAACAACGTAGCGGCAAGTCCGCCGATGGCAAAACACATAATAAAGAAGTCGCCATTGGTAAGCTCTAGGATCAAGCAAAGGAAGGTTACAAAAAGCCATAGAAGCCAAAGGTTTTGAGCAAAAAAGTCAATCATGGTTATTAGTATTTATTTATTCGGTTGTAAAAGTAAGGTTTTTAGTTGAACTTTACAAGCAAAAGGGTTATTAATCTTATTTCTTTTTGCTTGCGGAAGGGGCATGGTAGTATTTTCGTACCTTAGGTAGCCACTTCTTAATGTTGGCAATGCGTGTGGCATCAGATGGATGATCACGCAGCCATTCGAAGCGTGTGGAGCTATTGGGGTTCTGCGACATGCGTTGCCAGAACGCCACTGCGCTATCTGGATTGTACCCCGCCATTGCAGCAAAGACCAATCCCATGTAGTCGGCTTCGCTCTCGTCCGCCCGACTATACTTGAGATTCATCAAGGAAAAACCCGTATTGGCGGCTAGGGAAGCCAAATCGCCCATACCGCTACCTACGGTATAACTAACAACAGCGCCTAACACAGTGGACGCTACCTGCTGCTTCTGCTGCTTAGAGAGCTGTTCGGCACTGTGCTTGGCAACGGCATGGGCTATCTCATGGCCTAAGACGATGGCCAATGCGGTCTCGTTGCGTGTATAAGGAAGCAATCCTTCATACACCACAATCTTACCGCCAGGCATGCAGAAGGCGTTAACATCCTTGCTTCGAACAAGATTAAACTCCCAATGGAAGTTTTTCACATCGGCAGCATAGCCATGACTATTGAGATAACGCTCCACTACGGCAGAAAGCTTTCGGCCCACGCGGTTTACCATTTGGGTGTTTTGGACATTGGTAGAGCGGGTTGCTTTCTGCATAAACGCATGATACTGTGTGTTGCTCAGTGCCAATAGCTCTTCATCCGACACGCTGATACGACGTTCTCTACCCGTAATGGGCACCTTAGTAACTGGTCCAAGCACAGCGGTAGAGGCTCGTTCTTTCATCTTACGAGCCTTATCAACATACTTACTGAAGCGTTGCGCTTGCACTGGCATTTGTGGTGAACCGACCAACAAAAGCGCCAATGAAAGAAGAAAGGGTTTAAGAGAATTCATCATCAGTCTTTAGGTTTGGTATTTGTCGGGACAAATCGTCCTTTGTTTTCAATATCACGACTTGCCTTAATGTCTCCTTTCTGCAAAGATACGTATTCTTCTTATAAGATGCAAAAGGATTAAGCTTTTTCTATCTTCAAACCCGCTTTATACCCAAAGATTTGATAAAAAATGATGACGAACGAAAGATGGAAAAGAATGGAAGTATGTACCACCTGCTTCTTGTGGATATATTACCCCTATTTGATTTTCAGAGTTAACATATAAAAGCCGAAACTGACAAACAATTTCGGCTTTTATGCTATATTTTTGTGTTTATTTTTTCTTCTTGGTAGTGGTTGTTTTCTTGGTCGTCGTGGTTTTCTTATTAGTTGTCGACGTCTTTTTGGTAGTTGTAGTAGTCTTTGTTGTGGTAGCTGGTTTGGTGGCTTCATAATACTTCTGCGCCTCGGGCATCCAGTTTTGGATATTGGCTATGCGCTTCTCATCAGAGGGATGGTCGCTCAACCACTCAGATGTGGAACTGCTGCTAGAGCTCTGTGCCATGCGTTGCCAGAACGAAACGGCATACGAAGGGTCATATCCAGCCATGGCAGCGAAGATCAATCCCATATAATCGGCTTCGCTTTCGTCGGTTCTACTGTACTTGAGGTTCATCAGAGAGAAGCCCGTGCTTGCCACCTTAGATGCCACATCACCCACCCCATTACCTACGGTAGAATTGAGCACGCTGCCCAACACGCTGGTAGCCACACTTTGATTTTGCTGCTTGGTGAGCTGTTCAGCACTATGTTTAGCCACTGCGTGCGCTATCTCATGACCGAGAACCACTGCTAGCGAAGCCTCGTTCTGTGTGTAAGGAAGCAATCCCTCATACACCACAATCTTACCGCCGGGCATACAGAAGGCATTAGCTTCGTTGCTCTGCACCAGGTTGAACTCCCAATTATAGTTTTTCACATCATCAGCATAGCCGTTGTTCTTAAGATAGTTTTCCACCGCGGTAGCCAGTTTGCGGCCTACCCGTTCCACCATTTGGGTGTTCTTGGTATTGGTCGACTTAGTTGCCTTCTGCATGTACTCCTGATACTGCTGTGTACTCAAGCTCAGAATCTGTTCGTCTGACACACTGATACGATGACTGCGCCCTGTCAATGGCACCGTCGATGTGCTTCCGCAAGCAGCCATCATCATGATACATGCTGCCATTGCGACATACTTAATCTTCTTCATTGTTATTGTAATACTATAAGTTCTCTTGCCTATTGTTTGACGATGAAACGTCAGATAATCTCTTTTTGGTTGCAAAAATAACAATTATTTACGTAAGAAAGTAATGTCAAGTCTGATTTTTCGTTCTTCATCATAGCTTTGTTATCCTTAAAGTGTGTACCTTTGCAGTGCTGATTGAGTGCAAACCGTATTCAGCCGATAACATTTTCAGATTTCATCTTTATGTCTAGTCATTCCAAGAATGAGATTGATATGCTTCATGGACCCTTGTTCATGAAGATTATCCTATTCACCTTACCCCTCGCAGCTAGCAGTATGCTGCAGCAATTGTTCAACTCTGTCGATGTAGCCGTGGTGGGACACTTTGCCAGTAGTCAGGCGTTGGCAGCCGTAGGAAGCAACTCGCCCGTCATCAGCCTGCTCATCAACCTATTCATGGGGGTGTCTATGGGTGCCAATGTCATCATATCCAACCACATCGGGCAAAACGATCATCGAAGCATCAAGGCCGCCATCAATACCGTGGGGGCCGTGGCGGTGATCAGCGGACTATTCTTGATGGTGCTTGGTGTGTGCGTAGCGCGACCCATCCTCACAGCGATGGACACACCAGCTGACGTGCTCGACCTTGCCGTCACTTACCTTCGGATCTACTTCCTAGGCGTTCCGTTCTTTATGATCTTCGATTTTGGTGCCGCAATCCTACGTAGCATGGGTGACACCCGACGTCCTTTATATATATTAATGGTGGCGGGTGTGGTCAACACGGCGCTCAATCTGCTCTTCGTCATCGTGTTCCACCTTGGTGTGGCGGGCGTTGCCATAGCCACTGCCATAGCCAACGGGGTCAGCGCGCTCCTGATTGTGGTGTTGCTCAAGCGTGAAGCAGAGCCTTACACTTTACATATCAAGGAGCTGCACATCGTACACAACGAACTGAGCCGTATGCTCAAGATTGGTGTTCCAGCCGGATTGCAAGGCATGGTGTTCTCTGGATCAAACGTGATTCTGCAGACAGCGATTAACGGATATGGCTTTGCGGCGATTGCGGGATCGGCTGCCGCACTGAACTATGAGTTTTATAGTTATTTCTTTATTGCTGCATTCAATGGCGCAGCCATCAGTTTTATAGGACAAAACTATGGTGCAGGCAATAACGATAGGGTCAATCGGGTGTTTTGGATCTGTATGATGATGGCGCTTGTGAGCTGTGCTGCGTCCAACTTTATCTTTGTTTGGCAAGACGATTTCTTCTTAGGGCTATTCTCATCGGATAGCACCGTGATCGAGTTTGGCAAACAACGCATGCACACTGCCCTTGCTCTGCAGTGGATAGCGGTCTCATATGAGGTGGCAGGATCGGCGATGCGAGGCATGGGCAAGTCGGTACGTCCGATGCTAATCACCATCATTGGCACCTGTCTGCTACGCATAGCCTGGGTCTACGGCATATGTCCTCACTTCCCCGGCTTCCGAACTATCATCATGGTCTACCCCATCTCATGGGCGGTGACGGGCGTCTTGATGGCAGTGGCTTACGTGCTGCACTGGAAGAAGGTGACGCGCTGACCCTGTTTACACTGAAGAGAAGTGGCGATTGGGAAGCTTTCCTTATTTTACCTGTATCAAAGCCGAACCTCTTTGCACGCCATCCACCTGCACGGCAAGCAATCCATGTGCCTGTGAGGGGAGCGGCAGGCGATAGATACGCTCGCCTGGAGACAGCGACTGACGCTGTAACAGTTGCCCTTGCGTGGTATAAAGACTGACGGTGAAGGCTTTCTGCGTGGCTTGGTCAAACGTGATTAGCACCTGCCGTCCATCCATCGTAATCTGCGCATGGCGCAAGGGCGTGGTGGAAAGTCCCTGAATCTGATCTATACCTAATATATATAGCAACCCACGATAGACATCTATCTCGCCATAACCATAGAGATTGTTGGGATAAGTGAGCGTGGGATCAACCTTGCGGGAGGTATGTGCCAACACGTTGAGCACATCTGCGGGCGTGAGCGAGGGGTTGGCTTGAAGCCAAAGAGCCACCGCGCCCGTTACCACAGGTGCCGCCATCGATGTTCCGGCATCGCTGGTCCAAGCATAGGTACGTCCACCAAAACCAAATCGGCTGATGTCGCTGGTCTGGGCATTGTCTAGATAGCTGGGATGGTCTATGTAATAGGAACTGTAAGCTGACACCACATTGGTTCCCGGAGCCACCACGTCGGGCTTGATACGCTCATCATGCGTAGGGCCCACGGACGAATAGCCTGCTCGCACGCCATGTTCGCCCTGGTCAAAGACGTAATCATTGCCATAATAATTGGTGAAATGGGTGCGATAACTATTAGCCCCCACACAGATGACGCTAGGTGCTGAACCAGGCGAATGGATGCTATGCGTATGCTCTCCAGCCGTCAGCGTGGTATCAAGGTCGCTATGATAGGTCCAAAGGCCATCATAATAGAACGACACATCGGCTGCCTCGCCCACCACATCGGTAGCTATCGGGAAGGCGACGCCCAATTGGCTATCCTGACTAAGGGTCACATCATAACACGTCTCAGCACCATCGTATGACGAGGGATAAGCCTGGATAGCTACACGTAGTGCATAGCCATCACAAAGGAGCGTATCCACGAGCAACGAATCGGCACTGCTGCATACGCGCGACGTGGGATAGACATGTGTGCGAGGGGCGGTACGATCTTCAAAAGTGAGGATATGGATGGAGAAAGGGTCTGCGCTCTTGAGCGTGAACATCCCCGCATAACCTGATCCGAGCAGGAACAGTCCGGCATGCGACAGCCCTATGGGTTTACGGAAGTAGGTAAGATTGTTGCCCGAGTTGCCCGCCGAAGCCACTAGGATATGCCCTGGGCCGGTGAGCGAGTCGAGAATCTCATAATAAAGTTGGTCATCGCCATGAAAATCCTGCGTTGATCCCTCGCTGAAATTGATTACACAAGGACGCCCTACCCTATCGGCATAATCGAAGATATACTTAAACCCCAAGGCATCTGTAGCATAGGTGTACTTGTAATAGAGCGCCGTATCAATCAGTTGGGCATCATTGCTGGTGGCATTGCACACCAAACAAAGGTCAGTCGCGGGTGCCATACCTATATAAGAGGTGTCATATCCGCTACCAGCAGCGATGCCTGCGGTGTGCGTACCATGTGTCTGGGTGTCGCCATCATAAGGACGGCCAAGGGCTAGCAGGTCGGTCTGCCCTTGATAATCGCGCCCAACGTAGAGCGTAGAGCCAATGGTGTCGGGCGAAAGCTGATCCCAAAGTGCTTTGATGCGATACTGCGAGAGGTCACGGCTATAAAACGTGGGATGGGTAAGGTCAAATCCGATGTCCTGCACACCTACCACCACCCCTTCACCATCGAAGGGATGTGGCAAAGCGCGACCTTCATACACAGGCCACGCGTCTACCACCATGCGCGTGGTGTCCATCTGCGCCGAGCAGCTCTGCCCACTCTCTATACGCAAGATGGCTGGGTCAAGCGACAAGGCGTCAAGTTGTGACAAGGGGATGCTCACGATATGCACCGCCCCAAAATGGGCTAAGCTACGCACACCAAACCGCTCTAGCACTGAGTCATCGTCACCGCTAAGGCGCACAAAGGCGGTCAGCCATCGCTCTTCCAGCTTACCCTGCACCTTCCGAGGCGTTTGCTGACGTGCGGAGAGGGAGGCTTGACGCACAAAGGGATTCATCTTAGCATAACTGGCACGCTGGGCTTGCACATGGCTAAGGGCGAAGCAGAGAGCCAACAGGGTGAGGACAAAACGCGGGATCAATCGTTTCATAAGCGATATATGATGTTGGGGGGTGATTATTAACAAGGATTTAGGCTACAAAGATAATGCTTTTGGTTGAGAACATACCAAAAAGAACGGGAACAATCTTTATCCGACTGTTCCCGTTCTTCTATTTTATGACCATCTACGGATGGTAGACGGCAGTGTTGGCTTTACTTATCAAGACCGCGATTCTTAAGTGTAAGGTTGAGGAACTTAAGGTATGCGTGATACTGACGATTGTTTAAGATGGTGCGCATGTAAGATACATTCTTCTTAACGGCTTTCTTAACCATCTCGTTACGGTCTGACTCGTTAGCGTAAGAAGCGTTCTGGAGTTCTGCAGAGAAGTTGTGGTTAACAATCTCTACCATGTCATACTGATCTGAGTTGAGCTCCAATGCACGGCTCAAAGAATACATGCTCACGTTCATCTTGTAAGCGTTGTTGTTAGCTGCGTTCTTTGTGTTCTCGCCTTCAGCAAATGTCATCGTCATGCTCATCACAGCAACCAATGTCAATACAATCTTTTTCATGTTGTTACCCTTTCATTTTTTGGTTTGACATAAAGGACTTTTCTTTGTTGCCCTTTTTCTTTTGTTATCCTTAATTCGATTGCAAAGTTACGCCATTTCGCATTACCTGCAATACATTGTGTCAGTTTCTGCGCATTATTTGCTTCTTTTTTGACACACGTCAAGCAATTTGATTTATATCAGTGGAGCAACCGTGGCTTTACACCTAATTATATATAACGTCTGCAACAATCTGTTATCAGAATGCAACATTCGTAACACGTTTGTCACAATACGCATCATTCTACTTTATAAACGTTACTGTCCGATAAGCGTCTGGAAAGCCAAAATCGCCTCAAGCCTTCCCTTTGTTTTTGCACCGCTAATGGTAATGAATCATGAGAAAGCTCTTCTTCATAAGCAAAACAAATCGTTTCGGCACCTGATACGCCTCGTTCTATGAGGCAATCGAGGTGCTTTGGGATGGAAAAATAAATTGAATTTCGAGGAAAATTAAATTAATTTCTTCTGAAAAATAAATTGAATTTCATCCCCAAACCTATCCTTTGAGAAGACGAGAAAGCCTCTAATGGCATCCAAAAGGGCACTATATTGCTGGCAAAAGGAGCAGAAATAGCCTCTTCTCGTTCCTGTGCTTTACGATAAAAGGGCAACGAGAAAGTGGTAAAAGCGCATTTGGTGCGAAAAAGTTCGTTCATATCAAGCTTTTTTCGTAAGTTTGCATCTTCATAAAACATTTAGACACATTCAAAAACAAGCAATTCAGATATGGAACACCAACTGATTAAAGCCTCTTACCAACTCTTTGTTGATGACAATGGTAGCGAGAAGCTCTTGGAGCAAACACCCGACGAACAACCTATGGTGATATACACAGGCCTGGGAATGACCATCCCAGCATTCGAAGAGAAGCTTGCTACGCTCACCGCTGGTAGCGATTTTGAGTTTTCTTTGGACAAGAACAACGCCTTTGGCGAATATGAAGAAGGTAAACTGGTGGACATTGACAAGGCGGTATTCACACTGAACGGACACTTTGACCACGACCATGTGCACGAAGGAGCTATCCTGCCACTTACCAACGAGAACGGACAGCGCTTCCTCGGCAAGGTGGTGAGCCTGTCGGAGACACACGTCAAGGTGGACCTCAATCACCCATTGGCAGGTAAAGATCTGCATTTCAAGGGACATCTCATCGAGAATCGCCCTGCCTCTGAGGAGGAAGTGGAGCAGTTTATCGAAAAAAGCAAGCACCATCACTGCGGTGGCGGATGTGACGGAGGCTGCGGCGGCTGTGGTAGCGACGGCGACGGATGCGGTTGTGGCTGCGGAGATGGTGAAGGCGGCTGCGAGGGCGGTTGCGGACACTGCAACTAGCATATAGAACATAACGGGTAAAGCGTATGGGAAACACGTTTGGTTACCTCTTTAAGCTGACCACCTTTGGCGAAAGTCACGGCATAGGTGTGGGGGGCGTGGTCGATGGTATGCCCTCAGGGATAGACATCGACACGCAGTTTGTGCAGAATGAGCTCAATAGGAGACGTCCTGGACAAAGCAACATCACCACGATGCGTAAGGAAACGGATCAGATAGAGTGGCTCAGCGGCATCTTTGAAGGCAAATCAACGGGCGCTCCCATTGCTTTTATCGTAAGAAACAACAATCATCACTCAAGCGACTATAACAACATCAAGGATCTCTTCCGTCCCTCACATGCCGATTTCACCTACCAAGAGAAATATGGCATACGGGATTATCGGGGCGGAGGACGTTCCTCAGCACGCATCACGATAGCTCGTGTGGTGGGTGGCGCATTGGCCAAACTGGTGTTGCGTGAGCTAGGTATCACCATACAGGCTTACACCTCACAGGTGGGCGACATACGCGTAAGCAAACCTTACACCGAGCTTGACCTTAAACAAGCGGAGGATAACGTTGTGAGATGTCCCGAGGCGGATACCGCGCTGAAGATGGAACAGCTCATCACACAGATGAAAACCGAGGGTGACACCATCGGCGGTGTGATAACCTGTGTGGCAAAGGGATGCCCCGTCGGCCTAGGCGAGCCCGAAGCGCAGAAGCTACAAGCCATGCTCGGTGCAGCGATGCTAAGCATCAACGCAGCCAAAGGATTTGAATATGGTTTGGGGTTTGAAGGCGTAGGAAAGCGAGGGAGCGAGGTCAACGACGTCATGCAGCACACCAGCGAGGGCATTCACACGCTGACCAACAATAGCGGAGGCATCCAAGGGGGGATAAGCAATGGTGAAGACATCTTCTTCCGTGTAGCTTTCAAACCTGTTGCCACGATTCTAAGAAAACAAAATACCATTGACATTCATGGTAACAACGTGTCCATGAAAGCCAATGGTAGACATGATCCATGCGTGTTGCCACGCGCCGTGCCCATCGTAGAGGCTATGACGGCAATGGTTATCCTTGACGCATGGATGATCAATAGGGCGAAGCAGTCGCCTATACGTTAATCTACAGCACCGATAATCTCGCTCACTGAGTGGCAACCATGACGGTCAAGCCAATCATTGAGTCCATCACGCACCTTTATCGTCACCTGAGGATCTACAAAGTTGGCTGTACCTATCTCCACTGCCGATGCTCCTGCCATCAAAAACTCGATTGCATCTTCTGCCGTAGAGATTCCACCCAAACCTATCACGGGTATTCTGACAGCCTTAGCCACATCATACACCATACGCAAAGCAACGGGTTTGACC
The DNA here is from genome assembly GCA_963630695.1 of Paratractidigestivibacter sp. Lineage (GTDB taxonomy): Bacteria > Bacteroidota > Bacteroidia > Bacteroidales > Bacteroidaceae > Prevotella. The sequence goes on along the minus strand of CAVGNV010000030.1, from coordinate 2,120 downwards.
GCAGGACCACTCAGTCCGCCGGTACGAATGCTCAGTTTGGGACAACGACGCTCTATATCTATCGCCATGCCCATCAAGGTATTGATCAGCGACACGGCATCAGCACCTTCGGCTTCGCACGCCTTTGCTATCGAAGCAATATCGGTCACGTTGGGTGATAGTTTCACGATAAGCGTCTTGTCATAACGGGCACGCACGGCACGCACCACACTGGCAGCGCCCTCACAGGTCACACCGAAAGCCATTCCGCCATCTTTCACATTGGGACACGATATGTTCACCTCTATAGCAGGGATATGCTCTAGGGTGTTCAGACGCGCTGCACACTCGGCATAAGCCTCAGGTGAGTCGCCACTGACGTTCACAATGATATTGGTATCTATGTCTTGGATGGATGGATAGATGTGTTGCACAAAGTAATCCACTCCCTTATTCTGCAAGCCTACACAGTTGAGCATGCCATGAGCGGTCTCCACCATACGCGGATAGTCATTTCCTTCACGAGCACGCAAGGTGGTTCCCTTGACAATGATGCCGCCTATCTGATCCAATGGAACAAAATCTTGAAACTCCAAACCATATCCGAACGTACCCGAAGCGGTCATGATGGGGTTCTTTAAGTTCAACCGATTTATCTTAACATTTAGTTTTGCCATAGTCAATCAATATATTTTACACTTTAACACCAAAATAAACGGTTCACATCAAATACTGGGCCATCCTTACATACGCACAAATTGCCCTCTGTGGTCTTCTCTACACAGCATAGACAAGCACCCAATCCACATGCCATCATGTTCTCAAGGGATGCCTCGCAACGCACTCCTACCTTCTTGGCATAGGCTGCCACGGCTTTCATCATAGGTTTGGGACCACAGGTGGAGAACTGGTCAAAGTGTTCGCGTTGCAGAATGGAGTGATTGGTCACAAATCCTTTCTCACCCATACTGCCATCTTCGGTGGTGATATACACCTCTCCTACCTCCTTGAAAGCTTCTAGCTCAAGCAAATCGGATGCGCTGCGAGCGCCTAAGAGGAATGACACCTTAGCCCCATACTGGCGGATTTGCTTACCAAAGTATAACAAAGGTGCTACACCCACGCCGCCACCAATGAGCAGAAGATGATTCTCAGTGGATGTTGGCATCGTAAAGCCATTGCCGAGAGGCAGCACGCAGTTGAGCGTATCGCCTTCCTTGAGGGTAGCTAGCTGACGTGTGCCATCGCCAATGGTGGCCACCATCAACCACAACTCATTGAGATCATAATCCACATTGTTGATTGATATCGGACGACGAAGGTAAGTGGAGGGCGAACCTTCAACCTTCACCTCGACAAACTGGCCTGGACGCATCTCCGGAAGAGACTCGTCATGGGTCAACTTGATAAGAACATGCTTGCTACTGAGACGCTCCACATGAGCCACTCGTAGGTCAAGAACATACTTTTTCATTACTTATATATTATGGTTTTTATATTTACTTCGCACCATTTTGCTCGCTTCTTGCATTTGACTCTTCTTCTTTGAGGTCATCATGCACAACCTTTTGGGTTCTTGTTCCAGTCACGCTAGAATCACTTTGTGGCACTTCGTGAATTGCTCTGCACTATTTCTAGATTTGCTTTGCCCACTTATAGAATCGTTTTGCACCACTTATAGATTCGCTTTGTGAATCATCTAGAACGTCACTACGATAGTTCTAAGGACGCATCACTATGGTCTTAGCTCATGCATCAGTGATATCACCAATGACACGATAGCAGGTCTAAGCACGCTTTGTCATGTAAACGGGGTGTAGCGATTATCCCATGTGAGGTAGCTTCAGTACCTCCTAGTACCTTTAAAGCGAGGAAAGCACTTTCAGCATGGCTATCTTACAAGCTAGAGTCGGGTTATAAAGAGCATCACAGCTACCATTTCATAGATCATCCGACCACGATTGGCGCGTTGTTAGAGGATTACCCACGGCTCATACCTCGTCTTATGCAAAGTTAACAAGAAAGTAGCAATAAAGCAAATGTACTCGCTTTTTTGATAGAAAGAACGATTCTGATTTCTAATAACAATCGAGTAGGAGGAAAACGGTGTAGTTTTTCCTCCTACTTCCGTTTTCCGACCT
>CAVGNV010000029.1:0-27346 GCA_963630695.1 Paratractidigestivibacter sp. | reverse complement strand
TCGATGGTGATATTGTGTATTGCTGTCGGGAAATCATCTGTTTCTATAAAATTAGCGAAATAATCCCAACCCCAAGCCTTTCGGTATTTTTCAGCAGTCCCGACAGGAACATAAACCGGAATATCATTAGGAGTAGACTTGTCGAAATCTGAATTGTAAGAACCAAATGGACAACGTTCATTCCCTTCACAAACAGGAGGTTCTGATGACATACAATAGATTCGTTTTACATTAGTCCAATAATCACAACTTCTTGTTCCTAAAAAAATCAAAGATTTAGGAAATATGATTTCTTCTAGAGAATCACAATACCAGAAACCTTCTTTTTCTATAGTTTCAAGCTCTTGTGGTAAATCCAACTTTTTCAAAGAACGGCATTGCCAGAAAGCTTTATTTCCGATAGATTTGACTGTTGATGGAATATTTATTTCTTTTAGTGCCAAACATGAACTACAAAAACTTGAAGGTATTCTATCCATCCCTTCTGGTAAGGATACTTTTTCAAGTTTATAATTCATTTGAAAATGTGAATCGCCATCTATCTTTTTGCAAGAATTTGGAATTGCAACTTCTTTCAGTCGACAGGCATAAAATGCAGCATCACCAATTCGTTCCAACCCTTCGGGCAGATTTATGGATGAGATTTTTGATTGAAAGAAAGCCCCATCTCCAATTTCCCTTATTGTAGATGGCAGTATTATTCGCCCAACCAAACTATAACAATCTTGAAATGCCAAATTTCCCAACATCTCAAATCCTTCAGGAAATATCAGTGGATCGGTCTTGAGATTTACACATTCTGAGAAAGCATATGTACCTATACTACGAAGATGTGATGGCAGATTTACGTCACGCAGATTTATAGCATATGAAAATGCTCCATCGCCAATTTTTTGGATTTCATTAGGAAGTATTATTTTTTGAAGGTGAACACATTCTATATATCCACCTTCAAAATTCATTTGTATGTCTTGATGCCAAAAAGCATTCTTTGGAATTTCTTTATTTTCTATCGTTGCATTTTCTAAGTTGATAACAGCGAGTTTTCCATTAAAAGTTGCATTCCATAACGTGTAAAAATCTTCATTATTGATAGACCCATGAATAATTAAGGAATCTACATTATTTATATTATCTCCTAAAGCTTCTGCCAATTCACCTGCGTTTGTTGTAACCTCCATAGAAATATATTGCTCTGATGTCGGTATGGAACTTTTTAACAGATATATTTTGTCAACACCATCATTGTCAAGGTCAAGTGGCTGCGATTTATAACCTCCAGATATACTTCTCATGTCTGCTGCAGGATTATTACCGTCAGACATAATTGGGTATATGTTATCTTTTGGTATGCTATACTTGTTGACTAAAGTTTGATATATAAAAGAACAATCATTCCAATAACGTTCATAGTTAGAGTTCTTGTTGACACCACCACTCAATATTATAGCATAAGTTCTTTGTGCAGCTTCATTATTACCATTAGAAGATGTTGCTTTTCTGACTTGTGGCTTTGAATTAGCATTACTACCATAGCGGTTTTTAACAAGGAGAGGGGCATAATCTTCCTGTGGAGGCATCTTTCTTGATACCATTCTTGGTATAATGGCATTGATATCTACTGTGGTAGACTTGGGAATAGTCAGAACGTAGCAATCGTGTTGCCAACCTTTCATTGGTTCTGCATCTACAAAGATATTCCAAATAGCAGATGAACTATTACTAAGAACGTAATAATCAACATCCTTACCAACAAATTGTTTTTGGGCGATGGTTAACGCATCGTCTTTTGAGACACTTTTAGTTGTCTGTGCTAATGAAACTGTTGAAAACAAGCAACTAAAAACAATGCTTAGTAAAAGTAATAAATGTTTCATACCACCAAAATTGTTAAAAGTTAATATTGTTGTTAATGAACGCATCGAATCCTTACATGATTTTCGTGTGTAAATTTATTTTAAAAATCTGAAAGTTGCAACTAAAAGACAATAAAAGTTTTATGTTCATAGATATTATCACACATAATAACCTTCTCATGATGGCTATTTTCAAATTTTATTATTATGACAGCACGCCCCTTAGCTTTGATAAAAAATATTGCTGTCCGATAAAACTTAAAGGACAGCAATATTATAAATATAAAGATGTAAAGCTAAACTAACAACTTGCCTATCAGAGCATCCAACTTGGATAATTCCAACATATTAGCTGCATCAGATAATCCTTTATCAGGATCTGGATGTACTTCGAAGAAATAGCCTGTTGCCCCAAAAGCTTTAGCTGCCAAAGCCATAGCTGGAACAAACTTTCGATCTCCTACTGTTTTACCTTCTCCTGCACTTGGGCGTTGTACACTATGTGTGCAGTCCATAACCACTGTTGGAACAATTTGGAGCATATCGGGGATATTACGGAAATCAACTACTAGATTATGGTAGCCGAAACTATTACCGCGCTCTGTAAGCCAAACATCTTTTGCCCCACTCTCATAACACTTAGTTACGGCATATTTCATATCTGTTCCTGCAAGGAATTGCGCTTTCTTGATATTAACCACTTTGCCTGTATGCGAAGCAGCCACTAACAAGTCTGTTTGGCGACAAAGAAACGCAGGTATCTGAACAACATCCACTACTTCACCTACAGGTTGAGCTTGGTTACTTTCATGTATGTCTGTGAGAAGTCGAAGATGATACTTATCTTTTATGTCTTGTAGCATTTGGAGTCCTTTCTCCAATCCTGGGCCACGGAAAGAATGCAAGGATGTTCGATTCGCTTTATCAAATGAAGCTTTAAAGATAATGTCTATTCCGTACTTTTCATTGATGCGCACCAATTCTTGAGCTACAATATCTAGCAATTCTGCCGACTCTATAACACACGGGCCAGCTATAAATACAGGTTGTGTCATAATAATATATCTTCTATTTAGTAAATCTTATTTTCCCTTTTCGTTTTCGGATGCTATCTGATTAAGGATTTTTACTTCACGTTGTGGGAACGGAATCTCTATATGGTTGTCAGTCAATGTTTGGTATATACACTCCATTACGGTACCATCATCGCCATATTGAGTGAGTACATTTACCCAAACAAGCACTTTAAGAGTGATAGCACTGTCATCAAAGCTCTTCAATACAACCTTTACACCCTTCTTCTTGTAGATGCAAGGCAATTTCATTATGGCATCAATCAGTAAACGTTGACATTCCTTAATATTGGTGCCATAAGCCACTCCTACTTCAAGAATGTCCAATTCGTAACCATGATTCTTGGTCATATTTTTATAATTCTTGGTAAAGAGTTGCGAATTCTGAAATGCTATCACTGATCCATCTGTTGCTTCAAGCATGGTTGAAGTGTAACTGATACTTGATACCTTACCACGTATACCATCGCAAACAATATAGTCGCCTATCTTGATACGACCCGCCATCAATGATACACCATAGTAAATATTTTCCAAGATATCCTTCATGGCGAAACCAATACCCGTAGATAAACCACCCGACACAACAACTAACCACGTATTGTTGACCTTGAACAATGCTAAAGCTATCATCAACCAGGTTCCCCAAATAATGATTTGTACAACGTTGATAACCATTATGCCTCTTGAGGCTGCAGTTGTTGGATCTCGTTGTTGTAGAATTAAGCGAATAATTGCCTTTGCTGTGTGATTTACATAATTGAATATGTACCAAAGAACCACAACCAATGTAACAGCGAAAATACTCAATTTGAAGTTATCAGTATCTATTAGATATGTGATATAAATCTTCCAAGTAAGCTCACTGAGATTGAAAACGTCTGCCGCCCAATATATAGAGATGATAAAAGAAATAGTCATCGCAGAAGGCAAAAGCACGAAATAGAGCAAACGGAACATCCAAACCTTATTTACTGGTTTTTCTTTAAGATGGTGCACTTCTCTATAATGTGCCAAATAATCGTGTACGCAAGCAATGGTTAGTATGCATGCTTGCTGAATCATCCACCATATAATTAACAACACAGAAAGCAATGTGTACCCAAACCATGAAGTAATAGTAGAAAATACGAAAACCAAAAGCGTAATGTATCCCAAATACATATCATACTTCATGATACTTTGTTTTCTTTTCTTCAACACTCGAGCTTGCCACAAGGTACAAAGCAACAACAATGGGGGCAAGAGGAAGTTAACGAAAACATTTGGTATCAGAACGATACGAAACGCTATTACGACAAAAGCCATGAAAGCTATTGGGTAATAGATTCTGTATGTACTCTGAAGTTGATCGGCATTTACACGCAAATAAAGGGATCCTAAGATTACTGCCAATAACCATGTAAACTCTAGGAGCAGCCCGGTTGTCATGTATACAAAATTGGAACTAGCTGTAAAACGAATCAAAAGCAAGGCAATGCCAAACGTTATTACAGATCCGTTCATGATAATACATGTTCGTTTAGATAGGATTGTTTCTCGTCGTTTTTTGAATTTTTCTAACTTGAATAGATGAGGTAGTAGATATTTGATACTTAGGTAATTGACAAGAACGGCTAACAGGCCATAGAACAACACCATTGACAATAGAAGGTATATCCACCGAGCATCCCATTGTGATCTAACTTTCTGTTGAGGGACGTATTTTTCCGTTATGGCCGTACTCATCTGCATGATATAATAGCGGATGTGAGAAAGAAAGCGGAAATAGTTTTCACCAGAATCCTCAAAGATGTCACTTTGAATGACTTGGTATCGCTTCTGAGCGTAATCGTTAAGTGCTTTTAATTGTTGATGCGAATATTTATAGTATTGTATAAACTCTTGGAAATTCTGATTATTTTCAATCAACATACGCTTGATGCTAACCGCCAATGTGAGACATACATTACGATCAGTCATTTCTTGCTGATTCATACCAGTGGTATACATCGTGCTTAGAGCGTTTATGAGCGAGTCATATCTTGCAATGTCCTGATTGCTTTGCTCAATAAGAGAATGGAATGGACGAGTTTTTTCTTCAAAACTTTTGTATAGTTCGGTAGCTTGATGACAAGCGTATGTGAGGTCAAATACATTCTCTGCTTTTTGAGAATATAACATCAAGGAGATTTGGGCAGAATTCTGCGTGATACCTTGAATCTGCTCGGTGATACGGCTATTCATGAGCTTCGTTTCATTAAGACGTTCGTTGAGTTGGTAATGATACGATATAAGCTCATGGCGCAATACAGCCAATGAATTTTTCAAGGAATCCTCTTGCAACACTGCATGAGAAGGAAGTGCAAAAAAGGAAATAAATACTATAACAATGTAAAAGCGAATCAGTTTCATCTTCCGTTTATGAATTGTATGTAAGAGAATGTATAATGTGGCTTCCAAGTGTAAGAAACGAATTATGCTCCTTACTCTGCCATAACTTTTAATATGCAAATATACTAAAACTTATCAATTGGCTAGGCACCGAGCATTAAACAAATGTTAAATAACAAATTTCTTTATCTTCATCATAGTGTTCTAAATAAAATTGTGTACCTTTGCAATGTATTAGGAATACAGAATCGTTTCGTGTCCCCTGCGAAACGGCAAAAATCAAAAAACATACTCGATTTTACATATTTACAATATGTTAAGTAAAGAAGAATTATTGACAATGGATATTTCCGAATTAGGAGATATCGTGCAAAAACTTGGCATCACAGTAAATGGTGATGCTAATAAGGATGCTCTTATTGAAGCTATCATAGGTCTGCAAAGCGATAAGAGCGTGCCTCCAAGTACGACTAAAAGAAAACGTATAAGGATAACTAAGAAAGACACAGATCATGTTTACTCAGTTAACGGAGCCGAAGGAGAAAGGCTTGAGGTGAAAAAGGTAGTCTCCCCTATTCAGCCTACGCTTTTTAATAATGTGAACATGGCAGAGGCAGCTCCCACTAAGGCCATTGAGGAAGAAGAAAACAAAACACCTGAAGAGATTCTCGCTTCTATCCCCAAACATAGAGGTCGTAAATCCAAGGCTGAACTCGAAGCTATCGCAAAAGCTGAAGCAGCCATTAAAGCACGTCAACAAGAAGAGATAGATATGGATAACACGATCACCTCTCTTTCTGCTGATTCTCATGAGGCTGAAGAACCAAATATAGATAATTCTAATGAGGTTTCAGATGTACCTGAATTTATCGCACAACAAATAGCACAGCAAAACAATCAAGATTCATCTGAAGACGAAGAACCTATCAGTAGCAATCTAATAGAACAATTGCAAGCTAAATGCAATAAGCAAGTAGATCATCAGATTGGCTCATATGAAGAGAGCAACGGAATAGGCGTATGGGATGGAGATCCTGGAGATGGGACCGATTTTATAGTTATTAATGATATTCCCATTGAGGACCAAGGGGCTATGCCTACATTTGACATGCTCGATCGTCCTACCTTCCAATCCCAGCCAACAAACCTACCAGTTCCTAACCCGGTAAATAACAAAGACGATGAATCCCTATTCGATTTCTCAGATGTAGTTACCGCGAATGGTGTACTTGAGATTATGTCTGATGGATACGGGTTCTTGCGTTCGTCAGACTATAACTACTTGTCATCTCCTGACGACGTCTATGTATCTGTGAATCAAATCAAACATTATGGACTGAAAACAGGTGATGTTGTTGAATGTCATGTTCGCCCCCCAAGAGAAGGTGAGAAATATTTCCCACTAACAAGCATTGACAAGATTAATGGTCGTCAGCCAAATGAGGTTAGAGATCGTATACCTTTTGAACATCTCACACCTCTGTTCCCCGAAGAGAAGTATTGTCTTTGCGGAGAACCTCGCACCACCAACCTTAGCACTCGTATAGTGGACTTGTTTGCCCCTATCGGAAAAGGACAACGTGCGCTCATCGTGGCACAGCCCAAGACTGGCAAGACTATCTTGATGAAGGATATCGCCAATGCCATAGCTGCAAATCATCCAGAAGCCTATCTGATGATGCTGTTAATAGACGAACGCCCCGAAGAAGTAACAGATATGGCGCGTACTGTTAACGCTGAAGTCATTGCTTCTACGTTTGATGAACCTGCAGAACGTCACGTTAAGATTGCTGGTATAGTGTTGGAGAAGGCCAAACGCTTGGTAGAATGTGGCCATGATGTAGTGATCTTCCTTGATTCAATCACTCGTTTGGCTCGTGCTTACAACACAGTTGCGCCATCTAGCGGTAAAGTGTTGACTGGTGGTGTTGATGCCAATGCGTTGCAAAAACCTAAACGCTTCTTTGGTGCAGCACGTAATATAGAAGGCGGCGGATCGCTCACAATCATTGCAACTGCCTTGATAGATACTGGTAGCAAGATGGATGAAGTTATCTTTGAAGAGTTTAAGGGTACTGGTAATATGGAGTTGCAGTTGGATCGTGCTCTTAGTAACAAACGTATTTTCCCTGCTGTCAACTTGGTGGCTTCAAGTACGCGTCGTGATGACCTCTTACAAGATAAGACCACGCTTGATCGTATGTGGATTATGCGCAAGTTTATATCTGACATGAATTCAATTGAAGCAATGAATACGATTCATGATCGCATGCAACGAACACGTGACAATGATGAGTTCCTGCTTGCAATGAATGGAATGTAAAACAAATAGGAAATAGAAAAATACCAAAGCAGGTCTGATAATTCAAATGGATTGGATTTCAGACTTGTTTTTTTTTGTTTGTAGGAAATTTCCTTTTTTGTGGTTAGGATTGTCCGTACGTACTTAATGCACAAACAAACGCGATTGTTAATCATTGCACCAGTAATCTCTTCAAATAGATACGAATAGGCAGAGTCATATCTACCAATCGTTCCGAATAGAATCTTATCATGTAAAAGAGTCTTAAATGAACTTGCGTCACGAAATAAAACCTTATATGAAGAGTGAGCATCTCAGATTTTTTGTTTACCTTTGCTTTACAAGATAATGCATGTTGTAGTTTTTCAAAACCAAGGCAAGCGTATCAACCAATATTAGCAAGCATAGGACAACATTTTGTTATACTATGACTTGCTTATAATTAAAAGATTATCCGTCTGCTATTTAAGGAGTATACTATGATAGAAACAGATATCAGAACCAACCATTTGAAGGCATGGCTGCTTGCAGCACGGCCTAAGACTCTCTCTGCGGCTGCAGTCCCAGTAATGATTGGTATTGCATTTGCCATTCATCGTATGGGTTGGCTTACATTCTTAAGTGCACAAACTACAAGATTTGGTATATGCGCATCTCCATTCGTTCCAGCTATTCTTTGTCTGCTGTTTGCGTTTGCTATGCAAATAGATGCCAATTTTGTCAATGATTATTTCGATTGCATCAAAGGTAGTGATGACCAGGCTACACGATTAGGTCCTAAACGTGCATGCACAGAAGGATGGATTACACTAAAAGCGATGCGGTGGGGTATCGCAATAACCACAGTCATTTCTTGTTTGATAGGATTGCCGCTGATTGTTTTCGGAGGCTGGGAAATGATATTGATTGGTGTGGCTTGTGTTGTGTTTTGTTTTCTTTACACTACATTGTTGTCTTATCACGGAATGGGAGACGTTTTAGTGCTCTTATTCTTTGGTATTGTTCCCGTATGTTTGACGTATTATGTCATTATGCCGATGACTTTACAATCAATAAGTATAGACGTGATACTAGTCAGCATTGCTTGTGGATTAGTAATAGACACTCTATTAGTGGTCAACAACTACCGCGATATTGACAATGATAGAAACGCTAACAAGATAACCCTTATAGTAAAGATAGGTAAAGCGAATGCCGAAAGGCTTTATAACAACCTTGGTCTGATAGGAATGTTTCTTGTCTTGCAACTCAATATTGGTGTCAGTGCACCTTTTTGGCAGATCGCATTGAGCATCGTTTGCTTGATACCTTATAGCATTTTGCACCAAAGGACCTACATCAAGATGAAGAGCATAAGTCGTGGTAAAGCGCTGAATGCAGTGCTAGGAGAAACGGCACGCAACATTTTCATCTTTGGTATAAGTACAGTAATCATCATCCTCTTATTTTATTAAGTATATGCTTTCACCTGTAAACATAGAACTCATGGCTTTTGTGGAACAGCAAATTCTTCCACGGTATAACAATTTTGGAAAGAGCCACGGTATATACCATGCACAAAGGGTCATTAAGAATGCCTTACAGCTAGCACGTATCACAGGGGCTGATGTTGATATGGTATATGTCATAGCAGCTTACCATGACTTAGGAATGGAAGGCCCAAGAGCCATTCATCATATCACCAGTGGAAAGATTCTGCAAGCGGATGCTCGTCTTAAGAAATGGTTCTCGCCTGAACAAATCCGAATCATGAAAGAAGCTGTAGAGGATCATCGCGCCTCGTCAAGCAGAGCTCCACGATCCATCTACGGAAAGATAATTGCAGAAGCCGATCGCGACTTAGATCCTCAGATAGTATTTGAACGTGCGATACTATTTGGGTTAGAAAATTATCCGCAGTTGGACGAAGAAGCACAATGGCAACGTTTTCACAAACACATGTTAGAGAAATATAGCCGGACAGGTTATCTACATCTTTGGATTCCTAATTCGCCCAATGCAAAGGGATTGGAGATTATCCGCAAGACGATAGATAATCCAGTATCGCTCAAGAATACATTCTTCACGATTTTTCAAAAGCTAACCAAATGACAGAAATAGGATATTACATTGCCGTTATCTTTGTGATAATTATAGGAGTTGTCATTCTAAAGAAAGTTACAACTTGTTTGTTGAGAACCATCGTGACTTTGGTATTAGTCGCTGTGTTTATAGCGCTTCTTTCTGCGCTCCACATTATATAATATAGTATCCTTGCGTTAACGAATAGAAAAGCTTTGTTTGTTATATGGGTATAATGCGAAAAGTGCTTTAGACTAACTAATCCACTATGTCGCGGAGCGTTTGTTGTCTATATATACACTTCTTTTTATGATGTGACGAATATGCCATTAGGATGAAAAATAAATTGATTTACATTGGAAATTAATTTATTTTTCATCTAAAAATAATTTATTTTTGTTTCTAAAACCGCCTTTTTTACCATACGATTCATTATCACCTATAAGACAAAGCGAGTCCCAGTGTTGTACAAAACATTTTCCTTAGCAATTAATGGGATGAGCATTTATTATATGAGATGTTTGTCCCAAAGACTAGTAACACTTCAAAGCGTATGTATATATCTATGTTATCACAATTGAAGAAATATATATCACGAATACCGCATTATGGAACAATAATTTGGTATAGATTAGATTGATGTAAACATTTGGGTAAAATATTGCACAAGAGTTTTGGATTTGTGCACCAAAACTTATACCTTTGCACATAAATTTCAAGATTGTGCAATGGAATCTATACAAAGTTTTAACTCTTATATAGAAAAAAGCATTAAAGACAATTGGGACAAAGATGCGTTGACCGACTATAAAGGGTCAACTTTGCAATACCATGATGTAGCACGAAAAATCGAAAAGCTACACATCTTGTTTCAACAAAGCGGAATAAAGCAAGGTGATAAGATTGCACTTTGCGGACGCAATTCTGCGGCTTGGGCTGCGGCTTTTCTTGCTATCATTACGTATGGCGCTGTCGCTGTGCCTATCCAACATGAGTTTACTGCTGAGCAAGTATATAATATTGTCAACCACTCGGAAGCTCGCTTATTATTTGTAGGTGATGTGGTAGCTACTACTATTAATGATCAGCAAATGCCAGGGCTTGAAGGAATCATCTACCTTCCCGACTTTTCATTGGTAACGTCTCGTTCTGAAAAGTTGTCTTATGCGCGCGAGCATCTTAATAAGCTCTTCGGCGAAAAATATCCAAAATGTTTTCATGCCGAACATGTAAGTTACCATCAAGACACACCTGATGAACTGGCTCTTATCAACTATACTAGTGGAACCACTGGATTTTCAAAGGGTGTGATGCTACCCTATCGCTCACTTTGGAGCAACCTGCAATGGGCCAACGAAACATTAGGCGTACATCTTAAAAAAGGAAGCAACGCCTTGAGCATCCTTCCTATGGCACACATGTACGGATTGATGTGCGAACTGCTTTTTGAGTTCTGCTTTGGCAATCACATCTACTTTCTTACACGCCTTCCAAGTCCTTCGTTTATTGCAGAAGCATGTACCGAAGTAAAGCCTGCGATTCTTATGGCTGTTCCAATGGTGATAGAAAAAATTATCCGTAAGAAAATATTTCCTATCATACAAGATCGACGGGTGCATCTATTGTTAAACATGCCTGTGGTAAACAAGAAGATCAAAGAGCGTATCTGTAACAAGATACTGCAGCTCTTTGGTGGAAACTTGTATGAAATACTTGTGGGTGGTGCTGTGCTTAACAAGGATATTGAGGAGTTCTTGCTATCAATAGGTTTCCCTCTTACTATCATCTATGGTACAACAGAGACAGGACCCGCAATTACAAACTGCGATTATAAGGAATTCGTAGGAGGAACTAGTGGTCGCGTAGTGCAAAACATGGAGTTAAATGTGGTCAGCGAAAATCCGGCAGAGATACCAGGCGAGATTATAACCCGCGGCAAGAACGTAATGCTTGGATACTATAAAAACGAAGAAGCAACACGTGCTGTAATTGACGAAAATGGATGGTTCCATACTGGTGACCTTGGAACAATAGATAAGGATGGTAACCTATATATAAGAGGTAGAATCAAGAATATGTTCCTTAGTGCTAATGGCCAGAACATTTATCCAGAGGAGATTGAGGGTAAGCTAAACTCAATGACAATGGTTAATGAAAGTATCATCATACAAAAGAATGACAAGTTGTATGGTTTGGTTTACCCTGATATGGACGAAGCTCACCAACTAGGGTTTACCAAAGAAGATATTATGCAGATAATGGAACAAAACCGTAAACAACTCAACGACGCATTGCCAGCATTCAGCAAAATTGCTGCTATCAAGATACATAACGAAGAATTTCAGAAGACGCCAAAGAAGAGCATCAAACGTTACTTGTACTATGACGTGGTGTAATAACTTAAAAATCCTTGCTTAAATTTTTTAGAGATAATGATGACAACAGAAATATCCGATAACGGTTTAAACCTTAAAAACATACCTAGCTTCAACGAGCTAATCGAAAAGAGCATCGTAAACAATTGGGATCTCGATGCTTTGACCGATTATAAAGGTAAAACTTTGCAGTACCATGATGTGGCACGAAAGATAGAAAAGCTTCATATTATGTTCGAAGCGTCTGGTGTAAAACGTGGTGATAAGATCGCTTTATGCGGTCGCAACTCTTCCATGTGGGCTGCTGCGTTTCTAGCAACAATCACCTATGGAGCAGTTGCAGTGCCTATCTTGCATGAATTTATGCCTGATCAGATTCACAATATCGTGAATCATAGCGATGCCCGATTGTTGTTTGTAGGAGATGTTGTTGCAACACAGATTGATGCGACTAAGATGCCAGATCTAGAAGGTATTATTTACTTACCTGACAATTCACTCATCGTTAGTCGCTCTGAAAAGCTAACTTACGCGCGTGAACATCTTAACGAGTTGTTTGGTCGTAAATACCCCAAGTACTTTAGAGCTCAACATGTACATTATTATCATGAGCAGAGCCCTGACGAACTGGCGTTAATCAACTATACTAGTGGAACCACGGGGTTTTCAAAGGGAGTGATGCTACCTTATCGTTCACTTTGGAGCAATGCTGATTTTGCAGAGCATGTTCTTGGTACAAAGCTAAAGAAGGGTGACAATGTTATTAGCATTCTGCCTATGGCACACATGTATGGTATGGCGTTCGAGTTTATCTTCGAATTTATAAAGGGTATCCATGTATACTATTTAACTAGAGTACCCTCCCCTGCCATCATTGCGCAAGCACTTAAAGACATCAAACCTATCATTATGATAGCTGTACCTTTGGTTATAGAAAAGATTATCAAGAAAAAGGTTTTCCCAAAGATACAAAACAACAAGATGCGCTTGTTGATGAGTATGCCTGTAATCAATAAGAAAATCAAGGAGCGTATCTGTGAAACGGTTTACCAAGCTTTCGGTGGAAACCTATATGAGATTATTATCGGAGGAGCTGCACTAAATGGTGATGTGGAGAAATTCTTGCGTTCTATCGAATTCCCCTATACGGTAGGTTATGGCGCTACCGAATGCGGTCCTATTATATGTTATCGTGATTGGAAGACATTTGCAAAAGGTTCATGTGGATGTGCAGCTTATCATCAAGAGGTAAGAATAGATAGTCAGGATCCTCTGAATGTACCAGGAGAAATTCTAACCAAGGGTCCTAATGTGATGCTTGGATATTATAAGCGTCCTGAAGAAACAGAGAAATGTATCGATGCAGAAGGTTGGTTCCATACAGGAGATCTAGGAACGATGGATGCAGAAGGTAACGTATATATCAATGGACGGTCAAAGAATATGCTACTAGGTTCAAATGGGCAGAACATTTATCCCGAAGAAATAGAGGATAAACTTAACTCGTTACCGCTTGTTTCTGAAAGCATTGTGGTACAACGCGGCAACAAATTGGTAGCTTTGATACATCCAGAATACGAAGAAGCGAAAACATTAGAACTGAGCGAGGCGGATATCAATGGAGTAATGGAACAAAATATACAACAGCTTAATACAATGATTCCCCCTTATAGCAAAGTGGGATCTTTCGAAATTCTAAAAGAAGAATTCGAAAAGACCCCAAAGAAGAGTATTAAGCGTTTCCTCTATTCTTAAGGAATAACTCAGCATTTTCAAGGTCGGCTGGCGTATCGATTCCTATTGTTTCGATATTCGTCAAGCCGACTTTTATTTTATAGCCATTTTGCAACCAACGAAGTTGCTCTAGGCTTTCAGCTTTTTCTAATGACGACTGTGGAAGGTCTATAATTTGGTCAAGCACCTTAGAACGATATGCGTACACTCCTATATGTTTCAGAAAAGTATGGCTACCCAACCACTCTGACTTTTCCTTTCCTCTAATATATGGAATGACCGATCTAGAAAAATACATAGCAAAAGAATTGTTATCTAGAACAATCTTAGGAGAGTTGGGGTTCTCCAATGCTTCAATTGTTTCAAATGGCTTACCCAAAGTGGCTATCTGCGTTTGGTCATCTTTGAAGCATTCTAGCAGTTCATGCAATTGACTTACCTGAATAAAAGGCTCGTCCCCCTGAACATTTACAACAACATCATGATTGTTATTTATATTGCAAAACGCTTCGTGAACGCGATCCGTTCCACATTTATGGTCTGGCGATGTCATGATTGCTTGACCGCCAAAGTCTAAAACCTTTTCGTAAATTCGACTATCATCAGTTGCCACATAAACATCTGATATCAGTTTGTGTACTTGTTCATAGACATGCTGAATGACAGGCTTACCTCCTAACAGAGCTAAAGGTTTGCCAGGAAAACGCGTTGATGCATAACGCGCTGGAATTATTGCAAGGTATTTCATGTGTAGATGTATTAATGTTTAGATAAAGATTTCAACCAATTCAATGGCTTTTTAACCAAATGCTTTAATTTGTTTTCCTTATTTGTTGGTACCGGCGAATCTTCTCGTATCGCATATTTACTAGAATGTATTGGAGCATTTGACGTTTTATTGTCACTTGGGCGTCTGTTTTTGCGACGTCGAGATTGATTAACTGAAGAAGAATCCTTCTTGCTTTTGGTCTCTACTTTGGCCTTATCTATCGGTTTATTATTTCGTTTTCGATCTTTATTTTTGGGTTGTTTGTTTTCTGCTGAAGTTTCGTTTCCACTTTTTTGCGACTGCACTTTATTAGCTACCGCATCATTAGTTCGCTTCTTATTATTAGGTGTACGACGTTTCTTAACCAAAGATGCAGCTTCATTATTATGGACATTGCCTTCTGAATTAGTATCCGCAGCCTTCGTTTGTTTCTCTTGACGTCGTTCGCCACCGCGCTTTATCTTTTCTTTTTTATCTTTGTGACTTTGTTGGTTTCTGTCGCGTCGTCTACGATCTTTCGCTTTTTGCACACGTCCAGGCTTATTGGTCTGCTTGTATTCAGGTGCTTCTCCTAATCCTTCAGGAAGAGATATCTTTTCAATCTCTTTTTCAAGAAATTTCTCTATTTGTTGGAAATAGTAAATATCTTGTTCACTTACCAGTGTAATAGCCTTGCCATCACGGTTGGCTCGAGCGGTACGGCCAATTCGGTGTACATAATCTTCTACATCTTTAGGTACATCATAGTTAATCACCATCGTGATATCATCAATATCAATACCTCGCGATAAAATGTCAGTTGCAACGATTACATCTATTTTACCACTCTTAAACTGGAACATCATCTCGTCACGTTCGGCTTGCTCTAAATCAGAATGCATCTCGCCGCAATTGATATGCATACGTTGTAACGCACCCGCTATCTGCTTTACCTTTTGTTTGGAACCAGAGAACACTATTACCCTATTGAGATTACTTTCTTTGAAGAGATCCTTGATAATGCCCATCTTTTGTGTTTCATAACAAACATAGGCCATCTGATGAATCTTTTCTGCAGGTTTACTTACTGCTAGCTTTATTTCAACAGGATTTTTCAATAGTGTTTTAGCCAGTTGCTCTATCTTGTCTGGCATTGTTGCCGAAAACATAATCGTTTGGCAAGTCTGAGGCAATTTCTTAGCAATGGTTAAAATGTCCTCTGAGAAGCCCATGTCCAACATACGATCAGCCTCATCTAGAACAAAGAAACTTACTTTTGACAAGTCTACATTGCCTAGGGAGATGTGCGAAATAAACCGCCCTGGAGTTGCTATCACGACATCGGCGCCTAATGAAAGGCTCTTGAGTTCCTGATTATAACGGTTTCCATCATTTCCTCCGTACACTGCAACACTTGACACACCATCCAAATAATATGAAAAGCCTTGCATTCCTTGGTCTATCTGTTGAGCAAGTTCACGCGTTGGAGACATTATCACACAATTAATGGCATTGTCTGGGTATCCTCCGTCGGCTAATTTGGACAAAATCGGCAGAAGATATGCGGCAGTCTTTCCTGTTCCTGTTTGTGCAACACCTAATATATCTTTCCCTTTTAGAATCTCGGGTATACACTTTTCCTGTATTGGAGTACATTGTTCAAAGTGCATATCATAGAGTGCGTCTAGCACATTATCATTTAAATCAATTTCGTCAAAATACATAGTTTTCAATTTTAAAGTTCTCTCCCACTTTGATTTAAAAGCCTTTATCTTTGTTATCTTTTCAATCTTCTCTCATTCGATAATCAAAGGGAGATAAGAATAATTAATTACCTAGGAGCTTGCTTATAGCAGAATGCTGCAATAATTGCAAAGACAATATTTGGAATCCAAGCCGCTAATAGTGGCGGCGTATCTGCGTTAACCGCAAATGTCGATGATACCGTTTGAAGCATAATGTAACCAAAACTGAGCGCTAAGCCTATGCCTAAGTATAACCCCATACCACCTTTACGTTTTCGTGAAGACAGCGAGACACCTATCACTGTAAGAATAAATGAAGAGAACGACATCGCGATACGTTTATGAAATTCCATCTCATATTGCACAACATTACTAGAACCTCTACTCGTTTGCTTTGATATATATTCTAGTAATGCAGGAGAGGTGAAAGTTTCTTGCTGACCCCGTGAATAGACCAAATCCGTAGGCTCCATTAGAATTACAGTATCTTTTATATCACCTGACGTTATGTGTTCTCGCATTCCTTTCAAGGTACGCACTTTCCAATTGGTCGCTTTCCAGTGATATTTTGAATCAGAGATTGTGTCATATTGAATTTGTAATGCGGTCATATGACTCACAAGCTTCTTATTTTCAATTTTATCAAGAGAGAATCCATATCCACACTTAGATTGGTCATCGTAATGCTGAATATAAGCAACCACACCTTTACCCACTTGTAACTGCACGTTATCAGCTGTTGTTATCTTGTCTGAGTTTCGATATAATGCGTTGAAATTCTGCCTAATCACGTTGCCGTGTGGTATTACATAACTATTAAGATAGAACGTAACGCCAGCTATGAGAACGCAGGAGAACATATATGGGCGCAAAAGACGTTTAAACGACACGCCTGATGCCATCATAGCTATAATCTCAGAGTTACCAGCTAGTTTGGACGTAAAGAATATTACGGCAATAAACACAAACAACGGAGAGAACAGATTGGCATAGTAAGGGATGAAATTGGCATAATAGTCGAAGATAATCGCATGCCAAGGCGCTTGATACTTAGTAAACTTGGATAAGTTCTCATTGAAGTCGAAGACGATAGCAATAGAGATTATCAATACTATAGAATAGATATAAGTACCGATAAACTTTCGAATCAGATACCAATCAAGACGACCAAACAGATTCTTTGGAAGCATTCTTTCTCCAATCCGTTTGATAACCATTCCTATTTGCCTTAACGTTTGCTGTTTTGGCAAATGAACGTTACGTTTGATGATTTCTATTATATTCATTTTTTGTCTATTACCCTAGTTTATCACCTTAGATTCGTCGTCCTAGTTGTTCAACAATGGAAGCTTTCCACGTTACAAAATCCCCTTTAAGAATATGTTCGCGTGCGTCTGTAACCAAACGTAAATAAAAAGCTAAGTTATGAATACTAGCTATCTGCATTGCCAAAAGTTCTCCTGCTTTGAACAAATGATGAAGATAAGCTTTGGTTGTTGTGCGATCAATATCACAACCATTGGGATCAATGGGAGAGAAATCCATTTCCCATTTCTTATTCTTCATGTTCATCGTGCCTTCATAAGTAAAGAGCATTGCATTACGTCCATTGCGAGTAGGCATCACACAATCAAACATATCCACACCGCGTTCGATAGCTTCAAGTAGATTCTGTGGTGTGCCTACACCCATCAAATAGCGAGGCTTATCTTTAGGCAGAATCTCATTAACCACTTCAATCATTTCATACATGATTTCCGTAGGTTCGCCTACAGCTAGTCCACCAATAGCATTGCCTTCCGCACCTTTATCTGCAATCATCTTTGCAGCTTCTGAACGCAAGTCCTTATATGTGCATCCTTGCACTATTGGGAATAATGCTTGATGATAACCATATAAAGGCTCGGTCTCATTGAAGCGCTTAATGCAACGATCAAGCCACCGCATGGTAAGCCCTAAACTATTTTTAGCATAAGTGTAATCGCTGTCTCCTGGTGGGCATTCATCTAGCGCCATCATGATATCAGCACCAATCACACGTTCAATATCCATCACGCGCTCAGGAGAGAAGAAATGTTTGGAACCATCAATATGCGATCTAAACTCACATCCTTCTTCCTTCAACTTGCGTATTCCTGTCAAAGAAAACACCTGAAAGCCGCCCGAATCTGTTAAGATGGGGCGTTCCCAACCGTTGAATCCGTGTAAACCTCCGGCTGCCTTTAACACTTCCAAGCCTGGACGAAGGTAAAGATGATAGGTGTTGCCAAGAATAATCTGGGCTTTTACCTGCTTTTCCAATTCTTCAAAGTGTACACCCTTTACGCTACCGCATGTCCCTACGGGCATGAAAATCGGAGTTAAGATGTCACCATGGTCAGTATGGATTCGACCTACGCGTGCATCACTTGCGTTATCTGTGTGTTGTAATTCGAAAGTCAACATAATCCTATTATTAACGTTGCCGTTTTTGGTTATTGTTTCGAAGCTTCAGAATCTTCATCAATTGTAAATTCAACGGGATTATCAACCTTTTGATTGGTCAATGCAAAATCCCAAACCTGTTGAACGTTTTCCACATAATGGAATGTAACGCCTTTACGGTATTGTTCAGGTATTTCATCTATATCACGCTTGTTTTCGCTGCACATGAGGATGTCAGTGATACCTGCGCGCTTGGCTGCCAATATCTTCTCCTTTATACCTCCTACAGGAAGCACTTTGCCTCTCAATGTAATCTCGCCAGTCATTGCTGTGTTTGCACGTACCTTACGTTGAGTCAATGCAGAGGCAATAGATGTGGCAATGGTGATACCCGCTGATGGACCATCCTTAGGAGTAGCGCCTTCAGGAACATGGATATGCACATCCCAATTGCTGAACACTCGATAATCAATGTTAAGATAATCGATATGTGCTTTTACGTATTCCAAAGCAATAATAGCACTTTCCTTCATTACGTTACCAAGGTTTCCCGTCAGCGTGAGCTTGCCCGTTTTCCCTTTTGAGAGTGAAGTCTCAATGAAAAGGATTTCGCCGCCCATGCTAGTCCATGCTAGTCCCGTCACTACGCCGGCATACTCGTTACCCTGGTATATGTCACGCGTGAAGGGTTGTTTTCCCAATAAAGGCTCAAGATCAGATGGAGTAATCTTCTCGTAAGGCAATTGATGATTGAGTGCTTCTTGATAAGCTAACTTGCGGAATACTTTATTGATTTGTTTCTCCAATTGACGGACACCACTCTCACGTGTATAATGCTCAATGAGATATTCTAGAGCCGGCTTTGTAAATTTTAATTTGGGTGCGCAAGTATCTAATCCCGTGTTTTTGAGTTCACGTGGAACAAGATGTCGTTTAGCAATCTCGTTCTTCTCTTCTGTTATGTATCCGCTAACCTCTATCACTTCCATACGATCGAGCAACGGTTGTGGAATGGTGTTGAGATCATTAGCCGTAGCTATAAACATAACTTTAGAGAGATCATAATCCAAATCGAGATAATTGTCATGGAAAGCATTGTTCTGTTCAGGGTCAAGGACCTCCAACAAAGCCGACGCAGGATTACCATTAATCGTGTTTTGGGTTACCTTATCTATCTCATCAAGAATAAATACAGGGTTGGACGAACCTGCCTTCTGAATGCTCTTAACTATTCGGCCAGGCATGGCACCAATGTATGTGCGTCGATGACCACGTATCTCCGCTTCGTCGTGTACACCACCTAAGGACACACGTACGTACTTACGCTTCATTGATTCGGCAATACTCTTTCCCAATGAGGTCTTTCCCACTCCTGGAGGACCATACAAGCAAAGAATGGGCGACTTCAAGTCCCCTTTGAGCTGCAACACAGCAATGTATTCCAAAATGCGCTCCTTAACCTTCTCCATGCCATAATGGTTGCGATCAAGGATGCGTTTGGCACGTTTAAGGTCTAAGTCGTCGGTTGTATATTCGTTCCAAGGAAGAGCCACTAACGTCTGCAGATAATTGATCTGCATATTATAGTCGGGGCTTTGAGGATTAAGCTTGCTCAGTTCTTTATGGAAAACACGTGCAACCTCTGCTGACCATTTCTTCGTCTTGGCTTTGGTGTTGAGTTCTTTCTTTTCAGACAGTCCATCCTCGTCATCCAATTCCTCCTTAATGTTCTTGATTTGTTGACGAAGAAAATACTCCTTTTGTTGTTCGTCAAGATCCATTCGTGTCTTTGTACGAATGTTTTGCTTTAGATGTTGCAGTTGGACGTTACGATTTAGAATCTTCAAGAGCATAAACAATCGTTCTTTAACGTTGCTTTGCTCAAGCAATTGAACCTTCTCGCTCAAGTTATCTAATAGATTAGACGCGATATAGTTTATCAAGATGGGATTGCTTTGGGTATTACGCAACACCATCATTACCTCATCAGGAACATCATCGTCTAACCTGATATATTCCCCAGCTAGTTTTCTCAAATCAGCCGACGCTGTTTCAAACTCTTTGTCATCATCAGCGGGATATTGCTCTGGACTTTCCTCAACTGTTCCCCAAAAGAATGGTTTCTTTTTCGTGATAGTCTTCAATTCACAACGAGTCAGAGGTTGTACAATAGCAGTACGATTTCCTTCTGGCCCAGGCATTTCAAATCCTTTTACCAGTTTGGCAAAAACACCAGTAGTATATAAATCAGCCTCAGACGGATTGTCTATGTCTGGGTTTTTCTGAGAAACGATAGCGAAGAAATCATTAGGATGTTTCTCCAAATACTTCAGCAAGGCAAGACTTTCAGTCCTACCAATCAGTATAGGTGTCACTACACCTGGAAATGGAAGCAGATTGCGGGTTGTCAATACTGGCACATCACCATCAATATGTATGGTTTGTGCGATTTCAGACAAGTCGCCATCAAACGAGGCGAGCATCTGTATGTTTTTTTGAGCCATTTTTTATCTTCAAACTTTTAGCGTGCAAAGATACAAAATATAATTGGATTATTAAAAATATCGTCTTATACTCTGGTTACTTGTTTTACACCTTTAACAGTTCGCAATTTCTTTATCAAGCTATTCAACTTTGATGTGTCATCTAGTTGCACTACAAGATTTCCAGAGAAGAGTCCATCATGCGAATCAATATTGATAGAACGCATCTCTATTCTCTCCTCTTTCGTAATGATATTTGAGATATTACTTACAATACCGATGTCGTCATTACCAATCACTCTTAGCGTGATAGAATACTGAGAAGAGCCTTTGCCGCTCCAACGTGCTTTTACCACCCTATAGCCAAAACGACGTCTCAACTCGGGAGCATTAGGACAGTCGCATCTGTGAATCTTAATGCCACCATTAACCGTCACAAAGCCGAATACATTGTCTCCATAGATAGGATGACAACAATTAGCCAAAGAGAAATCTAGACCTTTTAGGTTCTTGTCAATAACAAGTACATCGTCAGTCTTTCCTACTTTATCCACATCAGGAGCTTCGTATTCAAAGTTCTGTGCGCTCTCTGCCTCACGCGGCTGATTAAGGTTATGGTCGTGATTGTAAACCTCTTGGTATTCGTCAATTACGCGATTAGAGTCAAGTTTTCCCTCAGCTATTTGCTTATAGAATTCGTTCGTTTCCTTATAGCCAAGTTTCTTTATCAAGTGCGCCAGCACACTTTCCTCCATCTCCATCTTACGATTCTTGAATCGACGCTCTAGTAGTTCTTTGGCATACTGGTTGTTCTTAGACTCTAGATCACGTAAAGACATACGAATCTTAGCTTTGGCACGCGGAGTCTTCACAATTTTCAGCCACTCACGTTTGGGGGTCTGATTATTTGATGTAACCACCTCTACGCTATCCCCACTATGCAGCTCGGTGCGGAACGACACACTCTTACCATTAATCTTACCCCCCGTGCACTTATCTCCTATTCTTGTATGGATATGATATGCAAAGTCTAAGATGGTAGATCCTTTCTTAAATTTCAGCAAGTCACCTTTAGGTGTGAACACATAGACCTCATCTTCATAAAGATCCATCTTGAACTGATCCATCACCTCAAGGTTGTTACCTGCCTCCAACGCTGTACGGATAGATGCTAACCAGTCGTCCATACCGCCTTCAGCCTTTACACCCTTGTAGCGCCAGTGGGCAGCCAAACCATGTTCGGCTATTTCATCCATACGTTCAGTACGAATCTGCACTTCTACCCATTTGTTTTGAGGACCAAGCACGGTGATATGCAAGCTCTCATATCCATTCGATTTAGGCACACTCAACCAATCACGCAGACGTTTAGGATTAGGTTGGTACATATCGGTTACTACCGAATAAGCCTGCCAACACTGCATCTTTTCTTTTTCAAGGGGCGAATCCAAAATGATACGTATAGCGAACAAATCATAGATTCCTTCAAAGCCGCACTTTTGCTTCTTCATCTTTTGCCATATCGAATGGATACTCTTGGTACGACCTTTGATATGAAACTTCAGACCTAGTGCGTTCAAGTGTTCAGATACGGGGCCGATAAACTCCTTAATATAGGCATCGCGAGAACGTTTAGTAGCATTGAGCTTTTCTTTAATCATATAGTAAGCATCATGCTCCAGGTATTTTAAGGACAAATCTTCTAGTTCGCTCTTCAATTGGTACAATCCTAACTTATGTGCCAAAGGTGCATATAGGTAGCTGGCCTCCTCTGACACTTCGTGACGAGCCTTCTCGTTGTCCGTATCTCGTATCTGACGCATGAGATTCACACGATCTGCAATCATGATGAGTACCACACGCATATCCTCTGCAAAGGATAGAAGCAGATTTCTGAAGTTTTCGCTCTCTATTACAGGTGTACGTTCGTAGAGTCGCTGCACCTTTACAAGCCCCTCAAGGATGGTTTCTACACCTTGTCCAAAATCTATTTTAGCTTGGGCTGCATCATAGTGACCGCCCAAAACGCTATCATATAGCATGATTGCTATCACGCTATCTCTACGTAAACCAATATCTTTTACCGAGATGAGAGATGTCTGCAATGCACAATATACGGGGTTGAGATTGAACTGATTGCGTACGATATGTTGCTGTTCCACACCACGACTTACATGAAGGCGCAATTTGTTAACATCTTCTTCAGTAATAGAATCGCCTAATAGGTCAAGCAATTCGTCTACTATTTCCAAGCACTTTGCCTTTTCCTCTTTCGTAAAAACTGGTAAATTATCCATGGGCATTGCATTCTTGTTAATTTATTTGGCAAAGTTACAAATTTCCGTTTGAATTATTTCTCGAATTAAGGAAAACTAAGTAATTTTGTACTGAAAATAACAATAAATCCATAAAACTATCCAAGACAATGCTAACACAACAAGACCTTAAACAATTGACCGAGAAAGGCATCTCGGAAGAGAAATTCAACCTAGAACTTGAAGAGATAAAACAAGGATTTCCTTTCTTAAAGCTCAAGGCTGCTGCCACCATTGGCAACGGCATCCTCAAGCCTACAGATGAAGAGCGCGACCAATACATCACAACATGGAACACATATAAAGGTAAAGCTGCAAAGGTAGTGAAGTTTGTTCCTGCTTCCGGTGCAGCAAGCCGTATGTTCAAGGATTTGTTTGCATTCTTGAATGCAGACTATAATACGCCACAAACCGACTTTGAGAAAACCTTTTTCGACAATATCGACAAGTTTGCTTTCCACAAAGCCCTTTGTGATAAATGCAAAGAGAATGAGAGCAAATGTATCACAACTCTCTTGAAAGAAGGCAACTATAAAGCCATTGTAGCGAATCTCCTTGAGGAAAAAGGTTTGAATTATGGCCAACTACCTAAAGGACTTCTATTGTTCCACACCTATGAGAACGATTCAAGAACGCCTATGGAAGAACATTTGGTAGAAGCTGCCCTTTACGCTAGCACTCAAGGGGAAGCCAATGTTCACTTTACCGTTTCTCATGATCATTTAGAGTTGTTCAAACAAAAGGTAGCAGAGAAAGCCAATCAATATTCAGAGCGTTTCGGTGTAAAGTATAATATTAGTTTTTCAGAGCAAAAGCCTAGTACTGACACGATTGCAGCCAATCTAGACAACACTCCATTCCGTCAAGAAGATGGTTCTTTGCTTTTCCGACCAGGTGGTCATGGTGCTCTGATTGAGAATCTGAACGAGCTCAACGCAGACGTTGTGTTTGTGAAGAATATAGATAACGTGGTCCCCGATCGTCTCAAAGAAGAAACCGTGACTTACAAAGCGCTTCTTGCTGGTGTACTTGTATCCGTTCAGCAACAATGCTTTGAGTATTTGCATCTATTAGAAGCAGATAAGGTGGATGATGCAAAGCTACACGAAATGTTATCCTACCTAGAGAATACTTTATGTTCTGTCAATCCTGAGACAGCCAAGATGGATACCGCTACACTAAAGACCTATCTCTATCACAAGTTTAATCGTCCAATACGTGTATGTGGTATGGTGAAAAATGTAGGAGAGCCCGGTGGTGGTCCGTTCCTCGCTTTTAATCAAGATGGTAGTGCAAGCCCACAGATATTAGAATCAAGTCAGATTGATAAGAGTAATGCTGAATATCAACGTATGTTCACCGAAGGTACGCATTTCAACCCAGTAGATCTTGTATGTGCCATCAAGGACTACAAAGGGAAGCCATTCCATTTGCCCGACTTTGTTGATAAGAACACCGGATTCATCAGTTCAAAGAGTAAGAATGGCAAGAATCTCAAAGCCCTCGAACTTCCAGGATTATGGAATGGCGCAATGAGCGATTGGAACACCGTCTTTGTGGAGGTACCTCTTGGTACATTCAACCCAGTGAAAACAGTTAACGATCTCTTACGAGAACAACATCAATAAACTCAATAAATTCTAAGGTTGCCGACCAGTCTAACCGAAAGTGATGACTGATCGGCAATCTTTTTGTTCTCTACCAGTCATAGCATGATTTTTGAGTTTTGCTCTGCTAGGTTCACAATAAAAACCATTGTGTATTAGATTCCCCTACTTCCGCTATGCCATGTATATGATTTATTCAGACAATAGAGCATGTTTTACAACACGTTAAGAGTTTCCTGGAGATAGAAAATAAATTGTTTTTGGAAGAAAAATAAATTAATTTTCTATCAAAATCAATTTATTTTCCAATCTGAAAGATACCCTATTGCGTTATGAAAGGTTAGAGATAGGGCGCTAAAGGAAGCACTTATAGGATATCATTCCGTTCTTTCATAGTTAGAACATCTTGGCTATGGCTATATAAGAGATGTAGATTCGCATTCATAATCTATATGTTCTGCTAACGTACACTGCAAGATGACCAATATAGAAATAGCTCGACCGCTATACAAAAGCAGTCGAGCTATATTTTGAGTGATAAAGATTATAATTTAGATAGTACTCATTTCAACGTAAAAGAGATTATTTACACATCACCTTACTAACAGTTCCATCTGAATAGTGTAAGATATTTACGCCCTTTGTAGGCTTAGCTAGCTTGCGTCCATCTAGAGAATATACACCAGTTAAGGTTTTATTAGCCACCTTTGATAGATCTTTTACCATGTTAGTGCTACCATCCCCTACTCTACATGTAGCCACATTCTCTACGTGTCCTGTAGCTGTGTTGATTACCATAACAGTGATTGCCAACATTTCTCGGCGCTGAATCAAACGATACTGATTGATATTGTCAAATGTTGTAGTGTGATACTTGGGCTCATCTGTAACAAATTCGCCATCCAACGAGCCACTGATACCATTCTCAATACCTTGTGAAGCGAGCGCAATGTGATTATAGCAAAGGCCTACAACTGGATCAACAGGCTCCTTAAACTTATCTAGCTCGGGCGGAGCGTTGGTATAGCTTTGCCATTCGCTGTAATTGTTCACTTGTCTCCACTCGTCATTATACAAGCTATCAGCAGTTAAGACATATGCAAGGGCGTATTCCGTTCCATCAGCTACTTCCATACAAGGTATAACCTCGGTGGTAACATTGATGTTATTTTCCGTTTCATCCCATGTTGCTTTTACATTGACATTCATTACAGCAGGAGTGGATGTAAGCTCATTCCAATCGCTTAAACCGTCAATGGTGTTCACTTTGTTTTTGCGATTACCCCATACAGAAGGTTTATTAGAAGCCCATTTGCTCTCCATAGATGATCCGTAGGCTTGTGTGTCTAGGGCATCACCACAATGGATAGACACACCAACAAACTGGTCTGGGTATAAACGCTCCAACGATTCCATCACTACTAGACCGCGTGGGCAATACTGACACCACAATCCAGTGTAATCCTCCATCAATATACGTTTAGTAGGAACGTTCCGAACAGTGTAACGAGTAATATAAGTGTATCCTATAGATGCCGAATTATATTCGCCCATCACTTTATCTATTGTCATGATGACATCTGAAGAGCCCAATTGTGCTCCTGGTTTGACGCGTACCTTAAACAATGCACTTTCAAAAGAAGGTATCGGGGTGTCAAGGTGAGCAGCGATAGGACCCTCCGTTTCTTGAGTATCCATATAATAGAGGTTGTACGTAAAGTCGGTTACATCGGTAGAACCCCAGTTGTATAGACGCACCACCGCGTCAGCACCCGTAGAGTCTGGATGTACGTAAACCCCTCCTGTGGTAGACGGCGCTAGGTTATAGGTCTGCGCTGTTGCCATACAGCACCACGAAACCAAAGCTACAAGCACCACAAAGCATCTAAAGAGTAGTCTTTTTGCCATAGTAATTTGATTTTTGTTAATAAATTAAATGTTATTTCGTCGCAAATTTACAAATAATAATCTAATCGAACAATATTTTGTCATTATTATTGAAATAGAGAACGCATTTTGGTCTTAATCCTACGCTAGATAGCTTAACTTCATCCCTTATTAAACATTCAAGATAGAAGTGCAATGTTTTAGAATGTAGATATCCCTCCTGATGAGGTGCAGAGGTTCTTGGAGCGTAGCGGAAAGGTTCTCTGCACCTCATCAGGAGGTAAAACAACAACCAGCAATACAAACAATAAAAAAGGGAGACCGCAGTCTCCCAAAGATTAAGTAATTTTGTATTGCTTATGT
>CAVGNV010000028.1:0-28237 GCA_963630695.1 Paratractidigestivibacter sp. | reverse complement strand
TTCTTGCACTTTGCCACAAGAGCAGCCGTCTCGGGAGAGGATGCCACGGCTTGCCACTCGTCGGGAGCGTACTTGCCAATCATCACATACTTACGGGTGGCGCGACCCAAATAGATCTGCACTTCCAAAAATCCATAACCCTTCTTTGCAGAAAGCTTTCTGCGGTCGAATACGACCTCAACCAATTCCTTTTTCATCTTAAAGTTGGTTTTGTACGGAGGAAGCGTTGGGAAGAAAAAGAGGGGAGAACGACGACATTAACAAACTTTAATATCACCTTTTGGGCGGTAGCAGTTATTTTCCGGCGAGAGTGTCACACATTGGAAAAGTGTCACACATTCTCTGAAAAGTGTCACACAAAGTGTCACACATTTTTGTACCGTGGTGTATCGTTGTGTCCCTTTTTGTCCTCGCAGCGTGTTTCCGCCGTGAAGTTTAACACTACGTTCGACCTCTAAATAACTGTCTAAGAATGCGTGTTGCACGCTTGCAACTATCTGTAAATAAGCGAAAAAGAGAACTATGCGTTAGCATAATCCTCTTTGACGTCTTTTTTGTACCTTGTGATTCCGCAGGGATTCGAACCCTGGACCCACAGCTTAGAAGGCTGTTGCTCTAATCCAACTGAGCTACGGAACCATTTAGAAAAAGCGAGTGCAAAGTTAATAAAATCTTGTGGATTTTTACACGCTTAGCCGATAACACAACTTGGTTTTACAATAAATTAACAAATCTTTCAAAAAAGGTAAAATATTTGTTCGAAAATGATTTTCTCGTTAACTTTGCATAAATAAGAACTAACAAAAAACTATCGTCATGAATCTAAAAATACGTCTGTCGTTAATGAATTTCCTAGAGTTTGCCGTTTGGGGAGCGTACCTAACTTCAATGGGAACCTATCTTGTGAATATAGATATGGGGGGGCAGATAGGATGGTTTTACGCAGTACAAGGTATAGTTTCTATCTTTATGCCAGCATTAATGGGAATCGTTGCAGACAGATGGATTCCTGCTCAACGTCTTTTAGGTTTATGCCACTTAATAGCTGGTCTATTTATGTTTGCGGCAGCAAAGATAGGTGCTAGCCAGCATTATTTAATATTTCCGCTTTACACCCTAAGCGTTGCATTTTATATGCCTACATTAGCACTTAGTAATTCTGTTGCATATAATGGTCTTACTCAAGCGAATATGGATACCATTAAAGATTTTCCACCCATTCGTGTATTTGGAACGATTGGATTTATCTGCATGATGTGGTTGGTCGACTTGATGGGGTTCCAGCCAAATGAAGGACAATTTGTAGTATCAGGTATAGTGGGAGTGATTCTATTTATTTATTCTTTCACATTACCACATTGTCCAGTAAATCGCACTGGAAAAGAACAGTCACTTACAGATGCTTTTGGGCTAAAAGCATTTTCTTTGTTCAAACAACGTAAGATGGCTATATTTTTTCTATTTTCAATGTTGTTAGGAGTCAGTTTGCAAATTACAAACGGTTTTGCCAATCCTTTTATAACATCGTTTAAGAATATCCCTGAATATGCAGGTACGTTTGGCGTACAACATGCAAATATATTGATATCCTTATCACAAGTTAGTGAAACTTGTTGCATTCTTCTAATACCTTTCTTTATGAAACGTTATGGTATAAAGAACGTTATGTTAATAGCAATGTTTGCATGGGTATTAAGATTTGGCCTATTTGGACTTGGTAATCCTGGAGGTGGAGTTTGGATGTTTGTCTTATCTATGCTAGTCTATGGTGTTGCATTCGACTTTTTCAATATATCGGGTTCTTTGTTTGTTGACCAACATACAGATAGCTCACTGCGTTCGTCAGCTCAAGGTTTGTTTATGTTGATGACGAATGGTATCGGAGCTACAATCGGAACACTTTCGGCTCAAGAGGTTATCAATCATTTCACAGTAAACAATATAACCAATTGGACACCATGTTGGTATATCTTCGCAGGATATGCATTAATTGTAGGATTAGCATTCTCGTTAGTTTTCAAGACAGACAAACATAAAGACTCAACTAACTAACTTTATATGGATAAAGTAAGGCTTGTTTATCAAGGTGTTACAGAAATTGTAGGCTCACCTGATACTGCGCTTCTAATTCTCACAGATGAAGGGAAAACGCGCCAGTTATCAATAATCTGCGACAAGCAGATGGAGCGCGAGTTTATTCTACGCGAAAGTCAGCAAGCGATTACGCAAAATTTATTGCCAGAAGTATTAAGTCAGCTGTTTATTTTGTATACGAATATCACGCTCGAGTTATGCATTACGAGTATTGAAGATGGTAAATACCAAGCCGCTCTTAAAGATAATCAGAATCTAACTTCTATACCGATTAGGATCAGCGACGGCATACTTTTCGCTAATATAACACAATCAGCCATTTATATATATAAAGATTTGTTTCTGCATCAAAGCATACCCTATCAAGAAGGAAATACCAAAATGGCTATACCATTGAATACACTCAATGACGAAATGCTTAACAAAGCACTAGAGAAAGCCATCAATACGGAAAATTACAAAATGGCCGCTTATGTAAAGCAAGAAATTGAAAATAGAAAAAAACTATCGGATAATCAATGAAAGAAGAAAGATATTTCTATTTACCTAATGCAAGTCAAACAAACGCATTGCCCAATGATGAAGCGCAACATGCTGTTAGAGTTTTGCGTTTAAAGGAGGGAGACTCTATTAAGTTGATGGATGGTCAAGGCATGTTTTATACAGCCAAAGTTACCCTTGCAGTACCACATCATTGTAATTATGAGATTATCGAGTCTTGCCCGCAAAAACCAACTTGGAACGGACATATTCATGTTGCCATTGCCCCAACAAAAGATATGGGAAGAATGGAGTGGATGATAGAAAAAGCAACCGAAGTTGGCTTTGACGAAATCACCTTCATACAAAGCCAATTTTCTGAAAGACAAGTAATACGACTAGATAGGATTCAGAAGATTGTCGTTTCTGCTATGAAACAAAGTAGAAAAGCATGGATGCCGATTATTAATCCTATGACACCTTTTTCAACGTTTATCAACCAACATGATAACGGTGCACGTTATATCTGTCATTGTTATCCTGAAATAGAAAGAGTTGATTTCTTTAACAACATAAATAACAATACTCAGCAAGATATCATTGTTATGATAGGACCAGAGGGCGACTTCTCTATTGATGAAGTCAATCTAGCCTTAGAACACGGATATCAAAGCTCAACACTAGGTGAAAGTAGACTTAGAACAGAAACTGCAGGATTAAGCGCGGTAATGATGGCTCAATTATGTTTGCGAAAAAATCGATAAGCGAACTTCTTAAACACGCAAAATTTGCCTACTTACTCTCTATGGTTTACCTGTTTTGTATATTAGGATGGCATCGTGCACTTTCTTTTCAAATGCTTCGCGGGAGGAAGTGCCTATTTCTCCGAAATTCTTATTTAAGAAATCCTCAAAAGGTGTTAGTTTCATATCTTCCATATTAGCCCCTCCAGTCTTTCTTAATAACGGGTATAACATCCCCCTCATGAGTTAGTTTAGAGTTGGGGAAAACCTTCTTAGCTTCATCTAGCAATACTTGTTCGTTGTCATAACGTGCAGAGTAATGCCCGAGTAATAATTGGCCTACATGAGCTTTTTGAGCAATAGTGGCTGCTTGACGGGCAGTGCTGTGATGATAAAGTTTAGCATGTTTAATCATATCATCAGCATATGTGCTTTCGTGATAAAGTAAGTCGACATTCTCCACCAATTGGGACAAAGACTCTTGAAAACGTGTGTCTGAACAATAAGCGTAGCTCCGTGGGGTATCAGCTGGGGTCACTAGACGTTGGTTAGGGATGATGGTTCCATCTTCCATAACCCAGTCAGCTCCTGCTTTGATATTCCCGATTTGTGATAGTGGTACCTTGCAAAAGTCGATCATATCCCGACGGATATGTGGCAAACCTTCCTTTTCGCGAAATAAAAATCCACAACAAGGTACACGATGTTGTAAAGGTAGAGTTTCTACGGTAAGACTTCTGTCCTCATAGATTATCTCGTGACGGGTTGTGTCAATGGGGTGAAATACCACATCATATTCCAGTTGGCTGCAGAAGAAATCTATTGCAGCTTGCAGAATTTTCCCAAGATCCTTGTGTCCATAAATATGGAGTGGGGCAGTGCGTCCCGTCATACCAAAGGTTGAAATCATTCCGATAAGACCGAAACAATGGTCACCATGAAGATGGGAGATAAAAACAGAAGTGATGCGTGAAAAATGGATCTTGCATCTGCGTAATTGTAATTGCGCCCCCTCACCACAGTCTATCATCATCACCTTCCCTCGTATATCAACAACTTGGCAAGATGGAAAATGTTTTAATGTGGGAAGCGCACTGCCACAACCGAGAATATGTACCTGAAAAGTTTCCACCTTGTTTATTTTACATTACTATCAGGTTTGGCACGTTGGAAAGAAAAGATGCCATCTTTGTTCTCTAAGAGCATAGAGTCAGCGTCAAGCAAATTTACATCAAAGGTATCTTTGTCTAGCAACAAATGCCCATTAAGGATACGCCAACTTTTCCATCCGTTTCCTTCTGATGTGTTAGATTGACGGACTGATCCACCATCCAGTAGTTCAAAGTCTTTGTCTAAACTTTTCCAATGGCTCTTGAGTGACTCCAGGTTCACTGCAGAACGAATAAATCTATCGCCATAGTTCTCATAAGCAATAACCGCATATCGGTCACCAATCACAGAACCGCCAAAGATGACTTCTATAGTATCATCTTGGTTACGTAACAACTCCAAGGTGTCACCATCGTCCGTTGCTAATAACATACTATTCATAGCACCATCAACTAATGTTCCATAAATAGTAGAATCGCTATCTTGTGTTAAAACTGTTGTCGTGTCAGTTTTGATGACGTTCTTCTTTTTTCCCCCGCATCCCGATATAATGAGAATTGCAGTAGTAGCAAGTAATAAAAGAAAAGATTTTTTCATCGTGTTCTATTTTTAAACGTTATTTTACAAGGTTCCGTTTCTCTGTTTGTTTTGCCTCGTTCCATAGTTTATCCATCTCTTTTAGAGAAAATGACTTAAGGTCTCGCTTCATCTCCTTTGCTCGATGCTCAATATATTCGAAACGTCGGATAAACTTTTGATTAGCATTCTCAAGTGCATTCTCTGGATTTAAATGGTAAAGACGAGATGCATTAATGAGCGAGAAGAAAAGATCGCCCAGTTCCTCGGTCATCGAGTCGTTGCTCCCTGACCGTAACTCTGTCTCGAATTCTGTAATTTCTTCTTTTACTTTATCCCACACATCTTCCGGCTTTTCCCAGTCAAATCCTACGGCACGAGCTTTATCTTGAATGCGATAAGCTTTAATCATTGAGGGCAATGATCGTGGAACACCGCTCAATACTGATGAATTGCCCCCACGTTCACGTTGCTTAATCTGTTCCCATGTTTGTTCCACATCAGAATCGGTCTTTACATCTTTTGAATCTTGGATTGAAGAATCATCTTTGTAGACCACTTGTCCTTTACTATTGATAGTCATGTCGGTTTGGCTTACAGTCCAGCGTGGCATGGCATCTGATAGCATAGAACAATCGTTCCAATCAATAAATGGATGTCGGAACATCAACTTGTCACTCTGCAGATTACATACATCAGCAATGTCAAAGTCATCTTCCTCCTCGCCAAGCATGGCATAAAAGATAACATGTTCAAGCACATCGCCCAGCTCTTTTAGTATATCGCGCTTATCATGTTTGCTGATAGCATCGCAAAGTTCGTATACCTCTTCGATGGTATTGGGTCGTAGACTATTAAAGTCTTGTTTCTTATCCCATGGACATTCTTTGCGTAGACGATACTGTACGTCGAGCAAGCGGCCGAGTGCCTCTATCTTTTCTTTACGAGTATGCATAATTTATTATTTATTGCGACGTTCAAGCAACACTACGTTTTCTACGTGAGGCGTATGTGGGAACATGTCTACAGGTTGTACTTCTTTAACACTATAGTCTACGTCTAACAAAGCAAGGTCACGCGCTTGCGTAGCGGGGTTACAACTGACGTATACGATGCGCTTGGGAGCGGCATTTAATATCACATTTACCACCTCTTCATGCATACCGGCACGTGGAGGGTCGGTGATGATTACATCTGGACGTCCATGCTTGCTTACAAAGTCATTGGTAAGAATATTCTTCATGTCGCCAGCATAGAAAATGGTATTATCAATCTGATTAATCTCTGAGTTTACTCGTGCATCATCAATAGCTTCTGGCACATATTCTATTCCGACTACTTGTTTGGCTTGCCGTGCCACAAAATTTGCTATAGTTCCAGTTCCAGTATATAAATCATATACCAACTCGTTACCAGAGATGTTTGCAAATGAACGAGCTACGCTATAAAGATGATATGCTTGTAGGGTATTGGTCTGATAGAAACTCTTTGGCCCAACCTTAAATCGTAGACCTTCCATCTCTTCATAGATAAAAGATGTCCCACTGTATGTGTGAACCTCAAGATCGCCAATGGTGTCATTTCCTTTTATGTTGTTGACATAGAGCAATGAAGATATTTCAGGGAATTGCTCGTGTACATGTCGCATTAAGTCAAGCGCCTTCTCTCCGTCTTCGTTTTGGAATGGATCAAAATTGCGCCCACACTCTTGATCAGCATCAGATGGCTTAATGCAAAACTGTATCAAAAGCATCCATTCGCCTGTATTTGAATTGCGAAGCATCAAGTTGCGCAGAACTCCTTGTTGTGATCGGGCATCATAAAAACTGATGCCAATCTCTGTAGCGTAACGATAAATCTCATTGCGAATCTTGTTTTGCAAATCATCCATTAATACACAGTGTGTAATAGGATAGATTTTATCGAATGCGCCAGTGATGTGAAATCCTATCGCTGATTGAGTTAGTCCCGCATCTTTAGGCAATTGCGCAAGTTCTTCTGTTGTGTACCACCGTTTATCGGCGCAACCAAATTCTAGTTTATTACGATACTCGGTAGTTTTGACAGAGCCAAGGATAGGGTGAAACTCTGGCAGTGCAACCTTACCGATACGCGAAAGCTGATCATATACTTGTTGTTGTTTAGCTTTGAGTTGTTCTGCGTATGGTAATACTTGCCACTTGCATCCACCACATATACCGAAATGAGGACAAAGCGGTTCGCATCTTAAAGTACTTTTCTGTTTGAATCTCACTACCGTGGCTTCGCAATAGTGTTTTTTCTTCTTTTTAACTTGTAAATCAACCACGTCGCCAGGGATAACAAAAGGAACAAATATAACCATTTCTCCATCATGGGCCACGCATTTACCCTCTGCTGCCACAGCTTCTATGGTTACGTTCTCTAGTAAAGGTAGCGGCTTCTTTTTTCTACTCATATTTTGTGTTAATTCTTTCTAGATGTAATTTTTATAGATTTCAATTGGTTCTAGACCATAATGCAAAGGTAGCTTATTTTGTTTACATATCCAATCTTGTCAATAATATTTTTGAAATGATAAAAGCAGATTTGAATTAGAGAGCCGTCTTATTGCTTAATATCGTGCTGCAAATGGTGTTTCATGTAACCATGTTTATAAGGTTTAGGCGCTTCCTGTGTTATAAATTTATTTGAGTCAACGTTGTGTATATGGGATTTTCTTGTTAAATTTGCAGTTAGAAATACAACAATAAATGGACCACATAAGAAATTTTTGTATTATAGCCCACATCGATCATGGCAAAAGTACGTTGGCTGACCGTATGTTGGAGTATACAAAGACCATACAGGTAACAGAAGGACAGATGCTTGATGATATGGATTTGGAGCGTGAACGCGGCATCACCATCAAGAGTCATGCTATTCAGATGGAATATAATCTGAATGGTGAACGCTATTACCTTAATCTGATTGATACTCCGGGACACGTTGACTTTTCCTATGAGGTTTCACGAAGCATTGCTGCGTGTGAAGGCGCTTTGCTTGTAGTTGATGCTACGCAGGGTGTACAAGCTCAGACGATTAGTAATCTTTATATGGCGATAGATCACGACTTGGAAATAATTCCTGTGATTAATAAAATAGATATGCCTAATGCCATGCCTGACGAGGTGGAGGATGAGATTATTGATCTTTTAGGTTGTGATCGTGAAGATATTATTCGTGCTTCTGGCAAAACTGGAGAAGGCGTAGATAAAGTGTTAGAGGCTGTTGTTAATAAGATACCATCACCACAAGGTAAGGAGGATGACCCCTTGCAGGCACTTATTTTCGACTCGGTATTCAATTCATTCCGAGGCATTATAACCTTAGTCAAGGTTAACAATGGAAAGATCCGTCAAGGTGATAAAGTGAAATTCTTTAACACAGGGATGGAATATACCGCAGATGAGGTAGGGGTCTTAAAGATGGACATGGTGCCACAGAAACAATTATCCACTGGCGAAGTTGGATATATAATAAGCGGTATCAAGACGGCAACGGAGGTAAAGGTGGGAGATACGGTTACGCATGTAAGTCGCCCTTGCCTTAATGCTATAGCTGGATTCCAAGAAGTGAAACCTATGGTGTTCGCTGGTGTGTATCCTATTGACCCCAATGACTATGAAAACCTAAGATCATCATTGGAGAAATTACAACTTAATGATGCGGCTTTGACCTTCCAGTCGGAAAGTTCACAAGCCCTAGGCTTTGGTTTTAGATGTGGCTTCTTGGGGTTATTACACATGGAGATTATCCAGGAACGACTCGATAGAGAGTTTAATATGGATGTCATAACGACCGTTCCCAATGTAAGTTATATGGTTTACGATAAGCAAGGTGGGTCAAAGGAAGTACATAATCCTTCAGGCTTGCCCGAAATAACTATGATAGACCATATAGAAGAACCATTTATTAAGGCAAGCATTATCACATCAAGCCAGTTTATAGGTCCAATAATGCGCCTATGCCTTGATAAACGTGGTGAGCTAGTGAGCCAAAACTATGTAAGCGGTAATCGCTTAGAGCTTATCTTTAATATGCCATTAGGAGAAATCGTGATCGACTTCTATGATAAACTAAAGAGCATATCTAAGGGTTATGCTTCCTTCGATTATTATCTAGACGGATATAGACCTTCTAAGTTGGCCAAACTTGATATCCTCCTTAATGGAGAGTCGGTTGATGCACTTTCTACATTGACTAATGAGGCAAACGCAGTGACTTTCGGCAGAAGGATGTGTGAAAAGCTAAAAGATTTGATTCCACGACAACAATTTGACATTGCGATACAAGCCGCAATAGGTGCAAAGATTATTGCCCGTGAAACCGTGAAGCAAGTGCGAAAGGATGTTACCGCAAAATGTTATGGTGGAGATATCAGTCGTAAACGAAAACTTCTTGAAAAGCAGAAGAAAGGTAAAAAGCGAATGAAGCAGATTGGTAATGTGCAAGTTCCACAGAAAGCTTTCTTAGCTGTATTAAAATTAGATTAAGTTCGACATATAATAAGTAGATAATAATCAGAAACGCTGAAGCTAGAAGCGATATGATTTAATTTATAGGATTATCAAAGAAAGAGAGGTAAGTATGAAAGAACCAATTAGCTCAACAAGAGATATAGCTCGTGAGTTGGCACGTAAATATAGTACGATGACTCACGATGAACTTGATGTCTTAGAGAGTGTTCTTGTTCCAATGCGATTTGCAAAAGGTGAAATGATACTTCGCGAAGGAGAAACCTGTCGAAATATATATTATATTGAAAGAGGACTTGTTAGACAATTCTATTTCAAGCATGATAAACAGATAACCGAACACTTAGGTGTGGATCGTTCCATCTTTATGTGTATTGAGAGCTTGTTTAGAGAAGAACCTACCAAATTGCAGGTTGAAGCTTTGGAGCCATGTATTATCTATGCGCTACCTAAGCAAAAACTTGAACAAGTGGCTTTGCACAATGTAAATATACAGATTCTTTATCGTAAAATATTAGAAGAAAGCCTCATAATCTCTCAGATACACGCTGACTTAGTGCGCTTTGAAACGGCACAAGAGCGATATCGAAAGCTTTGTAAACTTACGCCTCAGGTGGTATTGCGTGCGCCATTGGTATATGTGGCTAGTTATCTACAGATGACTCCCGAGACTCTAAGTAGAGTGAGGAGCTCTACCTTATTAGATTAAGCGCGTGTAAAGTTATTAAGAACTAAAACGAATATATATATTAACATTATATAATTATGAAACCAACATTATTACTCTTAGCCGCTGGAATGGGTAGTCGTTATGGCGGCCTGAAACAATTGGACGGTTTAGGCCCAAATGGTGAAACGATTATGGACTATTCAATTTATGATGCGATTCAAGCCGGTTTCGGTAAAATCGTTTGGGTAATCCGAAAAGATTTTGAAAATGATTTTCGCGAGAAGATTCTTTCTAAATATGAGGGTCATGTACCATGTGAGTTGTGCTTCCAAAGTTTGGAAGATTTACCCGAAGGGTTTACTGTTCCTGAAGGACGTGTAAAACCATGGGGTACTAATCACGCAGTATTAATGGCCAAAGATATCATAAAAGAGCCATTCTGTGTAATCAATTGCGATGATTTCTATAA
This sequence comes from Paratractidigestivibacter sp., assembly GCA_963630695.1. Classification (GTDB taxonomy): domain Bacteria; phylum Bacteroidota; class Bacteroidia; order Bacteroidales; family Bacteroidaceae; genus Prevotella. The sequence goes on along the minus strand of CAVGNV010000028.1, from coordinate 17,599 downwards.
TCGTGATTGCTTTAAGGTTATTGGTAAATTCCTTAGCGAACTTCCTGAAGGTGCAAAGAATACCTATGCCATGGTTGGTTTCCGTGTAGGAAATACCTTGTCGGACAATGGTACAGTAGCTAGAGGAATCTGCTCAAAAGATGAGAAAGGTAATCTTACAACAGTAGTAGAACGCACTGAAATTGAACGTCGTGATGGTGAAATCAAATACAAAGATGATGACGGACAATGGGTAGCTACTCCTGAGAACACTCCTGTATCAATGAATGTATGGGGCTTTACACCTGATTACTTCGAATATAGCGAATCATTCTTTAAGGAGTTCCTTGCAAATCCTGAAAATCAGAAAAACCTCAAAGCAGAATTTTTCATTCCATTGATGGTTAACAAACTAATTAATGAAGGCACTGCAACTGTAAAAGTACTTGACACTACAAGCAAATGGTTTGGTGTAACTTATTCTGCAGACCGTCCTAGTGTGGTGGAAAAGATTCAAAACTTGGTTGATACAGGTGTATATCCTAATAAATTGTTCTAAGATTATTCATTAAACTGATGAATATCAACTTACTTAACGAGAATCAGTTGGCTCAATTACGCCAACTGATTTCTTCTTCTAATAACGTCGTTATATGTGCGCATAAGTCTCCCGATGGTGACGCAGTGGGCTCAGCATTGGCTTGGTTCCATTATTTAAAGGCGAAAGGTAAACACGTGACTGTTGCGTTACCTGATGCTACACCCGATTTTCTTCATTGGATGCCTGGTTTTTCTTCTGTTTTGAGATTTGACACTCAGGCAGAACAAGTGCGTAATGCCTTTGAGAATTCTGATCTAGTGTGCTGTTTAGATTTTAACAACTCTACGCGTTTAGAAGATATGCAGCACACTTTGATTGAGTGCAAGTCACCTAGACTGCTTATAGATCACCACATGTCACCCGAGCTGCATGTAGATATGAGCATTTCTCACGATGAAATGTCAAGTACGTCAGAAGTTATTTTTGATTTGATTTGGCAGTTAGATGGTATAGAGGCCATCACAAATGCGATAGCACAATGCATTTACTGTGGTATGATGACTGATACAGGTGGATTTGCTTATAACTCTTCTCGTCCCGAAGTGTTCTTTATCATCAGTCAATTGTTGACAAGAGGGATCAACAAAGATGAAATCTATAATAAAGTGTTTCATAATTATTCCATTCATGCCATACGTCTGCGTTCTTACGTTCTGCTTAAGAAGTTGAACTATATAGATCGTCTTCACGCCTCCTTTTATATCATAACCAAAAAAGAGATGAGACGCTTTAGATTCATTAAAGGAGATCTAGAAGGTCTTGTAAATATCCCTCAACAAATCAAGGGATTGAAGTTGTCAATCTCCATGCGTGAAGATACAGAAAAACCTAACTTTATCCATGTTAGCCTTCGCTCATGTAATGGCTTCCATTGTCAACCAATGGCGGTAAAATTCTTTAACGGAGGAGGACATGCTGATGCTTCAGGGGGACGTCTGAATTGTTCTGTAGAAGAAGCAGAGCAAATAGCATTGCAAGCTATCTTAGCTTATAAGGACGAATTAGCTTAATGCTTAGAAGCAAGATAATCGATGTAGCCCTTAATTGTAGATACAAAGAAGCATCATCTTTCGTGATTTGTAATGATTTCATAAAGGTTGTATAACACATCTAATTTATTTGATTTCCTTTGTCTAATTCTACAAATTCAATTATCTTTGCATTGAAATTAAAAATCAGATTGTATATATGAAGAAATTAGCATTAGCTTTGATGGCTTTAGCGGGTATCATCTTTATAGCGTCTTGCAGTAATGATGAAACGTACGCGGAGCAACGAGAGCGTGAAAATGCGGCTATAGCTAAGTTTATTAGCGATAGTGCTGTGACCGTAATCACTGAAGATCAATTTTTTAAACAAGATACCATGACCGACGTGTCTAAAAACGAATACGTACTTTTAGAGTCGTCTGGTATCTATTTACAGATAATAGATAAAGGTTGCGGCGAGAAAATCAAGAATGGAGAAACCACGACAGTCTTGTGTAGATTTACCGAACGCAATATCTTAACAGATAGTTTAACTCTCACCAATAACTCATTGTACTTCAGTGCTATTGTAGACAAGATGTATGTATCCAATTCGTATGGAACATTCCAGGGCGCATTTGATACATCTTCAAGTGTGATGTACCAAGTATATGGCAAGAGCAACTCTAGTGCGGCAGTACCTTCGGGCTGGTTAGCACCATTCCCATACATCAACGTGGGAAGAATACAGAATGCTACAGATCATCTTGCACATGTAAAGATGATTGTGCCTTCAACAAAGGGAACATTGAATGCTAGTACAAATGTATATCCTTGTTTGTATGATATAACTTACGAACGAGGTAGATAGAATCTTATCTTAATCTTATTTGAGTAATAAAATGACATTAATTAAATCCATTTCTGGAATCCGTGGTACTATTGGAGGTGGGGTAGGTGATACCTTGAATCCTCTTGATATCGTAAAGTTTACTTCAGCTTATGCAACGTTTATCCGTCGTAGCGGCAAGTCCACTTCCAATACTATCGTTGTAGGTCGAGATGCACGTATATCTGGTGCAATGGTTAAAAACGTAGTGTGTGGAACGCTGATGGGTATGGGCTTTGATGTAATCAACATTGGCCTAGCCACTACGCCTACTACCGAGTTGGCTGTACGTATGAGCGAGTCGGCAGGTGGTATAATCATAACTGCAAGTCACAACCCCCGTCATTGGAACGCATTGAAACTCCTTAACGAACAGGGCGAATTCTTAACAGCAGCTGACGGTAACGAAGTGCTCAACATAGCAGAACGTGAAGATTTTCTTTATGCAGACGTTGACCATTTAGGTAAATACACTGAAGATGATAGTTATAATCAACGACATATTGACGCTGTAGTAGCATTGCAGTTAGCCGATCTTGAAGCTATTAAAAAGCGCAAATTTAAAGTCTTGGTTGATTCTATCAACTCTGTAGGCGGACTAATACTTCCCCAACTGTTTGACAGACTGGGTGTTGAGTATAAGATTTTAAACGGAGAAGCCAATGGCGACTTTGCTCATAACCCAGAGCCGATAGAGAAGAATCTTCAAGGTATTATGAGCGAAATGGCAACAGGCGACTATGATTTAGGAATCGTTGTTGACCCAGATGTTGATCGCCTAGCTTTTATCCAAGAAGATGGCAAGATGTTTGGAGAAGAATATACCTTGGTGTCAGTAGCCGATTATATTCTAGATCATGTCAAAGGCGCTACTGTTTCCAACCTTAGTTCTACACGAGCACTGCGTGATGTGACCGAAAAACATGGTTGCACCTACTTTGCTTCAGCCGTAGGCGAAGTGAATGTAACCACAAAGATGAAAGAGGTCGGAGCAGTCATTGGCGGCGAAGGTAATGGTGGTGTTATTTATCCCGAAAGCCATTATGGCCGTGATGCACTAGTAGGGATTGTTCTTTTCCTAAGTAGTTTGGCTCAAAAGAATCTTAGTTGCAGTGAGTTACGTAAGCAATATCCCAATTACTTTATGGCAAAGAACCGTATCGACTTAACGCCCGATACAGATATGGATAAGATATTGCAACAAGTGAAGGCACATTATTCTTCAAAGGAAAATGTTAGCGTGCTAGATATTGATGGCGTTAAATTAGACTTCCCTACTAAATGGGTACATCTTCGAAAGAGTAACACCGAACCTATCATGCGCGTTTATAGCGAAGCCTCAACTATAGAAGAAGCTGAAAGCCTAGGTAAAGAATTAATGGATTTTGTATTAAGCTTGTAAGAAGATGTAATTCTATTACACAACGTAAAAGAAATTATAAGGGCGTGGTAGTGTATATCACGCCTTTTTTGTGTGCAGTAGAAAATTAATGGCATTGTTTGTAGCTAACTAAAAAGCCTGAATGATCAGATAAACGAACTCGAACGACAAGGTGGAAGGAAACGGTTGAAGTAGAAAAATAATTTATTTTTGGATGAAAATCAATTTAATTTTTCCCGTAAATTAAATTGATTTTCTTCTTGAAAGTGCCTCAATCTATTGCCGAAAGGTGTCGTTTACTACATCAACAAAGCTTATCTTATGAGGTAGAAGCATTTGTTCCTTAATCATGAATTCCTATGGTTAAGCCGTAATTTAGGGGTTACTCTAGTTGCTAAGTTCAAATATAATTGGACGATTAAGCTCTAAAAATAGCAAATAGACTATATGATTGCATTAAAATTTTGTAACTTTGCCATTGGTAAAGTTATTAAAGTGCATATCCATATATAGAATTATCGTATCATGCTAATAGATTTTAAAAACGCGAATATATATCAAGATGATAAACTTATCTTGAAAGATGTAAATCTTCAAGTGCAAGAAGGAGAGTTTATCTATATCATAGGTAGAGTAGGGTCAGGCAAAAGCTCGTTGCTAAAGACCATCTATAATGAACTAGATATTGATGAAGAAGACGCAGAAAAGGCAGAGGTATTAGGACGTGATGTACGTAGCATTAAGCGTAATCAGATTCCTGCTCAACGTCGTCAAATGGGAATTATCTTCCAAGACTTCCAATTGCTTCATGATCGATCAGTATATGAGAATCTTCGTTTTGTGCTAAGAGCTACAGAATGGACCAATAAAGAAAGGATAGATCGACGTATAGGAGAAGTGCTAGCCGAAGTGGGTATGAGCGATAAAACTGCAAAGATGCCTAGCGAGCTTTCCGGAGGAGAGCAACAACGTATAGCTATAGCTCGCGCCATTCTTAATCGTCCTAAACTTCTGATAGCAGACGAACCTACAGGAAATCTAGATCCAGAGACTGCTTCTATCATTGTAGAACTCTTACAGAAAACGAGCAAGGAAGGTACAGCAGTCTTGATGTCCACACACAACATCAATATGATAGAACAATATCCTGGCAAGGTGTATCGCTGTAAGCAGGGACAGTTTAGCATGATAGCGGATGTAGACGGTTCTGATTCATTGTTGGAAGAAGCTGAAGAGATGTCTGTTGATAAAGCAGAAGTAGAAGAATAATCGTAGATAAATATTGCTAAGATGAAGGTAATGAAGTTTGGTGGAACCTCCGTAGGTTCACCTGAAAGAATAAAAAATGTTGCTGCTCTTGTAACCAAGACAGGTGAACCCACGTTTGTGGTTCTATCTGCCATGAGTGGTACAACTAATAAACTTGTGGAAATAGCCGACTACCTCTTTAAAAAGAATCCAGAGGGAGCCAACGAGTTAATCAACCAGCTAGAGCAAACTTATCTCACGCATATAGAATCTTTGTTCTCATCGCAAGAGAGCAGAGACAATGCAAAAATGTTTTTGGACGAGGAGTTCGCTTATTTGCGTACTTTTACAAAAGATTTGTTCACTAGTTTTGAGGCTAAGAATATTGTGGCGCAAGGAGAGATAATAAGCACAAACCTTATGACCAACTATCTGAAAGAGCAAGGCGTAAAGGTAGTGCTGCTTTCAGCTTTGGATTTCATGCGCACTGATAAGAATGGTGAGCCAGACCTACATTACATCCAAGAGAAACTCGCAGAACTGATGGAGCAAAATCAGAATCAACAGATATATATAACCCAAGGCTTCATTTGTCGCAACGCTTATGGCGAGGTAGACAACCTTCAACGAGGAGGAAGCGACTATACTGCATCCTTGGTAGGAGCTGCGCTCAAAGCTGATGAGATACAGATATGGACTGACATTGATGGTATACATAACAACGATCCGCGTGTGGTAGAGAACACAGAGGCTGTTAGACAACTCAACTTTGAAGAAGCTTCAGAGCTAGCATATTTTGGCGCCAAAATCTTACATCCTACCTGTGTGCAGCCAGCAAAGTATGCAGGCATACCCGTTCGCTTAAAATATACGATGGAACCAGAAGCAGAAGGAACCATCGTTGATAACAACTTGAAGCATGGTAAGATTAAAGCTGTAGCTGCTAAAGACAACATTACGGCTATCAAGATAAAGTCGAGCAGAATGTTGGGCGCATCCGGATTCCTACGTAAGGTATTTGAAATCTTCGAGAGTTATCAAACCCCTATTGATATGATTACGACAAGTGAGGTAGGAGTGTCAATGACGATTGATAACCAAAGTCATCTTAAGGTTATTGTGGATGAACTCAAAAAGTATGGCACCGTCACGGTAGATAACGACATGTGTATCATCTGCGTGGTAGGTGATCTTGAATGGAATAACCTTGGTTTTGAGGCTCTTACCACCAATGCGTTCAAGGAAATTCCCGTTCGTATGATTAGTTATGGAGGAAGCAACTATAACATATCGTTTTTGATACGAGAGGCAGACAAGAAGAAAGCATTACAAAGTCTTAGCAAACATCTTTTCTCAGAATGAACAACCAATTCCCAATAGATAAATTACAAAAACACGATACACCCTTTTACTATTATGATACCGACTTGTTGCGTGCCACACTAGATACAATCAATAAGGAAGTGGCACAGCATCAAGGGTATCATGTCCATTATGCTGTGAAAGCTAATGCTAATGCCGATGTCCTTCGCATCATATCGCAAGCTGGTTTAGGAGCCGATTGTGTTAGTGGGGGTGAGATTCAGCGATGCATTGATTGTGGTTTTACACCTGACCAAATAGTCTATGCAGGTGTGGGTAAGCGTGATGATGAAATTGAGTTGGCACTTCGCAATGAAATATTTTGCTTTAATGTGGAGAGCATCGCTGAACTTAATGTTATTCATGAGATTGCCTATAAAATGGGCAAAGTGGCATCTATCTGCTTTAGAATCAATCCCAATGTGGGTGCGCATACGCACGACAAGATTACAACTGGTTTGGCCGAGAATAAGTTTGGTATAGCTTTGTCAGACATGATGCAAGCCATTCAATGTGCCCAAGCAATGCCTAATATCCAATTAAGGGGACTTCACTTTCATATAGGAAGTCAGATTCTGAATATGGATGACTTTAAGGCTCTTTGTAATCGTATCAATGAAATTCAAGACCAATTAGAGCGAGAACACATCCGAATTGAAAATATTAATGTCGGTGGAGGATTGGGTATTGATTATATCGACCCCGATAAAAATACGATACCCGATTTCAAATCTTATTTTGATACATACCAAAACCATCTCAAGTTGCGTGAAGGACAGCAACTACATTTTGAGCTAGGTCGTGCAGTGGTGGCACAAATGGGAACACTTATCACACGTGTTCTTTATGTTAAACAAGGTACAGCCAAACAGTTTTGTATTGTCGATGCAGGTATGACCGACTTGATTCGTCCGGCGTTATATCAAGCATATCACAAAATAGAGAATATCACGAGTGATGCTCCAACACAGGTTTATGATGTGGTTGGACCTATCTGCGAATCAAGCGATGTGTTTGCTAAAGCAATAGATTTGCCAGCGGTTAAGCGTGGAGATCTTATCGCTTTGAGATCAGCAGGCGCATATGGTGAGATTATGGCTAGTCAATATAATTGTAGGGCTTTGCCAAAGGGAATTGTTAAAGAAGAGTTATAATCAATGTTGATCAACCAAACCATACTTATATTGTGTGCCATATTATTGCTGATGGCAATAATACTTCCACTTTTTAACCCGTTTCTTAAGAAACCTAAACTTTCTGATTCGGTTGAAAAGCAGGAAGATGATGCGTCTCTTGTTGATGGTGATGAAGAGGATACACAAGAAGAGGTACAGACGGAACGTGTTAAATCAGATAACCTTCCGCCAATAAGTATAATTATAGCTCCGCATAACAATGCTTACGAATTGGAGCAAAATCTTAAATCCTATCTACATCAAGATTATCCTAAGGATTTTCAAGTAATAGTTGTTGCAGATAAAACCGATTCAGAGACTGAAGATGTTCTCAATAGGTATGCGCAAGAAGAACGTCTATACACTACCTTTATTCCTCCCTTCTCTCGGTATATGAGCCGAAAGAAACTTGCCGTAACGCTTGGAGTAAAGGCTGCTAAATATGAATGGATACTGTTGGTGGATATTACTTGCAAACCGCAGTCTTCTTTATGGTTGAAACAATTGGCAAGTCATTGCAAAGAGGGTACTGGTTGCATAGTGGGCCATTGTCAGTATGATGAGGCAACACCAACCTATATACGTTTTGAGAAGCTCTTGACAGATGCCTACTTGATGAAAGATTATCAACGCGGTATGGCATATCGTTGCTCTTCCAAGGCATTAATGTTTCGTAGATCTAGTTTTCTCAAGATAGATGGCTATCGTAATAATCTGAAATTTATACGTGGCGAGTATGATTTTCTTGTCAATGAGCTATGTGATAAAGACGCAATAGCCTATGATAATTCTTACGATGGCACCTTAATAGAACAAGAGCCAACGCTAAAAGAATGGAGAAATCATCATCTGTTCTATCTTGAAAATCGCAAGCGCCTTGCACATTCCTTTGCACATAGATGGAGATGGAATCTAGGTCAATGGTCGTTACATTTATCTTTTTTGATTTTCTTGTTTGCGATTATTGTATCTGCAGTGTTGCAGTATTGGATAGTTATGATTGTTTCTATTGTTTCGCTCATCCTTAGCGCTATCCTTCAATCCGTTTCCTATACCCGATGCGTACGTGTATTTGATATATCTATACCCTTCGGTAAGATTCTGTTCTACCAATATGGGTTATTTTGGCATCAATTGCAATATCATTGGAAGTATATTCGTTCGAACAAAGACGACTTTATAACGCATAAATTATGATGAAGGTTCTCCATTATATTGATTGTCTAAGATCGGAAGATCTCATCTCGGATAGTGTGTCAGAGCTAGCTGTGAATCAACAAAAGGTCGCAGAGGTAAAAGTGGTGACACACAAAGATGATGCTACAAAGGTGTTAAAGGAATTTGCACCTGACGTTGTGCATATACATTCGGTAGAATCTTATCAGTCAGTAATGGTGGAACAATCGGCTAGGAAACTGAATATAGCAGTTGTTGTCAGTCCGCATGGATTGCTTAATCGGTATATCTTGCGTAAAGAATCGCCCATTCGTCATTATGTAAAGATGAAAGTGTGGCAACAACGAATGCTTAAAAACGCAGATGGATTGCTATTATCAGATAAGTACGAAGCCGAGCAGATAGAACAATATCATGTGAATCAACATCTTCACACCATAGCCAATCCTCTGCTTGACAGCGCAGAATCTCCCGATGGTGCTACAGAGAAAGTGATGTCGTTCTACAAGAAACTGCTTGATACGCGTTATGCTTATTATATGAAATCGGCTGACTATGAGGCTATATATAGTTTGTTACACATAGGGATTGAATTGGCTTCTATTGTTGATGCAAATGACATCATAAAGATTAGGAAGCTAGATCCCGAACGCCTTTTGCTTTTACGTGAGATTACCCCCAAGCAATGGCGCCATATTCTGCTATATGCCGATGATGAGTATATCCGTAGTTATATCAATTCGGCGATATCCTATCTTCAGTTGCAAGTACCTGCCATAGATACAACCGCAATTAGTCGCTTTGCACCTAGTAAACCTAAACAGGCGGGAGATTTGGTGGCAGATGAGTTTGTAGATATGAAACCTAGGATGCAAGAACGATGGAATGAGAAGATACATCAAGAGCCCGTTGCATTGCAGCAACTAGTGATTATGCTCTATAATGCTCAACGTTTAGAAAGCAAAGAACAATTATCGGAGCATCATCTTGCTTGTTTGTATACTGCAATTAAGTTTACCCAATACGATGAAGAACGTTTATATATGTTCTTAAAATCATTGCGTTTAGTCAAGTTCACACAGAAAATTCTTAATAAACTTACCCAAAAACTCCTACTTGAAGAAGGCTTTGTCCCTTTGCCCTTTTTACACCTAGGGGCTGCTAAGCATTCTTGATTTGTTTTATACCCTCTCTTGTTCTTATTCTAATCATCTTAGGTACAACCAATTGTATAGGTGATAGAAGTGGAAAATACATTTAACCCTAATAGAAAAATTAAGAAAAACCTTTTTAACAACTTAATAATATGACTAAAAATCACCCTGTTTACAATTTAGAACGTGATGCACGTTATCTAGATTTACTCTCTAAGCAATTTCCAACCATCGCTGATGCTAGCACTGAAATAATCAATCTTGAGGCAATCTTGAATCTGCCCAAAGGTACAGAACATTTCCTTGCAGATATTCATGGAGAGCACGAAGCTTTTCAACATGTCTTGAAAAATGCTTCTGGTAATATAAAACGTAAAGTGAAGGAGCTATTTGGCGATACGCTTCGCGATGTTGAGATCAGAAATCTATGTACATTGATATATTATCCAGAGCAGAAGCTCCAGCTAGTAAAGCAAAACGAAAGTGATATCAATAACTGGTATCATATCACAATACACCAACTTGTGGTAGTGTGTCGCGATGTATCAAGCAAATATACTCGCTCAAAGGTACGCAAAGCGCTTCCTGCGGATTTCGCATACATCATCCAAGAATTGTTACATGAGCATGCGGACGACAAGGATAAGACCGATTATGTTACAGCTATCATCTCAACTATTATCTCAATAGGAAGAGCCGATGATTTTATTATTGCTATATGTAACGTCATCCAGCAGCTCATCATTGATCAGTTGCACATTCTAGGTGACGTCTATGATCGTGGACCTGGAGCACATCTTGTGATGGATATTCTTTCACACTATCACAATTGGGATATTACATGGGGTAATCATGATGTGTTATGGATGGGTGCTGCGGCAGGCAATGATGTTTGTATATGTAATGTGTGCCGTATCGCATTACGTTATGCCAACATGTCGACTCTTGAGGATGGTTACGGCATCAATCTCCTTCATCTCGCTACGTTTGCAATGGATGTTTATGGTGAGGATCCATGCGAGGAGTTTATTCCCAAGAATGTCAAAGAAAATACTCTGAACGAAAAGAATAGACTACTTATTGCGCGTATGCACAAAGCAATCAGTGTTATTCAGTTTAAGTTGGAGGAACAACTTATTGATGCTCATCCTTTATGGAATATGGATAATCGCAAGTTACTTTCTGCAATTGATTATCAGCAAAAGACTGTGGTTGTGGATGGTCAGACGTATCCTTTGACTTCATGTTGTTTCCCAACGATAGATCCCAAGCATCCTTCACAATTAACAGAGGAAGAACAACAACTCATAGAGATGTTACATCACTCCTTCCTTGTCAGTGAGAAACTGCAACGTCATATCCGTGCGATGCTTAGACATGGATGCATGTACAAGATCATTAATAGTAACTTGCTATACCATGCGTCTATTCCTCTCAATGCAGATGGAAGCCTAAAAACGGTAGAGGTTTATCCTGGGCTGGTATATTCGGGTAAAGACCTTCTATATCATACGGGGATGATGATACGTACAGCCTTCCAAGAAGAAGCTGATCCAGAAGAACGCCAATATGATATAGATTATTTCTATTATCTTTGGTGTGGGCCAGATAGTCCTCTCTTTGATAAGGCGAAGATGGCTACCTTTGAACGTTATTTTATAAAAGACAAAGATGTACATAAAGAACGTAAAGGTTATTACTATACATTGCGCGATGATGAGCATATAGCCGATTTTATAATGGATGAGTTTGGGCTCAAGGGTGCTAACCGTCATATCATCAATGGTCATGTACCTGTTCATGTTAGTAAAGGTGAAAATCCGATTAAGGCAGGAGGAAAGCTCATGGTTATTGATGGCGGATTCTCACAGGCTTATCATAAAGAAACGGGTATAGCTGGTTATACGTTGGTTTATCATAGTAGAGGATTCCAACTTGTACAACATGAGCCATTTGCCTCAACCGAAGATGCTATCAATCGTGGTATAGACATTCGTAGCACGACGCAGATAGTAGAAATGAACGTCCATCGTCTGCGAGTGGCTGATACTGATAAAGGGGATGAACTTCGTAAACAGATAGAAGCCCTTCAAGAACTGCTTTATGCTTATCGGCACGGATTCTTAACTGAGCTAGAAAGAAAGAACCCTCCTAAGCACTGATTTCCTAGTAGAAGTAAGGTTGGATAGAATAGGTATACTAATCTGAAATGCTTAATATACCCGTGTTTTAATTTTAGAAAAACACGGGTATTCCTTTTAAGATTGCAATGATTTTAGTAATTTTGTTCGTCCAAAACGGGACGGGGTTAATGCTACATTGGCTTAATCGCTTGTGTATGTGACTTGTACCTTCTAGGGCATAGGAAATCTGAGACTATATTCGGACCCTCGTTTCCATAAAGAAGTGAAACAATATAAATATAATAATATGAGAAGTAGAACAGCAAACTGGTTTGAGACAAAGGTACGTTATGACAAAACGCTTGAAGATGGCAAAATAGCAAAAGTAACAGAGCTATACGTTGTAGATGCTTTTAGTTTTGGAGAGGCTGAGGAGTGTATTACTAAAGAAATGAGCACTTATATCAGCGGCGAATTCGAAGTAAAAGCAATTGCTCCTGCAACCTATGCGGAAATATTTTTTAGCGATATAGATACAGATGATAAATGGTTTAAGTGTAAACTATCTATCATAACCATGGATGAAAAGACCGAAAAAGAAAAGCGCACAAATGTGTATCACCTTGTACAAGCTGCGTCTGTAAATGGAGCTGTTAAACATGTAGAAGAGGTGATGGGCTCAGGTCAGAGCGATTATGAAATCGCCGCCATTGCTGACACAAAGGTGATGGATGTATTTGAGCACAATTATGCTTCAAAGACAGAGAAGGCAGATAAACCAGAGTGGGAATAATCTGTTAACATAACGATATATAGGAGGAAGTAGAATGAACAATGTAGCATGTAATCTGCATCATGTGCTGAAAACCTTACCACAAGGCGTACGACTAGTAGCCGTAAGCAAATATCACACCCAAGCTCAGATACTTGAGGCATATGCAGAAGGGCAAAGAGTATTTGGCGAAAGTCGTGAACAAGAGTTATCTTTGAAGCATGAGGCTTTACCTAAGGATATTAAATGGCATTTTATAGGTCATTTGCAAACCAATAAGGTCAAGTATATAGCTCCTTACATCGCAATGATTGAATCAGTGGATTCGTTGAAATTACTGAACGAAATCAATAAGCAAGCTGCAAAGAACAATCGTATCATAGACGTCTTGCTTGAATTACATCTAGCTCAAGAAGATACAAAGACAGGACTGACTCCTGATGCGTGTCGTAGATTGCTTGACGAGGGCTCTTGGGGTAACATGAACAATGTGCGTATTTGTGGATTGATGATGATGGCATCACAGACAGACAATGAAGCCCTTATTCGTAAAGAGATGATGGCAGCTGCTGACTTCTTTGATGAAGTAAAGGCTAAATATTTTTCCGATGCTGCTTATTTTATAGAGAAGTCTTGGGGAATGAGCCATGATTATATGATTGCAACGCAATGTCGTTCTACTTTGGTGAGGGTGGGGAGCGCTATCTTTTCAAATGGATAATATAGAAAGGGAAGGAGCGCTTCACCTATTCATAGATAAAATGTCAGTAAACACCTGCGCTAAATTGTGAGAAACCTTGAAAAGAAGCTAAAAGATTTGCCTAATCAAGCTAAAATCTGTAATTTTGCCTTAATCTTTATAAGGAGAAAAGATACTGATAATATTAACAAACTATAGAAGAATCTCATGCGATTGGTAAAATATATACTATCTGCAATGCTTATGCTAGTCTGCGTAGCTAGCGTATCAGCCAAAGGTTATAAACAATGTAAGGTTTATATGTTTGGTATTGCCACATCTTTTAATGACTCGACTGTTTACTTTACAGATGTTCAAGTGCTCGATACGGCTTGCATACGTAATGATCGCACGCATTTCCTAATTAATCGTGCCGATTATTCTTATCAGTTGCGTGACCACCTCAAGAAACAAGGACAAGCAACGCCTACTTGCATCACGGTATATTCTACTGACGAGAAGCAGATATACAAGAAGTTTATCAAAATCCGTAACAAGTATGAGAAGAAGTTCAAGTCTAGCTTCTTTATTAAAGATATACCTATGTCTGAGTTTTCCTATCGTATCTTAGGACCGGATGAGGGTACAATGATAGTAGATGCGAAAGAGGCAGAAGCTGCAGCTCAGAAGTCGGAACGCGAAATGAAAAAGCGTCAGAAGAAAGCAATGAAAGAAAACGGACCACGTCCAGAGGGTAATGAGCCTGACAGACCTGCTCCTAACGAATAATATTGTATGCAAGAACAGTTATTCTGCATTGCAGGCTTGAGCGTCCGAATACGATTTAAAGAATCGGAATACAATAGTTTTGACTTATTGCCTTCTTTTGCCCCATTTGCTAAAGACAATAGAGGAGATAGTCTGCTTGAGATAATTGTAGATGATAGTCTACAGCCGATACCCAAAGCTAAACGGGAACGCATAAGAGCCTTTGACACGGGTAATGGAGAAACGGTTGTTGACCGTATCAAAGGCGGTGGATATCAGTTTATAATTAAAGATATAAATAACCGAAATTGCTGCTTGTGTCAGGTTAATGCAGATTATTCACAATGCCATTGTGCCTTAAATGGTGACTATTTTATGCGCACTTTTGGCTTGAACAATGCCGTCATGTTGTCTTACTCATTTCATGCAGCTTATCATGATGCAATCCTTATACATGCTTCACTTGTTCGAAACAATGGTTATGGATATGCGTTTATTGCCAAGAGTGGTACTGGCAAAAGTACGCAAGTGGGAATGTGGCTTAAGACCATTCCGGGTTGTGACTTGATGAATGATGATAACCCTGTGATACGAATCATAGATGGTCAACCAATGATATTTGGAAGTCCATGGAGTGGCAAGACACCATGTTATAGAAATGTTTCTGCAAAACTTGGTGCCGTGACTCGTATAGATCGTTCTTCGACCAACTATGTGGAACGTTTAACCCCAACGATGGCATTTGGTTCTTTGTTACCTTCATGTTCTTCAATGAAATGGGATGTGAAACTGTATGAAACAATATGCGACGTTGTTACAAAGGTTATAGAAACAACCCCTCTATATGTTCTTCATTGCCTGCCAAATGCAGATGCTGCTAGAGTATGCTATCAGAAAATATCAAGATAAACGAAGTGCAGTTTGCCAATTCTAAGCTTATACCAGAGATAGTTAAGCTTCTTAATCAAGGACATACTGTGACGTTGAGGCTCAAAGGTTATTCTATGCGACCTTTCCTCGAAGATAATCGTGATAAGGCTCTTCTTACTAAGACAAAAGACATACACATTGGACAAGCAGTTTTGGCAGAAGTCAGACCTAGAGAATATGTACTTCATCGTGTGATTGCAATAGACGGAGACCATGTCACGCTTCTTGGAGATGGCAATCTGATACCAGAACATTGTCTCTTACAAGATATCAAAGCATCTGTGATTGGCTTTTATCGAAAGGGAAGAACTTCTCTTGATTATACATCTGCACGCAAATGGCGTTGGTATAGTGTGATATGGATGCGCTTGTTGCCTATTAGGCGTTACTTATTAGGTGCTTATAGAAGGCTATGGATTCCTATGTTTGGCCCAATTTAAGGTTATAAGATTAAATACAACAATAATTGAAAATCAATTAAAACAATATAGATGAAAGCGAAAACTGGATTTTCTTTACGTCAAGTTTGTGGAGAATACATTATTGTAGCGGAAGGGGATGAGAATATTGATTTTAGTAGTATCATCTCAATGAACGAAACATCCGCTTATTTGTGGAAAACGCTCAGTTCTAAAGATTCATTTTCAGTTGACGATATGGTTCAATCTCTGATGTCAGAATATGATGTTGACCATGCTACAGCACGCCGAGATTGTTTACAGTTGGCAGCACGTTGGGGTGAAGCAAAGATTATAGAAGGAGACGATGTTCCCGTTTTGCAGCAAGAAGCAATGGATAATAATTCTATTCAAACATCGACTGTTGAAAAAGTATCGAATAATAAACAGTCGAAAGGTTTTTTCGGAAAACTCTTCCGTAAATAATTCCTATAAGAAAATTTATGAATGGGAGAAATGAAATATATTTAGCTCCCATTCATAAATCGGTTTTGTTAGAACATATAAGACAAAGTGGTTGATATGCAACCATTTCTATATGTAGGCTTCGTTGTTCCAGGATAACTCTTTGAAGTGTTTATCAAATTGGGGATACCGAATTCGTAATTGCACTTTACTCTCCATTTGTTAGAAATATTTGCACCGAATCCAAGAGAAAGTCCATAGTCAACTCTCTGATAACCATCTTTTCCAAATACTTTGCTACTAGAACTTGTGGTTCTACCAGATAACTTAGTTTCTGACTTTCCCCATAATCCGCAAGCAATATAAGGACCTACTTCTACAAAAAGACTGCTATTATCTGCAATTGCGAAGTTCTTACCAACAAGAACTGGTATTTCCAATGAGTTTAAATTATGTCGTGTCTTTATCTGTTGATCCTCTTTACCTTCTTCGGGCCAATAGATGTTATCCACTTTATATCCTTTTTGTGAAAGAAGCAATGCACCGCTGAGATACCAAGAGCTTGAAGTGTTATTGAAGTTGTATATTACGGTTCCACCAAATGTATAACCAAGCGTTGCACCACAGGGTTCAGATCCACGGCTAACGTTTACATTCAAACCGACAATAGGACCAAATTTGAATTCTTGTGCTTCTACTGATACACAGAACATTGCCAATAGCGACATCAATAAAATACTAAAATGCTTTTTCATTTTTTTATTATTAAAAATTATTTAAATATAAACTTATACTAACTACTTAAAGTTAAGAGACAAATTCTTATTACCTTTTGCATTAGGACATGCACCTGAATAGAAATCTTTAAAAGAGCAAGACAAAAGCAATAATACTGTTGATAATAAAAAATAAAATTTTCTCATAATTTTTTAAATTGATTAATGATTAAATACGATGCAAAGTTAAGCATATTTATTTCTATTATCAATAGCAAAATGAGCGAAGCGGCATAATTGGCAGTTGAAGCGGATAATATCCGCTTTGAAGCGGCAAATTTTCGTATTAAAGCGGAGAAATAATCTCTTATCTATCGTAGGTATCTATCGTAGGAACTCAGAATTGTATATTTATTTTTCTAACCATCGTTTAAATTCGGCAACTTTTTCTTTGCTTATAACAATGTTATTATCATCACAGTTTTTAAGTT
Organism: Paratractidigestivibacter sp.; assembly: GCA_963630695.1. Taxonomy (GTDB): domain Bacteria; phylum Bacteroidota; class Bacteroidia; order Bacteroidales; family Bacteroidaceae; genus Prevotella. The sequence continues at coordinate 324 of CAVGNV010000028.1, read as the reverse complement.
TAATATTCAACTTAGCATTAAAAAACAAGGTAATCTTTTTCAAAGCATTTCTATTTGCAATATACTGGCGATTGAGTCTGAAGAATAGATTTGAATCAAGCATTTTTTCTAAGTCAGCTAAGGTGTAAGGTAAACAGAAACTTTGCCCATTAAAGAGATAAGCCCGAGTTTCTGTTTCTTTGATTACATAACTTATTTCACTTGCATCTAGTAGAATTAATTCACGTGAATTCAACAAGCAAGTGCAAATTTATGAAATCTTTTCAAGAAAGCACTCTCGTGGAGTTCTAAAATTTAATCTCTCTCTTGGCCGCATGTTAATTT
>CAVGNV010000027.1:0-28881 GCA_963630695.1 Paratractidigestivibacter sp. | reverse complement strand
GATTTTTGCATTTAGTCCCCGATGGGGGAAAGGGGGCATTGTGCCCGGGCATTACGCATATTGAGGATTTATGCTTGTGAACATGCCTACACACACGATAGAAAGCGAATCTGCATATGTGAGGAGTCCATCTGCTAATTTAAGGGGATTATAAAGTTTTCACATCCTTTTTGGTAGACAAGTGCGAAAAAAAACGTAACTTTGCAAAATACAAAATTACGTAAATAAAGAATCATGGCACAAGAAGATGTATTCAAGAAGATAGTAAGTCACTGTAAGGAATATGGCTTTGTCTTTCCAAGTTCAGAAATCTATGATGGCCTCGGCGCCGTTTACGACTATGCTCAGAACGGTGTAGAGCTTAAGAATAATATTAAGGAATACTGGTGGAAGTCAATGGTGCTTCTCCACTCTAACATCGTAGGTATAGATGCAGCTATCTTTATGCATCCTACCGTATGGAAGGCCAGTGGTCACGTGGATGCGTTCAACGATCCATTGATTGATAACCGCGACTCAAAGAAGCGTTACCGTGCTGACGTGCTCATTGAGGAGCAGATAGCTAAGTATGACGAGAAGATTGACAAGGAGGTGAAGAAAGCCGCTAAGCGCTTCAAGGACAACTTTGATGAGGCGCAGTTTCGTGCCACCCATCCTCGCGTGCTAGAGTATGTAGCTAAGCGCGATGCCCTTCATGCACGTTACACAGAGGCTATGCAAGGCCCCGATCTCGAAGCACTCAAGCAGATCATCATCGATGAGGAGATTGTTGATCCTATCAGCGGTACAAAGAACTGGACCGATGTGCGTCAGTTTAACCTGATGTTCTCTACCGAGATGGGTTCTACGGCAGAGACCACCAGTAAGATTTATCTGCGTCCCGAGACAGCACAGGGTATCTTTGTCAACTTCCTCAACGTGCAGAAGACTGGTCGTATGAAGCTTCCTTTCGGTATCGCACAGATCGGTAAGGCTTTCCGTAACGAGATTGTGGCACGTCAGTTTGTGTTCCGTATGCGTGAGTTTGAGCAGATGGAGATGCAGTTCTTCTGCCAGCCAGGTACGGAGATGAAGTGGTTTGAATATTGGAAAAACTATCGCCTCAGTTGGCATAAGGCCCTTGGTATGGGTGATGAAAACTACCGCTTCCACGACCATGAGAAGCTAGCCCACTATGCCAATGCAGCTACGGATATCGAGTTCCATATGCCTTTCGGCTTCAAGGAAGTGGAAGGTATCCACTCGCGTACCGATTATGACCTCTCACAGCATGAGAAATTCTCAGGCCGCTCAATCAAATACTTTGACCCAGAGCGCAACGAGAGCTACACTCCGTATGATGTGGAGACCTCAATCGGTGTGGACCGTATGTTCCTCAGCGTGATGTGTCATAGCTATACCGAGGAGCAGCTAGAGAACGGCAGCTCTCGCGTGGTGCTGAAGCTACCCGAACCATTGGCTCCAGTGAAGTGTGCTGTGTTGCCATTGGTTAACAAGGATGGTCTGCCAGAGAAGGCGCAGGAGATTGTAGACGAACTGAAGTTCCACTTCAACACCCATATCGAAGCTAAGGATAGCATCGGTAAGCGTTATCGCCGTCAGGATGCCATCGGCACACCATTCTGCGTGACTGTAGATGGACAGACCCTGGAAGACAACACCGTTACCTTGCGCTATCGTGACAGCATGGAGCAGAAACGTGTACCAGTGGATCAGCTTCGCAACATCATTGAGGATCGCGTGAGCATCACCTCTCTGTTGAAGAAACTAGATGTAAAATAAGCTCTTATATGCAGAAAATAACATTCTATCTGTTGCTCTTGCTGGCAACGGTATCGATGGCGTCATGTTCTGAAACCGAAGAAGAGGAACAAGAGTTTGCCGACTGGCAGAACAAGAACGAGCTCTACTGGAGCAACCTCTATTCGAAGACGCAGACGCTCATACAGCAGGGTGACACGACATGGAAGATTATCCCCAACTGGGGTATAGACGGATTGACCCCCTCCACGGGTACAACCCATACCTTTGATCAGAAGCAGTATATCATTGTGCATGTGCTCGAAGAAGGTAAGGGCTCTGGTTGTCCGCTCTACACCGATTCCGTAAAGGTTCACTATCAAGGTCGTTACATCCCTTCTAAGACCTACACTGATGGATATGTCTTTGACCAGTCGTATAGCGGCACGTTCAATCCTCTTACCGCCAAACCCACCGCGATGTTGGTGAGCGGATGTGTAGAAGGATTCACCACCGCCTTGATGAAGATGCACATCGGTGACCATTGGGTGGTGTACATACCTTATAACCAAGGCTACGGCACCACCACCGATCAGACCTCGGGTATCCCCGGATTCTCCAATCTGATCTTTGACCTACGCCTTGTGAGCTATTATCGTTAAGAATCATACCGTTATCGGGTAACAATAAATTTGCGCTTTGTCTATGGATGAGGGTATGTAGAGATACATAACTGACCGATAGACAAAGCCTTTTTTGTATGTTCAAGTTAAGCAAAAACGTCTCAGATGCGCTCCTTGCGAAGATACGCAATGGCGAGTCGCTACCCTTGGGTGAGAAACTCAACCTCTTGGTGCAGCTCAGTGTGCCTTCCTTCCTTGCGCAGATCACCACCGTGCTGATGTTCTATATCGATGCATCGATGGTAGGGTCGCTAGGTGCGGAGGCATCGGCAGCAATCGGACTGGTAGAACCCGCCACGTGGATCTTCTCCTCACTATGCAACGCCATCTCGATGGGTTTCTCCGTGCAGGCTGCCCACTTCATCGGGGCCAACCGCTTTGACCAGGCACGCTCCGTGATGAAGCACGGATACATCTTCGGCATTGCGCTCTCGCTGGTCATCATGGCTATAGCGATGGGGCTCGCCTTTCCTTTGCCCCACTGGTTGGGCGGTAGCGAGGATATATGCCATGATGCTTCGCTCTACTTCTTTATCTTCTCTACCACCTTCCCCATCTATCTCATCCAGTTTTTCTCCTCTGCCATGCTTAAGGTCAGTGGCGATGTGCGTCACCCTAGCACCATCTCGGTGATCATGTGTGTGCTAGATGTGGTGTTCAACTTCTTCTTCATCTTCCCCATACGGCATGTGACCTGCCTTGGTATGAACTTCACGATATGGGGCGCCGGCTTAGGCGTGGAGGGTGCTGCGCTAGGAACGGCAGCCGCCTTCCTATGTGGTGCCATCCCCTTGGTGTGGTATGCCGTGTTCCGCAGTAAAATTTTGGCGTGGCGCTTGGACACCACAAGGTTTGTGTGGGTGTGGAACTATGTGTGGTATGCACTGAAGATAGGTGCGCCGATGGCGCTGCAATATATCTTGATGAATGGTGCCCAACTGGTGTCAATGATGATTGTTGCCCCACTGGGTAAGATTGCCATCGCGGCCCACTCGTTTGCCATCACAGCCGAGAGCGTTTGTTACATGCCTGGGTATGGTATAGCAGAAGCTGCTACCACCTTGGTGGGGCAGAGCGTGGGTGCAGGGCGCGGCGATCTCTGTCGTTCGTTTGCCCGTCTTTCTGTGCTGAGCGGTATGATAGTGATGGCATTGATGGGTGTGTTGATGTATATCTTCGCGCCAGAGATGATCGGAATGCTTTCGCCTGTGGAAGCTATCCGTGAGCTAGGCACATCCGTGCTACGTATCGAAGCCTTTGCTGAACCGTTTTTTGCCGCCGCTATCGTTACCTTTAGCGTGTGTGTGGGTGCGGGTGACACGCTCCGCCCATCCTTGATCAACCTAGGTACGATGTGGCTCGTGCGCCTCACGCTAGCTGCGGCTTTGGCTACCCACTACGGATTGGAAGGTGTGTGGTTTGCTATGGCTACCGAACTGACCCTGCGCGGTCTGATCTTCCTCATCCGCCTGGTACGTGGTAGATGGCTCAAGATACCCGACCAGTAATCCAAGTAAATCGTTACACCTTATTATATATATAATATGAAACAACTCACAATACCCCAACTTGCCACCACTCCCGCTGATGCGGAGCAGGTTCTTGCCCTTATGGATGAGGCTTGTGTGCCCTTCCAACCTATCGATTGTGCCAACTGGCATGCTGCCTATCCCTATGCGCCCAAGGTGCAGTTTCGCTTGGCTTACACCGATGAGGCTTTCTTGATCCATTATCTAGTGGAGGAGGGGAGTGTTGCCGCTGTCGCCCCACATGATTGCGGTCATGTATGGGAGGATAGTTGTTGCGAGTTTTTTGTGCAGATAGCCGATGATGACCTTTACTATAATCTTGAGTGCAATGCAGCTGGTACGCTCCTTGTGGCTTGTGGACCGGAGCGCGAAGGTCGTGAGGTGGCACCCCAGTCGGTATTGCAGCAGGTGAAGCGCTGGTCTTCGTTAGGACGTGCCCCCTTTGCGGAGCGTGTTGGTGACGTGATGTGGCAGTTGGCGTTGGTCATTCCCTTTACCACCTTCTTCCATCACCATCTCACATCCATGCAAGGTAAGACGTTCCGAGCCAACTTCTATAAGTGTGGTGATAAGCTACAACGTCCCCATTTCCTATCTTGGAGCCCCATTGCTATACCTCGTCCCGACTTCCATCGTAAGGATTTCTTTGGTCAGATAGTGGCTCAATAGCCTTTTCTTTCCTATAACTTGTCACGTTTCTAGAATCACTTTCTCGCTATCTGGCTTTATTGGGCTTTGCTAATGGCGACAGGTGCAATGTGGAATAGTGGCAAGCTATAGTGCTATTGCCCTTACATGGTGATTGTTCTTTCATGGCCTTATATACCGTTATGCTTCTGTAAACATTCGTTAAGAATAATAAAACGAATGTTAAAAACAAATGTTTTTAGCGATTTCTTCTCCAAAAACTTGCATGAATAGACTCTAGTATATATCTTTGCAGTGTACTATTAAAGTAGTACAGAGTAACACTAATGCAATAAGTATTAAACAAATCAATATCAACGACCATGATAGAAGTAAAGAATCTGACGTTCTGTTACCCTGGAACAAAACGCAAAGTGTTTGACCAACTGAGTCTGACACTTGACCATAGTGGTATATACGGACTGCTTGGAAAGAACGGAATGGGCAAAAGCACATTGTTATATCTCCTCGCAGGTCTGCTCAGACCTAACAAAGGGGAGGTGATGGTTCATGGCTATGAAGCGAAGAAGCGCAACCCAGGTATGCTTCAAGATATATACATCGTACCAGAAGAGTATGACCTGCCACAGATAACGCTCAATGATTATGTGAAGATACATACCGACTTCTATCCTCACTTCAGTCAGGAACGATTGGAAGAAAGCTTGAGGCTCTTTGAGATGCCTACCACTGTCAAGCTCAACCAGCTGTCAATGGGTCAGAAGAAGAAGGTGTATATGAGTTTTGCGATGGCTTCCGGTTGTGCGTTGTTGCTCATGGACGAACCCACCAACGGACTGGATATTCCATCGAAAGCACTCTTCCGTAAGGTGGTGGCAACATGTATGCCTGAAGATACCACGATGATCATCTCCACCCACCAGGTGCACGATGTGGAGCAGCTGCTCGATCATGTCTTGATTCTAGACCACTCGCAGTTTGCTTTCAATGCATCCACAGAGGAGATAGCACGCGATTATACCTTTACGTATCGTAACCCTAGCCAGATGGATAGCAATGTGATTTACGCTGAGCCTTCATTGCAAGGCAATCTCACGATGGCTCATAGACAACAAGGAGAGTCCGAGACAGCGATCAACCTCGAACTATTGTTTAACGCAGTTACCTTAGAAACACTAAAATAAGGAGGAGAACAAATGAACAACAACAAACGATATTACGGTCTGTTTTCTATCATCATGTGTATGGTCTTGATGTGTTCTATGACATCATGTATCCGCAAGAAGCAAGACCTAGGAAAGAAAGTGAGCCAGACGCAGAAGGTAGATGATTTTCAACGCATCAAGGTGACAGGAAATGCTGTTGTGGTGTGTCACAAGGGAGCAGCTACGGCAGTGAAGGTGTCAGGCTATGAAGCCGAGATGAAACAAGTGACGGTCAAGGTTGAGGACGGATGTCTCATCGTGAACCAATCTTCAGCTTTGGCAATCCGTCAAGGTGCCATCTTCTCTACCAATACTAACACTGTTGTTATCGATGTGACCGTGCCGCAGCTCGATGGATGCGAAGTGTCGGGCAATGCGGATGTGCGTATCCAAGATACGATGACTGTGCCACGCTTTGCGCTTGATGTATCGGGTAACGCCTCTTGTTATATGCAAGCATTGGCCTCTGACTCTCTTTCAATGCAGGTGAGCGGTAATGCCGGTGCTACCTTAGACTTAGCGGCGATAGCTAAGTATGTTTATGTCGGGTCTGGTGGCAATGCAAGTGCGCAACTTTTCCTTGAGCATGCTGGAGACGTGGAAGCTGAAGCAGTGGGTAATGCTGACATAACATTGACCGGTACGTATACAGGTAAGCTTAGCTCACAGGCATCAGGTAATAGCTCTGTAGAAAATCATGCCAATAAAGTAACACCCAAAAAGTAATAGGAGAACAACACAATGACTACAAGTATATTCAATATGGAACGTTTTCTGAAAGTGATGAAACGTATGATGTTTCTTAAGAAACACAAAGCACTATATACAATTTCGGGTATATGTATCTGTTTCCTTTTCCTAACGTTACCAGTGATCTTGTTTCAGATAGGAAATGGTGCAACCTCTGCAGGCCTACATGATATGTTTTATGGGATTGAGGGTACTATTGTCGTGGCTATCAGTGCTATTCTTACCATCCCTGCATCGACCATCATGAAGGATATGAGAGCGAAGCAGCAGCGCATCAGCGAATTTATGTTGCCAGGAACGATGCTTGAGAAATATATAGTGCGTTTGCTCTTTGTAACCTTGGGACTCTTCTTGATGACGATGGTGGCACTCGTGGCAGCCGACTTGTTGCAACAGCTCATTTCGTTGATAGTGCTACAAGGGGCGCACTGTAGCTTGGTTAAGGGGCTATTTGATTTCTTTAATAATGAGGGAACCACTATTTGGATGATTGGTACATTTGTCTTGCTATGGGGCAACTCGCTCTTTGTTATTGGTGGCTTGATTTTCAGAAAGAACGCTTGGGCTTTAGCAATGCTATCTATCTTCGTGTTATTTATCTTGGTGGATGTGTTGTTCTTTGGTTATGTATTCATCTTGTGTACCTATACCAACTATGAAGTATACATGCCTCAAGTCAATTGGGAGGTTGTGGTGCCATGTATTATGTCGGTACTTACGCTGTTCAATTATTGGTTAGGATACATCATCTACCGTCGCCAACAAGTGATCAATAACCGTTTCTTCCAGATCTGATGTGCGGAGATGAATCTGCACTAATGAGATCGATAAGAGGATAATTAGTAATAAAAGCCATTTTGCAATGAACTTTGATAACAACAAAGCCATATATGAGCAGATTGCTGACCGCATCTGTGATGAGATAGTGATGGGCAAATACCATGCCGACGATCGTATCCCGTCTATGCGCGAGTATGCCGGTTTGCTTCAGGTCAACACCAATACCGTGGTAAAAGCATATGATCTGCTTACGCAGCAAGGCGTCATATATAATAAAAGAGGTTTAGGCTACTTTGCTTCGGCTGACGGAGCCTATCGCATCAAACAGCAACGCAGTGAGGTGTTTATGAACAACGTGCTGCCAGAGATGTTCCGACAAATGCGATTGTTGGACATCGGTATCGATGAAATCATAAAAAAGTGGGATGAGATGTCACAAACACCATCTCAAAACGTATAAACAATAGAACATTACACATTTACAAGATATGTTTACAACAAAAACACTTCTGTCCAGCCTCGCTTTGGCAGCCATCACAACGCCTGCTTGGGCACAATCATCCCTAACCTTGCCGGCTGACTCAGCTAACGTGGATTCGCTCTTCATGGGAGACGATTATGAATTGGGCGAAGTTACCGTCACTGCCAAACGTAAGTTGGTCAAGATGGAAATAGACAAGACCACCTATGACGTGGAGCATGACGATGAAGCAAAAACCAAGAACGTTCTCGAGATTCTGCGTAAGGTGCCAATGGTCACCGTTGATGCACAGGAGAATGTGAAGATCAAAGGATCTAGTACCTATAAGGTGTATCGCAACGGGCACCCCGATCCATCGTTCCAAGGAAGCACACTTAAGGATATCCTCAAGGCAATTCCTGCCAATACCATCAAGAAGATTGAGGTTATCACTGATCCAGGAGCTAAAGAGGATGCAGAGGGTACGCAGTATATCCTAAACATCGTGATGCAATCCAATGCCCAGTTTGGCGGTGTGATGGCACATCTCTATGCTAACGCCAATGCGCTCAATGGTGAAACCGGTGAAGGTGCGTTTGTCTCTGCACAGTTGGGTAAGCTGGTGCTTTCTCTCAATTATGGCTACCAATTGACTAAGCAAGAAAGTACGGGAGTGTCGGAATTGGTTTACAAGACCAATGGACAGCGCATGAGGTCCGACTATGCGTCAGATGCCAATGTGAATGTTCACTATGGTAACATCAATGCCAGCTACGATATCGACTCGCTTAATCTTGCTACGGTATCCTTCGGAGGCTATTATTATAATGTAGGAATGAAAGATCGGGCATGGGTGCTGAATGCAGCTTACGATGCCACAGGGGCTCAATTATACAGATATGACGACCTGTTCGATTATCCAAAGTATAATTATTACAACTTCAATGGACGATTCGATTATCAGCATAAGACCCATCTTGATGGCGAGGTGCTCACGGCATCGTATATGCTTTCGACCACCCGAAGCGTGCAATACCTGATAGATTCGTATCAAAACATGGTGAATATGCCAGTGAACTATACCGGAGTAAATAACAACACTACCGAAAAATTCCTTGAACAAACGGCACAAGTGGACTATGTCCGACCTTTCGGAAAGGCGTTTAAGTGGGAGCTTGGTGCCAAATACATCAATCGTAGCAATAAGAGTGACGTGGTGCGCCAATATGAAGGAGTAGAGGGTATGGATCAGCACACCAAGTTTGATCATCTCACGCAGGTCTTTGCGGCTTACACAGAGGGTATCCTAACGCTTGATAAGTTCTCGGCACGCGCTGGTGTGCGTTATGAGTACACATACATCAAAGCCAAATATCCATTCAAAAACGAAGAAAACTTTAATAAGCATCTTCGCGATCTCGTGCCATCGGCATCTCTGCGATATGCGTTCGATGATATCAATTCGCTGAAATTCAGTTTTGCTACCACCATCAATCGTCCAGGTATATCCTATCTGAACCCCGCAGTGGCGGATGGTGTAAGCGCTGTTAGCTATGGTAATCCTAATCTGAACTCGTCAAGACAATATTCGTTTTCCCTTGATTACAGCTATGTCACAACAAACTTCACCCTCGAATGCGGTCCTTTCTTGACCTTTTCTAATAATAACATCACCAGCTACACGTTCCTAAAGGATAATAAGCAAGTGACTACGTATTGCGACTACATGCGATATAAGAACTTTGGTGCTTGGCTTTGGGGCGAAGTGAAACCATGGAAAGGTGGTCAGATATCAGCCAATTTCGCTGCCTCTAAGGTTATCTTCCGTGATCTGCCAGCCGCATTGTCGCTCGGCGCATGGCAAGGGTGGGCTTCGTTAGAAGCTTCACAAGACATCTTCTGGAAACTAAAGCTCGGTATTGGCGGTGGTACGTCGTTAGGACATGCCGCAAGCAGCGTCACTTCGGTTGGGGGAAGAGAGCATTACTATGGGGTGTCTCTACAACGTTCGTTCTTGAAAGAAGACCGACTGACCGTGGCTTTATCGGCATTCAATATCTTTGGCCCTCATGCTATGCAGTCAACGAGCCACACGGTACAGGGCGATTACACTGGATATAACCGCAACGAAATGTATAATAAAATGCTGAGGATCAGCGCAAGCATCCGTCTTGGACGCATCAAGGCAAGTGTAAAGACAGTGGATAAGTCGATTAATAATAATGATGTTGTGGGAGGATTGTCCACTTCGTCATCTAAAAAATAATGACGACAGCTAGAAAAAATACCAAAAGAATAACTCTTTATATAACGATAGGCGCGTTCGAAAAATGCCTTTAAGGATTTAGAATCACGTCTATACTGATTTCCCAACAACCTTTGCGAGACTCAAACACAAGCGTGTGTACTTGAGTCTCGTTTCTTTTTTATCTCTTGAGGATTCAATATGATAACTGATACTAAAACCTTTGAATATGAAAATGATACAAACCATTCTTAAACCATTTCACTCGCAATTCCGCTTTACAATCTCATGGCAAAGGCTAACAATTACTGACAAAACTTTGGTTATTTGGTTCAAATGCCTTATCTTTGCAATAAATAACATACAAAACATAAAATTTAAATCACAATGGCAAAAGAAAACAATCCACAGGAGCAGCAGCTCCAAATCGATCTCAATCCAGAAGTAGCAAAAGGTGTTTACTCTAACTTCGCAATCATCTCACACAGCAAGACAGAGTTTGTTGTTGACCTCGCTACTATCCTCCCCGGAATGGCTAAAGCTACTGTAGCTAGCCGCGTGCTCCTCGCTCCTGAACATGCAAAGCGTCTCCTAGCAGCTCTCAACGAGAACATCGTACGTTACGAACGTGAGTTTGGTAAGATAGAGCTTCCTCAGCAGCCTAGCACAGCAGCTCCTTTCGCAGCTCCCAAAGGTGAGGCTTAAAGACTGAAAGGTGTTCACCTCGGTGAATAATACGAGTCTTAAAGATTTACAAAAGCAATTCTTTCAGTATATCAAAGTACTGATATTCTGTTAAAATATGCAAACAACTGCTATACTTTATTAATTCAAATAAGGTATAGCTTTTTTCATTTCTATATAATTAGGTTATTTTCCAAAAACTTCTTACCTTTGCAGCCCGAAACGAGGAAGTAACTCAGGGTGTAACCATTGAGGATTCTGAGTTTTGTAATAGGTTGAAAATAAACAAAATAAATATAAATATTAAAAAGTAAAATTATGCCTACTATTTCACAATTGGTAAGAAAAGGCAGAAAGGTGATCGTAGACAAGAGCAAGTCTCCCGCTTTGGATAACTGTCCTCAGCGTCGTGGCGTATGTGTTCGTGTGTACACTACAACACCTAAGAAGCCTAATTCAGCAATGCGTAAAGTTGCTCGTGTTCGTTTGACAAACCAGAAGGAAGTTAACTCTTATATCCCTGGAGAAGGTCACAACTTGCAGGAGCACAGTATCGTGTTGGTTCGTGGCGGTCGTGTAAAAGACCTCCCAGGTGTACGTTATCACATCGTTCGTGGTACATTGGATACCGCTGGTGTAGCTAACCGTACACAGCGTCGCTCTAAGTATGGAGCTAAGCGTCCAAAGGCTAAGAAGTAATTGACGCACCAAGAAGTGAATGGGTGAGTAAAGCAAATGTCTTGCTTTCCCACTCGCTTCAAAACAAGTAAACCCCTAGTAATCACCCCGATGCTTGGCGAAAAGTCGGAGAAGGCTGATGGTCAAGCTATCAAACTAAAAACAATTAACGTTTTGCTGGAGAATGAAATCCAGGTTGAGTAAATGCCGAAGCGTTGGTATTGAAGAACAGAAGAAGACAGCCTCCGCAGAATAAATAGTTTAAATAATAAAATGAGAAAAGCAAAACCAAAGAAGCGTGTGATCCTTCCAGATCCAAAGTTCAACGATCAGAAGGTAACTAAGTTTGTTAATCACTTGATGTACGACGGTAAGAAGAACGCGTCGTTCGAAATTTTCTATGCAGCACTTGAATTGGTTGGTACCAAGATGAAGAGCGAAGAGAAATCTCCTCTCGAAATCTGGAAGCAAGCCTTGGATAACATCACTCCTCAAGTAGAGGTGAAGAGCCGTCGTATCGGTGGCGCTACATTCCAGGTTCCTACTGAGATTCGTCCTGACCGTAAGGTAAGTGTGGCAATGAAGAACATGATTATCTTCGCACGCAAACGTGGTGGTAAGAGCATGGCAGATAAGTTGGCTGCTGAGATTATGGACGCTTTCAATAACCAAGGTGGTGCTTTCAAACGTAAGGAAGATATGCACCGTATGGCTGAAGCTAACCGCGCTTTTGCACACTTCAGATTCTAATTTATTCACATATATAAATAAGGTAGAAAGAAAATGGCAACTCGCGATTTACATTTGACTCGTAACATCGGTATTATGGCGCATATCGATGCTGGTAAGACAACCACATCGGAGCGTATCCTGTACTACACAGGTAAGACTCACAAGATTGGTGAGGTACACGATGGTGCAGCCACAATGGACTGGATGGCTCAGGAACAAGAGCGTGGTATCACTATCACCTCTGCAGCTACAACATGTTACTGGGAGTATGATGGTAAAAAGTATAAGATCAACTTGATCGATACTCCGGGACACGTTGACTTTACCGCTGAGGTAGAACGTTCTCTCCGTGTTCTTGATGGCGCTGTGGCAACTTACTCAGCTGCTGACGGTGTACAGCCTCAGTCTGAAACTGTATGGCGTCAAGCTGACAAATACAACGTACCACGTATCGGTTATGTGAATAAGATGGACCGTTCTGGTGCTGACTTCTATGAGACAGTGCAGCAGATGAAAGACATCTTGGGAGCTAATCCTATTGCAATCCAGATTCCTATCGGTGCAGAGGAGAACTTCAAGGGTGTTGTTGACTTGATCAAAATGAAGGCTATCCTTTGGCATGATGAGACAATGGGTGCAGAATATGACGTTGAGGAAATTCCTGCAGACCTTGTTGATGAAGCTAATGAATGGCGTGAGAAGCTCCTTGATGGTGCTGCAAGCTTCGATGACGAACTGATGGAACTCTATCTTGATGGTCAAGATATTCCTGAAGAGATGATTATCAAGGCTATCCGTAAGGGTACTATCGCTATGGAGTGCTGCCCAATGTTGTTGGGTTCTTCATACAAGAATAAGGGTGTTCAGCCTTTGCTCGATTACACTTGCGCATTCTTGCCTTCTCCAATCGATACAGTAAACATTCAGGGTGTTAATCCTGAAACGGATGAAGAGGAAGATCGTAAGCCTTACGAAACTGAGCCTACTGCAGCTTTGGCATTCAAGATCGCTACTGACCCATTTATGGGCCGTCTCGTGTTCTTCCGTGTCTACTCAGGTAAGGTAGCTGCTGGTTCATACATCTACAACCCACGTTCTGGTAAGAAAGAACGTATCAGCCGTCTGTTCCAGATGAACTCTAACAAGGAAATTCCAATGGAGACAATCGACGCTGGTGATATCGGTGCAGGTGTAGGCTTCAAGGATATCCGTACTGGTGATACCCTTTGCGATGAGAATCATCCTATCGTATTGGAATCAATGGTATTCCCTGATCCTGTGATCCAGATTGCTGTTGAACCTAAGAGCCAAGCTGACATCGCTAAGCTTGATAACGGTCTTGCTAAGCTTGCTGAAGAAGATCCTACATTCACCGTTCGTACTGACGAGCAGAGTGGTCAGACCATCATCGCTGGTATGGGTGAGCTCCACTTGGATATCATCATCGACCGTCTAAAGCGTGAGTTCAAGGTAGAATGTAACCAAGGTAAGCCACAGGTTAACTATAAAGAGGCTATCACTAAGCCTGCTAGCAGCCGTGAGACTTATAAGAAGCAGAGTGGTGGTCGTGGTAAGTTCGCTTGTATCGATGTTACTATCGAGCCTAAGGACGAGGACTTCACTGAAGGCGATATGCAGTTTATCAACATCGTTAAGGGTGGTAACGTGCCTAAGGAATTCATTCCTTCAGTAGAGAAGGGATTCAAGGATTGCTTGACTGGCGGTGTTCTCGGTGGCTTCCCTATGACTGGTTTGAAGGTTACATTGAAGGATGGTAGCTTCCACCCTGTTGACTCTGACCAGTTGTCATTCGAGCTCGTTGCTCACCAGGCATTCAAGAAGCTTTGCCCTCAAGCAGGTCCTGTATTGATGGAGCCTATCATGAAGGTTGAAGTGGTTACTCCTGAAGAGAACATGGGTGACGTGATCGGTGACTTGAACAAGCGTCGTGGTCTCGTACAAGGTATGGATGAAGCTCGTAGCGGTGCTCGTATCGTGAAAGCTATGGTTCCATTGGCTGAGATGTTCGGTTATGTAACTGCTTTGCGTACCATCACTTCTGGTCGTGCTACTTCTTCAATGGAGTATGATCACCATGCACCAGTATCTTCTTCTTTGGCTAAAGAGATCCTTACAGAGCTCAATGGTCATCCAGAGTTGATTAAGTAAAAACTATTCTAGTAGGGAGTATGCATTCATAGCGAATGACTCTTATGCGTGCATAGCCCCTACTTTTTTATTCACTTTAACAAATAAATAATAACAATGAGTCAGAAAATTCGTATCAAACTCAAGTCTTACGACCACCAATTGGTTGATAAGTCTGCAGAGAAGATTGTGAAGGCTGTGAAGGCTACTGGCGCTATCGTTAGCGGCCCTATTCCATTGCCAACTCGCAAGCGTATCTACACAGTGAACCGTTCTACTTTCGTTAACAAGAAAGCACGTGAACAGTTCCAGCTTTCAGATTTCAAGCGTCTCATCGACATCTACAGCGCTTCAACAAAGACTGTTGATTCTCTGATGAAACTTGAATTGCCTTCAGGTGTGGAAGTAGAGATTAAAGTTGGATAACCAATTTTTTAGTTAATTTATTTTCAATTATTGAAATGCCAGGATTATTAGGAAAAAAAATCGGAATGACATCCGTTTTCAGTGCCGACGGTAAGAATGTACCGTGCACTGTTATCGAAGCAGGTCCTTGTGTTGTAACCCAAGTTAAAACAGTAGAGAAAGATGGTTACAAGGCTGTACAGTTGGGATTTGGCGAAGCTAAGGAGAAAAGAACTACTAAGCCTCAGTTAGGTCACTTCAAAAAAGCCGGCACAACACCAAAGAAGCACTTGGCCGAGTTCAAGTTTGACGAGGAATATAACCTCGGTGATACCATTACTGTAGAAATCTTCAGCAATGCACAATTCGTTGACGTTGTTGGTACCTCTAAGGGTAAAGGTTTCCAAGGCGTTGTTAAGCGTCATGGTTTCGGTGGTGTAGGTCAGTCTACACACGGTCAGGATGACCGCGCTCGTAAACCGGGTTCTATCGGTGCTTGTTCTTACCCAGCTAAGGTATTCAAAGGAATGCGCATGGGTGGACAAATGGGAGGTGATAGAGTAACTACTCAGAACCTTCAAGTGTTAAAGGTTATTCCTGAGCACAACCTTATTCTTGTTAAGGGTAGTGTTGCAGGATGCATTGGTTCAACCTTAATTGTTAAAAAGTAATGGAGATTAACGTTTTAGATATCAAAGGTCAAGAGACTGGTCGTAAGGTTACTCTCAATGAGAATGTATTCGGCATTGAGCCAAACGATCACGTAATCTATCTCGACGTTAAACAGTATCTCGCTGACCAACGTCAAGGTACAGCAAAATCTAAAGAGAGAAGTGAACATGCAGGTTCAACACGTAAGCTCGGACGTCAGAAAGGTGGCGGCGGTGCTCGTCGTGGTGATATCAACTCTCCTGTTCTCGTAGGTGGTGGTCGCGTTTTCGGTCCTAAACCACGTGACTACAGCTTCAAGTTGAACAAGAAAGTTAAGGTTCTTGCACGTAAATCTGCACTCTCTTACAAGGCACAAGAAAACGCAATCGTTTTTGTTGAAGACTTCACTTTGGACGCTCCAAAGACTAAAGATTTCGTAAATATTGCAAAAAATCTTAAAGTTGACGGCAAAAAAGTGCTAGTTCTTTTGCCAGAAGTAAATATTAATGTATATTTGTCCGCTCGAAATCTCAAGGGTGTTGAAGTGCTCCCCGCAAATCAGCTCAATACATACAAAGTGTTGAACGCTGACGTGTTGGTAGTAGCTGAAAGCTCTCTCAAAACTATCGAGGGTATTTTAACCAAATAATAACGTAAGGAGACATCGAAAATGGGATTTATTATCAAACCAATCGTCACCGAGAAGATGGCGAAGATTACAGACAAGTCTTCTGAAGATAAAGTTGTTAAAGCAGCTAAAGGACAAAAACGTACCATCTTAGCTCAGCCTAAGTTTGGTTTCATCGTTAAGCCTGAAGCTAAGAAACTTGAGATCAAGAAGGAAGTAGAAGCATTGTATAACGTTACAGTGCTTGATGTGAACACAATTCGTTATGCTGGCAAGCGTCAGTCACGCTATACTAAGGCAGGCCTTGTGAAAGGTCAAAGAAATGCGTTCAAGAAAGCAATCGTCACATTAAAGAACGGCGATACTATTGATTTTTATAGCAATATTTAAATAAAAAATGGCAGTACGTAAATTTAACCCGGTAACTCCGGGACAAAGACACAAAGTTATTGGCACGTTCGAGGATATTACTGCATCCGTGCCAGAGAAGTCTCTCGTTTACGGTAAACGTTCTACCGGTGGTCGAAACAACACCGGTAAAATGACTGTCCGCTATATCGGCGGTGGTCATAAGAAGAAGTATCGTGTAATCGACTTCAAACGAGAGAAAGATGGTGTTCCAGCTGTAGTAAAGACAATCGAGTATGATCCTAACCGTTCAGCTCGCATTGCTTTGCTCTTTTATGCTGATGGCGAAAAACGTTACATCATTGCTCCAAATGGACTGCAAGTAGGTGCTAAACTTCTTTCAGGCGCAGAGGCTGCACCTGAGGTAGGTAACGCACTTCCTTTGTCAAGTATCCCAGTTGGTACCGTGATTCACAACATTGAGTTGCGTCCAGGTGAGGGTGCTCGTCTCGTTCGTTCGGCTGGTAACTTTGCTCAGCTTACTTCTCGTGAAGGTAGCTATTGCGTAATCAAGCTCCCTTCTGGCGAAACTCGTCAGATCCTGTCAGCTTGTAAAGCAACTGTTGGTAGTGTAGGTAACTCTGACCACGCTCTTGAGCACTCTGGTAAAGCAGGTCGCTCACGTTGGTTGGGACGTCGTCCTCACAACCGTGGTGTTGTTATGAACCCTGTAGATCACCCAATGGGTGGTGGTGAAGGACGTCAGTCTGGTGGTCACCCACGTTCACGCAAGGGCTTGTACGCTAAGGGTCTTAAGACTCGTGCACCTAAGAAGCTTTCAAATAAGTATATTATTGAAAGAGCAAACAAGAAGTAATATAGTAATTAGAGTAAACTATGAGTCGTTCATTAAAAAAAGGTCCTTATATCAACGTTTCTCTTGAGAAGAAAATTCTTGCTATGAACGAAAGCGGCAAGAAGAACGTAGTTAAAACATGGGCCAGAGCTTCAATGATTTCCCCAGATTTCGTGGGTCATACTGTTGCAGTTCATAACGGAAATAAATTTATCCCTGTTTACATTACTGAGAACATGGTAGGTCACAAGCTCGGTGAGTTCAGCCCTACACGTCGTTTCGGCGGTCACTCTGGTAATAACAAGAAGTAATCAGGACTAAAACCATTTAAGATTTAAAGTAAATAATGGGAGCAAGAAAACATATTAAGGCCGTAGCTCGTAAAGAAGCTAAGAAAAGCCTGTACTTTGCTACGCTCAAGGGTTGTCCTTCTTCACCACGTAAGATGCGCTACGTTGTAGACATGGTTCGTGGCATGGAAGTTAACCGTGCATTGGGCGTCTTGAGGTTCTCAAAGAAGGCAGCTGCGCACAATGTAGAAAAATTGTTGCGTTCAGCTATTGCTAACTGGGAAACTAAAAATGACCGTAAGGCAGAAGATGGAGAACTCTTCATCTCTAAGATCTTCGTTGATGAAGGCGTAACAATGAAACGCATGCGTCCAGCTCCACAAGGACGCGGATATAGAATTCGTAAACGTTCTAACCATGTCACTCTCTTTGTTGACTCAAAGTCTGTTGATGTAGATGACAATAAATAAGTAATAGAATGGGACAGAAAGTTAATCCAATAAGCAATCGTCTTGGTGTAATCCGCGGTTGGGACTCAAACTGGTTCGGTGGCAAAGACTTCGGTGATAGCCTCGTTGAAGATCAGCAAATCCGCAAGTATCTTAGCAAACGTTTGGAGAAAGCCAGCGTAAGCCGCATCGTTATTGAGCGTACTTTGAAGCTCGTCACTATTACTATTTGCACAGCCCGTCCAGGTTTTGTCATCGGTAAAGGTGGTCAGGATGTAGATAAATTGAAAGGTGAATTGAAAAACCTTTTCAAGAAAGAAATTCAAATCAATATTTTTGAGGTTAAAAAGCCTGATCTTGATGCAAACATCGTAGGCTTCAACATCGCTCGCCAAGTTGAAGGTAAGATTGCATATCGCCGCGCTATCAAAATGGCTATTGCTAATGCAATGCGTGCTGGTGCAGAAGGTATCAAGATTCAAATCACAGGTCGTCTCAATGGTGCGGAAATGGCACGTAAGGAAATGTTCAAAGAGGGTCGTACTCCTTTGCACACATTCCGTGCTGATATCGACTATTGCCAGACTGAAGCTCTTACAAAGGTAGGTCTCCTTGGTATCAAGGTTTGGATTTGCCGCGGCGAAGTATATAACAAGGTTGACTTGGCACCTAACTTCGCACAAGAGAAAGACAACCGCCGTCAAGGTAATGGTGGTCGTTCTGGCAGAGGTAACCGCAGAAGAAACAATAACCGTTAAAAGTAGAAGTTTATCATGTTACAGCCAAAAAGAGTAAAATATAGAAGACCGCAAGACGGTCGTGGCAATAAGGGTAATGCCCACAGAGGAACGCAGCTCGCGTTTGGCTCTTTCGGTATTAAGACCCTCGAAGCTAAATGGCTTGACAGTCGCCAGATTGAGGCAGCTCGTGTAGCATTGAACCGTTACATGAATCGTCAAGGTCAGGTTTGGATCCGTATCTTCCCGGATAAACCTATCACTCGTAAGCCTGCTGATGTGCGTATGGGTAAAGGTAAAGGTGATGTCGCAGGATGGGTAGCACCTGTAACTCCAGGTCGTATTCTCTTTGAAGTAGAGGGTGTAAGTTTTGATATTGCAAAAGAGGCTCTCCGCCTTGCAGCTCAAAAACTACCTGTAAAGACTAAGTTTGTTGTAAGACACGATTTCGATAAAAACGCTTAAGAAGATGAAGATTAAAGAAGTAAGAGCACTCGCAGATAACGAATTGCGCGAGAAGTTGGAGAACGCAGAGGCTGCATTGTCGCAGACAAAGCTGAACCATAAGATTACTCCATTAGAGAATCCATCTCAGATTAAGGCTGCTCGTCGTGATATCGCGCGTATGAAGACAGAACTTCGTCAGAGAGAACTTAATAAATAACAGTGGTCCAGATGGAAACAAGAAATTTAAGAAAAGTAAGACAGGGTGTCGTTATCAGCAACAAAATGGATAAAACCATTGTTATTGCAGCAAAGTTCAAAGAGAAGCACCCTATTTATGGTAAGTTCGTGCAGCACACGAAGAAATACCATGCTCATGACGAGAACAACGAAGCTCAGATCGGTGATACCGTTCTTATCATGGAAACCCGTCCTTTGTCAAAGACCAAGCGATGGAGATTAGTTCAAATCGTAGAAAAAGCTAAGTAATTATGATACAAGCAGAATCTAAACTTACAGTATGTGATAACAGCGGCGCACGTGTTGCAAAGTGCATTCGTGTACTTGGTGGTACAGGTCGTCGTTACGCGAGTGTAGGTGACGTTATCGTAGTTGCAGTGCAGAACGTCATCCCCTCGAGTGAATTGAAGAAGGGTGCAGTTTCAAAAGCTTTAATTGTACGCACGAAGAAAGAAATACGCCGTGCTGATGGTTCATACATCCGTTTTGACGACAATGCTTGTGTATTGTTGAATAACGCAGGTGAACTTCGCGGTAGTCGTATCTTTGGCCCCGTTGCTCGTGAACTTCGTGCCGTAAATATGAAAGTGGTTTCATTAGCACCAGAGGTTCTTTAATATTTAAATTTAAAAGAAATGGCAAAATTCCATATTAAGAAAGACGATCAAGTTGTCGTTTTAGCTGGTGCCGATAAAGGAAAGACAGGAAAGGTTCTTAAAGTCTTGACAGACAAAGAACGCGTGCTCGTTGAGGGTGTGCATGTCGTTTCAAAAAGCACAAAGCCATCTGCACAGAATCCCCAAGGTGGTATTGTAAAGCAGGAGGCTCCTATTCATATTTCAAATGTTAGTCTGATCGATCCTAAGTCGGGTAAGGCTACTCGCGTTAAGATCGAACGTGAAGGCAAAACCGTTAAGCGAATCGCTAAAAAGTCAGGGGAGGAAATCAAGTAATGGATACAGCACAGTTAAAGAAACAATATAAGGAAGTAATTGCTCCTGCTTTGCAAAAGCAATTCAACTATTCTTCAGCAATGCAGATTCCTGTCTTGAAGAAGATCGTTATCAACCAAGGTCTTGGTGATGCAACACAAGATAAGAAGATTATCGATGTTGCTATTAACGAGATTACTACTATAACAGGTCAAAAGGCTGTAGCTACCTTCTCTAAGAAAGATATCGCTAACTTCAAGCTTCGTAAGAAGATGCCTATCGGTGTAATGGTAACATTGCGTCGTGAGCGTATGTATGAGTTCCTTGAGAAGCTCGTTCGTGTCTCTTTGCCACGTATCCGTGACTTCAAGGGTATTCAGTCAAAGCTTGATGGTCGTGGTAACTACACTCTCGGTATCTCAGAGCAGATTATCTTCCCTGAAATCAATATTGATCAAGTAGATCGCATCCAAGGTTTGAATATCACCTTCGTTACTTCTGCTAAGACAGACGAAGAAGGTTTTGCTCTCCTCAAGGCATTCGGTCTTCCATTTAAGAACGCTAAAAACGATTAATGAGATATGGCAAAAGAGTCAATGAAAGCTCGCGAGGTTAAGCGTGCTAAGCTCGTAGCTCGTTACGCTGAGAAACGTGCAGCTTTGAAGAAGATTATCGCTACCTCGAATGATCCTGCAGAAGCTTATGAGGCTTCACGTAAATTGCAGGCTATTCCTAAGAATGCAAATCCTATCCGTCTTCACAATCGTTGTAAGATCACAGGTCGTCCAAAGGGTTATATGCGTCAATTCGGTTTGTCTCGTATCCAATTCCGTGAGATGGCTTCACAGGGTTTAATTCCAGGTGTAAGAAAGGCAAGCTGGTAAATCTCTTAACTACAACAGAGGACATAAATGGATGCCCTCTGTTGTATCACAAAAGATTTTTTTTTAATATTGTCGGGGGAGTCCCGATTAATTAAACATTTATATTTTATGACAGATCCAATAGCAGATTTTCTGACAAGACTCAGAAACGCAATCATGGCTCATCACCGTGTAGTTTCTGTTCCTGCGTCAAACTTGAAGAAAGAGATCACTAAGATCCTTTTCGAAAAGGGCTACATTCTGAATTACAAATTCGTTGAAGATGGTCCTCAAGGAACAATTAAGGTCGCATTGAAGTACGACCCAGTTACAAAAGAAAACGCAATCAAGAAATTGAAGCGCGTTTCTACCCCTGGTCTCCGTCAGTATACTGGCTACAAAGACATGCCGAGAGTAATTAACGGACTTGGAATCGCTATCCTTTCTACGTCTAAAGGTGTAATGACAAACAAAGAAGCTGCTGCAGAAAAGATCGGCGGTGAGGTTCTTTGCTACGTTTATTAATTGGAGGATTTAATTATGTCAAGAATAGGAAAATTGCCAATTAGTATTCCTGCTGGAGTTACAGTAACTCTTAAGGATAATGTTGTTACAGTAAAAGGTCCTAAAGGTGAACTTTCTCAAAAGGTAGATCCTTCAATCAAGGTTGCTATCGATGAGAAGGAAGTGGTTTTCTCTGTTGATGAGAACAGCCCTGTAAGTGAAAAGCAGAAACATGCTTATCATGGTCTTTACCGCGCATTGGTCAACAATATGGTTGAAGGTGTAAGCAAAGGTTATTCAAAGACTATGGAACTTGTAGGTGTAGGTTATCGTGTAAGCAACAAGGGTAACTTGATCGAGTTCTCATTGGGTTATACTCACCCTATCTTCTTGGAACTTCCTGCCGAAGTTAAGGTTGAAACTAAGAGTGAACGTAACCAGAACCCTATCCTCACCATCGAATCTTGCGACAAGCAGCTTCTCGGTTTAATCTGTGCTAAAATCCGTTCTTTCCGTATGCCTGAACCTTATAAAGGTAAGGGTATCCTGTTCAAGGGAGAGGTTATTCGCAGAAAGTCTGGTAAGACAGCTGCAGCTAAGTAACTTTAATAATTTTCTACAATTATGACTACAAAGAAAGAACAAAGAAGACAAAAAATAAAATTCCGCATTCGTAAGAGTGTGAATGGTACAGCAGAACGTCCTCGCTTGTCTGTTTTCCGTAGCAACAAGCAGATTTATGCTCAAGTCATCAACGATGTTACTGGTGCAACAATTGTTTCAGCTTCATCTCTCGGTTTGGAGAAAATGAATAAGACTGAGCAAGCACAGAAAGTTGGTGCTCAGCTTGCTGAGAAGGCTAAGGCTGCCAATGTTGAAAAGGTTGTATTTGACCGTAATGGTTATCTTTATCATGGACGTGTTCAAGCACTTGCTGATGCAGCTCGTGAGGGTGGACTTAATTTCTAAACAATTATGGCAATGAATAAAGTAAGAGTAAATAGTGATGTAGAATTGAAGGACCGCTTGGTTGCTATCAACCGTGTAACTAAGGTTACAAAGGGTGGTCGTACTTTCACCTTCGCTGCCATCGTTGTTGTAGGTGATGGTAAAGGCGTTATCGGTTGGGGACTTGGTAAGGCTGGCGAGGTAACAGCAGCTATCCAAAAGGGTACTGATGCTGCCAAGAAGAACCTTGTTAAGGTACCTGTACTCAAAGGCACTGTTCCTCATGAGGTTGAGACTCGCTTCGGTGGTGCTCAGGTTCTTATTAAGCCCGCTGCTGCCGGTACTGGTCTTAAGGCAGGTGGTGCTATGCGTGCCGTTCTTGAGAGCGTAGGTGTAACAGATGTCATTGCAAAGTCAAAGGGTTCTTCTAACCCTCACAACCTTGTAAAGGCTACCATCTCTGCACTTTCTCAGATGCGTGATGCATACACAGTAGCTGGTGAGCGTGGTATCAGCATGGACAAAGTATTTAACGGTTAATTAAGGAGACTTAAATCATGGCAACAATAAAAATCAAACAAGTTAAGAGCCGCATCAACGCTCCTAAAGATCAGAAGAGCACTCTTTTAGCTCTTGGTCTACACAAGATTTCTCAGGTTGTTGAAGTTGAGGATACTCCTAGCAACCGCGGTATGATACGCAAAGTGTTCCACTTGGTATCAGTAGTTGAGTAATTAATCTTTTAAACGAAAAAGTTATTATGAAATTAAATAATTTGAAACCTGCTGCAGGCTCTACTCACTCTCGTCGCCGCATTGGTCGCGGTCCTGGTTCTGGCTTAGGTGGAACTTCTACCCGTGGTCACAAAGGTGCTAAGGCTCGTTCTGGCTACAAGCGTAAGATTGGTTTCGAAGGTGGTCAGATGCCATTGCAACGTCGTGTACCAAAGGCTGGTTTTAAGAACATCAACCATAAAGAATACGTAGCTGTAAACCTCTCTTCTCTTCAGACACTTGCTGAAGCTAAGAGCTTGACTAAGATTGGTCTTCTCGAACTTCGCGAAGCTGGTTTGGTTTCAGGCAAGGTTTTGGTTAAGATTCTTGGCAACGGCGAATTGAAAGCTAAGTTGGATGTAGAGGCTAACGCCTTCTCTAAATCTGCCGAAGAAGCAATCAAGGCAGTTGGTGGAAACGTAACAATTATCTAAGTTAATGAAGAAGTTTATTGAGACACTCAAGAACTGTTGGAAGGTAGAGGATTTGCGTCAGCGTCTCCTCATTACCCTTCTGTTTACGGCTATTTACCGTTTTGGTTCGTTTATCGTTTTGCCGGGTATTGATC
Organism: Paratractidigestivibacter sp.; assembly: GCA_963630695.1. GTDB lineage: Bacteria > Bacteroidota > Bacteroidia > Bacteroidales > Bacteroidaceae > Prevotella. Next base: position 4,963 of record CAVGNV010000027.1, on the reverse strand, counting down.
CTAATGCCCTCGGTAAGTTGCAGTCGCAAACAGCTGGCGGCCTTATGTCGCTTTTGGACATGTTCTCAGGTGGTGCATTTTCCAATGCGTCTATCTTCGCTTTGGGAATTATGCCTTACATCTCAGCTTCTATCGTAATGCAACTCCTCGCAATCGCTGTACCTTATTTCCAAAAGTTACAGCGAGAGGGCGAGAGTGGCCGGAAAAAGATTAATTGGTACACCCGTATTCTAACTGTCGCAATTTTGTTATTGCAAGCACCTTCATATCTTATCAATTTGAAGATGCAGGCTTCGGCCGCATTGGCAACTGGCATCAGTTGGACAGTCTTTATGATTCCAGCTACCGTAATCCTTGCTGCAGGATCAATGTTTATCTTGTGGCTTGGTGAGCGTATTACCGATAAGGGCGTTGGAAATGGTATCTCTCTTATTATTATGTTAGGTATCATCGCACGTCTTCCACAGGCTTTCATTCAGGAAGTAGGTAGCCGTTTTACGGCTATCACTAGTGGTGGTCTTGTGATGTTTATCGTAGAGATTATCATTCTGTACGCAGTTGTTTGTGCATCTATTCTCCTAGTGCAAGGTACCCGTAAAGTTCCTGTACAATATGCAAAACGTCTTGTAGGCAACAAGCAATATGGTGGCGCACGTCAGTATATTCCCTTGAAATTGTTTGCAGCCAATGTGATGCCAATCATCTTTGCACAAGCATTGATGTTTATTCCTTTGGCAATTGTTCAGTATTCAACTGATAATACTAGTCCTGTTTTACAACAGCTTCTGAATAATAAGAGTTTGCTTTATAATGTAGTATATGTGATTTTGGTAATCGCATTTACTTATTTCTATACAGCTATTACTCTTAATCCAACACAGATGGCAGAGGACATGAAGCGTAACAATGGTTTTATCCCAGGTGTTAAGCCTGGTAAAGAGACAGCAGATTATATCGACACAGTAATGAGTCGTATCACTCTGCCAGGCTCATTGTTTATTGCTTTCATTGCTATTATGCCTGCGTTGGCTGGTTTGTTGAATGTTCAGGATTCGTTTAGTCAGTTCTTTGGTGGAACTTCATTGTTGATTCTTGTTGGTGTTGTAATAGATACTCTCCAGCAAATCGAATCATACTTGATGATGCGTCACTATGATGGTTTGCTCAATGCAGGTCATACACGTCCGTCATCTGGAGTTTCAGCTTATTAATATCCTTCTGACGTTGAATATTTATCTGAACATTGAAGATGAAATAATATAATGCATGCGACCAACAAAACATATATGTCTATCATGTATGTTGTGTTTGGTCGCAACATTTTGGTTACTATATTGACGTTCATGTCGCATAATAGATTACATTGACTCAATTCAAATATTAATAACTTGAAGGTTTTATCTTCAGTCAAACAAGATTAGTTAGAAGAAAATTAGACTATGGCAAAGCAAGCTGCAATTGAACAGGACGGAACAATTTTGGAAGCTCTTTCTAATGCGATGTTTCGTGTTGAATTAGAGAATGGAGTAGACATTACCGCCCATATATCAGGAAAGATGCGTATGCACTATATTAAGATTTTACCTGGAGACAAGGTTAAAGTTGAGATGAGTCCATACGATTTAACAAAAGGCAGAATCGTTTTCAGATACAAATAATATTTTACTTTTATGAAGACTAGAGCATCTTTAAAAAAACGTACAGCGGACTGCAAGATCGTACGTCGCAAAGGCCGTTTGTTCGTTATCAACAAGAAGAACCCTAAGTTTAAGTTGCGTCAGGGTTAAGTTAAAAAACTAAAAAACGTAGGCTAGATGATTAATAATGATTATCTTTGCATGCTTTTTTAAAGTTATAACATTTTAATTTTTATCGTTTTTATCAATGGCAATAAGAATTGTTGGAGTAGATTTGCCCCAGAATAAGCGTGGCGAAATCGCATTGACCTACATCTATGGTATAGGTCGAAGTAGTTCAGCAAAGATATTGGATAAGGCCGGCGTGAGCCGCGACTTGAAAGTTAGCGAATGGACTGACGATCAAGCAGCCAAGATCCGTGAGGTTATCGGAGCTGAATTTAAAGTAGAAGGTGACCTTCGTTCGGAAATCCAGTTGAACATTAAGCGTTTGATGGACATTGGTTGCTATCGTGGTGTTAGACATCGTAATGGTCTTCCCGTTCGCGGACAGAGCACAAAGAATAATGCTCGTACCCGTAAGGGTAAGAAGAAGACTGTTGCTAATAAGAAGAAGGCTACTAAGTAATTTTGAAGGAGGAAATTAATTATGGCAAAGAAACAAGCAACATCTAAGAAAAGAAATGTAAGAGTTGATGCTATGGGCCAGTTGCACGTTCATAGTTCATTCAACAATATTATCGTGTCTCTTGCTAACAGCGAAGGTCAAGTGATTTCTTGGTCATCAGCTGGTAAGATGGGATTCCGTGGATCTAAGAAGAATACTCCTTATGCAGCACAGATGGCAGCAGAGGATTGTGCAAAGGTAGCTTTTGATCTTGGTCTTCGCAAGGTGAAAGCATACGTTAAGGGTCCTGGTAATGGTCGTGAGAGTGCAATCCGTGCCGTAAATGCTGCAGGTATTTTGGTTACCGAGATTGTTGACGTTACACCGCTTCCACATAATGGTTGTCGTCCTCCTAAGCGTCGTCGTGTATAATCTCATCTTATTTAATATTTTAAAGTAAAATAAAATTATGGCAAGATACATAGGTCCTAAATCTAGAATTGCACGTCGTTTCGGCGAGCCTATTTTCGGTGCAGACAAAGTATTGTCAAAGCGTAACTATGCTCCTGGTCAGCATGGTAACAATCGTCGTCGTAAGGTGTCTGAGTATGGTGCTCAGCTCGCTGAGAAGCAAAAGGCAAAATACACTTATGGCGTATTAGAGCGTCAATTCCGCAATATGTTTGATGCTGCTGCAAAAGCTGATGGTATCACTGGTGAGGTTCTTCTTCAGAACCTTGAGAGCCGTTTGGACAACGTAGTATTCCGTTTGGGTATTGCTCCTACACGTGCTGCAGCTCGTCAGTTGGTAAGTCACAAGCATATTGTTGTTAATGGCAATGTAGTAAACATTCCTTCATATCATGTAAAGGCTGGTGATGTTGTTGCTGTTCGCGAGAAGGCTAAGTCTCTCGAGGTTATTGAAGCAGCTTTGGCTGGTTTCAACCACAGCAAATATCCTTGGCTCGAGTGGGATGAGAATACAAAGAGCGGTAAGTTCTTGCACAAGCCAGATCGTGCTGACATCCCCGAGAATATTAAGGAACAATTAATCGTTGAGTTGTACTCTAAACAATAAAATCATTGAATTAATGGCGATATTAGCATTTCAAAAACCTGATAAAGTAGTGATGTTGGAGGCTGATGATCGTTTCGGCAAGTTCGAATTCGGTCCTTTGGAGCCTGGCTTTGGTGTTACCATTGGTAACTCTCTTAGACGCATTCTTCTTTCATCGCTTGAAGGCTATGCTATCAATACCATTCGTATTTCTGGTGTTGAGCATGAGTTCTCTTCAGTGCCTGGTGTAAAGGAAGATGTAACCAACATCATCTTGAATCTCAAACAAGTTCGATTCAAGCATGTAGTAGAAGACTTCGAGAATGAGAAAGTTAGTATCACCGTAGAGAATTCAACCGAATTCAAAGCAGGTGACATTAGCAAGTATTTGACTGGATTTGAAGTGTTAAATCCTGATTTGGAGATTTGTCATTTAGATTCAAAAGCTTCTATGCAGATTGATCTTACGATTAACAAGGGTCGTGGTTATGTACCTGCTGATCTTAATCGTGAGTTCTGTACAGATGTAAATGTACTCCCAATCGATTCGATCTACACCCCAATTCGTAACGTCAAATACAGCGTAGAACCATGTCGTGTTGAGCAAAAGACCGACTATGACAAGCTTGTTCTTGAGGTTACTACCGACGGTTCCATTCACCCAAAGGATGCGCTTAAAGAGGCTGCAAAGATCCTTATCTATCATTTCATGTTGTTCTCAGACGAAAAGATTACCCTTGAGAGTCCAGAGAACGAACAGAATCAAGAGTTTGATGAGGAAGTGTTGCATATGCGTCAATTGTTGAAGACCAAACTTACCGATATGAATCTTTCCGTTCGTGCTCTCAATTGCTTGAAGGCAGCTGATGTAGAGACACTCGGTGACTTGGTTCAATACAATAAGACCGACCTTTTGAAGTTCCGCAACTTTGGTAAGAAATCGCTTTCTGAGCTTGATGATTTGCTCGAGAGTCTGAATCTAACGTTTGGAACAGACATTTCAAAGTATAAATTGGACAGAGACTAATTGACAATACACCGTCCTCGTCCTAAATAACAAAAAACAAAATGAGACACAATAAGAAATTCAACCATCTTGGTCGTACTGCTGACCATCGTGCAGCTATGCTTGCTAACCTAGCTGTATCTTTGATTGAGCACAAAAGAATCACTACGACCGTAGCAAAGGCAAAGGCTCTTAAGAAATATGTTGAGCCATTGATCACACGTTCTAAGAATGACACCACAAACAGCCGTCGTGTTGTTTTCCGTTATCTTCAGAATAAGAACGCAGTAACTGAGCTCTTCAAGGAGATTTCAGTAAAGGTAGGTGATCGTCCCGGTGGTTATACACGTGTAATCAAGCTTGGTTCACGTCTTGGTGACGCAGCTGATATGGCATTTATCGAGCTCGTTGACTATGATGAGAACATGGCTAAGGAGCCTAAGGCTGCTAAGAAGACACGTCGTAGCCGTCGTTCAACAAAGAAGGTTGAAGCTCCTGTAGCTGAAGAAGCACAGGTAGAGGCAGCAACAGAAACTGAAGAAGCAAAAGCTGAATAAGTTTTTCTAAAATGCTAAAATATTGGGCGTACCTTAAAGGTGCGCCCTTTTTTAGTTTGACTAGCATGTGTATTGTCTAATGGGTGCAAGTCCCTAACG
>CAVGNV010000026.1:0-31326 GCA_963630695.1 Paratractidigestivibacter sp. | reverse complement strand
ATTGAAGAAGATGCTTGAGGGCTATTGTGAGTGCTTGCTTATCCCGAATTGGGGTCAAGATGGAACGTAAGCAGAAAGTGGGCTATGCTCAAGAGAAGATTGACGAAGAGGTCACCGCAGATGCTGTAGGAATGGTGTTTAATGACCAAAAGCTTGCAGAAGATTTGGCAAGAGAATTGGAAGGGAAACCAAATCTGCTATCACGCATCCGTGAAATTTGGCAAAAGATTATAGAGCAACTAAAGTCGTTTGGAACGAAAGAAGAACTGGAACAGGCAGAAAACTCTCTCGCTGCCTTTGAAGCGGTTGTCAATTCGTTCAAGTCGGCTAAGGAAAAAGCTATCGAACGTGGCTTAACATCTTACATGGACGCAGCCGAGGCATCGGTGGATGATGGTAACGGCATTGACCTAAACATGAGAACGGAGAAGGATGTGCAAGAAAAGTTGCGCAAAGACCTTGCAAGGTTGATGCGTCAGAAGAAATCAAAAATAAAATGGTCAAAGGAGCAAATTGATTCGGTTATTAACGAAAGTGAATCGTTGATAAACCTTATCCATTCAGCACTTGAGGGTGATATACGTTATGACCAATGGGCGAAGAAAGAACCTACACTGAGGATGGATTGGCGAGATGGCAAAGAAAAGCCTATAGTGACATGGTCTCGTAAGAATATCGAATACACCTATGATGCTTCTGCTGACTTGCTTTGTATTAACAATGAAGGCATAGAAGCGACACTAGCTTCGCCCGACATGGTGGAACTGATGCTGATGATGGGCAAGAGCCCTAAAGGTTTCACTTCCGAAGATTATATGCGTCTATATGAGGTAATGCGTGATCTTGGCTTAAATGTACCATGTAAAGGTTGTTTTGATGCTGCTGCACGACTGAAGATGCTTCCTTCGGTATCGCAAAATTTTGTAGATGCGGTTAATGCGACCATTGACGAACGCAACAAGAATCCAGAAGCGTTTGACGAGGCTTTACGTGAAAGTGTTCGTGGGAAAAACAAGAAGGGCGATAAGACCATTAATGGATTACCTGGTAAGGCAAGTACGAAAGCGGATGCTATCAGAGTGGGTGTTGCGGGCGATAACCTTACCGAGCATATCACTTGGACTCAACTGATGTCTGCCGAGGGACAATCGAAGGCTTTGTCTGACTGGGGTGGTATCTTCCGTGCTTGGCAAAAGACAGGTGCAGGCAGACCGAAAGATAAGCTGCTCCCCGAACCATACAATGGGACGTACACCGAACAATCGTACACCATCATTGCTCCTATCACGGAAAAGACTCCTGCTTATGATGCGATAAGAGTCAACGTAGGAACAGGATTACGCAGAAACTCCCATTCTGAATTCAGACCAATACTAGCCATAGATGAGATTCAGAGTGTGAGAGATGCTTATATGAAGGGACTATGTATGTTCAAGTACATGAAGGAGCTAGATGATGTACGTCTATTTGGGAAAATGGGTATTAAGTTTAATATGTCACATTTCCCTGCCTTTGACAAAAACTCTCCTGTAGCTGGTCTTGATGCTAATGGCAACTATATCTCCTCAGAGGAATCGGTAGGCTCAAGAGAATTTACATTTACAGATAAGGAAGGGAAGCAGCACTTTGACGGCAAGAAAGGACTTGAGGAAGCAAAGAAATATATCAATGAAGATGTATCACTTTCTTCCGTTGTATTCTCTGTGCCACATTTGATAAAGTGCTTCACCGATGTTCCAACACACAAAGACCTTCGAGGTATTTGGGGTTCATTGATTCCTTTTCATTCATCGGGAGCGACTACGTCACAATTAGCTCACCAAGGACTTGGAATAGCGAGAGCCAATGGTGTGGGACACAATTTCGTTGACGAAGCCTATACCGATTATGGCAAAGGTGTTACCAACTTTGAGGATGTTCAGAACGACCGATTTGGGGGAGGTTGGACTATCCTTGAAGGAGCAAAGGCAGGACAGGATGTAGAAGAAGGACATAAGTTGGAGTTTGCTAACGGAACGCATTACTACAATGCAGAACGAGGAATACACTTGTTCAATACGTGGTATGTGTTTGACAATGAGCTAAGCGAAGAAGAAAGGGCAATACTTTCTAACGGATGCAAAAGTATAGAAAGTGCCAAGGATAGAACAAGGTTCAAGAACAAACTGAAAAAATCAGTAGGTCATCCTTTTGCTATTGATTACAACGAAAAGGCAAAAGAGATTGGTGGGGATTATGCATACAAGGAAGCTGCCGACTATTATGTTGACTTGTTACCTAAACTAGGTTTGATACCCCGATTCGATTTCAATGTTCCCGAAGAAGCATTCTTGCGGATGTGTGCAGATGCTAAGGTTGACCCACATCATCCAAAAATTGGCTGGAAGGGTGAAGGACATGGATGGTCACCAATGGATAGTGATGCGTATTATTCTCTTTGGTGCGACTTTGGTATGACTGACCCAAAGACTGGCAAGTATTCTCCTCATCGCCCTGTTGGTTATAAGGAAGCCGATGGAACGCTGAGTTTTAAGCTCCCCGAAAACACCGTAGATATAGTAAAGGATGGTGTGAATCGTTATAGCGAACAACGAGACTTAGAAGAACGGATGCACAACGAGGTGATGAAGGAATACGTCAAGCGTACTATTGCAGATGGTAAGTTGACCAAGGAGCAAGGCGAGACCTTCCTCAAAGAGCATATTGGTAAAAATGTTGATTATAGCAAAAGAGAAACAGAGGAGATTATTGCCAAGGCAAAAGCAGACGGCACATACATGAAAGCCCCAAACGGAAAACCGAGCAATCTTTCCCAAAGGCAGTGGGCGCAAGTGCGCACGAAGGCATTCAAGAATTGGTTCGGTGACTGGGAGAAAGCAGCACGCATTGAGAAATTGCGTGAGAGCGTGCCTGTGGAGATTACGGGCGAGGAGATAACACCTTCTGATGACTTAAAGGAGTATAAGAAGAACGCACTGGAGTATGGCAAGTCTTTGCGTGGCTCTTACACAAATGAGGACACTGGCGAGGTGATAGACCTGACTGGCGGAAACAAGCGTGGTGGTATAAGGGAAATACTGCAACATGACTACAAGGATAGCGAACACTTGCAGAGCATTGCAGCCATTCCGCAGATTATAGAAAAGTCTGTATTCATTGACGAGTTGCCAAACGAGGACAAGCAGCATTACCCAGATGTAAAATCGTTCAGATATTATGTTTGCGGACTGAAGATAGGCGGAACGGACTATACCGTCAAGGCTGTTGTCGCAGAGCAGAACAATGGCACAAGATACTATGACCACCGCCTTACTGACATAGAAAAAGGCAAGCTGCTGTCTATAGTTCCAACAATACAAAAAGCTGGTATAGACGGCACCCTGCCCAATTCTGCCTACAAAGATAAGCGACTTTTTTCTATCCTGCAAACAAATTCTTCTAAAGTTGTGGACGAGAATGGCGAACCGAGGGTGGTGTACCATCAGACGAATTCAACTATGTGGGTAAATCTAGAGACAGGTGAAAACTTTGATAAGCTGGATTGGAAGGAGAAGGATTATTGGAAACACGAAGCATCAGACGAAGAAAGGGAAAACACTTGGGAAGAACAAGATTTTTATGAGTTTGACAACAAGAGTCATGGAAGGCGTTCGATAGAGATGCCTGCTTTCTTCTTTGCTCCGAAATATGACGAGTATCATGAGTATGGAGATAGAACTATAGAGGCTTTTCTTAATATTAAGAATCCTGCGATCAATCCACACATTGAGAATGCAGGCGTATATGATGATTCTGGTGAGAAGGCTATGCAAAAACTCATTGAGGAAGGATATGATGGATTTATCCGTGAATACGATGGCATCATTTGGGAAATAAACGCTTTCCATCCTAACCAAATCAAGAGTGCAACGGAGAATATCGGTACGTTTGATACCAACAACAATGACATCCGCTACAGAGTAAGTGAAGAACTGAATAATGGAAAAGCTACCGATACGCAATCAGACGAAAAACTTGCTGATAGCAATCATCTTCAGCAGATGACCAACTATGCACATGATGTAGCAGAGGCTTTGAACGTGAAAGGTGATGTAGAGGTGGTAACGTCTGAAGGTCTGAAAGGGAAGAAGAAACAAGCCAAAGGATGGTACGACCCAAAGACAGGGAAGATAACCATCGTAGCAGACAACCATACCAACGCAGCAGATATAGAGCAAACGATGCTTCATGAGGCGGTGGCGCATAAAGGTCTACGTGCTTTGTTTGGCGAGCGGTTCACAACATTCTTGGACAACGTATTCACGAATGCGGATGCTGAGGTGAGACAAGGTATCACCGACCTAATGAGCAAAAACAATTGGGATGCGAGAACAGCTACAGAGGAATATCTTGCAAACCTAGCCGAGGCTACCAATTTTGAAGAGGCAAAACGGAATGGTGTTTGGGATAAGATAAAGGATTTCTTCCGTGAGCTACTTGATGCGGTAGGCTTGAGTGGATTCAGTGGGAAGCTAACCGATAACGAGCTGAGATATATCCTATGGTCAAGTTATGAGAACCTTAAGAATGGTGATACAAGCCGAGAGATGCTTGCCCAAGCTAAGAATATCGCCAAGCAAAAAGAGCTAGGTGTAGGACAATTTGCCAAGGAAGAAGTGAACTGTTATTGCCATGATTTGCTTGTGGTTTACTTGTGGTAGAATTTACCCACTTTTACTCAACACCCACAAGGTAATCAACGGTTATTTCTCAGTATAGTCTTGCAAATCAATCTACTATTGCGGAAAGAGGGGGATTCGAACCCCCGAATCGGTTTCGCCGATTACACGCTTTCCAGGCGTGCCTCTTCAGCCACTCGAGCACCTTTCCTTACCATATATTGGTCACTTTCACAATACAAAATTAATACAAATTATTGGAACATCCGTAAGGGCAAAGGTAATTTAAGGTAATTTAAGCCTTTACATTCCACAGATTATCACAGATGAACAGAATAGCTACCCTCCACAGCATTGAGGCTATTCATGTCTACCTAACTACGAATAGCCCCCTTTACGGCTCGCCAACAATGGTCTACAATACATAGAGATGTCAGTCATCAGAATGACATATCATCTAATCAACACTTTTTTTCCATTGCAAATATAAACACCTTTAACTGGATGCGATACTTGACGCCCTTTCAAATCAAATAGTTTTGTTGGGAGAGCGTCTTCCTTCCTAGCTTCAGTGATTACATCTAAAACATCTTCTAAGTCAAAAGCTTTAGCTTGTTCGCTTGTTTCAAACAAGTTCTTTGGTAATCGCAGATATGCACGATGAGCGTTTTTTAGTTCGAAGGGGGCTCCTTCATCAGCGCCCCAATAGAATCCGAAATTCTGATTGTTAAGTGTAGTCAGCTTATAATAATAGTAGTCATCACTATTACTATCATCTATTATCATCCCTGGCACATCTAGACCTTGAAGTTCATTGTCATATTCAGCAGTAGAAGAAGTAGTGGAAACGGGAAGATAATATGTACCTTGCGCACCTTTCACTAACACTGATGTACCTTTAGGAATAACATCTCCAGCATAGAATGTATGCATAGGTTCCAACTGCTCATCTTTCAAAGCCAATGTATATGCCGTCAGAGTAGATTGATCACTTGGCAACTGCAAATCATATTCTCCGTGAAACAAAGAAGAATAACCAAACTGACTGATAGATAATGAGTAAGACGAGGGTTGTTCTATCGTAACTGCAATCTTGCTAATCCAAATCACTCCGTTTGTCTTGAACGAGAAAGAAGACGGATACTCTTTCGCTGTAAAAGTGAAGGTGTAACGTAGGTTTGATTTATCTTTTGAACATTTAAAATTATCTGAAGGCGTTAGAGTTAAATCCATATATTTTGATTCAGTCACTGTGACTATGACTTTGGTGATATTACCTATATACGAAGTTATATCCAAGCTTTTTCCGCCAAAAACTCGTAGATTCGTATTTCCTTGCGGTATATAACCACCATTAGAATAAAACTTCATTCCTTTGTATGTGAACGAAGCTTCAGTTGCAGGCGAAGTGGTAGCAGAATAGGCCGTACCTCTAGTTATAATTGCTAATTGGTCTTGTTTACTTAAATCTGCCGTATAGGTAATCGTTGTTGCATGAACGTAATTTGCGACGAACATCAACAACAATACAAAGCTCCAGCGCTTTTGGGATATATGAGGTAGTTTTTCCATTTTAGGTATGATTATAAGGAAGGTAGATTAAGTCTAGTCAATGGTTTATGCTTGTTTCTCCGTGAAGAGAGATTGTTTTTCTTTCAAGAAATCTAGTAGCAAACGCATTGCCTTGTTGGTTGCAATGGCGATATTGATATCTCGACCAAAATCTTCAGTCAATTTGAATGTACGGATATCATCTTTAGTTCCATATCCCAACCAAATTGTTCCTACGGGTATTTCTTTAGTTCCGCCACCAGGTCCTGCAATTCCTGTTGCAGAGATTGCAAAATCCACATTCAATAGGTCCAAAGCACCTTGAGCCATCTGACGAGCCACCTCTTCGCATACTGCGGTTTGTTCACTTAACACTTGTGCGTCTACATGAAGTAGGTTTTCCTTTATCTCATCGGTGTAACTCACCACACTTCCTTTAAAATAATTAGAAGCGCCAGGAGTTGCAATGATAGCTTCACTTATCAATCCTCCTGTACAACTTTCAGCCGTTCCTAGAGTCAATCCTGAGGCATAGAGTATATCGCCGATTTGGCGCGAAATGATTTTTGTTTCGAATTCCATTTGTATGATTTATAAATAATCGTTATTTAAAAGTGACTTTGCTAAATGCGGGCACATCGATAGATGTAAAATCACGATCATAATACTTGAACGTTCCCACACAGGCAATCATCGCTGCATTATCTGTTGTGTAACTAAACTTTGGTATATATATCGTCCAACCATATTTTTGCGCATGCTCACAAAATGCATTTCGCAATCCGTTATTAGCCGAAACGCCTCCTGCTACAGCCACATGCTTGATGTTGGTTTGCTTCACAGCCAATTTCAACTTCTTCATTAAGATGTCTACGATGGTGTATTCAAGGCTTGCTGCTAGGTCTTCTTTGTGAAGATCGATAAAGTTGGGTGTTTCAGCTACCCACTTGCGCAAATTATATAGGAACGATGTCTTTAATCCTGAGAAGGAGTAATCCAATCCAGGGATATGAGGTTCAGAGAAACGATAAGCCTTAGGATTACCTTGACGAGCCAACTTATCTATAATCGGACCACCTGGATAACCTAACCCCATCACCTTAGAACATTTGTCAATAGCTTCGCCTGCTGCATCGTCAATCGTTTGTCCAAGCACTTCCATATCATTATAGGCATTAACCTTAACGATCTGTGAGTTACCTCCACTGACTAGCAAACACAAGAATGGGAATGGGGGCATATGATTGTCATTCTCCGATTCTTTGATAAAATGCGCCATGACATGGCCTTGCAGATGGTTCACATCAATTAGAGGGATTTCCAAGGAGCGTGCCAATCCCTTAGCAAAACTAACACCAACAAGGAGCGAGCCCATCAGTCCAGGCCCTCTTGTAAATGCGATAGCCGATAGCTGTTCCTTAGTTATACCAGCTCGCTTGATAGCTTGATCCACCACAGGAACCACATTCTGCTGATGAGCTCTAGAAGCGAGTTCGGGCACCACACCACCATAAGCACGGTGCACCTCTTGAGAAGCTGTCACGTTACTCAGTAACACACCATTACACAACACAGCAGCAGAGGTATCGTCACAAGAGCTCTCTATACCTAATATATATATATTGTTACTATCCATTTCTTACTATCAATCACAAACCTCTAGTGCTTCCTTTAATGCGAGAGAATCTCTAGGCCATTCTCAGTCATCAAGAACGTATGTTCCCATTGTGCTGAAGGTTTCTCGTCACCAGATATCACTTCCCATCCGTAAGGGTCTTCTGCATCAATAAACACTTTCCATGTTCCCATGTTTATCATTGGTTCAATGGTAAACACCATACCAGGAACAAGCACCATACCAGTACCGCGATGTCCGTAATGGAGAATTTCGGGTGCTTCATGCATGGCTAAACCTACACCATGACCACAGAGATCTCTTACCACTCCGTAACCATATTTCTCAGCGTGCTTTTGTATAGCATGACCGATATCACCTATCGTACAATAAGGCACTGCAGCCGCAGCTCCTAAGTCAAGACACTCCTTGGTTACTCTGACTAGCTGTTCCTTCTCTGGTGTTGTCTTGCCACCAATGATAAACATACGAGATGCATCCCCATAGTAGCCATCTACATCAAGAGTCATATCTACATTTACGATATCGCCGACCTCCAATACGTCTTCCTTCTTTGGAATACCATGACACACCACCTCGTTGATACTTGTACACACGCTCTTAGGAAAGCCTTCATAGTTGAGACATGAAGGATGCGCACCATGATCTTTGCAATATTGCATGCAAATATCATCAATCTCCTGCGTAGTCATGCCAGGATGTATCGCAGCCTCTACAGCATCTAGGCAACCTGTGTTTACCGCACATGCCTTACGTATACCTTCTATTTGTTCTGGAGTTTTCACCATTTCACGTGTAGGAACAAGTTTCCCACGTCGTTCCAACTCCATAATCTTCAGATCCATCTCGGTTGGCTCTTGACCTTTCAGACAATGCCATCTTTTCTTTTTGAGTATCATCCTTCTTAAATAATAAGTAAGATGCAAAATTAACATTTATCATTGAGAAATCAAAATATATATTGCTAAATGTTATTAAGGCTACTTTTTCCAAGCTTTATTCATCATACAACAAAATAATCACTAACTTTGCAGATAGCTAGAATGAGTATCTTGATATACAACACATTCATTTCACTTTAACATTATTGGTTCATTCATTGACATATAACTTTACAACAAATATGGGAAAGACTCTGTTGACACTCATTGCGTTTACCTTATTACCTTTATTTTCACAAGCGCAAACCTATGACGAGCTTTGGAAGCAATACGAGGAAGCAGCTCAAAAGGATCTTCCACGCTCCCAAATGCAAATTCTGAAGAAGATTATTGCTTCTGCCGAAAAGAAGCATGACTATGGTCAGCAGCTAGCAGCTAGCTTGAGTTGGTCCAGTCTGCAAACAACGATCACTCCCGACTCTCTTGAGGCCGAAGTGAGCAAACTCAAAAAGAAGCAAGAGCTAGCAGAAAAGAGCAACGCGGTGTTATCTGCAGTTTATGCCACTGTGCTGGGTAAAATCTACCAAAACAACTCCAATCTAGAAAATGGCGAACAGCTCAGCAAGTTGTTTTTCAAGAAGGCGCTAGCCCACCCTGACATCTTGGCGTCTTATAAAGAAGACGGATACCTGCCTTTTATCAGTACTGGCGTTGATAGCAAGTACTTTAACCATGACCTTCTACATATCATCGGAATAGAAACGGACAATCTACCGTTCTTATACAATCATTATAAGAACAACGGCAATCGTGAAGCTGCATGTCTCATCGCTTCTATGGAAGAAAGCAACCAACAAATTGAAGTGCTCGACTCGCTCATTGACGTCTACGCCGACCTACCCGTTTGCGGTGCTTTAGCCGTAAAGCGTTTTGGTCTTATGCCCAATGACACAAACGCTAAAAGAAAGCTATGCTATGATTATCTGAAACAAGCGATTAATCGTTGGGGCAGTTGGAAAGAAATGAATCAGCTGCGTAACAGGATGAACGAAATGGAAACATCATTTATATCATCTGATCTTACTAGCTATGTCAGTCCTTCCCAAACGCCACAAACGTTAAGAATAACATATAGGCATCTTCAGTCAGCTACAATAGCTATCACCAAGACAAAGCTTCGCGGTGACAATGAGTTGGTAGATGAGCCAGAGGTTATTAACGCTGATGACCTTAAACCATATCTTATCTCTACATCAACACAAACGATTAGTCATTCGTTTGCTTCACATCCCATATATGAGATCAATAACGATTCCATCGTCATCCCATCTCTAGACAAGGGTATCTACTACATCTCGCTCACCACGAATCAAGAAGGAGTGGATACTATTCAATTTCTATATTGTGTCACTGACTTGTATGTTCTTCACCAACAACAACCCAATGACCAATGGCGTTACGTTGTGGTGAATGCCACAACGGGTAAACCCATCAAAGGCGCTACCTTATGCTTTATAGAGAGCAACAACAATAAGAAAAAGAAGAGCGTCACCAAGCGTACCTTTACTACCAACTCCAAGGGAGAAACCATCATCGATAACACTGAGGGAGACGTTAGTGCTACTCTCTATGTCTATACTAACGATGACACGGCATACCCCACCAGTTGGCACCGAAACAGTTTTAGCCTCAACAAGCAAAGCGACAACACTCGCTCCTTTGCTCGCATTTATACCGACCGTAGCGTTTATAGACCTGGGCAAACCATCTATGCCAACGTTTTGGCGTGGACCGTTGACAAAGGAATCAATGCTCAAACGCTAACACGAAAGCCGATAACCCTCACGCTGCGCGATGCCAATAGACGAGTGGTGGCAGAACATCCGCTCACACTTGACGATAACGGGTCCTGTGCAACAAGTTTCACATTGCCTTCATCCGGACTAACTGGTAACTTTAGCCTTACTGCGACAGGTGCAGCTTCCTCCTATCAGATTATCAAAGTGGAGGAATACAAACGCCCCACCTTTGAGGTAATGCTCAACGATTACACCGCCCAATATGCCATTGGTGATACCATCACGCTAAGCGGAAAAGCACAGACATACACTGGTGTGCCAGTACAGAATGCCAAAGTGAGCTATACCGTCACTAGACGTCCACGATGGTGGTTCTGGTACAGAGCCAATGCGAGCCGAGACACGCAGATCATTACTGACACGACAAGTACCAATGAGGTAGGCGAATACACCGTGAGCGTACCTTTATCACTTGACGAAAAGGACAAGAATGGTTTCTTTGTCTTCGAGGTCAACACTATAGTAACTGACAATGGTGGTGAGAGTCATGAAGTCAACCAATCATTGCCTATCGGCGCTAGACCATCCGTCTTGCTCTGCAACCTTCCTAGCAGAATGGAGACCACCCAAACGCAACCTTTCAAGTTCACCTACCTCAACGTTGCGGGAAATGAAATATCGGGAGAAGTCAACTATGCTTTCTTTGATAATAAGACCAGATTGACCGATCAGCAGATGGCCAACGCTTTGACTCTGAAAGCCGCAGCTAACCAGCCTACGCTATTGCCTAACCTAAAATCGGGTCAATACACCTTGATGGCGACATGCGGCAACGATACGATAAAGCAAAGTTTTGTATTGTTCTCGCTCAAAGACAAGTCGCCTATCATTGAAACACACGATTGGTTCTATCTATCCGCAGACACATTCCCCTCAGATGGGAAGCCCGTGTACATTCAGGTAGGATCAAGCGACAAGGATCAACATTTTGTCTATTCGATTGTATCTGAAGGAAAGGTTATCGAAAATGGAACATTCGATCAATCTAACGCGTTGACATTGCATCGCTTCACTTATAAAGAAGAGTATGGCACTGGTCTTGTAATCAATTATGCTTGGGTGCGCAATGGTGTAGCTTACACACATACAGCTAGAATTGCACGCCCTATGCCCGATAAGCGTCTTATCTTGGAATGGAAATCGTTCCGTAATCGTCTCACCCCTGGACAGGATGAGGAGTGGTCACTTACCATCAAGCATCCCAATGGTAAAGCCGCTAACGCACAACTCATGGCTACGATGTATGACAAGAGCTTAGACCAAATTCGAGAAATGAATTGGACGGATGACATATACCTCACCAACAATATGCCTAGTCTAAGATGGTTAGGTATTGGACATTCTAATTATCGCCAATATTATTACACCACCTACAATGCCTTAAAGGTAGACCCTATACAATTGAGTTCTTTCAACGACCGCTACTACAATAGCTTGTGTTATGGTTACAATAGATATCACATCATGTACAAGCTAGATAGTGCTCCTGTAATGGCTATGAACAGAGTGAGCAACGAGGTTGAAGCTCTTGGTCTAGACGAGAATGCTTCTATTAAGGCTTATGGCAATAACCAATCGTCTACAAGTGGCTCTGAAGCGAAAGAAAGCGCTATGAACCAAGAACAAAAAGAACAGACCACGATACAAACTCATGCCCAAGCACAGATACGCGAGAATCTCAACGAGACAGCGTTCTTCTATCCGCAGTTGCACACCGATAGCATGGGTTGCGTTACGCTCAAGTTTAAGTTGCCCGAATCTCTCACCACATGGCGATTCTTAGGCCTTGCGCATGATGGCGAGATGAACCACGGAATGATTTCTGAGGACGTCGTAGCTCAAAAACAGGTAATGATCACACCTAACATGCCACGTTTCTTACGCAAGGACGACAAAGCAGTGATTACCGCTCGCCTGTTTAACACTACGAACAACATGGTACAAGGCAAAGCGCAGATGGAGTTGATTGATCCTCTGACAAACCAAGTGATTTACGCTACGACGCAAGACTTTAGCGTCAACGGACAGAGTTCGTCTCAAGCCTCATTTGCTATTGACAACCAACTCTTGAAAGGTGATGCCGATTTGCTGATTGCTCGTTTCTCCGCTAGCGGCAACGGATTTAGTGATGGAGAGCAGCATTACCTCCCTATCCTATCCCACATGGAATATGTCACTACGACCATTCCATTTACCCAAACGTCCGCTAACGTTAAGACGATTAATCTCAACGATTTGTTCCCGAAGAAAAATATATCTAGCAAGTCGCTGACCATCGAATACACCAACAATCCATCATGGCTCATGATTCAGGCTTTGCCTTACGTGGCTGACGCCAATGACCAAAACGCCATCTCGTTAGCCACCGCCTACTATGCCAACCGTTTGGCTAAGTATATTGTCGATTCTACGCCAAAGATTAAAGACACTTTCAGCCAATGGCTCCAAGAGAAGGGCAACGAGACATCGCTTATGAGTAGTTTGGAGAAGAACCAAGACTTAAAGAACGTCGTTCTAGAAGAAACACCATGGGTGATAGACGCACAAAACGAGAATGAACAAAAACGTGCCATAGCCCACTTCTTCAACGACAATCAGCTCAACAACACCACGTCTTCTACCTTGAAGAGATTGCAACAGCTACAGAACAGTGATGGTTCGTTCTCTTGGTGGAAAGGTATGAGTGGTAGTCTTTATATGACCGTTGCTGTCACTAAGACCTTGACGCGTCTAAACAATCTGATCGGTAATGATCAAGAGATTAGCAACATCATCCGCCGTGCATTTAACTTTCTTGACTCTGAGGTAAACTTACGCGTTATCGAACTGAAGAAACTTGAGAAGCAGGGAAATAAGCATATTAGACCTTCAGACGCGCTATGCGACTATCTCTATACCAATGCTTTGGCAGGAAGAAGCACTACCGATGATATACGGTATCTCGTCGGTCTGCTCACAAAGAAATCAGTAGACCTTACTATCTATGGTAAGGCTAACACCGCCATCATCCTTCATCAATATGGTGAAAGTCCAAAGGCTAAAGAGTATCTTGAAAGCATCAAGCAATACACCGTATATAAAGAAGGCATGGGACGCTACTTTGATAGCCGAAACGCAATGTATAGTTGGTTCGACTATAAGATTCCTACCGAGGTGGCTGCTATTGAAGCACTAAAAGCCATTACACCTAGTGACACTACAACAATACATGAGATGCAGCAATGGTTGTTACAAGCTAAGCACACACAGGCTTGGGACACACCATTGAATAGTGTCAATGCTATTTGGGCATTTACTGACAATGGACAGGTGGCTACTTTGCAGAACGCTAGTAATCTCGCATCCATTGCTATTGACGGAAAAGCAATTGAGAGCAATGCTTCTGCTGGTATCGGTTACGTAAAAGTTAAGGCCGATGCCTCCACAGCGAAGACGCTCACCATTGATAAAAAGACGGATGGCACATCCTGGGGCGCAGTATATGCACAATACCTGCAACCTGCTTCTGAGGTGGAGGATGCGCAGATGGGCATTGCCATTAAACGTGAAGTAGTGACTCATCAAGACAAGGAAGCTTCTTATAAAGTAGGTGACAAGATTCAGGTACGCATAACCATTACCGCTGATCGCGACTACGACTTTGTCCAGGTAGTGGATAAGCGTGCAGCGTGCCTAGAGCCCGTTAACACGACAAGTGGTTATTGTTATGGTTATTACATTGCTACGAAGGATAACGCCACCTACTACTACTTTGATCAGCTATCTAAAGGCAAGCATGTGATAGAAACAGAATATTACATCGACCGCGAAGGATCATATCAACAAGGAACATGTACCGCACAATGTGCCTACGCTCCAGAGTTTATGGGACGTACCAAAGGTGCTATCATCAACATCAACAAATAAGATATTGACATACTAGATATGTTACAAATAGAAATAGACGAATCAAGTGGTTTCTGCTTCGGGGTCACCACGGCTATCAAGAAGGCCGAAGAGGAGCTATCTAAAGGTGAGACCTTATATTGTCTAGGTGACATCGTGCACAACAGCATGGAAGTGGAACGCCTAGAACGCAAGGGGCTAATCACCATCAATCATAAGCAGCTAGAAGAGCTACATCATGTCAAGGTGCTTCTGCGTGCGCATGGCGAGCCACCCGAGACATACCAGATTGCGCAGCGTAATCATATCACAATCATTGACGCTACATGTCCCGTGGTATTGGCCCTGCAACGACGCATAAAGCGACAATATGAAGATGACAAGGACACGCAAATTGTAATCTTTGGCAAGAATGGTCATGCGGAGGTGTTAGGATTGGTCGGGCAGACTGCAGGAAAAGCCATCGTGGTGGAACATATAGAAGACGTAAAGACGCTCAACTTCCAACGCAGCATCCACCTATATTCACAAACAACCAAGTCTCTAGACGAGTTTCATCGCATCATCGGCTACATTCAAGATCATATTTCACCCAAAGCCACCTTTAAAAGTTATGACACTATTTGTCGACAAGTGGCAAACCGCATGCCTAACATTGCGGCTTTTGCGGCAAAACATGATCTCATCATATTTGTAGCAGGACGAAAAAGTTCTAACGGGAAAGTGCTTTTTAGAGAATGCCAACGTATGAACAAGAATTGTCATCAAATAGAAAGTGCCTCTGAGCTTGACCCTACTTGGTACAAGAATGTCAAAACGATTGGCATCTGCGGAGCAACAAGCACACCTAAATGGCTCATGGAAGAATGCAGAAATCAGATTCTATCTCATCAGCCTTGACGCTATGTCCACTACAACTATCATCAGATTTACAAAAAAACGTATGAAACAGATTATATATATATCGCTATTCGTATGCTGTTTGACTTCCATGTTCTCTTGCACTGAATCATTGGAGGACAGAGCAGCGAGAGAATGTAAAGAGTTCACGGAAAAGAACTGTCCTTGCAAGTTGAATAATGGTATGTCCTATGACAGCGTTACCTTTATACGGGACACGCGCACCATCCACCACTACTATTCGGTTTCTGGCAAGGGAGACAACCCCACCATCTTTAAGGAACATAGAAAAGAGATAGAGAACGCTCAGGAGAAAGCTATCCGCGAGGATATCTCATCCAAAAGATACAAAGAAGCGGGATTCTCTATAGCTGTAACGATTATCTCTAGCTCCACTAAGGAAAAGTACTTGGAGTTTAAGGTATAAAACTTGGTGTCCTTCGGAACTTTCAAAAATGGGGAGAATCATAAAGGCTATCACTTTGTTATCGTGATAGCCTTTATAGTATTGCTGAAAATTATTCTTCAGGTTTCATATTGGTGTAGACATTCTGAACATCGTCAAACTCTTCGAGTTTTTCGACCATCTTGTCGATTGTCTCACGAACCTCGGGTGTTACTTCTTTCAAGTCGTTTGGAATACGTGTAAACTCGGCTGAAGTAATCTCGTAACCGTTATCCTCCAAGTATTTCTGAATATCTCCGAAACTTGTAGGTTCACCATAGATAGTGATTTCGCCCGACTCCTCGTCTGTATCATATTCGTCATCAACACCAAAATCGATCACGTCAAGGATAAACTCTTCCATATCCATGCCTTCTTTGGACTTGAATGTGAAGACACTCTTATGATCGAACAAGAAGCTCAACGAACCTTGTGTTCCAAGATTGCCGTTAAACTTATTGAACACAGAGCGAACATCAGCTACAGTACGTGTGGTGTTGTCGGTCAGCGTGTCTACAAAGACTGCAACGCCATGAGGTCCATATCCCTCATAGGGCACTTCTTTATAGTCGCTCGTATCCTTACCCATCGCGTTCTTAATAGCTCTTGTGATATTATCCTTGGGCATATTTTCGCGCTTACAAGTAGCGATGATTGCACGCAAACGAGGGTTGTTCTCGGGTTCAGGGCCTCCAGCTTTCACTGCGATAGCGATTTCTTTACCTAACTTTGTAAATGTGCGGGCCATGTGTCCCCATCTTTTCAGCTTTGTGGCTTTACGATATTCAAATGCTCTACCCATTGGTATGACTTTTTAATATAGTTTTTATTATTATGTTTGTATCTTATGAAAGAACCATTATCTCAACTCGGCATCGAGTTTGGAGGTTAGATTCTTGATGAGCTTGTTCATGATAGCGTCAATAGCCTTATCATTGAGCGTCTTGGTCTCATCCTGAAGGATGAAGTTGACAGCATAGCTCTTCTTGCCTTTAGGAAGTTTGTCACCTTGATATACATCGAAGAGGACAATGTTCTTGAGCAACTTCTTCTCTGTCTGTCGAGCGATCTGCTCTATCTGGCTAAATTCAACATCGTCATTGACTAGCAATGCCAAGTCACGACTCACTGAAGGATACTTGGATAATTCCTGATACTGGAACTTGTTCTTACGTATCGCTTTCATCAATGCAGTCCAATCGAGCTCTGCATAGAACACTGTCTGATCCAAGCCAAACTGATGTTGCATCTTAACGCTTACGATACCCATATCCACAAGAACCTTACCGGCTCTGGTCTGGAGCTGCAAGCCTTTATCGAAGAGGTTATTGTCCGAAGACTTAACCACAACAGCTGCGCTTGCTAAACCTATGCGACGCAAGATATTGTCTACATAAGCTTTCAACTCATAGAACGTGGTGTCCTGATCAGCACATAGCCATGAGCCCTCGGTACGCTTGCCGGTGAGCCACAAACCAATGTGATAATCCTGCACATAAGCCTTAATGGGAGCCTCAGCGGTCCATTTATCCTGATCAAATTTGTAGACATTGCCCACCTCAAAGAATCGTAGGTTGCTTACCTTACGGTTCACATTACGTACAATGCTTTCCATACCACCAAAGAACAAGGTCTGACGCATCACACCTAAGTCGGCACTTAGAGGATTCATCACCTTAACAGTGCTACCCCAAGAGTAATAATTGAGGTCGTCCTTGTCATAGTAGGTCTGCTTAGAAAGCGAGTTGTTCAATATCTCATTGAACCCTTCACCAACCAGTTGTTCACCGATGAGGTTCTCTTTATGATAGTTTTTATCAGCTTCCTCAGCTATTGTCAGTGACGACTTCAGCGTGGTAGGAATCTCTACATTATTATATCCATATATACGGAGGATATCTTCCACCACATCGCATGGTCTCTGAACATCTACACGATATGCAGGCACAAGGAGATCCAAACCGTTTACATCTTCAGCCGCAATCTTCATCTCAAGCGTGCTAGCTATGCTCTTGATGGTATCAGCACCCAACTGCTTCCCGATTAAGCGGTCGCAATATTCATACTCTAATCGAACGGGGAAGTCGTTCATCTTCGTTGGATAAACGTCATTAATCTCCATGCTCACTTTAGCACCTGCTAGTTCTTTGCACAAGATAGCTGCTTGCTTAAGTGCATAAAGCGTATTGTTAGGGTCGATGCCACGCTCAAAGCGGAAACTAGCATCTGTAGACAAGCCATGCTTGCGTGCCGACTTTCTAATCCATGTAGGATGGAAGTAAGCACTTTCTAGAACCACATTGCGCGTGCTTTCGTATGTACCACTACCCTTTCCTCCAAAGATGCCTGCTATACACATAGGCTCTTCCTCATTGCAAATAGCCAAGTCGTGCTCGCCAAGGATATGCTCTTGTCCATCAAGGGTAACAAACTTCTGTCCTGCGTTCTCGTCCTTAACAACAATGTGATTACCTTTCACCATATCAGCATCGAAGCAGTGCATAGGCTGACCATAAGCCATCATGATATAGTTGGTAATGTCCACGATATTGTTAATTGGGCGCAAGCCTATAACCGACAATTTATCCTTCAACCAAGCTGGACTTTCCTTCACTTCACAGTCGGTCACACTCAAGCAAGCGTATCTACGACATGCCTCGGGGTTGTTAATCGTAACCTGAATAGGGAGATCATGATTATCAACGACAAACGCGCTGCAATCAGGACGATGCAATGAAGTTTGGTATCCGTTCTGAACCAACCATGCATATAAGTCGCGTGCCACGCCATAATGGCTTAAGGCATCAGCACGATTGGCTGTTATATCTATATCTATCACCCAATCGCTTTCTAGATGATAATATTCAGCTGCGGGCTGGCCTACTTTTGCTTCTTCAGGCAAAACGATAATGCCATCATGGCTGTTACCAACGCCAATTTCATCTTCGGCACAGATCATGCCCAAAGACTCCACACCACGCAGTTTTGATTTCTTTATAACAAACTCGTTGTCACCATCGTACAACACGCAGCCAAGGTCAGCTACAATCACTTTCTGCCCTGCTGCAACATTGGGAGCGCCACATACAATCTGCTGAGGTTGCTCTTTACCAAGATCTACAGTTGTGATGTGCAGGTGATCCGAATTGGGATGAGTTTCACAGGTTAACACTTTACCTACGAACAAGCCTTTTAGTCCTCCTTTAATGCTCTGCACCTCATCTAAGGCATCGACCTCTAAGCCGATAGATGTAAGAGCATCAGCTGTTTGTTGTGGTGTAAGGTTGAAATCAACATACTCTTTCAACCACTTATAAGAAATCTTCATTATATGGTTTTATTTTGTTCTATATAGTTTGTGCAAAGGTACTTATTTTCTAACAACCTGCCAAGAAATCACTAAGAAATTCCGAGGACCCAAAGCACGCTGGCATATAGTTGGGCAGCCAACATATAGAGAGGGAAAAACCAAGCTATACCATGGATTCCATTCACATGCAATAGGTAAAACTTTTCAGCACTATCAAGCGTCCCATTCACAAAGGCAAAGCATAAAGACCCTAGCATAATGATAAGTGCTATCAATGGAATGAGAAAATCAGAAAAACTACTTGGAAATAGTCCTCCGGACACATTATGCAGCAGTGCATGCGGTTGGACAGCAAAAAAGAACACAACCACAAGTAGTCCTAAGACCGTTAACGCCGTAACACGCAAAGCAAGCGATTGCTTATCTTTGAGCGGCAATCGCCTCACAAGAGCCACAATAGCATGATGCAGCCCACTGCTGCGGTAGGCCCCGAGAGCCATTGAGAGCAAAACCATCCACACAAAGAAAGGTATTCGGACATTGTCTACAAAATGCCCAAAGTACCAGCGGAGGCCCCAACTGGTTATCAGCGAGCGCACACCGACTTGGGGGAAGAACGCATTGAACATCCACGACAACACAACAACAATAGGTTGTGCTATCAGCAAGACAAGTAGAGCATAAGCAAAATATCGTGGTTTATTCCTCATCAGGATACAAATTATCTACATCCAAGACCCTCAACTCCAACGCGCGAACCACTAAGCGGGTAGCATTGACTCCCTTTCCGCCTCCATTGGGAAACAATCGTTGTACCAATTCGTTTTGTCGCTTTTCCAAACTCTTTACCCCGAAAGGCATACCACGTAGTTGGGTGATCTGTTCCTTGGTATATCCCAATGCGAGATGACGTAGGAAGCGTTCATCATATTCGTCTATCTCGTAATCGATCATTGCCTCTTGGTGCATCAGTTGTTTGTTTACACTCTGCTTGAAACGGTCAACTATCTTTTCAAGAATAGGCTGATTGAAAACGAGTTTCTTTCCATTGATAACACATAAAACATCGTTTCGTGTAAGCAGTTCCCCGCTTTTAAGACAGATACCATCCGCACCAGCATCTAAGACGTCAACCCAAAGTTTCTCATTAAGTATTTCACCCGTAAAGATCAGAATCTTTATATCAGGGTATTGCTCTTTGGTGTGACGACAAATCTCCACACCTATTGTTGTCGAACCGCCTAATCCTAAGTCCAACAAAACCAGTTGGGGTTTCTCTTGCTTAAGCAATCGCCAATAAGCCGACTCGCTATCAGCTGTTCCTATTATCTGAGCTTCAGGTATATCACTACGCAGAATACCCTCTGTTCCACGCAATTCGAGAGGTACATCTTCTACTATGATTACTTTAAATGGTTCCATCTTGATATGGTTAGAGTGATTATATTGATATTTTCTAAGTCGTTGTATCTGCCCTGTTGCAAACTGATGCCACATCTACGGCGATTAGTCAGTTCTCCATCATCGCGCACTATTTGGCGACAAAGAAGAAATGGCACATTCGCAACATCAGCATCAAAGATATTCTGTCCCTCGGCTAATGATGATTTCCAATGCGGAAGCGGAATGTCTAACACCGCATAAAGAGGTTCTTTAGACGATACATATATTGTTAAGGATTGAGAATCGTTTACTTCTTTGAGGATATCAAACAGATATGAAAGCATATCTCGATCTCCTAACAAGCTGAGTTCTGAAACGTTTTGTTCTAAACCCTTTTCATCTTTTTCCTTTAGAATCGTTCCTTTAGGTACAATCTCGCTTAAAGGCACAGGCTTACAAGAGAGCTTTATCATCTTAACCTGCTCCATAATTTGCAAGCATAACACTTGATAAAGTTCTTTATAATAGACCGACAATCCATTGAGTTCTTCACAGAAGTCGGCATATTCCTCGTCTGTAAACGAGTGATTGTTAATGGCGTTTTTGTAATTCTCCAAGAGATTAGATATTCGCGACGGATAATACATCGTTTCATGTTTCAACGTAGATAGGCTATTATCCATCACGTTATTACATACATGAAGCCGTTGATTCTCCATTTGGATGCAATGCATCTGATCAATCGCAAGCTCCAGTTGTTGTTTGTGCGTCTTATAGGATGCCAAGCATTCTTTAAGCGACTGCCGAATCTGTTCCACAATCCGAAACAACGGATTAGGGAGACGGCTGAATGTCATCTGCTCCACCTTCCTCACTTTGTCCTCTATCGAATCTTCTCCTACAAGGATATTGTTCATCTGCTTGATGCGATTGACACAATAGATATAGTAAAGGTGGTTCTTATAATATATAAAGTAGAATGCGGGGAAGATGGACAAGAACAATAGAACCAACAACACCATTGCTATTTCTTTGTTATTCTCAGTACGTTGCATCATTTTACAATAGTTGCTGAGCGTGTTATCGGATGATATTTCTTTGAAAAGCTGGGTGTACACTTTGTTATTATAATGATACAAGTCCCATTGATGTAGTGCCAAAGCAGCCACTGCGGTCTCGTTTCGTATGTCTAAGACTATATCAAAATTAGTTGTCAGACTATCTTTGAGCCATTTGATTTCAGCTGGTGTGATTGACGTTCCGCCTTGTTTGATCATCAGATTCTTACCTTGAGGATATTGCGAAAGGTAATTTTGATTGAGCATCTCACGGCAACTGTCTGCAAAAAGGAGCGTCTTTGCATAAGTGCCATTGATATTGCTAAAGTAAGCCGAGTCAGCATAAGCGTTGGCACGGGCTATATAATCATGCTTATCATTTGCGCCACTAGCATAGGAGGATGCAGCGCCTAGACCAAACAAGACCATCAAAGACACGATTCCACGAACAACGCCCTTAGGAAGACGGAAATAGAAACGTGAGCCCTTGCCTTTTTCGCTATCCACCCCTAACGTGCAGACAGAGAACAAGCTACTGGTCTTTTTGTATTTATTGATAATTCCCATGCAGTTTGTCAGTCCAAATCCGTGTGAGCGGTTTTGTTCAGACCTCTGAACTGTCTCTTCATTATCATTTATAGGTTTAAGATCAAAGAGATGAGCAGTTTGTGTTTCGGTCATTCCTTCGCCATTATCAGCTATAGACACTTCCACATAAGCCGCATGTTCTTGTGCTTTTACGGTTATGATACCTCCCTTTGTTGTGAATTTTCGGGCGTTATCGGCTAAGGTATTAAGCATAAATAACGTAAGCGTACGATCAGCTTTTACCCATGCTGAAGTGGGTTCTATGTCTAAGCGGATACCTTTCAGTTGGAAGCTAGCTTGCGAACGTGAGAGGAAATCGAACAAGTCTTGAAGCTTAAAGCTTTCGATGCGAATGTGCAATTGTCCTTCGCGCAGTTTGATCCAACGCGTTAGCATTATGTTCGTGGTAATAATCTGTTGTACAAGATCGTTAATATACCGGTATCTGCCTTTATCAATTGTTGCTGGAGTGGTGAGTTTATCTATTGGTTGCAGTTTGCGCACTTCGTACAACATTCTATCTATCAATGGCAACACACTATTAACCAGTGCCACCTTTGCACGTTGCTCTAGGTATCTACGCTTTTTCTTCTCTAGGTTTATGCGTTCTATATCGCTCTTTTCCACTACTTCGAGGTACCTTTCTTCTTCATTAGCCATGTCCTGCTCGTTGGCCTGCTGCCACTTTAGAAGCGGAGCTAGAAGCTGACTAAACGTCTGTCGACCACCATTCTTGTATCTTAGCCACACAAACATTATCAACAACAGCACCACAACAATGATTGCAGCAATCACAGCGATAATCATCGTGTTTTGCTCTTCAATCGTTTGCCGGAGATAATCGGCTCTTGCTTCATAGAAACGATCTTGCCTAGTGTTCTCTTGTAGGTCTAAATAAAGGTTGCGATTATAGTCGCTCGAAGGTTTATCATCCATTGCCGAATAAACCAAACAGAGTTGTTCTCGAATCGAAGCCACCATCTCCGGTGTCTGATTGATAATGGTATCATTTTGCAAAGCGTTCTGTAGGCATATCAACGCTGATGGATAATCATTGATTTGCCAATAGCATGAAGCCAGCGTTCGCAAAGCTGCAGCTTGCTGATATACGTCGCCATACTCAGTAAAGAGACTTAAGGAACGTTGAGCGAGGTTACCAGCCAACAAAGAGTCGGGCATATTATCGACGTTCAATGTCTTGAGATCGCGAGGATTATCTTTGAGAAGCTGTTCTCCAACATCACTCATTATGAGGTGTTCACTGATAGCTTGCAGGCAGTTGGCTTCCCAATAAATATACCCTGAGCTCTCTGCCAAGTGATAACTTTGCATCTGATAATCAAACTCCTTCTGACTAATGTCTTGCTGGGAACCTTTATCTATAACTCCGCCGGAGCCTAAGGCGTAATAATAGCCTACAAGCTGGGCTGTATCCAATAGTAGTTCATTAAATGTAGAAAGGCTATTGATGGCTGATTTGCTTTGGTAATCTTGTCCGACATAGTAGAAATAAGCCGAATTGACCAACTGAAACTCAGAGTAAGCATAGGCATATCGGCTGGTTTGCCGCTTTGAAAGCTGCTCTGTTTCTTCTTCAATACGTCTTATACGTAGCGTAGCCGCCTGTCGGAAGTCATAAAATTCCTTGTTGCGAGCTCTGCGTTGACACAAACGCATCTGCTGCACATCTGCCACCAATAGTTCTATTTGATTATCGGTTAAATCATAAATACTATCCAAACAAGCCTTTGCTTTATCATAACGCATCCGCTTAATATAGACGAATGCCTTATTATTAAGAGCCTCAGCATACCCCGAAGAGTAGTCAGCCGATTGCTTTTGCGCTTTCTGCGCATACAAGAACGTAGAATCTAAGCTTCGATAATGGTATGAATAGGACACATCGTTCATTGCATCGGCATTTTGCTGATGGGGATTGGTGCACCCCACCCCAATGCAAACCAGTAGCAAAGCGATGCTTAACAACCGAAAATCAAGCCTCTTACATATCATAATTAGCAAAGGTAATGTATTTTTCTTAATTTTACAATGACTTTGTTGTGAAATTTCACCTATTTATAAAAAACGCATCGGCTTGGGGTTCGAATCAGAATATTATTAGTATATTTGCATCATAAGGGGGATGTAAACTATTATAAATAGATGAATAAGAAGATAAGAATCAAAGATATAGCTATACGAGCCGGCGTTTCGGTAGGTACAGTGGACCGCGTTCTGCACAATCGTCCTAACGTTTCAGAAAGTGCGATGAAGAAAGTGCAGGCTGCACTACATGACATGGACTACCAACCTAACGTCTATGCCAGTGCTTTGGCATACAATCGTTCTTTCAGTATAATCTGTTTGATGCCACAGCATGAAAGCGAAGCTTACTGGGACGAGGTGGAAGAAGGTTTGATGAGGGCTATCAGCTTCAGACGCGACTTTCATTTTGAGCTCAAAATGATTTACTATAATCGTATGGACGACGTCTCCTTTGCTGATGCTTGCAACGACTGTATGCTACAAAACCCCAATGGCGTAATCCTTGTTCCTACTTCTAAAGACAACTCATTGCAGTTTGCCAACGACCTACACGAACAAAACATACCGCTCATTCTGCTCGACTCTTACATCGAGGAGCTCAATCCGTTAGCTTTCTTCGGACAAGACTCGTTCCATAGCGGTTACTTTGCAGCGAAGATGCTAATGCTTATCGCTTCTACCGAAACCGACCTTATGATTATGAAACGCGTCAAAAGAGGCGTATCCTTTACCAAGCAACAAGAGAATCGTGAGGTAGGATTCAAGCATTACATGAAGAAACATTTCCCCAAGGTCAAGATTCACGAACTGGTTCTCCCTCTAGGTGCAGACACTAAAACGTGCAATAAAGTTATGGCACAATTCTTTGAGACGCATAAGCAGATTCATCACGGCATCACATTCAACTCTAAAGCGTGGATTGTGGGAGAATATCTTCTTCAAAACCACCTTACGGATATCAAGATTATGGGCTATGACATCGTTCAGCGCAATGCAGCTTGTATGCGCGAAGGTAGCATCTCGTTCTTGATAGCACAGCATGGATATATGCAAGGATATCTAGCAGTAGACTCGATGTTCCGTTCCATTGTGCTCAACCAAGAGGTGAGATGCATCAACTATATGCCTATCGAGCTTCTATCCAAAGAAAACATTGACTTCTATCAGCGTTCCACTATCTAAAAACATTCACATTATATGTCAGAAACAAGTATAGGAAAGAAGAAAGGATTACTGGCTTTAAGTCCGCTATTGCTATTTATCGTCTTGTATCTTGTCACTTCCATCATCGCACAAGACTTTTACAAGATTCCGATAACCGTGGCTTTTATGATATCAAGCATCTATGCCGTGGCCATTAGCAGCGGTATGCCTATCGCAAAACGCATCACATCATATAGTAAGGGTGCTGGCGCTGAGAACATGATGCTCATGCTTTGGATCTTTGTTCTTGCAGGTGCGTTTGCCAATTCGGCTAAGGAGATGGGGTGTATAGATGCTACGGTCAATCTTACGTTAGCTTTGCTACCTGCGCACATGATTCTAGGCGGTTTGTTTTTGGCAGCTTGCTTTATCTCGTTAAGCATCGGAACAAGTGTGGGCACCATTGTAGCGCTCACCCCTATAGCTGCTGGCATTGCCTCATCCACAGGTTCATCCATACCGCTTATGGTGGGTGTGATTGTAGGCGGAGCTTTCTTCGGTGACAACCTATCTTTTATCAGTGACACCACCGTGGTAGCCACACGCACCCAAGGATGCAATATGAAAGACAAGTTTCGGGTCAATCTCTTTATAGTAGCCCCAGCAGCGATATTGATTTTTGCCTTATATATCTTGCTTGGGGCCAATGTGCATGCACCGGAGAGCCTCCAAGAGGTCAACTATCTGAAGGTGTTGCCCTATCTAGTCGTACTGGTATGCGCCGCATGTGGTATGAATGTCATGGTGGTATTGGTGATTGGATTGGCGCTAACCGGCATCATGGGTCTTGCTACACAATCATACGATATCTATGGATGGTTTGGTAGCATGGGCAATGGCATTATTGGCATGGGCGAACTGATTATCATCACAATGATGGCAGGTGGTCTACTTGAGATTATCAAGATTAATGGAGGTATTGATTTTATCATTCAAAGGATTACAAAGCACGTCAGTTCAAAGCGTGGCGCAGAGCTTACGATTGCTTTCCTTGTAAGTTTGGTAGATATCTGCACAGCCAACAACACGGTATCTATCCTTACCGTAGGTGGTATTTCCAAGCAGATTTGTGACCGATTCGGGGTTGACAACCGTAAAGCGGCGAGCATTCTAGATACCTTTTCTTGCTGTATGCAAGGCATTATCCCTTATGGGGCACAGCTACTTATGGCGGGAGGTTTGGCTCACCTCAATCCCGTCCACATTGTACCTTACCTCTACTATCCCTTCACCATTGGCATTTGCGGATTACTGGCTATCTTGCTGCGTTACCCAAAGCGCTTCAGTTGATAGGGGGCATACATTCATTTTGATTGCAAATGGTTATGGATATAATACAAAGAAACTTTTTTCATCTTCTCAGTGCAGGTGCTTTCAACGAAGAAAGCAGCATAGAGAAGATGTCCGACTTTAAGTGGAACAGATTGTTCCAGATTGCCAAAGTGCAAGATGTGGTTAGTTTTGTCACGCTTGGTATCAACCGTTATGCTTCAGACAAAGCGCTTAACATATCCACCCAACTGATAGAAGAGATACGTTCCTACCAAGCTAGTTATCATGAAGACGACTTCATGAAGATGTTGAACGACCAAGCTCGCATGAGCACCAGTTATTTCAACCATAAACTGAAGACCATTCTCGACAAAGAGCGTCACAATATAGACACGTCTTTAGAAGCAATGACCTTGCTTAAGATTATCGTTTACAATGAGCAGTTTCTGCTTAACTATGGTGCTAGCCTAAAAGGGATTATCATGTTAGGCCTTTATCTGCGCACCAAAGGTGACAAAGTGGATTTTATAAAACTAGACACGTGGTTGAAACAGCTACGCCTAAAGCGAATGGCACAACTGCAAGGAAATATCCTTATGACGTTCTTTGGCTTTGAACAAGACGAGATTCCTTTTGTAGAGAGCCAAGAGCCCAAAGCTTATAGCCTAACGCTGAAGGCCATGAACCGTCTGGTTAAGGATCCCGCTAACGAGTGGCATTTCAAGCAAAACTCCTTAGGATTGGTTCAGAACAACACCTCAATCCTTCGCCGAAACCTCCGTCGGAACATGAGATACTTCAGCTACGTGCCCATTGAGTCAACGGTCAACTTTATTTCTAACTTTGTAAGAAGTATGTCTGAGATAGAAGAGTAAGCAAAGCTATCTTATTAGAGGCTTCTCTAGTAAGATAGTTACTTGACAAGCGTTTCTATCTCGCTGGGTGTTTTACGTTTCAGCACCTCTAGGTCAAATTCTTTTCCTGGTACGATTCCATTGGCACGAAGGATGTTTTCCACCGTCAGACGTGCCAATTCGGGATGATTATTCTCATCGCTTAGGTGACAAAGCCACACCTTACGTAGCATCGGTGTTGCATTCTCCACCAAGGCATGTGCACATTCCTCATTGCTCAAGTGACCTTTCTCGCCTAATATTCTTTTCTTCAGATGCTCGGGATAAGGTCCATTGAGTAGCTTTTCCCTTTCATAGTTGGCCTCGAGTATCAGATAATTCACAGAGCGAATACATTGTCTCACCTCCTCTGTGATGTGACCACAATCGGTTACGATACCAAACTTCACCCCTTGACATTCTATGATATACCCCACGCAGTCAGTACTGTCATGCGGAATGGCAAACGGAGTAACCAAAAAAGAACCTATCTGCGTAGATTCGCCTTTTTCAAAGCATCTCACTAAGGTCTTGTCTATCTTCTTTCTCACGCACCAATTGCCCAAAATGCCTTGATGAACCAGCTTAGTGGAATAGACGGGGATACCAAAATCGGCACTTAAAGAGCCTACCGACTTCACATGATCTGCATGGTCATGGGTGAGCAAGATATGATGCACCATCGATATATGCATTCCATAATTATGAAAATGCTTCTTCAAGGTGCGAGCACCTACACCGCAGTCGATCATCAGACAATCGTCTTCAGTGTAGAGGAGATAGCAATTTCCACTACTACCACTTCCGAAAGAAATGTATTTGAGCATATATTCGTTTTTGAAATGCAAATTTAGTAAAAAAGATTTGAATTCTTCTCTACTACCCTCCAATTTATCTCTTAGGTAAGACAAATTGTTTATGGCTACTTAGAAAAATCACCGTTAATGTATTTTGTTTTTTTAGCCAAACCTATTCGGGATAGGCTAGCAGACCATACGGGGTTAGAAATGTATCGTCAAGCCATCATAAGCCAAATGCACATTCGGTGGTAATGATGAACTAGCTTTATGGTGTAGACCTATCTCATGACTCATATGAATGAGATAGGTATGCTTCACGCCAAGCTCCTCTGCTAGCTTGATAGCATCTGAAACTAGCTGGTGCGAATGATGGGGCTTCTTCCATCGCAAGGCATTAACCACTAAGGTCTCAACGCCTTTTAGATAATGAAGTTCCGATACGTCCATGGTTTTCATATCCGTGATGTAAGCTAGCTTACCAATGCGATACCCCAAGATAGGCATCTTACCATGCATCACCGTGAAAGGCATCACCTCTATGCCTTTAATACAGATTGGTTGGTGAGGTTTCACCTCATGTAACGCTAGCTTGGGCACACCAGGATATAGATGTTCGGCAAAGCAATAAGGCATATGTTCACGCAGCGAATGACATGTGCTAGGCTTTGCAAAGATATCAATGTTGCCGAATTTGCAATAAGGACGCAAATCATCAATACCCCCGACGTGATCATAATGCACATGCGTGAGCAACACTGCATCTATCTTTCGAAAAGGTATCCGCAAAGCTTGCTGCCTAAAATCAGGTCCACAATCAATCAGAATCTGTGTATCATGATGCTGGATGACAGCCGAAGCACGTAACCGCTGGTCATGCGGATCACCACTTTGGCACACCTCACAGGTACATCCAATAACAGGCACACCACACGATGTACCTGTTCCTAAAAACGTCAGACTACTCATAGGACATTCACCTCCGGATGGATATCTATCCCAAAACGTTTCTTCACGTCCTCTTGGATAGCTTGATAAAGCGCCACCACCTCAGCTCCGGTAGCTCCACCATAGTTGACAAGCACCAGCGCTTGTTTCTCATACACGCCAACATGCCCCTGGCGCTTCCCTTTCCAACCGCACTGTTCTATCATCCAGCCAGCCGGAATCTTATAGCGCCCCTCTCCTACCTCATAATAAGGCATCGAGGGATATTGACGTTGGAGGCGTTCAAAGGTATCTTTATCCACCACGGGATTCATAAAGAAGCTACCCGCATTGCCTACCACCTTTGGGTCGGGCAACTTTGATTGGCGTATCTCGGTTACCACATCATACACATCTTTGGCCGTAGGCGCTGTGACACCTTTTTCCTCTAAGGTTTTAGCAATATTGCCGTAGGTTAGCTGCGACTGAAATTCGGCTTTCAACTGATACACCACAGAGGTGATGAGATATTTGGCTTGCCATTCTTTCTTGAATCTACTGTTGCGGTAGCCGTACTGACACTGCGCATTGGTAAACGTCTTAGCTTCACCCGTAGCAATCTCCACCACATTTACCGCCTTGATAACATCCTTAGCTTCAACGCCATACGCACCGATGTTTTGAACGGCACTTGAACCGCATTCACCTGGAATAAGCGCTAGATTCTCAACGCCGTTAAGGTGATTCTCAACGCAATAGGCTACAAAGTCGACCCACTTCACTGCAGCGCCACATTCTACGCAATGGTCAGCCAATGGCTTGATATAGTTGATAGCAGCATGTACCATGATGCCATGAAAGTGGTGCGTGAGCAGAAGGTTGCTTCCCTCTCCTAATATATAATAAGGTGTATCGGTAGAAGACAACCGATGTGCCACCTGCTGCGCTTCTTCCACGCTGTGGTATTCGATAAATGTGTCACAAGCTACATCTATCCCAAACGTGTTATGAGGCAACAAGCTATATTGATAAAACTCGTTCATAATGATTAGAAAGCATTGATTTTAACCATACGCCACTTGCCACCTCGTTGCTTAAACACCAATTGGGTTTCGATACCATTGGAGAGCCCACGGAACGTCAGTATCTTCTGCGAGTTCTTAGAGTACTGCTGCCCATAACGGATATTATAGATCAAGCCTTGTGGTAGCTCTGGCAAGAACGTGCTCCACTCCTCTGCCGGAATCGTGGTATTGATATTGCTGGTCTCTTCACCATTAGGATCGGGACCCGAATAGCGCAGAGGATCATCTACAGCACCATTTCCATTATTGGCGAAGAACGAATTGAGGAAGGTCAGGAATGACGCATTGGCATGATCCTTAAAGCTCATATTGCGAATACTCTTCATCCGCCACTTGCCATCTTGATGATCAAACAAGTATTGTTCCACCACTCCTTGGCTGAGATGTATCTTCTCTACTATCACACTATCAAGCTTAGTCGACTTCGCATTTTCCATCTGCGAAGCTTTGTCAAAAATAAGCGTATAATACTGCTGGCGCATAAAGAAGTGGTCAGTCTTCCACTGATTGCGTTGCAGATAGGTCACTTTGTTTCCTGTTATCACGGGTAACGGGAAGGCAATACGACTGCGCTGCAACTTCTTATTGGCTATAAAATTGAAAAAGAAATCGTCAAACAATTGGTCGGCAGCCTTTGGCATTGGCGTTTCTTCAATGATCTTAGCTATGGTATCAGCATGCGTAGTATCTGCTACCGTATCAGTATCTATAACCACGGTGGTATCCTCCACTTTCTCGGGCTTCTTATCCGTACAGCCCGTGGATACAAAGAGGGTAAACACCCATACCATAATGAACAATAAAAATAGCTTTCTCATTTTTATATAACCTTAAATTAGCAGACTTTTAATTTTATGTAAAAGCAAGCCATTGGATAACAATAAATTATCCAATGCTTGCGTATGTCAGAAAATTCACTTATCTTGGTGCTGCAAAACTCAAATAAAGA
>CAVGNV010000025.1:0-32824 GCA_963630695.1 Paratractidigestivibacter sp. | reverse complement strand
TAATCTTCTTGTCTTCGAAGAACATGTGCTCTGTACGTGTAAGACCGATACCCTTAGCACCGAAAGCACGGGCAACTTGTGCATCATGAGGAGTGTCTGCGTTAGTGCGCACCTGAAGTTTGGTATACTTGTCACAGAGATCCATCAATTCCTTGAAGTCACCACTGAGTTCAGCAGCCTTAGTAGGCACTTCACCTGCGTAAACCTGACCTGTAGAACCATTTAATGAGATGTAGTCGCCTTCTTTATATACAGTGCCATCAATTTCTACGGTCTTTGTCTTGTAGTCGACATTGATGGAGCCAGCACCTGAAACGCAACACTTACCCATACCGCGAGCAACAACGGCTGCATGAGAAGTCATACCACCACGTGCGGTGAGGATACCTTCTGCAGATGCCATACCAGCTAAGTCCTCAGGACTAGTCTCGATACGAACCATTACTACCTTGTGACCATCTGCATGCCATGCCTGTGCGTCGTCTGCATGGAATACAATCTGTCCGCATGCTGCACCAGGAGAAGCAGGTAGACCCTGTGTAATCACTTTTGCAGAGAGCAAAGCCTTTTTGTCGAAAACTGGGTGGAGAAGTTCATCAAGCTTTTGAGGTTCACAACGCAAGATAGCCGTCTTCTCATCAATCATGCCTTCATGGAGCAAGTCCATGGCAATCTTTACCATTGCTGTACCTGTACGCTTACCGTTACGAGTCTGGAGGAACCACAATTTTCCTTCTTGAACGGTGAACTCCATGTCTTGCATGTCGTGGTAGTGGTGCTCAAGTTTATCTTGTAGTTCGTCGAGCTGCTTGTAAATCTCGGGCATAGCCTCCTCCATTGATGGATATTTGGCTACGCGCTCTTCCTCGCTGATGCCAGCACGCTCAGCCCAACGTTGTGATCCAATCTTTGTGATCTGCTGAGGTGTGCGGATACCAGCAACGACATCCTCGCCTTGTGCGTTTACAAGATATTCACCATTAAAGAGGTTTTCACCATTACCAGCATCACGACTGAAGCAAACACCTGTAGCAGATGTGTCACCCATGTTACCGAATACCATTGCCATAACGCTTACAGCTGTACCCCACTCGTCAGGAATACCTTCCATCTTACGGTATAGGATGGCGCGG
Source organism: Paratractidigestivibacter sp. (assembly GCA_963630695.1). Classification (GTDB taxonomy): domain Bacteria; phylum Bacteroidota; class Bacteroidia; order Bacteroidales; family Bacteroidaceae; genus Prevotella. The sequence goes on along the minus strand of CAVGNV010000025.1, from coordinate 31,691 downwards.
TCATTCATCCAACTATCAAATACGGCACAAATAGCTCCCCAAAGTTGTTCCATAGGATCATTTGGGAAATGCTTGCCAGTTTGTTTTAGGATGGCTTCTTTGAACAATACAACCAATTGCTTGAGTTCATCGGTTGTCATCTCATTATCAAGCTTAATGCCACGCTGGCTCTTAACTTTTTGGATTATAGCCTCGAATGGGTCAATATCTTCCTTATTTACAGGTTTCATTCCGAGAACTACATCACCATACATTTGTACGAAGCGACGATAGCTGTCATATGCGAAACGATCGTTACCGGTCTTCTTTGCCAAACCTTCAACGACGACGTCATTCAAGCCTAAGTTAAGGATTGTGTCCATCATACCTGGCATAGAAGCTCTCGCACCTGAACGTACACTGACAAGCAATGGATTGACGGGATCGCCAAATTTTGAATCCATTAAGGTCTCAATGTGCTTAACGCTCTTTTCGACATCAGCTTTGAGAAGTGAAACTACTTCTTCTTTACCTTTTACAAAGTACTCGTTACAAACATCAGTAGTAATAGTAAAACCTGGAGGTACAGGAACACCAATTAGGTTCATTTCTGCTAGGTTTGCTCCTTTACCGCCAAGCAGATTTCGCATGTCTGCTTTGCCTTCGGCTTTTCCGTTACCGAAAGTGTAAACTCTTTTTTCGCTCATTTGTAATTGATTGTTTATGCAATGTTTATCTATTGTTTTTCGCAAAGTTACGTAATTATAGTAAGTAAACCAAATTTTTTATAGACTATTTTGCTATCTCAATGTTGCAAATATTATACAAATATCACAATATGATGTTTAATAGTTTTCTTTTACCAACCAATCCACAGTTTCAGTTGTCAGTTCACCATCTTCCTCATTTAACGTGAATCCTGTTTTAGAATGGGCTTCTGTTGATACATTAATAACTGTCATTACGTTACGTTTCAATGTTATCACTTGGCTAGATACCGTGCTTCTTCCATCCTCATGATTCCATGTAAGTGTAAAGGTTACATTACCGGTATAGTCAGCTTGTATAGCATTTGCTATCTGGTTGAACGAATATACGGCTTCATTATCATAGGCAGAATCTCCAGCTTTAACCTCGATGGTTCTATGTAAGTATTCTATAATCAGACTTCCTTCATCGGGTGGTGTGATGAGAAAATGTAGACCAAATATGGCTCTACGAAGATCTATAGTTAGGTTTTCTGATTGACTAGCATCGAAATTGGATACCGTTCCATAATATCGATATCGCTTTGGATATTTAGTTGTGCTTGTCTTATCAATATTTGTAGTTCCCCATGCTATGCTATCAAGCGACTCTGTAGCTGAAAGAACAAATTCATTGGTTAATTCGGTTGCCTTGTTTTTAGCATGATAGTAAGGGGCATAATATACGCTTCCATCATGATAGATGCTTTCTTCGCCGTTTCTCGACTCCTCGCATTCTATGTTATAAACTGCGCTATCAGGTAATGCTATGGTAATCAGTGACGCATCATCAAATAGTCCATACGCATAAGGCTTAAATGCTGTTCCGCTCTTGGCATTCTTATTTTTATAAGAAATATTTATGGCATATATCTTACTTTCATCGCTTGCTGCGGGCAACTCATCGTTTTGAGCTTGCACTTTTAGAACTTTTGGTGACAATCTCACTACATTCATTGTCACAGGACTATTTGGATTTTCCTCTACAATAGCTTTTTCACATGAACTTAACCCTACAAGACTGAAGGATATCGAGGCAAAAAGTAGGCTTTTGTGTGTCATATACTCTATATTTTAAGTTTGCATGGCAAATATAAATAATATTTTACAAACCAAGAAACATATAGAGTTAAATTGTAAAATTATGGGTAGATTTCTGTTTTTTGTGGTTCCTTTTAAAGAATTTCCCTCGAAGTATTAATAAAACTTCGAGGGAGATATTCTGTTGTTTTTTGGTGTTGAGCGATTTACTCTTCTGGAACAGCAAACTTATCACCAGTTTGTTTTACAAGAGCATGACGAGAATAGTTGCTGTATCCTGGGCGTTCTACAGTTGCTCCCAAGCCAGTTTTGGTGCGAAGGAACTTGCCATTAGCCTCAGGCTTTACAGCCATGTCATTGAACTTTACAATCAAGTAGATTGCTAATTGACGCCAACGTGCTATCATCTGATCACCTTTCTCTACCGAATAGTTGTTGAGATACTTAACTGCTTGAGCAGGTGAATTAGCGTATAGTTGTTGTGCGTGAGATTCTACCTGTGCTTGGTTGTCAAAATAGCTTTGCTCCAATGAGTCGCGAACAGCCTTCAATGATGGGAAGAGCTGAGAATAGCGTGGATAAACCATATTTGATACCCAATTGCATACCCAAAACGCATTCTTATCAGAGAATGTTACGGCATCTGCACCTGGGGTGTTGAAACACTCTGGTTGTACGGTAGAACAACAATATATAGGCACATAAGCAATCATATTGCCATCATCATTGCCAAACCACAATATACCACCAATCTCTCGCGGTAACCAAGAACGGAGTTGAGCTACATAGCTAAAACCTGTTTGCTGGGTGCTAGTAGGACGTTCATTAAAATATTTTTTACCATCTACTTCGAATGCCAATGGTGTTGGACGATAAGGCATCTCCCAAAGGCCTTGACCGCAGTCTTGGTCAAGTGACAATGGTGTTCCTTCATAGTGGTCGCGCATACATTCCTCCATCTCTGCTACACTCATCTTATGATCAGGCACAATCCATAGAGGCATATCTTCAGCATTGGGATCTTTTCCTAATGCCCAAGGAAGGTAACGGTCGAATCCTTTGTCAAAGTGACGGAAGAAGCTCCATACACGAGCATCGCACCATCTGCGTCCTTGGAAATCGGGTTTAGCATAGGCATCTTTCCAACTAAACTCTGCATCCTTACCGCTAAACCATCCTTTTTCACGCGCATACTTAATCATGTTTTTTGAGCGAATCACTTCTGTTTCATAGCTTGATACTTTACCGATTCTGCTTTGGTTAGCATGACCACAAATTGCATTATCAGGGATACGTACAGCACACCAAACCACCTTCTGTTTGGCATCTCCGCCACATCCCTGCATCTCCATTATCCATGCCTCATTCGGGTCACAAATGGTAAAGGTCTCTCCTTCACTGCAATAGCCGTAGGTTTCAGCTAAAGTAGTCATGACCTTGATAGCTTCACGGGCAGTCTTAGCACGTTGCAAACCAAGATACATCAAGCTACCATAGTCAATAGTACCATTCTTATCCACCATTTCTTCGCGACCACCATAAGTTGTCTCACCGACACTCACTTGATACTCATTGATATTTCCAATTACATTATACGTTACAGATGCTTCTGGAATAAATCCATGGCTCTCATGCGTATCATAGTCGATGATTTCACGCTGTGTTCCTTTGGCATGAGTTCCTGCTGCGTAATGACACAATTTAGTAAACATACCATAATCGTCAGCGTTATAGGTACAAAGCACAGAGCCATCAGTGGTTGCACCCTTTGCTGCAATAAAATTGGTACATGCCGACATACGCATCACTGAAAAGATGGCTAATGCGGCTACAGAAAAGAATCTATTCATATTTGTCCACTTTATAGTTAGTAATTTCAGAATATCTTAAGATTTCCAATGGATTATCAATAAACAATTTTGGTTTCTGCCTGTGATTTGTTTCCACAATGATCCCAAGCGATGACACGCAGTGTACGTTCTTTATGCTTCGGAACAACTGGTGTGTCTTTCAAGTTACATCCTAATTCCTTTGGGAAACGATTATATCCGAACAAGACGAACTGATTATCTATATATGCTTCATATCCTGACAATCCACTTCCTTTGTCCTCTATAACTATTCGCAAATTCTCACTAGATTTGGATGAAAAACTAATTTGTGGCGGCGTTTCGTCTAAGGCAAGGAAATAAGTAAGTGCCATTTCTCTGATTCTACCTTTAGCCCAACCATTATTGAATACTGTTGGGCAATAATATATCGGTCCTCCACTTGGGCCTAAACTGGTTTGCGCTCCAACATAAAGTTTTGATGATCGCTGTAAGTGAGATGGAATCTTGAATCCTACGTTTGCCCAACCAAGTAATGGGATATTATCTGTAGAAATGCAAATTGCAGGTGGAAATTGCTCTTTATATGAGATAAGTTTGGGATTTATATTGTAATTATGTATCAACAACGATTGTGGTATGTCAAAACAAACGTCATCTTGTATCCAATGATTGTCATGGAAAGCTGAAAGAACAGTACCTTTTTCCTCTTCGCTAGTAGATGGGAAGGATTGACGCGTACCACGTACAACAAACTCTTTCTCGCACTGATTGCCAAAGGCATCGCTTACCACATATTTGAAATGATAATCACGTGTTTCGTTGATGTTAACGATTCCGTTTCCACGTAATGCTTTCATAAAAGGTAGCTTATTGCCTCGGTCTATAAACGACTTTAAAAACCACTGTTTCGTTTTGGTATAGTAGTCATAATCGCCCCAAGCATTCATCATACGATGCATGGAAGTGGGTAAGTCATTTATATTTGCTTCATAAATTAGATTATCGTCTTGATATAATCGTATATACCGCACACCTAATGTGTTAGACAAACCATCCATGTGATCGTTTGTTCGAACAGCAAAGCCTATCTGCCCCCACGCTTGATAAGCTTCTTTCCTAAAGGCATATTCTTTAGAGTTGCTATTGTTCTCGAACACCCCTTTACCTTGAACAGGATACGCCTTAATCCCATAGATGGTAGGAGAAGTGGTATCTTTGATATACCCTTTCAGATAATCTAGAGGATCAAGGAGGTTGCCATTCTTTGTACTACTTAGCTCTAAATGTAAATGCGGGCCTTGCGACGCTCCCGAATTACCACTAAAAGCGATCAGTTGACCAGCTCTAACAGGTAGCAGGCTTGCAGGGAATTTTACTTCGCAAGCAAACACTTTATGCTTATATTGATACTGTTTGATCGCTGCTGCTACTTGCGGTGTGAACGAATCAAGATGTACGTATGTAGAAGTGTTTCCATCGGGATGACGTACGTATAACGCATTTCCAAAACCGCGAAGTCCAACAGATGCGCCACATATATAACCAGGCGCCATAGAATACACAGCACGGCCAATGGTATGATTGGTTTTGACGTCTATCCCGGCATGGAAATGGTTAGGACGTGACTCACCAAAGTTACCTGCCAACTCTATCACCCCATGTACTGGAGATACATAGGTGATAGCTGACAATAATATACTGACTAAAATCAATATGGTAAATCTTGAAATTAGAAGTTTGTTTTCTTATATTAACCCACGATTAGCAGGCTTTGAACGAAAGATCCAAACCTTTGACGCTATGAGTGAGTGCGCCTACTGATATAAAATCGACACCTTGTTCAGCATAAGAGCGAATTGTGTCATATGTAATACCGCCTGACGACTCTACCTCGAAACGATGGTCAATTAGTTCTACAGCTTTGCGAGTGTCAGCAGGTGTAAAGTTGTCTAGCATCACACGATCTACACCACCATGTGTTAACACTTCTTGTAGCTCGTCGAAATTACGAACTTCAATCTCTATCTTCAAGTCAAGGTTCTTCTCTTGAAGGTATTTATGGCAACGATCTATGGCATTAACAATACCACCTGCAAAATCTACATGATTATCTTTAAGCAAAATCATGTCAAAGAGCCCAATGCGATGATTTACACCACCTCCAATCTTTACAGCTTGTTTCTCAAGCATGCGCATACCTGGAGTTGTTTTACGGGTATCCAAAATACGTGTTCTTGTACCTTCTACCCTTTTCACATATCGATTGGTCATGGTTGCTATTCCACTCATGCGCTGCATAATGTTAAGCATAAGTCGTTCAGTCTGAAGCAAGGAACGTACCTTTCCTGATACAACGAAAGCGATATCACCGGGTTTGACATGCTCACCATCCTGAATCATTACTTCCATTTGTAAAGTAGGGTCAAACTTCTCAAACACCTTACGAGCTATATCTACTCCGGCAAGGATACCTTCTTCCTTTACTAATAGATGACTCTTGCCCATTGCATCTTCTGGGATGCAACACAATGTGGTATGATCACCATCACCAATATCTTCTGAAAATGCCAACTCGATTAGTTGGTCTTCTAGTTCATTTACGCTTAACATAGTCTATATCCTTAATTATAAGTTATTTGTTTTATTAATATGTTTGTAGCTAACCTACTTAACGTTATCTAAATCTAATACTCCTTCATACCATTCCACATGAGCCTCTTCTACTACAAGAGGATAAATCCGTTTCACATCATTACCTTCGATTTCTGCTATAGAAAGTTGGTAATGTTTCCCTTGCCATATTATATCATGGGAAGCGACTTTTCTCATAAGCGGTTCTGATTAATAGGAATAATGGATTTACTTTACGAATAAGACGATTTGCTTAATTTGGTTTCTTATTGACAGGTGTAGGAGGTGGACCACCTATAATGCGTATAGGAGTCTTGCTATTCATAGGATTGTTCGATTTATTAGAATCGTCAATCTTATTAGGACGCATATGCATACGTATTAATTGAATCTGAGTCAGAAACATCATAGTTAGCGTGGTCGTCACTCCTTCCACATTGGGATTTAAGATAAAGAATCCACGAATGTTTTTAATGCCCAAACTGTCATTATCGGTTATAGTTAGAGATTGCTGACCATCACTTGTCACCTGTTGAACCTGTTGAGCTACACTATCATTGTTAAAGGTAATGATAAGGCCCACTTTGCCATTACGCATACCTTCTTGAACGATGAATTGGGTGTTGAAGCGCAAAACAAATCGATCACCCTTATGAAACGACGTGTCTGCCTTGATTGAAAAGGAAAATTGGTTATTAGGTGGATAGGTGGACATAGCCATAGCTCTTTGGCTTTTCCAAATGTCTGTGGTGTCGCCTTTTGATGTGATTACACCAAACTGGTTGAGCTCACTAGCTGTTGCACCTTGTTCACGGGCTTCCTCTTGCAATCGTTTGGAAAGATTTTCATATATATCATGCATGCGTTCAGTATGACGCATGTAATATTCCATTGATTTGTTGAATTCCTTTTGGCTTACATCATATTTCTTTAGAACAGCTAGCTTATAACTCTCCTGTTGAACAGATGATACACTTTGTTCATCTGCCATTCCCAATGCCAAGTGGTAATCGAACAAGATATCCTCCATCTTACCTTGTTGAATATATTCAGAAGGGACACTTGGTCGACAACCCACAAATAGCCATAGGCTAAGACTTATGATCAGTAGACTTAACCGATTGATGTTCACCATTTATCTCTTTTCTATAAAAGATTAAAATCAATGCCACTCCTACGGTGATGCAGGCATCTGCAAAATTAAATACCGGAGAGAAGAATATGAAGTTCTCGCCTCCCCATAACGGGAACCAGTCAGGGAATGTCCCATGAATCAAAGGAAAATAGAACATATCTACCACTTTACCCATTAGCATATCTGCATATCCCTCTCCCCATGCTACGAGGTGTGCAGGTTCACCGAAAGGTTCAGAAGCCGAAAAAATCTTTCCGTAAAACAACGAATCAAATATATTACCTGCCGCTCCTGCACATATCATACACAACACGACTATATATCCAAAACGTGTATTGTTTTTGATTTGCTTATATATATAATAAAGAAGGAAAGCAACAGCTACTACTCGGAAAAGGCTCAAGAAAAGCTTGCTTCCGAGCTCCATTCCCCATGCCATTCCGTTGTTCTCGATAAACGATATACGAAACCAATCGAAAATCACAATCTGATCTCCGAGGCTCATATTCAATTTAACCGCAATTTTGATTGCTTGATCGATTACCACCAAGAGCATGATAATCAATCCAGCAATCCATATTCTTCGTTTCATTAACAATTAATGATTTCTATTATTTTGTTTTGACTGTACGCTTAACGTAGCGTGAGGTACGATGCGTAAGCGTTCCTTGGGTATCAACTCCCCCGTCAAACGATCTATACCATATGTCTTCTTATCAATTCGAACCAAAGCTGCTTGCAATGCAATGATGAACTTTTGTTGTCGATGTGCCATATTCACTAGTTCTTCCTTCGTTTGGGTTGAACTACCCTCTTCCAATGCCTTGTAGGTAGGAGATGTGTCGTCAATGTCATTAGTGTCTTGATTGGTTAACACCTTCATGGTCTCGGCATAGTCAGACTTTGCTGTTGCAAGTTTAGCATTGATGATAGCGCGGAATTCTTCTAACTCCTCATCGCTATAACGTTTCTTGATTGTATCCATAGGTAGTATTAATAAGGTTTCTTACACACCTCAAGAGCGAACTCTCAAAGTGTGTAAGAGGATGATTTATATCTTTGTAATCGAAATGTTGAGACTAAACTCATCAAATTCGACAACAGTTCCTTGATTAGAAGCTATTTGGATGTCGTTAGCTAGCACTTGCGACTTGATTAAATCACCAAACTGAGCAATAGCTTCATCGCTTTCTTTATAAGACGAAACGGTGATTGTAATGCGATCAGTGATTTCGAAGCCACTATCTTTACGCAGATTTTGGATGCGATTAATAAGTTCTCTAGCTACACCTTCCTTCTTTAAGTCGTCCGTGAGTTCAACCTCGAGGGCAACCGTCAGATTTCCTTCGTTGCTTACCAACCATCCAGGCATATCTTCGGAGATGATTTCGACATCCGCTTTCTCTACGGTTAATGATTGTCCGTTTACCTCAAACGTAAGGCTACCTGCAGTTTCCAACTGGCTGATCTGATCTTGTTCAAGGTTATTCATGAATGAAGCAACATCCTTCATGAGTTTGCCAAATTTCTTACCCATAACTCGGAAGTTACACTTCACCTTTTTAACCAAGATGTTTTGACCTTCTACGAAATTTAGTTCCTTAACATTGACTTCGCTCTTTATCAAGTTAGCAACTGCTTCGATATGCTTACGCTGTTGCGCACTTGTTGCAGGTATCAAGATTTGAGCCAATGGTTGACGCACCTTAATGTTCACTTTACGGCGCAATGCTAGAACCATAGATGTTATCTTTTGAGCCATACCCATACGATCTTCAAGGTCAGCGTCTATCAAACTGGTATCTGCTTTAGCCCAATTATCTAGGTGTACGCTTTCCAACTTTCCTCCGAGGTCATGGTATAGCTGGTCTGCAAAGAATGGAGAGAATGGAGCGAGCAATTTGGTCACAGTCATCAAGCAAGTGTACAAGGTGTTGTATGCGCCTAACTTGTTATCACTCATCTCTTTACCCCAGAAACGTTTACGGTTTAGTCGAACATACCAGTTGCTCAAGTCGTCGTTTACAAACGCATCTATGAGACGGGCTGCACGCGTAGGATCGTAACTTTCTAGTTGGGTAGTTACGTTTTGCACCAAACTATTCAGTTTAGAAATAATCCATTTGTCAATCTCAGGTACATCTGTTAGCTCTACACTTAGAGCTATCTCTGGATCATATCCATCAACATTGGCATAAAGTGCAAAGAAGCTATAAGTATTGTATAATGTACCAAAGAATTTGCGACGACATTCATCCACGCCATTGGGATCAAACTTAAGATTATCCCATGGTTCAGAGTTGGTCATCATATACAGTCTCACTGCATCTGCACCATACTTATGAATCATATCAAAAGGATTGACCACATTGCCAACGTGCTTAGACATCTTATTTCCTTTAGAGTCAAGAACTAAGCCGGTGGATATCACATTCTTAAATGCAACACTATCAAACACCATCGTAGCAATAGCGTGCAAGGTAAAGAACCAACCACGAGTTTGGTCTACACCTTCATTGATGAAATCTGCAGGATAGAATGCTGGAGGCAGTGGTGTACCCTCATATTGTGAATGAACGAGCTTCTCTCTATATTCTTCTGCTGAAGCTACATTATTCTTAGAGAAAGCCTCTTTCACTCTTGGATCTGATTCGTCTGAAAGGATTTCTTTTTCAAATGGGTAATGCTGTTGAGCATAAGGCATAGAACCACTATCAAACCAAACATCTATCAAGTCGCTCTCACGATACATTGGTTTCCCCTCATCGTTAACAAGGACAATGTCATCTACGTAAGGACGATGGAGATCTATCTTGTCGTAATTCTCTTGCGAATAATCTCCGGGCACAAACCCTCTTTCCTTGAGTGGATTGTTTGCCATCACGCCTTTAGCAACAGCTAGCTCTATTTCATTATATAGCTCTTCTACAGAACCAATACATTTCTCGCCTTTATTTTCATCACGCCAAATAGGTAGAGGCGTACCCCAGAAACGTGAACGCGAAAGGTTCCAGTCATTCAGGTTCTCTAGCCAATTGCCAAAGCGGCCAGATCCTGTTGATTCGGGTTGCCAGTGGATGGTGTTGTTGAGCTCCACCATGCGTTCCTTCTTCTGCGTATCACGAATGAACCAGCTATCCAAAGGATAATACAATACGGGCTTGTCTGTACGCCAACAATGAGGATAATTATGTGTATGTTTCTCAATCTTATAAGCAACACCCTCTTGCTTCATCTCCATACAGATGACCACATTGAGATCTTCCGCTTTCTCAGAAGCTTTCTTATCCCAAACACCATCTACGTTATATTGTGGGTCGTACGCATTCTTAACATAGTCGCCTGCATGATGCTGATATTGATCAACGTTGACGCAATGGCTTACAAAGTTCGAATCCAAATCGTCTACAAGATAATATTTACCTTGCAAGTCTACCATTGGACGCGTTTCCCCTTTTTTATTGATAAGGTATAGTGCGGGCACTTTAGCATCTGCAGCTACTTTAGCATCGTCTGCACCAAATGTTGAAGCAATATGTACAATACCTGTACCATCATCGGTTGTTACGTAGTCGCCTTGAATGACACGGAAAGCTTCACTTTCCATTTCTACAAAGCGATCTTTGCCGTTCTCGCCTACGAATACTTTCTCGGGATGAGCAGCCGCATAATCTTTAACGTAATCGTGCGCATAGTCGTCAAGTTTCTCAACTGGCTTTACCCACGGCATAAGTTGACGATAATGGAACCCTACCAAGTCAACACCTTTCAAATGCTCTACTACACGCCAAGGGCATACTTTCTTATCCTTATTAAATGGAAGAAGGTCACCTTCTTTGCATTCGTGTTCAGGCTGCAGATATGAGCTTACAAGGTTTTCAGCCATCACCAACGTCATAGGCTCTCCATTGTAGAGATTGTATGATTCAATGACAACGTAGTCAATCTTTGGTCCTACACATAGAGCGACATTAGAGGGCAATGTCCAAGGTGTTGTGGTCCAAGCAAGGAAGTAAGGTTTACCCCATTTGGTCCATTCCTCTTTAGGATCGGTGATTAAGAACTGTGCTGTGACTGTAGTGTCCTTTACGTCACGGTAGCATCCGGGTTGATTCAACTCATGACTAGACAATCCGGTTCCTGCTGCTGGTGAGTAGGGCTGGATGGTATATCCTTTATATAATAGGCCTTTATTATATAGCTGCTTCAGAAGCCACCAAAGCGTCTCAATGTACTTGTTATCATATGTGATATAAGGATGGTCAAGATCCACGAAATAACCCATCTCTTCAGTAAGCTGACGCCACTCTGCCGTAAACTTCATTACGTTTTCACGGCACTTGTGGTTATAATCTTCTGTAGAGATATACTTTTCTGATGATTTATTGTCAATATCTTTCTTGGTGATACCCAATTCTTTCTCGACACCGAGCTCTACTGGCAATCCATGTGTGTCCCATCCGGCTTTACGAGGAACCATGTAGCCTTGCATGGTCTTGTATCTATTGAAAGTATCTTTAATGGCACGAGCTAATACGTGGTGAATGCCTGGATGACCGTTGGCTGAAGGAGGTCCTTCAAAGAATATGAATTGTGGATGTCCTTTTCTGCAATCAATACTCTTGTGGAAGATATCTTGTTTCTCCCACTCTGTCAACACATTCTTGTTAGTCTCTACAAGATTGAGACCTTTGTACTCTGGAAATTTCTTTGCCATATCAAAGTTATTCTTTCGTATTATAATATTTTGAGTTGCAAAAATACGTATTTTCTTTTACTCTACCAAATTTTTTATTCTTTCTTAAACTCGTAGCATCCTATATCTGGACGCACATCTCGTAAGCATCCATCTCTATCTGTTTCGTGATAAGGGCTAGGTAGCGTAGCTGCCGAATCAATCGCATGAGATAAACTGTCAAGATGGAAGTCGAAATATTGCTTATCGTAATCGATGGTCTTGAAGTGTTTTTTACCTCCTTGGGTCGTGTCTGACGCCTGTTCCCATATTACATCTTGATAGAACTCGCTCTGTATTGTATCGGGTTTTATGGTTCTTAAGATGCTATGAGAGAAATAATAACTAGCTGTGGCGTTATCCTTGAAATCGCCCATTACTTCATCTTCATTATACCCAGTGATAAGACAATTATAGACGCCAAAGAGTTCGAGAGGATACAAACTGTCATTACGATAGTTTTGGAAACGAAGAGCCACGCCTACCGTCTGATTCAAATCGAATGGAAAGAACTGTGCTATGGTACAATGCTTCAACGATACGCGTCCTCCAAAGAATGCTGCGCAATCATTCATCGAATTTGTGATTTGGCAATTGTACAGATCTAGATAACAATTGGTTGAAATCAAGCCATAGCCTTGGCAATTATGGATGGTACTGTTGTACAAATGCAATTTTAGAGTCTCCGTGGATGCCGAGTCGCATACGATACCATTATAGGAACTATGTATATCGGCATAATCGATCTGATTGTTATATGAACTAGTATAGAAATGTACTCCTTGCCATTGACCAGCTACGCGATCATAGGGAAGGTAATCAAACATATTGTCAAGACGATCTCCTCTGAGCGTTACATTGTTCTCTGCGTTACCATTTGCTACTAGCCTTCCATACACGTCTATACCTGCTTTATTAGCAAAATAGAGGGTAGTGCCTGCCGCAATGGTAAGCGTTGCACTGCTATCCACCTTTATACCTTCGCGTATGACGATAGGTTTGGTGCTTTGAATCGTAGTGTCACTGCTCACTTCTAGTTTTCCTATCAGCGTTGCATCCCATGACCATGCCTTTAGATTCACTTGTTGTTGGCGGCCGCTTTCTAGAGTAAAGACCAAGTCGTCAGTCACCAATTTTGGTTGCTCTGCTTGTTGGGTAGCTGAGGTCAACTCCACAAATACGCGGATGCTATCTCCCTTACGTATCTCTACATCATTCACTTGAAAGCCTGACGATGATCCGAGGTAGACACCATCTACATTTACTCTAAACCCAGTTTGGTTCCCATTCTTAAGACGGATGTTGCTGCATCTTATGCCATCCTTACTACGATTGTACACCCAAAAGGTTTGGGTCGTAGTTGGAATTCTTGAAAACGTTGTGTCAAGGCATACGGTGTCTGTAGAAAACGTTAGGAGGTTGCTTGTAGAGGTCGAAAACGTGTCATCTTCGCTGCATGCAGACAAAACAAAGGCTATCGCACATAGCAACAATGTCAAGAATCCATGGAATGTGGATTTGTAATATTTTATTCTTTTCATCTTCGTAAAACAATATTTATCTTAGCAAATAACGTAACATTTATGGTTTTATTGCTTTATCGCTACACTAAGCCGTTAAACTTTACATTCAAAGTTAACGACATAGAGAGCTAAGTATCGGATATTTAACGTCATTTTAATACCTTAAGAGTTTGGCAAACCATATATTTTTAGTAAATTTGCAACTGAAAATATTAAACATCAATTTATTAAATCAAACAATTTATTATGAACAAAATTTTACGTTTTTTGTTTCTAATGCTTCTAGCATTTGTTGCGAACGTTAGCTTTGCCCAAAATAAGGTAAAGTTTGTTGCTGGTACTGATTCTATTGACCGATACACAGCATCTAAAGAAGGTATTACCATCAAGACTTCAGATGGCACGTTGGCTGGCGAGCCGTATCGTTTTTATAGCGGTGCTACTGCTACTTTTTCTTCGACAGTAGGTAATATCACCGAAGTTGTCTTTTATAGCCCAACCAATGCGGGTGCAAAGAAATACGGACCAGATTGTTTTACTGACCCATCAGTTGGCTCATATAGCTACGAGGGTAAAGTGGGTACTTGGACAGGAGATGCATCTTCTTTTACATTGGATGCAAAAGCTCAAGTTCGTTGTGACTCTATCGTCGTAACTTACACTCCAAATGGAAAAACTCCAGAGGAAACAGTTGCTATGCCAACTATCTCTGGCGAAACATCTTTTGCTCAAAGCACCACTGTGACAATCACAGCTGAGAATGGCACAGAGATTTATTACACCACCGATGGTCAAGATCCTGATGATCGTGCAGAGCTATATACCGCTCCTTTCGAGTTGACAGCTACTGCTACAGTGAAAGCCATTGCATACAAAGGCTCTATTCAAAGTGAGATTGCTACCGCAAAATTCACTAAGGTTACTGTTATCAGTGTAGCAGAAGCTCTTCAGACTCTTGCTGCAGGAACACAGACCTCTGATGTTGTTATGGTTAAGGGTATCATTTCTAACGTAAAAGAAGTTAGTACATCATATGGAAATGCCACTTACAACATCTCTGTTGATGGTGCAAATACCGATACTCTCGTTGTATTTAGAGGTAAATATCTTGATGGTGCCAAGTTTACTGACGAAAGCCAAATCCTCGTTGGTGACACAGTTGTAGTTTCAGGTGTTCTTACAAACTATACCAAGAACGATGTTACCACTCCTGAATTGACCAATAGTTCTCTTGTTAGCCTTGGTCGTCCTTCTGCTGATGTTGTCGCAGTAGACAACTTTGCTGATTTCATCGGCTTAGCAAAGTCTACCGTAGCTAACCTTTCTATGAATAACGCTAAGGTGTTGTACACATGGACATCAAACAACGGCAACACTTCTGCTTACTTGCGTGACAACACCAAAGCGTTGTTGTTCTACAATACAGGTATTGACTTCCAAGCAAACCAAGACGTTACTGGTACAGTATGTTTGACTCGCAACGAGTACAAGGGTATGGTTCAAGCTGGCAAGAACGACGACACCAATGTTGACGGTCTCACTCTTACCGCTGGTGACGAAGCTGAAGCTAAAGTAATCACCGTAGACCAGGCTGCTGACAATGTTTCTGACCTTGTTCTGCTTCAGAATGTTACTATCACAGAGGAAACCACTACTAGCACAAGCGGTACTGAGACCACAAAGTACTATGCTGTTTCTGGTGACAACAAACTGCAGATTTACGATGGCTTCCACTTGGAACTCGCTCTTGCAGCAGCAGAGAACGCATCTGTGAAAGGTATCATTGCACAGTATAACACCACATACGAGATCTATCCTGTAGAGGATATCAATACGACCACTGGTATCAACGAGATTAAGAACAATACCGTAGCTAAGGATGTTCGTTACAACATCGCAGGTCAGCGCGTAGCTAACAACTATCGTGGTATCGTAATTGTTAATGGCAAGAAATTTGTGAACAAATAATAAATAACTGTCTATTGACGATTTCCCTTTAATCGTATGGGAGATAAATGCCGAGGGTAAAGGTATTTATCTCCCATTTTTTATCGTCTATTTCTAGGCAACCATCTGTAAAAGAACTGCTATTGGCGTATGCTATATGACCTCCTGTCATTTGTGCAATTCTATTTTCGGTTAAGCAGCGCCAATGTATATATACTACGTTCTTTTTAAGCAAAACCTTTGCATTTCAAACCTATTTACGTACCTTTGCAATTCAATAAAGTAGAAAACGTTTATATGCCAGATATATCAGTACGTGGGCTTGAGATGCCCGAATCACCAATACGTAAACTAGCACCCCTCGCAGCTAAGGCAAAAGAAAGAGGTATCAAGGTTTACCATCTCAATATAGGTCAGCCAGACTTGCCCACTCCACAATGTGGCCTTGATGCCTTGAAGAATATTGACCTCAAGGTATTGGCTTATTCACCTAGCCAAGGTTACAAAAGCTATAGAGAAAAACTTTGCGGATATTATAGTAAGTTTAATATCAATGTGACGGCTGATGACATCATCATCACTTCCGGTGGTAGTGAGGCTGTGCTGTTCTCGTTTATGGCATGTCTCAACCCTGGAGATGAGATCATCATCCCTGAGCCCGCCTATGCTAACTATATGGCTTTTGCCGTATCAGCTGGAGCTACCATTAGAACCATAGCCACATCTATTGATGAAGGCTTTGCTTTACCAAAAGTAGAAAAGTTTGAGGAGCTCATCAACGAACACACAAGAGCCATCCTTATATGTAACCCCAATAACCCCACGGGGTATCTCTACACGCGAAGAGAGATGAATCAGATAAGAGACCTAGTAAAGAAATATGACCTATACTTGTTCTCTGACGAGGTGTATCGTGAATATATATATACAGGTTCTCCCTATATATCGGCAATGCATCTAGACGGGATAGAAGACAACGTTATCCTTATCGATTCTGTCTCAAAACGTTATTCAGAATGCGGTGTGCGTATAGGCGCATTGATTACTAAGAACAAGAATGTACGACAGGCGGTTATGAAATTCTGCCAAGCCCGTCTATCACCTCCCTTGTTAGGTCAAATAGTGGCAGAGGCTTCTCTTGATGCACCAGAAGATTATCATAGAGAGGTGTACGATGAATATGTGGAACGCCGTAAATGCTTGATTGATGGGCTCAATCGTATTCCGGGTGTTTACTCCCCTATCCCGATGGGTGCGTTCTATACCGTAGCTAGTCTGCCGGTGGATGATAGCGAGAAATTTTGTAGATGGTGCCTCAACGAGTTCAACTATGAAGGCAAAACAGTCATGATGGCACCTGCAAGCGGTTTCTACACCACACCAGGTGCGGGACGCAATCAAGTGCGTATTGCCTATGTCCTCAAGAAACACGACCTAGAGGATGCGCTTATCGTATTGAGAAAGGCTCTTGAACAATATCCAGGACGAACTGACGAAAAATGAAACTGTCTCTATTCATCGCCAAACGCATTTATGGCAACGGATATGAAAAGCGCAAAGTGTCAAAGCCAGCAATTCTGATATCCACAATTGGAGTTGCTATTGGACTTGCGGTGATGATTATATCCGTATGCGTTGTATTAGGATTTAAGCACACCATACGTAATAAGGTTATCGGATTTGGTAGTCATATCACGGTCGCTGATGCTATGACCTTATTGTCATCCGAACAGTACCCTGTGCAGATGGACGACTCGATGATGAATGTTCTTAAGCGTGTACCAGGTGTGGCACATGTGCAACGCAATGCTTACACGCAGGGAATATTAAAGACCGATGACGACTTCTTGGGTGTTGCGTTAAAAGGCGTAGGTCCCGAATATGACACGACATTCATTCATCAGAACCTAGTAGAGGGTTCTATACCTTCTTTCTCAGACAAGAAAAGTCAACAAGAGATATTGGTTTCAAAGACCATCGCAGACAAGTTGCACCTCAGTTGTGGTCAGAAGATCTTTGCTTACTTTATCAATGAGCAAGGTGTACGTACACGCCGATTCAAGATTGCTGGTATCTACGAGACCAATCTCAAGCAGTTTGACTCTCAGATATGTTTCACCGACATATATACTTGCAATAAACTTAATGGTTGGGAGCATGATCAATATAGCGGTGCAGAACTGATTTTGAAAGATTTCACCCAACTCAATGTCGTTTCTCAGTGGGTAATCAAGAATATTAATAAAACAGTTGACCATTATGGAGCAACTTATTCTTCTGCGACCATCACAGAACAGAATCCCCAGATATTTTCTTGGTTAGACTTGATGGATATGAATGTATGGGTTATCATGGCACTAATGATTGCAGTAGCAGGCGTTACCATGACCTCTGGCTTGCTTATTATCATCCTAGAACGGACGCAGATGATAGGCATACTGAAAGCGTTAGGTGCCAAAAATAAGCAGATAAGACAAATCTTTCTTTGGTTTGCTACCTTTATTATAGGTAAAGGTTTGCTATGGGGCAATATCATAGGATTATCATTGGTTGCCATACAAAATTATACAGGCGTATTTACCTTAGATCCACAGACATATTATGTCAAAACAGTTCCTGTGGAACTAAATATTCCTTTCATCCTTGCACTAAACATTGCCACGATGTTGATCTGCGTGTTAGTACTGATTGTACCGAGCTTCTTGGTATCGCGCATTCACCCCGCGAAGAGCATGCACTACGAATAAACCATCAACATGGATGTTAATCGACCTATAAACAGCCTTCGATAGCGATCCTTTTTAAGCACTAAACCATCATTATAAGAAATCGTTAAAGCTACAATTAAGCCGAAAATTAAATTAAATCTTCAAGAAAATTAATTTAATTTTCGGCTTAAAATAATTTGTTTTTTCAATTAGAAACACTTTAATGACAATGTCAGAGGGGACGTAATATCTTGCAAGACGATAAGTTCTAACAACAATAAATGCGTTAGAATGGTAGACCTATGGCAAAATGAAGCGTTTGAGCATCCTTGAAATGGGAGATGTTGTAAAAGCCAGTTTTGCCAGTGTCATAAGGTACATGCAATCCAATACCCCAATCAATACGAATCATAAAGTAATCTAAGTCGTATCGAAGACCAACTCCAGTGCCTACAGCCATTTGTTGAAAAACATTTTTCCAATCAAACTTACCACCAGGGATTTCATCATCAAGACGCCAAACATTACCCGCATCAATAAACAAAGCACCATAAAGCGAACCTAGCAAGTGAGGACGATATTCTAGGTTGGCAACAACTTTCACGTCTCCAGTTTGCTCAACATAAGAAAGCAGACGATTAGCAGATACGTACTTGCCTGGACCAATCTCGCGTGCATTAAAGGCGCGAATGGTATTGGCACCTCCCACATAGAAATGTTCGGTATAAGGCGCATAAGTGCTGTTACCATAACTATAAACCACACCTGCGCTAGCATGTGCCGCAAACGTGCTCTTATTAGACAAGCTCCATGTCTTGGTAAAGTTGGTTTCTACTTTGAAAAATTGTGCGTATGGGTTATGGAACATCTCCTTATCCTTGTCATTCCATTTCTTTCCTGCAAGCATATACCCCAATGACAGGATATTGGAAGCTTCACTAATCGTGGTCCACCACTTTATAGGGTTTAAATAAGTGGATGGACTTTGATAAGTGTAGGAGAACTGCATCTTAGGAACCAACTGATCCGCCAAGGATGTCTTCAAATAAGGCATCTCGCTTACCAAAGAATCAAACTTTTCAGTTCGAGCAGACATGTATTCGTAGGTTAATATCAGCGGAGAGAAAGAATATTGCTTCTGAGCTGACGACTTCCAATCATAAGTCAACTCACCCGAAACCACATGTCGCTTGAAATAATTGGCACGATTTATAACATCCGTTGCTGCCTTGAGTGTTGTTAACGGCGTTTCATAAAATATCTTTCTCTTTCTAGGCGATTGGGGATTTGTAACTAATGGTAGATTGTCAGCGTTTTTGCGCTTGTTATTGAACCATCGGCGTTTTATTTCACGGAATGGATCAAGGATGCGTGGAAACTGAATACTTGCCTCTGCACCATACTCATAACTATTGATGCCGGTACTTGTTCCTCGGTCTTTACGACCTGTCTCCCATTCGTATGCTCCATGTAGGCGTACATTGAGCAACTCGCCTCCATGAAATGCATTGCGTTTGGTCAGACCCATTATAAGTTCGGGTCCCACCTTACCACTTGTCTTCCCACGCCCATAGGCTTCAATATAAAAATCATAGGGCTTATCGAATATACAATCAATTGTCATATTCAACGTGTCTACCCTATTAGAATCTATTTGTAACAAATGGTTATGGGCAAGAAGGTTGTCCTTGGCTAATAGTGAACTATCAGTTTGAGGGGCGAAATTAAAGTTTACTTGTGAGAATATACCTGTAGCATTGATCTTCTGAAGACTTATCTGATGCTTGGTGTAGCTATATAAATCACCTTTGCGAAGAGTAAGGTTGTTATTGATAACACGTGTACGGATAGTTGGACGACGCCCCGAGAAATGTACATCAAATCTACGGCCATGACGAACGGTGTCCGGTTGTTCAAAGATATTATGCTTCAGATTGATATCTACGTGGCCA
This sequence comes from Paratractidigestivibacter sp., assembly GCA_963630695.1. Lineage (GTDB taxonomy): Bacteria > Bacteroidota > Bacteroidia > Bacteroidales > Bacteroidaceae > Prevotella. Next base: position 11,462 of record CAVGNV010000025.1, on the reverse strand, counting down.
ATAACCCATGGATAGAGCGATTTAGAATCAATGGAATCGGCTTGTTGTAATCTTACTTGAACCTTACCTGGATGTGATATTGTATCAGCAAGATAACTTAAGTCGCTCTTCTGATAATAATAATAGCCATTCTCTAAGAACAAAGTTTGCAAACGTTGTCGCTCCTCTTCTAACGAAGCTACATCAAACGGATCTCCTTTATGGATAGCCGCATTAGCGGTATCCGATTCCATTAATCGATAAGCTTGAGGGGTAAAGCCTAAATACTGCAGAGAATCAATGTGCCAAAGACGGCCCATATCCACCTTGTATTGCAACCTCATCTTTTTAGGATTGTGTTGCGGTAAGCGCTCGTAAGTAATTTGATTTTCAAAGTATCCACGCTTCTTCAACAAGCTTTTACCAACCGATGCATGCAAATCAGGGTTGGCATAGCTCATTAAGACTGGCTTAGAACCAAAAGCCTTGACAATCCACTTAGAGAATGCTGTACTGTCTTGAGAAAAAGCGTTCCAAATCCACAATCCAAACTTTAAGGGAGAGGTGATGCAAGGACTTCCCAATAAGGATGCGTTAGGCTTTGTGGCTAAAACAATATCCAACTCTTCACGCACGGCATCTGCATACGTAGAGGATTCGTAATGATCATATTGTGTGCTTTTCATACCCGTGTATAGTTGCTCTCCATCGGGTATGGCGCTTGTGCTACTACATGCGGATACGATAACTAACAAAGCTCCAAAGCATAGAACATGGAATATGTTTTTTTTATTTATCATTGCTGCGATTCATTCGGTTCATACTATCGACAGGCACTGCCGGAAAACTTTCATTATCTGTTGAACGGAAGCGGAAGATATCTTTAAAGTGGCGTAACTTACGACGCCAAGAGAAGCCAACACCAAACTCACTAAGATTGCCTTCTAACCAATCAAACGCTTCTCGTTCATAGTACAGATTAAGGTACTGCGTCTCATTCTTATTTAATCGATAATCTAATGAGAAATTATCAAAATATGCTCCGTTGTCTTCATTGAGAGTGGATCCCGTAGATACACGACCACCTAAGTTGATACGCAAGCGGTTGTTCAGAATACGTTTAGAGAACTTAAAGGTATAGTCGGTATGCAAGTTGCCCGAAGCATCGGCAGAACTTTCCATATTGGCAGTGAGGTCAAGACCTATTGAGCGCAACGCACTACCAGTAATCTTATTTACCTCGGTTTGCAAGAAACCGGCTAATGCTGAATTCATGGCATAGTTGCCTACGTTATTGTCAAGATACATTCCGGAGACAAGCATTGATACCGCCAGCTTAGATCTCTCTTCGGTGCTTTTGGTGTTAAGCTCGTTTTGCATTTGAGCATCATCTGGGGCTTCTATGATAAACTCGATTCCCATATCAGGAAATTGCTTAGACAACCTAACACCGCAATCAAAGTCGACTAGTCGCCCTTGTGAACTAGCATCAGACACCAACGATTTGACATGCTCTGTTGCAGTGATGCTCAAGATGGGTTTCAGCGGATCACCCGTGAATTGAATATTGCTTCCATCCTGTATTTCGAATGTTCGTAATGGTATCACTGGTAACGAATATTTCATCGTTCCATCACTTAGCGTATATTTACCTTGAAGCTGCAACTCATGCGTGGGGTCATAACTCATCTGCAATTTACCACCACCAATCAAGTCGATATAGTTTGAGTGGTCTGCGGTAAGTACACATAGGATGTGTGCCTGTTCATCTATGGACATATCAAGATTCATCGTGAAACCAGAAATGGTAGGACGAACCACATTGTCAGAAATAGAATCGGAGAAATTGGTGAATCTCACTAGGTTATCCAATTCAGAATCTTGCGTGAGTTCTGCATCTTTTAGGATATAAGTCATATCGGTAGAGCCAAGTACATCTAGTTTGCCTCGCATCTGTAAGTTGCTCAATGGTCCTCGCATTGCTCCCATAAAGTTGACGAACGCCTTACCATATGCTTCAGAACGCGCCGTTTCTTTAGAATCAATCAGTTCGAAGTTATCCGCACGCATCCTCACATCCATATACATATTGTCAAAGTTGGCAAAATCTAAATATCCCGAGATGTTTAGAGGACTATCGTTATGAGCAAACATCTCAAAGTTCTCAAACTTTAGTCGACTATGATCTATAAGCACAGGATCGTCAGCAAAGCGCATCTCTACTCCATAAGGGACACTAACAAGATAGGATGAGTCAAGATATACTTCACCATTAATATCCAACTTATTGAGAGCTCCCTGTACAGACAAGTTACCTTCTCCCCTTCCCTTCAAGCCAACGATTTGGTCAGGAACGAAACCATTGATATAATCGAGTGGGAACTGATCCATTTCGAATGTTGCATCCAAATAGCCATCTCCTTCACTCTTATAGGTTCCGGTTAATTTACCCACTTCCTCATCGTCCTGTGTAATGAGTGCATCTACATAATGAGAGCCATCGCTCTGTGGCATATACACTAATTGTGTACCAATATTGCCTAAAGGACAATGTTCGTAAATCATGTTTTTAACTGAGATGTCACTAGAAACCGTAAGGGCGTCTTCGGTCTGAACCACATGATAATCGCCATTCATCACACCAGAGATACTTGGTGTAAAGGGCAGAACAGTGAATAGTTTCTCGAGCTCAAATTGGTGCATGCTCAAGGTTATGTTTTGTAAAGCCGTAGAGTCTTCGTCATCAGTGTATACTTGCACACCAGCACCATCTGAGGCCAAAAGACTTAAATCAGCCGAAATGCGCTTGTCTTGACCTAAATATATATAGTTGTCTTCGTTTACCGTGAATTGTTTATAACCCAAAACAGATTGTGGAGAAGTGATACTGCACTTTAGTCCGCTGCCCTCCATTCCTAATTGCATAGCAAGGTCAAAGCCTGTTTTGTCAGCCTTATCCTTAATTAATGCATGTGAACGAATACCTTTCTCATAGAATAATCCTGTCAGATAGCCCTTATAAGGATAATTATTATTGGGACCATTGATAACAGATAATGCATAGGTAAGTCCTTCGGCATCAGTTTTGAGGTCTAGGTCGAGTTTGTCAATCTGATATTCATTATTGTAGGCAAGTGAATCTGCGTGTATTGTGCCATTCAATCCTTCTATCGGAGATGAGCTGATGTGGGAGGATATGCTGCCTACTGAATACCCCATTTGCTTAACAAGTTGGCAGAAGAAGTTGTTCTTACCTGTTTCAAGATAGAGATTACCTTGTGGTAATAGTCTCTTTATGCTATCTTGATTGATTTCACGATTGGTCAACTGGATTTGCAACGCCTTTGCTATATTTTGCCCAGATGAGAATAGCTTTGTATAGCTGCAATTCCAATCAGTGCGCAAGAAGAAATCGCCACCTTTCATGAATGCATACGTGGAGTCCTTGCTACTTAAAAGGGACATCTCAATAGAATTTGGTTGGTAGCTATGAGTGTTGTCTTGAACCAAAAGATTATTGATTGTACCATTAAGTTCTAACTGATCTTTCATATCTGTGCTCAAACTCATATCGGTGGTTAAAGCTATATGATATGGCTTATCAACTATACCTAAATGATAAAGGTCTATATGATCGGCTGTTCCGTTTACATTGCCAGAAACCTTATTACCTTTCATTTGGCCATTCATATCAAACGAGCCTGTGAACAGATAGATATTTTGTCCATCTATGTTTTCGTTTAGAAGCAATTCGCCTACCCTACCTTTGATTTCGTGGTTACGCTTAAGATCAGAACTTATATCGAGATCCGCTTTTGCAGATGCTACGTAAGGATCAGTTACAAGACCCAGACCTTTTAGGTTGGCTTGTGATACATAACCTGTAAGGTGTGAAGATAAACTGTTTCCTATCATGTCTGCTTTCGCATCAAATGTTCCAGCAATTAATATCTGCGGTGAACGTGTTGAGACATTCTTAACTTGCAAACCTTTCAATGAACCATTTACGTGGTGAACATGCTGCATGTCGGTTTTGAAATATACATCAGCATAGGTAGACGCCACCCAATGTTCATTCATTATTCCTAGTGCATGAACATCAATCCGTTTTAACCATCCTTTCAAATGGCCATTGATAGCTTTGTTTATATATGTACCATCAATTGTGAAGTCGCCACCTATCATCTTGTTGGTACTATGCACCTTGGCAGACAACTTACCTTTGTCAAACGTTGTTTTAGCATGAATGCCATCTAACACATACTTTTGATACTTAAATTGATCAATGTCTGCTTGAAGGGTAATTCCTGCTTTATTATTTGCAAAGTCTAACCCTCGTCCTTTTGCTAGCAAACTTCCGCTAAAAGGATTCAACCCCAATTTTGGTAAGAAATGTTGTAGGGGCATTTTGTAAGCTTTTAATGACAATGTGTATGCTTGGCTAAGGTCGTTGAATTTACCGTCAAGATTTAATCGTCCATAATCATCAGTCATGTTAAGATTGATTCCGTATTCATGACATGCGATCTTTACGTGGCCATTCCATCCAATTCCTTTCGGAATGGAAACTAGTTTGGAGACTTGATGGGGCATGAACTGGTAGACGACGGATAAATCATCTGTGCGTCCTTTCACTCGAATGTCAGCTTGCAGATTGTTCATATTGAGGATATTGGCAACATATCCATCAAGTGAAAAGTCGAACATCCGAGGCATTCTTAGTTTGGCTTTCTTTAAGAACAGCTGATGCAGATTTCCTTCAACCGCGCCACTTATATATAAAGGATTGTTGGGTATCTTTGCATATAGTTGCTTAGGAAAAGATGTTAGGAATGGAAGCAAATCAGATTTGGCTACAATTCCTTCTAGATTAGCATAAAATTTTCCTGGATTAGAATCGGTAAAAGCATTCATATCCATAGAAAGACTTCCATGAATATCACTTCCTGGCATCTTTAAAACAAAATTATCTAAAGATATGGCAGAATCAGATAAGGTAAAATAGCCTTTGGCTTGATTTATTGCCAATCCACTTTGATCGATAAATCGTGCTTGACGTATGTTTAACCTTAAATCGGGTTGCGCATAATTCAATGAGTCTACTCCAATAAAAACATTCCTTAAAGAAATGTGATTAGCGTCAAAACCTTGTTTGCTCCGTGGTTGATAAGTTTGGTGATATTCAAGAGTGCCACCATTCCAATCTAATTGACTGACTAAATATCTATTATGCAATAAGTCAATAAGTGCTTCTTTAACATTCGCTTTATTAAAGTTAGCTCTAACCTTCATAGTATCTCCAGGCAAATGTAGAGCAAAATGTGTTTGGTCAAGATTGAGTTTTTGTAATTGTATCACCCAAGTAGGGTTAGTAGATGTAGTGTCCTTGGGAATCGTGTCGCCAAGGGCGATGTCTAGATTACCTCCTTTTAAGTTTGCTTGATTGATAATAACCGAATCGGTAAGTAAATCTATGCCATGACTTTCCAAATGTAATTGAGTCAGCGTACCCTTTACTCGACAATCGCCAATCAAGTTAGCCGTATTTACTTTAGTATTCTTTAGAGTTATGCCATCCACTTCTATTTGACCTTGCAATAAGGGCCATAAACGCACATCGGCAACAAGCTGTTTCATGTCTGCTATCGTGTCAGTCAAAGAAGGTATTGTGCCATTAGGCTTTATTATCTGCAAACTATCCATTTGCAAATATAAAGGAAACGAGAGTCGTACATCACGTAAGGTCACTTGCATGTTTGTCTTCTCTGTGGCATATTGTGCTATTTTATTTACAGCCCAGCGCTGAACAGGGGGACAATATAGCAATGCTGAGAGAACTACAAACACGACAATCGGTGTAAGTACAATTGCCAAAGCACATTTCAAGAGTTTCTTCATATTCACTATTCTTGATTCTGACAATACGAAATGTATACGGATGGTGTGTGGAGTGCTTTTTTACAAAAACGGTCTCTCTTAGTAGTTCTGCCAAGAGAGACCGCCTTTCTTATTTTACAAAGTTGGTTCAGAATAAACGATTAATATGCAAATAAAGGATAATCCTTCATTGTAGCGTTGACTTTCTCACGTACACTTGCAATAACTTGGTCGTTTTCTGGATTGCGGAGCACTTCGTCAATCAAATCAGCCACTAGATGCATCATATCTTCTTTAGCACCACGTGTTGTCATGGCTGCTGTTCCAAGTCGTATTCCTGAGGTAAGGAATGCAGAACGTGTGTCAAATGGTACCATATTCTTGTTCACTGTGATATCGGCAGCAACAAGAGCATTCTCTGCTAACTTTCCTGTCAACTCTGGATATTTTGGACGGAGATCTAACAACATAGAATGATTGTCAGTTCCGCCACTTACGATGTCGAAGCCTTTGTCAATCAGATCTTGAGCCAAGACTGCTGCGTTGCGTTTTACTTGTAAAGCATATTCTTTCCAGCTTGGCAAGAGGTTCTCACCGAAGCCGACAGCCTTAGCTGCAATCACGTGTTCTAGCGGACCACCTTGTGTGCCAGGGAATACTGCTGAATTGAGAAGAGAACTCATCATACGCACTTCTCCTTTCTTGGTAACTTTGCCAAATGGATTGGGGAAATCCTTTCCCATCATAATCACACCACCACGTGGACCACGAAGTGTCTTATGAGTGGTAGTGGTAACGATATGAGCATAATTGACAGGATTGTTTAACAGACCTGCAGCAATCAGACCTGCAGGATGCGCCATGTCAACCATGAAGATTGCGCCAACTTCGTCTGCAATCTTACGCATACGTTCGTAATCCCATTCGCGACTATAGGCTGAACCGCCACCAATAATCAATTTAGGTTTATGCTCCAATGCCAAGCGTTCCATCTCGTCATAATCAACCCTACCAGTTTCTTTGTTAACATTGTAACCTACGGGATGGTACAATATACCAGAGGTGTTGACAGCTGATCCATGAGACAAGTGCCCACCATGATCGAGATTTAGACCCATAAAGGTATCGCCTGGTTTAAGACATGCAAGCAAAACGGCAGCATTGGCTTGTGCTCCTGAGTGAGGTTGCACATTTGCGAATTCGGCACCGAAGAGTTCTTTTACTCTATCACGTGCTAGGTTTTCTACTTGGTCTACCACTTGGCAACCTCCATAGTAGCGATGGGCAGGTAAGCCTTCTGCGTATTTGTTGGTCAGATAAGAACCCATTGCATTCATCACTTCATCGCTGACAAAGTTTTCCGACGCGATAAGTTCCATACCTCTCAACTGTCGTTGATGCTCACTCTCAATAAGATCAAAGATTTCGGTGTCTTTTCTCATAATACAATTATTTAAGATTATTATATAAGGATCAACAAAGCTTAGCTTCATCCATCTTCTGCTCTTTGCCACAATAATGGCACTTGAGCAAACGTGCTTCTTTATTTACCACATTAAAGATGGTGTGCATAGGTTCGTTGTTGGTTATACATTTAGGATTATTACACTTTACAATGCCTTTGAGCATATCAGGGGTCTCCACTGTCTTTTTCTCCACCACTTCATAGTCTTTAATTATATTTAGCACCATGCAGGGGGCAATCATTGATAGACGTGAAATCTCATCATCGGTAAAGAACTTGTCACTTACCTTGATAATACCTTTGGTTCCTACCTTTTTTGAAGTGAAATTATATCCAATGGTTACAGGGGTATTCAAAGATTGTAACTTAAGCAGATTTACTACATCAAATGTTTTATCTACTGGAATATGATCAATCACCGTTCCATTTTCAATGGCGGCTACAAGACGTTCTTTTTTACTCATTGTAATACAAGTTTGTTAATCGGACTAATGTTAATCAATGATGGTCTTATCATTCTTGATGTCATCCAAGGTTATGCCCAAACAATGACAATAAATAGCTTCTCTTGCAAAAAGACCATTCTTAGCTTGTTGGATATAATAAGCATGCGGATTGGTGTCTACATCATAGTCTATCTCGTTGACGCGTGGCAGAGGATGAAGAATCTTCATATTGGGTCTAGCCTTACCTAACATATCATTTTTAAGGATGTACACATTCTTAACACGCTCATATTCCATCAAATCAGAGAAACGCTCTTTCTGAACACGAGTCATATAAAGAATGTCAGCATCAGCTATTACATCTTCATTAAACTTCTCATGTTCAAAATACTTGATATTATGTTCACGACAGTAAAGCTTATACTCTTCTGGCATAGCCAACTCTTTGGGGGCGATAAAGTGGAATGTGGGATTAAAATGACGCATTGCCATAATCAGAGAGTGCACAGTACGACCATAACGCAAATCGCCCACTAGATAGATATCCAAGTTTTCAAGCGTACCTTGAGTTTGATATATTGTATAAAGGTCCAACAAGCACTGCGACGGATGTTGATGTGCACCATCACCTGCATTTACTATAGGAACTGGTGCAACCTCTGAAGCGTATTGGGCAGCCCCTTCTATGTAATGTCGCATCACGATAACATCAGCATAGTTAGACACCATAAGAATCGTATCTTTAAGGGTTTCGCCCTTGCTAACACTTGAAACTTTAGCGTCAGTAAATCCTATTACGCGTGCCCCAAGGCGATTAGCTGCCGTTTCAAAACTGAGACGAGTTCGTGTTGAAGGTTCGTAGAACAAAGTCGCGATAACCTTTCCCTTGAGCAGTTCTCGATTAGGGTGTTTCTCAAACTCTCGAGCCATCTCAATCAGATACAGAATATCCTCCCGAGAAAGTCCTTGAATGTTCACAAAGTTTTGGTTTTCCATTGAAAAGTAAAAGTTGATCTAATTCGAGTGTAAAGTTACGCAATAAATTTTAAAACCCAAATCATTCTCTGAGAAAATGATTACTCACGACATAAAATGAGGCGAAGACTCAAATGTCGTCGCCTCATTTATTAAAATATAATACGGAACGGGTTGTTCTTTACTTAGTGATTATAAACTACTTCTTCCCATTTATAATATAAACTTGAAATTTGACACGATGCCATACTTTCAATAATCGGTTATCATTACCATAAGTTTTAGTGATTCATTATAAATTCTTTAAGAAGGGCATAATCTTTCTCAAATTTATTATTTTTATAATCCGACCAAGTGACAGGCATATTATTCTTATCAAGGATAACGAATCCTCCGGCTCCTACATACGTAGCTTTATTGTCGGACATGTCCCTAATGAAATCTGAAACTTGTCGCACTGGATTATCATATCTAATCAAGCCTACTATTTTTGCTTTTCTCTCATTTAAAAAGTAAACGGTAGAGTTGATTCCATATTTTTTTAAATATTCAACCCCTCCTGTAGTAAATTCAGCAGAAATAGGGAAAAAGGCAATACTATCACTATGATGTTCAGTAATTAATGTATCTAACGATTGATTGTACTTGGCTGGGCGGCAATAGGTACACAAAATATATAATATCTTGTACGGCTTTTTACAATCTCTTATGCATTGTGCAAGTTCTTTCTCATTACCGTTATAGTAGTTTTGTGCAGCTAAAGGCGACATTAACGTACCAAACAGCAAGAAAAATAGGAGGCCAAAAATAACAATTTTATTCTGCTTCATGTTCAAATTCTATAAAATAACCACCATAATTTTCTAAAGAAGAGTCATCGGTATAATAGCCAAAGACAATAGAATTACAAATAAAGTCCTTTTAAGCATAATTTACTATATTTCGATACCGCAAAGTTACGATTTTCTTTTTAAAATCTGCCGAATTATAGTTATGCTTTTTACGAAACCTTTTTGTACAAGACCGTATAAACAACAGACTATCAGTATTGTAATTGATATATTACACATTTTACACATTGATGTAATCCGCAGGAGTGCAACACTACATATGCGAGAGATTGGCAAAAAGATACTTTGAACCCTTCTGATGGAATAGCTTTATATTGATGCTGCTTTTTATGTTAGTGACGCGTTGCTGGCTTGTCCCAAGCAGATTCGATATGTCAGTAGAAGAGAATTTGAGCCTAACGAGAATGCATACTTTAAATTCCTGGTCTGTAAGTTGAAACTTGGAACATTCTATCTTTGTATAAAATTCGCTCATTATTTTCTTTATTGTCTCTACAAGATCATCCCATTCGCTTGCAGACATGCCAACACCTTTGCCTGCCAATTTACGCAGATGTTCCACTATAGCATGATGCAAGATACTTTGCTCGCTCGCCCAGTCGCTTATCCGAAAATTCTCGTTATATGAGGACAACTGTTGCTTTAAGTGCTCTACTTCATTTTCTTTTTGTTTTTTAAAACTTTCTCTATCTTTTTGAAATTCGACCAATTCTGCCTCTGTTTTTCGTAATAGAGCAAGTGTTTTTCTATACCCATCCTTTATCTCCTTTATATCTACCCGACGCTTCTTAAAATAGCGTATTATAATAGACGACATAATCAATGCTGCAATAAAGAGAAAGAAAACAATTCGCCATAGGTTTTTGGATTCTCTAGTTTTTTCTATCAAGTTCTGCTGGCTTTCGTTATAGTTGTATAAGAACTGCATTCGAATCAACTCCATTGCAGAATTCTTAATATTAGCAGAATCGTTGGCTTGAGCGTACAATTTTGAATATTTTGAAAGAGAGTCTGTATTGCCTATGTTATAATAAGCTTCCATCAAGCCTTTGTACGCATTCTCTATGTTTTGAATGTCACTTTTATATTGCAACAATTTATAAAAATAACCAAGTGCTGCCTTTGGATTACCCGACTCATTTAAGTATTTGCCTTGGTAATAGTAATAAAACTCACAACCTGATTGTATAGTTCCGTCCGCATTGATTAATCCCGACTTTTCCCTATATATTCTTAACGAGTTACCAGCTTTATTAATATTTCCCTCTTCAAGATATATTTTAACCTTGTGTATTTGGCAAGCTGCAGCATATTGGGGATAACCATATCGCATATACTCGTTGATAGCAGAATCGATACAAGACATGAACGAATGTCTATCACCACGCAACAAATATGCGTTTCCTGATTTCTCAAGATATTGTACAGCTGAAAGTGTATCTTTCCCTAGAAGAGCATATTTACGACCTTTTGTCCACGACTCTAACTCTTTTGATGGGTATCTTTGCTCCATGTACAAAGAAGCCATTTGGCCGTAAATGCGATTTAACAGCAGATAATCACATTTGTTGTCAGTAGTGTCAGCTTTAGAAACGGCAGATTTATAATATTGTATTGCCTTAGGGCTGTTACATTTGTCTCGATAAACACATCCCATCATATAGTTTGCTGCCATCTTTTCTTTACGATTGCCACATAAATCATAGTAATCAAGAACATCATTCATAAACTTTACTGTATCCATCGGAACATACGCCTTGTTCATCGCTTCAGCGTAGATAAGGAGATAAGCCATTCTATCACTACGTTTAAAATTATTGCTGTCCGGTAAAACTCCGATGGGCATAAATATCATACCCGAAGCCTCGT
>CAVGNV010000024.1:0-33740 GCA_963630695.1 Paratractidigestivibacter sp. | reverse complement strand
AGCAAACGATGCTTCATGAGGCGGTGGCGCATAAAGGTCTACGTGCTTTGTTTGGCGAGCGGTTCACAACATTCTTGGACAACGTATTCACGAATGCGGATGCTGAGGTCAGACAAGGTATCACCGACCTAATGAGCAAAAACAATTGGGATGCGAGAAAAGCTACAGAGGAATATCTTGCGAGTCTTGCCAAACAATAGGTTCAGACATTCGAAGCTGACTCCAACATGTCTGAACCGTTTTTTCGCTCAGAGGCTATGCCCCTCAGAGCTTTCAAAGACTAGGTAGCATCATATATGGTTACACCATAGGTGTTCTACGATCGAGTTTGCCCCTTCGAGCCGCCTTTAGTCATAGCTATACTTATGTAGAATGCAAAAAGCAATAATGCACAAAGCAGAATAAAGCCGTATTGAGAACCAATAGCTGTAGCTTTAGCAAAATCAGCTGCAGGATGCGATAGTTGTTGAAAAGCTACGATGGTAGAAACCACCGCCGTACCCATTGCACCTGAAAGTTGCTGGAAACTATTGATGAGCGCATTGCCATCGGCAGACAAGTCCTTAGGTAACTGTGACAAGCCAAAGGTTATCGAACTAGCACAAGCTAATCCTTGCCCCATCGTATAAATCACATAGAACGCATAAAACATGAAATTGGTCATAGAAGCCCCAAAGACAGAAAAGAGCAATGTGGATACAAACATCAGTCCGTAACCTAAGACAATGGGCAGACGAGCGCCAACCTTGTCAAGCAAACGACCGCTAAACAAGGAGATGATAGCTCCTACTACACAACCTGGGACAAGCAATCCACCAGCGGTAAAGGCATTGGTATGGTTCACTATCTGTGAATAGTTTGGTATGACATACCCCAATGCCAACACGGAGAACTGGATAATCAAGATCACAGTCAGCGCCATCATAAACTTACGATGACCCAATACCTCTATACGAAGCAAAGGATGTGCCTGATTGCGAGATTTGCGCACAAACCATGCGAGGGATATCACAGCTATAAGAAGTAGGGATATCACCTCTACACTGACCCAGCCTGCAGACGAGGCTTGCACCATAGCTAGAATAAACGTCGAATAACCTACAACGATAAGCACATAATCAAATACATGGAAGTGGGAATGCTCGGTCGGCACAGTGCGTTTAATGAGCCAACAGCCGATAACTAACGACAAAACCAATAAGGGCATGAGCGACAAGAAGATATAGCGCCATCCCACGATATCTACAATACTACCACCCAAAACAGGACCAACAGCTGGTGCTACAGCGGTGACAAGCATACCTACACCCATAAATGTACCCATTTTCTCTTTGGGAGCTTCAGTCAATATAATATTAAACATCAATGGGAGCGCAATACCGGTTCCTACGCCTTGAATCATTCGGCCTATCATCAAGACTGCAAACGTTGGTGCAAAAAAGCACATCAAGGTGGCAACCATAAAGCTACCTAAAGCTATAAGGAACAACGTGCGCTGTGAATAGTTGCGCTTAAGATAGGACGACATCGTGATTACAAGGGACAATACCAAGAGATACCCTGTGGTTATCCATTGTACCATACTGGTATTGATACTAAATTCTTTCATCAGTGCAGGAAAGGTAACGTTCATTGCCGTTTCACTCACTACTCCGCAAAACGACATTACACCTGTCGCAAAAATCTTTCCTGTAAGTTTCAAATTGTTATTAATCTTCATATACCTAAATGTTTCATTGAGATTGGGGTTGCAAAGCTACCAACACTTTGACAAACATCATTACAAAAAGGTCTTGTTTTTTGTTAAAAAGCCTCAACAATGCTAATTCAATAGATTGACCTGCCCTCCCTCTATTAGCCCAAGCCAAGAATCACCGAGGCTTTTAAAAACATCAAAACTACCAATACCAAAAAAAGCGATTGCCTTCACAGGTAATCGCTTCTATCTTCAATAGGTATTAGTTCTTTTTTTCTTAAGGTAAAAAGATTGTTTTTAGGATAACGAGCACAAAGTTAAGGAATTTTATTAGTTCTTGCAAATAAAAGTCAAGTATTTTATGTGAGAAATTACTGTGTGCCCACACAATCTTTTTTATTTCTCTTTTAGCATATCTTTTATGATCAGATCAGCTAAAACCCAGTTGGTATCTAAGGAAAATCTCGTAAGATAATCCTCACGATTATAGTAGGACAGCACCATCTCCTTATCTGGGTCATTATATAAAGGAGTGTTGATGCTCACATAACGAAACATCTCTAAGATTTGCTTACGTTGTTTATCGTTTTTGGCTTTACCATATTCTTTCGAGAAGAGATTGACATAATCATACATGAAATAAGCCATTGAGTCGAGTTGGTTGTTAAGATGTGCCACCTCATTGGGCTTTAAAGTCTTCTCTTGTTCTGAAAGAATGGATAGTGTTTTGGTATTTAGGTAGGTCACGGCATCTACCTTAAACGACTCTAGCTTTCTGACATCAATGTCTTCTTTAGGATCGCTTGCTATTTTATAAGCTGCATCGTATATCTGCTTATAGACGCGTTGTGCGTGAGCGGTGCTTAATGCTAAAGTTATAAGCACGGCGATGATCATTAGTTTTTTCATTGTTATTGTTTCTAAACGTTCATATTTTACTGATTCTATCTTTGTTTCGTACGGCGAAATCTTTCCATGAGCCATAATGCTTAGCATCGGTAGAGGGTCTGTTCATCTGCAAGAAATGACAATAAGCGGCTGCTAGAGCATCAGTGGCATCCATAAACTCGGGCATGTCTTGGTCTGAGAGATGTAACATTCGCTTCAACATACCTGCCACTTGTTCTTTGCTTGCTTGTCCATTGCCCGTGATGGCCATCTTGATCTTAAGCGGAGCATACTCATGTATAGGAACCGAATGATGTATGGCTGCAGCTATGGCTACGCCCTGAGCTCTTCCCAGTTTGAGCATAGATTGCACATTCTTTCCAAAGAAAGGCGCTTCTATAGCTAGTTCGTCGGGAAGATACTCGTCTATGATGGCTGTAACGCGATCAAAGATCTTACCTAACTTGAGATAAGCATCACGTTCCTTGCGCATATCTATCACCCCCATGACCACCAATTGGGCATGGTTACCCAAGACACGCAGCACACCATATCCCATGACGTTGGTTCCGGGGTCTATCCCTAAGATAATCTTCTCACCCGTCATCTATCCATATAAGGATTGTGTGCCACCTCAAAACCTATCGTGGTTGGCTCGCCATGACCGGGATAGAGTTTGGTGCTATCAGGCAGTTGAGCCAAGAAACGCAAGCTATTGATTATCTGGAACATACTTCCTCCAGGGAAATCGGTGCGCCCGATGCTTCCTTTGAATAATGTATCACCAGTAAATAGCACACCTTCCTCTTTATCATAGAAGCAAACGGAACCTGGGCTATGTCCTGGGGTGCTAATCACGCTAAACTGATGATTGCCAAACTTGATGATATCTCCTTCCTCTATAAAGGTTTCGGGTGTAGGAAAGTTGAGATCTACATCTAGATGGAACCTTTCTTTTGCCTGTTCTTTCACTGTCATTAGTTGTTCTAGGTCAGCTTCTGACATCTCTGCCTTTAAGCCAAACGTCTCAAGCACGTCATTGTCACCAAAGTGATGATCCACATGTCCGTGCGTTGCTAACAAGTGCACAGGGCGTAAGTTATTGGAGCTGATATAATCAGACATCGCCTGAAACTCTCCAGCATAAAGAGCACCACAGTCTATAATCACACACTCATTTGACGAATCGGAAACGATGTAGGTGTTTTCACCAAACATGTTACACTCAAACGTCTTAATCTGGAGTTGATTTTTATCGTTGTTTACTTCCATAATGTTTTCACTTAATCGTTGTCTTACCTGTATTTGTCATTTATTACAAAGGCAGATAAACCAAATACTTTTCCTTAAACCATTCCTCGTTAAACCATTGTGAGATGTCCTCCTTCATAACATAACGACGGAAAGGTGCTATCTCGGCTTCTAGATTTCCACCCTTGAGCACGATGACACCATTCGGAATCGCATTATGTTGCTTATCGCCAATGTTTTTACGCACAATCTTCACTAGGTCTGGCAAAGGCATTACGGCTCTGGACACCACAAAATCGTATTTGCCTTTTTCCTCTTCCCCACTCTTCTGTTCTATTGTAACATTGTTCAATCCTATTGCAGACGCAATCTCTGAAGCCACTCTGATCTTCTTTGCTGTACGATCAATCATCTTGAAATGAACGTTAGGGAACATTATCGCCAAAGGAATGCCTGGGAAGCCACCTCCAGTGCCGAAGTCAAGAATCTGCGTATCATCTCTAAAGTGGATTTCTTTGGCTATGGCTAATGAGTGAAGCACATGATGGAGATAAAGGTTGTCAATGTCTTTACGTGAGATGACGTTGATCTTTGCATTCCAATCGGTATACAAAGCGCCTAACATCTCAAACTGCTTAACTTGCTTCTCCGTTAGATGTGGGAAATATTGTAGTATCTTTTGCATATTCTTATTATGGTTGCTTGTTTATAGCTTTATCTTTACCACTACTTGATTTGCATTGATTTCGTTGGGCACATATATAAACTTAACGCTATCATCAAACAACATGAAGTTGTCAGGAAGGTAGCGCTTGATGTCTACAAAATATCCTTGCTTTCTCAATGCTATCGTATCAGAAATGTCTAGTTGATCCATGAGTTTCTCTGTCATCTCTTCTGTCAGTGAGGAGAGTTGTTCTTTATCAAAAGCTTCATTTAGGTGTATCCATCTGCCATCCTTGTCTATATTACGCACAACGACATACTGCTCAGGCGCATCGCCACCTAGAAAACTATTGACGTGCGCTATATAGATAAGGTTATCGCCTTTGCCGGCTAACACTTGGGCGTCTACCTTATAATAATAGTGCAACACAGGATGCGCATCAGCTTCTTGTTCTAAGATGGTTTTCTGGATTTGTTGATAGTCAGCAACAAACTGCCGAACAAAGCCTTTCACTGTTTGCTGAACTTTCAAGGGCTGATAGGATGTGGCAAAATAATTGGGTTGCAAGATTCCCATTCGCATCAAGGAGTCATTAAGAGCTGCAGCATTGGCTCCTTTAAAATATTTAAGATTGACATGCACCGTCACACTGGCATCGTTATTAAGCGAAGCGGTGGTGTCTACCGATATACTGCCCAATGATGCCGTTACCGCCTTAGGTGTTCCATTGTCACAAGCTAATAGCAGCAACACCACCATAAGGGAAAGCATCATATGTAAAACGTTCTTTTTCATATCACCGACAAAGTTACGAATTATTTTGTTTAACTTTGCATACATAGAAACAATAATCCGAATAGGATTCTATAAATAAGCATAATATGATAAAAGCAGCTTTGTTTGATCTCGATGGCGTGTTGATTGATAGCGAACGTCAATACACTACGTTTTGGGGAGACACCTTTCAGACCTATTACCCAGGTTCCGATCATCTAGAATTAAAGATTAAAGGGCAAACCCTAACACAGATCTTCGACGCTTACTTTCCTAATGTTGATGTGCAAGAACGCATCACGGAAGCCCTTAATCAGTTTGAGAGTGAGATGAAGATGGACTACGTTGAAGGTGCGCTTTCTTTTCTCTTACAACTCAAAGAAAAGGGATATAAGACGGCCGTGGTTACTAGCTCCAACCTTATCAAAATGGAAAACGTGTATCGTTGTCATCCCGAGTTCAAAGCCCTTTTCTGTCGTATCCTTACCTCCGAGGATTTCACTAAAAGCAAACCCGACCCCGAATGTTACATAAAAGCCATGCAGATGCTTGATGTACAGCCAAATGAAACATACGTTTTCGAGGATAGCATCAATGGTCTAAACAGTGCAAAAGCCTCGGGCGGATACGTTGTAGGACTGGCAACAAGTAACCCAACGGAGCTAATTGCACCACTTGCAAATGAAGTGATCCGTGATTTCTCGGGACTAGAAGTAATGAACAATAGCGATCGGCTATTTTAAATAACACCTATCTGTTTATGCACGCTTTTGTGCATAAACAAATTTTAGTCTAAAGGAAACACACGCAAAGCATTGTTGGTTGTTATCTTTGCCACTTCTTCTACTGTTCTATCATAGCTCTCCGCCAAGCAACGACACACTTCCAAGATATAACTACTTTCGTTACGCTTTCCTCTATATGGCGTAGGGGCAAGATAAGGACTATCCGTCTCGAGCACAATACGTTCTAGAGGCACCGACTGAGGCAGATCGACACGCAGATGGCTACTCTTAAACGTTGACACACCGCCGATTCCTAAGCAGAATTTATCCATTTCTAAGTAATGTTCTGCTTCTTTTGGGTTGCCCGTAAAACAGTGGAACACACCACCTACAAGCTCTTTCTGATACGGCTTAAGTATATGAAGAAGTTCGTTTTGAGCACGACGGCAATGAATCATCAAGGGTAAATGATACTGGACCGCCCATTCCACTTGTCGCTCGAAGGCGATAAGTTGTTCTTTCTCAAAATCACGAGTCCAATAAAAGTCCAACCCCACCTCTCCTATGCCGATATACGATTCTTGCTTCAGAATCTCTTCCATTTTTGAAAGAACCTCAGCATAATCAGCGTGCACCTCTTCTGGTTGCAACCCAATCATTGGATAACAATACCCCTTATAGATTTGGCTTAACTTCAGCACCTCCGTCACTGAAGGTAGATCTATCGCAGGCAAGAAAATCTTGCTCACCCCCGATGCTTTAGCTCTATGGATACATGCGTCTAAATCCTCCACGAAAGCCTCATCATAGAGATGGGCATGTGTATCTATCATCATATCGTTGTCAGAAGAGATTGTTCCTACTTGTTACGTTTCATCATCTTAGCAGTATAGCTTTCCAGTTCTGCGCGCCTAGCTGAATCTACCGACAAGCGTTTAATACATTGTGCCGCTTGTTCGAAGTAATATGATATTCGGTCTTGCGCTAAATGGTCTATCCCTAGATCATCGTAGAGATCACGCACTTGCTTAATCTTTTCTTGTGAATCAAACTTTTCTGCCGAAAGCCATTTATCCAAACGGCTTCTTTGCTCATCCGATGCTTTCAGATAAGCATTAATCAGCATGAACGTCTTCTTGTTCGAAACGATATCTCCTCCTATCTGTTTGCCAAACACTTCAGGCGTACCATACACATCGAGATAGTCGTCTTGTAGCTGGAAAGCCAATCCTATCAGTTCTCCATATTTATATAACACATCAGCATCCTCTTTAGAAGCGCCTGCTAAGATAGCACCCATCTTGAGTGCACAAGCAAGAAGCACGCTGGTCTTGAGTCGAATCATCTCGATATATTCCTCTTCGGTTACATCGTTTCGTGACTCAAACTCCATATCCATCTGCTGTCCCTCTCCTATCTCAAGAGCTGTCTCCGTAAAGAGATCGAGCGTCTGTGGAAGCAATGCAGCATCCACGCTCATCATGCGTTGATATGCCAAAACCAACATCGTGTCACCCGAGAGGATGGCTTGATTGGCGTTCCAACGAGTATGAACCGTCGGTTTACCTCTACGCATTGACGCATGATCCATCAAGTCGTCATGCAACAATGTATAGTTGTGGTAAGTTTCTAAGGCACAAGCTGCCGAGATAATGCTTTGTGGATCATCCTTATATAGGTTATAAGCTAAGAGCATCAAGGTTGGACGAATACGTTTGCCACCGAGCAATAGCTCATAACGGATAGGTTCATACAGTTGTTTGGGTTTACGAAGATAAGACTGCTCAGACAGGTATTTGTTTACCAAGTCTAAGATTTCATGGGATGTCATCATATACTTAGTGTGTTATAAATATTTCAAAGTTTAAATACTATGGGGATTTCAACCATCGTATCACATGGTTTACCATTCTCAGTTCCAGGTTTCCATTTGCCCATCATTTGCATTACACGCAAAGCTTCGGTCTCCAGTTGCGCGTCAGCGCTTTGTTTTGCCTTGATATCTGTAGCCTTACCTTGCGCATCAATAATCATCGTGACGCTTACGACGCCTTGTATGCCACTAGCTTTGGCTGCAGGAGGATACTTCAGCGTTTTGGTAAGCCATTGCATAAATGCCACCCAGCCACCTGGAGGCGTAGGTGTAGATGTGGCAGGATGGGGAGGTTTCTTTTCTTGCTGATCATTAACAGCTACAGGCGTAGCCGTTTCGGTTGTTTGAGCCGAGACAATCTTTTGCACTTCCGGTTCTGGTGTCGCTTCTTCAGTAGGCGTTACATCGGTTGTGGTTGTAATATCTGTGCCCGATTGAGGTGTGAGATGCTCATCACGCTTCACTCCTTCGTCCTTGATTTCTTTAATCTCTTTAATGTTTAGACGGTCTAGCTTCTTGGGATCTAGCTTCTCTTGTCGTGCCATCGCTTGTTTAGGGGTTTGATCCACAGCAGGAACCATATCAATATCTTTGGCCAATCGACGCAATAAGGCATCGTCTATATCGCTGTCGTCATC
This sequence comes from Paratractidigestivibacter sp., assembly GCA_963630695.1. Taxonomy (GTDB): domain Bacteria; phylum Bacteroidota; class Bacteroidia; order Bacteroidales; family Bacteroidaceae; genus Prevotella. Next base: position 25,228 of record CAVGNV010000024.1, on the reverse strand, counting down.
AGAGGATGCACTATATTCAAGAGCAACTAAGAGCAAAGTTAGCGCCACAATCAATCCCAACAAAAAGCCCGTAACACGCTCATTTTGCTGGGTAAAGTGAATATTTTGTTTGATTTCCAAAATCTTAAATACTTTTTTCTTGTTTTGTTCGTTTAAACAATAGTTGCTTTCATGGAAGCTAATTTCCGTTTGCAAAAATACATAGATATTTGAAAAAAGCATTAACTTTGCCAATAAATTAAAGTAGATTAAATGAAAAATATTGTTTCTGCCCTGCTCTTAACACTTTTATGCTTAACCTGCAAGGCACAACAAAGCCAAACTGAATACAACTTTCTGCGCCTTCCCGTAAGTGCTCATGCAGCTGCTTTGGGTGGCGATAACATCTCTATCATTGAAGATGACGCCTCGCTCATGCTTCATAACCCAGCATTGGCGGCTTCGGTTTCGGACGGAACAGTAGGGCTCAACTATATGAACTATATGAGTGGAGCCAACTATGCCAGTGCCTCATATACCAAAGTGCTTAGTGACAAAGCTACGCTAGGCGTTGCAGCCAACTATGTAGGCTACGGCGAGATGAAGCAATACGACGAATCAGGCAACCAACAAGGCACCTTCTCTGCCACCGAACTGGCCGCAGAAGGAATCTTCGCCTACTCATTAGCAGAAGGTTTAGTGGGAGGTATTACAGGAAAGTTTGTCTATTCATCCATCGCGGGATATAGTTCAATGGCGGTTGCTGTCGACTTAGGTTTAAACTACTATGACCCAGAACGTCAATGGTCTCTAAGCGCTGTAGCAAAGAATCTCGGTGGTGAGGTGAAAGCCTACGATGAGACATTCGGTCGTTTACCATTCGATTTACAATTGGGTGTGAGCAAAACCTTTGAAGCGTTACCCGTACGACTTTCTGTAACGCTGATTGACCTCACCCACTACAACTACCGTACCGTCAACCACTTGGATCTCGGAGCTGACATTCTGCTTTCTGACCAAGCGTGGATAGGCGTCGGATACAATTTCCGCAAGAGTGATGAGATGAAGGTCGGTTCTTCTGAAGACGCTAGCGCGCATGGGGCTGGACTTTCGTTCGGAGCCGGACTAGGGTTAGAACGCTTCAAGATCAATCTTGCTTATGGCAAATACCATGTAAGTAGCCATTCGCTTATCGTCAACCTTGCATATACTTTTTAAAACAGACTATGGAAAAGAAGATTACAATAGCCATTGATGGCCACTCATCCTGTGGAAAGAGCACAATGGCAAAAGCACTTGCGCGTCGTATTGGCTATATCTATGTTGATACTGGCGCTATGTATAGAGCGGTAACGTTGCTTGCTCTTAGAAACAACTTGTTCGATAGCAATGGTAACGTTGATTCACAAAGCCTATCAGCGTTGCTACCGAAGGTGGACATTAAGTTTCAGCTTGACCCATCCACATCTAAGCCACACACACTGCTTTCAGGCGAAGATGTTGAGAGCGAAATCAGATCCATGAACGTTTCGCAACATGTGAGCAAAGTAGCCGAACTGGCAGATGTGCGCCAGTTTCTCGTAGCACAACAACAAGCCATGGGAAAAGACAAGGGTATCGTGATGGACGGCCGTGATATTGGTACAGCCGTCTTTCCTGACGCTGAGCTCAAGATCTTTGTCACCGCATCGGCTGAAGTAAGAGCTACCCGCCGTTATGACGAACTGAAGCAGAAAGGCCAAGAAGCATGCTTTGAGGATATCAAAGCCAACATAGAGCAACGCGACTACCTCGACTCTCATCGCGAGGTATCTCCATTGCGTCAAGCTCCTGATGCGCTTCTCCTTGACAACAGCCACATGACCATTGAAGAACAAGACCAATGGCTATTTGATGCATACCAACATGCTTGCAAGTAAAGCATAAGCCAAGCATGGGTATCACTATACCCTATTATTAACGCATACGAAAAGCCTTCCCATTCTATCCATTAAGATTGGGAAGGCTTTTCATATTATGAGGGTGGGTTCACTTATACAAACTCAAGCGAACCATACCACCACTATGAGAGCGTCACAACCACTTCATGCTTACCAGGAGCGTAAGGTATCTGATTACCTTCCACTGGTTGTCCATCTACTGTAAGCACACATGTACCCTTTTGTTTGTGATCAGGATTCTGTACATGGATTGTATATGAAGCATCTCTAAAGTTGCGTTTCACGGTGTAGCTTGTCATGGTGTCAGGTACACAAGGATCAATCACCAATCCGTCATAACCTGGCTTGATACCCAAGATATACTCAGATACGGTCAACCACATCCAAGCTGCAGTACCGGTCAACCAAGAGTTTTTACCCTCACCGGGGCGATAGGCATCCTTACCGGCTACCATCTGACAGTTGACATAGGGTTCTACCTTATGAAGCGTCTGATATTTCTCTTCTACATAGGAAGGAAGAATCTTGGTATAATGTTCCCAAGCATCGTTACCTCTTCCGCTTACCGTCTCGCCGATGATTACCCAAGGATTATTATGACAGAAGATACCAGCATTCTCCTTGTATCCTTCTGGATAAGAACTGATTTCACCATAATCCTTATAGTAATGGGTAAAGGCTGGATTGTTCAGAACGATACCATGTTCACATTCCATACGAGCCTTAACCGAGTCAAGAGCACGCGCACACAAACCTTTCTCCAAACCTATGCCAGCCATCGTACACCAGCCTTGGCTCTCGATGAAGATCTGTCCTTCGGCGTTTTCCTTGCTACCAATCTTGTTGCCATAATAGTCGTACGCACGCAAGAACCATTCTCCGTCCCAACCATACTGCTCTACAGCGGCTTTCATATCATCAACAAGCTGTTGCATACGTTGTGCTTCAGCATCTTGTCCGATACGTTTGCATAGTTCAACGTAATCAGTACCTGTCACGACGAACAGGCCAGCGATCATCAAGCTCTCAGCTTTGCTACCCTCGCTCTTGTTTTCCGTGGTTTGGAAACTTTCGTTTGGATCATCACTGAAGCAGTTTAGGTTCAGACAGTCGTTCCAGTCAGCACGACCAATCAAAGGCAGATGATGTGGACCCAGATTGTTGACAACATGATTCAGAGAGATGGTAAGATGTTCAAAGAGAGTCTTTTCGCTTCCCTTCTTATTGTCGAAGGGCACCATTTCATCAAGAATGCTGAAGTCGCCAGTTTCCTTAATATATGCCACGGTACCAAAGATCAACCAACATGGGTCATCGTTAAATCCGCCACCGATGTCATTATTGCCTCGTTTGGTAAGTGGTTGATATTGGTGATAACAACCACCATCAGGGAACTGTGTTGATGCAATATCAATAATGCGTTGGCGAGCGCGTTCAGGTATAAGGTGAACAAAGCCCACTAAATCCTGATTAGAGTCACGGAAGCCCATGCCACGGCCAATACCGCTTTCGAAGAAGCTTGCAGAACGACTCATGCAGAACGTTACCATACATTGATACTGGTTCCAGATATTCACCATTCGGTTGAGGCGATCATTGTCGCTGGTAAGCGTAAACACACCCAACAAGTTGTCCCAATAAGCACGGAGCTGTGCAAAAGCCTCATCTACCTTTTCTGTAGTACCATATTGTTCAATGATGGCATGTGCTTTCTGCTTGTTAATCTGATGGTCCAAGCCATCTTCAGCAGTCAGATTTCCTTGCGCATCAACCCATTTCTCGTTCTGCTCATTCTCTACATATCCAAGGATAAAGACAAGGTCTTTCTTCTCGTCTGGTTCGAGAGTGACGTCAATCTGATGTACGGCGATTGGGCTCCAGCCATGTGCCACGCTATTAGTACATTGACCTGCAGCTACCACATCGGGCAAGCTCTTCTCCGAATAGAGTCCCATGAAGGTCTCTCTGTCTGTATCATAGCCACTAACTACCTGATTGACATGATAGAAAGCATAATGATTGCGACGCTCACGATATTCGGTCTTGTGATAGATGGTAGAACCTTCTATCTCGACCTCACCCGTAGAGAAGTTGCGTTGGAAGTTTTCCATATCTGTAGCCGCATTCCACAAGCACCATTCTTCAAACGAGAACACCGTCAGATGTTTGGTTGTCTGACCATGATTGACCAGCGTCATACGTTGCACCTCACAATGGCTATGCAGAGGAACGAAGAACAACAAGCTTACTTCTACTTCGTTCTTACTACCTGTGATGCGTGTATAGTTCATACCATGACGGCACTCATAGCTATCAAGTGGCGTGCGACAAGGTTTCCAACCTGGATTCCAAACCGTGTCTTCGTCCTTGATATAGAAGTAGCGGCCATCATTGTCCATAGGCACGTTATTGTAACGATAACGTGTGATGCGTCTGAACTTAGCATCCTTAAAGAAGCTATAACCTCCGGCGGTGTTGCTAATCAGTGAGAAAAAGTCTTCATTGCCTAGATAGTTGATCCAAGGCCAAGGGGTTTGAGGATTAGTAATGACATACTCTCGATGTTCATCATCGAAATGTCCGTAGCGTTTTTGTTGCATTGTATTGTATAATTGTTAGTTCTTTTCTATCAATATACGTGCATCCACAGCAATGACATGCTCCGAATCGGCCAACAATGGATTGATATCCATCTCTTTGATTTCGGTGGCGAAGCGGAGCAGTGTGCTCAGACGTACGATTATCTCTGCATAGAGACGTTCGTTGATTCCTTTCTGGCCACGTGTTCCTTTCAGAATCTTATAACCACGAAGGGTATGTATCATCGATTGGGCTTCGTTCATGGATAGCGGTGCCAAACCGCTTGACACATCCTTGAGCACCTCAACAAAGATACCACCTAAGCCGCAAAGCACGATATGTCCGAAACGAGGCTCATATTTGGCACCAATAAAGATTTCGGTGCCATGAATCATCTTCTGAATCATCACAGCGTATGCACCTTCAATCTTCATCATGCGATCAAACTCTAACAGGAGATGTTCCTTAGAGCGAATGTTCAACGTCACACCTCCCACATCGCTCTTATGCACAGGGCCTACAACCTTTGCCACAATGGGATAACCCATCTTCTCTGCTTGAGCCACAAGGTCGTCCTTGTCTGTACACACCGCTTCCGGAACCATCGGGATGGAAGCACACTCAAAGAGCTCTCTGACCTTATCAGGTGAGATATAACCATTGCCTTCAATACCCTCAATGATTTGGCGGATACGTGGGACGTCCACTCCCGAGAGGTTTACATCCGTAGGAGCTGGCGAAGGTGTGTTGCGTACACGTGCAAGGGCGGTTGCAAGCGTTACCTCATCGGCAAAGTTGACGTGTCCTTTAGCTATAAACTCAGCGACCTCAGGACCTGCCGTATTCAGGCATGGGAGTATGGGGAATATTGGCTTTGAACATTCGTGTATCTTCTTGTCCAGCATATCATAGGTCTCATAGAGTTGAACGAGACCTGGAGATCCGAATATCACAAAGATAGCATCGGCTTCAGGGAAATGGTATTCGCAAGCGTCAATGGCCTTTCCTAGATGTTCGGGCGTTCCGGTAGCTAAGATATCAATCGGATTCTGTACAGCTGAGCCTGGCAGAAGATTTGCCTTTAGTGTCTCGGCTTCCGCACCATCAAACTTAGGTACATTCATGCCGCCCTTAGACAACGCATCGGTAAGCATCACACCGGGGCCACCAGCATGGGTAACGATAGCAAACTGATTGAGTGAATGGTCACCCGTTGCGGTGTGTTTGGAGTCTTCTTCCAACACCCAGAAGATACATCCTACGGTTGTAAGTTCCTCGCGGCCAAAGCATCTCACGATACCTGCTTTGCGGAAGAGTGCTTCCACAGCCGAATCGCTTGAGGCGATAGCACCTGTATGTGATGACGCAGCTCTGCTACCACTTGCCGAGCTACCTGCTTTGATAGCTGCGATGCGGCATCCTTTGTGTATCAAACTGCTGGCATGAAGCAGAAACTTATCTGGATTTGAGATATTCTCTATATATAATAGTTTGATATGCGAATCGCGTTCGGGATCGAAGTGTTCGTCCATATACTGTAACACATCTTCGATACCTATTTGTTTTCCATTGCCAATGCTCCAAACAGAGTTAAACTGTAATCCTTTCTGTACAGCTGATTCGAGGATAAACACTGCTGTAGCTCCCGATCCGCTAACAAAGTCGGCACCCTTCGGATTGAGTTTCGGCACAGGTTTAGTGAATATGCCATGGAAGCTATTGTTCATCACTCCTATACAATTGGGGCCGATGAGTGATGCTTGATAACGCTCACAAGTGTCTAGGATACGCTGTTCGAGCTCTGCACCCGCCTTGGTTTCCTCGCCGAAGCCTGCTGAGATGATGATAAAGGCTCTAACGTTCTTCTCCTTGGCTAGATATTCGACGTAATCGGGGCAAAACTTTGCTGCTACCACAAGGATAGCCATGTCGGTTTCGGGCAATTCCTTTACATCGTGAAACACTTTGATGCCTTGTATCTCATCTTCTTTGGGATTGACAATACGAAGGGTTCCTTGATAGTTGCCTTGTATAAGGTTACGTAAAATGGCGCCGCCTGGCTTGTGTACATTGTTTGAACCGCCAATAACGACGATGCTTTTCGGTTGTAATAGTTGAAGGTTGATCATAAAGAAGATGTATAAATGGTTGTTATTGCAAAGATAAGTAAACTTGAAAAGAGAGCCAAACTTTCGGTTTGCTTTTTAAATCTTCTTTTTGGCTTTTTATGTTTAAGGCTTTCGCGTTAATAGTAATTTGACATGAAGTGGTATTTATTTACCATTCCAACCTATGAAACGCGCTCCGTTGTTATTTCATAGGGTTTCTTTTATCACCGTTCTAAGCTGCCATTGGAATGGAAAATAAATTGATTTATGAGGAAAAATAAATTGTTTTTCGTCTGAAAATAATTTATTTTTTATTCTAAAAGCATCCCTTTTGCTAGGTCATTCCTTACCTATCATCTTGTCAAACCATAGGAATGGCGTTTCAAAGAGGCATTACGGGTACATGAAGGGAAGGAGGTTAGAGATGAGGTTCGGTCAGAAGAATCACTAAACCTTATTGATGGAGGAGCTATTGGGCTGAAAACAATTGTGCATCCATAGATAAACATGGGCTTACCTATGGATGCACAACATCTCGGCATATGCGGATCAAGGATTTATACGATAGCTTCCTTGATACAATCTACAATAAACTGCACATCGTCATCGCTAACCAAAGGACCGCTTGGCAAGCATAATCCTTGATGGAAGAGCTCTTCACTCACACCATTGTTGTAAGATGGTGCATCTGCATAGACGGGCTGACAGTGCATAGGTTTCCACAATGGACGACTCTCGATATTGGCGCTATCAAGATATAGGCGCATAGCCTCTACATTAGCATTAGGTTCTACGTCCGTATGGATAGATTTGGCGGCATGCACCACACCAGCAGCGCCCCCCACAGCACCCTGTACCATATCATCGTAAGCGTGTTCTTGCCCTTTGACGCGAAGCTCTGGCGAAAGCAGAATGGTACAGAGCCAGAAGTTTGAGTCGGATTCTTCAGAAGGATTGTCATGGAACGTGATGCCATCTATCTTGCTGAAAGCCTCTGCATACAAGCGAGCTATATGGCGATGATGTGCCACATGTTCACGCAACACGGTGAGTTGACCTCGGCCAATGCCCGCACATACATTGCTTAAACGATAGTTGTAACCGATATGCTCGTGCTGATAATAAGGATATGACTCACGTGCTTGGGTGGCATAGAACATCACTTGACGTTGTGCATCACTATCGGGACAAACGAGAGCACCACCACCTGATGTGGTAATCATCTTGTTGCCATTGAAACTCAACACGCCATATTGACCAAAGGTACCACAGACCTGTCCGCGATAACGCGAACCTAATCCCTCCGCAGCATCTTCTATCAAAGGAATGGCATACTTATCTGCCACAGCCTTGATCTCATCAATCTTGGCAGGCATTCCATATAGATACACCACAATAATGGCTTTGGGCTTACGACCGGTCTTCTTGACACGGTCACAGATAGCTTCTTCAAGGAGCACTGGGTCCATATTCCAGGTATCACGCTCCGAATCTACAAATACGGGGGTAGCACCTTGATACACTACGGGGTGACTGCTGGCGCAGAAGGTAAAACTTTGACAGATAACCTCATCACCTGCGCCTACACCTAAGGCGATCAAAGCAAGATGCACAGCGCTTGTTCCCGATGCCAATGCCACCACTTGCTTTTGGCTTAGAGCTGGATTGGTCTGCGTCCATAACACGTCGGGATTGTCTTCATGGGGACGAATAGAAGCTGGATAAGATTCGGGGGCTAGATAATCCGCGTCAGCTTCAGAGGTTACAAAACGGCGTAGGTCATCTTCGAAGGCATTGACATTAGGGCCTAATGGCACCACCCAGTTGGTATCAAATGCTTCTTGTATGTATTTCATTTCATTGCCGCTCATGTGAGCAAGGCAAAGAAGGATTCGCTTTTCTCTTCTTTCCATATCCGTTGGGTTTATGTTTGTATTTACTATTCTATATTTGGTGGGAATTATTTACGTCGTCGGAACGTCCGTCTGAAACCTGAGAAGATGCGCTCGGGAAGGTTTCGGATTGTCATCGCCTTTATCTCTCGTGGTGCTAGATGGTAATAGAGCCGATAAAGTTTGACCTTTGTCTCTAAGCTATGGACATAGTAGAGGAACGAAGATCTAACCGCTTCCTTGCGTCCATACTTTCCAAAGTTGCCCCCATGAAGCATTTGGCTTATTATCTTGGATGTATATTGGTAGTCAGAGGGGCATGTAGGTATAAGCAAATCAGCTTTGGGTAGACCAAAATAGGTTTCCAATACGGCTTCTATGGCGCAGAAGGCTCGTTCCACATTGAGGGCACGAAGCATGGATTGCAACTTCTCCACATCTATCTGATGACGATATGTATGAAGCAGAATGGCTACATCGCAAAACTGACGAGCGCCCACACCTATCTCTACGAGATGATGGAACAGATGAAGGAAGGTGTACAGAACGCACATCTCGGGTGTGAGCGTAGCTATCTGTTGTCCTTCAAGCGTGAAGATTGAGGGATGTTCTAGGTTCTCTGAGAGATATTGATCAAAGACTGACTGATTTTCGGCATCGAAAAACTTAAATAAGTTGTAATGCATCTCAAAGGGAATCTGATGCCTTACGAAGCAGAGATGTTGATGTTCGTCCTCATCCTCCTCTTCAAAGGGCACTTGCCATGTTTGCTGGATAACCTTTTGCGCCTGTTCAAAGTGAGTGGGTGGAATGTAAAAGTCGATATCTCCGGGTACACGCAAATCCCATTGTGGATAATGAACGGCTAGGGTTTGCCCTTTTACGATAACATAAGGTATATCATGTTGCGATAGCAAAGATGCCAATGCCGCAACGCCTTTGTTCATATACTGGTTGAACTGCTTGAAGCGATGTGCTTCATGATAGACCACAGGCACATCAGATAGCCCTATCTTATATTGGTTCTCTGGGATGATTAAGGCTTGGGCTACAAGCGGACTTACGGTTTGTTGCCGTGACAGAGTGAGCAGGGAGTGCAAAGATTTGCCATCCAAATTGCCCCCTGTGATGGTTGTCTGCCATAATGAGGAGCGGAGAAGCCCAAAAAACAATGTCACCAACTTATCGTCCATTCATTGAATGTATTATTATAGTGTGTCCTACTGGTCTGCTTTCCTTGATTTATCCAATGTGGAATAAACCGAATTGTTAGAGACATACTCGGGAACCATCTCTTTCATCTTTGCCACAATGGCCATATTATCATAGGTTTGACACGTAGCAAGCAACTCGTGTATATCCTCTTCGACCTTTGCATAATCATATTGGCGCACTTGCGCTATGCGTATCTTCTCATGAAAGGAGGGTAAGGTATTCTCTGTATTCGAGAGAACCTCCTCATATAGCTTTTCTCCCGCACGTAGACCAGTAAACTTTATGTCTACATTCTTGGCTCCGCTAAGCATAATCATTCGTCTAGCTAAGTCGACTATCTTAACGGGGGCACCCATATCGAAGACAAAGATCTCTCCTCCCTTGCCATGAGTACCAGCTTCCAATACTAGCTGACAAGCTTCAGGTATGAGCATAAAGAAACGCACAATCTTGGGATCGGTCACTGTCACAGGGCCACCATTGCGGATCTGTCGTTCAAACAAGGGTATCACGGAGCCATTTGAACCCAAGACATTTCCAAAACGCGTGGTAACAAACTGCGTGGAGCCTGGTTTCAAGCTATAATTGAGACTTTGGCAATAAATCTCACATATACGTTTAGAACATCCCATCACGTTGGTGGGGTTGACTGCTTTATCCGTTGAGATCATGACAAACTTCTTAACGCCATACTTTACACTCAAGTCGGCAATAACCTTGGTACCCCAAACGTTATTCTGAACGCTTTCAGAAGGATTATTCTCCATCATAGGTACATGCTTATAAGCGGCTGCATGGAACACATAATCAGGACGATAATTTTGGAAGATGTATTCCATCCTTTCACTATTGGCTATCGAAGCGACGATTGTATGTGCTTTCAAGTGAGGATAATGAAACTGAAGCATCAACCGGATATCATGCTGAGGCGTTTCGGCTTGATCAATCAGAATCAGCTCTGAAGGATTATATTTGGCTATTTGGCGCACCATCTCTGACCCGATGCTACCAGCTGACCCTGTAATCATAATCTTGTGACCAGTCAACATCTCGCCTATCGCATCCATATCCACCTTGATCTGCTCGCGTGGAAGAAGGTCTTCGATACTGATTTCTTTGAGCTGGATATGCTCAAAGTCATCGTTCTTGTCCCATTCCTTGCTTTCCGTAGCCATAAAGATCTTCACGCCTTCATTGATAAGGATATCTTGCAGCACCTCATTCTCACGGAATAGCGCATTTTGCAAGGGCGAAACCAACACTGCTTGGATATGTAAACGCTTAATAATATCGGACAAATTGTCATTAATAGCATACACTTTCTCACCCATAAGGATGCGATCTGCATACAAGCCATCTGGTGAAAGAAAGCCCTTTAAGAAGAAACGTGAGTTCTTATTGTTACGAATATCTTTAGCTAGACCTATCGCACCATCTTTAACGCCATAGATGAGTGTACACATTTTACCTTGCTGCCTACCCCAAACGACATCGTACAAGGTCTTGATGAACACGCGCATCATAACCATACCTATAAAACTGATGAGGTACATCAAGAATATCTGGCGTCCTTCAAGTCTGACGAATGCATTAGTATCAATATAATAGATTACATAATGCATAATCTCAGCCAAGAAGCAACTCACAATCATAGCGAGACCGATGCGCTGCAAGTCAACAAACGAAGAGTAGCGCAGCACACCCGCATAGGTATTGAACAAACGGAAGCCTATGATGTTGAACAACATATAGACGCCTATCGTGTTAGAAAGAATGCCAAGATTGGCTAACGTCACCACTCCGTGGTAATAAAGCCAAAAGACCAATATCCCAGAAAGGTAACATATCAAGCAGTCGGCTATGAATATCGTCCAATAAGGGATAGCAGTTCGAGAGAAATACCAGCTAAGTAACTTCCAAAAAGCTTTCATTCGTTTTATATATTTACCTTTGCAAAGGTACAAAAAAATAATAAGGATACGAGATATTCGTTTCCAAATTATCTCATATCCTTATTTTACTTTGCTTAAATCAATATCCCCAGCAAAGGGTGATAGCCGCTAACATAACATTGTATCATTATTGTTACGGCATATTAACTTAATTGTATCAGAGCTTTACCTTCTTAGCCTTACCATTGCTCTCGTTACTCATGCGGTCAAGAGCGGTCACCACATATACATACTTAGTTTTGCCATTGCTATAAGGAAGCAACATAGATGTATCATATGTAATGCCTACGATGTGTGAAGGGTCTTCGAGGTTTTGTGATTCATTCGGTGTGAAGCGATATACCACATACTTGTGTGCTTCGTCTTGCCATCCCTTTCCCTTTGGTGCTTTCCATGTGAGCATATATCCATACTCTGTCCAACGGGGTTTCAACTTACGAACGGCTTTAGGTGCCTTGTCATCAATAAAAGGCATCAAGGGTTGTAAGGCTGGATAACGCCAATAATTGGTACGAAGCATCGTGCCATAATTACCAGGATTGTCTACCGCCATCTTCGCATACCATAACACCGTGCCATTAACGTTTTGCATCTGCTGATGCAACCTGTGCTTTGCTGGCATTTGGTGGCTCTTCGAATTGTCTGGATCCGCATACTTAACGGTGCGTTCTACATCCTCGCCGATAAACAGAGGACGATTGGCTGCATACTTGTTCCACCAAGTAATCAGTTCTTTATAGTCAGCAGCTCGATTACCAATCTCCCAATAGAGCTGAGGAACGCAGTAGTCGCACCAACCATTGTTGACCCATTTCAGCACGTCAGCGTATAGCTCATCATAGTTTTGTAAGCCACGTGTGTTGCTTCCGTGAGCAGGATCATTCTTCTTGTTGCGATAGATTCCGAAGGGCGAAACACCAAACTTAACCCAAGGTTTGATGCTATGTATCGAGTCGGATAGTTGTTTAACAAACTGATTAACGTTCTCTCTACGCCAATCGTTTATGTTGCTGTAGGTTGAATTATATCTTGCAAAAGTGGATTGGTCCGGTATAGCAAGTCCCGAAACAGGGTATGGATAGAAATAATCGTCTATATGAAAACCGTCAATGTCGTAGCGACGCACAATGTCGTCGGCTATTTTGCAGATGTATAAGCGGTTGGCAGGTAGTCCTGGATCCAGCACCTTTAGCCCATCATAATCGAACACTTGAGACGGATGGGTCACCGCGATATGGTTTGAAGCAAGTGTGTGAGCCGTCTTGGTCTTTGCTCGATAGGGGTTTATCCAAGCATGTATCTCCATACCACGCTTATGACATTGCTCAACCATCCACTGCAACGGATCCCAATAAGGACTAGGAGCTACCCCTTGTTTACCAGTCAGGAAATGACTCCAAGGCTCATAAGGGCTTGCATAAAGTGCATCACACTCAGCTCGCACCTGGAAGATAATGGCATTGACACCATCTTTCTGCAACTCGTCAAGTTGATAACTCAGCGTGCGTTGCATCTCGGCAGTACCAATACCTTGAAATTGTCCATTAACACATTGTATCCAAGCACCACGAAACTCGCGTTTATTGGTTTTGGATAGATTTTGGGCTTGACCATTACTCACGCTCATGCAAAGGAGTGCAAGCATGGCTACTAGATTGTTAAGAAGTGGATGTTTGATCATTATTGGATTGTTATCGTTTTGATGATTTGTTCGTTTGTTTCTTCAGCGCCATCCTATGGAAGCGACGCTCCGCTTGTATGACGTCATATAGTTTGCGTGCGTTAACCACCTTTTGCATCTTTAGGTGATATTGCTTTTCTATTTGTCGTATCTCTATGTCTATATTATCACACTTAGCAATCAGTCTTTCGGCTTCTTTTTCCGAAGATGGTTTCACTTTACGTAGCTGATGCAGTTGGTTATGAAGATTGCGCTTCTTGCTTTGCATCTGTCTATACAAAGGGAAAAGTTTGCCCGCTTCTGCTTCTGTAAGGTGCGCTTCCTTGGAGATATAAGCCTCTAGGTTAGCTTCAAACTTACGAGCATCAAAGTGGTCTTGTGCTTTGACAATGTAAGAAAAAGCACAAAGGAGCAAAAATAAGGTGATACGTTTCATATGTATATAGGAATGAAAGATTAAGATTATTCTAGTTATCGGCTAAAATGGCATACACATCATCGTCATCTAGCATCGCATAGTCGGCCAACTGGTCTACCGCGTCTGATGTTTCGGTGACAGTCGTTTCCGTTCTTTGCGCCTGATGATGCGCATTATTATCTTTTGAAAGGGCTGCAAACTTGGTTAAGATTACTCCACTTAACCCACACAAACCTACAAAACTTGCAGCTATGACCAACGGACGTAGGCGAATCCATATGCTTGGATGATGCTTCTCCTCGTTAGCCAAAGCGGTTTGGGTTGTCTGACTTAATATTTTTGCCTCGAACGATTCGATATATTGATTGGGGATAATAAAATGAGAATCGGCTCCGTATCGCTCTTTCAGTTGCTGTTCTATATCCATAATAATCAGATTTCTATATATTTGATGCAACTAAGGGTGATAAGTTTAATATAAAAATCGGTTTTTGATGATTCTTACTGATGTTGTTTGAGATATTGGGAGATCTTTACCATCGCAAAGTGATAGGACGACTTTAACGCTCCTTCGCTCGTTTCCAGCACTTTACTCATCTCTTTATAAGGCATTTCTTCAAAGTAGCGCAGATTAAAAACGGTTCGTTGTACCAATGGCAACGTTGCTATTGCTTCATGAAGGAGCGCTTGCGTTTGGTCACCATCAAAATAATCGTCAGCCAACAGTTTCGTAGCTATTGCTCCATACTCTATATCTATACTCTCTACTTGGTTTTTTTTCTGTTTGCGAAGGAAATCTAACGCTTCATTGATGGCGATTCGATAGAGCCATGTGCTCACTTTCGAATCACCTTTAAACTCTTCTAGGTGATTCCAGGCTTTGAGAAAGGTGTTTTGCAAGATATCATTCGTATCCTCATGAACAAGGACTATTGACCTCACCTTATTATATAATAGAGGCGCATACGAATGTACCATCATCTCAAACCCTTTGTTCCGCGTTTCTTGATTGGCTAAAAGGGAACGGATGACTGCATCTGTTGATTGTGACATTAGTATAGCAACGTGCTATGCTTACTTGATATAGATCTTACGAACTACCTTGCCTACCTTTACAAGGTAACATCCTTTAGACAAACTAAGATTGTAATGACGATCATATCCATCAACCTTAAAGCTTGCTACTTGCACGCCTGTGATGTTATAAATCTTCAATACCAACCCATCAGCGCCACTAACATGAAGCACTGAACCCGATACCGTTATGCTGATATTCTGATTATCAAACTCTAAAACTTCCACTGCAGCATGTGTCTGCAATGAAGTCAAACTGCATGGAAGCATCATGCAAGATAGAAGAGCTAAAGTAAATATTTTTTGTTTCATACGTATATCTTTGCAAAAACGACGTCATTATCTTTATGCGAATTCTTTTCAAGGCTCGTTACGCAAACGATAACCTTGCCGCATATACTGCTTTATTATTGCAAAGATAAGTAATTTCTGACTATCTGAAACCTTTTCGGCACATTTTTCCGCCACATTAACAAACCTTAACCCGTTTATTTACCTCAAATCAAAGGAAATCTTAAAGGTTATCTAAGATGGATAAGCGATGAGAGAACTTAACGTGACTTACTTATTCGAAATAGAATGTAAGGGCAATCATCTTCGAATGGGCTTCACTTGCAGCCTTGGTGTATATCAGCATGCTCTTATCTCGCATGTTATCAGCGTGCTTGGTGTCAAGACAATTGGTCAAACCAAACATAAATTTCAACTCGGGACGCAATTTGAAATAAGGCAGATAGAAGTCACATCCCACACCTAGCTCCAAATAAGCATCCGAGCGCTTCAGTTTCAGATAGTCATCATCCTTACCTGAAAGGTTTATAACGGGGTTGATTCCCATCATCACGTAAGGGCGATGGTTGTTAAATCGGGGTGCTGCGGCTATCAAATCAAATGCACAAGAGATATAAGCGGTCTTCATATCTTGCGTCATTTCGGTAGGCTCACCTTTGGCATTGAGGTCTGTTAAGTTTCGAAAAGTAAAATGCCTTGTACCAAAATACATCGCAGGAGCAACACGCAGTTGGAAGTATTCGTTCAATCGCAATTCGCCAAGCACTCCTACTGTGAATCCGGCGTCCCAACGGTCTTGATCCACAGAGACCGTTCGTTGCACCGCTCCTTGTCCATCCTCTAGGTCAATCGTTGTTGGACCTGCATTCAATAGTTCTATATCTTGAAGATGCGTACCAACTAACACACCAAAATGGAAAGTGCGCAAATCGGTATAAGGTCTGTTCTCTACAGTTCTTTCTTGCGCATATCCTTGCACGGATAGCGTTGCAAGCAAAAGGATAATATATAATGTGTTTATTGCTTTCATTATAGATATAACGAGGATTATCGTTTCTTATTGTACTTCAAACGACATCTTCCTATCACACACCTATCAAAATTCTTTCACACATCATTCCCCAAGGGCAATGTTTAGAATACTTTAAACTGCTTCTGAGCCTCATCATACTCGTAGCCATTCTGTCGGAGATAATCTTTAAGTTGCTCTTCATCGCGGTTAAAGCAATTGCACAATGAATAAAGCGAATCAAACTCTCCATCACGCAGATACATATTGATACTCGAAACAAGAATAGCGGGATCGTTGGGTAAATAATCCATATATTAAAGTAAGTTTGTTTAAAGATTACGATTTAATTATTCCACCGTAGAGCGATACCATTCATACAAGCGTTGTACGCCCTCCTTTATCTCAACATGATGTTGCCATCCCAAACGATGGAGCTTAGTGACGTCCGTCAACTTTCGTGGTGTACCATTAGGTTTGCTCTTATCCCAAACAATTTGTCCTGCAAAACCTATTGTTTGGCTAACCAATTGAGCCAATTGAGCAATGGATAATTCCTTGCCTGTGCCTACGTTGATATGACAGTTGCGTATCTCTCCTAACGAGGGGATTGCTCCTCCCCTACCATCCGAGTTGTTACGATTAACTGCGCCATCAGCTTTGACACCATAAAAGACACTCGAATACTTTTCGATACCTATCACATCTTTAAAGTCGACGTGCAACAATAGATAGACACTAGCATCCGCCATGTCGTCACTCCATAAGAACTCGCGTAGCGGACTGCCATCGCCCCACAACGTTACACGATTATCCTCGATGCCATAGAAGCGTAGTGCCTGAATGATACGTTCTTTAGAAGCAGCACCATCTACGTTGTCTTTGCCAATAATTTCCTGTAATGACGTTGGCGGATTGATCTGTCGGCATTGCATATCCTTCCGAATGGCATCCCAATTATCTTCATGTAACAACTTCGCAAGATAGATTTTCCGCATCATTGCTGGTAAGACGTGACTGTTCTCTAGATGGAAATTGTCATTTACACCATAAAGATTGGTAGGCATCACAGCAATATAATTGGTACCATACTGCAGATTATAACTCTCACACATCTTAAGTCCGGCTATCTTTGCGATAGCATACTCTTCGTTGGTATACTCAAGTGGTGAAGTCAACAAGGCTTCTTCCGTGATGGGTTGTGGTGCATTCTTCGGATAGATACACGTAGAACCGAGGAAGAGCAATCGTTTCACACCATGCAGATAGGCTTGATCTATGACGTTGCACTGTATCTTTAGGTTCTGCATGATAAAGTCGGCACGATACAACGAGTTGGCCATGATACCGCCAACGAAGGCTGCTGCCAAAATCACAACCTCAGGACGTTCGGCATCAAAGAATGCTTTGACGGCTTGTTGATCAGTAAGGTCGAGTTCATGGTGGCTTCGACCTATTAGGTTATGGTACCCCTTAGCTTGCAGATTCTTCCATATTGCCGAACCGACTAGTCCGTTATGTCCAGCCACATAGATCTTAGTACTCTTATCTAACATTACGTTCAATCTCTACTCGGGCATCTGAGCCTTGATATACAACTTATGCACAAACTTCATATCGTGCTCTATCATAATCTTTACAAGATCCTCAAAACTTGTTTTTCTCGGATTCCAACCTAGCTGTTGCTTCGCTTTGGTTGGGTCACCCAAGAGTTGTTCTACCTCTGCGGGGCGGAAATACTTAGGATCAACCTCTACCAGCACACGTCCATTAGCCTTGTCAATGCCTTTTTCCTCTATGCCTTCACCTTGCCATTCCAGTTCGATTCCTACATGATGAAAAGCCAACGTTGCAAAATCTCTTACCGTATGATACTCGCCAGTAGCAATCACATAATCATCCGGAGCACTCTGCTGCAAGATAAGCCACATACATTCTACGTAATCCTTGGCGTATCCCCAATCGCGCAAAGCGTTGAGATTACCGAGATAGAGCTTATCTTGATACCCTTGAGCTATACGACAAGCTGCCAACGTAATCTTACGAGTAACAAAGTTTTCGCCACGTCGTTCACTCTCATGGTTGAACAAGATACCATTAGCGCAGTACATATGATACGACTCACGGTAGTTGCGCATAATCCAATAACCATATAGTTTGGCTACTGCATAGGGACTACGTGGATAGAATGGTGTCGTCTCACGTTGAGGCACCTCTTGCACTTTGCCATACAGTTCAGATGTAGATGCTTGATAGATTCGGCACGAATGTTCTAACCCACATATACGAACGGCTTCAAGAAGGCGTAGCACACCGACGGCATCGGTGTCAGCCGTATATTCGGGCACGTCAAAACTTACCTTCACATGACTTTGAGCTGCAAGGTTATAGATCTCAGTTGGATGAATCTCACCAATGATGCGTATCAGAGATGACGAATCGGTCATATCAGCCCAATGCAGATTGACCAAACGCTTCTGTTTCATGTCTCGCACCCATTCATCTAGATAGAGATGTTCAATGCGCCCCGTGTTGAATGATGAACTTCGGCGAAGCAATCCATGTACCTCATAACCTTTCTGAATGAGAAACTCGGCAAGGAAAGAGCCATCTTGCCCAGTGATACCCGTTATTAATGCTACTTTATTTGTTGTTGACATTGTCCTCACTATTTAATTAGAAACAACAAATGGCATGGAACCCCATACCATTTGTAATCGTTTATTCTTCAGCAAACTGCCTTATGCGTTGTTCTTCAGCTAGCTTGCATATCAGCAAAGTATTGTCTTTCTCTGCCACTATGTATCCATCTAAGCCTTGTATCACCACTCGACGTTCCTCAGTGGTATGCACAATACAGTTTTTGCTATCAACCAACGACACACGTTCACCGATTACTGCATTGCCGTAAACATCTTTATTAACTTGCATCAGAAGGCTGCCCCAAGTTCCTAGGTCGCTCCATCCAAAGTCGGCTGGGCAAACAAAGATCTCTTCAGCCTTTTCCATAATGGCAAAGTCGACCGAAATGTTATCACAATCCTTGTACACCTCGTTGATAATAGCTTGCTCTTCGGGTGTACCAAGTTGCGCGCGAATCTTATCAAATATCTTCGAAATGCTAGGCTGATAGATTCGGAAAGCGTTCAGAATCGTTGAAACGTTCCATACAAATATACCTGCGTTCCAATAGAAATTGTCTTGAGCAATATATCGTAAAGCCACTTCGCGGGTAGGCTTCTCATGGAATCGGTCTACACGGAAGATTTCCTTGTTACGTGCAGAAGGTAGCGAGAGGTCAGCCTGGATATAGCCGTATCCTGTTTCGGGGCGTGTCGCTTTCATTCCGAGCGTAACGATAGCATCGCTATCTTGCGTAAACTTCAGGCACATCTTGATGATACGCTGAAACTCTGCCGTATCCATCACGATATGATCGCTTGGTGTCACCACAATATTGGCATTGACATCAAAGTTCTTTATACGCCAACTGACATAAGCGATGCACGGTGCTGTATTGCGTCTACAGGGTTCGCTCAAGATATGATCCAATGGTACGAAGGGCAATTGCTCCTTTACCTGTGATACATATATCTGATTAGTGACTATCCAAATGTTGTTTGGCTCTACTACATCCTTAAAACGATCGTAGGTTAATTGCAAGAGAGAACGTCCCACTCCCAGCACATCGATAAACTGTTTAGGACGTTCTGTCGTACTCATTGGCCAGAACCGACTACCGACGCCTCCAGCCATAATCACGAGATGATTATTACACTTAGCCATTACTTTTTCGTTTGTATATTGTTTTAGACGACAAAAATACAAATAAAATAAGTAACTAGCGCACTTTTCATCTATTATTTCATATTCTTTTTAAGGATTTCTTTCCAATCCTCGTAAGCGGAGAGATATGCCTCGCGTTCGTTTTGGTTTTCGCTAGGTTTGATTTCTGCCAACTTCTTCAATGATGCAAAGGCTTCATTGTGGTCTTTAAAGTAGCCACAACCTATCCCGGCACCCTTTGCTGCGCCTGCCGCTCCATCGGTATCGTATAGTTCGATGGTAGCTCCGCTTACATTAGCGAGTGTCGTTCTGAATAGAGGGCTTAGGAACATATTCGCATTTCCGGCATGAATCTTCTTCACTTCCATGCCCATTTGCTGCATTACCTCTATGCCATAGCAGAAGCTAAAGACGATACCTTCCTGTGCAGCACGAAGCAAATGACCACGATGATGCTTATTGAAGTTGATTCCATGAACAGAACAACCAAGTTCTTCGTTCTCCAACACACGTTCAGCGCCATTGCCGAACGGAATGATGCGCACACCATCTGCCCCTACTGGAACCTGCGCAGCGACATCGTTCATCTCCGCATAAGAGAGGTCTGAAGCCACATTGCGATGCATCCACGCATTGAGAATGCCTGTACCATTGATACATAGCAACACACCAAGACGATCCTGAGCATCTGTATGGTTGACATGAGCAAAGGTATTGACCCGGCTCTTTGGATCATAGTTGACCTCACCCAGCACGCCATAAACCACACCCGACGTGCCGGCGGTTGAAGCTATCTCACCTGGCTCAAACACATTGAGACTCAACGCATTGTTAGGCTGATCTCCCGCGCGATATGATATCGGTGTACCTTCCTTTAGACCTAGTTCTTCAGCTGCCTCACGACACACCTTTCCTTGCACGCTAAACGTGGGAACGATTCGTGGCAAGATACTCTCGCTGAATCCAAAGTAGTCGAAGAGGAACTTAGCGGGACGTTTTTCGCGAAAATCCCACATCATACCTTCTGACAGTCCGCTTATGGTTATGGTTGTTTCACCACTCAGTTTCATAGCGATATAGTCGCCGGGAAGCATAATCTTGTCTATACGCTCGAAGAGCTCAGGTTCGTTTTCTTTTACCCAAGCAAGCTTAGCAGCGGTAAAGTTGCCTGGCGAATTGAGTAGATGGTTGAGGCATTGTTCTGCACCTAGTGTCTGAAAAGCTTTATCTCCATAGGGTACAGCTCGTGAGTCACACCATATAATACTAGGGCGTAGCACCTGCTGGTCCTTATCTACGCATACCAAACCGTGCATCTGATATGATATACCTATTGCAAGAATATCCTCACCTGTCGCACCTGACGCTGCTAGCACATCTTGTAAAGATAGCTTAGCATTGTCCCACCACATTTGTGGATCTTGCTCCGCCCATCCTTTCTGCTTTGCAATGATAGGAGCTTCGGTTTTGGGATAATGAGCATCAGCACGAACCTCACCTGTTGATGCGTCTACTAATGATACCTTAACACTGCTACTACCAATGTCAAAGCCTAGAAAATATCTGTTTGCCATATTTTATATATTTGTTACTTATATATATAAAATACGAATGGGTTGTGATTTTCCCTAAAAAGCTACTAATCGAGTGTGTTGTTACTTTACGCTTTCGACATCAAAGTCGTCCTGTACAAACTGAAACAACAGTTGTCGCGCCCAAGGGTTGGTTGTATTCAGCCGATAAACCCCATGGCTCACCCTTACCACAACGCTGTTTTTCCCTGTGCAATGGCTAATCAGATAGCGATTAACCGCCTTATTTACAACATCAAAGTCGACCTCATTAAACAAGCTATTCATTTCGTTATAGACATGTCGCGATATGAAACGAGAAGCAAGTCCTGACTGACCAGCCTTACTAAGCGTCTTGATCACATAGCGTTCTACCTGCATAACGTTCGTTTCGTTTATTAAGGGCGTGTTCTAAGAGAATTCACGCATGATTAAAACTCTCCTAAAATGAAATGAATAGAAAAAAGGGAGTCTATCTTTTAACAATAGCCTCCCTCTATCTTTCTTCAGAGTTTCTATTAAGCAAGCGCTACTTTGTCATTGTCGCCTTTTGCCTTACCTTCCTTCAAGAGCCATCCGAGACCCAAGAGAACCTCTTCAGCTGAGATGTTTGCTGCTTTAGCAATCTCTTCAACGCTCAATGAAGCGCCAGCGGCTGCCAATGCGTTGTAAACGTCACCTGCCTTGAAACCTACATTCTCTGTGCTCAAATCAACCAATACCTTCTTTGCAGTAGTTTTCTTTGCTGCTGTCTTCTTTACTGCTGTACGTGTCGTAGCAGTCTTAGTTGTCTTCTTTTCTACCATAATTAAGCAATTAATTTCATCTATATCCAATAGATATCTAAATCTCTTTGCAAAATTACGTAGTTTTTTTTAGAAACGTAACGTTATCATCAATAAATCCAACTATTTAGAAGCCATTTCTTGATATAGATTTGATTTCTTGACACAAATCAATGATTCTTAATCTTTTAAGTCCACTTTAATTTGTAATTCGTCCAATTGCTTTGGATCCAAAGTAGACGGAGCGTCAAGCATCACATCACGACCGCTATTGTTTTTAGGGAAGGCGATACAGTCGCGGATAGAGTCGAGACCCGCCAAGATGCTCACAAAGCGATCCAAACCAAAGGCTAGACCTGCGTGAGGAGGTGCGCCATACTTGAAGGCGTTCATCAAGAAGCCAAACTGTGCCTCAGCACGCTCGGGTGTGAAGCCCAAAACCTCAAACATCTTTTCTTGTAGCTGAGTGTCGTGGATACGCAGAGAGCCACCACCTACTTCTACACCGTTGCATACAAAGTCGTATGCCTTAGCTCGTACCTGCTCTGGATGCTCGTCAAGCAGAGGGATATCATCTGGGTTAGGCATTGTGAATGGATGGTGAGTGGCCATCAAGCGCTGTTCCTCGTCACTCCACTCAAACAATGGGAAGTCGACAATCCACAAACACTTGAACACATTCTTATCACGCAAACCAAGGCGATCACCCATCTCTAAACGCAATGCACATAGCTGAACACGGGTTTTATTAGGCTTATCGCCTGAGAGGATGAGCAACAGGTCACCATCGTTAGCACCACAAGCAGCCTTGAGTTGCTGGAGCTGCTCTTCTGAATAGAACTTATCAATAGAGCTCTTGATTGTGCCATCAGCATTAAACTTAACAAATACCAAACCTTTCGCACCCACCTGAGGACGCTTTACAAAGTCGGTAAGCTCGTTAAGCTGCTTGCGACTATAATCTGCACATCCTGGAACAACGATACCACCGATATATTCGGCTTCATTGAACACAGAGAAGCTACCCGTGCCTTTCAAGCAATCCATCAGTTCAACAAACTCCATTCCGAAGCGCAAATCGGGTTTATCACTACCGAAACGCTTCATTGCCTCATGCCATGTCATCTGCTGAAGCTTTGGCAGCTCTACGCCGCGTATCTCTCTGAACAAGGTACGACAGAGTTCCTCAAAGAGATCGATAACATCATCTTGATCCACAAATGACATCTCACAGTCGATCTGAGTAAATTCGGGCTGACGATCTGCACGCAAATCCTCATCACGGAAACACTTAGCGATCTGGAAATAACGATCAAAGCCTGCTACCATCAGCAACTGCTTCAGAGTCTGAGGGCTTTGTGGCAAGGCATAAAACTGTCCTGGATTCATACGAGAAGGCACCACAAAGTCGCGTGCGCCTTCAGGAGTGGAACCAATAAGGATAGGAGTCTCCACTTCGATAAACTGCTGTGAATCCAAGAAGTTGCGAATCAATATCGTCATGCGGTGACGAAGCTCCATATTCTTACGTACAGATGAACGACGCAGATCCAAGTAACGATACTTCATACGAAGGTCGTCACCACCATCGGTCTCGTCTTCAATGGTAAAGGGAGGAGTGAGAGAAGGACTCAACACCGTCAGCTGGCTCACAATAATCTCAATCTCGCCTGTTGGAATCTTGGTGTTCTTGCTTTGGCGCTCACTTACCACACCCTTAATTTGGATGCAATATTCGCGTCCCAACTTGTTTGCGCTTTCGCACAAAGCCTTATCGTTAGCTTCATTGAAAGCCAATTGTGTGATACCATAACGATCACGCAAATCAATAAAGGTCATACCGCCCATCTTACGCAGACGCTGAACCCAACCAGAAAGGGTTACGCTTTTGCCTGCATCAGCAAGCCTAAGTTCACCACAAGTGTTACTTCTGTACATATTGTCGTATAATATTATTTTTAATCTTTTCGTTCCACCCCACTCTACCTTCTCGGAAGAACAGGAATATTTTGTCGATTATTGTGCAAAGTTAGCAATTTTCCATGAACAAAGAACACTGCATATCAAAAAAATATAATTAGCGTCAATTACATTCAACTTTTTTGGGCACTTCAATCCTTTGCCGTACATTTGCATAGAATTTTAAAATTGGAAACAGAATGAAGAAGACTTACAAATGCTTAGTGGCTTTGGCTTTGATGATAGCACCCTCTACCATCATGGCACAATCATCGTATGAAGACATCAACGACTCACAGTCAGACTTACAAGTGACTGGAACCAACAACCTTTCTATCAACACCACTTATCAGCAATGGCTATCGCAATATGAGGAAGTGGGTTCAAAGATCAACGAGATATCTGAGCAATATCAGACAGAGGTCAACAAGCGCGGATACCCCAAGAAGAAAACCATCCAAAAGAAGATAGAGCTTGTCAACCAATACATCCAGCTCCTAGAGCAGGAACGTGACACGCCACAGCTCAATCAGAACCTTGACATCAGCAAGGTAAACCGCAAGATCAGCCTGTGGCAGCAACAATTGTCAGATCTTCAAGCTCTTCTTGAAAAGATTTAGATATCCTTTCACATCATTAGGCATCACCTTTGAGGATGCCTAATGATACCTTTGAGGAACAAAGGTAAATTGATTTTATGACAAAAACAATTTAATTTTCCATGAAAATCAATTTATTTTCTCTCCCCATATATACCCTAACGCAAGGAGATAGAGGCTTTAATTGACAACAAAAGCAGTGCTTTCGCATTTATAATATATATAAGGTGGAACGCCACGTATCTGCAAATATTTGTTAATTAGATATATTTTTCGACCGAAAAGATTTTCGTGTTTGAAACTTTTTCTATACTTTTGCACTCGCTTTTACAACGAAGGGCGTTTAGCTCAGCTGGTTTAGAGCATCTGCCTTACAAGCAGAGGGTCGG
>CAVGNV010000023.1:0-34881 GCA_963630695.1 Paratractidigestivibacter sp. | reverse complement strand
ACTTTGGAGCTGACGCATTTCTCGAACTACATTCAGTCGTTGAGACTGCCAAGAAGCACAACAAAACTTCTTTCAATGCAATTCAAGCCTTATTTGAGGTTTGAGGCCTCGTCATGCAACTACCGCTGAATAGTTACCTATATCCATCCGAATATTAATAAAAACCTAATAATTGTAACACATGAACTTTAAAAAGACTTTTCTCCTTGCTTCTATGCTCTGCCTATGGCTTACCGGCCAAGCACAGATTCCCGTATATGCATGGCAAGGATGGCAAGACGGAATGACTCGCCAGTCATTGGTGCGTGATTTCAAACAATGGAAGACGCATGGCGTAGTGGGCGTTTGCTTCAATGCAGGCACCGACTCGGCTCATATAGCCATTGCTTCACAGGCTGCCCACGAGGCGGGATTGGAATATCACGCTTGGGTTCCCACTATGATTCAGAAAGGACTGAGCGCTGACTGCTACACCGTGAACCGCTTAGGGCAATCGGCTTATGATCAGCCACCTTATGTTCCTTATTACACCACGCTCGATCCACGCAACCCGAAGGTGCATAAGTTCTTCGTAGACCAGTTTACCAAGATTGCGAAGATGCCTTATGTCGACTATGTACAGCTCGACTATATCCGCTATGCTGATGTGATTTTGGCAAAAGGACTTTGGGAGAAATATGGATTAACGATGAATGGCGAATATCCAGCAGCCGACTTCTGCTATTGTGATGATTGCGTCCGTATCTTCCAAGATCAGACGGGTATCAACATTCGCAAGGTG
Organism: Paratractidigestivibacter sp.; assembly: GCA_963630695.1. Taxonomy (GTDB): domain Bacteria; phylum Bacteroidota; class Bacteroidia; order Bacteroidales; family Bacteroidaceae; genus Prevotella. Next base: position 34,100 of record CAVGNV010000023.1, on the reverse strand, counting down.
ACCGACCCTTCAAAGGTAGAAGAATGGGCGCAGTTTCGTTGCGATGCCGTGACCGACTTGGTCAACGAGATTGCCACCGCCGTACACGCACAGGGCAAGAAGCTCTCTGCAGATGTATTCCCTGGTCCCAAGAGCTATGCACGCTGGATGGTAAGACAGGAGTGGGACAAGTGGAATCTGGACGCTGTGTTCCCTATGAACTACAACGACTTCTACGAAGAACCGGCTTCATGGGTAGGCACGGTGACTCGCGAAGAGGTTAAAAGTGTAGCAGGAAAGGATATTCCCGTATTCTCCGGACTTTTCATCTGCCACGACTGGCAGCACAAAGCATCCGTTATTGATCCTGAGAATTCGGGACTTGTACCCTCTGAGATGGCTACCGCAGTGAGTGGCGCTATCAAAGCTGGCGCTAAAGGTATCTGCCTCTTCACCCCCGAAAGCATGACCGATGAGCATTGGAAGCAACTAGATGCTGCCGTAAAACTCGAAAGTGAAAAGGTTTCCACACGTCCTCTATCAAAGAGCGAAGCCGAGCAAGCACGTCAGACGGTCATCAACGATTTCACATCCGAGATCAGCAACCGCACCAAGGATATGTATGACAAGCAGATTATCTACGAAGGCAACCGTCAGATGCCTCTCCATTGGGAGGTATATGGCGAGAAGCCTGCCGATGGACGTTCGCTATGGATCTCTTTACATGGCGGTGGCAACACACGTCATGACCTCAACATTCAGCAATGGACCAACCAGTGGCGTTTGTACAAGCCCGCTGAAGGTGTGTACCTCTGTCCTCTTAGTCCTGTGGACGATTGGAACATGTGGTGCCAACCCGACTTAGACCAGTTCTACCACGACATCATCCTCATGGCAGTGACTCATCTTGACGTCAATCCGGATAAGGTTTACATCCTTGGCTACTCTGCGGGCGGCGATGGCGTATGGCGTATGGCGCCACGCATGGCTGACACTTGGGCTGCAGCATCTATGATGGCTGGTCACCCAGGTGACGTGCGTCTAGAGAACCTACGCAACACCCCATTTATGGTATGGTGTGGATCAGAAGATAGTGCCTATCAACGCAACACGCTAGCTGCGGAACGCATCCTACAACTCGACTCTCTGCAACGCCAAGATCCTCAAGGATATATCCACGAGGGACACATCGTTGCAGGCAAAGGCCACTGGATGCAGCAAGCTGACACCGCAGCTATCTCTTGGATGGCCAAATATGAGCGTAATCCCTATCCTAAGACCATCGTTTGGCAACAGGAAGAGGTATTGCGTCCATCATTCTATTGGATCACCGCACCTCAAAGCGAGTTGGCTCGCTACAAGCAAGTGCGCCTCCACGTAGAGGGCAACACCATCTATCTAGATCGTTGCGACTACTCACAGATCACGCTTTCGCTCAACGACGAGATAGTGAATCTAGACAAACCCGTAAAAGTGGTCTACCAAGGCAAGACGCTTCTCTCGCAGAAGTTGTCACGCACAAGCTATAACCTCTTCAACACCTTGCGCCAACGCGAAGACACCCAATATGCCTTCCCCGCTCAGTGCACCATCAAGTTGTAAACTACCACTTATCCTTTCACATATTATAATCCCAGCCATATCTCTTGGATACGGTTGGGATTTTTAAAATTCGTCTGAATAAAGAGTTGTTTTCAGATTTTATGCTTAACTTTGCCCTATATGAGGCTTTAGCTACACCTAAGATAAGACTAGTTTCTTGCATACGCTAACATCAAGTAACCCGTTATCGCCTGAAGATTTACCTTTTTATTACAATAAGTCAACTAATTTAAACGAAAACCAAAATACATTATGAGACGCAACATCATGAGAATATCTCATCTTATTCTTTGTGCCTTGTTTACCACAACTGGAGCTATGGCACAACTCAAGACCAACAACGGCATAGAGTATCTGCAATGTCAGGCGCCCGATCTGTCGGGCGATTTCTCCGACCTTGCCCACACCTATTTTCTTGCCGATAGTATTGCGACATTCGACGTGAATAAGGGTGAAGGACTACTCAACTGGAAGCGTTATCGTTTATCGCCACGACAAGCATTCAACCTCAATGGCTATTGGCCCGTGCGTATGAAGATGCTCGACTTCCCCGACACCCAATATGACAACGATCCCAACCTAAAGATACGCGTACAGAAGGTAGACGAACGCACCTTGCGCGTCACGCTCTTCACATCACCCATAGAACCCAAGATGAATGAGGCAAGCGACCCGATGTTCGACCCTGACTTTGCCGCAGATATGTTTACCGATAACGGCAACAAGATGAGTCGCGGCAGATGGAACACCTCTGCCGAAGCCAACTCCATTGTATACAAGAACCAAAACGGTAGCCTAGAGATACAGAAGTATCCCTTCCGTATCATCCTGCGCGACGCCAAAGGCAAACTGCTCACGCAGACACGTCACATCGTGGACAACGACAGCACACAGGTCAAGCTGCTTCCCTTCAGTTTCATCAAGCGAGGTTCTGACAACTCACGCAGCATCAATCCCGTGTTCCTTCTTTCACCCGGTGAGCGCCTCTATGGTTGTGGTGAGAGCAGCACTGCGCTCAACAAGGTAGGTCAAAAGGTAAACATCTCGGTGGTGGATCCTCAAGGTCCCGAGACACCTAGCATGTATAAGCCTGTGCCCTTCTATTTCTCCAACCGTGGCTATGGTTTCTTTATGCACACCTCTGCCCCCATAACAGCCGACCTAGGCGAGAGCTACATCGGTGCACAACGTCTCTTCATGGGTGACGAGACTATGGATTTCTTCGTATTCTTTGGTGAGCCCAAAGAGATACTTGACGCCTACACCAACGTTACGGGCAAGTCGCCTATGATGCCTCTGTGGTCGTTTGGTACATGGATGAGTCGTATCTCTTATTTCTCACAAGAAGAAGGACTAGAGATAGCTAAGCAGCTACGTGCTAATAAGATTCCCGCTGATGTCATCCATTTTGACACAGGATGGTTTGGTGTTGACTGGCAGTGCGACTATGAGTTTTCCAAGGATCGCTTCAAAGACCCTGTGGGCATGCTGCGTAGTTTAAAGAAAGACGGATTCCACACTTGTCTATGGCAGTTGCCTTATTTTACACCTAAGAACCGTTACTTCAAAGAGCTTGTAGATGGTGGCATGTCTGTACGCAACGGCAACGGCACGCTAAACTATGAGGATGCTGTGCTCGACCTTAGCAACCCTCTCACCGTCAGTTGGTATCAAGACAAGATTGCTCATCTTGTCCGCCAAGGCGTGAGCGCCATCAAGTGCGACTTTGGTGAGGCTGCTCCTTACGATGGACTTTACGCTTCAGGCAAGACGGGCTTCTATGAGCACAACCTCTATCCTCTCCGTTACAACAAAGCGTTATGGGAAGCCGTCAGAGACAACTCACCTGAGCATGAAGGCATCATCTGGGCTCGTAGCGCTTGGGCAGGCAGTCAGCGTTATCCTCTACACTGGGGTGGCGATGCTGCCTCTAGCGAGGTGGGTAGCGTAGGCATGATGGGCGACTTGCGTGCTGGTCTGAGCTTCGGACTGAGCGGTTTCTCGTTCTGGAGTCATGACATGGGCGGCTTTGTCACCAAGAGCCCAGAAGACCTCTATCGTCGTTGGCTTCCCTTCGGCTTCCTCAGTTCACATACCCGTGCACATGGTGCGCCTCCCACAGAACCTTGGCTCATCAGCAAGGACTTTACAAACGCCTTCCGTGCCAATGCTGAGATGAAATACCAACTTATGCCCTACGTTTATGCTCAAGCCAAAGACTGTACCGAGAAAGGACTACCCATGGTGCGTGCGCTCTTTGTTGAGTTTCCCAAGGATGCAGGCGCATGGCTAGTAGAGGACGAGTATATGTTTGGTTCACAAATGCTTGTTGCGCCAATGCTAGAAACTGGCACCGAGCGCACGGTCTATCTACCAAAGGGCAAGTGGATCGATTACCAGACGGGAGCTGTATATGATGGCGGATTCCATGTCCTTTCTGTTCCCACCACCAAAGCGCAGGTTGCAGCACAGGGTAACGTATCAGAACCACTGCCTTGCATCATCCTCGTCAAGGACGGCAGCCTTATTCCTCAAGTGCCCGTAGCACAACGCACTGACGAGATTGCATGGGACAAGCTCACATGGAAACCTTTCCGTGCTGAAGCCAAAGAGTGCATAGGTTATCTATATCGCCCTGGCGACAATAGCATACAAGAGGTAAAGCAATAATTAACGATACAAAGATAAACGAAAGGGCTGATACTTCGTGAGAAGTGTCAGCCCTAATTTTTGGTGCTTGATAAAGTTTTACCGGACAGCAATTATTAATAAAATGCCGTACTATTCTTTACTTCACAACCTTTATTGTTTTTCCGTTGCTCCTTATTATATTGATTCCGCGCTTTACGCTATTCATTCTTCTACCCGACAGGTCGTAAATCATTTGTTTATCCTGACTGGCATTGTCAGTAACAGATGTGATGCCTGAAACATATCCGTCAAATGCGGCGCTGGTGATAGCGGCCGAGTTTGCCACTTCGCATTTGGTCTTATTATCTGCATCGTAGTCGTGTACAAAGGCGAGTATGCCAAGATTGTCCATATCATAATCCTGAGTATATGGTATTGAACACTCGTAAGTGTAATCGTCATCATCCCACTCTATGACATCACCCCAGCTGCTATTCACACGGCGACCTACATTGTAGTGGTAATAATCTCCAGTAGCACCGGCTTGGCTTCTTGCTTTGATGTTTGTCTCAGTCAGCACCACCGTGATGCGTGCAGGATTAATGGTGAAATCTTTCTTTGCACGTGAGCCTGTTACTCTTACGTTTACCATCTGGTTTTCTGTGTCCAGTGCGGCTGTAATCTTCAGACTAACGTATGCGTCTTGATTCATTCGATATCGGATAGTCTGCATAAGCTCGTCCGAATTAGATGGTAAGGTGACTGCTGTTGCATCACTTTCCATGGCGCAGCGATCGTACATCACGGCAGGGGCGTATTCATTATCAAAGAACCATTCCCAATCCTTGTGGAAGGTGGCTGTCAAGTAATCGTATTCATAACCTACGTGGTTCTCCATCGTATTGAGTCTGCCCTCAAATTCTGGGTCGGTCATCGCCTTGTGAACATAGTTGGCTACGCGCGGACAGTTGGTACATTTCTCTGTCGTGAATTCCTCGAGCAGCACATTGCGCTCATAGCTATGCAACGTCACGTTGAACGGAGCAGAGAGAGTATTGTCAGAAGGCAACTCGTCCCTTCCACCTTCTAGATTGTCAAGCGTCACTGTGAGGGTGCGCGTATCGGGATCCATTGTCTGAATGGCTTTCGGTTCTATCACAAGATTGTACGTTCTACTCTCGTTGTAAGCAAGCGGCGTATCGCAATGCGCTGTATATGTCTCGTCAATACCACTGATAGAACATACGGCGTCAAAACTATTGACGGTTTCCGCTGCATTATTACGCACGCTTATCGTGAAAGCCAACGTTTCTTTGTCCACGACATAGTTTTTCTGCACAGTTAGATTCTCTAATGCTATGTCATATTTCGGTAGGTTATCTCCATACACAACCGCCTCCACGCAGGCAGTAAGCGTAGAACTATAGTTGGCCCATTCATCGTTACCGGAACGTGTGAAACATGAGAGCCCGGTGTTTCCTGTGTCAAGACAACTCATAGCCTTGCATGTGCTCTTCTGATGATACGAGTATCCGATATAAAGCTGCGTCATATCCTCCGTGATGTCCACCGCCTTGGTCAGTGCCACGGTGTTCCAACCTTTCTCCATCGTGGTTACCGTATCGGCTGACAACACTGGTCCATCAAGATTCTTGCTGACCCAAACCGCCATAGAGTCGACATTGAGCTTTGATGCCAAGGCTGCATTGATCTCTCGTATCTGGTTACCCGACAAGTTCTTTACGCGATCTCCTTTCAGAAGAATGGCACAGCTCGTCCATGTTTGTTTCTTGGTAGACATATCGGCAAAGTAGCTATCCGTTGTAGACGGGAAAGATCCGTTCTCGCCTTGGCAATAGCCTACGTTCATGCCAGATGTCTGTGCAAGACATGCCGTGCTACCGGCGAGCAGTGTAAGAAGTGATAATATAGCTTTTTTCATTTTTATCCAGTATTTATTATAGTGTTAATATAATAATACGGTACCAGCATAAACAGATGCCAGTACCGTATTGATTCAGATTATCTCATTACTTTACGCACAACGACTGTGCCATCTTCATTCTGTGTACGGATGATGTTGATACCCTTTGACAGGTTGTTCATCTTGCGTCCGTCGATAGAGTAATACTCTACGGCATTGCCAGGAACATTCTTGATGACTGAAGAGATGCCATCGGCAGAGTTGGTCATTACGTTTACATCGTCAAGGCGCAGGATATACTGACCCGTGCAGTCGTGATGACGGAAACAGATTACCACCTGGTCTCCGGCAAAGTCGCTCAGATCAAACTCGCGCAACGACCATCCGTCCTTCGCACCATTTTCCTCCTTGAGCGTTTCAGAGAAGAGCGGTGTGGTTTCGGCTACTTGCTCTACGCTTATTGACGTGCCGTCATAATGTTGAACGTACATGCTGTAGTGTTCCTCGTATCTGTTAGGACTGAATGCTGCTACATAGTAGGACAACTTTGCGCCCTCATCAGGTATGGTTATCACGGGTGACAACGTCCAGTTGTCTGGAGTAACAGCACCGAGATTGTTGCTATATGAGATAGAAGCAAGACAGTCGCTTCCGCTGTGGCAATACTCTGGGTTGTCACCCCACAGGTTGGCACCGAGGTTCCAAGTCTCACCGTCTTGGTCAGCATCGTATGTTGACCAGCCATAGGCTGCATCTTCAAAGTCGCCAAGATAGATATATCCGTCATCAGCAGCATCCTTAGCCTTACCATGACATTTTACCTCTACAGGACCAGCACTTGTTTCGATAGTTACGGTACCGTCAAAGTCGCCCTTCTCTGTAGGATAGAACCATAGCGTTACCTCAATCTTCTTGTTGAAGGTTGCCACATCCGTAGTCTCTATTCCATAGAATGGGGCATCGCCTGTTACCGTTCCTACAGTAAGGTTGGCAGAACCCGTGTTGTGTAGGGTTACTTTGGCAGTAGCGTAACGGTTCACACCGATATACGTATCATCGAATGTTATCTCCGGATTCAATACCTCTACGTTATTTTCGGCAAAGTCGATTACATGGATTTTGATGTTTGATATTTCTACGTAGTCGCCTTCTGGCACTGTTCCATCGCCATTGTGCTGCCATCCCCACTTATAGTAGTGAGTGCCTGGTACACATGCTAGATAGTCAGCCATGTAGTCATCCTGTTCAAACACCGTAGAGCTTGCGTCTTCATCACTACCATACACGCCTGTCGAACAACTGTTCATCGGATGCATCATCTCCATAAACATATAGCTGCTGTAGTAATGGCTATAGTTTTCGTTATCTACTGGTCTGCCATGACTACGACCTTCCCATGAAACGTATGCTAGTTTGCCTTCAGGTATATTGAGGTTCATCTTAAACCATGCCAATGACGAAACAGAGTTGTCACCAGCGTTATTGTTCATAGCTTTGCCATTCTTGATAACGAATGGTGCGTCAGGATTGACCTCCCAGTCGGTAATATATTCAGCACCTTCAGTCACAAGACTTGAGAAGTCGGGCATGTCGATAACCGAGGCTTTCACCGTGGCTGTTACTGTGCCAGCTGATGTCTCGATGGTGAATGTAGCTTGCTTCTCACCAGATGTCTTAGTTTCGAGAGCTACGGGGATATCAATCGTTTCGAGTGTAGCCACCCCTTTCAGACCGCTGAGGTCTGCAGTGAATTCCTTGTCAGAGCTTGTTACCTTCTTTACAGTAAGCGTGTTCGCACCTTTGTTCTCAAGCGTGATTGTGCCGTTCAGCAAGCAAGCGTCGCCCGCCTTCAGCACACCATTGCCCAATGACACCTCTGGTGTAGACAGAGCGACAGCATCTGCCGTGAGGTCGCTTTCTGTATAGTTGATATCATAGACATAAAGGTTGTTCTCCTCTATACCTGTGTATGTCTCGCCGTCATACTGGAATCGGATGAAATGCTTACCTGGAGCAAACTCCCAGTTGCCCGACATATCTTCATTGGCACCGTTCCATGTGGCTTTTGCACCATCAAGGGTATCAACGAAATATCCACCAGCGTTCTGATACCAAATACCGCTGTTGTTGAACAATCCTTTCCAACTCACTGTAGCAAGTTTGCCTTCAGGCACAGTAAACTCGAGGTTGAGCCATGACGAACCATATGCTCCATGGGTGCCCGACTGTGCTACCTGTGTGCCATCGGCAAGTGTTGTCATGAAAAATGGGAATTCGATATTCGTTGTTACATCAAAGTTGCCACTCTTTATCGCTCCGGAGAAATCGGGATATGCCTTTGCCTTAGCAGCAAGGTCCACCACGAGGAGTTTCTCGCCGTTGCCCGAGTCGTAGGTTATTGTAGCGATACCTTCATAACTTCCGGCGTTCGACGCGTTAAAAGTAAACGGAATGGTGGCTGCTCCTTCTGCAGGAATCACTCCGCTCATGGCCGTTGAGGTAAATGTATTGTCATCCGACTCTAGCTCCATCACGTATTCAGCATCCATTGCTCCCTTATTATATAAGGTGATGCCTTTTTCCACGTCGTTGTTGATGAACGCCTCACCAAAGTCGACGGTCTCGGCAAAGGTCTGCAGTTCAGCAACACCCTCTTGAGGAAGATTGCAGCTAAACGACTTGTACACGCGTATTGTACCATAATCGTAGCGTGCCAAGAAATTGTCGCGTGCCGTAAAACCAGTTATGGTTCCTGCATCGTCGGTAGTCACGTCAAACACCAGTTCGTCAGCAGGTGTGATGCTTCCTCCCTCTGTAACAGTTCCGGCAACGAGCACCGCGTCATAGTAGCCACCAAAATCACCACATACGATACCATTCTTTGTGGTAGGTATGGTGATGGTCTTTGCCGCTGCATCATACACACCATCAACGGGGATGTCTACGCTTCGTGCCCAAGAGCTAGCCGACTGGTTGTACATGTCAAAGAGATTGGTCAATGTAGCTTTAGTGCCATCAAGTGCCAATCCCACCTTATAGCAGTACACATCTCCTCCAGCATAGTTGAATGTGTAGTTGGAGTGGAACGACTGCGCGATAGCGAAATATTGCACTGTGTCTACTACTGCTTCATCATACCTCGGCAACTGACTGGTGCGTTGTGCCGTCTTTGCCTTTGCTGCGCCATTTTGCGGAATGATTCCGTCTACCCGTTCGGGAGTTGCTAGAAACGATACGTCATTCTTGTTGAGCGTAGCTTTCAGTTCCTCTGCCTTCACTTTCGTGTTAGGCATAACCTTTGCGGTCTGTGCGCCAGACGGGATTACAAAGGAGAAGGAAATTGCCAACATTTGTAATAATCTCTTCATATACACGTGAATTAATTAAACAATATGAATAATAACTATTGCAAAGTTAGCAAGTTGTTACAATATACACTTATTAATCTAACGAATTACGTATTGTTTCAAGAAATCGGATAAAAAAAGCTCCGCAGTCTATACAAATTCAAGAATTTGAAGAAAATTATTCCTTTTTTTATTAATTTTGCAGCACAAACTAAAACAAGATGAAGAAGATACTCGTTGTTATAATCATTGCGCTGATGCAAATGCAGGTATTTGCCAAGGAGACACTTTCTGCCGACAGCCTCATGAGTCTAGGCACCTACTATTACATGGCAGAGCGTTATATTGACGCAATGGATGTGCTTGCCAAGGCTATGGACAAAGCCGACCAAGATAGCAACGACAAGGTGTACACTTCATCGCTAATGACCTTGGGCAATATATACACGATGTTCGACGACTACGACCAAGCATTGCATTACTACACGGTATGTCTGGACAAGGCTTTGGCGGTGAAGGCGGATTCGCTGTATACACGTATTAGGACCAACATGCTCATCTGCTACGCTATGCTCGGCAAACAAAAAGAGGCCGAAGCGTGCTACAAAGCCATTGGCACGATACACATGGAGAACGAAAACCTCAGTCGTTTCTATACATATCTCAACCAAGCATTGCTGATGAAGGCACGCAAGTATCACAAGGGTGCAATCTTCTTCCATACACAAGCCTTAAACTATGCCTTGGGACATAACATGAACGGCAGGTATGTCGCTGCTGAGATGGGGCAGATTGGAACTATGTATGAGGAACTAGGTGACATGAAGGCTGCCGAGGAATGGTATCTGAAATGCAAGGACTATGCCGAAAAGGGGAATCTGATGGGACCGCTCACCACGGCATGTGAGAAGCTTGCTTCCATATATCGCCGAGAGGGAAAGGACAACCTTTATGTGAAATACAACAAACTTTACGTAGAGTATAGTGATTCCTTCTTCCAACCGAAGGATTTCAATAGCAAGCGGAGCCTTGTGAGCAACTACGAAAATCGCCTCAAAGACCGTCAGGTAAACGAACTGAAAGACCAAAACACCACCCTCACGCTTGTCATTGCCACTATAGCCACGTTGATGATAGCTCTCATCGTGCTGCTTGTGTATATATATAAGGTGAATCGTCGCTTGCAACAAACGCAGCGCCTGCTCATAAAGAAGCATCAAGAGCATAGCCATCAGCTGGAAGTGCAGAACGAGATCTTCACAAGCATGGAAAATGCATCCGCCGGCGTATCTGTCCCACCAAACGACGAAGCAGACACACATCCCGAAGAGGAGCTCTTGAACAAACAACAAGCTGACATGTTGCTCATGTCCATTGCCCAAGTAATGGAAAAGACGGATACGATATGCGCTCCCGACTTCAGCCTCAGCATGCTGGCGCAGATGGTAGGATCAAACACCAAATACGTATCGTGGGTAATCAACAAAAACTATGGCAAGAACTTCAAGACCTACCTCAACGAATACCGCATACGCATGGCATCCACATTGCTTGCTGACACGGAGAAGTATGGTAATCTTACGATAGCAAGCATAGCCGAAAGGGTGGGTTACAAGTCGCCCACAAGCTTCCATCAAGCATTCAAGAAGATCTACGGCATGACCCCAGCCGCTTACGTCAAGCTTGCCAGAGAGAAAGACGGGGAATAATGGTTCTCTATCTTTACACTACCCCAAGCGTATACGCATTTAACGGAAGAACCTAATTTTAGGTGCAAAAGTTTTACCGGACAACAATAATTTCTAAAATGTTCCGCAACATGCGGAACATTTCTATATAGAGGAGCGTACTATTTAAAGGATTTACTCATATAGCGCAAATTTATTTCGACTATCAATAGACATCGTTGCGCTTCACTTCCCAGCCATCAATCGTTCCTGTTGTCGAAGAGAAATTGCAGCCAATCTGGTAGATGATTCTATCATCTGCGGCATATTCCCTCGCATACCCTTTGTCCTCTATCTGCTGCAAGGCAGACTCGGCCAAACCGTCACGTTTGAACTCAAAGATGTAGACAACCTTCGGAGTTTCTACAATGCAATCTACCCTACCCTCGCTCTGCTCCTTCTCGATATAGATGGTGAAGCAGCTAATCATTCGCATGATAAGGTAGAAAGTGTATTGAAAGTAGCGTTCCTTCTCCCGCTCATCATCCTTGCGGCGCTGACTATAGGGTATGCTGGCGAAAAAGGAAGTGAGTAAGGTTTCTAACTGGTCGCAATCTCCCTGCTCCATAGCATTCACCACTTGCAACACAAAAGCATCAGTTGACTTTTTAGGGTGTAAGTAACTCGTGGCAACCATTGCTAGAAATCCATTTCTCACTTCATCATTCGGGAAATCCAAGAGATAGGAATTGGTATTCATATTCCAATCCTTAATGGTAAGATAACCGCTCTGATAAATCATTGGCAAAGGTGCCTCGACATCCGCACGATAATCCACGAAACTACTCGTAGGATAAAACTTACCTGTCAGTTCATTCAAGTTCTCATTACAATGAGCAAGCAAGCGTACCAGGTATGTGGGCGTGCCGGTTCGGAACCAATAGTCGTCCAAAATCTTCTTGCTCAGCGCATTGAGAATACTGAACGGATTGTATATATCGAGCATATTCGGACTGAAATGATAACCGTCATACTTACGCTTCAGTTTATACTTCATATCCTCTTCTGATAGTTTGTAGCGTTGCGCCATCGCTTTGATGGGTTCATCCAAGACGGTATACAGTTCCTCCTCTGTGATGCCACAAAGAGCCTCATAACGTTCATCCATGCTTATGTCGTTAGGCTGATTGAATCCACTGAACACACTCACTTGCGAAAATTTGGTGACACCTGTAAGCAAGACAAACTGCAAATCAGCATCGGCAGCCTTGAACACACTGTAGAATCCTTTCAGCACCTCTCGGTTCCAATCTTCCAATCTGCGTTGTTGACCATCAATGGTGACGTAAAGTTCTTGGTCCAACACATCTAGTAAAGGCTTGTCATACTCGTCTATCAAGACAACGGCACGAAGTCCGGTCTTCTCATGGGCAGCCTTTAGCACAGATGTAAAACGATCTCCCAATGTCTTCGCAAAAGCATCTTTTCCATATAAAGCCTCATACCTTTCTACAAAGCTCATCAAGGTATCCTCCAACTCCCCTACCTTTGTGAAATTCTTAGCATTGAAGTCAATATGAAACATAGGATATTGCTTCCATTCTTTCTCCAATTCTGCAATGGCAAGTCCTTCGAAGAGCTCCTTTCTACCCTCAAAATAGCATTTCAACGTGGATACAAGCAAAGACTTCCCGAATCGCCGAGGACGACACAGAAAGTAAATCTTTCCGTTATGCACCAAATCATAAACAAGATTGGTTTTGTCGAGATACACATACCCGCCCTCAATGATTTGCTCGAAGTTCTGTATTCCTATAGGATATTTCATGCAGCAGTGTATTAAGAGATTTTCTGCAAATTTACGACATTATCATAACAACCCCAAATTATTTTCATTTCAAAAATCTATTATAACAATCTGCGCCTTCGTCATGAATAATGTAGATACCTACAAAGTGGAAAAACGATAACGCGAATAAGCTTCTACGAAGGAAGAAAGTCATATGACTAACGAAAAAATCGCAAAAAACATCTGAAAAAGTTTTGCGGATACAGAAAAAAGCCTTACCTTTGCACTCGCAATTGAGCAAGAGCTTAGTTACAAAACATTTTGGGATATGGTGTAATGGTAACACTACAGATTCTGGTCCTGTCATTCCTGGTTCGAGTCCGGGTATCCCAACAATCAATATTCTGCTGAATCATCAGTAGAATATTTTTGTTTTATACCCCTTCCATTATCGTATCGAAAGAGAAAATAAATTGATTTTCAATCGTTTTTAATTTATTTTTCCAAGAAAAACAAATTATTTTCTATTGCCAAACCACACGTTTCCCAAGACAAGACCACACGTTTCACACCTTAAAACTTTTCATTTCGGATGACAATAGCATTCGTTTCAAGCAGCAATATGAGTCCTATCTGATAACAAATCGAGAGGGATCGGTCAGCGAGCAATCGCCCTTTGGTGGTTGAAAGCAACTTTCTCTTCCACACCAAACGCCGCATAGACAACGTGAAAGCACGTGGGCTATGCGGCGTTTGGCATGTTATACGGCTTAGAACCATCCGTTAATAACGATGGCTAGCACCGAGAGAAGTGCAGAAAGCTAACGGATGACAAACTTATAGATACCATTCTGACGCGAGCCAACGATGGCGGTGTTACCTATCACGGCAGGCGACGACTCAAAGTTTTGCGCAAAATGTTTCTTAAACAGAATCTCACCCGTGCGTGCTTTGACGAGATAAACGGTGCCATGAGAGTCGCCCGTGAAGAGAAACATCTCATCATGCTCATTGAGGAAAGCCACGGGTGACGACCAAGCAAAGACATCAAGCTGGGTGGTATAGACTGTCTTACCGGTACGTGTATCAAAGGCGGTGAGCTGGGCAGAGCCTTTATGCTTACCATCGGCACCATTGCGAATGACGTTGGCAAAGAGCAAGTCAGCGCAGTTGCCACGTCCTAAGAGCGGAGTGCAATACATTCCGCCATCAAGCGTTTTCTCTCCAAGGGTGAAACGGTTGCAGAGGATCTCACGTTTCCACACGGGTTGACCATTGAGCGCATTGAGCTTCACCAGATGACAGTAGCCCGTAAATCCTTGTTTGTCCACTTCCGTTCCGCAGTAGAGATAGGGCACACCCTCCTCCACGCGGCAAACGATGCTACCATCAATGTCATCATGATGGTCATACATCCATACAGGCTTCATGGTATTGAGATTGACCGCTATGATGTTGCCATGATTGTCACCAAAGAAGCCATAGTTGGCATAGACGCACAAGCTGTTCTCGATACCCGGTGCAGAGCCATTGACGGTGTAACGTAGGGTGGCAACCTTGATGAGCTTGCCCTTGCTACGGCGAAACTTATAGAGACATCCGTTCTCACCGGGCCAAAACAAGAAACCACCAACCACGACTGGCGATGAATCGAAGGCGTTCCAGCCACGCAGCGCATAGGGATCGCGATCGAAGAAGCACGTCTGCTGACCACGCTCAAGGTCTATCACGAGCGAGCCGAAGGGCAGATGATTGGGCACACCCTGCCCTACATAGAGGTTAGGCAGCTCGGGATCAAGCGAAGGGGTACCTTTGATGGTGTTAACCACATCCACCGAGGGACGTGACGCCTTACCAGTGGCATAGTTGATAAAATACACGCGGCCACAAAGTGAACCCACCATGACCTCATTCTTGCTCTTATTGTAAAGCGGTTGACCCGTCCAGCCAGTTCCCCCACCCCACACACCATATTTGGTATGTTCTGTATTATAATAGGTATGAAACACCCAAGCGGTGTCAACCACGGATGGAGTCCCCTTCACACGGCCACCGAAGTCGGCATCACGGAAGAGCGTCTTTCTGAAGGTGTAGATATTGTCATCATCATAGAGGCTTGTCAGCGTTCCCAATTGTTGCTTCTCTCCACTGACAAGGTTGACCCAATAACGCATATTGGCTACAGAAGCGTATGCGGTATCGGGCAGCGCGGTGAGCGTGGTTTTGGTTTTAGCCTGCGCGCTATCAACCGATGGTGCTGGTGCAGACGTGTGCTTGGTGGTGCGATGACAACTGCAGAGGCATGTCATGATAGCCAAAGCGAGGACAAAGAATCGAGATCGTTGCATGATTCGTGAATATTAGGTTAAGATGGGACGCATGTCAAGATGACGGATACGCCATAGGCGAAGTTTATTATCAAGATATTGAACGGACACAAAAGTAAATAAAATATTTTTACTATTCGTATTTTTGGACAAAAAAAATACCAAGGCACATCGGAAAGAGGACCGACACACCTTGGTACGAACTTATGATTGGCTTTATAAGTCTGGTTTATAGAGCGAGCTCCACGACCTTATCGATCGCAGCGGATAGACCATCAGCGTCCTTACCGCCTGCCTGAGCATAGTGAGGCTGGCCACCGCCGCCGCCCTTGATGAGCTTAGCTGCTTCACGAATGATTTTGCCTGCATTGAGACCATTCTCCTTAACAAGGTCATCAGAGAACATCACGCTCAAGAGCGGTTTGTCATTGTCCACCGAACCCAACACGCAGATCAGATTCTCGGGTAACGACTCGCGCACCTTGAACACAAGATCCTTAGCCGAATTGGCTGGCAATGGAAGGATAGCCTTAACCACCTTCACGCCGTTGACCTCCTTAGCCTTCTCAACAAGGCGCTTGCGGAGCTCTTCCACACGTTGCTGGCGGAAGCTTTCGAGCTCTTTCTTCATATGATCGTTCTCCTCAATAAACTTGCTCACTACACCTTTAAGGTCTTTGGCGTTATTGAAGAGTGTCTTGATCTCCTGCAACTTATCCTCCACTGCATAGAGTGCCTCCTCACAAGCCTTACCTGTGAGCGCCTCAATACGACGGATGCCGGCAGCTACGCTGCTCTCGCTGATAATCTTAAAGAAACCAATGTGACCTGTACTCTTAGCGTGGATACCACCGCAGAACTCAGCTGACGGACCGAAGCGTACCACACGCACCTTGTCACCATATTTTTCACCGAAGAGAGCCACTGCACCAAGCTTCTTAGCTTCCTCTATTGGGGTGTCACGATGCTCGTCGAGAGGCAAATCTTGACGTATCATGTCGTTGACCATACGTTCTACCTGACGTAGCTGCTCATCGGTAACCTTCTGGAAGTGGGAGAAGTCGAAACGGAGCGTGTCTGCATCGACATACGAACCCTTCTGCTCCACGTGATCACCAAGCACCTGCTTGAGCGCATAGTCTAAAAGGTGAGTGGCGGTATGGTTGCAAGCAGAACCTTCGCGCTTATCTACATCGACACAAGCCATAAAGTTGGCTTGGAGATTCTGAGGCAGCTTGCTCACGATATGGATGCTCTGACCATTCTCGCGCTTGGTGTCAAGCACATCCACGGTCTCATCTTCAGAAACGAGCTGACCCATATCACCTACCTGTCCACCCATCTCTCCATAGAAAGGTGTATGGTCAAGCACCAACTCGAAGAAGGTTTTCTTCTTCTGTGTCACCTTACGGTAACGTAGGATGTGACAATCATATTCGGTATAATCGTAACCCACAAACTCTTGTTCGCCCTCGGCTACCACTTCCCAGTCGCCATTCTCTACCTGTGCAGCATTGCGGGCACGTGCCTTCTGCTTCTGCATCTCGGCATCAAAGTCTTTCTCGTTGACCGTGTAACCATTCTCACGACAGATGAGCTCGGTAAGGTCAAGTGGGAAACCATAGGTATCGAAGAGACGGAACGCCTGTACGCCATCGAGCTCGGTCTGTCCGTGTGCCTTCAACTCGTCCATAGCGCCATTGAGGAGGTTGATACCCTTCTCAAGGGTACGTAAGAAAGAGTCTTCCTCTTCCTTCATCACGCGACCAATGAGTTCGCGCTGAGCAGGAAGTTCGGGATAAGCTGCGCCCATCTCTTGTATCAGTACGTTCACAAGCTTGTACATGAAGGCTTCCTTCTGACCGAGGAACGTATAGGCATAACGCACGGCACGACGGAGGATTCGGCGAATCACATATCCGGCTTTGGCGTTGCTTGGAAGCTGTCCATCTGCGATAGAGAAAGCCACAGCACGTAGGTGATCGGCTACCACACGCATAGCGATGTCCACTTTCTCCTGTTCATCGTTGCCTTCGCCATTGGCTCCGGTAGGTGTGGTGTATCCATACTTCTTGCCTGAGATGCGTTCAATCTCATGAATGATGGGCTGGAAGATGTCCGTATCATAGTTGGAGTGCTTGTCTTGAAGCATACGCACCAAGCGTTCGAAACCCATACCGGTATCGATCACTTGCATAGCGAGTTTTTCGAGCGAGCCATCTGCCTTGCGGTTATACTGCATGAAGACGATGTTCCAGATCTCAATGACCTGTGGGTTGTCCTTATTGACAAGCTCGCGACCTGGTACAAGCGCCTTCTCGGCTTCAGGACGTGAGTCGACATGTATCTCTGAGCATGGTCCACAAGGTCCGGTGTCACCCATCTCCCAGAAGTTGTCATGCTTGTTACCATTGATGATATGGTCAGCGGGTACGTGCTTAGCCCAATAGCTTGCGGCTTCATCATCGCGCAAAAGGCCTTCTGACGCATCACCCTCGAACACGGTGACATAGAGATCAGCAGGATTGAGATGCAGCACATTGACCAGATACTCCCACGCATAGTCGATAGCGCCTTCCTTGAAGTAGTCGCCAAACGACCAGTTGCCAAGCATCTCGAACATGGTGTGGTGATAGGTGTCATGTCCTACCTCCTCAAGGTCGTTGTGTTTTCCGCTCACACGCAGACACTTCTGAGAGTCGCAACGGCGGCGGGGTTCGGGTTCTTTGGTTCCAAGAATGATATCTTTCCATTGATTCATTCCGGCATTGGTAAACATCAGCGTGGGATCGTCCTTGATCACCATAGGCGCTGAGGGTACAACAACATGTCCTTTCGACTCGAAGAAGCTCTTGAAAGAGTCGCGGATTTCATTAGCTGTCATCATCTTTTTATCCTTTAATTCTATAATTTCTCCTAAATGTTTGCAAAGATACTGACTTTTGATTATTTTTGCAAGTGGATTAAGCATTTTGATTTATATAAGATTGGATTATGGCAGACAAACCCGCAAAACTTTATTATTCAATCAAAGAGGTGGCACAGCAGCTCAATGTCACAGAGAGCATGTTGCGTTACTGGGAGACGGAGTTTCCACACCTTCGCCCCAAAACCACTGGCAATCGGGTACGCCAATACACTGCCAAAGACATTGAGCAGATTAAGGTGATTTATAACCTTGTGAAGGTACGTGGCTTTAAGATTGCGGCTGCCAAAAAGATGCTTGCCGAGAATCGTTCGGGTGCCGAAAAAAGCCAAAAAGTAATGGAGATGCTTACCAATGTGCGTGACGAGCTGAAGTTGCTCAAGAAGCAATTGGAAGCTCTTTCTTGATTCTTGAGAAGTTCTTTCTTGGGTTTTGAGAATCAGAAGAACATTTCTTTTGAGATAAGAAAACAATAGCCAAGAATCAGAAAAGATTGAGACGAAACACAGATAGCTATAATACAAAACGCAGATAGCTATAATGCAAAACGCAGAAATCCTCTTCACCCGCAAGTGAGGAGGATTTCTGCGTTATATGGGATGAGTGATTGTAACGATAAGAAGCAACGTTACAGTTGGCTCACTTCCTGCAGATCAGTGATGGTTCGGAGGTTATCCACAATGACACGAACCTCTGCTCGATCGTGAACATGAAGTTCGATGATGCCATCAACGATGCCTTTGTCACTAGAGAAGGTAAGATGATGGATGTTGACACCAAGCTTTTCAGATAGCACCTCGGCTACATCTCGGAGCAATCCCTTACGATCTATACCACGAATCTGTATCTTAGCATCAAAGAAGAGCGTACGATGCATATTCCATTTGGCATCAAGGATGCGATTGCCAAAGCTGGCTTTGAGCTTAGAAGCCACGGTGCAGTTGCGTGCATGAATCTCTATGTGACCTTGGTTATCAATATATCCCAGGACATCATCATCCGGAATGCAGTGACAACAATGCGGGAAGAGATAACGATTGATATTTTCTTCGGTGATGAAGATAGGCTTCTTACGATTGAGGGTATCGTCAACGGTGATCAGATTCTTCTCAACAGCTGTAGAGGCCTTGCTCGTTGAGGTGGTAGCCTCAGCGTTTTTCTTCTTTCCTAGGAAAGGAACATACTTGCGCCAAGTGCTCTCGCTCTTGCTTTTCTTATCCTTACCTGAGATTGTATCGTAGTCGTTGTCACCCAAGATAATCGTCTTGGTGCCCACTGCCATGTAGAGATTGTCGGGTTTGGAGAGCTTATGGCTCTCACAAAGCTTATCTATGATTTGGGTAGTGGGAGTGAGATCATGCTGCGCTAGCCATGATTTGAGCGTTGCTTCGCCCTGCTTCTTGATCTCACGTCCATCCTTACGGAGGATGGCTAGAATCTTCCCTTTGGCCTTGGCGGTGCTCACGAAGTTGATCCATGAAGGTTTGACGTGTTGCGCCTTGGATGTTAGAATCTCTACCTGGTCGCCACTTTGCAACTTATGGCTTAAAGGAACAAGCTTATGATTGACCTTTGCGCCAATACAATGGCTACCCAAGAAGGTATGGATCTGGAAAGCGAAATCGAGGGCGGTGCACCCTGCGGGCATGGTTTTGATTTCGCCTTTAGGTGTAAAGACAAAGATTTCAGATGCAAAGAGGTTGAGCTTGATAGCATCAAGGAAGTCCATCGCATCGGGCTGAGGATCATCAAGAATCTCCTTGATGGTGTGCAACCAATCGTTTAGCTCACCTTCATCCTCCGTAATCTCTTCACCTTCCTTATATTTCCAGTGCGCAGCGAAGCCCTGTTCAGCCACTTCGTTCATACGGTCAGAACGTATCTGCACCTCTATCCAGCGTCCTTGTTGTGACATAAGGGTGACGTGCAACGACTGATAACCATTGGCTTTAGGATGATTGACCCAGTCACGCAGTCGGTCTGGATGGCTCTTATATATCTTGCTAAGGGCTACGTAGATGCTAAAGCAGTCGTTGATTTCATCTTCACGTACGTTCGGAGTGAAGATGATACGCACGGCAAGGATGTCATAAATCTCATCAAAGGTGACGTGCTTCTTCTGCATCTTGTTCCAAATGGAATAAGGCGACTTGACGCGGGCTTTGATTTCATACTTCAAACCCATGTTATCGAGCACCTCACGGATAGGTTTGGTGAAGAGATTGAATAGCTCATCACGCTGCGTTTGGGTTTCGAAGAGTTGTTTTTCGATTGCGGCGTAGGTATCAGGATGCTCGTACTTGAAGCTAAGATTTTCTAGTTCGTTCTTTATCTTGTTCAATCCCAAGCGATGTGCAAGGGGTGCATAGATATAAAGCGTTTCGCCTGCAATCTTGTATTGTTTGTTGGCTGGTTGTGATGCCAACGTGCGCATGTTGTGAAGACGGTCACAAATCTTGATCAGAATGACACGAATGTCATCACTCATGGTGAGCAAGAGCTTCTTAAAGTTCTCTGCCTGTGCCGAGGCGTGGTCGCCAAAGATGCCACCAGAAATCTTGGTAAGACCGTCTACGATCTGCGCAATCTTGGGACCGAAGATGTTTTGGATATCTTCCGTGGTATAATCGGTGTCTTCCACCACGTCATGGAGCAACGCTGCGCTGATACTTATTGATCCTAAGCCCACCTCTTCACAGGCAATCTGTGCCACAGCGATGGGGTGCATGATATAAGGTTCACCTGAAAGGCGCCTCACTCCCTTATGAGCTTGACGTGCAAAGTTGAAAGCTTTGGTGATAATATCTACCTTCTTACGGTGTCTGGAAGCCACATAGGTATCAAGCAGATGCTGAAAGGCATTGTCTACCAATTCTTTCTCGGCTCTTTCTCTTTCGGTTAGATCGGCCTTGTTCTTGACTTTAGTTTCTTTTTCCATAAGATTGTCATCCTTGTTAGAAGTTCAGACTGCAAGAGATGCCCAAAGCGGTAGACTTGCTGGGAATCCTTGATGTTCCTATCTCATTATTATTAATCAATGTCGGCGATACACGCAACGACAAATCATCGGATATATCAAATTCGGAAAGGGATGCGTCGACATACGCATCAATAACAGAAAGGGCATAAACCGCTATCGTGGCAAACACGCTCATATCTCTCCAACGACGATAACGATTCTTGCGTTTGCGGAACAACTCTTGATAACGAGAGATATTGCTGTCATCAATCTTTGCGCCTAGATGTAGAAACTGGTTATAGCTCTGCGTGTTGGGGTCGTCATCAGATATATCCATGTAGGCTTGGCTATAGTCGTGATACATCTGTCCGTTCCACGTCATGGCATAAATACATCCCACAAAGCCTCCGTAGATAATCGGTAGTTTCCAATATTTACGGTTATACACCTGTCCTGCGCCTGGCAAAACGAGGGCAAGCCAAAGAGCTCGCTTAGCATCGGGATGCCATTTGGCCCAATCGCGTCCGCTGCGATGTTTCTCTGCGCGTGATGGTTGGGTCTGTTCGGCTTCCTTCTTGCTTAGCTGCAAGATTGAAGGATCCATCTCGTCGTCCACGTCAGGGATAATACTTTGAGACTGTGGGTCCTCTGGATAGTCGACCTTGATGCTATCGCCTATCACCACTTGGGCTTGTGTGCAGAGGCAACACAAGAGCCAAGAGAAAGTCAGTATCCACGTCTTATGATTGATCATCGTTGTCTACGCTTTGGAGTGGGCTATTACTTCATCTTATCAAAGATGGTCATGATTCTAAGTAGGTCTTCTTCTGAAGAGAAAGGAATGCTGATGCGACCCTTGCCTTGATCGTTACATGACATCTGCACCTTGGTTTCGAAGAAGGAGGAGAGGCGTTCCTTGAGCATACCAAACTCCTCTGGCAATCGTTTACCAGCACAGATGCTCTTCTTTGCGGTGGTGATGTCCTCACCGCTATTGAGTTTCTGACAGAGCTCCTCTACCTTACGCACGCTATATCCGTTCTTTTGGATCTCGCGGAACAACTTGAGTTGTAAAGAAGGGCTATCGAGTGACAACAGAGCACGAGCATGACCCATGTCAATTTCCTTCTTCTGAAGCGCCATCTGTACCTGTGCTGGGAGTTTGAGAAGGCGCAAGTAGTTGGCAATAGCGGCACGACTCTTGCCCACACGTTCTGCCACTTTCTCTTGTGTCATACCGCTTTTTTCCAGCAGGTGTTCATACGCCAAAGCTATCTCGATGGCATTGAGGTCCTCACGTTGGATATTCTCCACGAGAGCCATCTCCATCACGTTCTCATCCTTAATGGTTCGGATGTATGCTGGGATAGCTTTCAGACCTGCCAACTGGGATGCTCGCCAACGGCGCTCACCGGCAATGATCTGAAAACGATTGTCATCTACCTGTCGAAGGGTAATGGGTTGTACGATTCCTATCTGCTGAATGGAGTGAGCCAGCTCCTCTAGTGCTACGGGATCAAACTCACGACGAGGCTGATTGGGATTGGGCTCAATCATGTCAATAGCCACCTCATTGATGGTACTGCTGCCCTGCGTGCTCACCGACTCGGTAGAGATAAGGGCATCGAGACCTCGTCCCAAGGCATTGGTTTTGGCGTTTCTACTATATTTCTTATGTACAGGCATTGTTTTGTCGTTCTATTATAATAAGGATATATGGATTTGGGCGGATCACTTAGAGGGAGTATTCTTCTCCAAGATCTCGTTTGCCAATGCAAGGTGGTTTCGGGCACCAGTTGAATCGGCATCATACAAGATCACAGGCAATCCGTGACTTGGGCTCTCAGATAGCTTCACGTTACGCTGAATGACCGTCTTGAACACGAGCTCTTGGAAGTGTCGTTTCACCTCATCATAGATTTGGCGTGCCAAACGAAGACGGCTATCATACATAGTAAGCAGGAAGCCCTCAATCTCTAGCTTGGTATTGAGCTTGCTCTTGATAATCTTGATGGTGTTAAGGAGCTTGCTTATACCTTCCAAAGCAAAGTATTCGCACTGAACTGGGATAATGACCGAATCGGCTGCGGTGAGCGCATTGACCGTAATCAAGCCCAAAGAAGGAGAGCAGTCGATCAAGATAAAGTCGTATTCGTCCCGAATGGGCTTGAGCAACTCCTTGAGCACGCCTTCACGGTTCTTCATATTGAGCATCTCTATCTCAGCTCCCACCAAGTCGATGTGGCTCGGCACAATATCCAATCCTTCGATATCGGTTGTGTAAATAGCATCGCGTATATCCGCATGATCCACAATACACTCGTACACCGAGCAATCCACCTCCTTGATATCTACACCCAAACCGCTCGAAGCATTGGCTTGAGGATCGGCATCAATCACAAGCACTGTATTCTCAAGCGTTGCAAGCGATGCGGCAAGGTTGATGGTAGTGGTGGTCTTACCTACACCACCCTTCTGATTGGCTAATGCGATTATCTTTCCCATATAAATATTGAATTTCCTTTCTCCTTTTGTATCCTACTGTCGTTAGGCTCTCTCGTCACAATGTGAATGCTTCCTGAAAATGTGAAGGTCCAAACAACATGCTAATTATTGGGCAAAGGTACACAAATAATATGAGAAAGAACGTTTTCTGCAGCTTTTTTAGTACATTTGCAGCCAAAAGAAAGATAATTAACTTGGTATGAAGAAACCTCTCATTCTTGTTTCCAACGATGACGGATACCAAAGCAACGGTATCCATTCACTAGTGTCTTTTATCTCCGACATGGCTGACGTAGTGGTCTGTGCGCCCGATTCAGCTCGTTCCGGATTCTCGCGTGCATTCTCTACGGAGAACTATCTGCGGCTCAATCAGCAAGAATCGTTCAGCGATGCTGAGGTATGGTCGTGCTCAGGCACTCCCGTCGACTGCGTTAAGATAGCCCTTCATGAGCTGCTCCAATCTCGCAAGCCCGACTTAATCATCGGTGGCATCAATCACGGAGACAACTCTTCTGTCAATAACCATTACAGTGGGACCATGGGAATAGCCTACGAAGGGGCTATGAAATATATTCCGTCCATTGCTTTCTCCTCATGCGACTATGATCCTCAGGCTGATCTTTCGCCACTACGTGCTTACGTGCGTAAGATTGTGGGCAAAGTGTTGCAAGACGGTTTACCAAAAGGTATCTGTCTGAATGTCAACTTCCCCAAAGGCGCTGACTTCCAAGGTATCAAGATGTGTCGTATGGGGTATGGCAGTTGGATCAACGAGATAGCTAAATGTGAGCATCCACGTGGCTTCAACTATTATTGGGTAACGGGCGAATATCGCAATGATGAGCCCGATGCTACCGATACCGATCAATGGGCGCTGAACAACGGATATGTTTCTGTCACTCCTACAAGGGTGGATGTGACCGATCACCTACTGCTTAAGCAGATGAAGGATTACGAAGAATTGTAACTTAACACGAAGAAGCGATGAAATACTACTTGATTGTGGGTGAAGCCAGTGGTGACCTGCATGCTAGCCGACTGATGAAGTCGCTACAACGGTGGGACTCTGATGCGCAGTTTCGCTTCTTCGGAGGCGACTTGATGTACAATGTAGGTGGTGTACGTGTGCGCCACTATAAGGATTTGGCTTACATGGGGTTTGTTCCGGTACTGCTACATCTACGCACCATTATGCGTAACATGAAGTTTTGTAAGGAAGACATTGTCAACTGGAAACCCGATGTAGTAATCCTAGTAGACTATCCTGGGTTTAATCTCAGTGTAGCCAAGTACGTACACAAGCATTCGTCCATCCCTGTCTACTATTATATATCCCCTAAAATCTGGGCGTGGAAGGAGTGGCGCATCCGCTCTATTAAGCGAGATGTTAACGAGATGTTCTCTATTCTGCCATTCGAAGTCCCCTTCTATGAGCAGAAACATCATTACAAGATTCATTACGTGGGCAATCCCACTGTGGAAGAGGTGCTTACGTTTCAGAAGTCGTACACCGAATCGTTTGCCGATTTCTGCACACGGCACCAGCTAGATGACCGCCCCATCATCGCCTTATTGGCGGGTAGCCGACAACAGGAGATCAAGGACAACTTGCCCTCAATGCTTGAAGCTGCACAACGCTTTCACGATTACCAACTGGTCATTGCTGGCGCGCCTTCCATCGACCTTGCTTCTTACGACCAATACCTACAAGGGCACGAAGCAACGATTATCGACAACGACACCTACGCCCTGCTTTCACATGCCACGGCAGCACTGGTAACGAGTGGCACGGCTACCCTTGAGACAGCGCTTTTCCGTGTACCACAAGTGGTCTGCTACAAGACGCCACTGCCATCGCTGATACGTTTTGCCTTCAATCATGTGATGCAAGTGAAATATATCTCGCTGGTCAATCTCATTGCTGACGCACCCATCGTGGCAGAGCTCTTCGCTGACCAATTCACGGTGTACAATATAGCCAACCATCTCTACCAATTGTTGCCCGGAAAGCCCTCGCGTGAGACGATGTTAGCACAATACCAAACCGTCATTGACCGCCTTGGCGATGGCGTGGCACCCGACAACACTGCAGCCATCATCAGTGATCTGTTGGGATAAGCACATACAATATATGGGCAAAGCAAGCCATATCGGCTTCGCTTCGCCCATGTTCATCACATAGAAAAACTCATTAAGTCCGTGAAATGAGGATGCCCCACATCTTGTATAACAATCTACTTACCTTACCAATAACATTTCATCATCAAGAGGTCAAATCTCATTCGCTCTCACACATCATATCCGTTATGTCGATTTTTCCTCGTCTCAGGTTCTTAAAAAGTGCTATTCTGTAAATCCACTGCAAAGGTATGGGTGTTCAGTTCGTTCTATCTGAACACAATAAAAAATCTTTAAAAAAGTGCTTTTCGTTGTCAAAGATTTGCTTTACCTTTGCATTTAGAGACTGAAAAATTCTGACAAACAACACAAAACGGACCGATATGCCAAACTCTAAAAACTACTCAACACGCCTAAAGGTGCTAGATCGTTGCCTAAGCAGTGGACACGCTTACACCGGAAGGGAACTATTAAACTTTTGTAACCAAGAATTGAAGGCTCGTGGAGAACCTATAATCACCTCGCGCACCACCCTTTTTGACGACTTGCTTAACATCGAAAACGAATATAAGGTATCTATCTCGCGTGAACGACACGGTCGCCACACGCTATATAAGTACAAAGACCCCAACTTCAGCATCTTCTCCACCGACCTGACTGACGACGACTGGCTTCATCTGCAGGAGGCAATGGACATCATTCGTAAGTTTGAGGGATTGCCACAATTCGAGTGGATGCGCGAGCTAAGCATGCACATGAACCTCAGCAAGAGCATCTGTGAGAACCTTGTACCTATCGTTGGATTCGAATCGCCTTTCTATAACAAGGGAATAGAGTTTTTCACACCCATCTTTGATGCCATTCGCTACAAACGTCCTCTATCGTTAAAGTACCAAAGTTTCAAGCGATCAGAGCCACGCGAGTTTGTCATTCACCCTTATTACCTTAAACAATACAACAACAGATGGTTTATATGTTGCTCCAATGAAGAATATCCCGACTCCTTAAGTGTCTTTGCGCTAGACCGCATCCAGTCCATCACATTGGCGCATGTGCCTTATCGTGAGAGCAACATCGACTTTAATGAATACTTTGAAGATTTTATCGGCATCACCAAGCTCAATGACAAGCAGAGCGAGAAAGTGTTGCTCTACTTCTCAAAGAGCGAATACCGATATGTGGAGACGAAGCCTTGGCATGGTAGCCAACGCAAGGTAGGAGAAGATGAGCATGGCGTCTTTGTAGAATTTGACGTGATTATCAATTTCGAACTTGAGCAGAAGATTCTGGCTTTTGCCGACTATGTCACCGTGCTTCAGCCCGAGAGCTTACGTCAGGCCATAGTCACACGCACGCGGCAAGCCTTACAAAACTATGAGACGGCAGCCCCAAAGAAACTCGACTAATTCTAACTAATTAGTGTTAAAGCAGTTGTACTATTCAGAATTTAGATTTATATTTGCAGAAACAAACCATTCACAACGCTCAATATTTTAGATTTAATCATTAGGAGAGACTGATTATGAAAAAGAAAACACTAACCCTGCTGATGCTTCTCACGCTATGTAGCATCAGCATCAAAGCACAAAGCAATAGGGTGGTAGAGACCCAACGCGACCGCTATGGTCATATCACGGGCAAGTCGGAAACCACCACGGATAGATACGGCAACACCAAAACCATCTATAAGGACCAATATGGAAGAGAAACCGGTCGTAGCGAAACCCGGCAGAGCTATGGTGGCAAGACCACCACGACCTATAAAGATCGTTACGGACACGTCACGGGATCAAGCGAGACGCGCCCCAGCTATAGAGGTAAGACCACCACGACGTACAAAGACCAATACGGACACGTCACAGGGTCAAGCGAGACACGACAGAACCATAGCGGCAAGACCACCACGACGTACAAAGATCGTTATGGACACGTCACGGGGACCAGCGAATCACGCGGTTACTAGCCCTCCTCACAACCTATCATATAGCACCATAAGCCTTTGCGCTGATGGTGCTATATGCCTTTTAGCAAAGGCAAAGAAGCACAGAGAAGAGCCATCATGAGCGTTCTCATCGTTATGAAAGAACGTTAAGGTCAACAGAATATGTCACTAAAAAAAGTTATTTCATTTGCCCCTTTATCCTTTTTCTGCTACCTTTGCACCACATTATATATATAATTAATTCATGAGCGATACAAAACGACTAGTAGATTCAATCACCAAAGGAATTCAAGACAAGAAAGGTAGCAAGATTGTTATAGCAGATCTATCACATATCATCGGTTCCATCTGCCATTATTTCATCATCTGTCAGGGCAACTCCCCTACTCAGGTAGAAGCCATTGCCGAGTCAGTGAGCGACTATGTAAGGGAAATACACGGCGAGAAGCCCGTAAATTGCAGCGGACTGGGCAACAACCAGTGGGTTGCCATCGACTATGTAGACGTGCTGGTGCATATCTTCCTGCCAGAAACACGTGAGTATTATGACTTGGAACACCTCTGGGAGGATGCTGAGATCACCGAGCTTCCTGACCTAGACTAACACTCCAATACATTCCTCCTTATCACAGAAAAGACAAAATGAATAACAACCAACCCAACAACAACCAGCCGCAAGGTCCGAAGATGCCCAAGTTCAACATGAACTGGATATACATTGCATGTATCGTTGTGTTGTCAACGATCTTCATCTCAGGTTTTGCGGGTGACGGCACAGGCTCATCGGTCAGTATAAAGAAAGACTACACACAGTTTGTAGACTATGTCAACAAGGGATATGCTACACGCGTGGTCATCAACAAGAACGAGAGCCAACTGGATATGTTTGTTAAGCCTGAGCATATCCGTGACATCTTTCAGGCTGGAACAAAGCAAACAGGACAGAATCCCTATGTAGAAGTGGAGATAGGCTCGCTTGACAACCTTGAGACTTTCCTCACCGAAGCAGTCAAAGCCAAGAAGATTGCAGCCTTTAGTTATGAGAACAAGAAGAACAGCGTCTTCACCGACCTGCTCATTTCTGCGTTCCCATGGCTCATCCTCATCGTGTTTTGGTTCTGGATGATACGTCGCATGAATGGCGGTGGCGGTTCATCTGGCGGCATCTTCAGCGTAGGCAAATCGAAAGCCAAGCTCTATGAGAAAGCCAACGAGCTGGGCATCACCTTTAAAGATGTTGCCGGACAGGAAGGCGCCAAGCAAGAGGTGCAAGAGATTGTAGAGTTTCTTAAGAGCCCGAAGAAGTTTACTGACCTTGGAGGAAAGATTCCTAAGGGTGCTTTGCTCGTTGGTCCTCCGGGTACTGGTAAGACATTGCTTGCCAAAGCGGTTGCCGGTGAAGCAGGCGTACCATTCTTCTCTATGAGTGGTAGCGACTTTGTTGAGATGTTTGTCGGCGTGGGAGCAAGTCGCGTGAGAGACGTTTTCCGTCAAGCTAAGGAGAAGTCGCCTTGCATCATCTTCATCGATGAGATTGACGCGGTGGGTAGAGCACGTTCCAAGAGCCCTTCTATGGGTGGCAACGATGAGCGCGAGAACACTCTCAACGCCCTTCTAACTGAGATGGATGGCTTCGGAACCAATAGCGGTGTCATTGTCCTTGCCGCAACTAACCGTGTGGATATGCTTGACAAAGCCTTGCTACGTGCTGGGCGTTTTGACCGTCAGATCCACGTAGACCTACCCGACCTTACCGAACGTAAAGCCATCTTCCAAGTGCATATGCGCCCATTGAAGATGGATCCAGCTGTGGATATCGATCTCTTGGCACGTCAGACTCCAGGATTCTCGGGCGCTGACATCGCCAACGTCTGCAATGAGGCTGCGCTGATAGCCGCTCGCCACAATCGTAAAGAGGTAACCCGTCAAGACTTCCTTGACGCTGTAGATCGTATCATTGGTGGTTTGGAGAAGAAAACCAAGGTCATGACAGCCGATGAGAAGCGCACCATCGCCATCCACGAAGCTGGTCATGCCACGATAAGCTGGTTCTGCGAGCATGCCAATCCTTTGGTTAAGGTAAGCATCGTGCCTCGCGGTCAAGCATTGGGTGCAGCATGGTATCTACCTGAAGAGCGTCCTATCACCACCAAGGAGCAGATGCTCGACGAGATGTGTTCACTCCTAGGAGGTCGTGCAGCCGAAGAGCTCTTCACTGGCCATATATCAACGGGTGCGATGAACGACCTTGAACGTGCCACCAAGAGTTCGTACGGAATGATTGCCTATGCAGGTATGAGCGACAAGTTGCCCAATATCTGTTACTATAACAACGCCGAATATCAGTTCCAAAAGCCTTACTCTGAGACAACGGCACGCATCATGGATGAGGAAGTGCTGAAGATGATCAACGACCAGTATGCTCGTGCTAAGCAAATCCTTACCGAGCACAAGGAAGGACACAAACAGCTCGCTGACCTATTGGTAGAACGTGAGGTGATTATGGCTGAGGATGTAGAGAATATCTTTGGCAAGCGTCCTTGGGTAAGTCGTACGGAGGAGCTGATGGATCAAGAGGAGAAGGAGAATCTCAAACTTGAGAACATGCCAGAGGCTGCTCAGCAAGCACAGCGTGAGCATGAAGCACACAAAGCTGCAGAGCAATCTGCAAACAAGCACAACGATGACAATGCTCCCGCCACTCCATCTGAGGATGACAAGCAACAAGCATAGGCCTATTCACCTAATAGCAACAACAAGACAACAATGACTGATAAACAAAAGAATCTGATCACTCGTACTATCTTTGGCGCCCTGTTCGTAGCCATCATGGTTTGTGGCTTCATGAGCCCTCAATATATGGTGGTGCTCTTTGCCATCATCACGGGCATGACGCTGTGGGAGTTTACAGGATTGGTCAACACGATTGATGGTGTTAATGTCAACCGTTTCATCTCCACGGCAGCCGGTGTCTACTTCTTCATCGCCGTAGCGGGACAACGACTAGGATTTGTTGAGGGATTCAGCGCCTATATACCTTATATATTAAGTGTGGTATATCTGCTCATCGCCGAACTGTATCTCAAGAATGAGAACCCTATAGCGACATGGGCTTACACCATGTTGGGGCAGATGTACATCGCCCTACCCTTCTCGATGATCAATGTTTTGGCTTTTCAGACTTCTGCTGATGGCATACGCACGGTAGACATGCTGTTACCATTAAGTGTGTTTATCTTGCTCTGGAGCAACGACACAGGTGCCTACTGCAGCGGCTCGCTACTGGGTAAACACAAGTTGTTTCCCCGTGTAAGCCCCGGAAAGTCATGGGAAGGTAGCATCGGTGGTGGTATCTTTGCTCTGATAATAGCCGGACTAATCGGTTGGTATATCAATAGAGGCGGTAGCGCTCACACGCTCAACATCCTTCAGTGGATGGGGCTAGGTGTTGTGGTATGCGTCTTCGGCACATGGGGCGACTTGGTAGAGAGCCTCTTCAAGCGCACGCTGGGCATCAAGGATAGCGGCAACGTCATTCCGGGACACGGCGGCATGCTTGACAGGTTCGACTCTTCGCTCATGGCTATCCCCGCCGCAGTGGTCTATCTATACACCCTTTCTCTGTTCTAATCCTATAAAGGAAAACGTATCTATGAGTATAAAAGCATTATTCTTTGATATTGATGGCACGCTGGTCAGCTTTAAGACACACGTCATTCCGCAGTCTACCATCGACGCACTCGTTCAAGCTAAGCAACGTGGCATCAAAGTGTACATATCCACTGGGCGACCCGTACAGCTGATCATCAACCTTCAGCAGATCACCTCTCTGATTGATGGTTACATCACCGCAAATGGTGCTCATTGCTTTGTGGGTGACACCACAATCTGTTGTTACGATATACCTCGCCCAGAGGTTGACCGTATCCTAGCCACAGCCAAAGAGTATGATGAGCCGGTAGTGGTGGTAGGTGACAAGCACATTGCGGTGTACAATGACAAACCTATACTCAGCGAAGTGTTCCGTGTGGGACTAGGATTAGAAGATTATCCCTTTGTAACGCTTGACGACATCAGCGACGAACGCATCCTTCAGGTGACTCCTTTTATCACAGAAGAGCAGGAACGGCCGCTCATGCCACACCTTCCTAGTTGCACCAGCGCTCGATGGTATCCCGCCTTCTCTGACATCACCAACAAACAAGCTGACAAAGGAAAAGGTCTACACGCCCTAGCAGCACACGAGGGCATAGACCTCAGCGAGACAATGGCCTTTGGCGACGGTGGCAACGATGTACCCATCATCAAAGAAGCTGGCATCGGCGTGGCTATGGGCAACGCTGTGGATGAAGTGAAGCAAACAGCCGACTATGTCACACGTCACATTGACGAAGATGGTGTGGCTTATGCACTGCGCCACTTTGGTGTAATCGACTAACAAACAAGACCGCATCTTGCGACCTATCCTTTAATAGTTAGATTAAATAACACCCAAACGACTTTACCCCCCCTACCTTAAAATACATCGTAAATGCCCTACGTGGACGGACAACTCATCATTGAAGCAGATGAGCATCTTAACGGCGAATACACCGTGAGCGACCTCTCTGCCAACGAGGCGCAAATCACAACGTCTAACGAAAGCGGCGGCATAGCTTCCACGCAGTTCAACTTCAGCAACGCAGAGGTAGGTAGCCCCGCCGTGTTCTTCCTCCCCTTAGCAACAGGCACTTACAATAATTTGGAGTTGACTTTCAGCCATAGCGGAGCAAAAAGAATAATCTACAAGATTCCTTATGGCTCTCTCACTATGGGGCGCGGCGAAATTCATGCCATCTCGCTCACCACTAATTCAAAGTGAGTTCTGCGCAATATCCGTTCGCTCGGCAATAATGATATGAACTGTATGCAGTCGGGGAATTACGGAAGCAAATACGAAATCACCAACGCCTCCATCTACCACGGCTACAACATCCGAGCAGTAGCAGATAAATAAACCCGCGGCTCTAGCTCTTTTTCTTTATCAAATCATTAATAGAAGTTTCGGATTTAACCCGTTCTCGGGCTAAATCCGAAACTTCTATCATTAATACCCTCTTCCCTACAACAATCGGCTCAACATAAACCGATTTTATACACGAGCAAAAGCATTTTGAACCATCTGGAGCAAAAAACACGCTAAACATTCAAGATAGAAGTGTAATGTTTACCCCAATTCGGGATAAGGAATTGCAAAATAGAGTGCGACCATATGATGAGATTAACGGCACTGAACTTGAACGTTTTTTGAATTTCTTAGAACAAAGTAACACTTTGAATGAAGGCGAGAATCCACATTTTAAGATTGACAAAGCTGGTGAGATTCTCTCACGTTATAATATAAAGGGTGAAAATTACGTGAGTACAAGGACTGTAAACCCAAATTTACATACAAACAATGCTGATCATGGTCTGACTTCTTCAGAATGGGTAGATGCGATGGAATCGATAAACAACCCTTTGGCTATAACAAGTTATCGGGATTAACCGAATTGTTATCGTGTGTACACATATGCTATTAAAAACGGAAAGAGCATATACTTAGGCTTGAACGTCAAACACAATGGCAACGGAGTTGAGATAAGTAATGTTGAGGAATATACAGATATACGCACGGCTTTTGGGCGTAATATAGAAACCGCATTAAGTAATGAACGTATTTTATATCCCGAAGGAACGAATGCAACAGAACAAATAAGACGAAATTTTGCCCAATCTTCGGATGGGCATAATCCCCATCTATATGAGCGAAACTTCGCCTCTACTGCAAAGATAGATAGTTCTTTTGTATTACCAAGGCTTCATAGGGAAAAGTTAATCTTCAGCAGATGACCGTGACGAGAGCAACAGTCGCATGAAGGACTTCTTCGACGTCTACCAACTCTTCACTTGTCACGACATCGACCGTAATTTGCTATAGGAGGCTATCATTAGTACGTTCAAGAACAGAAACACAACATTCTATGACAGTCTAAAGCTCTTCACTGATGATTTTGCCACAAATCCGACGCGCAACATCTGGTGGAAAGCGTTTCTGAAGAAGATTCGTTGGAAGGAACAGATAGAGTTCTCTGCCGTAATGGAATGTATAAGGGAGAATTTGCAGAGATATTGGAATACGGATACTTTACAGTAACACACCACACCCTGCCGTTTCCTTCACCTTGTCCTGCTCCCTCGTCACTAACCGCACCTCGACATTGACGCGAAAGTCGTTGATGTTGCAGAGGTCTTCGAAGGAATACAGGAAGAGGTCGCAATACAGGTGGTGGAAGGGCATAAGGAAATACTGGTCTTGATAGGCCGGATAGTGGATGCCCTCGTCCCATGTGCGCCCGTCTTCCC
>CAVGNV010000022.1:0-35201 GCA_963630695.1 Paratractidigestivibacter sp. | reverse complement strand
GTCAGCCGACAAGCCATACTTGCGGTAGAGCTGACGGTCGATGTCCGCAATTTGCTCCCCCCAATTGATGTCGCTCGAAGACGTGAAGTCTTGAAGGGGGACGTTTGCCCAAGTGCTACTGGGATTATCTTGCGTAACCTTCAACGTGCCGAGCATTGTTCGGGCAAATTTGGTCTTGATGTATTTCATACATGCCTCAGCTTCTTCTTGTGTAGCGAAGCAGCCCACGCCAAGGAAGGTATCGGTGTAGCCGACAATCGGCTCGCCGACAATCGGCGTTGATAGTACTTCACCAATGGCTCCAGAGCCATTAGACTTTGGTATCACCACCTTGAATTTTTCATAGTTGTCTGGATGCGATATATAAGTATCCTTTATCCACTTGTAACACCGCTGATTTTGATATCTGCCATAAATTTTGGCTTTGCCTGTGGGAATAACACCATCTACGTCATTGGTAAACAATTCGGGGAACACATCGAAGATGTTGGCTCCCAAACTATACTTATGCCCCTTGCTCTGCCTTCCTTCCAATTCGGGATGTTCCTTGTAAAGTTCATCTGTTAGACTATACAACTCACGCGGCGCAACAATCGTAGAGAATGACTCTTCGTTGAAATCTTGCACCTTATTTAATATAGAGTGTAGTTCATCGTAGGCTGAGAAAAAGCCAATAGCACCGAAGTCTTTGTTATTGTCCCAATAAGTAATAGCTATGCCTCCCTTTACATCAACGGTTGGAAACACTTCCATACTGCTTGCCCAATAATCAATCACCTTGACATGCGGGTCATTCAAGAACTTCTGATTCCATTCTTTTGGAGTTTTGCCAGCGTTGAACAAGAAGCGGGCAGGATGAATCAATGTGCCTCTCGGACTAACGGAACGGGCAATGTCTATAAAGGTGTGATAGATAGGGTCAGCACCATTGCCATTACCTTTGTTTACAACTTGATACGGCGGATTCCCCACCACAGCTCCAAATTTCATGATGTTTTTATTCTTTTTGTCGCCATGCCAGAAGCCTTCGGAGAGGAGGTCGCGGATGAGAGCCTCGCGGTCTTCGGTGGCACGGCGGATGAGTTGTACAGATTTGATATTCAGTCGCTCGTTGTCCTCACGCTGGGTGAGCTGGCGGAAGCCGAGCAGGGTGCGCTCGGTGATGCGGCGCGCCATGGGGGTGTTGCAGATAACGTAGACGTTGTTGCAGAGGATGTCGTCCCAGATAACCTGTTCCTCCTCCACGCTGTAGTTGTCGGGGTCGTCGATAAGGCCGCCCGTAGCCTCAAAGTCGTGTTTGCGCTGACGGTAGAGCGAGTAAGCCACATAGAGCGGATAGAGACCCGTCTTGGAGTTGATCTCCAGAATCTTCGAGCCGCTGGCAAACACCTCTTGCGTCACCTCGCCACGGTCTACGAAGCGAGGCTCCAGCGTGGGCACCCACTCGAAGAGCTGTCCGTCGGTGCCCGGCATCTCACGCTCGCAAGGACCGTCGAACCGCTCGTTGAAGAACGTGTAGCCACCCAAGGTGTCGCTCATGTGCATGTTCACCACACGCCACGGCGTAAGCACCGTCTCTTTGTCGGGGTTGTGGAAGTAAGAGAAGATGTCGCTGATGCGGCGCACACGCTCGTCGATGTGCATCGTGTCCGCCTCGCGCGCCAACTGGCGGTAACGCTTGCCGGCTGCTACGAAGATTGTGGCGTTGTAGCACTTGCGAAACTTGTTAAACTGCGCCTTCGTCACGCCCTTGGGCATGAACTCCGCCCACGACTCGGGGTCGATGATGCGTGTGAAGTTCTCCAGCGTGATGCCCTCGTCCTCGTCGTCGAGCTTCGCG
The DNA here is from genome assembly GCA_963630695.1 of Paratractidigestivibacter sp. Taxonomy (GTDB): domain Bacteria; phylum Bacteroidota; class Bacteroidia; order Bacteroidales; family Bacteroidaceae; genus Prevotella. Next base: position 33,361 of record CAVGNV010000022.1, on the reverse strand, counting down.
CCGTACATCATCAGCGGTATGCGCAGCGAGATGCCGCGCAGGATGGTGATGCGGTTGTCGCGCTCCTTGCGCTCCTCGGCACGCCGCTTCTTCTCCGCCTCCAAGGCTTCGCGCTCCTCCTCGGTGAGCTGCCGGCCCTCGCGCTGCTTCTTCTTGGCACGCTCGGCGGCAGCCTTCTGCTGCGCCGTCAGTCCGTTGCCCGCCATGTCGATATTCTTGGCACGCTTGGGCTTCTCCATGTTGGTGGTCTTGCCAATCTCCGTACCCAGGTCGTCGAGTTCCCGTATCTCCTCGGGGTCGAGCTGCATGAGCTGGCGTACGTCGTAGAGCGAGTTGTCGTTGAAGCCGTTGCGCACCACACGGTCCACATACACGTGCTCCAACTGCTCAAACAGCCTGTCGGCACGATACTCCACCATCCGTCCGCCCTGCATGGCGATGACGGGGCAGAAGGCGAGAAACTGCTCCATGTTCTCGATATCCTTCTCGCGCGTGGTGGCGGCAGAGGCATACTGCTTCTGCTTCTGCGTGAGCGTGGCAAACTTGGCGGTCTCAGCCACCATCTTGAGCGAGCGGTCGGGGGCGAAGTCGAAGACGTAGCACTTGGTCTTCATCCTCGTCAGTCCGTTCTCGTCCACATAGGTATAGGGCGACTGCACACGGAAGATGGTCTGCATATAGGTGGCGGCAGAGGTGTTCTCCGAACCTTTCAGATAGAACACGGCAGTCCAGGGGCGCACGGTGACGCCCGTGGTCAGACGGCCGCAGGAGATGGTGATGGTGTAGGTCTGCTCGGGCTTCTTGCCGATGGCCTTCTTCACCTTGTCGAGCGCGTCCTGCCGCAGCTCATCGTCGTTGCCGTTGCCCGCCACGTTGACGATGGCATCGAACGAGCCGAAGATGTCGTGCACCTTAAGAAGCCGCTCCAGCGCCTTCGCCTCCTTCACGCCCGGCACCACCCAAAGCGTGTGGTTGAATGCCTCGCGGTACTCGTCGGTAGAGAAGGGATAGTGGTTCTCCTCGTCGTCGCTGCACATGAGGTCGAGAAACTCCCTTACGGCATCCTCGTGAACGAAGCGTCCGCGCTCCTCACTGGGCACATCGTTGCCCTGACGGGTGCGGAAGAACTCCTTGAACTGGAAGGTAGCGGCCTCGCCTAGGTCTGCCCGAACGAGACTGCCCAGGTCGTAGGTGCGTATCTCCATGTCGGGCAGTTCGCGGTAGGGGTTGTTCTCCTCCGGCTGGTCGGCGTGTTCCTGCGGCCAACGGCGCTTGGCGGTCTGCTCCTTGATGTAGTCCCAGGTGTAAATCTGATCGTCGGCAAAATCCTCGTAGAGGTTGAACGGCGTGCCGGAGAGGTGGAGCGCACGGGTGTGGGGGTGCTGCGTAAGCTGGTCAATGACACGCTGTCCCAGCAGGGTGCGTGTGCCCTCGTGCGCTTCGTCTACCACCACGAGGTCCCAGTCGGCGGTGAGGATGTCGCGCTTCAAGGGCTCGTCGTTGTCGCCGCCCACCAGGGTGGACCGCCGCAGATACTGCATAGAGGCGAAGAAGACGAAGTGCTTGCCGTCGGCTACGGAGCGGTTGAGGGCATAGAAGTCGCCCTCGGCAGAGTCGTCAAACTTGGTGCCGTAGTGATAGGTGGTGCAGTCCTCACCGAAAATCTTGTCAAAGTCCTCCTTCCACGAGTCGTTGACCACCGGGCGGTGAGTCACGATGATGGTGCGGCTCACCCGGTCGTCGCCCTCCAGGCTGCCCATGCGCTTGGCCAGTTCCAGTGCGCAGACCGTCTTGCCGAAACGCATCTTGGCGTTCCAGAGGAAGCGGGCGTTCTTCTTGTGCCGCTTAAAGTATTTGATGGCTTCGCCCACAGCCAGTTCCTGTTCGTCGCGCAGCTCTATGCCGCCTTCGCCAGAATATCCTGTCTGCTGCTTGGGCTTGACAGCCTCGATAGTAGTATATACCGCCATAAGCCTATGTTATTATGTCTTGATAATCATGTTCTTATTTTTTGTTTTTTGGTACAAGGGAGGTGAAACGAGGTTTCTTCTTCTCCTCGTCCTTCCCTGCATACCGCCAGTCGCGTATGCGGCAAGGCGTGCCGATGTGACCGTCCATGGTGCCACGTTTGCAGCCGGGACATTCCTCTTTCTCGGCATCGCCGAAGAACGACGAATAGTGCACCTTGTTCTTGTTACACGAACCGGGAATGACGAGGCGCAAGCCGTCCATCTGCCAGAGGTTCCACGTGATGATGTACGCCATGCCTTCGAGCGACCGTTCGGGCACCGGTTTGGAGAACTTTGCCTCGTAGTAGTCGCAGAAGGTGTAGAACACCGCCTCGCGTGCCAGCAGCAGGTTGTCGCCCTGCCACTCGAAACCGTATGTGGAACACAGTGCCTCCTTGGCAGCCTTGAGCCATTCGCCAGAGGTCTCGGTGTTCTCGCTCACCACACGGAGCTTGCGGTCGAGGATGCCTATGCGGCGGTTGAGCGGCAGTATGGGCTGCCCCGACACGGCATCGTAGCGGCTCACCAGATAGGGAGCCTCGCCGCACGACACCTCCAGGCGGTTGTCGAGCACATAGTCGCGCCAGGTCTTCCCCTCGGGGAAGGTGACGGGAGCCTCGGTGGGAGTCCACGTGTGGTCATCGTTCTCGTGGTTGAACACATCGGTGCGCCCAAACCACTCGTTGTCCACAAGGTTGTTCTGCGCGTTGCATATCCACGAAGGCGTGAATACCTCCGCCATGACCTTGGCACGCTGCGTCTGCACCTCGGCGGCCTTCACGGCACGGGGCTGAATGACGCAGCCGTTCTCGCCCGTGATATGCTCCACGGTAATCTCGTCATCGAAGCCGAAGCCTTCGCCAAGGTGCGCATACGACTCCGTAGCCCAGAAGATGTTCTTGTGGGTGGTGTGGTCGCGAAGCAGCTTCTTAAGCACCTCGGGATGCGAGCGGAGAAGGTCGTTCTCACTGATGTCAACGTCGTTTGCCATTATGTTGTTGTTCAATGTTCTTGTTACTGTTCATTAGCGTGCGTGCAAAAATAACCGCAACGAGTGCATTGTTTTTGCACAGGTTGTAAAAACTTGCTATATTTCCGCATCCTTGACAATCAAGTCCTGCACTTCCACGTCCAGAAGGCGTGCTATCAATAGCAACGTTTCCAGATTGGGCTGGTTGTCGTTGGTGCACCACTTAGACACCGTAGTGACGTTCTTGCCAAGTTGTTCCGCAAGCCATTTGCTGGTGACACCCTTCTCTACGAGCACCACCTTGATGCGATTAATTTTCTTTACCATCGCAGATTGATTTTATTGATTCAAACGCAAAAATAAATGATTCATTTTTAATTAAAGAATAAAATCAAGGAAATCTGAATTAAAACCTACCGAAAACAAAGATAATTTCATAACTTTGTGGCAATGATAATACCTAGATGAAAGACCTATGAAGATAAGAACAACCTATTTGCCTATCCTATTGAGCTTCTTGATGAGTTGGTTTTCGTTCACAGCGAAAGGACAAACAGATCACACACAGTTTACGGTTGAGGAAAGCATGTACCTCTACGACACGGCATCATTCCCTTCCTGCCATGCCTCCACCATCCTTGAGACAAAGAGCGGCACACTGCTCGCAGCCTATTTTGGCGGACAATATGAAGGCAGCCCCGACGTAAAGATTTGGCTTTCTAGGCGCAACAAAGGTCACAAAGCATGGCAACAGCAGATGGTAGCTGACGGAGAAGGCACAGCATGCTACAACCCTGTGCTCACACAGCTACCCGATGGCACCATCATCCTGTTCTATAAGATTGGTAAGAACGTGCAAGCATGGACGGGATGGTATAAGACCTCAACTGACGATGGCATCACATGGAGCGCGCCTCATGCTCTGCCGCATGGTTTCTTAGGTCCAATCAAGGACAAACCTATCGTGACCGACCGTTATCTGCTGTGCCCCTCCAGTAAGGAGAAGGATCATTGGCGTGTTCACTTTGAGCTGTTCGACCTCTCTACGCACCTGTGGAGCTATGTAGGCCCGCTCCAAGCAGAACAATCAATCCCCACGATGGATCGACCCGGCGGTACGCCCCAACCCATCGTCTGCATCCAACCCACCATCATCACCCTACCCGATGGCACGTTACAAGCACTCTGCCGCACCAAGAACAGCGCCCTAGCCACCACATATAGTGCCGACAAGGGACGCAGCTGGACTCCCGTGACGCTCACCGACATCCCCAACAACAACTCGGGTGTGGATGCCGTCACCCTTCACGATGGTCGCCACGTGCTGGTATACAACGATATTGCCGCCAAAGATGGTGAAGACATGGCTGCACGCAACCGCCTGTCGATAGCGCTCTTCTCACCCGACATGACACAGATGCTCCAGACCTTCACGCTCGAAGATACCGCTGAGGGCGAATATAGCTACCCCGCCATCGTCGAGGCTGCTGACCATTCGTTGCTCATCACCTACACCTGGCATCGAGAAAAGATTGCTTTCCGACGTATCAGTTTACATTAATCATCAGCTTATGAAACATTCAGCCACTTACGCAGCGCTTATTGGCTCTACTGCGCTTTGCCTTCTCCTGCTCTGCGCTACAGGATGTACACAGCGAAAGAACACCCCCACCCCAACGACTGAAACCGACACGATGGCTCAGCCGCGCACGCTACACACGGACACCACCGCCACAACAAGAGCTTCTAGCACCGAAAACCAACTGGATCCGGGTGCCAAAGGAGGCCAACTGGGTACGCAGGAACAGCAGGTCAGCACCTTCTATGACAAAGGATATAAGCAAGGATATGATGACGGATTTGAAGACGGCATAGAAAACACACGCTTTGAATCCTATGACGATGCGTGCAAAGTGAGTACGTATAGCAAGCAGCTAGATTATAAGAACGGGTATCAAGAAGGATACGACGCTAGATATGATGACGGTTTTGCGGATAGCGACATCACACCCGACGACGACTTTGAGGAATAACAGCCTAGATTAGTTGTCCTTATCTAACCTACCACGCCAAAGATACTTACGCGTCTCATGCACCAAGATGCCATTAAGGAAGAGGAGCGACAGGAGGTTAGGTATCGCCATGAGCGCATTCATGCAGTCGGCAGCGTTCCACACTATCTCTAGGTTGGCTATGCTACCCACAAACACAGCCACGATGTACACCGCACGATAGACGTGCGTCCAGCGTTTGCCTTTGAGATATTCCACCGCACGTTCACCATAATAGCTCCAACCGAGGATGGTGCTGAAGGCAAACGTCAGCAGACTGACCGTCAGAACGGGTGCACCGATATATGGTATCTTGCCAAAAGCCAACTTAGTGAGCTGGGCGCCATCGCTCGATGACACATCTGGATAAGCTATAATGGTACTCACGATGACCAGACCCGTGATGGCACATATCACCACCGTATCCCAAAACGTGCCCGTAGAGGATACCAACGCCTGACGCACTGGATTGCGTGTCTGAGCCGCTGCTGCCACAATGGGTGCCGATCCCAGACCCGACTCATTGGAGAACAGACCGCGAGCGATACCATAACGTGCCGCCATCATCACCGTGGTGCCAGCGAAGCCACCACCAGCGGCATGCGCCGTGAATGCGGACGAGAAGATCAGTTGCACCGCCTGACCTAGATAAGCATGGTTGACACAAAGGATATACACACAACCTATCACATAAAACAATGCCATGAACGGCACCAACGCACCACACACCTTAGCGATGCTCTTCACACCACCAAGGATCACGGCTGCCGTCAGAAGACAAATCACACCACCAGAGATATAAGGCGAGATGCCTGACGTGCTATGCACCAAGGTTGAGATGGCATTGGCTTGCACGGTACAACCGATACCTAGCGAGGCAATGGCGGTAAACACAGCAAACAACACGGCTAGCGTCTTCCACCCCAAGCCACGTTCCAAGGCATACATCGGACCGCCAAGCATCTTCCCATCAGGGGTCTTGACACGATACTTGATAGCCAACAAGCCCTCAGCATACTTGGTAGCGATGCCAAACACACCCGTGAGCCAGCACCATAGCACCGCCCCAGGACCTCCTAGAGCCACTGCGGTGGCCACACCGATGATGTTTCCCGTACCAATGGTGGCAGCTAGCGCCGTAGCCAAGGCGGCAAACTGTGACACATCGCCCTTAGAGTCCTTGTCACGCTGGACGGACAGGCGGATGGCGGTGAAAATCTTGCGCTGCGGAAAACGTAAGCGGATGGTCAGAAACACATGCGTTCCTAATAATAAAATAATCATGGGCCATCCCCAAAGAAAACTACTAACGTTGCTCAGAATCTGATTGAGTGTATCCATCGTTACCCTATTACGTTATACCTAAAAACAAAATGCGATTCGGATACAAAAGTACAACAATTATTTAGAATCGACTCGCAAATGTAATATTATTTTAGTTTCAACTTACATAATGCTTCATATAATCACAAAACGCTTACGTTTTGCGTTAATATATCACGCTATTAGATAACAAACAAGCAAAAAGAAAGTTTTAACGAGTTTATAAACACAAAAAGAAAGCATTTTGTTTGATATACTATCAGAATATTGTACCTTTGCGCCATTGTTATTACAAAAAGACTTTCAACACTTATTCTTACTAAAATATACTATATGTGCGGCATCGTTTCTATCTTCAATATACAAGAACAATCGGCAGAGATGCGTGAGCAAGCTCTGCGCATGAGTGGCAAGATTCGTCATCGTGGTCCCGACTGGAGTGGTATCTACTGCGGTGGTACAGCGATTCTTGCCCATGAACGTCTTTCAATCGTTGACCCCGAGTCGGGCGGGCAACCTTTATTCAGCTCTGACAGGAAACAAGTGCTTGCCGTCAATGGCGAGATATACAATCATCAAGACATCCGCCGCGCATATCACGATAGCTACACATTCAGCACCGGTAGCGACTGCGAGGTCATTCTGCCCCTCTATCGTCAATGGCGAGAGGAGACAAGCAACGCTACGGAAGCCGAAGCCAAGCAGAAGCTCTGCACCATGCTCAATCAGCTCAGTGGCATCTTTGCCTTTGCACTCTATGACGTAGAGCGTGAGGCGTATCTCATTGCCCGTGATCCGATAGGTGTTATACCTTTATATATAGGGCACGATGCCGAGGGACACGTGATGGTGGCAAGCGAACTGAAAGCCTTGGAGGGCTATTGTGAGGATTATGAACCTTTCCTACCAGGGCATTACTATTGGAGCGGCACCCACACCATGACCCGATACTACACCCGTGACTGGTTTAGCTACGACGCAGTGAAGAACAATGCCGCAAGCACCACCGCCATTCATGATGCTTTGGAAGCTGCCGTTCAGCGCCAACTGATGTGTGACGTACCATATGGTGTGTTGCTCAGCGGCGGCTTAGATTCGTCCGTGATTAGCGCCATCGCACAGAAATACTCGGCCAAGCGCATTGAGGAAGGAGGCAGAACACCCGCTTGGTGGCCTAGGCTCCACTCGTTTGCCGTAGGTTTGAAGGGCGCACCCGACCTTGCTAAGGCGCGAATGGTGGCCGACCATATCGGAACCGTGCATCACGAGATCCACTATACCATCCAGGAAGGATTGGACGCTATCCGTGATGTGATCTATTATATCGAGACATATGACGTCACCACCGTGCGCGCATCCACCCCAATGTATCTATTGGCACGTGTCATCAAGAGCATGGGCATCAAGATGGTGCTCTCGGGCGAAGGCGCTGACGAGATTTTTGGCGGTTACCTCTACTTCCATAAAGCACCCACACCACAGGCTTTCCACGAAGAGACCGTGCGTAAGCTATCCAAGCTCTACCTATACGACTGCCTGCGAGCCAACAAGAGCCTATCGGCATGGGGCGTAGAAGGGCGCGTACCGTTCCTTGACACACAGTTTCTTGACGTAGCGATGCGCACCAACCCCGCAGCGAAGATGTGCCCAGGCGACACGATTGAGAAGAAGATTGTGCGCGAGGCCTTCGCCGATATGTTGCCCGAGGAAGTGGCATGGCGTCAGAAGGAGCAGTTTTCTGATGGCGTGGGGTACAACTGGATAGACACGCTGAAGCAGTTGACCGCCGAGATGGTAAGCGATGACGATATGGCACATGCCTCAGAACGCTTCCCTATCAATCCGCCTCGCAACAAGGAGGAGTACTACTATCGGTCCATCTTTGCCGAACACTTCCCGAGCGATGCAGCCGCACGCAGCGTACCAAGCGTTCCGAGCGTAGCATGTAGCACCGCAGAGGCGCTCGCTTGGGACGAGCAATTTAAGGGGATGAACGATCCCAGCGGCAGAGCCGTATCGGGCGTTCATGAGAAAGCTTACTAGAGCAAGACCCACCCATTAAGATTCAGGATAATAAAAACCATAAAAACAAAAATGATGAAAAAACGATGGATTATTTTAATGGCCTCTATGGTGATCATCGCCATTGCAGGTCTCTTTGCCAAAGAACCCACGTTCGAGTGCGACTTTACTAAGATCAATGGTGCTGACGTAGCTTGGCTTATCACAGCAACCATCTTTGTGTTGATGATGACACCCGGTCTGTCCTTCTTCTATGGCGGCATGGTGGGTGCAAAGAACGTCATCTCCACTATGTTACAGAGCTTCATAGCCATGGGACTGATCAGTGTGCTTTGGGTGGTCTTTGGTTTCAGTTTGGCTTTTGGTGACGATATCGGTGGCGTCATCGGCAATCCGCTCACCTTCTTGATGTTTGACAACGTGGGCGCAGGCACCTACACCACTCCTACGGGACACATCCTAGGTGGCGCAACCATTCCGTTGGCTCTCTTTGCACTGTTCCAGATGAAGTTTGCCATCATCACTCCATCCCTGATCACGGGTTCGTTTGCTGAGCGTGTACGTTTCTCAGCATATATGTTTTTCATGATTTTCTTCTTTGTGGTCATCTATTGCCCACTGGCACACATGACCTGGCATCCCGACGGATTGTTCCTCAAGTGGGGCGTGGTAGACTTTGCTGGTGGTATCGTGGTACACGCCTCCTCTGGTGTGGCAGCCTTGGCGGGCGCTATCTTCCTTGGTCGTCGTAAGTCGTCCACCCGTCAGTCGGAACCAGCCAACATTCCATTTGTCCTCTTAGGTGCAGCGATGTTATGGCTGGGATGGTTCGGATTCAACGCCGGTTCATCACTTCATGCCGATGGTCAAGCCGTCAAAGCCTTCCTCAACACCAACACCGCTTCAGCAACGGCGATGATGACTTGGATCTTCTTCGACTGTCTGCGCGGTCGCAAACCCTCTGCTATGGGAGCTGCCGTAGGTTGCGTAGTGGGCTTGGTGGCTATCACCCCTTCTGCCGGCTATGTCACCGTGGGACAAAGCATCTTTATCTCCTTCGTCATCACCATTATCTGCAACATCGCCGTATACTGGCGTAGCCACTCACGCATTGATGATGCGCTCGATGTGTTCCCCACTCACGGCACTGGTGGTATCTTCGGAACCATCCTCACTGGTATCTTCATCCAGGAAGGACTGATTGCAGGCACATGGGAAGGCTTCGTCATCTTCCTTTATCACCTCTTGGCAGTGGCAGTGGTCTTCATCTACACCTTCGCTATGAGCTACTTCGGTTACTGGTTGATAGACCGGATGATTCCGATGCGTGTCTCAGTAGAGAGCGAAAAGGTGGGATTGGACCTCAGTCAGCACGACGAGCACTATGGTTTGGCGCACATTGGCGAACGTGAGCTAGCCGAATATGAGCACCATCACGCTGACGACTAAAGCTAGATTCTTCTTTCCATTTTAAGTAAGCATTGACTTGCGCATAACAATGTAGGCTGTATTCGACGTTCATCGTTGAATACAGCCTTTCTCTTTCTAGGCGCATCTACGCCCGCAACCCTGAGCGAGGGTTACCGATTCTGTGCCAGATGGGCTCTGATCTTCTTCAGATAATCGTGCATCGCCGATTCGTCACGACGCGAGATGATATCCTGGAGCATCTCCATCTCATCACGGATGCGTGCTATCTGTTCGGGTGTGCGCGGATTGAAGAGGATCTCTTGCAGCAGATAGTCGTCCTCAGAGAGCACCCCACGTGCTATCTTCATGTGACGCTTAAACGTGGTGCCAGGCGCATCTTGGTGCTTCATCACCGCAGCAAAGACAAAGGTGCTCACAAAGGGGATGCTAAGCGAGTAGGCCACGGTGCGGTCGTGCTCCTCAAAGGAGTATTCGTAGATATTGATTCCCACACCAGCATAAAGGTCCTTGAAGAAGATGCGTCCCATATAGTCGCCTTCATTGATGATGATGGCGTTCTCCTCCTGCAACTGGTTGAGGTTGGCAAAGGTGGGGCCAAACATTGGGTGCGTGGAGACAAAGCGATGATGACATTGCTCATAAAACTCTTTCAGACCCGTCTTGACGGAAGCGATATCGCTCAAGATGCAATCGTCGGGCAGATAAGGAATCACTTCCTCAAAGGCAGGGATGGTGTTCTTGACCGTGACCGCATTGATAACCAGTTCGGGGCGGAAGGCTTTCACCTCATCTAAGGAGGTAAAGCGTAGGGTGTTGAACGTGAACCGCAGTCGTTCGGGGTTCTTCTCATACACGGCAGTTTCGTGGTTAAAGCTTAGCAAGTCCAGAAAGAAGCTTCCCATCTTGCCTGCTCCTAATACTAATATCTTCATATCGGTGTGATGTTAATGTTTCACTAATCGGTTAAAAGGGTGTGGCGTGCTTACCTCTTTATTATATTACCCCTTATGTTGCGTCACCATCTGCTGCACACGGCGGACGGCTTCAGCCATCAGATCGTCTTTGGCGCAGAGGGAGATGCGGATATATCGCTTACCATTGGTGCCGAAGATATGACCTGGCGCCACAAAGACGCGCGCCTCATGGAGCAACTGTTCGGTGAGCATCTCAGCTTCGGGGATGTCATCGGGCACTCGCCCCCATAGGAACATACCCACCTGTGCTGGGTCAAAGGTGCAACGAAGGAGGTGCATAATCTGTTCGGCATACTGGCGTCGACGACGATACGTAGCAACGTTGGCTTCGTGATGCCACTGCGCATCGTTGTCATAAGCTGCTGCAGCAGCCAGTTGCAGACCACGGAACGTACCCGAATCGATGTTGCTCTTGACCTTCAGAATCCATTGGATGAACGTAGCGTTGGTGGCGCAGAGCCCTACACGCCATCCTGGCATATTGTGCGACTTGCTCATCGAGTTGAGTTCGATACAACAATCCTTTGCCCCCTCTACCTGTAATAACGACAACGGATGGTCGTTCAAGATGAAAGAGTAAGGGTTATCGTTGACCACCACGATGCCATGTCGCTTGGCAAAGGCCACTAGTTTACGATAGGTGTCCATCTGCGCATTGGCACCGGTGGGCATGTGGGGATAGTTGGTCCACATAAGGCGCACTCGGCTAAGGTCACGTTGTTCTAGCAAGTCAAGTCGGGGTTGCCATCCATTAGCCTCATCCAGGGGATAATGGACCACCTTAGCACCTAGAAGCGTGCTCAAGGAAGTGTAAGTGGGGTAGCCTGGGTCAGGGACAAGCACCTCATCGCCAGGGTTGACAAACGCCAAGGTGATGTGAAGGATGCCTTCCTTACTGCCTATCAGGGGTTGAATCTCGGTGGAAGGATCAAGCGAAACGTCATACCAGCGCTTGTAAAACCGTGCCATAGCCTGCCGCAGTTCGGGCGTACCGGACGTGGGTTGGTAGCCATGAGCATTGGCTTGGTGCGCCACCTCACAAAGCGTATCAATGGTTTGGGACGATGGAGGCATATCGGGGCTACCTATTGCTAAGCTGATGATATCCTGACCTGCGGCATTGAGCAGTGCCACCTCTTTGAGTTTCCTACTGAAATAGTATTCATTGACCACGCTCAGACGCTGAGCGGGCATGACGGCGGGTGTGTTATCGGCTTGTGTCATCGGCATATTCTCCTAAGTTTTTAAAGTCGCTTGTCAATGGTCGCACCGCTTCCAAGCTTTGTTTGTATTTAGTGTAATTGTCAAAAGCAAGATCGATGTAAAACATATACTCCCATTCGCGACCGATGATGGGCAACGATTGTATCTTGGTAAGATTGATACCATAATAAGAAAAGATACTGAGCACCATCGACAAGCTACCGCGTTCGTGCGGCAAGGTGAAGGCAAGACTGGCTTTGTTGACCACGTTGGTATTGAGGGGATTGGTTGTGTCTTCGGGACTAAGGACAAGGAAGCGGGTAAAGTTGTGCTTGTTATCCTCAATATGATTTTGCAGAATCTTCATTCCTAGTCGTTCGGCAGCCATCGCATTGCATATTGCAGCCTGTCCGTGTAGTTGCTGCACGGCAATCTGACTGGCAGCGCCTGCAGTATCGGCAGCCTCAACGGCTTTAAGCGTAGGATGAGCCTCGAGATAATGTCGACATTGCATCAACGCTACGGGGTGCGAGTGAACCTCATGAAGCGTTTCCCACGTATCGGAGGGAAGGCAACAGATGCAATGGGAGATGTGAATCTTCTTCTCTCCCACGATGCGTGCATGGCTATTGCAAAGCAACTCATAGTTGTGTAGCAACGATCCGGCAATGGTGTTCTCTATGGCAACCAAGGCGTGGGTGGCTGTATGGTCAGCGAGATGAGCAAACACCTGTTCAAAGGTGGCACAATAGTCGAGCGTTACCTCCTCCTGAGCATAATAGCCTCGTGTGGCTAGCTCATGAAAACATCCTTCAAATCCCTGTATAGCTATATGTTTCATCTTGTGATATATTGTTGATTGCACTAAAATAAGAAATCCCCGCTCCATTGCTGAAGCGGGGATTGGTGTATGATTGATATTGATTATCTACATAAACTTAAGTTGAACTACACACGCAACTTCCCGCTTCACATCTCCATGCAAAGTAAAAAAAGAAATACTGGAAAGCTACGTTCATGCTGTTCATACTGTTTCGCTTATTTATTTATCTATTGCAAAAGTACAAATATTGGTTTAATAATACAAGACTTTCGACAAAAAAACATATCATTCTATCATTATTTACCATGGACGACCGCCACCTGAGCTTCCTGTCAGAGTAGCCGTAACGGATGATGACGAGCCATTTGAGGTAAGGGTGTAGCTGCTACCTGAGGTGAGTCCGGCACAACTAATAAGCACGCTGCTGCCTTGGCCGCCCCAGCCGCCGCCACCGCCGCCACCAGGACCACCGCCACCGGGTGCGCCACTGACGCGTGGACCGCCACCGTTAGAGGAAGAGTAGTTGGATGGTACGGTAAAGGTTGCAAGAGTGGTGTCACCATTCTTGAGGGTGATCTCGGTGCTTGCAGTTACGGTCATGCTACCTGAGACGTAAGGTTGGGTCGACTCTGAGCTACTTGGAACAGAGTTGCCACCACCCACTGCGAGCAAGGTGCCACCGGTGAAGTAAACCGAGTAGCCGTCTTCCTCGTTGGCATCGATACCACACTCAGGCGCAGATGTACCGAAAGCACGAATCACGCCACCGCTGATATACATGTTGCCGTTAGAGTCGAGACCGTCATTGCCACTAGATACCACGGTGAGATCGCCACCTTTGATATACATATGGCTGGACGAATTGAGGCAGTCGTCATACGAGTTGACCACGATGGTTCCATCATTGATAGTCATCACGGCCTTGCTCTCGATACCTTCTGCACCATTACCCGTAGCATCTACCTGGATGGTACCGCCATTGATGGTGATATCTCCGTCTACCTTCATTCCCTTAGGAGAAGACTTTTGGTCACTGGAGAGGTAATCGGTGTTGCCCGTATAGTTGTTATACTCGGTTCCATTGATATATGCGTATATGCCACCAGAGGTCTTTACGGTCACATTGCCGCCATTGATAACGAGCGTACTGTCACAGTTGATACCCTTTCCGCCACTACCTGTGCTGGTGAGTGAGAGCGTTCCGCCATCTATCTGCACATTGCCATCAGCACTGAGGCATGACGCAGCCTTGGTCTTGGCATCATCTTCGTCCCACTTTCCGCCGCCAGAGGTAGTGATGGTGATGTCGCCATCGCTCACAAGGATATTGCCATCGGCTTTCAATCCCTTGGTAGCAGTACCCGTCACGGCGACGTTTAGCGTTCCGCCCGCAAGGGTGATAGTGCCCGTATCTTCGGCTTCGCGGTCGGTATCATCCTTATATGACACCTGTACACCATCATCGCTCACACCTGAGATGTTGAGCGTGCCACTCTCCATGAGGAAATATTGGTTACAGTTGACACCATCCTTCACTGCCGAGAGCACATTGACGGTAGCGTTCTTGAGTTCGACATACTCCTTTGCGTAGATACCATGAGCCGTGTTACCATAGACGGTGAGCGCACCTTTGCCCTTCATCTCAAGGTGGCCCTTACACACGATACATCCTTTCTGGCTTCCGCCGGCTCCGTCAGTAAGCGTATTCTCCGTACCTTTCTTAATAGAGAGGTCAATGCGCTTGCCATCCTGGATATCCAGCACTGCACCTGAAGGATTGGTAAGGGTGAGTCCTTGTAGTTCGAGGGATGCTTTGTAGCTTCCCGTCATAGCAAAGCTACCATCGCTACTGCTACCTGAGAGGATGTAGGTGATTTCGCCACAGACGTCATCGCTTACATCAGCACTCTGCGCTATGGACACATGAGCACCCGAGACGGTGGGTTCGACATATTGTGCAATGTTGCCCGCCACTACCACAGAGGCTTCGCCATCGTTATAGCTTACCTGTACGGTATTGTCGGTCACTTCGCTTTGATCTACATACATACGTGTAACGGACGTGGTGGGGAGGGTTTTGCCCATAAACGTGAGCGAACTGCCATCCTGGTAAGTCATATCCCCTGCCTGCGCAGCCGGTATGGCGTAGGTTACACTGCCCGAAACGATATTGAGCGTTTGTGCCATGACAGCCGAAACTGTTGTCAATGACAAGAAAGCGATACTGATGATTCTTTTCATTTCACAACGATTTTAGATGTTTTGGTATTTTGTTTCACTACATAAATGCCTTTAGGCAATGCCGTTTGGAGCTGGCTTACAGATGCAAACTGGCCCACGTATTTACCTGTCAAGTCATAAGCGCTAAGAGAAGTAGCCTTGGAGGAGGCTGTAAGTTCGGTCACTCCGTCTACAACGGACGAGAAGTACATCCGCTTAAGGTCACTTACGGTGAGTGTTTTGCTCCCTGATGCGTTCTGCACATAGAGGTTACCGCCATCAAAATACATCTCAAGCGATTCCACATCGAAGGATAGCTCAGTGCCATCCGTTTGTTCAAAGGTCAGATACGGGTAATCGTCGGCATGTGCTAGCATCCCACTACACATTGCCATCGTCAAGATAAGGAGTCTCTTCATAACGTTGTCCTTTCTTTAATGAATACTAATGTTCTAATAAACTATACCAATTGAGGTTTAATATAAGTCTC
Organism: Paratractidigestivibacter sp.; assembly: GCA_963630695.1. GTDB lineage: Bacteria > Bacteroidota > Bacteroidia > Bacteroidales > Bacteroidaceae > Prevotella. Next base: position 17,845 of record CAVGNV010000022.1, on the reverse strand, counting down.
TCTTCTAAATTAATATTGCAAATATAAGCATTATAAATGTTTTCGAACAAGAAATCATAGATTTTAGTATATATTCATAGATTCACCTTTCAATTTTATTGACGAGCACGTTATATTAGTCGATAATTTACATACATTATTAAAAACAAGGCTCTATCGGTAAACAACAGATGAGCAAGCGAAGAAAAAGATGCGACCATCGGAGAGATGTAAGGAATAGTGTGGCATACCTATTCTATTAACATTTGGAACAATTCGTAGCCTCGAGGGCGACATTTGTATGTTAAAAATCATTACTAATAGGTATTGGCATGCGTTTATAGAAAGTGTACCTTTGCACATCGAAAACTTGAGTACAAGAAGTAAGCTCTCCCATGAGCACCTCTTCCTTGAGAAACGAATTATCCTCAATGCATTCACAAACATTATAAAACAACTTTAAAAGATCATTCCGTACAATGAAACAACTAATCGTATCGGGATTATTGCTTCTCATGACAGGAAGCGTCATGGCTGTACCTGCAAAGAAGAGATGGATCACAATAACCCAATCGGACGGCACCCAAATAGAAGTGGCTCTTACCGGCGATGAACATCTGCATTATTTCACCACACGTGACAACATATCCTTGGCGCAAACAACACAAGGCGACTATTGTTATGCTACCATAAAGGGAGGAGAGATTGTATCCACTGGGGTGATAGCTCATGAAGCTACGAGACGCACAGCATCCGAAAAGGAACACGTCATGACCTCTAACGACCTTTGCCGATTGGTTTCAAAGGCTCGTCTAGACGTACAAGCGAGCTTACACAAGACCTTTAAAGCACCACGCAAAGCAAGCAATGGCGAAGACAAGTCGGTGTTCCAAGGCAAGAAAAAGGCTTTGGTGATCCTGGCTTCGTTCTCTGACAAATCGTTTGCAGATAGTGATGACGAGATTGTCAACTTTTATAATAAGGTGCTCAACGAGGAAGGCTTTTCCCAATATGGTGCGCCTGGTAGCGTTCACGACTACTTTACAGATGCCAGCCGAGGACAGTTTGACCTCACGTTTGATGTCGTAGGGCCTGTAAGGGTAAGCAAATCGGCCACTTATTATGGCGGACCGTCCGTCTATTTTGGTGGCACAGACCACATTGGTGAGTTTATCACCGAAGCCATCACAAAGGCAGATAACGCCTATGACATTGCTTGGAGCGACTATGACTGGAACAACGATGGCGAGGTGGAACAGGTCTTCGTGCTCTATGCAGGCTATGGTCAGGCTACCGGTGGTGCCACAGGTACCATTTGGCCCAACGCATGGACGCTGGACGAGGCACTTCAGAACAATGATGGCAACGGCGGTATCACCATTGACGGGATGTATATCAACCAATACGCTTGCAGCAACGAGCTTTATAGCAACTCTGGACACACAAAGATGGGACTTGGCGTGTTCTGTCATGAGTTCTCTCACTGCATGGGGTTGCCCGATATGTACGACACCAACTATGGCAGCACACCCACAATGGGTGATTGGGACTTGTTAGCAGGTGGCAGTTACAATGGTCCTAACGGCATAGGATGGTGTCCAGCAGGATGGACCAGTTATGAACGCGCCTACGCTGGATGGCTCAACTTGATAGAGCTACAGCCTGGCGACACCATCACCGCAATGAAAGGACTGGAACAAGGTGGTGATGCTTATGTGATATACAATGACAATCACCGCGACGAGTATTACCTACTGGAGAACCATACCAACACGGGATGGGATGCTTATACGCCAGAGAGTGGACTGTTGATCATTCATGTCGACTATGATAAAGAGTTGTTCGATAACAACATCGTCAACACCATCGGCACATTCACACCCGAAGAAGGATACAGTAAGACCTTAACCAACGACCATGCACGCATGGCTCCATTCAGCAAAGTGCGTAGCATCAGCAACGAAACTTACTATTACACCTACCCTATCAATGCTACTCGAGGTGTAATAGATAGTTTGACGGACAATAGCAATCCTGCCGCTAAGCTCTACAACGCTTTGGCGGACGGCTCTACGCTGATGCATAAGCCCATCTATGACATCGCAAAGGACGAGAGTACAGGCGAAATCTCGTTCGTATTCATGCCCAAAACCCAAGGAGATGTAACGGGAATAGATGACGAAGATCTTGGACCGATTATTATAGACGGAGACGTTCCGCTCTTTGCTCTTACTGGACGAAGAGTGGGCAAGCTAGCCGACGCCAAGAGCGGACGGCTCCCCAAGGGGCTATATCTCCTTGGCGGAAAAGGTAGTAAGAAGAAGATTGTCATAAAGTAGACACACGGTGAAGACTCAACCCAAATGGATTAGCATCACGTTGACATTGGCATTGACCTCTCTCAGTGCCAATGCTGATGATGTAAAAGGGCGTATCCTTGATGCTGCCAACAACGAAGCGGTGCCTTATGCTACCGTTGTAGCGATAGGAAAAGGCGGCGAGAAGCATACCGCCATATCCGACCTGGATGGTTACTTTACGATCAGCGGAGTGGCATCAGGCTCTTACAAGGTCAGCGTATCATACATGGGGTATCACACGCTGACCCAGACTTGCACCACAGGTGGCAACGTCACCCTACGCATAAAGGCTGATAGCCAAGTGCTCAACGAAGTGGTGGTAACGGCACGGGAGTCGCAAGGCATCACCACCTCATCCGTGATTGACCGCAAAGCGATAGAGCATCTACAGCCATCGAGCTTCACGGACCTCTTGGCTTTGCTGCCAGGAGGAAGCACCCAGCTACCCGACCTCACCAATGCAAACACCATTCGCCTCCGACAGGCAGGTACAGGAAGTAGCAACTACGATGTGAGTGCCATGGGAACGACCTTCATCACCGATGGCATACCGATGAACTCAAACGCCAACATGCAGATGGTCAAGCAGGCTTCAAGCAGTTCAACGGGTGACCCAGACGCTGGACGAAACCATACCACAAGCGGTGTGGATATGCGTACCATCCCCACTGATAACATCGAAAGCGTGGAGGTGATTCGTGGTATCGCCCCCGTAGAGTATGGTGACCTAACCAGTGGCGTGGTGATCATCAAGCGCAAACTCAAAGCTACGCCTTTCGAAGCGCGCTTCAAAGCCGACTCGTATAGCAAACTGCTCTATGCGGGCAAAGGCATGGAGCTGGGTAACACGGTCATTAATCTTGGTTTGGATTACCTAGATGCCAAAGCTGACCCTCGCAACCCAGTGAACAACTATAAGCGTCTGACGTTATCTGCACGACTGCAAAACACCTGGAAAGGTACGGGATGGCAACTACGATGGCGCAGCAACACCGACTATACTGGCTCATTTGACAACGAGAAGTATGACCCCGAGATTCTTAAGCAGAAGGACGACTCTTATCGGTCCTCCTATAACCGCTTCAGCATGAGTCATTCGTTGTTGCTAACGCCTACGAAGAAGACTGGTTTCTGGAAGTCGCTCAACCTCGATGCCGCGGTAGCTTACGAGCATAGCCGCATAGATCAGCAGAAAAGCATCAACCTCAGTAGGGATGTTGCAGTGTCAACGACGCTACAACAGGGGGAACACGACGGCATCTACCTACCTTACCATTATATAGCCAACGTGGTGGTGGATGGCAAACCGCTCAATCTCTACGCCAAGCTAAAAGCGCTTTTCGGTGCTACCACGGGCGCATTGGTGCAGAACATCAACGCAGGTGTGGAATGGAAGATGGACAAGAACTATGGCCACGGACAGCAATATGACCCCGCTGCGCCCATCAGTCCTGGCACGCCGTATCGTCCTCGTGTGTATAACGACATCCCAGCAGCGCACCAACTGAGTTTCTATGCACAAGACAACCTCCACCTACCTATCGGTGGCAACACGCTCACGGCACAAGTGGGCCTCCGCGGTTCGTCTTTGGTTCATCTCTCTGAACAATATGCGATGCGCGGAAAGGTGTATCTAGACCCTCGATTCAATGTGCAATGGCAGTTTCCTAAGATTGACATCAAAGGCAAACCTCTCGTTATAGATCTCAACGCGGGTTGGGGACGGCAGACGAAGTTCCCCACGCTGCTGCAGCTTTACCCCGATAAGGTATACACCGACCTGGTGGAGCTCAACTACTATAACATGAATGCTGACCTACGCCGCCTATATCTTATGACGTATGTCAACGATCCAACCAACTACGATATTACGCCTGCACGCAACGACAAGTGGGAGGTGCGACTGGGAACGGCTTATAACGGGAACACTTTCAGCGTGACGTTCTTCCATGAGCTGCTCAAAGACGGATTCAGATCATCAGCCACAATCTTGCCTTACACCTATCGCGACTTTGACGAGAAAGCAATTGATGGAAGCACGCTCGTCTCTCGCCCCGACGTGAACACGCTGCCATACGTTGAGCGAACCATCTTGGGCGGTTATAGCTCCACCACCAACGGAAGCAAACTGGTCAAAGAGGGTATCGAATGGCAGTTTGCTTCGCAGCGTATTGATGCTATCAAAACTCGTTTCACGGTCAATGGCGCATGGTTCAAGACCACCTACACCAACAGTGAGCCGATGTTCCAAGCCAACACCTCTGCGGTGATTGACGGAACACCCGTCAACGACCTCTACGTGGGCTATTATAGCAACAAGACGGGTATGGTGCGACAACAGTTTAACACCAACTTCATGGCAGACACTTACCTTCCTCGTCTAGGGTTGGCTTTCTCGCTGACCGCCGAGTGTATGTGGTTCACCTCCTCTAAAGCCATCCGTACCGATGGCGTCCCCTTGGCTTACAAGGACAACAAAGGCGAAGTGCATCCTTATACGGAGGAAAGCAAGAACGACAAATACCTACAATGGCTTGTCAACAACTATAACGAATCATCTTGGCTCACCCAGCGCGTACCTTTCTATATGTTCCTAAACCTTAAGGTAACGAAAGATTTTGGACGTTGGATGAAGCTCGCTTTGTTCATCAATCGTATGGTCGACTACATGCCCGACTACACTTCTAATAGCGGTCTCACCATTCGCCGCACCTCAAAACCTTATTTTGGAATGGAAATCAACTTCAACTTTTAACACAAGAACAGTCTCATGAAAACCTTTAAGCAGATTCACACATTAGTGATACTTGCCCTATGCAGCATTCTCTTGGCTGCATGCGGTAGCAGCGACACCCCTACCCCTACTCCTGTCGAAGAGAAACATCACCTACAGATAACATTCTCCCTACCCGATGGTTGCGAGAGTGGCACGCTGAGTGACCTCAGTCTGACCTTCACCGAGCAAAACACCAACAAGACTACCACCCTCAAGCCAACCGCTACGAGCAGCAATAGCGTGGACGTAGAGCTTAGTACGGGTCTTTACAAGATGGATGTCACCGGTTCGCTGACCTACACAGATGTGGACAAGGTAGAACAACACGTACAGATTGCGGGCTACGATGGCAGCATACAGGTCAGCGCAGGCAGTGGTGCACAGGCTTTGAGTTGTGCTTTGTTCCTATCTGCCAACAAAGAGTCGCGCGGGTTTGTGCTAGCCGAGATATTCTGTGCGGGCACCGCTACGCCACAGGGCTCCTACTATTATGCTGACAAGTACTTTGTGATTTACAACAATACGGATCATGTTCTGTATGCCGACTCACTCGTGATAGCCGAGAGCGAGTTTCTCAGTACGATGAAGGAGAACTATGAACCCAATATCATGAGCTCGGATATGGCGGTAGCTGCGATGTATATGATTCCAGGACGCGGACACGATGTGCCGGTTCAGCCAGGTGGTAAGTTGCTCATCGTAGACAATGCGCTCAACCACAAGGGGGCCAACAGCAGTTCTTGGGATCTCACCACGGCTGACTATGAATGGTATGACGAGTCGACCAACCCCGACTACTCGGATGTAGACAACCCCGACGTGCCCAACCTAGAGAAGATCTACTGCTACACACGCACCATGTGGAGCCCTCACACACAAGGCTTCAGGTCATATGCGCTAGCACGAATGCAGACCGACAAGGAGACATTCCTTATCGATAACATGTACGGATATAGCTATCACCTTGTGGGGGCAACCGGTGAAGCCGACATGACGGGCAACTGTTACCGTCTACCTAATAGCTGGATCATTGACGCTGTGAACATGAGTTCTCACTCGGGATGGCAATGGAACGTGATCAGCGCAGCCCTTGACCGCGGCTATACGTACAACTCGGAGTTCAACTTTGACGACTCACGCCTCGGAAAGAGCGTCCGTCGCAAGGTGGAACGAATGGAAGGAAGCAGAGCGGTGCTACAAGACACCAACAATTCGACCGAAGATTTCGAGCCACGTGTAGAGGCCGATCCCTTCCATGTGTTCGGTTTATAATCGCTCATGAGCCGTATGTACACATCCACCACTTCTCGCCTATCACAGCATCTGCTGACCTTGGCTAGCCTATCTGTGCTTTGGCTAGGGTCAACAGCTAACGCAGAGGCTGACGATAGCATCCTCATCAGACGAGTGATCACCCATGATGCCGCCACGCTGGCTGCGCAAGGGGTGCTTCATAATCCAGCTCTGCGATACGCATGGACCGCTCCCTCGCTCTCTGCGCTCACATTGCAGGGCGCTTCCCAACCGGCTAGCACAGCCCGCATGCCCCAACTGGGTACGGGTGGCAGATGCTTCGGTGTGGAAGCACAATCATTTCAGCGACTCAGTAAGCACGATGTGGTATGGGGAGAAGCATCATATGAGAACGGACGTACCTATGACGTGGTGTGGAACGAGACCAGCGACTTTGTCCAACTCTACCCTTACGTCATGGCGGATGAGCGTGGTGGCGACACCAAATATGAGCAATACAAGCTCAAGGGTGGCTACTCGGCGCTGCACCAACGTCTGAGCTATGGTCTCGAACTGGGTTATCGCGCCCTATCCGAATACCGCGACCGCGACCCACGCCCCAACAACACCGTGGCTGACCTTCAAGGGCAGATGGCTATAGGCTATCAGGTGACCTCAAAGCAGACGCTTGCGCTTGCCATAGCATTGGGCAAATACAAGCAAACCAACGACCTAGCCTACTATAACGAACTGGGTGCGCAGAAGGAATACCATCTCACGGGAGTGGGCAACGACTTTGCTCGATTCTCCGGAGGCAACAACAGCACCTTCTACAAGGGTTACCATTGGGGTGCTGACCTCACATGGGCTTCGCCTGAAGCCACGGGATGGTCGGCCAACGTGGGTTATCGCTACACCCAACGAGAAAAGATATTGACCAATCTCAATCGTCTGCCGCTCAACAAGCTCGACATCAACACATGGGTTGGCGCCGTGGGATATGCTTGGGAAGGCAAGGGCATAAGGCTACAAGGTTCATACGCTGACCGCCAAGGGCAAGACAACCTCTTCGGTGATGCTTCGGGCAACATCTATCCGCTCATCGGCGCTACCAAGCAATATGACGGCAACGAGTATCAAGCTACCCTATCGGGATATGGCACATGGCATGTGGGTTCACACCTTATATATAATATAGAGCCACAGGTGAAGCTATGTGGACTGAAGAGTCATCATCAGACAAGCGGCAACCTGCTCAGCACGTGCGACGTTGAGCCACAAATCGGGGCCAGCGTAGCTTATCTACAGAGCCATAACCTCTTCGAGGCTCACCTCAGCCTATCTCATAGGTTTAACGTCTCAAACGATTTGCAGCTCTATAGCAGCGTGGCTGAGTCGATGACCGCCTTGCTCACCAACCTCAAACAGTATTATGCCGATGGGGAAACCTCATGGCACCTCATGCTAAACTATACCCGCCGCATTGCGGGCAACAAGGCGCTAACCTTCGGACTGGGTTGGAAGCACGGACTATACCTAAGCCACGAGAGCGACAACCGATATGAGGCGCACATCACGTTCACCCTTTAGCCTCCTCTCCACACCCCTTCAATCATCATTCATAGCTAATAACAAATCATTTATAAACATGAAACAACTCTACACGCTATTGTGCTTGGCAGCTTGTTCACTGTCTGCCTCTGCACAACTCACCCTTGACACCCCACAGGCTAAGCCTGCAACCAGCATCACCTCAAGCGGTTTCACCGCCAACTGGGGTGCGGTAGTCAATGCCGAAGCTTATTGTGTCTTTGTCTATGCGCCACGCGAAGTGACCTCAAATGGTGAGCAAACCATCGTAGACGAGGACTTTAGCGGTATCACCTCGGGCACCGTCAGCAACCCATCGGGGGGCGACGAGGAGTGGGTGGACCTCTCTGCCTATGGTTACGCCACCTCTTATGGATGGGGAGCCTATGCTTACCCCACCTATATCAGCAGTATGGTAGCCGGACTGATCTATTCACCCTACCTTGACCTGCGTGGCAACGATGGCCAATACACCATCACCGTTACAGCTTACTGTACCAACGGCGATGAGATTCGCGTGGAAAGCAACGGCAAAAACGGCAAGGAGATCCAGACTGCGACCGCCGTTGTTGCAGGTGGCGCTACGGGAATGGCTGAGCTAACGTTCGATTTTGACAATGGTTCTAAGGATCTCTTCTTCACCGTCATCAACAATACGGCTAGCGAGGGCGCACCCGACTACTTTGACCGCATCCGTGTGATGCAAGATCTCAAGAAGGGTGACGTGATCAATGACATGGTAGCAAGCAACGAGGCGGTAGAAGCTATAGACGAAAACACCAACGACAGCATCACCTCTTGTCGCTTCACCACACCCAGTCGTTACACCAGTGCGAAGGTGCTCTACTACGATCTATATGCTGCAACGATGGATTATGACACACCCAACGGCTCGTTACCCTACACCTATGTACAGAGCGACTTCTCTAAACGTGTGAAGGTGGATCTCACCCAACGCACCTCTGAGGTAGAAGGTGACACCCCCACCCTAATCAAACCTACCACAGCTGCCAATGCCAACGCTTCTGATGACGCATGGTTCACCCTCGGTGGCCAACAGACCACAAAGCCTTCACACGGCATCTATATCCACAATGGAAAGAAAAAGGTAATCAAATAACACTATCAATATTCAATATCTACAATGAAAAAAATGTATTTTCTATTGGCCTTCCTGCTCTTTGCAGTAGGTATCAATTGGGCCAAAGCCGATGACTCACAGACATTGGCACTGGGAAACTATGACGATCTGCTCGAATCGGGCGATTGGGATGAGAGCCAATGCTACGATGGTAGCTTCTTCGACTTCAGTCCTACCACCTTCTTTCTAGCTCATACGGGGTCGCAGATCATCTACACCAAGGATCAGCTCGCCAGTATGGCTGGTAAGGAAATCACGGGTGTGAGCTTCTTATACTTCAATCAGTCGTCCTTCAGCGCTTATCCTCGCACGGTAAAGGTGTGGGTTAAGGAAGTGGCTGACGATGCCTTCAGTTACAATGAGGAGAAGAAAGCCTACGAGTACTTTGAATATGCCAATGACGCAGAGGCGGTACAGGCTTACACTTGCGATGTCGACTTCACCGATTACTATTATCTCAATGGCGAGATCACTATCCCCTTTGATGCGCCTTTCGCTTATAGCGGAGAGAAAAACCTCGTGGTGACCATCACCTTCGATGGCGAAGATGATGCGGATACCAGTTCTGATATCATGTGGTACTACAACACGGATGCCACCAAGAGTGCCCTCTCGTTCTGCTCTGACTCGAAATCCTTTGCCGACTTCCACGACTCTGAGGACTGGCCCGTGGCTAAGAGCAGCGCTTCTTCGGTAAGTTTCAGCAAGCCTATCGAGCAACCACTCACCAAGTTTACCTACCAAGAGGGTGCAGCACCCAAACCACAGCCTGCCACACTAGCCGGAAACGTCACCTGTGGTGAGAACGCTGTGAGCGAAGCCACTGTGACGCTGACCTCTGACACCGTGGTTTACACCACCACAACCACTGCCGATGGCAGCTACACGCTTCCCGTAGAGGAGAGCACACGTAAGTATGCACTCACCGTGGTCGCTACCGACTATGAGGATTATGCCGCTACTGACTCGGTCAGCTTCACCCCAGGCGAGACCAAGACGCTCAACATCAACCTCACCAAGAAGGACAAACCTTCTGTGCTCTCAGGCGTAGTGTCATGCGAAGGTGCCCCTGTTGCCGATGCTACCGTTACCCTCACCTGTGACACCCTCACCTACACCACAACCACGGACGCTGAAGGTCAGTATAGCCTCAACGTGGTGAAGAGCGAAAACAAGTATCAACTCAAGGTGACAGCTACCGACTATAACGATTATCTGTCTGCCGACTCGGTCTGCTTCATTCCAGGCGAGGATCAGACACTGGACATCACGCTCACACTGAAGGACAAGCTCAGCGTGCTGAGAGGCTACGTCACCTCTGATGGTGTGGCGGTTAAGAACGCTGTAGTGAAGCTCACCTACGATGGTTCGTTGAGCTATGAGGCTAAGACCAACGCTGATGGATCTTACACGCTCTACGTGCTGAAGAGCCGCAACCCATACGCAATGACTGTCACCGCTTATGGATTTGAGGATTATGCCGCTACTGACTCAGTGGTGTTCACCCCTGGATCTGACAAGACGCTTGACGTCACACTTGCTCTTCTACCTGACGAGGAAGGCACTCTGAGCCTCGGTCGTTATGACATCTGCTTACACGAAGGTGACACTGACGACTGTTATGATGGTAGCTTCTACGATTACAGTCCTACCACCTTCTATCTCAAGCACACTGGTTCACAGATTATCTACACCAAAGAGCAGCTCGCTGCCATGGCTGGGAAGGGCATCTATGAAATCAAGTTTGCCGCAACCAACCAAAGTGCCTTTGACGAGTATGCACGCAACGTGAACATATGGGTGAGCGAGATCGCTGACGATGCCTTCGCTTACAATGAGGATAAGGGTTGTTACACCTTCTTCGACTATGACAATGCCGTACAGGTCACTACCGACTATGCCTTCGACGGTGACGTATCAAGCTATCTCTACGAGGGTGGCGAGATGGCGTTCAAGTTTGACAAACCAGTCAACTACTCTGGCGAGAAGAACCTCTTGGTGACCATCACCTTTGATGGCGAGAACACTTGCGGCAGCATGGACTACCTGTTCTTCTGCAACAAGGCTGCAAAGAAGAAAGCCATGACTTACACAAGCGACAACTACACCTTTGCCGACTATCGTGAGACAGAAGACTGGCCTAACGCTGGCAGCACCACAGGTACCCAACTGGAGCAGCCTGTGACACGTTTCATCTATGGTGAACCTACCGCTATCAGCACCATCAGCACCGCTAAGGGAAGCACCAAGGCTACCTATAACCTTGCTGGTCAACGCGTGTCTGAACACTACAAGGGTATCGTGATTGAGAACGGTAAGAAGGTAGTGCGCAAGTAGACCTTTTCTGATTAATTTCTTATAAACCGGGGAGATAAGGATATGCCTCATAGCTTCCTTATCTCCCTTATTTTTTTTACAATCTATAATTATCTATCAACTTATGAAAACTACTTTACTTACCCTTGCAGCACTCATGACCTGCGGATGGAGCATGGCGCAGACCTTCTCTGGCGGCACGGGCACAGAGGACGATCCTTGGCTGATCAGCAACATCGCTGACCTCAACGAGCTAGACAGCCTCACCAACGAGGAGGGCAGCAACGGCGAGTCGCTCACATCGGGTCGTTACTTTCTCCTCACAGAGGATATCACCACACCATTCACGGGCATGATAGGCACCATCGGTATGTTCTGTGGCCACTTTGATGGTGACGGACATAGCATCACGGTGGACATACAGAAGCCAGCCGAGTCGTATGTAGGCTTGTTTGCTTGCGTGGCTAATGGCTCGGTACACGACCTAGCGGTGCGAGGCGACGTGTCGGGCAACGCTTATGTGGGCGGCGTCGTGGGCAACCCTACCAGTGGAGCGGTGTTATATAACCTTGCCAACTATGCACACGTGATCAGTTCGAGCCGTAGCCTCATGGCATGCACGGGTGGCGTGGTAGGTGGCATCGTCACCTCGAAGCGATATGGATCAACGGGCGCTGAGGTACGCAACTGTGCCAACTATGGTATCGTGGAATGTGACGGCAACTGCGTGGGTGGTGTCATCGGCTACTCGGGGCAGCAGCTAGGAAATAAGCTCTATGACCTAGCCAACTATGGCATCGTGAAGACCACCGCAACTGATCGCACTGCGGGCGTGGTGGGCAACCCGCTCTATGATGACAAGGTACACCGCTTGGCCAACTTCGGTACAAAGAGCGCTGAAGCTATCCTAGGGTGCGTAGGCAATGCCAACCCTACCGACTTTGGTGAGCTGTTCTACGACTGTCAGATGGCTTATACCATCAATGGCAATGCCATGCAAGAGAAATACACCGACCAGCTCATCGGTACCCAGATGCAATCTGACTTAGGTGATACATGGGTGTATGCCTCCGGTCTTCTGCCTCGCCCTAAGATGGATGGGCTGGAAGAAAGCGACGAGGCTGTGCTCTATGCCGTACCATTGCTGCTCGACCGCAACGACTGGGTGGGCAACGTGACAACCGATTTCCGTGTGGAGACCACCACTCCTAATGGCGAAGTGACTTGGACCGCCGACCACAACCTAGTGGATATAGCCGCAGATGGCACCGTGACCATCAAGCGCAACGGCTACGAAACCCTCACAGCAACCTACAAAGGGGTGAGCCGCAAGATTGATCTCGTGATCAATTCGACCACTGCCATCCACGCTCCAAGCACCATCGAGACGAACAACGATCGCTACTATAACCTCAACGGACAGATAGTGGCTCATCCTACACATGGTGTATTCATTCATAACGGCAAGAAGGTGGTGAGATAAACCTCACTTCTACGCCACTTTTAGTACATAGACAAGGTTGTGTCTTCACTGGGCACAACCTTTTTTTATGTCCACCATTCTCACGCTGAGCCAATCTCGTGTGAATGGTAAACCTATACCTTATCTCACCCGTAGCTTTCCCATGCTACCTTTCTATCCATTTCATAGGGCAAGGGGGCTTCTTTTAAAAGCTAAGCGAAGTCCTTTCATAAGCTAACAGAGGACCTCTAAGAAAGAAAAATAAATTATTTTTTATGAGAAATCAATTTATTTTTCGTCTAAAAACAAATTGATTTTGATTTCCAAAGCGCATCTTCCATCATGTAACATCGCATTTATTAGTGGAGGAAATGGTATGTTTCAAGATGCAACGGACAAGGAATGTTATACTTTATAATAACTTGTAATTGGCGGCATAGGATAGTGGCTCAGAATGTTCTTGACTCTCATTTTGGAGAAAGGAGAGACCATTTTTCAACACTTTTGGTATATCACCAATTACTTCAAAGCGGTGTAGCCATCGGAAACAATTACTAGATGGGTTCAAGTGAAGCCAAAACATTTTAATTACAAGACTTGGCTATGCGGCAAAAACTTATTAATTTTGTCACAAACATTGCGGCGTTGCCGTACAGACTATGCCGCATAAATGGTTTTAGTAAGGGGCTTCTGTACATAAGGAGAAAGAAAATATCGACGTCTTCATTTACTGCATGACGGAACTGCATTGCTGACATCTGCAATCTGATATCGACCAATACATCATATCTACATCTAAGAAAATGGTCGATAAATGGGATTTATTAAAGAAAATGGTCGATAAAACCTTCTTTGGCAGAGAAACTGGTCGGTATTTTAGCGTTTTTGGCCGACAAGCAGGAAGACGGTGGAAGAACTTAGACATCTTTAAGGTAAAAGAAAAAAGGTATGAATCTGAAAAGAACTGCTATTCCTTTGTTATTCATCATCACATTGACATTCTTCATAGGATGTAATAATGAATCCAATGGGGATGATTCCATAATGATTGAACGTATCGAAAACGCAATCAATAACGCTGACAGCGCACAAAAGATTACCCAACTGTTTGATAAGCAAAACTTTAAAGATAAGGAAAACCTAACACGGCTTTATATGCTTAAGATCATATCTGACTTTCATGCTGGCAGGAAAGCAGATAACGACTCATTGGCACTAATACTGGAAGAACAATATCAAAGCTGTTCTGACCCTAAGATTAAAGCTATATCAAAGATGTGCATAGGGCTTGTTTATTCGAGTATAGGCGAGGAGAACAAAGCAATAAAGTCGTTCACAGACGTGGCATTACTGGAAAAAGAGGCTTGTAGCGATGCCGTTGGCTACATGACATTCAGACAATGGGGATGGATCATACGCTCCGAATATCCTTTCTCTGAAGCGATAGACAAGTTGGACAAAGCCATCTATTATGCCAAGAGGCTGAAAGACAAGAACAAAGAGGTGAGCTGCATCAATCTTAAAGGTTGGGAATATATGTATGCAAGTGACTTTGACAGAGCCTTGGCCACCTTCAACGAAGCTTTACGCATAGCAAAAACAAACAATTGTCCTGACACCCACACCATCATAAAAAGCATTGCATCTGCATATGAGATGAAGGGACAACACCAAAGAGCCCTCTCTGCCATCAATACGGCTATAAACACGTGCAACGGGAACGACATCAAACCTCTATTTGCTATAAAGGGCATCATTCTGAAGAATCTGCAGCAATACGACTCGGCACGAATATACATCAACAAAGGCAGAGAAGACAAGGAATACTATCAAAAGGCTTCTTATCTCTATGACATGAGTGAGCTAGAAGATGCTATGGGTCGCTACAGGGACGCGCTGCGTTATCTCTCTCAATATGCCACAACGCTCGACTCTATGTATGAAGAACAACATAGACAAGAATTGATAAAGGTACAAAAGCAATACAACTTTACGTTGCTCAATGCCGAAAGGAACAAGCTTGAGCTGGAAAGTCAACGAAAGACCAATCTCATCATTATCCTTATCATAATATCAATCATTGTCATTCTGATAATATCCTACTTCTATAACAGACGACAAAAGAAAATCAAGCATGCCATGAACACCAAGGAATGGCTCTTGTCTAAAAGTCTCTTGGAGATGAAAGAAAGAAACTATCAGCTCATGAAAGAGATCCAAGAAAATCAAGACAAAGAACTGGCCATGATGCGGGAAATGGACAAAAAGGAAATCATCATGAATGAGCTTCGCACACAACAAACGAAGCTGAAAGAAAAGATTTTCCTCATGAATGACACAATCAGAAAAATAGAAAAGGTTAAGGAGATGACCGAGAAGACGAAGATTTCACAAGCCAGCCAGATAACGCTCTCTAAAGAGGAACGTGCCAACTTGCTCGACTCTACCAACATCTGTTATGACCACTTCATTGATCGGCTGAAAGACAAATATCAAGAGCTTACAGAGGACGACCTGTGTCTATGCTGTATGCTGAAACTAGAAATCAGCACACAAGACCAGTGTGTCCTTCTCGGCATAAACGATGCCACGCTAAGAAAAAGGAAATACCGACTGAAGAACAAAAAAATGATGCTGGCTGAATCTTTCGATACGTTAGACCAATATATTTGCTCATTCTGATTGGCGATTTCCGGCGCTGTCCACAAAGTTTTCCGAATCCAAATCAGATAAAACACTGGCAAGCAAGCAATTAGCCAACGTATAGCAAACAACTGATGTCCACCCCAAAGCATGCCGTTCTTATATTATATCTCGGGGAAACACAATACCTTTGCACCGAAATCCGAAGTGGTTCATGAGGTGCGCATCATACAAAGGTAACCTTGTCTCTCTGGCGCACAAGACTGGCAACACACACACTACATTATGGGCATATTTACAAAAGCACTTTGCACCACGATGCTTTCTTCTGCCGTATTCACGCTTAATGCTGCAGAGGACAGCAAACTGGTATTGAACGTTTCTGAACCAGGAACATTGTCGAGCCTCATCACAGATGAGCAAATAAGCAGTACGACAGATCTGACACTAAGCGGAAAGATAAACAGCACCGACGTGAAGCTGATCAGAAGAATGGCAGGTCTGGACGAATACGGAAACCCCGTTGAGGGCAATCGTCTTGAGAATCTCAACTTGGCAGATGTGGATATCGTAGAAGGAGGTGAGCCGTATTATTTCACTTACACTACGGCGAACGACATTGTGGGCGACTTCTTCTTTAATCGTGCCACCCAACTCAAATCCATCATTATACCTACATCGGCTAAAGGTATCGAATGGTCAGCTGTTTCTGAGTGTACCAGCATAACAGAGTTTACCATTCCGGACAATGTCACCTATATTGACCAAGCTGCATTTGAGGGCGACTCAAATCTGAAAGAAGTAACGTTTGGCAAATCTCTTTCTTCTATCCTAGGATACGCTTTCAAGGATTGCACGTCGCTTCAGAGTGCCAACTTACCTGAGGGACTCACCACGCTAGACGAGTTTGCCTTCTCTGGCTGCTCCGCCCTTGAAACGGTTGACATCCCATCAACAGTAGAAAGCATTGGACAGTTTGCATTCTACGAAAACACCAATCTCACCAACGTCAACATCGCTTCGGGAGTAAAGAGCATATGCCAAAACGCATTTTCCGATTGTAAGGGTCTTAAGACATTGGTTATTCCTAACAGCGTAACTACGATTGAAGAGGCTGCTTTTGAAGGATGTGAGGCTTTGACTTCTATTTCGTTGCCCGATAATTTAACAGAGATAACAGAGAGTATGCTTTCCGGATGTACCAGTTTGCAGACGCTGACAATCCCTGAAACCGTTACAAAGATTGGGGAAACTGCTTTCTGTTATGACGAGAATATCCTCAGCATCGCCTTGCCTGACGGCGTGACGGAGATAGGCGACAACGCTTTCTTCGACTGCATGAGCATGAAAGACATATACCTAGGTAAGGACCTACAAGTAATAGGAGAGGACGCATTTGAGTTTTGCGAAGCGTTGGAGACCATGAGCATTAATGAAGGCAACGACCTTTACGCTACCTATGAGGGTGCGCTCTACAATAAGGAGATGACCAAGCTTCTGTTCTTGCCTCCTGCCAACACTGAAGAATATATTGTTCCTGAGACGGTAACTGAATTGGCGATGAATTGTGCCGTAACCAACACAAAGCTACGCAAACTCACAATCTCTGACAATGTAGAGACCATCGGCGAAGGTGCTTTCCAGACTTGCACCAACCTCGAATATGTGGTGATTGGCAGCGGTGTGAAAGAAGTGGGTGAAGATGTCTTCTTCATGGACGAAAACATTAAAGAGATACATAGCCGTATGACTGAGCCAATAGCAATCAACGACTATTTCTTTTGGGACGTAAACTGCGACAGCTGCAAACTATATGTGCCCAAAGGCTCTCTTGAAGCATACTCTACTGCTGAAGTATGGAAAGAGTTTAAGAATATCATTGAGGAAGGCACCACCGCCATAGACAAGGTTACAAACGACAATAACACTGTTTATGTAAACGGCAACGTTATAGACAACTGCACAGGCAGCAACATCAGTATATACAACTGCAGTGGCACCTTAATCTATAACGGAAATGATAATAATATCGAGATTCAAGAGAAAGGACTGATTATCGTCAAGGCTGGCAATAAAACACAAAAACTAAACATCAAATAACAATTCTCCAAGACAATAGGCGGCAAATTAAATATGATTTGCCGCCTATTTCTTTTCGTTCTTGTTCTTTGTTAAGTGTATTTAGCCCCTTATAATCAACCATAGTGAGAAGTGTCAGCCCTAATTTATGGTGCCTGCAAAAGTTTTATCGGACAGCAATAGTTAAAGATCTAAACAAAGCAAGTTCTTAGTAAGCATCCCATACAAGCCGTATTGTATACTTCCCCATAACGTACGAATTTTGC
>CAVGNV010000021.1:0-36969 GCA_963630695.1 Paratractidigestivibacter sp. | reverse complement strand
CAACGAAAATCCCCTCTTTCTTCTCACTTACAACACCCATGTCAAGCAGTTTCTTAAAATCAGTCTGATAGATGTTCACTGTGTATTGAGCTAGTTTCTTCATCAACGTGTACGAAGGCCCATCTTCAAGCACCTGTTGTACCAATTCCATACTATCTTTCCAACATACAACGACAGAGAAGCCCGCATCTTCAATTAGTCGGAATGCCTTGGCACCTGTGGCAAAGCATAGTTCCTTGGGGTTGTAAAGGTAATGCTTGATGTCTTTATGGTCAAAACTGTCTTTTCGGCAATACAACTGCTTGAAATATCCAGTCATAGTGGATGGCGCAAACCAGTCTGATGCGTTATCAAGGCTCAACCTTGCCTGATTAGCCGCTTGCATGTCACCTCTCGGCAGAGGATGTTCTTTCGTCAAACTGAACACATAAGTTGTGCTCATGCCATTCTTGCCTTCGCGGTTGCACCTGCCTGCCGCTTGCAGAACGGAGTCCAAGCCAGCCTCCTGTCGGTAGACTACGGGAAAGTCGATGTCTACACCTGCTTCTATCAACTGGGTGCCCACTACACGGATGACATCTTGCTCTTCATCTTTCAAAGCTGTCTTGATTAGTGATAGCATTTCGCTGATATGTGCTGGACACATATTCTTCGACAGATGTAGGGTAACACCCTCTTTAGGTAAGCGTTTGTATATCTCTTGAGCATCCTTACGGGTATTAACAATGCAAAGTACCCGTTTGTGACGTAAAAGCATTTCGGCTATCTCATCATACGATTTTCCCTCATTATCAATGCTCAGTTGCACTCGCCTCAGCCGGTCATGCAGTTTGAGTTCTTTAGGTATAATCTCTTCTATGTTCTCTATGCCTGAGAAGGAAGCCTTCGGGTTGCACCCTTCTATCAGCCCGCTCAGTATAGGCTGGCTTGCCGTGGTAAACAGAACAGACACTTTAAAAAGCTTGTTGTAGGTATTAAGGGCATCCACAATGGGTTGGAGATAGTCTGTAGACAACGTCTGTACCTCATCGAGGATTATCACGCTGTCAACGATGTTATGCAGCTTACGGCAAACAGAAGGCTTGTTGGCAAACATTGACTCAAATAGCTGCACGTTGGTTGTCACCACAATGGGATAATCCCAGTTTTCCGTGGCCAACTTCATCTTCTCCATTAGCGTTTCATCCTTTATTCTCTCTGGATTAACATTGCTGTGATGCTCCAGCACGTTTTCTTCACCAAAGATATCTCTCAGCACTGCAGCCGTCTGCATGATAATACTAGTATAAGGTATGGCAATGATAACCCTCTTCTGTCCATTGCGAATGGCGTGTTTCATCGCCCATAGCAGTGATGACAAGGTCTTTCCGCCACCCGTAGGAACAGTCAGGCTATAAAATCCAACAGGTGCGTCTGCTTTCCTTGCGCATTGTTCTTGCACTTGGCTTCGGATCACATTGATCTCAGAATCGCTAGCTTGAGACTTGAAACTATGCAACCTATCTGCCAATAATGGCAACAAGGATTTCAGATCTGCCTTTTCTTGTCTCAACCTATAGGACTCCTTATTCAAAAACCTCTCTGTATCAAGGTAGTCAGCATCTACCAAGCAAGAGAATAGCATACGTGTCAAATGATGAAAATCGTTTGACTTCAGTATGAATGGAGGCTTATTCAGGTCAGCCTTCTGAACATGAGTGTCTATTTCGGTTGGCATTTCTTTCATAAGGATTCCTTCCATCTCGTCATAATCGTGCAAACCTGTATGATGGGACACAATCTGATTGACAAAAAGATTCTCAGCTGATTTTCCATAGATACGACTGGCGATGATACCACCCACATAGGCATGATGTGTATCACCCATCACAACACAATCGGGTTCGTACCCACTCACCTTCTTGATATGTTGCTGAAACGCATCCGATTCCTTTCCTTTGTCATGGAGCAGACCCAACACCTTTCCCCAAGATGCCATTCCAAACGCCCCAGCAAATAGTGATGCTAGGTTAGCAACTCCTTCGGTATGCTCTGCGTTGGTTTGTATGACCCAACGTTGAGCTATTTCATCTCTATATAAATGCGAAATAACGAAACTCATATAAAATACAAATTGTCAGGATTAGCATAGATGTACGAAGAGCGTCTCCTCGCACAGTGTCATAGTACATTGTCACCAATGTTAACATTCTATCGCAAAAGTAGAATATTTTTCCTTAGCCAACAAATTTTACATACATTTTATTGACAATCTATTGTCATCAAGTGAAACACCAAGTTTCCAGCGATTGATAGCATAGCAGATAGAAGTAGACAATAGCGACCTAGGGAGAAACGCACATTCAGCGATTTGTGTTATTCTATCCGTAATCTAGCCGCATGGTTAGTGGCCAATTAGCTGTAATTTTGCACCTGACAAATAGGTATTAGTTATGAAACAGATTATTTTAACTTTCACATTAGCAATGGCTGCGGCTACAAACCTTGCCGCACAGAGTGTCAACCCCCAGCAAACATTCTCCGCATCCGCTCATGAAGCGTCTAAGATTGATGCGCAACATGGAGACCAAATGGTGGGAACAGTGAATAACGCAGCAGTTCTTATCTGCCAAAACACCATTTCGCTGACAAGCAAAGACATGCTGCCCAATGGTTCTGAGGCTAAACATGAAGCCACAGCGACACAGGTAGAGCAAGAGACAAAGACTGCTTCGCTTACCACACACGTCGAGGCAGAGAAGCGAAGCTCGTTGGATAACAACCTTGCTGCGTATATATCATACAAGCAAGAGGTATTCGGTCACTAAGATTTGGTGTTCGTAGGGTGCGGGATTACTGAGGCTATGCGTTTTCTGCTTCAGTAGATGCCCACTTTTCTATGGTTTCGGTTTGAGGTTGTTCGTTTTCCTTTGAGGGTTCGTCATGTGGCTTTTCGGTTTCGGTTTGCTGCTGACGAGCCCTCAATTTGGCTTGTATCGAACTGAGATGATCATTGGCATGCTTATAAGCGTTGCGAATCTGGAAGCGATACACCAAGCATGTGGTGACACAATAGACAGCTGCTTGTATCCAGAGCGCCTTATACTCGGTAGCCACGTCAGCCATCGAAGCACCTAGACTGTTCAGACGAACAAAGCCCTGAATACCAAAGGTAGAGGGTATCAGCCAACTGATTCCCTGCCAAATGCCTGGGATGCTCTCCTTAGGCCAGCTGATACCGCTTAGGAACAACATAGGGACGGAGGTGAACACCACCATCAACATCACGTTCTCACGATAGCGTATCAAGCACGATAGGGTCATACCGAAGAAGATGCAAGCCAAGAGGTAAGGCAACACAAAGAGCAGATAGGAGCGGAACGTGATGAGCTGCGTGAGCTGGAACCAATGAGGCACAAGCAACAACATGTACGCAGACATCACCATATAAATCATAAAATAGCACAGCGACTTACCGCAAACGATGCGGAAGATACCATTATAGTGGTTGCTGATAGGCACCAGATCACGATAACGATTGTTCTCACGCGCCGTACCCGCTGCCAACCCGATACCGAGCAACAACGTCTGCTGGATAATCAGGATGAGCACTGCCGGCATCAGTGAGTTGCTATAGCCACCAGTGGGGTTGAACATAGCGACGTTGTCCACCACTATCGGTTCGGTAGCCACCTCTTCATCGCGCTCCGTGGTGCTCATAGATTTAGGCTTTTGGATATTGGCATTGATCACCTGTGAGATGCTCAATGCGCTTTGATAGATGGCTTTATAGCACAACATCAAACTCATGTCACAGTAGATGCTGATGTGTGCCTGCTCGCCACGCTCAATGGTGCGGTTGAAGTCCTCCGGAATCAGTATCACCCCATGCGCCTCTTGTCGTCCGATGAGGTTGCGTGCCTCTTGCAGGTTGTTGCAGTAGAAAGCCGTCTTAACATCAGGTGTGCTATTGACACGACGCAGAAACTCACGCGAGAGCTCCGAGTGGGATAGGTCTACCACTGCCACGGGCACATCGTGAACCACCTCGTTGTTATATATCCACGAGTAAAGGATAGAGTAGCCCAGCGGCACAAGCACAAAGAAGATCAGCACACCCTCATCCTTGACGGTGTTCTTCATCTCAAGCCACCATATATAGAACATATCTTTGATAGCTTGTAGCATCTGACTGATTATAGCTTTGAGCTTGTTCATCCTCTTCGACATTAGGGTATGTAAACATATTCTTGCATCGCCTTACGTATGTTGAACATCGTCAACAGTGGCAAGCAAGCAAATATCACGAGTGCAGCAATATTAAAGTAGGCATCATAAAGGGGGAATCCGTTGAACACACACATCTGATGGATCATCCAGTAATGACGCATCGGTATCAGATTGGACACACCCTGCAACATCGTATCCATAGCAAAGGCAGGGAAGGTGGCACCGCTGAGCGAGAATCCCAGCACGCCCCATAAGCTACAGATACTCATCGACATACGTAGCGAAGGCATCAAACCAAAGGCAAAGATACCAAAGCCCTCACACGCCAACACCATCAGCAGGGACAAGAGCATCACCGTGCCTAAGCCACCGGGGTGCGGAAAGCCGAGATGGCAGAAGAGATACCAGTCGTATACCAAGAAGATGGTGATAAACACCAAGAACTGGGGCAAGATCTTACCCGTGATGGCCACCACGACATTATTGTTAGCTAGCCTCATCCATTCCTTACCACGACCAAACTTAAGTTCGGTACCTATCGAGTAGACCGTGATCAAGAAGATAAACAAGCCTATCACACCCGGCACCATCACCGTACTGAGGTAGACGTTATAGTTGGATGAAGGATTATTGATCATATGCACATCTAGCGCGATGGGTTGTAGGAAGGTCTTGATCTCATCCGTGGTCTTACCTATCATCTGCAGTTTGGACGATCCTACGGCTGCTTCGCTGAGCGAGGTGATGGTCTTGAGATCCTTAAACACCATGCTACCCGCAAGGATGATGGCGTTGCTGTAATAGTAGGCGATGCGCGGTTGCCTGCTAGCATAGACATCCCTGGTGGTGTTCTTAGGCAGATAGAGGAAGCCATAAATCTCACCACGCTGAATAGCTTTGCGCGCCTCGGTCACCGTAGCATAATGATCCACCACCTTGGTCGACTGAAACGCCTCTAGCTTATGCACCATCGAGCGTGTCATGGCGGTGTTGTCCTGATCCACCACGCCGATAGGGATCTCAGTGGGTTGCCCCTCGTTAAGCATTGAGGTGAAGAGAAGCATCACCACAATCGGGAAAATGATCATACAGAAAGGATATATGGGCGACTTAGCCATCCATATACACTCACGCACTGCTATTTTCCAGAGTCTTTTCATCTACCTTGTGGCTTATCGCTTTAGTACCAATGACATACCAGGACGCAAGCCCTCAAGCTTCTCTATAGGGCGAGCCTTCACCTCAAAGGTCTTGAGGTCATACTGACCCGTGGTCTTTGTGGCTTTCCACACAGCATAAGAGCCCTCGTCCTTGATGGCATATACCTTCATCTTGATGCTCTTATTGAATGCAGGTACATATGCGGTGAAGGTGTCACCTACCTTCATTCCTTGCAGTTGGTCTTCACGAATGTTGAACGAGCCCCACACATCATCCATCATTGAGATGCTCATGATAGGACTGCCGAGGCCCACCAGCTCACCCACCTTGGGATAGATGTTGCTCACCTCGCCGTCAGCCGTGGCACGTTGCACGGTCTCTTTGAGTACCGACTTGACCACGTTGACTGCATTTTTGGCAGCTTGCGCTTGTTGTGCAGCTGCTCTCTTCGACTCCTCGCGTGATCCTTTCTTTGCCAGTTCCCATTGAGCCTTAGCCGTTTCGACCTGCGCCAGCGTCACTTGATATGCGCCGTAAGCCTCATCGCGCTTCTGCGCCGTGGTCACACCCTCGTCAAAGAGGCGTTGCATACGTCCATAGGTCTTCTCAGCTACGTCCTTTGCCGCCACGGCTTGTTGATAGATCTGGTATGCGCTCTCCACGGTCTCCTGTCTTACAGGTGCTGCCGCTAGATCGCTCAGTGCCTGTGTGGCATCGGCAGTGGCTTGTGCCACCTTCTCCTGAGCATCAGCCTCAGGTATCTCAAGCACGGCAAGCACGTCGCCCTTATGCACATAGTCGCCCTCCTTGACCTTGATGTCGGTCACACGACCGGGCAACTTACATGCTACGCGATACTCGCTCACCTCGATAGACCCTTCGATAACCTCCGGATCCTTCTTTAAGGCAAACGAACCGATGATTGCCACGATGACCACCACAAGCGTAAAGCCCGCGATGGCCAGTAAGATACTATTGTGTTGTGATTTTGCTGACATGTGTTTATCTCTTTTTTATCGGTTGCTAATCGTTAGTTGTTGATTCTGCCCAAGGCTTTATTGAGGGCAACATTGCCTAGACGCACATCTATCTCTGCATCCAGCATCTGCGTCTGCGAGGACAACCATGCGGTCTGCGCAGACATTACGTCGGTCACGGTCATCACGCCTTCCTTAAATCCCACGTTCGCACAGCGCAGATTCTCTTCTGCATTGCTCATGTTCTTACGTGCGGTGTTGAGCTTGCGGTGCGCTTCTTTGAGACGAAACTTGCATTGCTCCACCTCTAGGTCAATCTTGCTGCGCAGATCTTGGAGCTCCATATTGGCTATGGCGGTCATGGTGCGGGCTGACCGTACACGGTATTTGCTCTCACCCCAGTTCCATATAGGCACTTGCGCCACTACCCCGATGTTCCACACACCGGCAAATTTCTTCTCAAAACCGTTGAACACGTTAGGATTGGAGACAGTGTATCCACCCGTGAGCACCACATGTGGAAGGTAGAGCGCCTTCACCAGCTTGGTGTTTTGCTCGGTCAGGCTCACCATGTTCTCCATCATTCGCACCACGGGGCGTGCCTCGTAGGCAGTGTCGGTCTCGGTCGCGGGCATGGTGACATAATCGGGGATGAGTTGTCCTTCACCCTCGTCGGCAAGCTGCAGGTCGCCATCTAGCGTCAGACCGCATAGCTCACAGAGCGCCATCTTGGTCAGCGCCACAGCATCTTCGACCTTTGCCACCTGCAGATCAGCGGTGTTAACAGCCACATTTACCTTCAGTCCGTCAGAGCGAGTAGCCACCCCTTCACGAATCATCTTCTGCACATCGGCCTCCAGTTTCTGGATCAATGCGAGGTATTGCTTAGCCAGTCGTTCCTTGTTCTTGAGCGATACCGCAAGCCAGTAAGCGTTGTCCACGGCAAAGAGCACGTTCTGTCGCTTGGCTTCCACATTGTTACGTGCCAAGTCCTCAGATATGGCGGCAGCATCGTTAGCCGCCTTGATAGCGCCACCCATATATAGAGGTTGGGTCAGAAGGATGCTTCCTGCGTACATATTCTTATTATTGGTACGGAAGGCATCACGAATGCTCTGTCCCACATTGTTACCGGCTTGCCCCATAGAGCCCCCTACGCTACTGAGCACCTCGGACAATCGCTGAGCCAGATCGCTGCTGATAAGCCCTTGTTGCACCATATTGGTAAGGTCAGTGGTCAGCGACGACGTGATCTGACTGGTGGCATTGGTTCCTAGATTGGATAACATCGACTTCTGATTGTTGTTCAGCAACGACACCTCCTTGGTGAAGTGTTCGTAGCCAGCCATTCCGTCTAGGTGAGGCAGATACTTGGTCTTAGCCACCTTATGCGTGTTCTCGGCAATGTCCACTGCCATCTTGGACACCTTCAGCTGTCTATTGTTCTCCAAAGCCAGTCGCCGACACTCGTCTAGCGTCAGCGTTCCTTGCGCCATACAGGGTATGGTGGCGATGATATAGATAACGGCTATGATGAATTTCCTCATTATACCTTGATATTATATGACCGCAAAATTACTTAGTTTTGCTTAATTACTACCCAAAATGTCTATACGAAATTGTTAAAGTTATTTTTTTCTATCTGTTTTTGGGAATTTAAGAACACACTATCGCCGTTTTTTCGTACATTTGTCGTTTATTAATCTAACCATCTATTCATCCTCGATATGAACAGAATCATCACGCTCGTCACCCTAATGATCTGCTGGATAGGCTCTTGTTCAGCCCAGTCGGCCATCACGTCGCTCCTGCGCCAAGCATACGCCAAGCCCGACCGCATCTACCAGTTCTATGTGCAGCATCAGCCGGATAGTATCTATGAGACGGGGCGCTCACTCTTTGCCCACTACTTCACGCCGGAGCAGTTTGCCGAACAAGTACAGATGCTCGATCAGAAGCTAGGCGATGTGAAGCAAGCTGAGCTATGGCAGCATCAGAAGCAGATGCAATATGACATCTACTCGCGTGAGCTCCACTATGCAGCCTATACCGCCACGCTGGTTGTAGGCTTTGACGAGGATGGCAACTTGATGACTTTCCAGCTTGCCAACGAGCGTCCTGTGCTGGCTGAAAACGAGCGCGAGATCACCATCGAGACCGACGGACTGAAGCTGCCCGGTCGTCTCTCGCTCCCCACATCAGCCTCAACGAAGAGCACCGCCGTGATTCTGGTACATGGTTCGGGGCCCTGTGACATGAACGAGAGCGTAGGCACGCAGATGCCTTTCAAGGATCTGGCTGATGCTCTGAGCAAGAAAGGCATTGCCGTGATACGCTATGACAAGCGCACAAGGGTCTGCCCCACGGGATGGATGCCCACGGGCAAACCCGGCAACTATGACACCGAGACCGTGGACGATGTGCTCTCTGCCGTACAGCTTGCGCAAGGGCTACCCGAGATCGACTCTGCTCGCATCTTCATCGTGGGTCATAGCCTTGGTGCAGCCCTTGCGCCACGCATCGTCCAGCGTTGTCCCAGCATCAAGGGTATCGTCCTTATGGCAGCACCCACACGCAAGCTCATCCCGATGATGGAGGAGCAGCTTCGCTATCTAGGCGTATCGGCTGACACCATCGCCTTACAGATAGGACAGGTCAAGGCTTCGCTACCCGAAGGTTACCTCGACTTTGATGCGCAGTATGACCCTGTAGCCACTGCACAAAAGCTCTCTCTGCCCATGTTGGTGCTACAAGGTGCGCGCGACTATCAGGTGACACAGACCGACTTCACCACTTGGCAGGAGGCCATGAAAGACAGGAAGAACGTCACCACAAAACTCTACCCCAAGCTCAATCATATCTTCTCGGAGGGCGAGGGTAAGCCGTCACCATCCGAATATATGCAGCCAGGTCATGTAGATAGCCAAGTGGTGGAAGACATCGTGCAGTTTGTCACTGCCTCATCTCACCACTAGCTCATCCTTAGGTCTATCTTCTTACATCTAGATTGTAGCCATTTGACACGCTGTTATCAGTCCTTTCACATCCCGAAACGACCGCTTTGGGATAGAGAAATAAAATGAGTTTACAAATAACCTCGCAATACGTCTGTTAGTTCTTGATGCGCTATTGTCTGTGGTCAAAATGTTAAAAATGTAGCATAAGATAGCTTTTTACCTCAAATGTTTCTTTTTCATGAAACAATATAGGTATCTTTGTCAACCAAAAAGAATAATATGGCACAAAATATCTTCCGACTTTTCTTGACTGACGAGGCACAGAACTTCATTGAAAGTTTACCCGAAGCGGTATCTTACAAGATATACTACAACATCAGGCGTGTTGCAGGAGGAGAACGCAACAAGGAACTTTTCAAGAAGTTGGCAAATTCGGAGATATGGGAGTTTCGTACATTATATAATAAGACTGCTTATCGGCTTTTTGCCTTTTGGGATAGAGACAAAGAGACATTGGTGATTGCCACTCACGGTATTATCAAGAAAACTCAAAAGACACCAAGTAAGGAAATTGCGAAAGCAGAAGCAATCAGAAAAGAATATTTCAAAAATAAATAATTATGGCACAGATGAATCTTACTCCATTGGATGATGTTCTTGACAAGCATTTCGGTAAAATAGGCACTCCAAAACGTGACGCTTTTGAAAGTGACGTGGATGAAGCGTTGCATGCTTATCGTTTGGGCGAAGCCATCAAAAAAGCTCGTATTGAACAGAACTTGACCCAAGAGCAGTTGGGTGAGCGTATCGGTGTGAAAAGAGCGCAGATTTCTCGTTTGGAAAGAGGTTATAGCATAACTATTCCAACAATGAGAAGAGTTTTCAAGGCTCTTGGTGTTGTAACCGCAACCATAGATTTGGGCATCGCAGGAAAAGTAGCATTGTGGTAAAAGCATAAAGTTCTTTCTGTTGGCAAAAACAGAAAGAACTTTACAGGTGCCCCGTTTATCAGCAAGCCTTTTTTTAGATGACAAAACACACACTAATGGGTGATAAGTTTGACTTTGTCAAATATTATTCTTACTTTTGCATATCATCAATCATATCACCATCAATATAGATCTACTATGAAACGTACCCTACTTTCCGCCCTGGTGATGCTCTTTGCGCTATGCCAAAGCCTATCAGCCCAGGTCACCCTATGTCATGTTACCAGCGTTGACCGCATGTATGGAGCTGGCAACGCTAGCTACACCGCCCACACCACCTTCGCGCCGGCACGTCTGGCACCCTATGTAGGAGCCAAGATCACCGCCATCCGCGTGGGTATAGGCACTGCAGCACAAGGGGTAACGGCATCTATCCGCCATCATGCCACTGACCGCACGGCGCTCTGCTCACAATCGATGGGCGACCTACGTGCCGGATGGAACGAGGTGGCGCTAGACGAGCCCTACACCATCACGGCTGACGATAGTCTCACGCTGAGCTATAGCGGTACGTTCCCCATTGGCGGCGGTATAGGGTTAGCGCTCTCCCCCACCCCCGAAGGATGTTCACGGCTATACAATAACGCCACCAAACAGTGGGAGGGGATCTCAGGATCGGTCTGCATCCAAGCCATTGTAGAGGGCGATAATCTGCCCGTCACGGATCTTGCAGCCAACATGATGGCTGACGTGATAGTGCCTGAGCAGCAAGAGACCGCAATCTTTAAGCCCATCGTGATAGGTAGCGGCACAGGATCGGTGCAGAGCTATACCCTCCGTTATGGTATAGAGGGTGGCGAGATGCAGGAGGAGACGTTCACAACCAACCTCACAGCAGGACAAGCTGACTCATGCAGCCTAGCGATATGGGTACCCACACCGGGCACGTACACCGTGATGGCTGTGATCACTGCGGTCAACGGAGCGCCAGACCACTGTGCCAAGAACGACACCGTGAGAGCCCTGCTCCGTGTACACGATGAAGGATTTGAGCAGCGTGTGGTGTGTGAAGAATACACTGGCACATGGTGTGGCTATTGCCCTCGAGGCATCGTGGGTATAGAGACGGTTCGCGCAGAGCATCCCGACCAGTTTATTGTAGTGTCGGCTCATGGTAGAGATGACCTTACCATGTCTGACGAAGCACCCAACTATTCGGAGTTTATCGACCGCCAAAGCAAGGGTGCGCCCTCCTGTGAGATCAACCGCTGCGAGCAGATGGATCCCAATGCAACCACGCTCACCAAGGCTTTTGACAAGTATGCAGCTCAGGTGAGCAACGTCGGTGTCAAGGTGGAAGCTTCTTTAGACAACGAGAAGAACCTCATTCATGCCACAGCGCATATCGCCAAGGACAAGGCCTGTGAAGAAGCTACGTTCCAAGTGGTGTTTGTCGTTACCGAATCGGGTATCACGGGCTACTCACAAAAGAACTATTATGCTGGCGGAAGCTATGGCACAATGGGTGGATGGGAGAACAAAGGCAACCCCACCTATGACGTGGTGTTCAATGATGTAGCACGCGCTGTCAATGACTTCAACGGCTCTGACGTAACGTTCACGCAGATGCAACCCGCTCAATACTATCCTTATAGTGAGGATGTAGACCTCTCTTATGCTACGAAAGCCAACCGCGATGCGCTTCAGGTGATAGCCCTCGTGATGCAGAACGGGAAGATTCTCAACGCTGCCATCTGCAATCCTACACCTGCTGAGGTCAACGGCATCACCTCAACCGAGCGTAGTGATGATGCTGCGACAACCGCCATAGCTGCCATCTACACCCTTGACGGACGCTGCGTAGGCAACACCAAGACAACCGGCGGACGCATCACGCTACCTGCTCACCTCCCCGCTGGAGTGTATATTCTCCGTTCTGGTCACACCACGACCAAGATGGTCAAACAATAAATAGGTTTGGGCGCAGACCACCAATCAGCGCCCAACAGCCGTATCGCCTCAACAATGATCACACTTACATACATCAACGGCCTATCAACCATGTTCTTCGGGCTGATGGCTTGGATCTTTTGGCGCAAGGGAGAGCGCCTAAACAAGCTAGTGGCTATCCTTACAGCCATCATCAGCATTGAGTATGTCAAGGACTTTGCCTTGATTAGCATGGATCTCTTCGGTGACACGTTCTTCTGGAACGCCATGACGAGCATCGATATGGTAGCCGTGCCATTGTATGTCTTTATCCTTAGAGAGCTGATTACCCCCGACAGGTTGTCTCTTCGCAGCATCGTGCTACAGGAGATGCCCTTCATCGTGATGCCCGTGGTCTATATCTTGACCCATGAGGAGTGGGTGTTCAGAGCATTGGCAATAGGAGCTGGCATCTACGGCACGTATTATCTGGTGTGGTCAATGATTCAGATTCCTCGATACAACCGCCATCTCAAGGAACTCTATTCGTACAAGGAGAATATCAGCCTCAACTGGCTCACCACTATTCTATACACGTTCTATGTGATTTTGGCAATATGGATATTCGACTGTTTCGTGATTCACACAAACATTGAGTGTGTCTATGCGGTGTGCAACCTTGTGATATGGATGTTTATCGCCTACTTTATCTATCGGCATGAGTCGGTCATCAGCGAGCTAGAGGAGACACCCGCCCCCACAACGGAGGCACCCGACTGTAGCATCTCCGCCTTGGGGACAAAGATTGATACGTACCTTGTCCAAGAGAAGGCTTTTCTCAACTCTCGCCTCAAGCTATCAGATGTAGCACAAGCCGTAGGTTCTAACCGCACGTATGTGAGCAATTACTTCAACCGAGAGCTCAGTACCACGTTCTACGACTATGTCAACGCGCTGCGTCTCGACTATGCTTGCGAGCTGTTACAGAAGAGCAATGATAGCCTTTATGCCATCGCTATCCAGGCGGGGTTCAACTCGTTGTCGACCTTTCACCGTGTTTTTTCAAAGAGTAAAGGCACCACTCCATCCGAATATCGCAAGAACGTAACCGCTTGAGGCTCACGTCAGTTTACCATTTGACACTATCTTTTTACCCATTGCAACGCAAGATTGACGATTCAAGATAGCTTTTTTACGGCTTGCGGAGCAATGTTTATCTATTTGATGTAACTTTGACGAGAGATGATCTCATCCACCTTGATGACCCACGGGGCTGTCAAGGGGAGAGATTGGTAAGTGATTGACTAACCTTTTAAAAGTATTACATCATGAAAAAATCTATTTTTAGTAGCCTAGCTATCATTCTTCTAGTAATGCTCACTGCATGTTCTAACAACAAAGCACAGAAGGATACCAGTGACAAACCTGAAACCACGGAGACCACTAAGGTTGACAAAGACGGGTTGGGAATAGACGTAGAACGTCTCCAAAAGCTCTTTAAGCAAGATGATGTCAGCGAGGACGATTGCGACTTCCTCCTGGATCAGATAGAGCTCTATGCTGACCAAGTGGAAGGAATGAGCAAGAAAGAACAAGAACAGTACTTGAAGAGTCTACCTAAAAAAGAACAAGAAGCTCTGATTATGGTTGCTCTTGGATTGTCAGAGGCAAAGAAAGGCGGAAAGTTGACTGATAGTCAGGTGGAAAAATTCAACGAGCTAGAAAGCAAAACAAAATGAGCAGAAAGACAAACAAACCTTTACTGACGGCATTGATTGTGGGACTGCTCGCCATGGGGTGTCCGCAGCAAGCTGATGCGCAGTTTCTAGACAAGCTCAACAAGGGGCTGGAGAAACTGAACAAGGGGCTAGACAAGGTGGAGAATGCACTCAAGGGAAAGAAATCGAAAAACAAAACGAAGACCAACCCAAAGGCATCTACCCAGCAAGAAGCACCCAACGCAGCGCTTAACGAGGCCAATGCCACACCTACGACATCCTCATCACTGGAGCAGCAACCAACTATGACCGCCATCCACCTATCAGCTGACACACGCTTCGTTCAGCGCAAAGCATTATGGGACAACATGTCGGATGTGAGCGAGGGTATCTTCTCCATACAAGAATATAACAGAAAGATAGGTTATGCTAGCTATTTCGGGTTCTGGACAGTAGATGGGCGCTGCCTCTTCCCTGCCCAATACGAGATGTTTGGCGAGAAGCCGCGTTTCAACTCGGGTGCTTGTGTGGTGAAGAACGCCGATGCTAAGAACCGTCATGGCATCATCCTATATGCCGATGGGCGCACACGTGAGCTTTCGAAGGAGTGGACGAAGGTCACACAGTTTTATGACGGGGTGGCAATGGTGAGCGAGAGAAGCGGCAGCATCAACCATTTCTATATCAATACCAAGGGTGAAAAGATTTGGCCACACCTTTCTGACAAGGTCACCATGGCCAATAAGGGCACCGACCACACCTATATGCGTCCCATCAAAGAGGGAATGAGAGCTTATTATAGCAACATCGAGAAGGCATGGGGATTTCTAGATGAGAAAGGTAACGTGGTGATCAAACCGCAGTTTAGTGCGGTGCGCGACTTCGCTGGTGGTTATGCGTTGGCTTTTATACCCAAATATAAAGGCTCGTTCGATGGCAAACCCATCTTCATCGACCGCAAAGGAGCAACTGTGCTTGAGATTCCATACAATGCGCCTAACCTCCAATATGCCGCTATCATCAGCGACATATCTGACGGATGCTTCTCTATCGCCTTCCCAAATGATGCGACGGTGTTCTACGATCTGACGGGGAAGGAACTGAAACGTTATGGTTTGGCCTCATGGTTTCATAAGGGTACGTCGGCTACAAGAGCTGACAAGTATGACTTTGAAGGACCGGTGTATATCGTCAATAGGAACTTTGACATTGCAGGCATCTTCCCTGTATGGGATAGCGAGTTCGGTGTCAACCTACCAAAGTTTGACCAAGCACCTTACTATACGTACAGACAGCGCGTCGTAATCAACGAACAGTACCAGCCTGTGCTTTATGTTCCTTACCGATTCGACTCACACAATGCCATCGGACAGTTTTC
The DNA here is from genome assembly GCA_963630695.1 of Paratractidigestivibacter sp. Taxonomy (GTDB): domain Bacteria; phylum Bacteroidota; class Bacteroidia; order Bacteroidales; family Bacteroidaceae; genus Prevotella. The sequence continues at coordinate 21,711 of CAVGNV010000021.1, read as the reverse complement.
ATCAGATGGTTACGCCAAGGCTTCCATGGTCATAAAGGACCGAAACACGAACAAAGAGTATCTCTACCTAGGTGTGATAGATCCTTCGGGGGCATTCACCATGGTCTTTAACGAGGATGACAAAGCCCGAGGTCCGTTCGAGGAACAACTGGATGGAAGCGGGAATTGCATCGGTATAGTCATTGGCGACCCACCAGCGCCACCTCAAGACCCAGACGATGACACGACGGATGATTTGCCTAAGATCCTCTTAACAGCTGACACCATTCCTATCGGACCTACCACCAACACGCCTGCAACATATGAGGTCACGGTCAATGCCTATCCCGAGGGGAGCGCCAAGGTGTATGGCACGGGAAAATATGCCTATGGTGACACGATACGCGTGACGGGTACGATAGCCAAAGGATGGACGCTATCTTCCATCGATGTCAATAAGGAATCGGCACGAACCGAGACTTTCAATAAGTTTGTGGTCAATGGACGTCTTGAGATCACGTGCAACTTTGTCAAGGAAGACACCATCATTGATGTGCCAAACCTTTATTTCACCGGGAAAATAGGAACAACGAATCTTGACAACGTAGATCTCGACAGGACAAACGTCAAGGAAGCAGATATCTATCTGCAACTGCGTGACACCACAGGCAACAAATATGCTAGTGGTCAGTCAAGAGGTTTCCTCGCCATCACGCTACCATCGGAGAAGGTAACGCTTAACACGGAAAACATAGCAGGAAGCGTCAATATCTTCTTCGTGCCCATGAACGTCATCGGACAGATCAAACAAGACGGCAAGCAATGGCTCGTCATGGATGGAGGCGTGGTGAAATATGGTAACATGAAGGTGGCAGACATCAGCAACTTTGGTAAGTCGCCACTGGGAATGATCAACAATGTGCTGATCAATCTGATGGTAATGTTTGACGGAATGGACTCGGGTGAGACCGAATCGGAACGTTATCGCATTGACATCACAGGCAGTGATCTGGACAAAGGCATCGTCAAGATGGGCACCATGCAACGGTTCTCGCCTAAATACGGATGGCTTTCGGCTAGCGCGGATGAGTTTAACAAGATTACACCAGGAATGTTCTGCATAAAGGTGGAGCACGGGCTGAATGCCAATATGTTCACCGGCATCACACTGAATACTTGCCAACGCAAGACCATTCCATTCTATCCGTCAGACAATTTCTACGGGGAGAGCCTCACACGACTAGGTTCCATCGTCAAGCAACTGGGCAAGATGTACCGCGAATCAGACTTCGGCAAGAAGCATCAGAACGATTTCAACATCAGAGAGTTTACCACCTACCTTGACAATAACCTCTTTAAGCGCAAGATAAAGTAACGACAGGCTTATCATCCATCTAAGGCATGCACCGAGAATGGAAATCGTCTGAGGATGGATGGGCTATATATTAAGATAAAGGGCTGAGCTCACGATATAGAGTTCAGCCCTTTTAGGTTTTTCTTCTAAAAGATATTGTATGGTCATCAAACCTATTCTATTGCTTAGAGTAGGCTTGGTGGATGGTTAAGCCTAGGGGCGTACAACCACCTTCACTACGCTTTGTTGACCCATGCGTGTGGCCTTCACAAGGTAAAGACCTGGGGTAAGACCTTCAAGACTGAGGCTATGAGCCTGTGACAAGCACTGTATGGTTTTGCCACAAAGGTCGGTCAAGGTGAAGTGGGCTATGCCATCGCCCTCTACGCTGACACGTGTGGGCTCAACAAGGAGTTTTAAGCTATTGGCAGTGCCAGCTATATGGTCAACGGAAGCGGGCACGTGCGTGTTCTTGATCAGACGTACCTGATTGAGACGCGAAGACGCCAAAACGCTAGAGAGAACCACTTCTGCCTCATCACCATTATAGAATGCGGTGCGGGGATCATCGGTTGCGGTGGCATAGAAATAGACGTCATCAGTCTGCTCATTGTCAATCTTCTGAGTCATGATGCACAGATTGCTACCCGTATAGACAAAAGGTGTATGAAGCGGGAGCGTCAAGGTGTGCTCGCCAGCAACGAAACTAACCACTGTATCGAGCACCAACGTCATATCATCTTGAGCAATCCAACCGGTTGTGACATCGCGCTGATCGGTGTTAGCCATATAGACCTTGATGGCTTTATCGGTCATATCCTTACCATAATTGTCATAGTCGTACTGCAGTTGGAGTATCTCGCCTAGTTCTCCGCCTACCTCATCCTTGAGATAAAGGGCTTGAGCATAGTTGTACTGGTAACCGCTGAACCAGAAGGGGAAGTCGGTGTAATAGTCTTTTCCACCCATCTCGACGATGCTTTCGTCAGCTCCGAGCACATTAAACTGGCTCGTCACGGTGTCATTGGCAGCATGATTGTCATCGGCAGCAGAGACAATGGCTTTCAGCGTGAGCAGTCCGGTGGTGCTGGGCGCATAGGTTAGCTCTACCACCTTACTTGCATTGTTGTCCAAAGTCTCGTCAACGGTTGTGGAAGCTAGCACCTGATTGTCAGCATCAGTGAGCTGCACAAGGTAAGAAGAAGCAGCTTGCGATCCCACATTCTTCACGTTGACCTTAAAGGTAGCGGCTTCGCCTTGATGGAGTTGACCATCGGTGGTAAGGTCAGTAGCCGCCAAATCGGTTTCAAGTTCGGCTTCAAGGCTGAACGCAGAGATCTTGATCATAAACTGACCGGCAGCTGAAAGCGCTGCCATACATAGCTGGTAATCGCCATCTTCGGTCACTTCGAATGGCACATTGCGGCTCTCGGGAGTGGAATAGTCGGAGGTAGTAAACTGGTCTAGATCCTCCAACACTTGCTCTCCAGCGTTGCCCTTGAGTGACAAACGGAAGTGTTCGGCAGAGAAGAAATTAGGCGCAAGGATGTCATACCTTATTATATAAGGAGTGTTGGCTTCGAGATGGAAGGGTACAGATACCAAACTGTCATCGGCTGCGTTGGTGTAACTGGTGTTGTACACAAAGAAATCGCCTTGCGTAGACCATGTGTTGCCATCGCCATTGTGGTCAACCACGAGCCATTGGCTACGCCAGAGGTCGCCATCAAAGTTGATAGTGTAAGGTGGAACGAGTGATTGGCCAGCTACTAAGGGGCTTGTCTGCACGGCATCGCTTTCGCCTACCTCGTTCTTACAAGTCACTTGCCAGGTGTAATAGCATGCCGATTGAGAGGACATGTCGTCGGTAAACTGTGTCTCTGTCAAGTCGCTGAACACCATGCCATCGGGCTGACGGGTGACGTTATAGGTCAGATGGTCGGGTGTGATGTTTCCGCCGTTCTTGCCATTGGTGGGTGCTGACCATGTGAGCAAGACGTTATCGCCTTGCTTCTGAGCCGTCAAGGCGGTCACAACGTTAGGTATATCCTCGCCAAGCATCACCTTTACTGATGCGCCCTCGCCCTTACCGGTCTCGTTATAAGCGTAAACGATGTAACGCACGTTGCCGTTGGCTGATGCGTCAGTGTCGGTATAGGTCATCGCCTCACCCACCTGAGCTTGGTCGAAGGTCTTGATGAGGGTATTGTTACGCCATACCTCTACCTTTGTGATGGCTTGCAGAGCTTGTCCATCGTAGGTTGTGGTGGGATTGGTCCAAGTCAGTGTGGTGCCTTGATCGCCCGCTGTGGCTTGAAGCGCTTGCGGTTTGGCTGGTGCTGCGGCTTCGGCTACAACGAAAGGAATGTGCAGACCAACGATGAGGGAGTTGTTATCGAGTTGGCTTTGCTTGATGATTGCACCATTGGTGGGATTGATTTGGCAGAAGAAGGTGTAGTTGTTAGTATCTAGTCCTGCCCAATAGAGTTCGCCTGTGGCACGATCAAACTCCATCGATTGGGCTTCAGAGGTACTTGCTTTGAGCCCCGTGCTACCCAGCAAGGTCAGTTCACCGGTGGTTTTATTCATCTCATACAGACTACCTTCAGCACTCATGGCATAGAGATCGCCATAGTAGGTGCAGGCAATGGCTACGATTTTACGGTCAAGATTGGCCACCTTGGTATAGCTTCCGGTCTTTGTGTCAATCGTGATAAGTCGCGGTGTGACTTCCTCGCCTGAGCTCTTAACCATCACACCGTACAGCGTGGAGGTGGAATAGTCGTAAGTGAGATCGGAGCATTGGTATGGCTGCTGTGCATAACGTAGCTGAAGCGTATTGCTTTCTAGGTCGTAGGCACAGAGACCTTCCGTGAGATAACCCGTGGCATCGTCTGAAAGAATCATCAGATACTGGTCGCCCACATAGGCTCCACCCCAAAACGAGTACATCATCGAGGTGAGGAGTTGTGGTTGCAGCGCATCCGTGTCAAACTTGTACATACCGATAGGCACTTCGCCATCACTGCCATTACCCGTCATAAAGCCATAAACATCCTTGGCTTGGGCCACGGAGAAGCAGCTGGTAAGCAGGCAAAGCAAGAGCAATCTGAACAATTTGCTTGTCTTTTGAATCATTTTTAGTTTTATAGACACGTATTAATAATTTCCCTACATGGCGCTTCAGACCGTGTCTATGGTTAATATCCGAAAGCCATGCCTCTTATTTTTGCGGCGCAAAGGTACTGAAATTCTCGACGATTCTTGCATATTTATAAAGATTAACTACACATTTTGTACATTTTTTATCAAAGAAATAACAATCCGGATATCGACCACATGATAACATCATACTACATACGGGCAACAAACAACTACCATCCCACTTTCATTTGGCACTTTTATGAACCTATTATTAAGCACTTTTGAGAACTTGTTTTAGGATTTTTGGCAACTCTTTCGTGTGTTAAAAAACCGATAAAAGCAAAAGCAAAATAATATTATAATAAGACATTTAGGTGCTAGCAACCGATTTTTTGCACACGGATTGATACTATTTAATGTGCTTATTTTAGCAAAATCTTTTAATAAATGTTGCAACTTATAAAAAAAGAATGTACCTTTGCAATCTCAAAACCTAAAGAATTTGTGACCGGAACAATAGACATTTCACCTAGAGAGGACGAAGATTTGGAATCTTCTATATCTATAACAACTATACTTACTTAATTAATAACGCATGAAAAAGAAAGAAAATGCCTTTCGCTTCTCTATGAGAGGCAGCATGACAGCTTTACTCATGATGTTTGCCGTTGCTGTCAACGCGCAAAATCAGACTGTCAAAGGTACAGTAACAGGTCCTGATGGCCTTCCTGTTATTGGTGCTACGGTTAAAGTACAGGGTACAACAATGGGTGCGGTTACCGACCTTGATGGTAACTATGAACTCGCTTGTCCTCCTAATTCAAAGCTCGAAATCTCTTACGTAGGTAGCAAAACACAAGTGCTCAGCGTAGGAAGCAAGTCGACAATCAACGTTACTTTGCAGGACGACGCACAGAGCATGGACGAAGTTGTGGTTACCGCTTTGGGTATTAAGCGCCAAGCTCGTTCACTGGGTTACTCTACAACAAAGGTTGGCGGTGAAGATTTCACTCTCGCACGTGACCCTAACGTAGGTAACGCGCTCTCTGGTAAGATTGCTGGTGTAAGCGTTTCAGGTAACGCTACCGGTTCTACCGGTTCATCACGTGTTGTCATTCGTGGTAACTCTTCTATGACAGGAAACAACATGCCTTTGTATGTTGTAGACGGAATCCCATTCGATAACAGTAACCAAGGTTCTGCTGGACAGTGGGGTGGTATTGATATGGGTGACGGTTTGTCAAACATCAACGCTGACGATATCGAGAGTATCCAGGTGCTTAAGGGTGCTGCCGCATCTGCACTTTATGGTTATCGCGCTGGTAACGGTGCTATCTTGATCACCACTAAGAGCGGACGTAAGAACCAGCCTGTACAGATCGAGGTTAACGAGAACCTCACATTCAACTCAATCTACGACTATCGTGATTGGCAAGACATCTTCGGTATCGGTCTTGATGGTGTGAAACCTTCTACTGCAGCTGGTGCTAAGGAAGCTGAATCAAGCTCTTGGGGTGCTGTGCTCGATGGTTCTGAGGCTGTAAACTTCCTCGGTAACACATACGCTTACTCTAATGTAGACAACTGGAAGAAGTTCTATAACACTGGTGTTACTACCAATACATCGGCTTCTTTCTCTGGATCTGCTGACAAACTGGTTTATCGTTTCGGTGTAAGCTACAATCATGAGAAGAGCATTCTGCCTAACGCACGCAACCGCCAGATTGGTTTGAACATGAACACAACCTATGACTTCTTGAAGAACTTGCACTTGAACGTTACAGCCAACTACGTTCAGGATCACGCAAACGGTCGTTCAAACTTGTCAGACGGTAACGGTAACACCAACGCTTCATTGATCTATCGTGGTAACTCATTCGATGTAGATTGGCTCAAGGGCACAACCGACAAGGGATGGGGTGCTAACGCTGACGGAAGCGAAATGATTGGTGGTACCAACGTATACTTCAACAACCCTTATTGGTTGCAGTATCGCAAGACCAACAACAGCGACCGTGATCGTCTTACTGGTGGTTTGAACCTCCGTTGGGACATCTTCGAGTGGTTGTACGCACAAGCTGGTGTGAGCCGCGACGCTTACAACTTGCAGTCACAAGGCGTTACACCTGTTGGTTCAGCAGCCGATCCTAAGGGATTCATGAACGAATACGAGAAGAACTACTACGAAAACAACTACAACTTCCTCATCGGTGCCAACAAGACATTTGGCGATTGGGATCTTGGAGCTACCGTTGGTGGTAACAAACAGTACAACGATACCAAGTACTACTATACATCTGACGGCGGACGTCCATTCACTGTAGATGGATTGTGGTCAGTGAACAACCTCTCTTCTTCTGGTCAGTCACCTAAGAAGATTCATCAGCGCTATCAAGTAAACTCTCTTTACTTTACTGCTAACGTAGGTTGGAGAAACCAATTGTTCTTGAACGTTACTGGACGTAACGACTGGTTCTCTACATTGGCAGACAATAGCAACAGCGTTTTCTATCCTTCTGTAAACCTCTCTTGGGTATTCACCGATACCTTCCGTGAGAGTTTGCCTGAGTGGTTCGACTTTGGTAAGGCTCGTGTAGGTTGGGGTGCTTCTTCAAACGGTACATCTGCTTATCAGAACCTTTTGCTCTATCAGCTCCGCAACTACACTATCAATGGTCAGAACACCATCACTCAGAACAACAGCGACACATATCCTAACGCTAACTTGAAACCTGTACACATCTCAGAGTTCGAGGTTGGTTTGAACCTTTCATTCCTTCAGAACCGCTTGAGCTTCGACCTTGCATGGTACAACAAGCGCACCACTGACGATATCGTGAACGTTTCTACCTCTTCAGCATCTGGTTATAGCTCAAAGGTAGCTAACGTTGGTAAGATCAGCAACACTGGTTTCGAGGCTATGGTAGACGCTTATCCTGTAAAGAATGCCAACTTCTCTTGGAACACCACATTCAATATCTCTTACAACCACAACAATGTGAAGGATCTTGGTGAGGGTGTTGACCGTCTGAACATCAACGGAGCACAGAGCCGTAGCGGTAACGTGTACATCTATAACGTTGTAGGTCAGCCTTATGGTGTAATCATTGGTAACAAGTACAAGCGCGATGCTAATGGTAATATCCTTCTTAACAAGGGTCTTCCACAGACTGGTGAGCAAACCGTTCTTGGCAATGGTGTGTACAAATGGACTGGTGGTTGGCGTAACAGCTTCACCTACAAGGGTGTAACCTTAGGCTTCTTGATCGACTTCAAGTTTGGTGCTAAGCTCTTCTCAGGTACCAACTACTCTCTCTACTACTACGGAATGCACAAGAATACCCTCGTTGGTCGTGACGCAAGCAACCCAACTGGCACTTACGTATTCCCTGGTATCGACGAAGCAACAGGTCAGGCAAACACCACTGCAGTAAAGGCTCAGGACTACTACCAGGCTATCTGCAGCGCCAACATCGGCGAAGAGTTTGTTTACAGTGCCGACTTCGTGAAGCTCCGCGAGCTCTCATTGGGTTACACCTTCCCAAAGAGCGTTCTCAAGAACGTAAGCTGGATCAAGGGTTTGAGCATCAACCTTGTTGGTCGTAACCTTTGGACAATCATCAAGCACACTCCTAACATCGATCCAGAATCATCTATCAACAACTCCAATGGTCAGGGCTTGGAACTCAATGGTTATCCAACAACCCGCAACATCGGTTTCAACGTGAACGTGAAATTCTAAACAACTATTATCAAATAACTGACAACAATGAACAAATATAAATATTTTGCATTGGCTTCGGTAGTCGCTCTCGGCTCACTTGGCATGACAAGTTGCGGCGATTTCGGCGACACCAATATCGACCCCGAGCACCTCAACGAGGGTAACGTGCCTTACGAGATGGTCTTCTCAAATGCACAACACCAAGCATTAGGTTCCGACTGGGATATGTGGCGTACTGGTTGCATCTACTCATCTCAGTTTACCCAGCAACTCACCTCTATCGACTGGTGGGATAGCTACGGTCGTTACAACTATAGCGATGGCTACTCAGCATCTTTCTGGGACACTTACAACAGTGACCGTGGTGCTATGCGCGACGTAACAACATGCTACGATCAGTGGGAGAACAAGGAAGGCTACGAGGTAGATTTCAACATTGCACGTGTGATGCGCATCTACGCTTTTGCTAAGATGTCTGACCTTTATGGTGACATTCCTTACTCACAGGCAGGTCGTCCAAGCCTCTACTCATATCCTGTATATGACAAGCAGGAGGACATTTACAAGAGCATGCTTGCTGAGCTAGACGAAGCTCAGGGCAAACTAAGCGGCGAAGCTAAGATGGGTCAGCACGACCTTTACTTCCAGGGAGATGCTTCTAAGTGGAAGAAGTTTGCCAATTCTCTGATGCTCCGCTTGGCTATGCGCCTCGTTAAGGTAGACGAAGCTACCGCTAAGACCTACGCTGCTAAGGCATACGCTAACGGCGTGATCACAGATGTAGCTGACAACGTGATCTTGAACCACTCTGATGGTACTACATCTAACGACTCTTCTGAGCCATTCGCAAAGATTATCGCTCACGAAGACCGCGAGTTCTACCTCAGCCAGTTCTTCGTTAACCTCCTTAAGGAAGCTAAGGATCCACGTATCTGCGCTATCGGTACCGTTGTTACTACCTCTACAGGTAGCCAGGTATCTGACGTTCAGAAGGGCTGGACCACTGCCGACTATGGTGATATGAGCTTCGCTACACAGGACGGTCTGCTCCAGGGCGGATACGGAAACAACCCTGACCGTGAATACTTCATCGGTAAGGTGGACGCTCGCTTCAACGACGATGACTTCTTGAACAATTACAGCGCTCACTTCTCTACTCCTAACCGTTACACTTATGCTGACCCAACCGCTCCAACATTCGTTGTAACAGCAGCACAGACTTACCTCTTGCTTGCTGAAGCAGCACAACGCGGCTACATCAGCGGTAGCGCAGAGCAGTTCTACAACGCTGGTGTGAAGGCTGCTTTCCAGCAGTTCACTCAGTTCCCAAGCGCAGACAAGGCTCTCAAGGCTCTCAACAACGATCCTACTGTAGGCTTGTCAGACGGTTCATGGGAAGCATATGCCAACGCATATCTTGCTCAGAACCCATTCAATGCAGCTAAGGCTCTCGAGCAGATCAATACCCAGTACTACATCACTACCTTCGGTGATCCACACGAAGTGTTTGCTAACTGGCGCCGTTCAGGCTATCCAGTGCTCACACCTAACGTGATGGCACAGCGCGATGGTCAGTGTGCTACTGCTAACGATGGTTATTCTATTCCTCGTCGCTTCCGCTATCCTACAAAGGAGGCACAGGTTAACAAGACCAACTATGATGAAGCAGTAAGCCGCTTGAACCACGGTGACGAGTTCTACAGCCGCGTTTGGTGGGACAAATAAGCCAAAGCCGATGAACGCTTGTATAGCGTCCGACTAGTTCGGCTACACAAGCAGACATCACATACACTATAAGCTAATCGCTTCCAAGGTACATCTAGCCTTGGAAGCGATTTTTTTTGCGGCAATTAACAGTTTTAGTAATCATAGATATATATGCAATTAGCAATGATAAATTTACATCATTGACGATTTTAGACAACGGCATTGGCAATCATAAATTAGAGCACGGGGAATCTAAAAGGACTAAACGAACGATTAACAAAAGTGTAAAGCAATAGCGTAAAAACATCCGAGAGCTATCGCCTAGGGCGGTACGGATGATGGGGAAAGGCTTGGATATATTGCATTAGGGGCACGCTTATCTGCTAAGCGTGCCCCTAACGTATCGTTATAGAACCGATATGGGAATGGTTTTTAATTTATTTTTCGGAGAAAATTAAATTGATTTTATGGGAAAAACAATTTAATTTTCGTTTCGATAGGATAGGTTTCATCTCATGAAAGAGGCTTCCTTGATTCACGATAAAGGCTCCCATGATTCATGATAGGGACATCGTTGGCTCATCAATAAATCTATTTGTTCACATGAAAGAGATTGAACAGATTCACTAGAAAAGCTATCCTACGCATTGAAAGGGGCACTTCTACACTATGAAAGAGATTTCCATAGCACAAGAAAGGGACATGGCTGAGTACAGAAAGCCTTGCCTTGCACCAACATGATATGCTTTAAGCTCTCTTACGACTAGCTACACATTCCATCTCGATAAGCCATTGTGGCCGGCAGACCTTAGCCTCAACAATGACGGTGGGCTTATCGGGGAATCGTTCTTGCATGTATTGGCTCACGAAAGGATAATCGGACAGGTCACGTAGGTAGACGATGAAATAACGTACGTCCGCTAACGAAGCCTCACCATCGTGCAGCAATGCGTCAATGTTCTCAAGAAGGCGCTCCGTCTGACGACGCACATCACCGAGGTAGACCACGTGTCCAAACTTGTCTATGCTTGCCGTGCCCGAGATAAAGTACTGATAGCTATCGGGAAGCGTCACGCGCGTGCCTCGTTCGAAGGCCACACCATACTCGTGTGTGGGGTTGAGGTGATCCAATGCCTTAAGATATAGCTTGTCTTCCTCTTTGATTTCGGGCATAGTAAGGAAGTCGATTGCCACCGAAGCATACCTCTCAGACGTGCGACCGCCGATGCCTGTGCTTGCGATATAATGGGTCTCGGCAGTGAGTCCATAACGACGGAAGATGTCATTGCGCGCCTTCACCACACCCGCATAGTTGACATCGATGTCAGAAACATAGATCCAGGTGCGCACAAGATGCGTGGGCAGATCCATTCCCGTCCCCGCTATCATCTTGATATACTTCTCAAAGAGCATCACCGTCTGCATATAGCTATTGGTAGCATGCGTTTCGGCCTCGCTGAGACGTAGGCTTTGGAAGATGTGATGGGAGGAATCAGCGGTGGTCTTGAGCAGCAACTCAATCTTAGCGCCGCTCAATGGAGGCTGTTCAACGATGGTTATGGCTGAAGAAGAGAGGAGCTGCTGATAGAGATCGCTCTCGATGAGTTGCTGATATTGGTTCTGAGCGTCACTCAAGAAGATCTTCGTGTATTGAAGACGACGCTCAGCTTGGTGTTCGTCGGATAGAAATCGGGTAGTCTGTTCTTTGAGGTCAGAGAGGCGTTGGGCAAAAGTATCTGCGTCATGAGGCGACAGAATCACATAGTTTTCCATTTGTTTGCTGTCAGTTTTTCTTTGTTTATGATGTTTTGCAACATCATGTTGGCTTGTGCCAAAATAGCTAGCACATCATCGATCTAGGTGCAAAGGTAGTTATTCCGCCCGAATTAGGATAACGATTAAGGGCAAATGATGGTAAAATACTCATATTTGGTTAACGCACCACGCGCAGTCCTTGTACTATTTGGGATAGGCTTTCCATGACATACTGGATGCTATATCCTTCACGTATCGCCACAAAGAGGGTGTTATCTCCAGCCACCGTACCCATCACACAGGGCAGATGAGCCTCATCTATGTCAAGCGCCACCACGCTGGCATAGCCTGGGCGTGTGCGAATCACAACGGTCTGCGCTGACACACTTGCATAAATATCACCCCCGGTGGGCTCTGCGCTTTCTGTCGACTTGTTATAGAGGCGCTTATACATGGTTTCGTTAGGAAGCACATAGATATACTTGCCGCCCATTGTGGCTGCCTTGGCAACCTTAAGTCGCTTCATATCACGGCTTAGAGTGGCTTGTGTGACATCGAATCCCTTTTCATATAAAGCCTCTAGGAGATTGGCTTGATTACTAAACTCGCCATTGGTGATAAGCAGTTTCAGGACGCTTAATCTTTCGTTCTTTGGTTTTGTCATTGTTGATTGATATTGGGTTAGCGTGCAAATATATGCAATAGTTTTGAAAAAGGCAAATATTTTACAAAAAAAATCTCCCATAACGTGCAATAATACGTCATGGGAGACTATCGATTTATGCTTTCTCTGCCCTCACGGGGCTATTTTTATGCAAAGCGATTAATTATTGCGATTACCTAAGAAACGCAACAGATAGAGGAAGAGATTGATGAAATCGAGATAGAGATTGAGCGCACCGATAAGGGCAACCTTCTGCACCATCTCGTTAGAAGCATCGGGTAGCTGAAGCAACTGGCGCTTGATGGTGTTGACATCCCAAGCTGTTATACCAGTGAATATAAGCACACCGAGACCGCTAATGATCAGTTCGAACATCGAGCTGCGTAGGAACATATTGACCACTCCTGCTATAATCAGACCGATAATAGCCATAAAGAGGATGCCGCCCATCTTGGACAGGTCTTTCTTGGTGGTGTAACCTAGCACCGCCATCGCACCAAATGTAGCGGCACAGACAAAGAAGGTCTGCGTGATGGATGCAAAGGTATAAACCAAGAAGATAGCACTGAGTGTCAGACCATTGAGCGCAGAGAATGCCACAAAGCAAAGCGTGGCAGATAGAAGCGACAGCTTATGAAGGCGTGCAGAGAGGAATATCACCAGACCTATCTCAACAACAAAAAGCACCAAAGGTGTATAGCCAGTGAAAACGGTCTGCAACAGACCTGGGCTAGATGCCACACCATAAGCCACCACACCTGTGATAACAAGCGCCATAGCCATCCACGTGAATACCTTACGCATCAGCAAAGGCATTGTGCGTGATGCTTCGAGCTGACTTTCGCGCTCGTCTACGAAACCTTGAAAGTTTGTAAAATCCATAATCTATTATTCTTTTAGTAAATATCTATAATCCTTCTGACAACTAATATGCCAGTGGACGGCAAATATAAAACTTTCCAACGGATTATTGATAAAAAACTTTTGCTTTTAAATATTTTTTGGTATTCTCCTTATTTATTTCGGTTTCTCATCACTTCAGTGTCATGACAAGTTGGCGGCCCTTGACTAGCTGGTCATGAGAGATGCGATAGCTATTGAGCGATTTGCCTCCAAGGGTCATGTTCTTGATATAGATTTGAGAGGCAGAGGCATGAGGCGCACTGATCGTAATGTCACCATTGGGGTAGTATTTGGGGTCGAGATGCAACGTCACCTTGTCAAAGACGGGTGTGGTAAGGGTGTAGTAAGGACTACCGGGGCAGTCGGGATAGAATCCCATCATCGAGAACAGCACCCAAGCCGACATGGTTCCGGTATCGTCGTTACCCGGTATGCCATCGGGCTTATCGGTGTAATACTTTGCGATAAGCTTGTTGACCTCCTTCTGCGTACGCCATTCCTCACCCTTAACATATGAGAAGAGGTAAGGATAGGAGATGTCTGGCTCATTGGCGGGGTCATAAAGACCCTGATCAAAGACACCTTGTAGCTTCTGAGTGAATGCTTTGCTGCCTCCCATCATCTTCATCATACCTGCCACATCATGTGGAATGTAGAAGGTATAGTTCCATGCTGAACCTTCGTGGAAGCCGGGTGCATTGGAGAAGTCGGCTCCGTCCTTTGGATTAAACGGCGTGATAAACGAGCCATCTTTCTCTATTGGGCGCAGCGTGCCGGTCTCTTTGCAGTAGTAGTGCTTATATCCTAGGCTGCGTTGACGGAAGAGCTTGGCATCATCTGTCTTACCCAGCGCCTGTGCAAGGAGCGAGAGGGCATTGTCAGCCACATAGTATTCGAGGGCATGAGAGACCGAGTTGTCACCCGAGTTGTCAGCTGCGAAATAATAAAGAGGTATATAACCTTTCTCTATATAGGGATCGTTGTCGGGTCGCATCTTGTTGTCCTTGCCTGGAAGCGTAGCGCTCTTATAGAAAGCTTCGTACGCCGTGTTGATATCAAAGTCGCGGAAGCCTTTCAGATAGGTGTCGGTGATGACCGGAATGGCCGGATCGCCTTCCATTGTCCACGTTTCACGACCGAAGAGCTCCCATTTGGGCATCCAGCCCCACTCCTTATACATATCTATCATGGTGCGAATCATATCCATCTGACGGTCGGGATAGAGCAAAGTCTCAAGCTGATGCACATTGCGATAGGTATCCCAAAGAGAGAAAACGGTGTATCTGTTGCCCTTGGTATTGAGCACATCGCCTCTCTCCATGGCTGGATAATCACCATTAACGTCTTGAAGGATATTGGGATGAATCTGCGAATGGTAGAGCGCGGTATAGAAAACACGACGCTGACTCTCCGTTCCACCTTCGACCTCGATACGGTTTAGGGTTTGCTCCCAAGTGGTTTCGGCCTCTTGGGCTATCGCATCAAAGGTTTTGCCAGCTTGTTCCTTCTCCAGGTTCTCGCGTGCATTGGCTATTGAGACAAATGATACACCCATGCTAACCTCAATCTGTTCGCCCTCCGTACAGTCGAAATCGAAGTAGTAACCGATCTCGTCGCCAGCGAGTTCCTTGGCATAATTGGGGTAGAGCTTGCGCTTACCATTATCCACATCCCATTCGCCTTTGACACCAGCGCGGTTGGGTTGCTGCTTCCAACAGCCTGCCGACTTAGGCGTTTTGTTCACTTTCATCACAAAATAGATAGGGAACACGGCACCAGGATTGTAGCAGAACGTACCCAGTTGGCGCACGCCTTCAATCTCGGTGCTGCTCACGCGGTGTACCATACCACCGGTTTCATTGGTCAGTCCGTCACCAATGTTGAGCAGAATGTGCGCCTCTCCAGCGGGGAAGGTGAAGCGTTCACATGACGAACGCATCGTTGAGGTTACCTCACAACGCACGCCATACTTGTTCAGATCCACTGCATAGTAGCCTGGATGCGCCTTTTCATTCTTATATTCGGTTCCATAATGATGATAGTCGACATCCAGTTTGCCTGTCGTAGGCATTGTCAATAGCGTGCCCATCTCGGGACATCCCACACCGCTAAGGGTCACATGGGCAAATCCTGTGAGGAATTTGTTATTGTATTCGTAAGGTGCTGACCACCAGCGGGCATCCTTATCATATTCGTTTAGGTCTGACCCCATCACATTGAAAGGAACCACTGACATCAAGCCATGAGGCATAACGGCACCGGGATTACACACCGAGAAGTTTGTTGTACCGATAAACGGATCCACATACTGCGTCAACTTCTGTGCCGTGGCGCCCATTGCAATCATTCCTAGCAACACTGTGCCTAGCAATTTCGTCTTATTCATTATTTGTTTAGCTAATAGTTTCAAGGCATAAAATTACATAAAATCTCCTCATCTACCAAATATTTAACCTGAATTGATACTATTTTTGCCAATTATTTCGTAATTTTGCATCTGTAATCAACTATTATCTTAATCAAATATGAAACTTAAAACTATTGCGCTTAGCATGCTCTCATTGGCCCTTTTGACTGCAGGCACATCGGCAGTACAGGCGCAAAATCTCACAAAGTATGTCAATCCAACCATCGGAACAGGTGGACACGGACACGTATTCTTGGGTGCAAACGTACCATTCGGCTACATTCAGCTTGGTCCTACGGAGAATACACGCGGTTGGGACTGGTGTTCAGGTTACCATGATAGCGACTCTATCCTCATCGGATTTGGTCACCAGCACCTCAGCGGCACCGGTATTGGCGATTTAGGTGACGTAGCTTTTCTCCCAGTGGGGTGTAAGAATCAGAAGGAAGTGAAGTTTTCACATGCCAGCGAATATGTTGTTCCTGGCTATTATAGCGTGAAGCTCAAGCAGCCTAACGTGTTTGTGGAGCTCACAGCTACCCAGCGTGCTGGCTTCCAGCGCTATACCGCAGGCGCAGATGCCAAGACTTGTCTCTTCCGCTTGGACCTCAGACAAGGCATCGGATGGGACAAAGTGTTCAAGGCAGGCTTCCATCAGGTGGGACAGAAGGCTATTGCGGGTTACAGAGAGTCGAAAGGATGGGCTAAACATCAGTTCGATTACTTCTATACCGAGTTTAATAAGCCTGTGACTTTGGTTGAAAGCAAGGACACAATAGCCATCTTCAGCTATGAAAACGATGGCACGCCACTATTGATTAAGACCGGATTGTCAGCCGTAAGCGAAGACAACGCCAAGCTCAACCTACAAGCTGAGATCCCAGGATGGGACTTTAATGGTGTTGTTGCAGCCGCAGACAAGGCATGGAACGAGCAGCTTGGCAAGGTAGAAATCAAGACTAGCGATGCCGATGCACGCACAGTGTTCTACACGGCGATGTATCACACCATGACCGCTCCATCGGTTTTCAGTGATGTTAACGGCCAATATCGTGGCGCAGACCTTAAGGTTCATAGCGGCAACTTCACCAATTACACCACCTTCTCACTGTGGGACACTTACCGCGCAGCCTATCCTCTGATGACAATCATCCACCCCGAGATGATGAAAGACCTAGGTGAGACCTTCATTCACATCTTTAAGGAGCAAGGAAAGCTCCCCGTTTGGCATCTCATGGCTAACGAAACCGATTGTATGGTGGGCAATCCTGGCATCCCTGTGCTTGCCGACATGGTGCTCAAAGGATTCGTTTCAGACAAGAAGGGAGCCCTCGAAGCAATGAAGACATCGGCCATGCTCGATGAGCGCGGAATGAATTCGCTCAAGAAGAACGGCTACGTAGCCTTTGATGAGGACTCTACACACGAGACCGTTGCTAAGTCGTTAGAGTACGCTTTAGCGGACGCTTCTATTGCTTGGGTGGCTAAATCGCTTGGCAATAAAGCCGATTACAACTACTTCTGGAAGCGCAGTCAGTCATACAAACAGCTCTTCGATAAGCGCGTTGGCTTCATGCGTGGCAAGAATTCGAAGGGCGAATGGCGTACACCATTCAACCCCTTCCATGCCGTTCACCGCATGGACGACTACACAGAGGGTAACGCTTGGCAGTACACCTGGCTCGTGCCACATGACGTTCATGGCTTGGTAAGCTGCTTTGGCGGCGAGAAGCAGTTTGTCAACAAGCTCGATTCGCTCTTCATTGTAGATGGCGATATGGGCGAAGAGGCATCTCCCGACATCTCCGGACTGATTGGTCAGTATGCTCATGGCAATGAGCCTAGCCACCATATATTATACATGTACAACTACGTAGGTCAGCCATGGAAAGGTCAGAAACTCATCCGCAGAGTGTTTGACGAGCAATATCGCAATGCCAAGGATGGTCTGAGCGGTAACGAAGACGTAGGTCAGATGTCAGCATGGTACGTGATTTCATCTATGGGTCTATACCAAGTGGAGCCTGCCGGTGGCAAACTGATCTTCGGTTCTCCTCTTTGGGACGAGGCCAAAATCAACCTTCCTGAAGGTAAGAGCTTCACCATCAAGGCGCATAACAACAGCAAAGACAACGTTTATGTGCAGAGCGTGACCCTCAACGGCAAGCCTTACACCAAGTCGTACATCATGTATGCCGATCTGATGAAGGGCGGTACGCTCGAGTTTACAATGGGTTCAGAGCCTAGCAAGTTTGGCACTGCAACCAAAGATCGCCCATAAGCGTGGTTCATACCACACGAGGAGAGCATCCTTATAACCCTTGACGGCTTCCTCTCGATATCGGGAGGAGCCCCCAATAAGCATATTCTTAATTAAGAAACAGATATTTCGATTATGAGCAAACTCATCATTCAGGGTCAGTCGCTCCCCAACATGCCTTGGGAAGAACGTCCCGCTGATTGCAAAAACGTCATGTGGCGTTACTCGCAAAACCCTATCATCCCTCGCGATCTGCTCCCAACGAGCAACAGTATATTCAATTCGGCAGTGGTTCCATTCAAGGATGGATTCGCAGGCGTGTTCCGTTGCGACGACACTAACCGCCGTATGGTGCTCCACGTAGGCTTCTCTAAGGATGCCATCCACTGGGATATCAACGAAGAACCATTGCGTTTTGAGTGTGACGACGACGAGATTGGCAAGTGGGTGTACGGCTACGATCCCCGCGTGACCTTTATTGAGGACCGCTACTACGTCACATGGTGTAACGGTTACTATGGTCCCACCATCGGTGTGGCTTGGACCAAGGACTTTAAGACCTTCCATCAGTGTGAGAATGCGTTCCTACCATACAACCGCAATGGTGTACTCTTCCCCAAGAAGATCAACGGCAACTTTGCCATGCTATCTCGTCCATCTGACACCGGACACACCGCCTTTGGTGATATCTTCCTCAGCGAGAGTCCCGACTTGGTATATTGGGGTCGCCATAGACACGTGATGAGTCCGGCAGCGTTCGAAGACAGTGCTTGGCAATGTATGAAGATAGGTGCTGGTCCCATCCCTATCGAGACCAGCGAGGGCTGGTTACTGTTCTACCACGGTGTGCTTCATAGCTGCAATGGCTATGTGTATAGCTTCGGTTCGGCGCTCCTCGACCTAGAGCAACCATGGAAACCAATCTATCGTAGTGGTCCCTACCTTATCTCACCACAGATGCCTTACGAGTGCATGGGTGACGTTCCTAACGTTTGTTTCCCCTGCGCCGAGCTCCATGATCCCGACACTGGCCGCCTAGCCATCTATTACGGATGTGCTGATACCGTAACAGGCTTGGCCTTCGGATACATTCCTGAGATTGTAGAATGGACCAAACGCACAAGCATTATCTAAACCTTTATATTCACTAAGCATAAGGGAAGGCATGCCCAAGACGAGCTACCTTCCCTTATTCACTAAACAATCGTATCAATGAAAAAACTCATCATGAGCATCGCTGTAGCACTGTCAGCACTGAGCATGCACGCAGGAGATGCTGATTTCAGCCTAGTGGTACCCTTGCCCCAAACCATCCAGGCGCAGAAAGGTGCTGGTTTCATCCTCAACGCCACTACCGTGGTTGATGTTCAGGGCGACGATGCCACCTTACAACGCGACGCACAGTTTCTTATCGACTATGTAAAGGAAGCCTCAGGCATCCAGCTCACCACCGGAAAAGCCAAGAAAAACGTTATCATCCTAAAGCTTAATCAGAAGCTTAGCGGCGAGGAGGCTTATCAGCTCACCATAAACGAGAAGAACATCGTACTTGAAGCTAAGACCACCAAAGGCATCTTCTATGGCATTCAGACGCTCCGCAAGTCGTTATCTTTCACTCCAGAGGAGAGCATTACGTTCCCCGCTGTAAAGATAAACGACCAACCTCGCTTTGGTTATCGTGGTATGCATCTCGACTGCGCACGCCATTTCTTCCCCATAGAGTTTGTTAAGAGATACATCGACATCATGGCTTTGCACAACATGAACACCTTCCATTGGCACCTAACGGACGACCAGGGATGGCGTGTGGAGATTAAGAAGTATCCCAAACTGGCTCAGCTAGGTTCAGAACGTCCCCAAACGGTGATCGGTCACAATGCCGGCATCTTCGACGGCATACCTTATGGTGGTTATTACACCCAGGATCAGCTTCGCGACTTGGTGAAATATGCAGCCGAACGCAACATCACCGTCATCCCAGAGATTGACCTTCCCGGTCACATGCTAGGTGCATTGAAGGCTTATCCCGAGCTAGGTTGCACCGGAGGGCCCTACGAGGTGGCTACCGAATGGGGTGTCTTTGACGACATTCTCTGCGCAGGCAAGGACAACACTTACACCTTTGTCAAGAATGTATTGGACGAAGTGCTCGACATCTTCCCAAGCAAGTACATCCATATCGGCGGTGACGAAGCGCCACGTAAGCGCTGGAAGAATTGTCCGTTGTGCCAAAAGAAGATCAAAGAGCTCAACCTGCAACCCAAGGGCAACTTCCCGGTAGAGGCCCAACTGCAAAACTACTTCATGTCACAGGTCACCAAGCATCTCGCCGCTAAGGGACGCAAGGTCATTGGCTGGGATGAAATCCTTGAAGGCGACATCGAACCCGGTACCACGGTGATGAGTTGGCGTGGCTTGGCAGGCGGTAAGGCTGCCGCAGAGCAGGGTCTTGACGCTATCATGACACCGGTCGACTACTGTTACTTCGACTATTATCAGACCCCAGAGATGCCCCGCGACATCATGCTCTTCAACGGTTATATCCCCGTAGAGAAGCTTTACAGCTACGATCCCGTTCCAGCTGATGCCAGCGAAGCCATGAAGAAGCATATCCTAGGTGTTCAAGCCAACCTCTGGAGCGAATATATCATCGGTCATGAGCTAGCCGAATACCAGGTGTTACCACGTATGGCGGCTCTCTCTGAGATCGATTGGATGGACTTTAGCAAGAAAGATTTCGGTCAGTTTAAGGTTCGTGAGACCCACATGGCAAAGATTTACGACCACTATGGTTGGAAATACTGCAAGCAGATGTGGAAAGATAAATAAGCTCGAAGTGCTTTGACGCAAGTCAGAAGGAAAAGAATAAGTCCGCCAAAGGATCTTCACGAAGGTCTTTTGGCGGACTTTTTATATGCCTACCGGCACGATTTATACATATGAAAGGCACATCTTGACACCACGACGAGTATCAGAGGATGCATGGGAAGTTAGAGCAAGCGACCCACTAAAGAGAATTTGAGCACGGGATAGACGGTCCAGTTGTCTACAAACTTAGAGAGGTTATCATCTGCTCCGTTATCTTGCAGTGCCTTGGTAAGGTCAATCTGCTCATCATTCTGGTACACCTTGAGATGTCCCATGAACTGACAACCAGCCTCAACACGGAATCCGAGGCGACTCTTAGGTATCTGTCTGCCGAAGCCCAAGCCTACATAAGGACGGAATCCGTTGCAGCGCACATCGCCGCTGATGTTCGCATCATCATCAAAGCGAATCTGATAATCACCCAGTTGGGCACTAATCGCATCCAGAATCTGATCCTTCTGCTGTGGATACGTCTCCATGTAACCCTTCAAGTCGTCGCTATGACCCTT
This sequence comes from Paratractidigestivibacter sp., assembly GCA_963630695.1. GTDB lineage: Bacteria > Bacteroidota > Bacteroidia > Bacteroidales > Bacteroidaceae > Prevotella. The sequence continues at coordinate 437 of CAVGNV010000021.1, read as the reverse complement.
GATTTTGGCAATTTTGTTACCACCAAAGGAGAATCCTGCGGCTACAAACAAGCCATTGTTTCCACCGAAGGGATAGACGTTGGCTTTGAAGTGGAACTGTGTACGGGCGAAGTTTCCCTCCACATTCACCTTCGTATTGGGCAGCGTAATCGACTGTCCCTCCACGGTGATAGGATTGCTAACCTTCACATTCAGGTCGCCATCAACCTTAATGCCAGGCATGAAGTCGGCGCCGACCTCCACATCGAGATAGTTGGTCACTGGAGCGGCTACTCCGACGCTGATTCCTTCCGTACCAACACCAACATTCATCGATACGTGATTGAACACGCCACGAGTAAAATCGGACCCGCTCTGTGCGTTCACGCCATTGTTCATCATCCCGAAGAACAAGGCCAAAAGGATAAGTTTCTTCATAAGCATAGTTGTTTTTAAGT
>CAVGNV010000020.1:0-41651 GCA_963630695.1 Paratractidigestivibacter sp. | reverse complement strand
AAGAAGAATTCTTCAAAATCTATTCCTAACTTTGCACTTGCTGGTTGACTCTATACCCGTTCCCGTTCAACCCCGCCTTAAAAAAAATGCACCGTATCCTTTGTGGTTTCACCATTTTTTTTTTATATTTGCACTTTAATACATATAGGTAAATAAGATGATGCGCAGCATGATCCTTTGCTGCACTAATAAATAGAACTTAATAGATACAAAAAGTTATACGGTACATGAACACGAAGAAAGAAAGGTCAGCTTAGGCAGACTCTTTCTTTTGCCGATGATTCTCATGTTGCTTTCGTTTGCGTGTTTGCCAGTTATGGCTGACGACACACCCCTAAAGAACGATAGCAGTTACTATGAAATCTCTACGGCAGTACAGCTCAAATGGTTTGCTACGAAAGTAAACGCTGGCGACCTAAGCATCAATGGTGTGCTCACGGCAGATATCGATCTGTCTAGTCTAGGTGAAGAGTATTGGACCCCCATCGGGCAATGGTCAGAGGAGTCGGCCACTTGCAAGCAGTACAAGGGGAAGTTTAACGGGCAGGGACACACTATCACCGGCTTGGTGCTCCGCAAGGCAGCAGCTAGTGGCTTGTTTGGTTTCACCGAAGGAGCCACTATCAGCAACGTCACCGTGAGCGGTGCGCTGATGAAGGTTACACCCGATACCCGTGTGGCAGCCATCCAGTATGGCATCGCCCCCATTTGTGGTGTGGCTACTGGCGGTACCGTGATCGAGAACTGCCACTCCGCGCTGACCGAGATTCTCTATAAGCATTACGATGCCGAAAAGCAGAAGGATATCGACTGCGTTGGTGGTATCGTGGGTGAGCTTCGTAGTTCTACTGCGAAGGATTGTACCGTCAACGGCTTTGTACGTACCGATGGTAGATATGTTGGTGGTATCGTGGGTGCGCTTAACTGCGGTTTGGTACAGAACTGCCACTTGCAAGATTATGATAATGGCAACTCTGCCGTTGTGGGTATCGATTATGTTGGAGGTATCGCTGGCTATCTGAAGAACCGCACCATAGAGAACGCCATCATCGATTGTACCGTTGCATACAAATCTGTCATCAACGCCACAGCAGGTCAAGATGCTCTGGTGTGCGGATACGGCAAGGTGTTTGCCGAACCCGATCAGTTTGATGGCTTCTATGAAATCTATAACGCAGACCAGCTGAAGTGGTTCTCCTCTCAGGTCAATAGTGGTAACACGAATATTAATGGTAAGCTCATGAACGATTTGAACATGAGCAAGGCTGGTTCGCTCACACCTATCGGTACAACGGATCATCCCTTTGCAGGCGAGTTTGATGGTCAACGATACACCATCGATAGTCTGACCATAGCAAGTAAAGAATATGCAGGACTATTCGGTTATGTCAAGGACGGCCGTGTGCTAAATGTCACACTCACCCATCCTTATCTTACAACTACGGATAACGACTACCAAGGACTGATCGTGGGATGGCTCACGCAGAATCCAGGCCATTCAACGCCCGTGGGTTACATTGAGAACTGCCATGTGCGCGATGGTCAACTGACACGTAATGGCTCGGGCGAACCGCAATATGTCGGTGGTATCGTGGGTAAGGTGGACATGAGCGCAGAGGTGCGTAGCTGTTCCTTCCAAGGCATCGTCAAGGCACATGAGGACTATATCGGTGGCATCGCCGGATGTATGGACTCGGGTGCGAAGATGAACGACTGTACCACCATCGGTCCATCCGCTGTTTGGGGTGACGACTATGTGGGTGGTGTGGTAGGTTATATGACCGACACCGATACCAAGATAGACAACTGCTTCGCAGATCAAAGCGAGGGTCAGATTACCGTACATGCAGAGGGTAGTGGCTACTCGGGTTTGATTCGTGGCTATGACAATAGTGGTTCCACCTCCAACTCTTTATATAGTGAAGGCAATCTCAACTATAAGGTAACAGGAAAGAAGCTCACCATAGATGGTAACCAAGTATCCGAGACCCATATCACGGGAGTCAATACCCAAGGCAAAGGAACCTACTATGCCATTGTGGATATAGGTACGTCAAGTGATTACTTTACCACAGAGATTGAGAGTCTGCCCAGCGTGGAGACACTTTATTTTTGGGACAACTGCAGTAATATTGTAGGTACGAATGCTTGCGGTTGGATTAACATGACGATAGCCGATTATGCCTTCGATTCTGGCTTTAAGGCATTGAAGATGTACTATCATATGTTTGCTGACGACTACCACGACGTGATGCTCCGACCTTCAGACGTGCGTCCAGCGGGAGAGAAGATGTTTGCCAACTGCTCCGATGCCAAGATCTATGTGGATGCCGAATACTATGATGAGTTCTGTAACGACTCCCTTTGGGGCAAATACAAAGATCACATCATTCCCACGACCTCTATGCGTACAGAGGATGTCAATGCCGAGTATGGCGCACGATATGCCTATGACCGCAGCAGCGACAAATATGGTTCGATAGTGAAGAACGGAAAAGTGTCCCAAGTACACGTCATTGGTGCTGACGATAGCTACATCAACGACTCAGATAACGAGAACACCCTTTGGATCTACCAAGACATAGGTCAGACCTACGACTATAACACCACCAAGATATGGACAAGCTCGTTCAAGGGTAAGGACAATATCAAGCAGGTGAAGTTCCAAGAGATTACCAAGTCGGCAGATCGTGCAAGCCAAGCCTTCAAGATTGAGATAGGCGACTCAGCGTTTGCCAACTGTAAGAACCTCGCAGCGTTCAACGCAGCCCTTTACTCGGATGATGAAAAATACCACGTTGAGTTTCTCTATCCCCACAACTTACCCATCGGCAAGAATGTCTTTGCAGGTAGCGATCAGGTTAAGGTCAAAGTGCCACGCGACCTTGTGGATGCGTTTAAGAACGATACCACATACGGTTGGTCACAATATAAGGATATCATTGAAGCAGGCGACTTCGGTGCCACCGACTATACCGAGCGTGGTGTAATCTATTCTTATTACACCTCGGCCGATGGTATGACACGATACAATAGCGGTAACACGTGCATGTCTTCTCAATTATTGACTTAATGAGTGTATCCAATATCACTGATTGGATGAATAACAACAATGATATTGTAACGTTCAACGAACTCTATTATAGCAAAGTTAGCAAGCTAGGTGCCAACTCGCTTAGTTATATGAGGGGTCTACAGGAGGTGACTCTGCCCGTACTTCTGCAAAAGATTACCAAAGATGCCTTTAAAGGATGTTCTTCCCTTCGCACGATTAACGCCTTCGGACTGTATGTACCCGAGTTAGAGGAGGATGCCCTTAATGATCTTCCAGAAGACTTTGTGGTTTATGTCCCAGAATGTGCTGAGGATCTATATCGCAAGGTATGGCCTCAATATAAGGATTATATCCAGGGTTATCGCACGGCTCGCGTAGATATCCGTGAGGTAGCGCTGACCGAGCCTAATACCTTGGCCGACTCGCTGAATGCTAAAATCACCATGAATAAGCAAAAGGTGGTAGCTGTCAGTGGCTTTCAAAAGCATATAACGATACCTCCTCCCCATATACGCATCTAATGTTCAAAAAATATGAAGCGTTCTGATAGGAAGAACCAAAGTGCGATACCTTTGCGGTGTGAAACCATAATGTGTATACTTAAAAACGATAGTTATGAAGAAGCAATTTTATTTTTTGATGACCTTATTGGTCGTAGTCGGCTTTGCGTTCACGTCTTGCAACCAAACGTTTTATCAAGTCTATGATGTGAATAGCAACACGCTCAAACAACAAGACAATGCCTTGGTGTATGAGAATAGTGATCTGAAGGTGATGTATAACCTTTGGGGAAAGAATGGTCGAGTGGGTTTTATTGTTCAGAACAAGACCGCTTCGGATTTGTTTATCGACTTAGGGCAGACATTCTTTATCATCAATGGAGCAGCTAACGATTACTTTAAGAACCGTGAATACACTACTTCAACAAGCGAATCGTCTTCTTTGCAGTATTCCTTCTCTGCTTCTTATTTAGCATCCGGTCTCTTTTGGCCTGAGAATTATTACGTTCCAGTTACCGAATCGGTCACTGCCAAGTTGCTGAAAGGCCGTAGTCGTGGTGTGACTACAAAAGAACAACAAGTCATTTGTGTGCCTGCTCATGCGTTTAAGGTGATATCCGAGTATAAGGTGTCACCCAAATTTATAAAAACGTGCAATAAAGACAAGGACTTCCCCAAGCAGACTGCCAATGTGGGTTACTATTCCGAAAGTGATTCGCCCATCAAGTTTGTTAACCGCATTGCTTATTCGTTTGATAAGGATGTCAAGAACGTGCAGTTCCTAAATCATGATTTCTATGTGACAAGTGTTACCAACTACTCAAAGAAAGCAGCAGTGGAGAAAGTAAAAGAGAAGGTCGACTGTTATGATTCACGCAAAACCAAAATCAAGCGTTTCAAGATTGGCGGTCCAAACAAGTTCTACAAGACTTATGATGTCTCAAAAAACAAACGTATAGTAGTGGACTGATAGCGTGTAAAACTATTTAATACCCGATTAAAAACAAAAGGGCTTAAACGGATCATACTGTTTAAGCCCTTTGCTTTTGGTTGTTTTTCGAGAGTCTGTTGATATACAGCGTTTGCTAATTTTTATCAACACTGCCAAATCTGCACTTTTCCATTTTCCTATCAACCTTAAAATTTTTATTTATCGAGGTACGTTTCGTGCCAATTTTACCTTCAGAAGGAGGGTCAGTACCGCGTTAGAAGAATCGTTTCTTGATCACTGCGCTACGCGTTGCAGCACCTGCGTCATACAGTGAGCGGCACCATAACCATCGATGAGGTTTTCTAGTGGAACCCATTCCACGTTGACATGATGCTTTTGTAGTTCTGCTGCGAGTTCTGCCGATTGTCCTCCCACCATCATAACGTGCCGTGGACTGATGGTCAGATAGTTATTGGCATAATGCATCTCGTCAGCTTCATTGATGGAAATGATAGTAAATCCCTTTTCCTTTAGATAACTCACAAAGGATACATCCTTCTTGCTGAGATGATATTTCTTGGTGCCAGGCTTCCTAGTGTAGATGTCCACGGTGACATATTCGGGTTGTCCTGGTTTTGCGTTGAGCCTACTAGTCACCAACGTACATAGATTACGGTCCATGATATTAAAGTATGTGTCTAGATGCATCTGCATCTGCCAGTGTTTGTGATCCACCACTACAGCTACCGTGTCATGTCCAAAGGCATCCGCGTTCATGATTTGCTCAATGGCTTCCGTGTTGGTTCGCATGCCTCGTCCTATAAACGATATGTTGCCCGCAGGGATATAGTCGCCTCCTTCTAGTCGTCCTTCGCCCGTAATTTCAAGGATAGGCTTCAGTCCGAGATGATAGTAGCAACTCCTAATTATGCGCGTCTCGGGCAATCGTTGTGATGAGTTCATCTTACAGATGATATGTCCCTTTGGCGTGGTGATACTCTGATCACGCGTGAAGTAGAGATTCATTAGTGAGTGATGTAGATAATCGGCTTCTAGCCCCGTGTTGTTATCCACACTTCTTAGCTTGACAGTGGGTTGCAGTAGTAAGCATCGGATAAGATCAGCGCGTGTCATTTGATGTAACATCTGTTGGCGATAAGTCTCTCCGCATGAAGCGGTGTCGGCTGGGTTGACTTGGCTTATATCGTAGGCTAGCGTCTGTGAAGCCAAGCAACGTAGGGTGTCAATGTTCATTTGGTTAAGGATGTCAGCCACCCGATAGACCTTGATACCATTATGTTCCAACATAGAGATGTATCCTTGATGTTCCTTTGCCGCACTCTGCACGTCAAAGTAATGTTCGAAGAGACCTGCAGTGGGATGAATCACCCCGTCAAAGAGTTCCTCACCAGGCGTGTGCATTAAGATTACTTTGCCTGGATTCCATTCAGCTTTAGGAAAAGAAGGAGTCTGTGCCCATACAGATGATGATAGGCAGAATGTAATGGCTAATAACAATTTGTTTTTCATGAGCATATGTGTTTCTTACTGATAGGGCAAAGATACGAACAATTCTTCATGGAAGCAACTTTTTATGCATCTTTTTTGCATTCCGCAACTCACCTTTAACACTAAGGGGACAAGTAGGTCAGTTATTCCCACTTGTCCCCTTTGATGTTAATGAGCGGTAGCAACGTGCTGTTTGCGTCGTTGTTTCCAGTATCTCTTGGCATATTTGCCTACGATGTTCCAGTAAGGCATCTTCTTCATCGTGCTCCGTACCGGTTGCAGATTCCAAAGCAGGAAGATGCAAAGCACCGCTATGCCTATCCAGCACGTGATGCCATAGAGCTGCCTGATGCTGATCATCAAGATGCTACTCATGTCATACGGCAACCCTCGCGATAGATTGTCGGCTATCTGATGACGCAGTGCATAACTGTATATGCCCGAGCACATCGTAGATATAGGTCCATTGCGAACGAGTCCTGCCATCGTCAGACCCATGAAGAAGTGCTGGAAAGGCATCAGCTCCTCAAGGTAGATGGTCAGCGTGCAGAAGAAGATGGCATTGCCAAACGCACGTATCAAGATAGGTGCATACATCTTCTCAATGTTCAGTTGCGGATCAATGAGAAAATACATCATCACTGGATAAGCCGCCATAGCTAGCGTGCCTAGCGTGAGGAGGTTGGTGTATTTGAGCTTCAGTCCTTTCATCCACACCAAGCAGAATAGGCATCCGATGATGGAGCCACCCCATTCTATGAGGTTAAACACGTTGGTGGTTACCGAACCCCAGTGAAGGATGTTCGTGGTGAACGCCGATTGTAGCACCTTTGGCGTGCTACCCATCAGTTCGGTGAAGGCAAAGAGAATCAGCAGCGGCACCAACCGCTTGTATTTCCACGCACCCACCGTGATGTAAGCATGACGTATATGCCTCATGCGCTGGATACACAGATATGCAGTGATCATGATGAAAAGAATGTCCATGCGCATCACCTCGGCATCAAGCCAGTTGTAATGCTCGCCATAGTTGAAGAAGAAGATTACCTCAATCATCAACGCTGACCACAACACACATCCCAGATAGTCGATGCTGATAAACGGCAACGGCTTCATGAACCGGAAGTCGTGCGTGAGCAACCTTATGAGAAAGGCGATGGTGAGCATGATACCCGTCATACCCCAGTTGACGATGCGCCAGTCTTGGAATATATATATAAGGTGTTCGGTGAGCCAAGGCGACAGATACATGTTACCTAGCACCATGCAGTAAAGCAAGGGGAAGAACACCCGGAAGTCTCTTTTGGGTGTCATCCAAAGCTGAATGGTCGACATACACTCGAAACAACCGCATAGCTTGAAGAAGCCCGCTATGTATCCCAAGATGCACATCAGTGGAACGCTATCCGTAAACATAATGAGGAAGTTGCATAGCGCCACCATGATAGCTGCGTTGAGCAGCAATCGTCGGTTGGTAAAGGCAAACTTCAGTCGAAACAGGAATGGGAACGGCATGTTAACCCCCACCACGTTACACATCACAATCATCAGAACATCTTCACGCATGAGGCTATATTCGCCCATCACCTGACTCATCGCGCCGCCATAGATACCTCCTGAAAGCAGAAAGCAGAACGCAAACACCAGGTAGATCCACGGTTGTAACCGTCGAGGCACGATGGGATAGAATGAAGGTACCCTAAAAGGTCCTTGCTGAATAGGAGGTCCTGGCATGGCTTACTTCTTGTTTTGAGTCTTGTTCTTGCGAATGGTGGTCTCCACGTTCATCCCAGCTCTGAGCAACGCCACGTTCTTGGCATCGTTCTTGTCCGTGAGCGTGATGCGTACGGGGATGCGTTGCTCCACCTTGACAAAGTTGCCCGTGGCGTTATCCACCGGAACCATCGAGTAAGCCGAACCCACTGCAGCCGATAGCGCTTGCACCTTACCATGATACGTGACACCAGGCACCGCATCAGCCGTAAACTCCACATCCTTGCCAATCTGTATGGCAGGCATCTGTGTCTCACGATAGTTGGCCACCACCCATATCTCGTCGTCAGCCACGATACGTGCCAATAGCTGTCCGGGCTGTACCAGTTGGCCTTCATGTATCTCCTTGCGTCCCATCACGCCGTCGCAGGTCGCCGTGATCACCGTGTACGACTGGTGAAGCTTGGCCATCTTGAGTTGAGCCTGTTGCACCCCTTCACCCGCTTTAGACGATTGCAACTGCTTGTCCTGTACCGATCGCACCGATGCAGCTGCCTGTCGCTTGCTGCTTGCCTGCTCATAACGAGCCTTCGCGCTCAGATAGCGAGCGTAAGCGTTGTCATACTGCTGACGCGTCACCGCATCCTTGTCCAGCAAAGCCGCATAGCGGTCAAAATCTTGCTTGGCATTGAGCATATCCACACGAGCCTCTTCGATACCCGCTGCAGCCGTCTGCACATCACTAGCCGTGGTGCTCATGCTGGCAGACACCACAGATGAGCTCGATTGTGAGCTCTTCACGCCAGCCGTAGCTTGTGCTATCTGTATGCGTTGCTCGCCATCCTCGATGATCACGAGCGTGTCGCCCTTCTTGACATGCTGATAGTCGTCAAAGCGTATCTCCTTGATGAAACCCTGGATACGCGTGTTGATAGGTGTGATATGACGATAGACCTGTGCGTCGTCAGTGTATTCTACATCCGATCCGTGTACAAAGTGGCGATACACCCACACGGCGCCAGCTGCTAGAAGCACAAGGATGAGAACATTGTAAAGTCGTTTGATGATTTTCTTGAACATAGTTTGCGTTATTGTTTCTTTTTGAATGGGTTGATAATGGGGACGATTAGATGTTGCCAGCGATATACTTCATACGATAGTAGGCAAAGGCGATGTTGATACGAGCATCCACTTCCTGTAGCTCAGCGTTGAGCAACAGGTTCGATGCATCTACCATATCTGTCACCAACGCCATCTGACAGAGGTAACGTGAGTTGATTACCTCATAGTTTTGCTTGGATAGCTCCACACTCTTGAGTTGTGTCTCGTGCTCCGTGTAGGTCTGCATATACTGGACAAAAGCCTGCTGCATGTCGTTGTTGAGCTGTTCGCTCTGTACCGCTAGCGCCTCTTGTGCCTGTCGGGTCTCGGTGGCGCTCTGCTTGATCTGCTTCTTAGCCTTGAACAGCGCGCTCACGTTGTAGCTCACACCTACGCCCACATACCATATATTCAGGTTCTTGTTGATTGGCGGCACCTCAAAGGTGATAGGCCCGTTCCAGTTTTCTGATGCCACAAGCGCCACCTTAGGTAGCAGCGCACTCTTGGCGATGAGCTCCTTTTGGCGAGCCATGTTGATAGCGTTCACCTTCTGCTCAATCAGAGGCGACCCCATACCCGACATCTGTTGCCAGTAAGCCTCGGCATCCTTGGCATAGGCTTGTGTGGCGATGGTGGTATCGGGCATGATCTGCGTGCCTTGTTCCAATCCTAGCGTGTTGCACAGTTGGTGATTCAAGATACGACGACTGTTGTGCAGATTGGTCAGCCCGAGCTTCAGATTCTCCATCTGTAGCTCATAGCGGGTGATGTCGTTCTTGAGCACCACGCCCTGATTGTACTTTTCCCGAATGTTATCGATGAGCTGTTGGGTCAGCGCGATGTTCTTCTCGTACACCTTCATCCGGTTCTCTATCTTGTAAAGGTCTAGATACTGACCTAGAACCATGAACCGCACCTGGTTGCGTGTGAGCTTCACCGCCGTCTCAGCTTGCTGCTTTCCTATCTCAGCCATCTTGATAGAAGCGTCAATAGCGCCACCGGCGTACACCACCTGTTGTGCTTCCACCGCAAAACTGTTACCAAAGTGGGGCGAGTGCATGCCGTGGATGTTGCCTAGGTTGCGGTCGCTCATGAGCGCATTGCCGATATAGCTCAGCGAGAGCGAGGCGTTAATCTCTGGCAGCTTGGCTTGCTCAGCCACTTCGATGCCCTGTGCAGCAATCTCTACGCCCGTGCGACATTGGGCTAGCGACTTGTTGTTTTGCTCTGCTAGATCAAATAGTTTGTCCACACTCATGGGCAACACCCTGGTTGCTTGCGTGCTTGCCGGTGGTGTGGTGGAGGCAGGTGTCTGCGCTATGGCATAACCCCAGCACGCCATTCCCATGGTAAGCAATGAAAGTCTGATTTTCTGATTTGTCATATTCTAGTGAATGTTCTGAATCTATTCCTGAATAATCTAAGGCGTATCTTATCCGCCCGATATGTTTTTTTCGGGTGCAAAGGTAGAGATATTTTGCGGCAGCTCGATTTCAATTTTTCCGCCATAAATGGACTTTTACGGAACAAACGTTCCTATATGTCACTTCTTATTCCTACATTTGCACCATAAAAGCGAACAAACCATCAACGCAATGTCTATCCACCTTCCAGCCGGAACGGCTTCATCCGAACTCAGTGGCGATCATCAAGCTGCGCTCTTCACGTCCTCTCTGCACCACTGGACCATCGAACCGCAAGTGCTCAACTATGGCGCCATCATGATATGTCGCCAAGGTAGTGCGCGCATCAGAGTCAACTTTGATGCGTGGCAGCTCTATCCGGGTGCAGTGATTAGCCTCTTTCCCAACGATGTGGTTCTTGTGTCAGATATGGTGGATGACTCGCAGAGTGGTCAGCCCTTCCAGGTGGAGATGCTCCAGTATAACCTATCCTTGCTGCGCGAAGCCAGTCTGCAACTGGAACAGACCGTCTACTCGTCCTTGCGCGAGGATCGTTGCCGACAAGATAAGCCCGTGGTGACCAATATCATCGATAGCATGTTCCGACTGCTGAAGATCTATTTTGATCAGAAAGAGTGTGCCTGTCTGAGCCAACTGGTGTTGCTGCAGCTCAAAGCGTTCTTTGTGGGCTTCCACGAATATCTGGAACGCAACCCCGAAAAACGTCCCGATGAGGTGAAGTCGCGCCGGGTACGTGAGCTGTTCAATCAGTTTATGCACCTGATGGAACAACGATTTCGTGAGAGCCGAGACGTCAACGACTATGCCTCCCACCTGAATATCTCAGCCAAATACCTCACCAACATCTCCCGAATGGTAACAGGGCATACCCCCAAGACCATCATTGACCAATACACCATCCTACAGATCAAGAACCAACTGCGTATGAATCGGCAGAGCATCAAAGAGATAGCGTGGGAATACCACTTCTCTGACGTGAGCTTCTTCTGTCGATACTTTAAGAAACACACCGGAATCACACCCTTAGAGTTTCGCAATGCCGACCTCAAACAGCATTAATCGTCTTCCGTCAGAGGTACTTTGGAAAGCGAAAATAAATTGATTTTAGGAGAAAAATAAATTAAAAATCATTCAAAATCAAATTGATTTCGTTTTCTAAACGTTTGACTTTATGTTGCAAAAGCATGTATTCTGTTAACAGAAACCGCTTCATTGCTTTGCTGTTAGAGATATTTTTGTACCTTTGCGGCTGAAGCATGGTGATAAGAACCATGCGCTCTCTTATCTTAGAGGCATTAAGATTGTAAACATAAGATATAACTCTATGTGTGGAATAGTAGGTTACATCGGGCAAGCTGAGGCTTTTCCGATATTGATTTCTGGATTGAAGAAACTTGAGTACAGAGGATATGATAGCGCGGGCGTGGCCCTGATCAATGATGACAAAGCGCTACATATATATAAAAACAAAGGTAAGGTGGCCAACCTAGAGCAGTCGACAACCGATAGCGACCTCTCTGGGCATGTCGGGATAGCCCATACACGCTGGGCCACTCATGGCGAACCCTCAGTGACCAATGCCCATCCGCACGTCTCGATGAGCGGCGATCTAGCCTTGGTACACAATGGCATCATCGAAAACTACCAACTACTGAAACAACAACTCACCGATAAAGGCTACCACTTTGCCAGTACCACCGACACCGAAGTGCTGGTGCAGCTCATCGACTACTATTATCAGCAGAATGGTAAAGACCTTGTCTCTGCCGTGTGTCAAGCCCTTCATGGCGTGGTGGGTGCTTACGCAGTGGCAGTGGTTGAACGCGATCACCCCGAGCATATGGTTGTGGCACGCCAGTCGAGCCCCTTGGTGGTAGGTGTAGGTGCGGATAACAAAGAGTTTTTTGTAGCCAGCGATGCCACCCCCATCGTGGAACACACCGACAAGGTTATCTATCTAGACGATGGTCAGATAGCCGATATCACCCCAAATCACGAGATCAATATCATCAATCACGATCATGCCCACTGTTCTTATTCAATCAAGACCGTGGATATAGATATATCTAAGTTGAGCAAAGGAGGCTTCAGCCATTTCATGCTCAAGGAGATCTATGACCAACCCGCCTGCCTACGCGACTGTATGCGTGGACGCTTGTTTGTGGATGAGGCTCATCCGGAGAACAACAAGGTGGTGCTGTCCGCCTTGCGCGACTATCGTGACCGCCTAGTGTCTGCCCAGCACATCATCATCGTGGCTTGTGGTACCAGTTGGCATGCCGGACTGATAGGCAAACAACTCATCGAGCAGATGTGCCGCAAGCGCGTCTCGGTAGAATATGCCAGCGAGTTTCGTTACAACGATCCCGTCATTGACCCCTCCGATGTGGTGATAGCCATCAGTCAAAGTGGTGAGACGGCTGACACCCTTGCCGCAGTGGAGCTGGCAAAGCAACATGGTGCCTTGGTGTTTGGTATCGTCAACGCCGTGGGATCGTCCATCGCTCGAGCTGATGACACGGGTATCTACATTCACGTAGGCCCCGAGATAGGTGTGGCAAGCACCAAAGCATTCACCGGACAGGTGACCGCCCTCACGCTCTTTGCCCTCGCTCTTGGTCATGAACAGGGTACGCTGCCCGATGCCGAGTATCAAGAGATGATACAAGAGCTAGACCGCATCCCTGAGAAGATGCAGGAGCTGCTCAAGCAGACATCCCGCATTGAGGATATGGCAAAGATGTTTACCTATGCGCACAACTTCCTCTACCTAGGTCGCGGATTCAATTATCCAGTGGCGCTAGAGGGCGCATTGAAGCTCAAGGAGATCAGTTACATCCACGCCGAGGGCTATCCCGCTGCCGAGATGAAGCACGGCCCCATCGCATTGGTTGACCAAGATATGCCCATCGTGTTCCTAGCGACCCATCACGGGCTCTATCAGAAGGTGATAAGCAACATGCAAGAGGTGAAGTCGCGCAATGGTCGCATCCTCGCTATCGTGTCCGAAGGCGACGAACAGGTGAAGAACATTGCCGATAGCATCATCGAGATACCTAAGACACAGAGCCGCTTGGTTCCCTTGTTGAGCGTAGTGCCACTGCAAATCCTAGCTTACTTCGTAGCCGTGGATAAGGGACTGAACGTTGATATGCCACGTAACCTTGCCAAGAGCGTCACGGTGGAGTAGGGGGAGAAACTGAATCGGCTTCACCTTATTATATACTAGTAAAGCCTAGAATGTGCAGAAACGGGCTGAAAGTCTATCCTAAACTTCAGTTATATACAATCGTTTGATAGAAAAGAGCCTCCGTCAGTAGTCTGAACGACAGATAGGGCTGGATCAAATAACGCATGTTGGGCGCAAATATCGTCAGTAGCAATCAATCTAATGAGGGCTTTGACAATATTTGCGCCCATCGTGCGTTTTATCAATAAGATGAAATGGACTGACCGCATACGCCAAGTGAAGATCTTTCTCGTTGTCGCAGCTATCCTCATAGCGGTGGCATCGTTGTTGGTGAGTCATGGTCTTACCCGCGACCTAGAGCAACAAGAACACGATAAGATGGAGGTTTGGGCCAAAGCAATGAAGTCGATCAGCATGGCTGACGAACACACCGACCTCACTCTGGCGCTCAAGGTGCTCAACGAGAACAACACCATCCCAGTGGTGGTGACCAACAGTGAGGGCGATGTGACCGACTTTCGTAATGTGGATATCAACGCTTCCACGGCTGCCGATAGCACGCGTTATCTCACCGCCCTGGCTGAACGACAACGCGCTGCTGGCAAGATTATCCGCATCGCAATGGATGATGGTAGTAGCGGCGAGTATATCAACGTGTGCTATGACGACTCGCTGATGCTCAAGCGGCTGGCCTATTACCCCTTTGTGCAGCTCGGTGTGGTGATGATCTTTGTGGTGGTGGCTATCTTTGCGCTTCTTACATCAAAGAAAGCCGAACAAAACAAGGTGTGGGTGGGGCTCTCTAAAGAGACTGCGCACCAGCTAGGTACCCCTATCTCGTCACTGATGGCATGGATAGAAATCCTTAAAGAGTCGTATCCCGATGATGCGCTGATACCCGAGATGGATAAGGATGTGAAGCGACTGCAGCTCATTGCCGATCGCTTCTCAAAGATAGGATCGCTGCCCGAACCCGTACCGACGAGCCTAAACGAGGTGCTCACGCATGTGGTCGACTACATGGATAGGCGCACCTCTCGCAAGGTCACGATGTATAAGGAGCTGCCCGAGCAGGATGTAGTGGTCAATCTCAACGCCTCTCTCTTTGAGTGGGTCATCGAAAACCTATGTAAGAACGCAGTCGACTCGATGGGTGCTGACGCTGGAAGTATCACCTTGCATGTGGAGGAAACCCCTATGAAGGTGCTTATCGATGTGACCGACACCGGCAAAGGTATCAAGAAGAAAGACATTGGCAATGTGTTCCGACCAGGATTTACCACCAAGAAACGTGGTTGGGGATTGGGACTGAGCCTTGCCAAACGCATCGTGGAGGAATATCACCACGGCCGTATCTTTGTGAAGAGCTCCGAAATGGGCAAAGGCACTACCTTCAGAATAGAACTGAAGAAGTGAACTGCTGGTCAATCCCCAGCTCTCGGGATAACCCTTATGGGCTGTTCTCGGTCAGAAAGAAATAAAACAGAACGGGCGAAAATGGCGATTAGCTAATCTATAAACCTATAAATGAACCCGTTAGATAGCCCTATCCGCTCCACGTAGAGATTGAAAAAAACGGGCTAAATTATTGATAATTAGAAAATAATTTGTAACTTTGCAACCCAAATATGGACTTGGAAACCCTTAAAATAGATCTGAAAGGCTTGAATGTAGGCCATAACCCCATGGTGATCGAGCTAGATGAAGCTTACTTTAAGGCGGTGGACGCTCCTGAAGTGAGCCGGGGAAATGTTGAGGTTCGGCTTGATATCCTTCGAGCTGAACATGATATGTTTACCCTCGACTTTGACATCTGCGGTACGGTCATTGTTCCGTGTGACCTCTGTCTAGATGATATGGAGCAGCCTGTGGAGACTCATGAGAGGCTCACGGCCAAGTTTGGTGAGGACTACCTGGAAGAAGATAACCTTGTGACGGTGGCCGAGGACGAAGGAATACTCGATGTTACATGGTTTATCTACGAATGTATTGCGCTCGCAATCCCTATCAAGCATGTGCATGCACCTGGAAAATGCAACCCTGCGATGATACGAGTGCTCGATGAACACTCTGCCGCCCGAAGCGGTGAGGGACAGCAAGAAGCAGTGGATCCGCGATGGGCAGCTCTCGAACAACTGAAAAATAAAAATTAAAAAAATAACAGTAAAAGAATTATGGCACATCCTAAAAGAAGACAGTCGAAGACTCGTACACTCAAAAGAAGAACTCATGACAAGGCAGTAGCTCCTACATTGGCAGTTTGTCCTAACTGCGGCGCTTACTATGTATACCACACTGTATGCGCTACCTGCGGTTACTATCGTGGTAAATTGGCTGTAGAGAAAGTATCTGCTGAGTAAATAGCTCATGGAAAAGATAAACGCAGTCATCACAGGTATAGGCGGATATGTGCCCGACTACATCCTCACCAATGAGGAATTGTCGCGCATGGTCGATACCAGCGATGAATGGATAACCACCCGTGTGGGCATCAAGGAACGCCGCATCCTTACCGAGGAAGGTCTAGGCACGAGCTATATGGCTCGTAAAGCAGCCAAAGAACTTCTCGAAAAGACCGGTGTGGACCCTGATACCATTGATGCGCTTATCGTTACTACCACTACGCCCGACTACAAATTCCCCTCAACAGCATCTATCGTGCTAGGGAAGCTCGGGCTGAAAAATGCTTTTGCATTCGACTTCTCAGCTGCTTGCTGCGGATTTCTCTATACCCTTGACGTAGCATCGTCAATGATACAGAGTGGTCGCTACAAGCGCATCATCGTTATCGGAGCCGATAAGATGTCGTCCGTGGTCGACTATACCGACCGCGCCACTTGTGTGCTCTTTGGTGATGGAGCTGGAGCAGTGCTCGTTGAGGCTTCAACAGAAGAGAATGTAGGCTTGCAAAACTCGCTTTTGCGCACTGATGGCATCGGCTTGCCATTCCTTCATCTGAAGGCTGGTGGCTCTGTATGCCCACCGTCTCACTTCACCGTGGATCACAAGCTACATTATCTGTACCAAGAGGGACGCACCGTGTTCCGCTATGCAGTGACCGATATGAGCAACGATGTGATGGAAGTGATGAAGCGTAACAACCTCACCGCTGACGATATACAGTGGGTTGTGCCTCACGAGGCTAACCTCCGTATCATCGAAGCTGTGGCTAAGCGCGCCGAGTTGCCACTAGATCGTGTGATGATCAACATCGATCACTATGGTAACACCAGTTCTGCTACCATTCCTTTGGCTATGTGGGACAATGAAAAGAAATTCCGCAAAGGTGACAATGTCATCTTGACCGCATTCGGTGCAGGATTCGTTCATGGCGCATCGTTCCTGAAATGGGCTTACGATGGTGACAAGGTAGTAACCAAGAAGTAATTCCTAATATATTTAAAGAGTTCAGGTCTTTAGGAGTATAGGGTCACACCCAAGCTAAGGCATGACCACGCTGCAACAGGCGCGACAAGATGCTTTCAGCCCGATACTCGTAGAGTCGTGAACTCTTTTTGGCTTTTATCCCTTTTATTTATCAATCATTCACTATGCACAAAGCAGGCTTTGTAAACATCGTAGGTAACCCCAATGTGGGCAAAAGCACTCTGATGAACCAGTTGGTGGGCGAGAAGATCAGTATCGCTACCTTTAAAGCACAAACCACGCGACACCGTATCATGGGTATCGTCAACACCGAGGATATGCAAATCGTGTTCTCTGACACGCCGGGTGTGCTCAAACCCAACTATAAAATGCAAGAGATGATGCTCGCTTTCTCAGAGAGTGCGCTTGCTGACGCTGACGTCTTGCTCTATGTTACCGATGTGGTGGAAGACCCTACGAAGAACCTCGACTTCCTCGAAAAGGTGCGTAAGCTCTCTATTCCTATTCTCTTGCTGATCAATAAGATAGATGAGACCGATCAGAAGCGATTGGGTGATATGGTGGAACAATGGCATAAGCTTCTGCCCGAAGCAGAGATTCTACCTATATCTGCCAAGAACAAGTTTGGCGTGGATATCCTTATGAAGCGCATCGGCGAACTGCTACCCGAGAGCCCAGCCTACTTTGACAAGGAGCAACTGACCGATAAGCCTGCTCGTTTCTTCGTGTCGGAGATCATTCGCGAGAAGATTCTCCGCTACTATGATAAGGAAATACCCTACTCGGTGGAAGTGGTCGTGGAACGATTCAAGGAAGATGAGAAGGTGATACGCATCAATGCGGTTATCTATGTGGAGCGCGACAGTCAGAAAGGAATCATCATCGGACACCAAGGACAAGCCTTGAAGAAGGTGTCTACCGAAGCACGCAAAAGCCTTGAAGCCTTCTTCGGTAAGAAGATCTTCCTCGAATGCTTTGTCAAAGTGGACAAAGACTGGCGCAACTCACAACGTGAGCTCACCCACTTTGGCTATAACCCCGAATAATTTAGAGAACAATCATACCCCCAAAGTATACAAACCCCATAACAACAACGTATTATGCCAAACTTAGTAGCTATCGTAGGACGCCCTAACGTGGGCAAGTCTACCTTATTTAATAGACTGACCAACACCCGCCATGCTATCGTAAGCGATACCGCTGGTACCACACGTGACCGCCAATATGGTAAGTGTCAGTGGAACGGACGTGAGTTTTCTGTAGTGGATACTGGCGGATGGGTGGTGAAATCTGACGACATCTTTGAGGATGCTATCCGTAAACAAGTGCTCGTTGCCACCGAGGAAGCCGACTTGGTGTTGTTCCTCGTGGATAAGGAAACAGGTGTGACCGATTGGGATGAGGACGTGGCGATGATCTTGCGACGCACCAAGCTGCCTGTGTTATTGGTGGCTAACAAGGTGGATAACAGTGGCGAGTATTATCAAGCAGCCGAATTCTATAAGTTGGGATTGGGCGATCCTATCTGTGTGAGCGCCGTTACAGGTGGCGGAACGGGTGATTTGCTCGATATCATCTTGGAGAAACTGCAGGATGTTCCCGAAGAGGAGCTTGACGAAGATATCCCCCGTTTTGCTGTAGTGGGACGTCCTAATGCCGGCAAATCAAGCTTGATCAATGCCTTTATCGGTGAGGATCGCAATATCGTTACAGAGATAGCAGGTACCACGCGTGATAGTATCTATACGAGATACAATAAGTTCGGGTTCGACTTCTACCTCGTTGACACGGCTGGTATACGTCGTAAGAATAAGGTAACGGAAGATTTGGAGTTCTATAGCGTGATGCGCTCCATCCGCGCTATTGAGAATTCGGATGTTTGTATCTTGATGATTGATGCCACACGTGGTATCGAAGCACAGGATATGAATATCTTCCAGTTGATACAACGCAACAATAAGTCGCTCGTTGTGGTAGTGAACAAGTGGGATCTAGTGCCCGAAAAGAGCCAGGTGGTGATTGATACATTTACCAATGCCATCCATAATCGTATGGCTCCGTTTGTCGATTTCCCCATCGTCTTCGCTTCGGCTCTGACTAAGCAACGTATCTTCAAGGTGCTCGAGTGCGCTAAGCAGGTGTACCAGAACCGTAAGATGCACATCGGAACCACCAAGCTCAACGAGGTGATGCTACCTATCATTGAGGCCACACCGCCTCAGTCGGTTAAAGGTAAGTATATCAAGATCAAGTATTGCTCGCAGTTGCCCAACACACAGATACCTTCGTTCGTGTTCTATGCCAACTTGCCACAGTATGTGAAAGAGCCTTATCGCCGTTTCTTGGAGAATCAGTTGCGTGCCCACTGGTCGCTTCACGGATGTCCAATCAACGTGTTTATTCGTCAGAAATAATTAGATAATTCATCAAAATCACTTGTTCCCGCCGTCCTCTCCAACACTTTTGGTATGAGACGGGGGAACAAGTGATTTGCTTTATGTTATGTTACAAAGAATGTTTGTAAGGTCAGTGGTGGCTTGCTTGAGCCTCGTGGTGATGGGCGGACTGCTATCTTGTACGGGAAAGAAAGAACCACAGCAGAGCGAGATAGCTGCGCGCACCGCCAAGATCTATTATAATCATCTGCTAAAGGGCGAGTATGAACAGTTTCTTGAGGGTAGATTCTCGCCTCAGAACACTCCTGCAAGCTATCGTAAGCAGATGATTGAGGTGTATAAGACGTTCGTTAGCAGACAGGATAGTCTGCATAAAGGCATCGATTCGGTCACGATTAACGATGCAAAGTATTCGGCAAAGCATAAGACGGCAAATGTTTTCCTTACGCTTCACTTCGGTGATGCTACCCATGAGGAGGTGCTTGTGCCGATGATTCTGAAACAAGGGACGTGGTATATGCGGTAGGCAACAGGCTTACGCATTCTCATTCATCTCCACCTGCTTGACCTTCTTGAAGAGGTCTGAGGCAAAAACGAGGTCGTTGAGCTTCTTGTTGTTTGAAGAAACAACCGAGTCTTTATCACCCTGCCACTCTTTCTTGCCATCACAAATGAAGGCGATGTTCTCACCAATACCCATCACTGAGTTCATGTCGTGGGTGTTGATGATTGTCGTAATGTTATATTCCTTGGTGATGCCGGATAGGAGCTCGTCGATGACAAGGGACGTTTTGGGGTCAAGACCCGAGTTGGGTTCGTCGCAAAACAGATACTTTGGATTCATCACAATGGCTCTAGCGATGGCTACGCGCTTCTGCATACCACCCGAAATCTCTCCCGGATACTTGTTCTCTGCGCCTGTGAGGTTCACTCGGTCTAGACATTCCTGCGCTTGTCGGTTGCGCTCAGTGAGGGTCATATCAGAGAACATGTCCAATGGGAAACGCACATTCTCAAGCACATTGAGCGAGTCGAACAATGCAGCGCTTTGGAAAATCATCCCCATCTCGCGGCGCATCATCACCCGTTCACGCTTGGTCATGCTCACAAAGTCGCGTCCGTCATAGAGCACCTGACCTCGGGTGGGTTCCAATAAGCCCACAAGAATCTTCATTAGCACCGTTTTGCCAGCACCAGATTGTCCGATAATCAAGTTGGTCTTGCCGTCCTCAAATACACAATTGATGTCTTTGAGCACTTCTTTGTCTTCAAACGACTTGAATATATTTTTTACTTCAATCATTTCTTAAGGCTATTTCTTGTATCCGTCCTTTATCGTAAGGTTTGCTAAAGTGTACCTTTAGGATGGTGGGGTGGCTATGACAATAATTGATTGTGGCTATGATAGCAATTGGGTAAGGAACACATCGGAGAACAATATCAGTACCGAACTATTTACTACGGCAGCCGTGCTGGCTTTACCCACGTCCACTGAGCCTCCTTCGACGGTATAGCCAAAGTATGAACTCACGCTGGTGATGATGAAAGCGAAGAACAAACTCTTGATGATACTGGTCCAAAGAAACCATGGAACGAAGTCGTGTTGCAAACCAGAGGTGAGGTCTTCGGGCGTCAGAATGTGTCCAACGAAAGCCGTTGCGTACGCGCCGACGATGCCCATCGCCGATGAGAAGACCACCAAGAAGGGCATAATGGTCACTAACCCCATGATCTTAGGTAGGATAAGATAGTTGGCTGAGTTGACACCCATAATCTCCAAGGCGTCAATCTGCTGGGTGACGCGCATCGTTCCAAGCTCTGAAGCGATGTTGGAACCCACTTTTCCCGAAAGAATCAAGCACATGATAGAGGATGAAAACTCAAGGAGCATAATCTCACGCGTGGTGTATCCCGCTACCCAATGGGGCATCCAAGGACTCTGAATGTTAATTTTCATCTGGATGCAAATCACGGCACCGATGAAAAACGATATTAGCAACACAATACCAATAGAGTCGACACCGAGTTGCGCCATTTCCTTAACATATTGTTTCAAGAACATCCGCATTCGGTCGGGCCGACTAAAAGCACGTCCCATCAGTATGAGGTACTTGCCAAACACGGTAAGCCATTTGTGTATCAGCATGGTTTAAAGCCTGTTTAAATGTTTGTGCAAAAGTAACCAAAATCCTCTTAAAAACTGCATCTTACTCAATAGTTTTTCAAAACGAAAGGGATTTTTACCAGCTTTTTTACTAATTTTGCAACTTAAACTTTGTATATGGCAGACAACAATCAAGCGGTGGCTCAGCCTTTGACCGACGAAGCCACTCCACATAGTTCGATCCTGCGCACGGAAGGCCTGGTGAAACGGTATGGCAAACGTACCGTGGTGAACAATGTGTGTATCAATGTGAAGCAAGGAGAGGTCGTAGGACTACTCGGCCCCAATGGTGCGGGCAAGACCACGTCGTTCTATATGACCACCGGACTGGTCACTCCAAATGAGGGTCATGTATATATTGATGATCAAGAGATTACCGATTTTCCTGTCTATAAGCGTGCCCGAGCAGGTATAGGCTACCTTCCGCAGGAGGCAAGCGTGTTCCGCAAGATGAGCGTTGAGGACAATATCATGTGTGTTTTAGAAAAGACCGAACTCACACACCAGCAGCGTCTAGATAAGATGGAGAGCTTGATCAATGAGTTTCGACTCAATAAGGTGCGCAAAAATATGGGTGATCGTCTCTCCGGAGGTGAGCGCCGCCGTACGGAGATAGCTCGATGTCTGGCCATTAATCCTAAGTTTATCATGCTAGATGAGCCCTTCGCAGGTGTCGACCCTATCGCAGTGGAAGATATTCAGCACATCGTGTGGCAACTGAAGTTTCGTAACATCGGCATATTGATTACCGACCACAATGTGCACGAGACGCTTAACATCACCGACCGAGCCTATCTGCTCTTTGAAGGACGCATCCTCTTCAAGGGCACGCCGGACGAACTGGCTTCTAACAAGATTGTAAAGGAGAAGTATCTCGGTACCAACTTTGTCTTGCAGAAGAAAGATTTTCAGACCATCGACAATCGCAAACGAGCTCAGGAAGCAGCTGCGCAAGCCGAAGAGGGTCTCGGATAACTTGCCTCGGAATAAAAATATCCTTATATATTAGGTATTTATACAAAAAATCAGTACCTTTGCAATCCATTTTGTGTACTGACTTTTGGTGACAGAATGATATTAGAAACAATAAATCAAAAACAAAATAAAACTACAAAAAATGAATATTTCATTTGAAAACCCCGACAAAGTGAACGGCGTCTTGACGCTGGTAGTTGAGGAATCTGACTATAAGGCAGATGTAGAAAAGACACTTAAAGCGTATCGTAAGAAAGCTAACGTACCTGGATTCCGTCAGGGCCAAGTGCCTATGAGCTTGGTAAAGCGTCAGTATGAGCAGCCCGTTAAGATGGATGCCATCAACAAGCTTATTGGCGATAGCCTTCAAAAGTATGTTGCTGACAACAAGATTGCTATGCTTGGTACACCCTTGCAGCATGAAGGAGCAGAACCTGTAGATCTCGAAAAGGCTGCACCTTACACTTTCCAGTTTGACATCGCAGTGGCTCCTGAGTTTGATGCAACCCTGAGCGATAAGGATACAGTAGACTATTATGATATTACCGTGGACGATGAGCTTCTCGACAAGCAGGTAGAGATGTTCCAAAATCGTGCCGGTCACTACGATAAGGTGGACGCTTATGATGCCGCAGAGCGCGACATGCTTAAGGGAGACCTTCGCGAGCTCGATGAGAACGGCAACACGCTTGAGGGCGGTTTGACCATCGAGGCTGCCATCATGATGCCTCTTTACTTCAAGAACGAGGATCAGAAGAAGTTGTTCGAAGGTGCAAAGGTAGGCGATATCTTGACTTTCAACCCCTCTGTGGCATACGAAGGAAGCGACGCTGAGATTGCGGCACTGCTCAAGATTGAGAAAGACCAGGTAGCTGAGCACAAGGGAGATTTCTCTTATCAGCTTACAGAAGTATCTCGTTTCGTGAAAGCAGAAAACAATCAGGAGCTTTGGAACCAGGTTTACGGCGAAGACGCTGATATCAAAGATGAGGCTGGTTTCCGTGCCGCTATCAAGGAAGGCGTAAGCGAACAGCTCGTTCAGGACGCTGACTATCGCTTCATCCAAGACCTTCGTGCTTACTGCGAGAAGAAGGTTGGTGAGCTCACTTATCCTGATGCATTGCTCAAGCGCATCATGTTGCAGAACAATCAAGAGAAGGGTCAGGAGTTTGTAGACAACAATTATGACCAAAGCATCAAAGAGCTTACTTGGCATCTGATCAAGGAACAGCTTGCTGAAGCTAACGGAATCAAGGTTGATGACAATGATTTGAAGGAGACAGCAGTGTACACCACCCGTATGCAATTTGCTCAGTATGGTATGGCTCAAGTACCTGAAGAGGTAGTAGAGAAGTATGCTGAGGAGATGCTTAAGAAGCGCGAGCAGGTTGATGCCTTGGTAGAGGCTTGCCTAGACAAGAAGCTTGCTGCTACATTGAAGAACGTTGTAACCTTGAACAAGAAAGCCATCTCTTTGGAAGAGTTCAACAAATTGGTTACCGAATAATCCATTCTGTTTTTAGAAAAAATAGTTCTTAATTTTATAGAGGTTACCGAATTTTTTCTTAACTTTGTGTTAGAATACCTAGTTTGGCGTCGTATCTGACTGCTTCTAGGGGCTAAACAAAGTGAGAAGAGATTCGATAACCTCTTTTCTTGTTATATAATATAAATAAGAAAGATCAATCATGAACGACTTTAGAAAGTTCGCCACAGGGCATTTGGGTATGAATGGACAAGTGCTCGATGATGTTGTTAAAGCTCAGCAACAATATCTCAACCCTTATATCTTAGAGGAACGTCAGCTCAACGTGACACAGATGGATGTGTTCTCACGTCTGATGATGGATCGTATCATCTTCTTGGGAACCCAAATTGACGATTATACCGCCAACACCTTGCAGGCGCAGTTGCTCTATCTCGACTCAGTGGATCCAGGAAAGGACGTGTCTATCTATATCAACTCGCCCGGCGGAAGCGTCACTGCAGGCTTGGGCATCTATGACACGATGCAGTTTATCACCAGCGATGTGGCTACAATATGTACCGGTATGGCAGCTTCCATGGCAGCGGTGCTCCTCGTTTCAGGAACTGAAGGAAAGCGCTCAGCCCTCACCCATAGCCGCGTGATGATTCATCAGCCTCTTGGTGGCGTGCAGGGACAGGCTTCAGACATTGAGATTGAGGCTCGCGAGATCATGAAATTTAAGAAAGAGCTCTATACAATCATTGCCAATCACTCACATCAGAGCTATGACAAGGTGTGGAACGACAGTGATCGCAACTATTGGATGACAGCCGCAGAAGCCAAAGAGTACGGAATGATAGATGCGGTATTAACAAGAAAGGAGTAAGCTGTGGCAGCCAATAAATGTAGTTTTTGCGGTCGAAGCGATTCGGAAGTAGCACTCTTGCTCTCTGGCCTCACTGGATATATCTGCAACGATTGCGTCAAGCAAGCCTATAACATCCTACAGCAGAACGATGTCCTCGAAGCCAACCAAGCCAAAGAGTCGCTTGCCAGCTTGACCGAAGTGCCCAAGCCAAGAGACATCAAGGCATATCTAGACGAGTATATCATCGGTCAAGACGAAGCCAAACGCTCTCTCTCAGTAGCTGTGTACAACCATTATAAACGATTGTTACAGCCCGAAGATGAGGATGGTGTAGAGATTGAGAAGAGCAATATCATCATGGTAGGTTCTACCGGTACCGGTAAGACCTTGCTAGCACGAACCATTGCCAAACTGCTTGATGTGCCTTTTACCATCGTGGATGCCACTGTGTTCACCGAAGCAGGTTATGTAGGAGAGGACGTAGAGAGCATCTTGTCTCGCCTTCTGCAAGTGGCCGACTACAATGTGCCACGCGCCGAGCAGGGTATCGTGTTCATAGACGAGATAGATAAGATAGCTCGCAAGAGCGATAACCCAAGCATCACACGCGATGTGAGCGGTGAAGGTGTGCAGCAAGGTATGCTTAAGCTCCTTGAAGGCACCATCGTTAATGTGCCACCTAAGGGCGGACGCAAGCACCCCGACCAGGATTATATCCACGTTAACACCAAGAACATCCTCTTTATCTGCGGTGGAGCGTTTGACGGGATAGAACGAAAGATTGCTCAACGACTCAATACCCACGTCGTGGGATACAACTCTGTACAGAACACGGCTAAGGTAGATAAGAACGATCTGATGAAATACATCCTCCCACAGGACCTCAAATCCTTTGGATTGATACCCGAAATCATCGGTCGTCTGCCTATCTTGACCTATCTGAAGCCCCTCGATCGCGAAGCCTTACGTCGCATCTTGGTACAGCCAAAGAACTCTATCGTCAAGCAATATGTCAAGCTTTTCGAGATGGATGGTATCAAACTCACCTTCACCGATGACGCGCTCGACTATATGGTGGACAAGGCCGTAGAGTATAAGCTTGGTGCACGTGGTCTGCGTTCTATCGTAGAAGGGGTAGTAAAGAACGCAATGTTCGAACTGCCTGGACAGAAAAAGAAGACCTTCAAAGTCACACGCGACTATGCTGAGGCCGAACTCAACAAGTCGTCGAACCTCCAAAAGCTGGAAACAGCTTAGAACCCATACCTACCGACCTTGCGACGGAACATCTGTTCTGCCTCAAGGTCGTTTTGCTAATACCTCAACCTAAGTGCGAATTACACCAGAACAACTATAATGACAAAGGAAGTTAATCTTACGGAAAGTCTGAAACACTATTTCGGATTTGATCATTTCAAAGGCGATCAAGAGGCTATCATCACCAACCTCATGCACGGCAATGATACCTTTGTGCTCATGCCAACTGGTGGCGGAAAGAGTCTCTGCTACCAACTGCCCTCCCTCATCATGGACGGGACGGCTATCGTGGTGTCGCCTCTGATTGCATTGATGAAGAATCAGGTAGATGTGATCAACGGAATCAGTGAAGATGACGGTGTAGCCCACTTCCTTAACTCATCCCTAAAGAAAGCCGAGGTTGACAAGGTAAAGCACGATATCACCACCGGACACACCAAACTGCTCTATGTGGCGCCCGAGTCGCTCAACAAAGAGGAGAATATCGAGTTTCTCAAGACAGTCAAGGTCAGCTTCTATGCTATCGATGAAGCCCATTGTATCTCCGAGTGGGGACACGACTTCCGCCCCGAATACCGCAAGATACGTCATGCGGTGGACGAGATAGGAAGCGCACCTATCATCGCATTGACCGCTACAGCCACTGACAAAGTGCGTACGGACATCATGCGTAGCCTTGGTATTGATGATGCAACCGAGTTTAAGAGCTCTTTCAATCGGCCTAATCTCTACTATGCAGTCAAACCTAAGACCAAGGAGATAGATAAGGACATTGTCAAGTTTATCAAGGAACACCAAGGTAAGAGCGGCATCATCTATTGTCTCTCGCGCAAGAACGTGGAAGACCTAGCCAGCGTGTTGCGTGCCAATGAGATTAAGGCTGCCCCTTATCATGCCGGTCTCGACTCGGAGACACGTTCCAAGACACAAGACGATTTCCTTATGGAACGCATCGATGTGATTGTTGCCACCATCGCCTTTGGTATGGGTATCGATAAGCCCGATGTGCGTTTTGTCATCCATTATGATATACCCAAGAGCCTTGAAGGCTATTACCAAGAGACCGGTCGTGCTGGTCGTGATGGCAAAGAGGGCCTTTGTATCGCTTATTACTCATACAAAGACCTAAAGAAACTGGAAAAGTTTATGGAGAATAAGCCCGTTGCCGAGCAAGACATTGGGCGACAACTGCTCCAAGAAACGGCCGCTTATGCTGAGTCGTCTGTGTGCCGCCGTAAGATGTTGCTCCACTATTTTGGCGAAACCTATCCCAAGGACAACTGCGGTATGTGCGACAACTGTCTCCATCCCAAGGAGCGCATAGATGCGCAGCAACCTTTGCTTGTGTTGCTCAAGGCGGTCAAGGCGCTGAAGGAAAACTTCAAGCAAGAGTATGTTATCGACTTTGTCAAGGGACGAGGCACGGATGACATCAAGCTCCATAAGCACGATCAGCTTGAGGAGTTTGGCTCAGGCTCTGATCAGATGCCTAAGATCTGGAACCCCGTGATACGTCAAGCGCTCCTCGCGGGTTATCTGCGTAAGGACGTAGAGAGCTATGGCTTGCTTAAGATTACCGCTTCCGGACGTCAATATATCAAGAAACCACAACCCTTCCAGGTGGTGCTAGATACCGAGTTTAAGGACGAAGGAGGCGATGAAGGCTCAGAAGGTGGCTTCGGCGTGCTTGATCCCGAACTGTATAGCATGCTCAAAGCGCTCCGACAGGATGTGGCTCGCAAGAAGAATGTGCCTCCCTATGTGGTGTTCCAAGATGTGTCGCTCGAACAGATGGCCACCATGTATCCTATGAGCGAGCAAGAGTTGCAGAACATCCAAGGCGTAGGAGCTGGTAAGGCGAAGCGTTATGGTCAACCTTTCTACGAACTCATCGCGCGCCACTGCAAGGAACAGAACATCATCCGACCCGAGGAGTTTCGTGTGCGCACCGTTGCTAAGAAGTCGATGCAGAAGGTAAAGATCATCCAAAGCATTGATCGCAAACTCTCGCTTGACGATATTGCCTCTGCTGAAGGACTCTCCTTTGATGAACTTCTTGACAAGATTGAAGAGATAGTGTATAGCGGCACCAAGCTCAATATCGACTATTACCTAGAAGATGTCTATGACGAAGACCAGATAGATGACATCTACGACTACTTCATGGAGAGCGATACCGACGACATTGACGCCGCTATGGATGAGCTCGATGAGGATTATACAGATGAAGAGATACGATTGGTTCGTGTGAAGTTTCTCTCCGAGATGGCCAATTAGGCGTCCTTTGGTAAGCGGAAACGTCCAATAATAATATAAAAGAAACCTGTCAAAGGAAAGGCTTGCAACGCTTGTTGCCGTCTGACCTCTGACAGGTTTCTTGTTTATATCCCGTCGGTCATTAGCTACAATGTCAATGACCGACGGGCTTTCTGATACGAAAGGCTATGCTTAGAAAGCCTTGTTCACCGCTTCTTTATATTCTGCCACCTTTGCAGCAGCTTGACAACGGATATCTTCCACGCTTGCTCCGAAGAGGAAGGTGTACGTGCCACCATCTGCTACCCACTGGCTGCCATCCTGGTCAAAGCTTGCCAAGTCGCGTACAGGGATAGTCATCTTCAGCGTTTCGCTCTCGCCAGGCTTTAGCTCACGTGTCTTAGCAAAGGTCTTGAGCTCCTTAGCGGGTTTGTCGTAACAAGCCTTAGGTGCCTTGACATAAACCTGTGCCACTTCCTTACCAGCTACGCTACCCGTGTTCTTGACGGTAACGGTCACAGTGACCGTGTTACCCTTCACCTGCACGGTAGGTTTGCTATAGTCGAAGGTGGTGTATGACAGACCATAACCGAAGGGATAAGCCACCTTCTTGTTGTTGGTGTCAAAGTAGCGGTAGCCCACCCAGATATCTTCCTCATGCTTTGTGACATCCACGCCGGGAATCTGTGCGCCATAGCTCTCGAGGTTTTGGTAGGTGTACATATCCATCTCTTGTGGGAAGTTCTTTGTTGAAGGCACGTCATAGACAGAGATAGGCCAAGTCATGGTCAACTTACCTGAAGGGTTAGCCTTACCTGTGAGCACGTCAGCCACACTGTTGCCGCCCTCTTCACCGGGCTGCCAAGCTACCAAGATAGCATCTACGCGATCGCGCCAAGAAGCCGTCTCCATCACCGAACCGCTGTTGATAATCACGATAACCTTCTTACCTGCAGCGTGGAACGCATCGCTCACGCGCTCAATCATCGCTTTCTCCTTATCATTGAGATTGAACTCGCCTTCCACTTCGCGGTCCATACCCTCACCGGCTTGACGTCCGATGGTGATGATAGCAGCGTCAGCCTGTGGCAACTCGTGCTGCACGCAACGCTCAGAGATCTCAATCTCGTCCACCTTAGGTTGGCCTTGGTCTAGGAACCACATCATAGGGTTCTTGTCTGCTTTCAGTTTGGCCTTGGCATACTTCACATAGTTGGTGTAGATCTCGGTGAGCTGAGGTGTGGTGTTTACGCCGATGTTCTTCAGACCTTGCACCATGTCCACCACGTAAGGCACGTTTACACAACCAGACCCTAGTCCGCCTGAGAAGAAATCGTAACTATTTACACCGAAGAGCGCCACCGTCTTGAGGTCGCGGATAGGCAAGGTATTGTCATCGTTCTTCAGCAGCACCATACCCTCAGTAGCACTCTGTCGTGTGATGGCTGCGTGCGCCTTGAGGTCGGGCTTGTTGCTAAACTTATATCCTTTGAAGTGAGGCGTCTTGACGATGTAGCTGAGCATGTTTCTCACGTTGCGATCCACATCCTTGATGTCTAGACGACCTTCCTTTACCGCCTTGATGATATCCTCTACCTGTGCGGGATAGCCGGGACACATCAAGTCGTTACCTGCGCTCACCTCCTGCTCGGTAGGCAGGTCGGCACGCTTACCAATCCAGTCGGTCATCACGATACCATCAAATCCCCACTCATTGCGTAGCGCAGTGGTAAGCAGATCCTTGTTGCCTTGGCAGTAAGTGCCGTTAATCTTGTTGTAGGCAGACATCAGCGTCCAAGGTTTAGCCTCACGAACCATCTTCTCAAAGCCGCGCAGATAGATCTCGCGGATGGCACGTGGTGACACCACCTCATCCACGCGGGTGCGCTGACTCTCTTGTGAGTTTACCGCAAAGTGCTTTGCACTCACACCCACGCCTTGGCTTTGGATACCCTTCACCATGGCAGTACCGATGATACCCGTCACGATAGGATCCTCGCTGTAATACTCGAAGTTGCGGCCGCAGAGAGGGTTGCGATGGATATTCATACCCGGACCCAGCACCACGTCACATCCATACTCTAATGTCTCGTTACCAATGGCTTCGCCCACCTCTCGTACCAGCGTAGTGTTCCAGGTGCAAGCAAGGCAAGTACCTACGGGGAAACCTGTGGCAAAGAAAGTGTCGGTGGTACCGTCGCGGTGTGCATCGATATGTACACCAGCAGGACCATCAGTTAGCACCGTCTCTGGGATGCCTAGGCGAGGAATTCCGACGGTGGTTCCGGCAGCACCAGCTACCAACTTCTTCTGATGACCGAGCATCGCACCAGATCCTACGAAGCCGTCATTGCCACCGCCAACGAGCAGTTGGGCTTTCTCTTCTAACGTCATTGCTGCTAGCACCTCGTCAATGTTGTCGGCACGTAGCTGCGGAGCCGTAGCGGTCTGTGCAGACACGGACGCACTGATGAGCAAGGGCGCAATCATGTTTACTAGTTTTTTCATTTTAGGTTGTTATGATTTTGGTTTATATATTGGCGTTGTTCGTTCGCTTCTTCTACAAAGTTACGTTAAAAAGAGGGGCTTTCAAAGTTAGCCAAACGCTTTTTTCAGAATTGGTTAAAATCGTACTAATCACCCCTTTTTTAAGGTAAAAAAGTATTGTTAGTAAGGTAAAAAAGTGTTGCTCGCCCACGATGGTAATCTTAAGTTGGCTCGATGGTAACGCCGTTCTGCTCCTTTTAACCTCCCTTCGAGGCACTTTCGTTATCCCTTCGTGCCACTTTCGTCATCCGTTAGAGCCTTTCTTGGAATGAAAAATAAATTGATTTCTGATCAAAAATAATTTATTTTTCCACGAAAATCAATTTATTTTCTATCCCAATAGTGCCGGCCGTGGTAGATGAAGAAACGTCCGTTGAGTAGGCATAGAGCCTCAATGAGGATAAAGGGAAGCTTTGATGTGTTTTTCATGTGCGTCCATTGATGTACGATATGAGGCGAAAAGGAGGCTTAAAGAGCAACCATAACACCGCTGAAAAGCAAATAAAATCAAAACATGTCAGCATGCTCGGTAAGGCGTTCTTGATTTGCGTTAAATAGCATTAACAAAGACGACATTATAAAGGAGGGATGATAGCTAATCCGAAAATTATTGCTAAATTTGCATGCAATAAATTTTTAAAGTACAATTATGTCATCATTTGTTGCAGATAAAATTGTAATGGACGGCTTGACTTACGACGACGTCCTGCTTATTCCCGCTTATTCGGAAGTTCTGCCCAAAGAGGTAGTGTTGAAAACCAAGTTCTCACGTAACATCGAACTGAATGTGCCCTTTGTCACCGCGGCAATGGATACAGTCACTGAAGGTGCTATGGCTATCGCGATAGCGCGTGAAGGTGGTATCGGTGTGATACATAAGAACATGACTATCGAGGAGCAAGCACGACAAGTGGAGATAGTGAAGCGTGCCGAGAATGGTATGATCTATAATCCTATCACCATTCAGCGTGGCAAGACCGTGCGCGATGCGCTGGCTATGATGCACGATTATCATATCGGTGGCATCCCCGTGGTAGATGAGGAAAATCATCTCGTAGGTATCGTGACCAACCGCGACTTGCGTTTTGAGCGTCGTCTAGACAAGGCTATCGATGAAGTGATGACCTCTGAAAATCTTGTTACCACATATCAGCAGACCAATCTCTCAGATGCTGCGCAGATTCTCCAGGAACACAAGATTGAGAAGCTCCCCGTGATAGATAAGGACAATCACCTTGTGGGGCTCATTACATATAAAGATATCACCAAGGCTAAGGATAAGCCTATGGCATGTAAGGATAGCAAGGGCCGTCTGCGTGTAGCAGCCGGTGTGGGTGTAACCCAGGATACCTTGCAGCGTGCTGAGGCATTGGTGAAGGCAGGTGTTGACGCTATCGTGATAGATACAGCTCATGGCCATAGCGCAGGTGTGATAGGTAAGCTTCATGAGGTGAAGGCTTCTTTCCCTGAGGTAGATGTAGTGGTGGGTAACATCGCTACTGGTGAGGCTGCTAAGTATCTTGTGGACAATGGTGCTGACGCCGTGAAGGTGGGTATCGGCCCAGGTTCAATCTGTACCACACGTGTCGTTGCGGGTGTAGGTGTACCACAACTCTCGGCTATCTATGATGTCTACTCGGCTCTCAAGGATACCGATGTGCCTCTGATTGCAGATGGTGGTCTACGCTATTCGGGTGACGTGGTTAAGGCATTGGCTGCTGGTGGTAGCTGTGTGATGATTGGATCACTTGTTGCTGGTTGTGAGGAATCACCGGGTGAGACCATTATCTTCAACGGTCGTAAGTTTAAGACCTATCGTGGTATGGGTTCACTTGAGGCTATGGAGCAGAAGAATGGTAGCCGTGATCGCTACTTCCAGAGTGACATCGCTGATGCCAAGAAGCTCGTGCCAGAAGGTATCGCAGGCCGTGTACCTTACAAAGGAATGGTGCAAGAGGTGATCTATCAGCTCGTAGGTGGTCTCCGTTCAGGTATGGGCTACTGCGGTGCGGCAAGCATAGAGAACCTGCACAGCGCTAAGTTTACACGCATTAGCAATGCCGGTGTGCTCGAGAGTCATCCTCATGACATCACCATCACTAGCGAAGCGCCCAACTATTCACGTCCTGAATAAATAAGAATTACAGTCGAACGCCATTCGGGAATCATGCACAGTGACTCCTGGACGGCGTTGTTAAATGTATAATAACTCAGATGAAAGTCAAAGTTTTATTGTCAGCCATGTTGCTGTGTTGCACCATGGCGCAAGCACAGAGCGACCCTACGTTGATGACTATCAACGGAACGCCTGTCAGCAGATCCGAATTCGAATACTCATACAATAAGAACAATTCTGACGGTGTGATTGATAAGAAGACCGTTAACGAGTATGTTGACCTCTTTATCAATTACAAGCTCAAGGTGCAAGCAGCTCTCGACGCTCACCTGGACACGTTATCATCGTTCAAGAAAGAGTTTATGAGCTATCGTAACCAGCAGATTCGTCCCTCAATGATTACCGATGCGGACGTAGAAGCTGAGGCGCAGAAGATCTACAAGCAGACACAGGAACGCATCGATGGCCAAGGCGGTATGCTCCGCGTGGCGCACATCCTCCTCTCTGTAAAGCAAGACGCACCCGCAGCAGATGATCAAGCCGCTCAGCTACGTGCCGACTCTATCTATAAAGCCATCAAGAAAGGTGCCGACTTTGGTGAACTGGCCACTAAATTCTCTGGTGACAAAGGCTCTGCAAGCAAAGGTGGCGAGCTGCCATGGATCACACGTGGTCAGACGGTAAAGGAATTTGAGAACAAAGCGTTTAGCATGAACGTCGGTGAGGTGAGCGAACCCGTGAAGTCGTCGTTCGGTTATCATATCATCAAGCTTCTCGGCAAGCAGAATTTCTTCCCATACGACTCGCTGAAGAACGACATCCATAAGTTTATCGAGATGCGTGGCTTCAGAGAAAAGATTATCAATGAGAAGATTGATAGCCTTGCTAAGGCAGGCAACGTAACCAAGGACGAGATTCTAGATAAGAAACTGGTGGAGCTTGAAGCCAATGATCCCGACTTGACTAACCTTGTACGCGAGTATCATGACGGATTGTTGCTCTTCGAGATCAGCAACCGTGAGGTATGGAACAAGGCTTCTAAGGATGAGGCTGCTCTCGCTGCTTATTTCAAAAAGCACCGCAAGGAATACAAGTGGGATGCTCC
Organism: Paratractidigestivibacter sp.; assembly: GCA_963630695.1. Classification (GTDB taxonomy): domain Bacteria; phylum Bacteroidota; class Bacteroidia; order Bacteroidales; family Bacteroidaceae; genus Prevotella. The sequence goes on along the minus strand of CAVGNV010000020.1, from coordinate 7,689 downwards.
TCGCTTCAAGGGTATCGCTTATCACGTGAAGGATCAGGCTGACATTGAGGCCGTACGCGCTTGCATCAAGGGTGTGCCTTTCGCTGAATGGGGCGAAAAACTGCGTTCTACATTCAACAACGATAGCGTGATTCGTATCCGTGTGGAGAAAGGTATCTTCAAGAAAGGTGACAACTCACTGATTGATAAGAACGAGTTTGGTGCAGACGTAACCGTCAATGAGACCAAGGGTTATCCTTACGACGCTACCTATGGTAAGAAGCTCTCTCAACCAGAGGAGATGAATGACGTGCGCGGACAGGTAACCTCTGACTATCAAGCACAGATGGAAGAGCAGTGGGTAAAGGCTCTGCGTAAGAAATATAAGGTGGTAGTCAACCGTGATGTCCTAGCCACGGTCAACAAACACTAACCCCCAAGCTGCCTCACGTTCTCTAATGGCACCCCGCCTATTATAATAAGGTATATGAAAAAGAATCAAATCAAAACAGGAATACTACTTTTGGCTTCAGCCCTTGGTGTGGCTGCGCTTAATGCCAATACCCATCAGACGATGTCAAAACCCCTTGCGGCAGACAGCACCGCTACCATCAATCCTCAGAGCGTGGTCGATGAGGTGATTTGGGTGGTGGGTGACGAACCTATCCTTAAGTCGGATGTGGAAGTGATGAAGCTTCAAGGTGAAGCCGAAGGAATGAAATGGGATGGTGATTCTGAGTGTTTGATTCCTGAACAGATCGCTGTGCAGAAGCTCTTCTTGCATCAAGCAGCACTGGATAGTATTGAGGTGTCAGAGTCAGAAATCAACCAAGGCGTGGACCAACAGATCAATTATTGGCTCTCGCTCCCACAGATCGGTGGCTCAAAGGAGAAACTTGAGGAGTATCAGCACAAGACCTTGACGCAGATTAGACAAGATATGCACGACGATTATAAGGATCGTCAGTTGGTGCAGAAGATGCAACAGTCGCTTGTGAAGGATATCGACGTGTCACCTTCTGAGGTGCGCGAGTATTTCCGCAAGCTCCCTAAGGATAGCATCCCCGAAATCCCTACTACCGTGGAGGTGCAGATCCTTACCGTGGATCCTAAGATTGAGACCGAGGAAGTGAACCGTGTGAAGAACCGTTTGCGTGAGTTTACTGATCGTGTCAACAAGAAAGAGACATCGTTTTCTACCTTGGCTCGTCTCTACTCGGAAGATCCTGGAAGCGCCCGTCAAGGTGGTGAACTGGGATACATGGGCCGTGGTATGCTAGATCAGGCTTTTGCAGCTGTAGCATTCAACCTCACTGACCCTAGCAAGGTGTCCAAGATCGTAGAATCGGAGTTTGGTTACCATATCATCCAGCTCATCGATCGTCGTGGTGATAAGGTCAACTGCCGTCACATCTTGCTCAAACCTAAAGTGTCTGACGAGTCGATTACCGCAGCGAAGCTCCGTCTCGACTCTATCGCCAACGATATTCGTGCCAATAAGTTCACCTTCGAACAGGCCACCTCTTATCTCTCAGACGATAAGGACACCAAGAACAATCATGGTGTGTTGGTTAACACCACCGAGACATCGCGTACCTCGCGCTTCCATATGAAGGATTTGCCTTCAGAAATCGCAGCCGTGGTGGATACCATGAAGGTGGGAGAGATCTCAGAACCATTCAAGATGGTGACTCAACGAGGCAAAACCACCTGTCTGATAGTGAAGCTCACCTCACGCGTGGATGCTCATAGAGCAACCATCACCGAGGACTTCCAAGACATGAAGGAAGTGGTGCTAGCACAAGCTCGTGAGAAAGCGATACACGATTGGGTGGTAAAGAAAGTGAAACAAACCTATGTAAGGATGAATCCTCGTTACGACAACTGCCAGTTTAAGTACGAGGGATGGAAGCGATGAAAGTAAAACGTACACAACAAGCTATACATTATGGGCATAGAACCTTACCAATATGGGTTCTATGCCTATTTGTACTTTTTACCTCACAAGCCGTTTGGGCACAGAACAAACCTAAGACTGACCCTAAGACGAAGGTTTATCTAGATCATGCCGACGTGCTCTCGCATCATCAGATGACCAGTCCGGATGTGGTGGTAGTGAAGGGTAAGGTGAAGTTTCGTGTCAACGGAATGACCCTCAACTGTGATAGCGCACACATCAATGAGCAGCGTGGCGAGTTTGATGCGTTCGGCAATGTGCGCGTTCGCCGTCCCGATGGTGTGTCGCTCGATTGTGATCGCGCCTTCTATGATGGCTCGGCGCAGATGCTCCGAGCCCGTAAGGATGTGCTGGTGCGCCAACCTGGAAAGATGCTCAAGTGTGATAGCCTCGACTATAACCTTCGGAGCGATTTGGCCAACTACTTCGGTGGACGCGGCACGCTTGTCATTGGCACTAACACCATCATGGCTGATCAAGGCGATTATAACACCAAGACTAAGGATTTCCACTTCAATGGTAATGTCGTGATGCTCTCACGCACGGGTAAGATACGCGAGGTGCACACACCAGCAGCCAATGGAAACATGGACAATGGTGACGTTCATGTCACCGGAACATCCACGCTACGTATGAGCGATGGTGGTACTATCCATACCACAGAGGGCTACTTCAATCAGATTACAGGTTCGGCACGTACCGTAGGACATGCTACAATCACTTCACCCACACGTGACATCGAAGGAACGGACATTGCGTTCAATAACAATACGGGTGAGTCGGAAGGTCATGGTGGTGTGACCATCAATGATAAAGCCAACCGCCGTATCATCAAAGGACAAGATGTGCGCTATAATAGCAACACAGGTTATATGCAGGGTGATGGCAATGTGGACATCGTAGACAATCAAAACCAGCGCACCATCACTGGTGATCACGTGGTGTACCAAGCCAACCAAGGCGATATGCGTGGCTATGGCAAGGTGGTGGTGGTGGATAAGCGCAGCCAGCGCACCATCAAGGGTGATACGTTGATATATAACGAGAAGACACATGATGGTGAGGCGCACGGTAACGTCGACTATATCGACCAGCATAGCAAGAACGCTTTCCAAGCAGCTCATTGCTATTACACCGATGAAGCCGCTTTGGCATTCGGTGGTAAGCCCGGCCCGCTCGCCAAGGACTTCTCCCAAGGAATGGATACGCTCTATGTTCATGCTGACACGGTGCGTATGCGAGCATACAATGTCAACACTGATTCGGTGTATCGCTACCTCTATGGTGTGGACAACGTGCGTGCTTATCGCACCGATGTGCAAGCGGTCTGCGGGTTGTTGGTCACCAACACCAAGGATTCGTGTGCTACGCTCTATGATGATCCTATCCTTTGGAACGGCAATAGACAACTCCTTGGCGACTCGATTCGCGCCTTTATGAACGACTCCACCATCCGCGAGGCCTTCGTTTATGGCAATGCAATGTCAGTGGAACTCATGTCTGACAACGAACATTATAACCAGGTGTCGTCCAAATGGATGCATGGCGTCTTTGAAGAAGGTAAGATCAGACGCGGCGATGCTGTGGGCAACGTGCTGGCGATCTATTATCCGATAGACGATAAAGACAGTACGATGATTGGTCTGGTGTATATCGAGACGGACACCATGCGTATGTATCTCTCGCCGGAGCGCCGCTTGGAAAAGATATGGATGCCGAAGACCAACGGTGTGCTCTATCCCATGACACAGATACCATCTGATAAGCGGTTCTTGCCCCGCTTTGCATGGTTTGCTGACCTTCGTCCGGTGGATAAGAACGACGTGTTCAGACGTGTGTCTAAGGCGGATAATCAGAAACTGAAGTATCGCATGCGCGCTTTGCCACCTCGTCAGCGTATCCACACTGAGTAGGGTGGGGTGCAATCGTGTTTCTATTCGCATCCAATTATCTTCAATTCGAGAATGAGATGATAGGCAACTGGTTTAAAGAACCCAAGCCGCGAGGCTTCCATCATAGGTATATCTATGTGGATGAACGCAAGGAATGGCGCGAGCGTCAGCATCAAGCATCGGAGCGTAAGCCCATCACGTTTAGCCGCCCCAAACGTCATAAGGTGCCCGTTGCGTGGATAGCCTATCTCATCGCACCCATCTTGATGGTCCTCGGACTAGTGTGGCTTTATTGTTACTTGTAACCTCCAATCGTCAAACCTATACCAATGTCAGATATTATCCAATTGTTGCCCGATAGCGTGGCCAACCAGATTGCTGCCGGTGAGGTGATACAACGCCCCGCCTCGGTGATTAAAGAACTTGTTGAGAATGCCGTTGATGCCAATGCTTCAACGATTCATGTCCTTGTAACCGATTCGGGACGCACCGCCATACAGGTTATTGATGACGGAAAAGGTATGTCTGAGACCGATGCGCGTCTTTCTTTTGAGCGTCACGCCACTTCTAAGATACGTCGTGCGGATGATTTGTTCTCCTTGCATACGATGGGTTTCCGTGGTGAGGCATTGGCTTCGATAGCCGCTGTGGCACAGGTCGAACTCAAGACGCGTATGCAAGATGAGGAGCTAGGTACGCATCTCACCATTGCTGGGTCAAAATTTCAAGGTCAAGAACCATGCTCTTGCCCACAAGGAACCAACTTCCTAGTGGAGAATCTGTTCTATAATGTACCCGCACGGAGAAAGTTTCTCAAGTCGAATGCTACCGAACTGAACAACATTCTAGCCGCTTTTGAACGCATTGCATTGGTCTATCCCGAGATCCATTTCACCCTTCATAGCAACAATACAGAGGTGTTTGACCTTCCAAAGGCCAATATGCACAAGCGCATTGTGGACATCTTTGGCAAAAGAATAGACAAGGATCTCTTGGCTGTGGACGTAGATACCACGCTTTGTCGGCTCAAAGGATTCGTAGGCAAGCCCGAGTCGGCTAAGAAGAAGACGCTACTTCAGTATTTCTTCGTCAATGGCAGATATATGAAACACGCCTATTTTCATAAGGCTGTGCTCACTGCGTTTGACCGATTGATACCCGTAGGAACGCAAGTGCCTTATTTCCTCTACTTCGAAGTGGCTCCCGAGGATATTGATGTGAATATCCATCCCACCAAGACAGAGATCAAATTTGAAAACGAACAAGCCATTTGGCAGATGCTGATGGCTGCTGTCAAAGAGGCGGTTGGAATGTTTAGCAATGTCCCCGCAATCGATTTTGAGTCGGAACAACAACCCGAGATACCTTTGTTCAATACGGAGTCGTTCACATCTGCACCTCAAGTGGAGATCAATACGCAGTATAATCCATTCAACGAAACTCCCTCTCATCAACCCACCCAGCCGCGTGTGCCAGATAATTGGGATACGCTTTATGAGGGATTGGGACAAAGTGAACCAGTGATGTCGCCCAGTCAGGACATCTTCCAGTCGGCTATCGACCTGCAAGCACCCCCCGTTGAGAATAAGATTGAGGATAAGTCGCCCACACATTATCAGTATAAGGGTTCTTATATCATGACATCTATGAAGTCGGGCTTGATGCTAATAGATCAGCATCGCGCGCACGTGCGTGTATTATATGAAAGGTATCTCATGATGTTGGCCAATCGAAAGTCGGTCACACAAAAGATGCTTTTCCCCGAAACGGTGACCTTTGCGCCTGCCGAATGTCCGTTGTTACCAATCGTTCTTCCCGAGTTGCAAGCCTTGGGATTTGATATCGAGGTGACCGGGGGCGACACATGGGTAGTCAATGGTACACCCGCTGGACTGGAAGGACTAAACATTCCTAACCTCATCCAGCAGATGGTGGTCAATGTTGATAGTCAAGATGTGACACTAAAGGAAAAGGTAGATCAGTCCTTGGCGCTCACTATGGCTGGTCAAGCGGCTATTCCGCAAGGGCAAGTGCTTAACAATGAGGAGATGGAAACGCTAGTTAACGACCTCTTTGCTTGTGAGAATGTCAACTATACCCCTGATGGAAAGGTTGTTGTGGCTATCTTGTCGCAGAAGGATATTGAGCAAATGTTTGCATGATAGGTTTACGCAAGCGTCAATATAGGTACGTTTGTGTGTAATAGTTGGTACAAAATTAGAATTTTTTTAAGAATAAATCAGTTTTTTAAAAATAATGTGTCACGCTTTAAAAATTATTCGTACCTTTGCACCAAGTATATAAACGTTCTTGTAGAACGTAAAAATGAATTTTTGATTATTAAATAAACAAAGTTATGAAAAAGCTATTTATGGTATTGGCTTTGGCTGGTATGTCTCTAGCCGGCTTTGCTCAGGACGAAACACCAGTTCTGCAGCACAGTGTAGCCACTAACTCTTTCTGGAGCAACTGGTTCATTCAAGCTGGTGCAAACTGGAATGTTTGGTATTCTGGTCAGGAGCACAGCTCTAACAACTCTACAAGCCCATTCAGCAAATACCGCTCTAATCCAGGAGCAGCAGTTGCTATTGGTAAGTGGTTTACACCAGGTATCGGTCTTCGTACAAAGCTTCAGGGTATTTGGGGTAAGACTGTTTATGAAGGAGAAAAGAGCACTTGCAACAAGTTCTGGACATTGAATGAGCACGTTCTCTTCAATGTAAGCAACATGCTTCTAGGCTACAATCCTAACCGTGTATGGGATCTTATTCCTTTCGCAGGTGCAGGTATGACTCGCTCTATGACTCATGACCTCTATGGAATGCAGCTCAGCGTAGGTTTGTTGAACGAGTTCCACGTAAGCCGTAAGGTTGCTATCAACGTTGAAGTGGGATGGAATCGCCAGGAAGGTGATGCTGACGGTGTAGATATTGCTTCAGTTGGTAACCGCGGATGGGATTGCCATGACAACTACCTCTATGCTGAAGTAGGTTTGACTTATAACCTTGGTAAGGCTACTTGGAGCGCAGTTCCTGATGTAGACGCTATCAACGCACAACACCAAGCAGCTCTTGATGCACTCAATGCAAAGCTTCGTGATGCTGAGGCAGAGAACGCTCGTCTTCGCGACGCATTGGCTAACCAGAAGCCAGTGGAGAACACCAATCAGGCAATTCACGACCTCGTGACTACTCCTGTGTCTGTATTCTTCAACCTCGATAAGACAAACATCGCTTCAAAGAAGGATCTTGTAAACGTTCAGGCTATTGCTAAGTTTGCTCAAGATAACGATCGTAACATCCTCGTTACAGGTTATGCAGACAGCGCAACAGGTTCTGCTAAGCACAACCAGTGGCTCTCTGAGCAGCGTGCTAACACCGTTGCTAACGAGATTCAGAAGATGGGTGTATCTTCAAGCAAGATTACAACCGTTGGTAAGGGTGGTGTAGACACATTGTCTCCTATCTCTTTCAACCGTCGTGCTACTGTTCAGATTGCTGAATAATCTACCATCTTAATATAATGAAAGCCTGGCTCTTTACTGAGTCAGGCTTTTTTAATTTATTGATAGACTGATGATGAAACGTGCTTATAGTGTGGATATGGCCTATAGGGTGAGCGACGGATATAGATTAGAGGTTAACAAGGTTGTTTCTATGCGGCTGGAGAAGGTAGGCTTAGCCTTTGATAATCATGTATATAGGTAGCGTTGAAATAAGAAGTGAAATATTTTTTTAGAAAAAAGTTGCTCAAACATTTGGTGGAATCAAAATAATGTAATACCTTTGCACTCGCTTAAGGAAAGCAAGGGCGTTTAGCTCAGCTGGTTTAGAGCATCTGCCTTACAAGCAGAGGGTCGGC
>CAVGNV010000019.1:0-42361 GCA_963630695.1 Paratractidigestivibacter sp. | reverse complement strand
GATAGACTTTGGCTTATTTGTTTTTTACACAATACGGCTTGTATGGGATGCTTACCTTACTTATCTCGAATTGGGGTATGGGATGCTTACCTTACTTTGTAAAGGACCAAAAATAAGACTCTGCAGACATATAAATGTTTACAGAGTCCTACAACCAAATTAACAAAACCTACTAACCTAGAATACAATATCTTAATTCAAATACAATCCTATCTAATACCTATCGAGAAATAGATCAAACATTGTTCTTCTATATCTTCATCTTTTAGTCGATGCAAAGGTATGAGTAAAACTTTACAATAGCAAGGTTATATTCAAAAAAACAGCATTTTACAAATGTAATCGTTTGCAATATGATCTAGGTAAACGTTCAATATAGATGTTTATTATTAGACATAAAAGAAGAAGTAACTGAACAATACTGCGCCTATCATTCCTGCCAAATCGGCTAGTAAACCACATGTAACGGCATAACGATACTTTTTCACCCCTACGCTTCCAAAATATACCGCCAATATGTAAAACGTAGTATCGGTACTTCCTTGAAGAATACTAGCCAAATGTCCGATAAAACTATCAACACCGAATGTATCGAAACATTGTAACATCATTCCTCGAGCACCTGCACCATTGAGAGGTTTCATCAAAGCTACAGGCAATGCGCCAACCCAGTCACTATTAAATCCTAATGCTTGAACACCTTGTTCCAATCCATGTTGAACCATCATTAGGGCTCCCGACTCACGAAAGACACCAACTGCTGCAAGAATAGCTACGCAATAAGGAATGAGGCTCACTGCCACATGAAAACCTCCTTTTGCTCCCTCGATAAAAGAATTGTACACATTAATTTTGCTACGCACACCTGACCAAATGAATATCATAATGGCCCCTAGCATGATACAAGCGGTCATGACACGACAAAAACCCTGCACCTCGGTTGTGGTCATGCCATGCATTGCAAGAAACAACCCACTTACCAAAGCACTCACCACCAATCCCATAATAAGCATAGGAATATTAAATAGATTAATGCGTTGACGAATGGCAACTGTGATTAATCCTACAAAAGTGGCACACATTGTAGCTAAAAGCATCGGTATAAATACATCTGTGGGATCAACGGCACCATATTTAGAGCGATAAGCCATAATGGAAACCGGGATAATCGTTAGTCCAGAAGTATTAAGTACAAGGAACATTATCATAGAGTTGCTAGCCGTATCCTTTTTAGGATTAAGTGTCTGCAACTCTTGCATAGCTCGTAGTCCAACAGGCGTTGCTGCATTATCAAGTCCCAACATATTAGCAGCATAGTTCATAAAGATTGATCCTAATGCTGGATGATCTTTAGGGATCTCAGGAAACAACTTTGTAAGCACCGGACTAAGTAGTTTTGCTAAACGTTCGACCAAACCACTATCCTCCCCTACCTTTAGAATTCCCATCCATAAGGTCAAGGTACCGGTGAGTCCTAGAGTCATCTCAAAAGCTTCGCTAGACATCTTAAAGGTAGAATCCATCATTGCAGGCAATGTGGTGACGTCTCCCCAAAAAATGAGTTTCACAACTCCTACAATCACGCCGATTGTAAATAATGCTATCCAAATATAGTTTAATGCCATAGAATGTATGTATTGTTTGATCAGATAATTTCGTCCATGATAATATCATTATTCTCTACGGGGACGGAAGCAACCTTTTGAAATGAGAAGCTTACACCTATTTTATATATATTAGGGGCTTGCGCCAAAAATCGGTCGTAGTAACCGCATCCTCTTCCTAATCGATGTCCTTTGTGATCAAAAGCCATGCCGGGTATGATTGCCACCTCAATAAGATCATAATCAACGAATGCCAAACCATTAGGTTCCATTATATGGAAAGCACCTTCAGTCAAATCATTCATAGAATGAATCTCACATAGCTTCATTTCATAATCGTTTATTACTTTTGGTAGCAATACACGTTTACCTTTACTAAGAAGCTGAGTTAAGAGATTGGTGGTATCAACCTCATCAGACAAAGAGCAATACGCCATAACCACCTGCGCAGAGACAATACGTGGATGTTGCAGTATCATTTCTACAATAGTAGCAGATTGGTGCAGCCGCTCCTCTTGAGACAGCATACTTTTTTGCGTCCGTATCCATTGACGCAGCTCTTTTTTATTTTGCATGTGACGTAGTGGTTGGCTTTTGTGGTGTAGCTTTTCCTTCTCTAAACACCTGTAATGCACGGAGCACCGTAGCATCATTCTGATTGAGATATTCGTTCAATGCTTGTTCGTCCAACATATTATAGATTACTCTACTATCAATATATTGTTCAAGCAAACCATGCGACTTACGTATCATCAGATTGCGCCGCTGTAAACCATTTTTATCAGCATAGTCAACAAACTGGTTGACCATATTTTGGTTTCGCAAATAGTCAGCCAACTGCATCATCTCAGTAAACGTACGCAAACGTGGGCGATTGACATCTGTATAGTTGTAAGCAAACTGTAAAATCATACCACTCATCACAGCCTCTTTATAATAAGATGTGACCGCACTTGTGTCCTCTGGAACAAAGATATCAGGCGTGATACCACCACCGCCATAAACGGTTCGGCCTTTCAATGTGTGGTAAGCGGGACCTGTGTGTTTAATGCTATCTTGCGAAAAGAATTCACCATGTTCATAACGCGACAAGATATCTTGATTATAATCAGACTCATCACCCATTACGTAAGGCTTTTGAATGCATCGTCCAGAAGGCGTATAATAACGTGCAACCGTAAGACGAATCTCGCTGCCATCAGGGAAAGCTATTTGCTGTTGTACCAATCCTTTACCGAAAGAACGTCGACCTACAATAGTTCCACGATCATTGTCTTGAATAGCACCCGCAAAGATTTCAGCAGCAGAGGCTGAGCCCTCATTAATCAATATAACCAATGGAATATCTTGATATGCTCCTCGTCCATTGCTACGATACTCTCGACGTGGGCTCTTACGTCCTTCTGTGTATACTATTAAGCGATCTTTAGGCAGGAATTCTTGAATCATATTTACGGCACTTTCCAAATAACCGCCTGAGTTGTCACGAAGATCAATGACTAGATTACTAAAGCCATCTTGCGACAATTTTGCTAAAGACGCTAGCATCTCTGCATAGGTCTTTTCACCAAAACTCTTGATACGAATATAGCCAGTAGTGTCATTAAGCATATAAGTGGCTGAAATGCTTTTTGTTTCAATATCTGCTCTTGTAACCACAAAATACTTAACTCCTTTTTCACCAAAACGAGTTACACCAATCTTTACTTTAGAACCTTTACGTCCTTTCAGTCGGCGTTGAGCTTCTGAGTCAGTAACAACCTTACCCACAAATGGTTTGTCATCAACGCTAACAATCTTGTCGCCTGCTAAGATTCCTGCTTTTTCAGCAGGGCCATTCTTGATAACGCCTTGTACGCGAATGGTGTCCTCGCGTATCACAAACTCAATACCAACACCAGAAAACGAACCTTGTAGACTTGCGTTAGCCTTCTGGACGTCTTCGGCACTGATATAAACAGAATGGGGATCCAACTCTGCCAATATCTGAGGGATAGCTTTATCTACAAGGTCATCAATATTAACAGAATCAACATATTGGTCGTCAATGATATGCAAGAGATTATTCAGACGACTACTACCGTTATTTATAATGTTTAGGCGATTACCAGAAAAATGGTTGGCAAAGAAGTAGCCAATCATAATACCGGCAACCACACTAATTGCCATAAACAAAGGAGTGAATCTATTTGATTTTAGCTTGTTCATTGTATTCGTTTATATCATGTTAATCGGTTAGTTCAAGATAAACCACCTCTATACCTGCACGTTTCAATAATTGAATGCCATCATCCAATCGATATTTTTCTCCATAAACCACACGTTTGATACCTGCTTGAATAATGAGTTTGGAGCATTCGATGCATGGTGAAGCTGTAACATAAAGTGTAGACCCCTCACTATTATTGCTGCTTCGCGCCAACTTTGTTATAGCGTTTGCTTCTGCGTGAAGGACAAAAGGTTTGGTTACATTACGTTCATCTTCACATACGTTTTCAAACCCACTAGGCGTCCCATTATAACCATCACTGATTATCATTTTATCTTTTACCACTAAGGCACCAACCTTTCTGCGTTTACAATAGGAATTCTCTGCCCATATATGCGCCATACGTAGGTAACGATAATCCAACTGTCGTTGTTTTTCTGCTTCAGGCAACTTCAGACCATTGCGTTCAAGTAGTGCATCTATGCTAGGTTCTTGCCCTCTGAATCGTTTGTAAAGCGTCATTGGATTCTCTGTACCACCTTTGGATAGCACTTGGGTACGGAAACGAGCAGCCACTTCTTGATTAAAGATTCCGTAACGCTTGAACACACTAAACGCGTCTGCATCAAGAACTTCTGCCCACTTGTAACTATAATAGCCTGCAGCATATCCACCAGACATGATATGTGAAAACTGCACCGTCATACAGGTTTGTGGAAGTTGTGGTGAGAGGATCGCCTCCTTCCATGCTTCTTTCTCAAAAGCTATGATATCTTCGCTGAAGTCACTTTTCTGCGTATAATAAGCCATATCAAGCAGGCCTAAACTTACTTGACGCAAGCACGCTGAGGCTACATTAAAATTACGACTCTGTTGAATCTTATCAATCAACTCATCTGGGATAGGTTCTCCTGTTTCATAATGGAAAGCAAAAGTGCGAAGGAAATCCTTCTCCACCGCATAGTTTTCCATAAACTGTGAAGGCAATTCTACAAAATCCCACAGAACGTTGGTTCCCGAAAGGCTCTCAAAGCGCGTATTGGCAAACATACCATGAAGTGCATGACCAAACTCGTGCAAGAATGTCTCCACCTCACCTAGGCGCAACAAAGCAGGCTTTTCTTTTGTAGGTTTGCTAAGATTCATAACCAATGAAGCATGAGGACGGACATTGGTTCCATTCTTTTCTATCCATTGACCTTGATACTCAGTCATCCAAGCACCATCGCGCTTTCCTTTTCGTGGATGAAAATCAACATAAAGCACAGCAAGAAATGCTCCATTACTATCATATACCTCATATGGCTTTACATCAGGATGATAAACTGGTATAGCTTTGTTTTCCTTGAAAGTAATTCCATAGAGTGTAGTAGCTAACCCAAAAACGCCCCGAATCACTTGATTGAGTTCAAAATATGGGCGTAACATCTCTGGATCTAAGTCAAACTTCTGTAATTGCAACTTATGTGAGTAATAAGAAACATCCCATGGCTTAAGTTCAAAGTCCTTACCATTTTGTTCAGAAGCGAGTTGTGCCACTTCGGCTTGTTCTTCTATCGCTACTGGTTTATATGCTAGAAGGAGATCGTCAAACATCTTGTAGACACGATCTACATTGCCAGCCATGCGATACTTCATCACATAATCTGCATAAGTTTCGTATCCTAATAGCTGGGCTAGTTCTCGTCGCAGATTAACAATCTGTTTACAAATATCAAGATTATTTTCAGTGTTTGCATGCGTACAAAGCGTATTACGTGCCATATAAAGTTTTTCGCGCAACGCTCTATTCTCGGCATACATCATAAACGGACCATAGCTAGGTGCGTCAAGCGTAATCACCCAGCCATCTTTATCCATTTCTTTTGCTGTATTGGCAGCAGCCTCAACTATAGTATTTGGCAATCCTGCTAAATCTGCAGCATCTGTGAGATGCAAGGTATAGGCTTTGGTCTCTTTAAGTAGATTCTGCGAAAATTGTAAAGAGAGTTCACCCAACTTTTCTGAAATCTCACGAAAACGTTTCTTTCCTTCTTCGTCAAGCAATGCGCCGCTTCTTACAAAGCCATCATAACTTCTATCCAATATGGTTTGCTCCTCTGGGGTTAGAGGTCTATGATGCTCATACACATACTTGATACGTTCAAAAACGGCTGGATTAAGACTGATATCGTTAGAATGCTTTGTCAATATGGGGCTCATTTTCTGAGCCAAAGCTTCCATATCTTCATCACTTTCTGCCGACAACAAGTTAAAAAAGACCGTCTCTACCCTACTTAACAAATCATAGTAGTGCTTACGACCTTTTACTTTATCTTCACGGATAAGCGTATTATCAAAGGTAGGCTCATCGGTTTCAGACAACATTTCCTGTACCTGTTCATTCTCTCTACGCATACCTTCGTAAAACGCCTCTTCTACGTCTTGTAATGTTATGCTATCAAAGGGAACTGTATCGTGCGGGGTGTTATATGCTTCAAAAAAGGGATTATGACGATTTTCGCTTGTTGTTTGTTTCGTTATCATGGGTTATCGCTCGTTTTACTATGCAAAAATACTAACTTTTTATGTTTTAGCAAAACGGCTTCTTTGTTTTTATAAAAATAGCTTTAAGATTTTATCCCTTTGTAGAAAGTTCGTCTGCATAATGAGACAACCGCTCCATATCATCCACAAGAATATGAAGCCTATTCATTCGTAGCAACTCTCTGGCCTGCATTTCATGAAGCGCTTTGGACACATTGAGTCTACTTTCTGAGATCTCGGAAGCGAGATCGTACAATCTGATTTTTATATCCTTATATCCGTTAGGGGTTAAACAACGATTAAGAATAAACTGAATAATCTTGTATTGGACGCCTTGCGACCTAGTGTTCCATAAAAGTTGACGATAACGCTGCGCATTGGTTGACAAGAAATTAAGCATATTAAACTGAAACAGCATATAATGGCTTAGGAGCTTCAGCACTTCTTGCTTATTAAGTGCCAATAACGAGCATTTGGATAGTGCTTGAATCGTTAGAGTGTAATTTTGGTTTAATCCGAACAAGCGCTCCGGTTGAATGGCTAAAGGCTGACAAATACGTTCTTTGAGGAGACATGTACCCTTTGCGTCTTCTTGATACACCATCACCTCACCATCGCTTAATAACAACAACTGATGACAAGCGGTTCCTTTTGAAATGATATATTGTTTAGGTGAAACATTAATAAAATCAAATCTTGTCTTGGTTGCAATCTCAACAAGTTCAGTTTCATTCATTCCTTGGAAGAACGGAAAACGCAAAAGCGTATCATACCATTTCATTATTCTCTATTTTCTAATCCAGGACTCATCCAGGTATGCAGCCTACCTTTATCGTCAGCATAGATAAAGCAAGCTTTTAGTTCTGGGTGTTTATTGAGAAGTATTTTGGCTTTTTCTATTCCCATAACCATAAAAGCTGTAGCATATCCATCAGCCTTCGCACAGCAATCTGTTAAGACTGTAGCCGATAATAAGCTATGTTGCACTGGACGACCCGACTTGGGATCAATAGTATGCGCATACTTACGTCCACCTTTATAATAGAAGTTGCGATAGTTGCCACTAGTGGCCATCGCTTGATCCGTCACATTCAATATAGTTTGAAACTCTCCCTCTGCATGAAGCGAATCTTCCATAGGCTTCTCCACTCCAATCTTCCATGGTAAACGTTTAGGGTTATTACCCTTTGTTACCACTTCTCCTCCTATCTCAACCATATAGTTTTCTATTCCTTTTTCAGATAAGAGTCTTGCCACGCAATCAGTTCCATATCCTTTTGCTATTGCGCTAAAATCAAGCGTTATCCCTGGCTGTGATAGAAGCATATATGATTTACCTTTCTTTTGAGTCAAAGCCAACTTATTCATTTCCACATAAGCAAGCAAACTATCTACTTGGTTGACATTAGGCATCTGACGGGTCTTAAATCCAAATCCCCAAGCATTGACCAAGGGTGCAACCGTTATATCAAACGCACCATTACTTTCTTTATTAATCTCTTGTGCTAAAGTAAAGACTTCTACGAACATTTCACTGAGTTGAGGGCTCTTACCTTCGTTTATTAAGGTAACAGTTGAAGTCTTATTGAACATAGAGAACTCATTATCCACTTGCTTCAATACATTCTCTATCTCTTGTTGAAGATTGTCATTGCTTTGATAGGTTACGTGATACTGGGTGCCAAAAATCACACCAGACTGATGCTGATACGGCATATTGTGCTGGTTACTTACAATCCACACCGTACCTATTATTAATAAAGCAAGAAATGGCAATTGCCAAAGCAAACGTTTTTTCATATAATATCAGATTTCAAATATTAGATTGAATGTAGCACCCAATCTACTAGAAGCATTACGCCCAAATCCAGGAACATACCAAGGCTCTCCAACATCAGTGATTGACTGATGCAGCCTGCTGCGATAACGTACACTCCAACCCATGTGTATCCATTTCCAAATCGTTGCATCAACCCCAGCAGAAAGTTCTGCCCAAAGCATATTACACTTTTGGTCAAGAGCTTGATATGACGCCTGTCCACCCCAAACGGGATCTGTTATATCTGCAGATGATAGGTCAAAAGCAAAAGAGGTATATGCCACGCGAGCACCTATATAGAAACGGTAAAGATCATGTTTGTTCTTTAGTATGTTAAAGTCTATACCCAATCGAGCGTACGGAGCACTTGTCTTATAAGAGAGATTTGTAGTCTCGTCTTGCGCATCAGCATCTCCAAGTCCGACTTCAGCCACTGGGAAATATCTATCTTTCAGATTTAATCTTACTTGCGCCTCATATTGCCCATAGCTGCTTAACCATCTTTGACCAGCACCTAGCAAATCAACCCCTACAGCCACACCACGAAACACGGGCAGCGTGTCTGTAGACTGAATGGACGTCCGACTTTGAGCTGACAATGACAAGATTGGCAGGAAACTAACGAACAGAGCGGAAATAAATATAAAGGTTTTCTTTCTGATCATAGTCAACATTGGGATTATTCACAACTATAGAGTCAATCCGATGACGAGTATAACTTACACGTTGTATGGTGTGGAAAAAAGAGGGAGAGCAATCTACTGATTCAAAATGAGGGTCATTAGACTTATATACCACTACTGTATCTAGTATCTGCTGGTTAAGCGTATCTGTATACAGAAACAGCAGTTCGTCCGATTCATGGCTATAACTCATGGGAAGAGAGAACGAGGTGGTTTCTACCGACCGGTTCAGTTGAACAGCATCATTACTATCTGGCCGCAACGTGATAATAGATAATGTATCTTTAAGTGTATCCACATCACCCTTAAGAACATAATGCGAGTACACTGTATTATTCATCGGACAATCAATTGTTGCACATGCAACAACGAGCAACGATACTGACAAAAACAAGAGTTGTTTCATTATTCTTTATCGAAACCTATTTCTTTTTCGATTTGATATTCATTTCGGCGCGAACTACTTCTGCTTATCAGGTCACCAATAAAACCGGCTAGGAAGAGTTGCGTCCCTAACAACACGGCGCATAATGCTATATAGAAAGATGCGTGTGAGGCCAACAAATCGCCATATATACCATTAGACAGATTGTAAATCTTGACCACACCTAGCCAAATCAATGCCAAGAACCCAATAAAGAACACTACAGAGCCTAAGAATCCAAACACATGCATAGGCTTTTTACCGAAAGTGCTAAGGAACCATAATGTAAGCAAATCAAGATAACCATTCACAAAACGATTGAGTCCCATAAACTTCGATGAGCCATACTTGCGTGCTTGATGATGTACCACCTTTTCACCGATCTTGTCAAATCCAGCTTCTTTGGCAAGATAAGGAATATAGCGATGCATCTCTCCGTACACTTCTATATTCTTGATTACATCAGAGCGGTATGCCTTGAGACCACAGTTGAAATCATGCAAATTCTTAATTCCACTGATCTTTCTAGCCGTAGCATTGAAAAGCTTGGTAGGTATCGTTTTTGAAATAGGATCATAACGTTTCTGCTTATAACCCGAAACTAAGTCATAGCCGTCTGCCGTAATCATCTTGTATAATGCGGGGATTTCGTCAGGCGAATCTTGCAAATCGGCATCCATTGTAATCACCACATCACCTTGCGCTTCGTGAAATCCACAAAAGAGCGCAGGACTCTTTCCATAGTTTCTACGAAACTTGATTCCTTTAACACAATCATCCGACTGCTGAAGTTTTTCTATGATTTTCCAAGAGTCATCTGTTGAGCCATCATTGATAAATATCACTTCATAGCTAAACTTATTCTCCAGCATTACTCGTTTTATCCAAGCGTATAGCTCGGGTATACTTTCAGCTTCATTATATAAAGGTATTACTACAGATATATCCATTATTTTTTTTCTATTTTTTGAACCTTTTGCGGTCGTTGATTATTAAAAGTAAAGATAAGGCTGATGATGATACTCAAAACAATGGCACCAATAAGCAACATAACAAAACTACTCGATACCAAAGAAAGAGGATCTATTTGATTAAGCATGCTGATATACTCATTAGTGGTCAGCCCCATAGGACGCAAAACGGCTTCTGCCTCGTCCTTATCTTGCAACAATGCGTTGGCTATGATTCTAAACAGCAAGCCTTTATCAATAAATTCTAGATAAAGATACTGCACCAAAGAAAAAAAGAATGCAGCATGAACCGTAGCACGAACACAATAAAGGAAGGTTCTCCCAGGAGTAAACTGTCCTTGCGGAATAGCTTTGGAAAAGCGTTTTAAGCAGCGATATAAAAAGAAAGGAGCTCCAACTAGAAAGGCAAAGCATAACATTATAGCCAATTGTCCTCCTACGGAACCAACAGGGAATAATGATTGAGCCAAGTAAGAAACGAAGCTTGCTATAAGTATTACCGATGTATAAAAACCATCGTATCGTGCAAATAACCTTAGTTGTCTATATTCTTGATAATCCATATATTTATTTTGTGCAAAATTACATATTTCTATCCAATAATAGTTCAATAAGGACGCAATTTTTTATGAGCCTCATCAATGCTTTATCAAAAAAACATAATCTTTTAAGCTAGGTTTGGAAGTTTGGGAAAATAATCGTATTTTTGCAGAAATTTAGATTACAACGATTTGTAAAGCCACAAACTTTAAAAGAAATGAAGAAGTTAGTTTTTTCTATCATAGCCTTTGCCCTTATGATTATTATGGCAGGTTGCACCACTTCTAAGCAAATAGCCTATTTCCAAAACATTGATACGATTAGCTTGGCAGCATCACGCGGCTTATATGACGCTCGCATTATGCCCAAAGATGAGCTTTCTATCTATGTACAAACTACGGACCCTACAGCCTCTACTCCCTTCAATTTACAAGGTAGTGCTTCTTCATCATCATCCACCTCTGGTAGTCGTCAAGGTTATTTGGTTGACAACACGGGCAATATCAATTTCCCCGTTATCGGCAAAATACATGTAGCTGGCTTAACTAAAGGTCAATGTGAAGAACTAATCAAATCCAAGATACAACCTTACTTAGCGCGTACAGAGACCCCAATAGTTATCGTACGAATGTCTAGTTACCGTATCGTTGTGATGGGCGCTGTAAATAAACCTGGTGTTATACCTGTAACAACAGAGAAAATCAGCATTATGGAAGCATTAGCGCAAGCTGGTGACTTAAATATAAAAGGTAGACGCGACAATGTGATGCTGATAAGAGAAGAGCCTAATGGAGAGAAGCACGAGACTCGTTTAGATCTCAATGATGCTAACTTGATTAACTCTCCTTATTATTATTTACAACAAAACGATATGATTTACGTTGAACCTAACACTGTGATGAAACGTGATTCTGAATTGGGTTCATCGACCTCAATATGGTTCTCACTTGTAAGTGTCGTTACATCATTGGCATCATTAGTTCTTAATATTCTTAGATAAATACCAACTGGGTCTTTGATTCTTTGTAATCAAGACTCAGTTATTTTTATATACCCCAAAGCATACACCCCTTTTTACCAGATAAAAAGATTGAGGATAGAATAATACAAACAAGTAAACAGTAAACTACTGAATGGAAAAGAATATTCACGAAGATTGCGGAGTAGCAATGATCCGTCTTCTCAAGCCATTGGAGTATTACCAAGAAAAGTACGGTACATGGATGTACGGGCTTAACAAGTTGTATCTAATGATGGAAAAGCAGCACAACCGCGGACAGGAAGGCGCTGGTATAGCTGCAGTAAAATTGGAGAGCGAGCCTGGTAACGAGTACATGTTCCGTGAGCGTGCCGAGGGGAAAAACGCTGTAACCGAGATCTTTGGTACGGTGCAAAAAAAACTAAGAGATATCAGTGAGGAACAGCTTAACGATGTCAACTTTGCTAAAACCAATCTGCCTTTTGCAGGAGAACTGTACATGGGGCATCTACGCTACTCCACCACTGGTAAAAGTGGTTTGACATATGTCCATCCATTCTTACGCCGTAACAACTGGAAGGCCAAGAACCTGTGCATGTGTGGAAACTTCAATATGACTAACATTGAAGAGATTTTCCATAAGCTCACCATTCAAGGTCAGTGCCCACGCATCTATAGCGATACTTATATTCTTCTTGAACTGATGGGACACCGATTGGATCGAGAGGTGGAGCGTAATTTCATCGCAGCTCAAAAGGAAGGATTACAAAACCAAGATATCACCCACTATATTGAGGATCATGTAAAAATATCCAATGTCCTCAAAACCACGATGACCGACTTTGATGGTGGATACGTTATATGCGGCATCACAGGTAGTGGCGAATATTTCTCCATGAGAGACCCTTGGGGTATACGTCCTGGCTTCTATTATAAAGATGATGAGAAGGTTGTTGTTGCATCTGAACGTCCAGTGCTGCAAACAACATTTGACCTTGAATGCGAGGATATTCAAGAGCTGATACCTGGTCAAGCAATCATCGTTAACAAAGCAGGCGAATGCACTATTGAGGAGATTATTCCACAACGTGGTGATAGTGCTTGTTCATTTGAACGCATCTATTTCTCTCGAGGAAGCGACCGCGATATTTATAAAGAAAGAAAGAAACTTGGAGATCAGCTCACCGAACCCGTACTTAAGTCAGTCGACTATGATGTCAACCATACGGTGCTTTCATTTATCCCTAATACTGCTGAAGTGGCATTCTATGGCTTAGTACATGGTTTCAAACACTGGCTCAATAGCCAAAAAGTGAAGCAAATCATAGCCTTAGGAGACAATCCCAAAGAGGAAGACATAGAGAAGGTTATCCATCAATATGTACGTTCTGAAAAAATAGCATGGAAAGATATTAAGCTGCGTACCTTCATCACAGAAGGCAACTCACGTAACGACCTTGCTAGCCACGTCTATGACATCACCTACGAAGCGATAAATCCAGGAGAGGACAACCTTGTTATTATAGACGACTCCATTGTTCGAGGCACTACCCTGAAAGAGAGTATCCTTCGAATACTGAATCGTCTCACACCCAAGAAGATTGTTATCGTGTCAAGTGCGCCACAGATACGCTACCCCGACTATTATGGCATTGATATGCCTAAGCTAGAAGAATTCTGTGTGTTCCACGCAACAATCGCTCTGATCAAAGAGCGACATATGGACTCACTGCTAAAGGACGTTTATGAACAATGCCTTATTGAACTGGCCAAACCTGCTGATCAGCCAATAAACAATGCGGTTAAGGCTATCTATGCACCATTCACCATAGAGGAGATCAACAAGAAGATTGTAGAGCAGCTACGTCCACAAGGAATGACAACACCTGTAGAGCTTGTATTCCAAAGCATTGAAGGACTGCACAACGCTATCCCTAATCATAAAGGCGATTGGTATTTCACAGGCGACTACCCCACTCGTGGTGGCAGGCGACAAGTAAATCAAGCATACGTTAATTACTATCAGAAAGAAATCTAAATACAAGTTGAGATGCGCAATGTAACATTAGTACTCAGTGATGGTACAGAATTTAAAGGAAAAAGTTTTGGTTACGAGCAACCGATAGCTGGTGAGGTGGTATTCAATACCGCTATGATGGGTTATCCAGAAAGTTTAACCGATCCTTCTTATGCCGGTCAGCTCCTCACAATGACTTATCCGCTTGTGGGCAACTATGGTGTTCCTCCTTTCACCATTGAACCAAACGGACTTCCTACATTTATGGAAAGCGACAAGATTTATGCATCTGCATTGATTGTTGCTGATTATAGCGAGCAATATTCACACTGGAATGCAAATGAAAGTCTTGCTGATTGGCTTAAACGTGAGAAAGTGCCAGGAATAACGGGCATAGATACACGCGAGCTCACCAAGGTGTTACGTGAACATGGTGTGATGATGGGCAAAATCTTGTTTGACGATGAGCCATCCAACATCCCTGAAGCCAACTATGAGGGAGTAAACTTTGTAGACAAGGTTTCGACTAAGAGTATCATCAGATATAATGAAGGCGCAGGTAAGAAAGTGCTCTTAGTAGACTGCGGTGTGAAAGCCAACATCATTCGCGAATTGATTGAGCGAGAGGTGGAGGTGATTCGTGTTCCATGGAACTACGATTACACAGATATGGAGTTTGACGGGCTTTTCCTTGCCAATGGTCCAGGTGACCCAAACATGTGTGCAGATGCCGTAGAGATTATTCGTAAACAGATGAGCATTTCTTCTAAGCCTATTTGTGGTATATGTATGGGTAACCAGTTGTTAGCAAAAGCTGCTGGGGCTGAGATCTATAAGTTGAAGTATGGACATCGTGGACACAACCAGCCTGTGCGTCTCGTAGGAACAGCGAAGTGTTATATTACGAGTCAAAACCATGGTTATGCCGTCAATGCCAAAACACTTGACACTGATTGGGAGGAACTATTTGTAAACATGAATGATGGCTCTAATGAAGGAATAAAACATAAGAGCAAACCTTGGTTCTCTAGCCAGTTCCACCCTGAGGCATGTTCTGGCCCAGTCGATACAGAATGGATGTTTGACAAGTTTATCGAAAATTTGAAGTAAAGTTTAACATGAAAGACAATAATATAAAGAAGGTTCTTCTATTAGGATCTGGTGCGTTAAAGATTGGCGAAGCAGGAGAGTTTGACTATTCAGGTTCTCAAGCGCTCAAGGCTTTAAGAGAGGAAGGCGTCAAGACTATTCTTATCAATCCAAACATCGCCACAGTCCAAACATCACAAGGAGTTGCCGATCAAATATACTTCTTGCCTGTTCAGCCCTATTTCGTTGAACGCGTCATAGAGAAAGAACGTCCTGATGGCATCTTGCTTTCGTTTGGTGGTCAGACAGCCCTCAACTGTGGTGTCGAACTAGAGCAAAGTGGTGTATTGGCCAAATATGGTGTACGTGTTTTAGGTACACCCGTCAAAGCTATCATGAACACAGAGGACCGTGAGCTCTTTGTAGAACAGCTAGACGAGATAAATGTAAAAACCATCAAGAGCGAAGCTTGCGAAAACATGGAGCAAGCGCGCCAAGCAGCAAAAGAGGTAGGCTATCCCGTTATTGTACGAGCAGCTTATGCTTTAGGTGGTCTTGGTAGTGGTTTTGCCAATACAGAAGACGAACTGAATAAGATTTGCGAGAAAGCATTTTCATTCTCACCTCAGGTTCTCGTTGAAAAGAGCCTTAAAGGATGGAAAGAAATCGAATACGAGGTAGTTCGTGACCGTTATGACAATTGCATCACGGTATGTAACATGGAGAACTTTGACCCTCTTGGTATTCATACAGGTGAATCCATTGTGATCGCTCCATCACAGACCTTAACCAATAGCGAATACCATAAGTTGCGTGCATTAAGCATTAAGATTGTACGTCATATCGGCATCGTAGGTGAATGTAATGTGCAATATGCTTTTGATCCCGTCAGCGAAGACTATCGCGTTATTGAGGTCAATGCACGTTTGAGTCGCTCATCTGCGCTAGCATCAAAGGCGACTGGATATCCTTTGGCTTTCGTTGCCGCAAAACTGGGTATGGGTTATGGCCTCTTCGAACTCAAGAACTCGGTAACTAAGACCACAAGCGCATTCTTTGAGCCAGCCCTCGACTACGTGGTTTGTAAGATTCCACGTTGGGATCTCAGCAAGTTTAGAGGCGTAGACAAGGAGCTAGGTAGCTCCATGAAGTCGGTAGGTGAGGTTATGGCCATTGGTCGAAACTTTGAAGAAGCTATTCAGAAAGGTCTTCGAATGATTGGTCAAGGCATGCATGGTTTTGTAGAGAACAAAGAGCTCGAGATTCCTGACATTGACACTGCCTTGAGAGAGCCTACTGATAAACGTGTGTTTGTTATATCCAAAGCCATGCATAAAGGCTATGATGTAGACCAAATACACGAATTGACAAAGATTGACAAATGGTTCTTGTATAAGCTAAAGCATATCATCGATATTGATGAGGCTCTTAAAGAATGCAACATTAACACTCTAGATAAGGAACTACTTCGTACTGCAAAGGTCTACGGATTCACCGACTTCCAGATTGCTCGTGCTGTAGGACTAGAGGGCGAAATTGGCAACATGCACAAGGCTATGCTAGTGGTGCGTAATCAGCGCAAGAACTATGGCATCTTCCCTGTTGTAAAGCAGATTGATACTTTGGCGGCTGAATATCCAGCACAGACCAACTATCTTTATGTCACCTATGCTGGAACTAAGAGTGATATCGACTTTAGCAACGATAAGCGCAGCGTTATCGTTCTCGGTTCAGGTGCATACCGTATTGGTAGCAGTGTCGAGTTTGACTGGTGTGGTGTGCAAGCATTGAACACGATTCGTAAGGAAGGATATCGCAGCATCATCATCAACTACAACCCAGAAACGGTAAGTACCGACTATGACATGTGTGATCGCCTTTATTTTGATGAACTCACCTTCGAACGCGTTCTTGATGTCATCGAGCTAGAGAATCCTCATGGTGTGGTGGTTTCCACAGGTGGTCAGATACCTAACAACCTAGCCATGTATCTAGACGAGCAGAATGTCAATATTCTCGGAACAAAGGCCAAAGATATTGATAACGCTGAAGATCGCGCCAAATTCTCATCAATGCTCTCGCGCAATGGTATCAATCAGCCAGAATGGAGAGCCTTAAAGAGCATGGACGACATCGACAAGTTTATTGAAGAAGTGGGCTTCCCGGTTCTTGTGCGTCCTAGCTATGTGCTTTCAGGTGCTGCAATGAATGTATGTTCCAATGAAGATGAGCTACACCGCTTCTTACAATTAGCAGCTAACGTAAGCGAGGATCATCCGGTTGTGGTAAGTAAGTTTATCGAGCATGCGAAGGAAATCGACTTCGACGCTGTCGCTAACAATGGAGAAGTGATTGCATATGCCATTAGCGAGCACATTGAGTTTGCCGGTGTTCATTCAGGAGATGCCACTCTGCAACTTCCGCCACAAAAGCTATATGTTGAGACGGTACGTCGTATCAAACGTATCAGCCGTCAAATAGCTAAAGAGCTACATATCTCTGGACCATTCAACATCCAGTTTATGGCAAGAGACAATGATATCCTTGTGATAGAATGTAATCTACGCGCAAGTAGATCATTCCCATTTGTAAGTAAAGTGTTGAAGATCAACTTTATAGAGCTAGCCACTAAAGTGATGCTTGGTTTGCCTGTAGAGAAGCCTAACAAGAACCTCTTCGACCTTGACTATGTTGGAATCAAGGCGAGCCAGTTCTCTTTCAACCGACTACAAAAGGCCGATCCAGTCTTAGGCGTAGACATGAGTTCGACAGGTGAGGTGGGTTGTCTTGGTGATGACACAAATGCTGCTCTGCTTAAGAGTATGCTCTCCGTAGGACATCGCATCCCAAAGAAGACCATCCTTCTATCTACTGGTGGTGCAAAGCAAAAAGCAGAAATGCTCGATGCTGCTAAACAACTAGTGGAACATGGATATGAGTTGTACGCTACAGGCGGTACAAGCAAATATCTTACAGAAAATGGCATTGAGAACACATTGGTATATTGGCCTTCAGAAGAAGGGAAACTACCACAAGCTCTCGACCTTCTACATGAGAAGAAGATTGATATGGTGGTCAATATCCCTAAGGATCTCACCACCCGAGAACTTACCAATGGTTACAAAATACGTCGTGCGGCTATTGACCTCAATGTTCCTTTGATTACCAATAGTCGTTTGGCAAGCGCGTTTATCAATGCCTTCTGTAGTATGACCCTTGACGAGATAGATATCAAGGCTTGGGGTGAATACTAATTGCATACATTACTTATCTAAATAGCTAATCTGGAATGTAACATGTCACATCATGTGATTGTGGTTTACATTCCAGATTATCAACTTTACTCAACCCATGCTTTCTTTTGCAGTATTTGTCCTAGACGAAGATTGGAGAGCTGCTGTTAGAGCATAATGTTACTAATCGTTGATTGTGAGAATGAGAAAAGATACCCAAAAACAACAAAATGTTCAAGTGATGCGCTTAGCAAGCCTAGCTTACATCCTTTTTATGCTATGCACATTCCTTGCTTGTGGAAGACAGACGCTGCATGGAAACCATTATGATACAACCATGGTGGATACCATGATAGTTATCGAACCTAATGCTAATCATACACAAGGTAATCAGATCTCACAATGGATATATAACACAGATAGCACGTTGGCTACCATAGAAAGCCTTACCAATCGTCACTCACAGATTACGGTACAAAACACAATGGAGATTCTGGTAAAGCAAAGGAATGCTACCAGCGCAACTACTATGCTCGTTCTACATGATGGCGAAAAGTTTGCTGGTAATAGTTTCGACACGACAAACATCGTAAAGATATATAGCGATGGTAACATGGTAGGTAAATATAGCTATCAGCCTGGTCCTTCGAAAAGCCTTGACACTGCTATTGTGGCGGACAAAGCTTTCTTGTACAATCTCAGAGCTTCAAAAACAATCAAGATTGAAGTGGAAACATTCACAAGCGGTAACTTAGTGTATGATTTCAAGAGTACAGATCCGTTGTCATGGGAAAAAGGCAAATAGGACTTTAGCGACCCTTTGTTTCTTCAACAAAAGGGTAAACATGTGCCAATATGGATGCTTTGATCCATTAATCAATACAACATTACACTGCAAAAAGGCTTCTGCAAGAACAGAAAATAATTTATTTTCAGAAGAAATTTAATTTATTTTTCCTTGAAAATCAATTTATTTTTCATTCTCAAAGCACCTTCGCTGAATGACAAGAGTAGTTCACCCACATCTCAATGAAGCACCTTTCGCTAGGCGATACGTACAAACGGCGAATTAATCTAAGCGTTACGCAGAAGGAGAAAAACGGACTTGTAACAAACGAAAACTATTCGTTCACAGTGGTATTTTCTGTATAACCACGCAATAGGTTTACATCACGACGTATGTGGTAGACTCTTCCGTCAGCACCTTTTGCCTTCACATTGACAAAATAGACACCGTCTGCCACTGCTTTCCCATTGAAAGTACCATCCCATCCACCTGCGGGGTCATTCCAACTATACAACTTCTGTCCCCAACGATTAAAGATGGTGGCTTGAAACTCTACAATACTTTGATACCCATCTTTGGCTTTATAAACATCATTTATGCCATCACCATTGGGTGAGAAAGCATTGGGAAAATCTAGCTTACTCTCACTTACAGATATCACAAACGCAGGAAAATCCTCCATCGTATAGGATATCGTGTCACTTCCAAGAGCGAACGTAGCAAACAAAGCCACCCTATGAGCTCCAGCCGTATTAAAAGTGTATTCGGTATCAGCCTCATAACGCACTAACTCTGGCTCTTCCGTATTGCTATCGGTGTAAAATCTCCATTCGAAATGTTCACTATACCCTTCGGTGTTTTCTACATTGGCATAAAAGTGCACCGTAAGAGGAGCGGAACCTGCACATGATCCTCCGGGTTCGAGAGTCTGCTCATCACCATTTTCGTCGTTATACGTTGCAGTTGGACTCACTGACTGAGCATAAGACAATATTTGTAAACCCAACAAAAATATAATAATAAATATTTTTCTCATTTTATTTCGCTTTTAAAGCATTGTTTTTGCAAATTTACAAAATTATTCCTAGCCACTTACACTAACTTTTAAACTTTTTCTTAACTTTGCATAAGATAAGCTACTAAATATTTAAGCAATGAAAAACTTTTTCAAATTAGGCATATTTCTTCTCCTTCTATTGTTTTGCGGTTCATTGAATGCACAAAACAATCATTGGAACTATATACACAAGGTAAAGAAGAAGGAAACCATCTTCGGGATTGCAAAAGATTATAAGGTCAGCATGCAGGAGCTGCTAGATGCCAATCCTGTCATGAAACAAAATGGCTACGAGCTTAAGAAAGGTGAACAGATTCTCGTTCCCTTTGGAAAAGGGAATGATAAGATGATAGATTCGGCACGCGAGAATGGTCTGCAGACAACTGCACAGACCCAAACGGCTACCACATCAAAAGCGAACGCTATCAAAGTGGGCGTAATGTTACCACTACATAATCAAGATGGTGATGGAATAAGGATGGTGGAATATTATCGTGGCCTATTGCTTGCCTTTAATCAGCTTAAAGCGGAAGGAATCAACACAGATGTTCATGCATGGAATGTGGCCAAAGATGTAGACATTAACGCTACGTTAAAAGATGCGGATGCAGCCAATCTAGATATTATTTTTGGCCCACTTTATTCTGCCCAGGTCAAAGCTCTGTCAGAATTCTGTAATCAACATGATATCAAGATGGTGATTCCGTTCTCTATAGAGAGTGATGAGGTAAAACATAATAGCAATATTTTTCAAGTGTATCAGAATGACTCCATCCTTACACATGCGGCTGTTATGAGTTTTGTTGAGCGCTTTCAAACGACACACCACCCTATTTTTATCAACTGTAATGACGTAAGTTCTAGAGTTGGGGCATTTACCAATGCGTTAAAGAAGCAACTTGGCAACGTGGCTGTAAAGTATGATCTTACTAATGTCAACACCAACCTCACCGACTTTGCAAAGCATTTTACCTCCTCGCGTCCAAACGCTATCGTCATCAACTCAGAAAAATGCCCTCAGCTCAATCGCGTCTTTCAGAAATTAGACTCGCTCAAGAGTTCACGTCCAGGTTTAGCGATTTCTATCTTTGGATACAATGATTGGTTTATGTACCAAGATTACGACTTAGACCAGTTTTATAAGTATAGCGTGTATATCCCTACCACCTATTATTATAATAAGAGCAGTGTAAGTACTGAGAAGTTGCAAGCACTTTACAAAGAGACTTATGGGGTAGAAATGGACAAGAAGTATATCCCACGATTAGCACTAACCGGGTATGATCAGGGGCAATTCTTCATTAGAGGCATAAAGCAATATGGAAAGCGATTTAAGGGATCAAGCGATCAGTCGACCTATCGATCGCTGCAAACGCCACTTAATTTCAAGTCACTTCCTAATGGTGGTTATCAAAACAGCAATTTCCAGTTGATTCATTTCAAAGCAGATCAAACGATAGAAAAGCTCACATATTAAGCTCTTGGTAATAGCTACAAGCAGAAAAAGTTTTTAGAATGATTAAAAAGAAAAACATTTACATACACAACCTCGTCCTATTGTTATTAGGGATTGTCTTCTCTTCAGACATCAAAGCACAAGTGGGAGAACATCGCAACGTATTCTCTCTTGGTGTGAATGGTGGATACGTGCTGTCTAATGTAGGATTTGATCCTAGCGTTCCGCAAAATCTTCACGGCGGTGTAACAGGCGGTTTATCAATGAGATACACTTGTGAAAAGTATTTTTCTACCATTTGTTCTATCGGTGCTGAGATCAATTACGCATCAACTGGATGGTCGCAGAACATACGCACAGCAACTGACCAGCCCGTAACTAACAGTAATGGTGCTACAGAAAGCTATTCGCGCACTATCAACTATGTTCAAATACCGCTTTTTGCTCATCTAGCATGGGGTAAAGAGCAGAACGGATGGAACTTCTTTTTTCAAGCAGGACCACAGATAGGACTCTATCTTAACGAATCTACCAACAAAAACTATGATACACCCAACCTATCCACGGATGGGAGCGGACGTAGTAATACCATTGTTGAACAAGAAGATATGCCCGTTGAGAAGAAGTTTGATTATGGAATCACAGCAGGCTTTGGTGCCGAATATGCGCATACCAACATGGGAAGATTCCTAATTGAGGCTCGTTACTATTACGGACTGGGTAACATATATGGGTCAAGCAAGACCGATTATTTTGGGAAATCCAATCTAAGCAATATTGTCATCAAAGCTACCTATCTATTTGATTTAATAAAAAAATAACAGAAGGCAGCCCTAATATATATAGCGAATAATCCATAGGCCTTCATAATAAAGGTCAGACCATTAACTTCAAAAATAATATTATGTTTAAAAATCATCCCAAAGGACTGCTACTAGCAGCACTTAGTAACATGGGCGAGCGCTTTGGCTACTACATCATGAATGCCGTTTTAGTGCTTTTCCTTTGTAGTAAATTCGGATTAAGCGATGAAACAAGTGGCTTAATAGCCTCTCTGTTCCTAGCAGCAATCTATGTATTGAGTCTTGTTGGCGGTATTATTGCCGATCGTACACAAAACTATCAGCGTACCATCGAAAGTGGTTTGGTAGTAATGGCATTAGGTTACGTATGCTTGTCTGTGCCAATCTTAGCAACACCTCAAAACAACAGTTATCTATTAGCGTTTACCATCTTCGCTCTAGTCTTGATTTCTTGTGGTAATGGTTTGTTCAAAGGTAACCTTCAGGCTATTGTAGGTCAGATGTATGATGACTTTGAAGCTGAAGCAGCTTTAGAGGGGAAAGAGAAACTGAAGTGGGCACAAGGTCAACGTGATGCTGGTTTCCAAATCTTCTATGTGTTTATCAATGTTGGTGCCCTTTTAGCTCCTTTCATTGCACCTCTTCTGCGTGAATGGTGGTTGAAGAGTAATAACTTGGTATATAATGCCGACTTACCCAAACTTTGCCATGAATACATCAATCAAAATATCTCAGATAAGGATCTAAGCAGTCTTACTCACCTATGTACAGAAGCTGGGGGCAATGCTGCCGACTTAGCAACATTCTGTCCTCACTACCTAGATGTGTTTAATACAGGTATCCACTATAGCTTCATCGCCTCAGTGGTTATGATGCTTGTCTCGCTGGTAATCTTCTTCCGCTCTAAACATCTATTCCCAATGCCAGGAAAGAAAGAGGCTGTAGTTGTAGAGGAATACACTGCAGAAGAGAAGATCACTATGGCTAAAGAGATCAAACAACGTATGTACGCTTTGTTTGCAGTATTAGGTATCAGCGTATTCTTCTGGTTCTCATTCCATCAGAATGGTCAGAGTTTGAGCTTCTTTGCTCGCGACTTCGTACAAACAGACACTATAGCACCTGAAGTATGGCAGTCAGTGAATCCATTCTTCGTTATCTTCCTCACCCCTATCATCATGTGGATTTTTGCTTATTTCACTAAATTAGGCAAACCTATCACCACACCCCGCAAGATAGCTATCGGTATGGCTATTGCAGGATGTGCTTATCTATTCTTGATGGCGATATCTATCACGAGCAATTACCCATCTGCTGAAACATTTACATCATTAGACCCTACCATTCGCAACACTATGAAAGCTGGCCCTTGGGTACTGATTGTTACTTACTTCTTCCTCACTGTGGCTGAGTTGTTTATCTCACCATTGGGATTAAGTTTCGTGTCAAAAGTAGCACCTAAGCATCTTCAGGGATTGTGTCAGGGGCTGTGGCTCGGTGCAACAGCTGTAGGCAACTGTCTACTTTGGGTAGGTCCATTGATGTATAACAAGTGGCCTCTCTGGCAATGCTGGCTTGTGTTTGCTATCGTCTGCTTCATCTCAATGGCAGTTATGTTTGGTATGGTGAAATGGCTAGAACGAGTAACCAAAGCATAAGTATCAAATCGACAATTATCAATATGAGCGTATAAGCTCTTAACGTATCACTTGAAGTGGAAAGAAAGGTGTGCTTTCTTTCCACTTTTTATGTAAAATTACGTAACTTTGCGTACTCATTTACTAGAGGTTATCCATTACTTTCCATAAAAATCAGAACGCATTATACGAATATGATATATCCTGACAACTTTGAAAAGAAACTAGGAATAGATAAAATAAGAAACATTCTAAAGGGTTATTGCCTATCTGATTTAGGCAAAGATTTGGTTCAGAATATGTCGTTCTCAAACATAAAGGACGAAGTGGCTCTTAGCTTACAACAGACGCGGGAGTTTAGAAACGTGAAAGAGGTTTACCAAGACATCCCTTTAGCATTTTTCTTTGATGTTAGGATGACATTAAAGCGTATCCGTTTAGAGAATACACACTTTGAAACCGAAGAATTATTCGACTTTCGTCGTTCACTTGACACGATCAATAAGCTCGTAGGATTCATTCAAGAAATCAATAGAGTAGATGATAACGAAGATGGTGGCAACATCTTGAAACATCCCTACCCTGCTCTTTACGACTTGCAAGATGGCATAGCTACCTTTCCGGTATTGGTACAACAAGCTGATCAGATTATGGATAAGTGGGGGAGAATACGTGATTCGGCTTCACCAGAGCTTTTACAAATTAGGCGCGAGCTAAAACGTATGGAAGGAAGTGTGTCGCAAACTCTAAATCATATTCTACATTCGGCACAAGCAGAAGGTCTAGTTGATAAAGACACGGCTCCTACACTACGCGATGGAAGATTGGTCATTCCTATAGCGCCTGGTGTGAAACGTAAGATTCAAGGCATCGTTCATGACGAATCGGCTTCGGGGCGTACCTTATATATAGAGCCCACAGAAGTGGTGGAAGCCAATAACAAGATACGCGATCTCGAGAATAAAGAAAGGCAAGAACTCATCCGAATACTCACCACGTACACCAAAAGAGTTAGACCTCACATTAATGAGATAGTAGATAGCTACCGCTTTTTGGCTCAAATAGATTTCATTCAAGCTCGCGAAGGCTTAGCAAAGGCCATGCGAGCTACCGAGCCTACGCTTTCTGAAACACCAACGATTGATTGGATAGAGGCTAGACACCCTCTATTAGAACAATCTTTGCATGATAAAAGTAGCAATAGGGTTAGTGGAGAGTCTTTAGCCAATGAACATCCCAACCGGATAGTACCACTTGAAATTACACTTAAAGCAGATAAGCATATCCTAATCATATCAGGTCCTAATGCTGGGGGTAAGTCGGTGTGTTTAAAAACAGTTGGTCTGCTGCAATATATGCTCCAATGCGGATTGTCCATCCCTGTGTCGGATCGTTCATCTGCGGGCATCTTTGATGATATTATGATTGACATCGGAGACGAGCAAAGTTTGGAGAACGATTTAAGCACCTATTCTTCTCATCTATGGAACATGAAGAATATGATCAAACAAGCTTCAGATCGAACACTTATTCTGATAGATGAGTTTGGTACAGGTACTGAGCCACAGATTGGTGCAGCAATAGCGCAAGCTGTTCTGACACAGTTTTGGGGAAAGAAAGCATGGGCAGTGATAACTACTCACTATCAGAATCTCAAACACTTTTCAGAAGATCACCCAGGTGTGGTAAATGGTGCGATGCTCTATGACCGTCACGAAATGCGTCCTTTGTTCCAGCTTGCTATTGGTAGACCTGGTAGCAGTTTTGCCATTGAGATAGCCCGAAAGATTGGTTTACCCGAAAGTGTAATACAAGAAGCATCGGACATTGTTGGTTCTGACTACATCCAGAGCGATAAATACCTACAAGATATCGTGCGAGATAAACGATACTGGGAAAACAAGCGGCAAGCTATTCATCAACGAGAGAAAGATTTGGAGAAACGAATCGCCGAATACGAGGAAACTGTCGAACGTGTAGAAAAGAGTCGAAAAGAAATCATCACTCGTGCAAAAGCTCAAGCCAACGATCTTATCAAGGAAAGCAACAAACGAATAGAAAACGCAATAAGGGAAATCAAAGAGCATCAAGCAGAAAAAGAAGAAACACGGAAGGTTCGACAAGAGCTTGCTAAGTTTCAACAAGACATCGCAGATAGTTCTCCCGCAGAAGAGAAGAAGTCAAAGAAAGGAAAGAATCATGGGTTGTTAACCGAGGAAGAGTTCCAAGCAAAGGTTGACAAACTTCGTGAACGCAAACTTCGTCACGAAAAACGACAAGCAGAAAAAGCTGCAACGAAGTCGTTACAACAGGCGACACCTAAACCCTCTAAAGATGCTCCTTTGGTTAAAGGAGACTCTGTGCGCATCAAAGGACTAACATCCGTAGGTACCATAGAGTCGGTAGATGGCAAAATGGCACTAGTAATCTTTGGCGGTATGAAGACGAAGATGCGATTGGAGCGTTTAGAGAGATACTCACAAGCTACAAATCACAATGCTAACACAAACGGCAAGACGACACTCAGCAAGATTGAAACCTACAAGCCATCAAGCATTATGACGCGTAACACAATCGATGAGCATCAAAAGAGCTTTAAGCCAGAAATAGATGTACGTGGATTCAGAACCGATGAGGCTTTGCTCAAAGTGCAACGTTTTGTCGACGATGCGTTGCTCGTCGGTTCATCTCAATTGCGCATACTACACGGAAAGGGCAATGGTATCTTAAGACAAGAGATACAGAAATTTCTCAAAACCATGCCTTATGTGAAATCAGTACGGGATGAACACGTACAATTTGGCGGTGCAGGTATCACAGTTGTAGAACTCTAGCCTATTTCAAACACAAATATCTTCCCAAGTTCTTGAAAAACAAGAAACATGGGAAGATATTTCGTTCTTTAAATTATGTAATTGGTCTTATTCTATTACGACCAAAGGATCGTCCTCAAGCACGGCTTGACCCACTTTGACAGCGATTGCAGTTACTTTACCATCTTGTTCAGCCTCAATGTTATTCTGCATTTTCATTGCTTCAAGTACAACAAGCGTGTCGCCAGCTTTAACTTCTTGACCAACCTCCACTTCTACACTAGAGATTGTGCCAGGAAGAGGCGCTTTGACGGCATTGGCTGCATTGATGTTAGCTGCAGGAGCAACTTCGCTGTTATCTTCTGCAACGGGTTTACCTAGTTCAACCTTTTTCTTTTCTGGTTCAGCAGGCTGTTCTAGTTGTACACTGAAGGCCTCTCCATTCACTGTAACCTCAGCAACATTATCCTCACTAATCTCACCGATAGCTACTTGATATTCTTTTCCGTCGATTGTATATTTAAATTCTTTCATTGTTTTATCGTTGGTTTAGGGTTTCTGAGTCATGATTTCAAACTTAGCATCCCACATTGTAAACTTAGGCTTAATGGTGATAATGCTCGGTTCAACGTCATGCACGTTGTTACCTTGATATTCGAAAATTGCCATTGCAATGGCAGCATATACATTCTTATCCATTCTATTCGCTTTTCTTTTTTTTACATAGGCATGCATCCATGCTTCTTAGCAGGAAGAGTTTGCTTCTTATGAGCAAGTTGTGCTAAGCCGCGGCAAATACGGAAACGAGTGTTGCGTGGTTCGATAACATCATCGATATAACCGAACTGGGCAGCTTGATAAGGATTAGCAAATGTTTCAGTGTACTCTTCTTCTTTCTCTGCCAAAAACTGCTTTACGTCACCACCTTGTTCTTTAACCGCTTTGGCTTCTTTACCGCAAAGAATAGCAACGGCACCGCTTGCTCCCATAACTGCAATCTCGCTTGAAGGCCAAGCAAAGTTAAGGTCAGCTCGAAGCTGCTTGCAACCCATAACGATATGGCTACCACCATAACTCTTACGTAGTGTGATTGTAATTTTGGGCACTGTAGCTTCGCCATAAGCATAGAGCAACTGAGCGCCATGTAAGATGACTGCGTTATATTCCTGTCCTGTACCGGGAAGGAAGCCAGGAACATCCACTAAACTTACGATAGGAATATTGAATGCGTCACAGAAGCGAACAAAGCGCGCACCCTTACGACTAGCGTTCACATCAAGCACACCTGCGTATGCAGAAGGCTGGTTAGCTACAACACCTACGCTCTGACCATTGAATCTTGCGAAGCCCGTGATAATATTTTTAGCAAACTTTGGTTGAACCTCAAAGAATTCACCATTATCAGTTACAGCCTTGATCACCTTATACATATCGTAAGCCTGGTTAGGATCGTCAGGGATTACCTCGTTGAGCAAGTCTTCCTTACGATCGATAGGATCAGTGCACTCTACGCGTGGAGCCTCTTCGCGATTGTTGCTTGGGATATAAGACAACAATGTACGTATCTGCTGCATGGCTTCTTCTTCAGTCTTAGCGGTAAAACTAGTAACACCACTCTTGCTTGCGTGTACGCTAGCACCACCAAGATGTTCAGCATCGATGTCTTCACCTGTTACTGTCTTTACAACCTTTGGTCCTGTAAGGAACATGTAACTGGTTTGTTCCTTCATAATAATGAAGTCGGTCAATGCTGGAGAATATACTGCGCCACCAGCACATGGGCCAAATATTCCAGAGATTTGTGGCACAACACCTGAAGCTAAGATGTTGCGTTCGAAGATCTCACCATAACCTGCAAGCGCAGAAATACCTTCTTGGATGCGAGCACCACCAGAGTCGTTCATACAGATAACAGGAGCACCATTAGTCATAGCCATATCCATTACCTTGCAGATCTTCTCTGCCATGGTTTCAGATAGCGATCCACCATTAACGGTAAAGTCTTGAGCATACACATACACCAATCTACCATCAATCGTTGCGCTACCGGCTACAACACCATCGCCAAGATATTGTTTCTTCTCCATGCCAAAGTTGTGACAACGGTGCAACTTAAACATGTCGTATTCTTCAAACGAATCTTTATCAACAAGCATTTCGATACGCTCGCGAGCTGTATATTTACCGCGTGCATGTTGCTTTTCGATGGCTTTCAAACCACCACCAAGACGCGCTTCTTCACGCTTGGCAACAAGTGCCTTAATCTTTTCTGTTTGCTTACTCATATCTAAATTATATGTATTTGAGTTTGTTTTTCCTTTTGAACATCTGTACGAGAGCTACGAAAGACCCTCCTTTACAGATTGCAAAATTACTAATTTTTATTGATTATGCACCCTACCGCTTTATAAATAATATTAATTAGGTTATAATATTTGGCATAATCATTGACGATTAGGTATCTTTGCAGACACAATTCAAACGCAACTATGAGTTATGATACGTAAAGAACGTTACCAATATATTCTTGATTATTTTCGCAAGCATCAAGGTCATGCAACAACCGAACTAGAGTTTGGCTCTGCATTCCAACTCCTTTGTGCTACCCTACTTAGCGCACAATGTACCGATAAACGCATTAACGAGGTAACACCACATCTGTTTTGTCTTTATCCAGATGCCTTTGCGATGTCAAAAGCTTCCGTCGATGACGTATACGAGCTAATAAAGTCGGTCAGTTATCCCAATGCCAAATCGCGTCATTTGGTAGAAATGGCGCAACAATTGGTTGCTAGACATCAAGGCGATGTACCATCAAGCCTAGACCAACTCACCGCTTTATCAGGTGTAGGACGCAAAACCGCCAACGTTATCATGTCGGTTTGGTTTGGCAAGCCGACCCTTGCCGTTGACACTCACGTTTACCGCGTAAGTCACCGAATGGGGTTGGTGCCAACACAAGCCAACACACCACATAAGGTGGAAGACTATCTTATGAAACATATCCCTATAGAAGATGTTGCCGATGCCCATCATTGGCTTTTGCTTCATGGAAGATACATTTGCCGAAGTGCCAAACCTTTATGTCAAGATTGCCCTTTTGACAACATTTGCCCTAAACGCCTCAGCAATAGCAAACTATAACTAGTTTACATCATAAGGTTCAGCCTTTCCTACAGAGACCAACATTCCTGTTACAGGATAATAGATTAAACGATCCAATACCTTCATTCCTGCCGCTTCAAGTGCCGACTGATAGACATCCAACTGCCCTGCATAAAGGCCTACATAATGCTCAGAAGCAGGATTTAATGCAGAGATGGTTTGGGGGAACGTTTTGAAATCAATTAATACACACCCATCTTTGGTCCGATAAACAAAATCAATGCTCCCCACCACTAATTGCTTATTATCTTGCAACTGTCTGAAAGGCATTTCATGATATGTTATTCCGTCCGCACCATAAGTTTGTTTTAGATACGTTAGCAACACCTCCCATGCTCGCCGAACGTCATCTACTTGCGGAATCACTTCACTCATTTGATGTGCTTTGATCAGTTCTACGGTTTCATCTGAATCTAGATTTTCGATGGCCGCAAACACATTATGAATGCAATCTCCCACTTCCGAATAGGGACGTTTAGCCAACTTGGAAGCATTTATCTTGATATATTGTTCACTTCTTAGCCTAACATCCACCTTGTTAGATTTTCCTTTTGCCCCACTAGGTTGTATAGCACGATAGGGCGCACTGCATTTTTCAGTTGCTTTATATGGATAGATTCGGGGTTGGGGTGAGACACGAATCATCTCTTCTTGGTTCATATCTACCAATGCTCTAACGGTTTCAAACGGCGCGCCAATACCTAGGATATCACCACAAGATGATTTATCCGCAACTGACAAACCTACATTGCTAAACCATTGCAAGCGTTTCGACTTGCTAAAAGGTACTAACGTCAACACTTCAGATGCTCGCGTAACACCTACATATAGCAGACGTGCACTCTCTTCAATGTATTGTTGTAGCAGCTGTGTCCATAAAGGAGTATCAACAAATAGTTCAGAAATGCAATCGGGCATCTTTTTTAATTTTCCGAAGAACCAAGGCACAACGCGTATACACATCTCGGGAAACAGATTATTAGCTGTTGGCGCATCTATATGAAAGTGATTGACACCAAAGATGCCACCCTTTATAGCTCTGTCAGTAT
This sequence comes from Paratractidigestivibacter sp., assembly GCA_963630695.1. Lineage (GTDB taxonomy): Bacteria > Bacteroidota > Bacteroidia > Bacteroidales > Bacteroidaceae > Prevotella. Next base: position 11,500 of record CAVGNV010000019.1, on the reverse strand, counting down.
CCGTATCATCCAAGACCATAAACACATAACGCCACTCCAAACCTTTCGAACCATGGTAGGTGGTCAGCAACACTCCATTTCCTGTCGTAGGTAGTGTCACTTCATTTTGTTCTAAGAAAGCCGCAAATCCCGTTGGTGTTGCAGGTTGTGCCATTTCTCCACTCCTACTCTCATAGTCTTTTGCCACCATTATCATCGTCTGGAGCGCATTCATAGATTTTTCGAGAGGCACGTTCCATCGAGCCATAACATTTTTAACATCTAGTTCGATGGCTAGAGTTTCTATCATAGCTCCAATACCTTGCTCTTTCACTTCATCACGTAGCCTGTTTACACCATCAATCATCTCTGTCTGTGCAAGCCAGTCGCTCGTGCGTTGATCCTTTGGCGTACTGATATATTCTAAACGATTATCAATTATCCGGCTCAAGTTCATCCCCCTACTGGTGAGATGCGCTATTTGTGCTTTTGCTAGCTCATCATTAGGGTTGCTTACTAACGTTATCAGAGCCATCATAAGTTGACATGCAGGCACAGAGACAGTAAACGTTTCTTCCATATCACACGCAATGCCATACTCGTCCATCTTTTCATGGATCGTCTTTAGCGTATCACGTTTGCGAGCCAGAATAGCGATGTCGCTTGGTTGCACATGTTCATCATCTATCACACGCTTTACATATAATGCCAACTCGTTCATATTTAGCTTATCCACCCTACCCTCGCTATTAGGAATATCAAGATAGCGTAGAGGTTTTTCGGCACAATCGGCAATCTGTTTCTTACATTGATCAGGATGGTTGAGCATTGCCGACTCTAAGACGATCTGTTTTGTATCAGATATGATAGAACTAAATATCTTTGAGAAAGCCTTGTTCGCAAATTCCACTAATGTCGGCACACTACGCCAACTCTCTTGCAACGTATCTAGATGACAATTATCTTGATTATCTTTCGCAGCTATAGTATCAGCCACAGCCTTTGTCAGTGCCGTATCACTTCCTCTGAATCCATAGATGGCTTGTTTGGTATCTCCTACCCAGAAGCTTTGCTTTACTACTTGTGACAGTCTTAAGAAGATTTTGACCTGTATTGGCGAACAGTCTTGAAACTCATCCACGAATAGATGGGTATAGGTTCGTCCCACCTCAGCCACAACCTCTTCATCCTCTATTAGCTTACACATATAATGCTCCATGTCGCAGAAATCGACGATGCGTTTCATCTTTTTATATTCCTCGTAAGCATCTTTCCATTTATCTGCCATACCGAAGAGCGTTTTGATGTAGCGTCGTTGTTCGTCGCAGACCTCTATGCTTCGCCACACATTAGCTAGCTTCTCTTTCTTTTCCTCAAAAAATGATATATCAGTAGGTTTCTTAAGTGAAGACGGGGCCTTTTGGATAATCGTATTAACCTCCATTGCCCATCTTATATGATCATAGTTTGTTGCTTTGGCGCCTTTGTCGTTGAGACGTTTAGTTTCTCTTTTAAGACTCTCTATCTCTTTCAAGGTGTTTTGCTTCGTTGCGCTTGTCTTGGCTATCTCAGTTTGTTCTAGCATCACTTCGACAAAGGAGATACGTTCAGAACTTGTAAGCACAATGCTTTGTTCGTTACATATCTTATTGATTACAGATAGAGAATGCTCCATGCTATGCGTATAATCATTGACATCAAAGCTAATAGACTTTTCTACTATGTCACGCAAATCATCCTTCCAAAAGTTATAATTGTTCTTACCAAAATCCTGCGCCGCAAATAGCTCGCAATAGTTTCTGAAGAAATCTAGTTCTTCTTTGCTTGGTATATTAGCTATGCTTTGATTGATGTACGATTTTGTCGCCACATCGTCCATGATACCTTGCTTGGGGGCTAGACCGATGGTGTACCAATATTTAGACACCAATGCAAAGGCAACACTATCGATAGTGCCTATCAAGGCGCTATCTAGCCGTGAAGCCTCATCATGTTTTCCAAGCTTATATAGTTCGGCTTTGGCGCGCTCTCTAAACTCATTAGCGGCTTTGATGGTGAATGTGGTAAGAATAACATTCTCTGGTAACACTTCACCTTTTGCAATCAACTCTGCAAGCCGCGTGGTAAGAGTATATGTTTTTCCGCTTCCTGCACCCGCACTGATATATGTTATGTTCTTCATCATAATAGTTAGTCCTTCAGATTGATATAATTTGAGAATATATTTGCCGACTTAAGGTCATCGCCATCTTTTCCAATGCCTCTTCCTTTAAGAGGTAACAATTGCAAAGAGGTTGTATCGTTAAAGTAGTCGAGCAAAGACAATGGTTCTTCTTCTCCTAGCTCTATTCTGCCGCTCTGAATCTCATTGCGACGATAGATATACGAGTTTACGATGCGATGAACGATGTCACCTGTTTTATCTTCATCTACCTTAACACGTTCTACGTATGACCCTGCAAAAGGATAAGTGGTGTACAAGCGTCCCATCGGCATAAGGTAATAGGCTATAGGTACATCATGCTCGTCCGAAAGCTCAGTGAGCAGTTCGGCATATATAGCAAGCTGCACCGATTCATTGTTCTTCAACAAACGATAAAAGTGGTTTTTGCTATTTGTCCATTTAAAGTCGAACACCACGTGACGATCCCTTTCGTCTGCAAGAATCATATCTGCAAAACCTGCCATCTTAGGTGTTAGTTCGTTAGGAGCGCCCAAGGTGTTTCCTTTAAGCGGCATCTCGCAAGCGATTACGTGCAAATGGTTGTTTGCCATGATATCCACTAGGTTATATAAGCACCTCAATAGTTGTCCTTCAAGCTGCCTTCTCTCAATGATATTCTCGGGCATCAGCAATATAGCTCCTTTCTTTTGAATAATCATATCAAGCGTTTCATGATAGTGAAGGCGTATGCGCTCACGGATAGCGTCAGGATATCCGCTTGCCTTATCCCCTTCCTTATAGAACAGATGTTCTATCACACCATGCGCCACATTACCCTTCGTCGTGTAAACGTTAGCCAAATCGCTTTGACCATTATCCTCGATATGCGCTAGACGCTTCAGCACATAGTCGACGGGATATTGTATTAGGCTTTCAATGCTTGTTGGGCTCTCCGTCTGGCTCCATTGTAGCAATGCAGTATTCTGGATTTGGACATATTGCGGATTGTCCATGCTCCTTCTGCTGTTATCTATTGGTTCCACCTCTACATATCCATTTTCAGGCAACGAGGGAGATGTCACAAACTGCTTAAAATTACTAATTTGTTGCTCTAATTGCACAATGAGTGGATGCTTCTCTGCCAGTTGGCCATTATACTTATCCAGCATCACTAACACCAGTTGTTTCTGACAGAATCTCCAAGGTTGCAGCATAAACTGTGCTTGTGCTTTTCGTAACAGATTGGGATTCCACAAATCCAGTTCTTTTTCCAACACCTCACGTTCTGTCGGTGTTAGAAAATCGGTAGCAGGTTGGCTAGGATGATAGTTGTAAAGCCCCGTCCACAATATTTTGTCTGCCTCAGCGGCAATTTGGGCACAATGGTTCACTGTGGTCATACATCCCGCTTGGGGGGCATATTGTACAAACGATGCTGATTCGTAAAGACTTGCCAAATGCTTTTCTATAATCGAATTGGGAATATGGCCGCCCACATTATCTATCTCGATAATCATCGAAAAGGTGTCACAAAGTTCACAAAGCCGATGAAACTGATTCTGTTCCACATCGGTTGTGGACAATCCCACCATAGCCAATCGTTGTTTGCACCATGCGGATAAGTGGTCTAGCAACTGGTTAATGCGTTCCACGCTCACGTCAGCGCTCGCTTCATTATCAAAATCGGGCAGATACACACTTGCTAATTCTTTCCTACGAGCCTTCTCGTCTTCATCGATTGGATTATCATGCTCGCTTTCATATTGTCCATCTATCCACGCCTGAATACATTGATAGCACGTAGCGGCTCTTCCTTCAGAATCTGCGTCCGTATTGTACCACCCTCCTGTACGTGCCAATTGTTTAGCTAAGCGATAACGGAGATAGGCAGGCAAAGGATGAACGGGCGAGTAGAGCCATTGAATAAGAATGTTTACATTCAGTGGGCGTTGCAGCAAAGCGATACCTAAAAAGAATAGTTGCACAATCTGTGGTGCCGAATTGTCCACCGTTGACCCAACTGACGGTTTACCCATCAGTCGAAGATAATTATCTGTTTGCTTCGAGTGCGGCAGAATTGCCACATCAAACGTTCCATCGGGTAGCATAGCTAGATATTCGTTGGCAGACAATTCGTCCTTAAAATGCCAAACCTGAAAGCTATCATCCGCCTCATCTAGTGTCACTTTGTTTTGGTTTTCCCCAGCTAATAACCGGGCTATGCGCGACAGATTATTGGTAGAAGCCTCCTTTATAGGCAATAGCTGTTTTATGGTAGCACCATCATCCACCATCAAAGATAAGAGTTGACGCACACGAGGATGTTCATATTCGGGGGCAGAAGCAAGCATTATCGTCACATCACGCATGAGCATTCGTCCTTTAGAAAGCCTTTCATACACTTTCATATATCGCTGATAATCTTCTTCATGCGTCGTTTGGTTATAGTAATATTCTATATCTTGCAACACCTTCAACCTATGCGTAGGCGCATCCGTACTAGCAGTCCACCCACAAAGCGCTAAAGCATCGCGCCAACGAAGCATCTCACGACATGTAGCCAATGGAGAAACCTTATAGCTCTCCGCTAATTTAGGGTAGCTACAACCATGCTGCATATACTGATGTACAGCTTTATAATAAGCCACCAAACGACGAGTGGGTTGATATTTGGAGCTATGCAAACCCAACCTAAGTTCTACGACCCGTAATAGTCCCTCAATGTTCACCACCACACAATCCATTAATACTGGATGCGACTTCATATCTAGGTAAGCCGTGCTTCCTACAAACTCGGAGCTGTAATATATCTTCATCTGACGGTTATAAGGTTTTTAATTCAACATATAGAAAGATGCGCTCTTACATCATGGCAATAGAAGCCCCAAGGCTATATATACCACATGCAAAGATAGGCAAAAGGAAACAAAGATTGCCTATTTCATCGCAAAATATCATACAAATCTCAACTATTTATAGTTTCACAACTCATGTATAAATAGTTTTTCGTAGTTTTGTATCCCAATTAAAAGCGAAATATTAAAATCAACAGACAATATGGACACAAAGGTTATCTTACACTTTTTGCGTGGAATCAACGAGAACAACAACCGCGAATGGTTTCTCAATCACAAGGACGAATATCTCTACGCAAAGGAGTCGTTCGAAGATGGCGTAGCGAAGGCCATTGCTCGTATATGTCAGTTTGATGCCTCAATTGCCCACCTCACTCCTAAAGATTGTACATACCGTTTCTATCGAGACGTAAGATTCTCTAAGGACAAGTCACCCTATAAACGCCATCTAGGCGCTTACATCTCAGCCCACGGCAAGAAAGGTCTGCACGGAGGTTATTACATACATGTTCAACCCGGCAACTGCTTAATAGCTTTTGGGGCATATTGGTTGCCAACAAACATTCTCACATCGTGTAGAAACGAGATTATGGGCAACCATGAAGCTTGGTTACAAGCTGTAGAGAATGAGAAATTTGTTGAAACCTTTGGTCTGCCTAATGCCACAGAATGGAGTGACGACCAAGCCGCTCCTAAAGGATTCGGAATCAGTTGTTTAAAGACTGTGCCTAAAGGATTCCCTAAAGACTATCCACATATGAGCTATCTACGCATGAAAGACTATTGTTGCTGGACCAAAGTGAGCGATCAGTTCTTTGAAGGGGACGAATGGCTAGAAGCCTTTGCTGAGAAATGCCAAACGGCATTACCGATGATGCAGTTTATCAACGATGTGATTGACGACTACGAATAAGCCTTTTAAAACCTTATGATGGATAGAAACATGAACCAACCCATTTCTAAAGACTGTGTTGAGGCTGCTTACTGCTTCTTTCACCAAAAGTGGCAAGTGTATGCCTACTCGGACAATACGCAACAAAAGGACGACATCGAGTATGCGATAGCTAGTTATGTCTCAGGAATGAATCAGACGCTTTACAGCAAACTAGCACAAGGGAAAGCCGATTTCTTATGTGATCACGTTACCTTTCATAAGGATATGCAGGCGGCCATAACATTATTGGAGCAATGGTTATGAGCTTGCTCCCCTATTCCTCGTCACAAAATCCATATCCAGTGATATCATCTTTCATACCAGCCACACCTAGATAGCTATGCTTGCCACCATAGACATACACCTTGCGTCCTAAGTTTTCAGGATGATCCACAAGGTTAAAGGTATTACGGATAGGCCCTTTCTTTAATTGTACTGACATAACCTTGGTTTCATCAGTGCACTGAGGATCATCAGCCAACAATATAGCTTGATTGTAAGTGAAGGGAGCGGTCCACTCGGCATTAGAGATTCGTACAGAACAGGCACCTACGATATAACCATGAACCATTACGGAGCCAGACGACAGGTTGGCTTCTTGAAATTGTGCCACCGTCATATAACTGCTTGATTGGTTGTTATTCTTGTTGCCGTCCACTATATCCGTCTCTTCATAATCGTCTGAATCCTCATCGTCATCCTCGGTATAAGTAGACGTTTCGGTCTTAGTGGGGAACTCATCTTCTGGTCCTTTCTCGCAAGAAGGACAACAACAGATAATCACCAATATGAATATGAGATAGCAAATGTGTTTCATGTTATAAGTATTATCGTTGGGACAAAAGTACGTTATTTATTCCATTTGACCAAACTCGCATAGCGAATACAACACCAACATCCCTCTTTTACCATCTCAACAAGCCTTCATCGCATCTTAAAAGGTATCGAACGGAAGATAAAAATAAATTGATTTTTGCAGAGAAATAAATTGATTTTCTCTGCAAAATAATTTATTTCTCTCTGTATTCCTTGGGCGTTACTCCTACAATACGTTTAAAAAATCGACTGAAATGTTGCTGATATTGGAACCCTAAGTGCCTTGCTATCTGATTGAGCGCATACTGATCATCCATTATCATAGCCTTACTTAAAGAGATTATCTTTTGCTGTATAAACCGTTGCGCATTAAGTCCAGTTTCCTTTTTGATAAGGTCACCGAAATAACCAGGAGACAAACAGGCTTTATCAGCGAAGTAAGCGACAGAAGGTAAGCCATTACGCGCTGCATTGCCACCCTTAAAATATTCATTCAAATCGTTATCAAACTTTGTTAACACATCCGAGTTTACCTTATGTCGGGTGATAAACTGGCGTTCATAAAAACGTTGACAATAGTCCAAAATCAGTTTGATACGATCCACAATAATCGTCTGCGAATGATTATCAATGGGTTGCTCTATCTCATACTTGATGCTCTCAAGCGTATTGACAAACATGTTTTGTTCAGGAGTAGAGAGATGAAGCGCTTCTGCCGAATCGTAATCGAAGAAATGATACTCACCGATATGACGAGCCAAAGGTGTGCCGTAAATCAGATCAGGGTGGAACAAGATACCTTGAACATCTGCATTAGGGATAGGTTCTTTATTATCTATCTCTATCATCTGACCTGGTCCATAGTTCACGATTGTACCACACTGATAGTCGTACGTCTTTCTACCATATTTGATAGAACATTGCAATCCATGCTTAAGCCAAAGACAATACAACCCATAACGATAGCGGAAATGTCCTGCGGGGATGGTATGCTCACGAAAATCCACCACTTGTACGAGCGGATGATAAGTTTCTAGATCATTGAGTTTGTTATAAGTAGCAATGCTATTTACATCAACTATTGGCACAATGTTATTTGTTTCCATATGATTTCTGTTTTTTGCAAAGTTAAATGTTTTTTGCCAAACTTTCATAGCTATTCTTTATCAATCCGGAATATGGGTAACAATTACCTCAATTCTGATAGTAGATAAGCTATAATCAAGCTATAACTTTGCAAACATAATCAGAATGAGGTATTCTTGACTTATTAATTAATCCACATCTATCGTTATGAAGAAATTATTAATCATATTATTAGTCAGCATATTTACAACAAATGTTATGGCACAGAAGAAAGTAAAACAGACAGCCGGCAGAGATCAGTTGGGCACTTTTGCCCCTGAGTTTGCACATCTCAACGATGATATCCTCTTTGGCGAGGTTTGGAGTCGCAATGACCACTTATCATTACGTGATAGAAGCATGATTACGGTTGTTTCTTTAGTAAGCATGGGTATGACCAACAGTTCACTTATGCACCACCTTCAATTTGCTAAAAAGAATGGTATCACCCGCGATGAGATTGCAGAGATTATAACCCATATTGCTTTCTATGCAGGATGGCCCAAAGCGTGGGCTACCTTTAATATGGCTAAAGAAGTGTGGAAAGAAGACGAAAACGTTGCTAAGGATGCCAAGGCAAAGTTTCAAGAAGAGATGATATTCCCTATCGGTGAGCCCAACACCGCCTATGCCCAATACTTCATCGGCAACAGTTATCTTGCATCAGTGTCGAATGAGCAGATTCCTATCCATAATGTAACCTTCGAACCTGGGTGCCGGAACAATTGGCACATCCATCATGCCAAAGAAGGAGGGGGACAATTGCTTATCTGTGTTGCCGGCGAAGGTTGGTACCAAGAATGGGGAAAGCCCGCCCAAAGACTACACCCTGGTGACGTAGTGAACATTCCTGCAAATGTTAAACACTGGCATGGAGCAGCTAAAGATTCTTGGTTTGCTCATTTAGCAATAGCCGTATCGGGAACAGAGACAAGCAACGAATGGCTAGAAGCCGTAGAAGATGCCGAATACAACAAGCTTTAATCATTTATATAAGGTGAAAAAATTATCTAGATAAGATATGTACATAGAAAACATTCAAGGTCCGCAGGACTTAAAACAACTCACTTTAGAACAACTTCAGATTGTTGCAGATGAGGTACGTCAGGGCGTACTGAATAGAGTTAGCCATCACGGAGGACATGTTGGTCCCAACTTAGGATTCGTTGAAGCTACCGCTGCGCTTCACTATGTCTTCAATGCCCCTACTGACAAGTTGGTCTTTGACGTAAGTCATCAAGCTTATCCACATAAGATGCTGACAGGTAGAGCGTCAGGATTTATTAACCCCGAAGACATGAATACCATTTCTGGTTACTCTTCTCCTAGCGAGAGTCCTGAATATGACAACTTTGAGATAGGTCACACATCCACCTCCATAGCGCTTGCGACTGGTCTGCAAAAAGGGCGTGACCTCCTAGGAGGCACCGAAAATGTAATTGCGATTATCGGTGATGGATCGCTCTCCGGCGGTGAGGCTTTTGAAGGATTAGATACCGCAGGAGAAATTGGCACCAACATCATTGTTGTGGTGAATGATAACGAGATGAGCATTGCCGAAAACCATGGTAGCCTATATCGTAACCTAGCATTGCTACGTGAGACGAAAGGGGAAGCGGAATGCAATTTCTTTAAGGCAATGGGCTTTGATTACGTCTATCTAGAGGAAGGTAACGACCTTGCAAAACTGATTGACACTTTCGCCCAAGTAAAGGACATTGATCATCCAATTGTGGTACACATCCACACAGAGAAAGGACATGGATACCAACCTGCTACTGAACACAAGGAACAATGGCACTGGTCTATGCCTTTCAATATTGAGGATGGTTCACCTAAACAAACGTTCGAGGGCAAGTCAATTGATTGCCTATTAGGCGATTGGATCTTTGAAGAGATGAAGCGCGACAACAAATTGGTGAATATCGCAGCAGGTACACCCTCAGTCATCGGATTCAACAAGGAACGACGTGAGGCTGCTGGCAAACAGTTTATCGATGTAGGAATTGCTGAAGAAGAAGCGGTAGCTTTAGCCTCAGGATTGGCCAAACGTGGTGCGCATCCAGTGTTTAGCGATTATGCTACCTTCTTCCAGCGCACTTATGACCAGCTATGTCAAGACTTAGCTGTCAATGGTAATCCTGCCGTGTTCAATGTTATTGGGTCTACTATCTTTGGCTTGAATGATATCACTCACATTTGTTTCTTTGATATTCCGCTGATGTCACACATTCCTAATTTGCATTATCTAGCACCTACCACATATGAGGAATTGATTGCTATGGAGCGTTGGGCCATTCAGCAAGATCAGTATGCCATAGCTATACGTGTACCAGAAGGTGCAGTGTGTCATAGCACGGGAGATGTGGAAGCCGACTATAGCGATATCAATCGTTACCTTGTGGCTCATGAAGGAAAGGATGTGGCTATACTGGCTGTAGGCAATTTCTTCCAAAAAGGCGAACAGGTATCTGAACTTCTTAAGCAAAAAGGTATTGATGCTACGTTGGTGAATCCTAGATGGCTTTCTGGAGAAGACAAAGAGCTACTCAGCTCCTTGAAAGAGAGCCACAAACTAGTGGTAACCCTAGAGGATGGTTGCTTAGACGGTGGCTTTGGAGAACGCATCGCACGCTTCTACGGAGATTGCGAAACCAAAGTGTTGTGCTTTGGCGTTGAAAAGAAGCTATATGATCGATATGATATCAATGAGCTCTTACAAGCCAATCATCTTACGAACGAGCAGATTGTTGACGACATCTTGTCTATACTAGGACAAGCATAATATCTATAAGAACAAAACTGCCTTGTCCCTTAGAGTTGGGTCTTTTGGCTTCCGACTCTTAGGACAAGGCTGCTTTATTATTAATCCGAGAATAATAAAATTAGCTTCTAGACAAAGCTTCATATCAACACAAAGATTATCACTTATTTAAGCTATGGTGGTTCATTCTTTAAAATATCAGATGGCGTCAAATGACTCTATTCTGTTTCAAAGAAGTCCTTATAACCAAAGGTCGTTGAACCAACAAAAAGGCCATTTTCATCATAATAAGATTGTTGTATCTTCAATCCAGTAACCTTTATTTCTTCTTTTAGCTGAGATTGAGAGAGGTCAGGTCTTGACATAATCATTCTTTTAGCATTTTCTTTATTGAATTGGCGCACATCATCCATCAATTCTTGACATTCATTCAAGGTCATGTCACTCAAGTCAAGGTTTATTTGATATTTACAGGTCAAAGTCCAGTCTGCAAAAACAACACTATTAAGCGTCGTTAGTTCGTCTAGAGATAAAGGCAACTGCATGTTCATCAATTTACATAGATTTATATAACTTTGCTTAATGTTTTCAATATGTTGCTTACTGAAAGCCTGTTCCTGAGTTGACGTTTGCCCAAAGGTCGTCATACTCACAAATAGTAATAATAACATCAATGCGTGTTTCCTAATGTAATACCCGTACTTCATAGTTAAACGTTTAAATTAATACTTTCAAAAGCAAAGTTATTAAAACATTGTACAATCTATCTGAACAGATAAATAATTCTTTTTAGTGGACTGAAATAAATAATCGAGTAGGAGGAAAACGGTGTAGTTTTTCCTCCTACTTCCGTTTTCCGACCT
>CAVGNV010000018.1:0-55868 GCA_963630695.1 Paratractidigestivibacter sp. | reverse complement strand
CACAATGTGCTGATTAGCAATCAAAATGCTCTATACTGTGTTAAAGTTGGGTTAAAAGGAGCGGTAAGAGTTTGTTCCGGCTACATGATGCACTCAAAGGCAGACCTATCATTTATACTGGTGGTGGCAGTACATTTGAGTTATTAAGGACAGAGTATTATCCATTTACTGATATTATCCATATTTCAGAAAAACAATGGCGTATGGATATAGTAAAAGACATGGATATTATTATAGAGCAAGGATTATGCCCTATACTATCAACGGCGTACGGACTCTCTATATCTGTCACTGATGATGTGATTCAATGTACACCTTTCAATACTTTATTCAATGGTTTAATGCCGTCAGATGGAGTCGTGTGTGACAACTCGGGGATGGCCAATGACAAAGCTAATTATTATGACGGTGACTTCTAAATAGAAAATATGGCAGACAACGCAACAAGACTCAAACTACAGACCTTCCTGCACCAAACGAAATGGAAGACGGAGGAACAGAGCGAGGCTATCATACGCTTTGCTGAGGAGAATTTGCCTCTTTTCGTCCGCAAATATATGGACGAGAACTTTGCTGACATATATACCCAAACAAAGCACGAGGCGTATGCCCGATGGCGAGAATGCGTCTTCGACAATCCGGAGGCTGCCAGGGAGAATGAGACTGCCGATGACCGATACACAGAGACCCTGAAACTGCTTGCCGACTTCTTCGACTCAACCACGTTCAAAGGCAAGCCGAAAGCAGTTCTAACAGAGTTTGAAAAGCAAGCGAAGAACGCTGCAAGCCATAACAAAGCCAAGCAGAAAGAACTTCAGCCAAAGCCAGACCCCATGATGCCGCCATCCGATGAGGAGGAAGAACTGACGGAGGGAAAGATTCGGCAGGAGAACCTGACACGACACGAGCGCAATCCACGGTTGCGGCAACTCTGTCTGCAGCACTACGGCTACAAATGCCAAGTGTGCGGCATGGATTTCGAAACACGCTACGGGGAGATAGGCAAGGACTTCATCGAGGTGCACCATCTCAATCCCATAGCCGAAACCGACGGAGACCATGCTCTTGACCCTGTGGAAGGGCTGGTGCCACTCTGCAGCAACTGCCACTCCATGATACACCGTGGCGGAAACGGCGGTAAGCCCATGAGCCTACAGATGCTCAAAGAGATTTATCAAACGCATAACAACAAGGACTGATGACGGACGAGCTGAAACATATACTGGAAAGATTCAACCCCGACGAACCTTACGTCTGGCGGTTGCACCTTGACGAGGCAGCTTTCCTTCTGTTGGAGAGCTACATTGCCGAGAACAGTTCGACTATCAACCGCAAACCCAGTGAAGCCGACGCACGCCTTGTCATCATCTACTTGGCGGAGTGGTACAGGCGCAGATATAAAGGTTCGGAAACGGGACAGACCAATGCTGCCGACGGCATTGACCCGAAGAGAGTATGGGAGATGTCGGGCATCGCAACCCATCGTTATGTCTATCAAACCGAGGCTGGCACAAAGCTCTGGAAATACTCCATCTATGTATTGGGCGGACTTGCTGTGCGCCACGAGTTGGGAAGGCACGACAACGGTCGCTTTCTGAAAGCCCTCTGCCGATTGTTTCATGGCGAGAACTATACGCTGGAAAACCTAGACGACGAAAGCCGTGCCGTGGCTTTTCGACAGTCTATAGCACGACAGCACAGTCTGTATGAGTATCTGAAAGAGATGCTCGACGGAGGTGAAGCATTGCCACAAGACAAGGAGACCGCTGCCCTGATGGAAGCCATCCGCACCGCCAACGACGAGGTGCTGCGACGCAAGTTCTCTTTGGAATGGATTGTAGTGAATGATCCAGCATCGCCCTTTATGAAGCGGATGCTACGGATAACCCTGAAACCAGAACAAGCTGGCGGAGGACTGCACCAGTATCTGCGCTATGACCGCCTTCGGGCGTGGGGTGTCCCTAACCCAGAAGAACTGCGCAACCTGTTCATCGGCATCCGTTGGAGAAATGCTGACAACTGTGTGCAGGACTTAGACAAGCGATACCCCTTGTTGGTCTATGCCAATACAATGCATGGTTTTGTGGCATGGGGAGCGGAAGAGCGTACCGTCATGGAGAGCAACGTACCCGTTGGCAGATTCACCCATCTCGACATCGTGGCATACGACTCCGAAGGCCATGAATGGGTGGCACAGACGGAAGAGGCGACAGCGTGGATGCAGCTCTGGCGCACGAACGACGGTTATGACCGCTGGAGCAGTAAGCAACAGGCACAGCATGCAACAGCCGTGGTGTTTGCTGACGAATGGCAAAGCACCACTCCTGTGGATATGTGCAAGCCTTTCAAGAACAAGGCGGAAGGCGTGGGAGAGGCATGGAACTGGTGTTACATTCAGAGTGACATCATCCTTACCGACGGCAAAGGGCAGACCGTATGCCTATACAACCGCAATGGCTATGACCAAGTGTTCGCCGTATTGCATAAAGACACGATATGCTACAAGGAAGGTGGACTGGTGACCGTGTGGGAAGAGGACGACGAGGAAGGCGAGACGGAAGAACACTATCCGCTCATCTTCAGCAAGGAAGACCTTCACATACGCCACTTCCTTACGAAGGATGCCATTGAAGAGGAGGAGATGGAGACGGAAAGCGTGTGCCAGAATGTGCAGTTTAAGCAAAACGGAAGGTATGTGGCATGGACTGAAGACAACCAACCAGCCTACGGATTGGTGCAACTGCGCATTACGGAGAAAGACGTAGACTACCATATGATGGTTTACTATCTGAATGGTCCCATCCAGCGTAACTTCACCGACACCTCTATTATATATAAGGACTTCGAGGGTGAGACGCAGGTTTATCAAGACCATATAGAGCGAAACGGGCAACCGATAGCGCCAACCGTAAAGTTGCGCATTGCTGACTGCGAAGTGGAAGTTTACCGACCCACCTTGGTAAAGGAACTTTATCTGGACGGTGATGTGGTGAGGTATGTGGAGGACCATGAGGAGTTTGCTTTGCCGTGGATTTATAAAGACCGCATACGCATAGCCGATTTCAGCAGGCAAGGTTACCGGCTGTACGACTGCAGCAATATGACATCACCCTTTGGTATCTTCGACAAGTCTACCGATAATCAGACAATGTACAATTTAGACAAGCGCACCTGTTGGGAGGCAACGCTATTGGACGCTAACGCTCCGCAATGGTTGCGAATATGCCTCTCGAAGAACGGAGACAAGCCAAGGCAAGCGTTGCCCTTGCTGAAGATGAACATCTATCAAGATGAAGAACCGCAGCCCTTTGTGTTCGTTGACGGCTACGTGAAGAAGAAGGGCGATGTGATTTTCATGGATGCCAACAAGCCCGATGCAGACTTCACGTTCTTCTATACCGACCCGGGACGCCCCGATAAGTTCAAAGGAAAGAAAATCAAGGATACAGAACTGAAATGCTTTGAGACGGCGGTAAAATACAAAACCTACTTTTCTAGCTTTTATCCCGTCCGGCTGATGGCACAAAAAGGTGAAACCAACCAGAAACTCATAGCGCAACTGAAAGAACGATATGGCAACTCGTTGCCAGAGAACTACCGCAGAGGACTGCTTCGGTTGGCTGACGAGTTTCAGTTGGAGACCGGAAAATTAGACATCAACCCATAATACGACATAGATATGAAGTTTGCAAAACTTTATCACGATAATCACGAAAGTGTAGAACGCGCATTGACAGCCATGTGGTGTGGCGAGACAGGCAATGCGAGTCAGGCAGAATATGCTAAGAAACTAAAGGAGGAAATCAAGCAGGTGTTTGCACCAGAGGATGCCCAGCCGGTAGTGCAGTGCATGAACTCGTATGAGGCAGTACACTCGGTGACGGCAGAAGAGGCAAAAGCCTTGGTGGGCGGTTTGTGGAAAAGCGACAAATATGCGCCCTACGAGCACCAGTACTTGTGCTGGAAAGCCCTGTTGACAGAAAAGACTGCCGACGAATTGCCCAAGTCGGTATGTGTGACAACAGGCACAGGTTCGGGAAAGACCGAGTGTTTCATGATGCCACTGGTAAAGGACTTGCTGGACAACCGAAAACAAGACCAGGTACAGGCACTCTTCCTCTATCCACTCAATGCCCTGATGGAAGACCAGAAGCAGCGATTGGAAGAACTCTTGGACGGAACTGACCTGACCTATACCGTGTTTAATGGCGACCTGCCTGAGCATGAACCTGCAGCAGACGACTATACCGCTAACGCCCAGCATATAAGAAAGCGCATCATGCAGATACGCGGATGGGACGAGAAGACAAATGACTATAAGTTCAAGCATCTCCTTTACACCCGTGAACAAGTAAGAAAGAACCCGCCTAACATCTTGCTCACCAACCCCACGATGCTGGAATATATCCTGCTGCGTGCCAAGGATGCCGTGCTGACCAACCCCGAGCTGAAGAGTCTGAGATGGGTGGCGATAGACGAGACACACACCTACACAGGAGCAGGTGCCGCCGAACTGGCGATGCTGCTGCGCCGTGTGTTGCTTGCCTTCGGTGTATCGGCAAACCAAGTGCGCTTTGCCACTTCTTCAGCCACTTTTGGCAACGGAGCAAACCCCGAAGAAGAAAAACGACAGTTACAGAAGTTTATCAGCGGAATCACTGGCTTGCGTCCCGACCAAGTGTGCGTGGTGGGCGGCAAGCGTATAGGTGAGGACTGCATACCTGCCAATAAAGACGGTGTAAAGTGGCAGATGCTCTTTGACAGAGAGTACGTCCCGCTGAACGAAATGATAACAGAAGGAAAGTCCATCGAGGAGAAACTCACCTTGCTCGATGAACTTTGCGACCGTGTACCTATGAAGGACGGAATGCCACAGCTCAAGGCGAAGGTGCATTACTTCTATCGTGTGCCCAACAATGGACTCTATGTCCGCTTGACCGAACATGAGGACGGTGCATTCAAACTCTACACCATGAACAATGCCAAGGAGGACGAGAAGAACGACCCCTTGCTGGAACTGAGCCGCTGCAAACACTGCGGTGAGTATGTGGCATTGGCACAAATCAATAATCAGCCAGGGGATGACTTTGGCAAATACAAGGCTGTGGAGCGTGAGGACAGTGATATGTTTGACCTTGCGGAAGAAGGTGATGAGGAACAACGGCAACCACTTGCCATCATCGGACTCTCGGACAAAGACAATGAGAATGGAGACAACAACGTGTCTATGGAGGTAGTGGATGGCAAACTGTTGTCTTTCAACGCAATAACCTTTTCGTCAGTAGGTTGGCATCTGGTGGTGAATACCAAGTGCCGCTGCCCACACTGCAACAGCAAACTGACGAAACGCAGAAACAGCGACGAGGATCTGGGCAAGGATATGGAGGAAATGGCAGACAGTGCCTATCTGATGAAGTTTAGGACATCGTCCGAGTTCATTTCCCGACTGTTGGCTCCGTCGGTACTTGACAATCTCGACAAAGTATCTTCTACAGAAGCAGACAAGATTGTCTTGCACGATGGTCAGCAATACCTCAGCTTTGCAGATAGCCGACAGATGGCGGCAAAGGCTACTATGAAGCAGAACCTGGAGCAGGAACGCGACTGGGTGTATAGCTGTATTTTCCATGAACTTTGCCGCAAGGCGGAAAATCAAAGGACCGTGGATGCAGAGATAGCCAAGCTACAAGCCGAGTTGCCAAAGTATGTGACAGACGTTGCGAAGTTGACAGAAATAGCTGGGAAAATCCAAAAGCTGCAAGCATCCAAGAAGTCGTGTCTCACATGGATGGAAGTGGCAAATCTGTTGAAGAACGACAGGCTTAGCAAGGTGTTCTGCGCACAGTTTGTGAAGCGAAGCAGCGATAGCGAAGAACTAGATGTGAATGGTAACATACGCAATGACGTGATGGACAAATACATCCAGTCTATCATGGTGATGTACCTGTCTTCACGTCCTGTATCAGCAGCAGCCCCGGAAACCTTAGGACTCTTCTGCACCTGCTATCCGCAGATTGAACGCATCGAGTTGCCCGTGGCTGTGGAACGTTTCAATGAGAACATTCACAACGAGGAAAACAAGATAAGCAAGGAGGATTGGCACCATCTCATACAGATATTCATGGACTATACGGTGCGATCCAACCAGTCTTTGTATCTGAAGATTGCCGACACCAATCCGATAGACATCTTTGCCTGTGAGCGTTTTGCTACGGAGAAACCTCGTCGCCGTCCAGTGAAGGAACCAGTTCTTGATCCGAAGAAGATGTCTAATGCACGTACTGTGCGTTTCATCTGCGAACTGCTGAAACAAGACCAGGGTGGCAATGCCTCGGAAGCCTATCGTGAGAATTTCGGCTTGATTAGCAACCTGATGAAAGCCCTATGGGAAGATATTACCCGTGAGGGTGGCGAGTTGCTGCAGTTGTCACAATCCTGGGAC
Source organism: Paratractidigestivibacter sp. (assembly GCA_963630695.1). Lineage (GTDB taxonomy): Bacteria > Bacteroidota > Bacteroidia > Bacteroidales > Bacteroidaceae > Prevotella. Next base: position 49,426 of record CAVGNV010000018.1, on the reverse strand, counting down.
AAGGATGATCAGTGCTTCGTTACAGACAAACAGAAGGATGGAAATCCTCCTTATCGTATGAACTTGAAAAACTTGTGCTTCAAGCTCTACGAGGATGTGTATCTATGTGATACAAATACAGATGCGACAAAACAACACACGGTATGTCTGCGACCTATAGAGAACCACTTCAAGAATTTCGCACCCTATCTTGGCGGCAACAGGGTATGCTTGCTCCAAGAAGAATGGCATGAGCGATGGCTTGCATTCCCTACCACGCAAGCCATGTCGAAAGAAGAAGTGAGGCTTTGGGCGAAGGATAACAGACAGATTCTTTGGAACAACCAACTATGGGGAGAGAACGGTGTGTTTGCCAATCGCCTGACCGACATATATGCCAAGCCCAACCTCTTTATACAAGCAGAACACACGGCGCAGGTGGACAAGGACGTTTCGCGTACTTTACAGACCGATTTCAAGGAACATACCATCAATATCCTTGCTTGCTCTACCACTATGGAAATGGGCGTGGACTTGGGCAACTTAGAGGTGGTGATGCTTACCAGCGTGCCTCCTATGCCATCCAACTATAAGCAGCGTGCAGGTAGAAGCGGCCGAAACAATAAGGTGAAAAGTGCTTGTATCACACTATGCGGAAGTGATGCCATAGGGTTGAGAACCTTGTTTCATCCCATTCCTTCCATCATCAGCCGACCCGTATGCGTGCCTATGGTCGACCTGATGAGTCCGCAGGTGGTACAACGGCATGTCAACTCTTACCTTATCCGTTCTTTTGGCGTGTTCAAGGACGGTGACTGTGGAGGACGGTTGACACAAGCAGTCTACAACTATTATTCCAACTTCATCGGAAGAAAAGAAGGCAACCATGCTGTTGTAGTGAAGCCCGAGGACAATGAGGAATGTTCCCCAAACATTAAGTTGGGCAATCAGGCTGGAACCATGTATGATGTATTCAACCAAAAGTGTATGAATGCTCTCGACGACGACATAAGGAAAGGTTTGGAGCAATTGTTGCGAGGAACAGTGTATGACAGTATGGTGACAGAAGTGGTGGATAATGCACTGAAAGACAATAAGCGTTGCTATACGGAGTTGAACGCGAAGTTGGAAGACCTGAAATTCGCTTTCAAGGATGCTACCAATAATAAGTTCCGTATGTTGCTGAAGATGCAATATTACGAGGTGCTACTCGAACGGTTGCTCAACTTCTGGGCCACCCACCGATTCACGCCCAATGCAAACATGCCAGTGGATGTATTGTCGCTTGACTTGAACAGCCTTGGCTCGTCCACAGCCTATCGCACCACGGCTTCATCTAACCCCTCATACAGCTTGCGTGAGGCCATCGCACAATATGCTCCCGGCAACAGCGTCGTGGTAGACGGAGTGGTATATGTGGTGAGAGGTCTACAGTTTGCCAATATGTATCAGGGCGCACGTTCGTTCAAGCAAATATATAGGAACTCCGAGAAATGCGTCATTGACAACGGCTCGTCGCTAGACAACAAGCAGCGATGGAGTGTCAATGGAAAGGTCGGATTGGAATTGGTGCAACCCGTAGGGTTCGTGCCAGACATGAACGAGGACAAAAGCCGAGTGATAGACAACAATAGATACACCCACGTCAACGCACAACTGATAGGTGCTACCGATTGGTCTGACCTCGTGACAGAGCCTCACCTGTTCTCCGTAAGAAGCAATCGTGACTCAGGCTATGCCCAAATTCTCTATTACAACGAGGGTACTGGCTATGGATATTGCATGTGCGCAAAATGTGGACGAACGGTTTTGGAAAATGACGTGGCAGACCCCGACGACACGCTTGGCAGTTTACCATACGACATGAATACACGTGTTCACAAGAAGAAAAATCCGGAAGATCCAGATAAACCACTTTATCATTTTGCCGTGGCAGGAAAGGATGCACGTAAATATTGTGTCGGTTCGCACGATAGTACGGCCATTCGTCGCAACATCATCATCGGCGGACTGATACAGACCGACTTCTCGGAGATAAGGATACGTCACAAAGGACAGAAGAAATGGATGAACAACAGAGTGGAAGACAATCTGTTGTTTACCTTGGGTATTGTCCTTACGCAAGCCCTGCTTGATACATTGGGAAAGGAACGTGGTGCTGTAGACTTTGCCGTGATGCCCAACGGACACCTCTGTCTCTTCGATACCAATCAGGGCGGAGCTGGATATTCTAACCAGTTGGCAAACCTCCCGTTAATGAAGGACGTTATCAATGCGGCAAAGACGATGCTCCTCGAAGCAAAGAGAAGAAACTCCAAGGATTTCCTGCTCAACAAATTTACCCTTCGTTATATCGACCAGATAGACATCGATGCTGCCTTGGACTGGATAAAGGAAGAGGAGGAAGCCCGTGGTGTATTGCCGGAGGAGGTGGCGTCCGTTTCTGCTGAAGCATCAGAAACCAGCAACGTCAGCATGGCAGAGGCATACGCTAGCGAAGTGCAGGAAACCATATTCTTCACTCAAGACGACTTTGAGAAATGGAACTATGAAGGTGATCATGGTTGGAGAACCCATTTCTTCAATAAATTGGGTATTAAGGACAAGAAGACAACACTTTGCGTCTTGCGTAACAACGACAAGGATATACCTGAGCCTTGCATCAACACCTTGCGTTCTGTAAAGGATGGCTGGGCAAAAGCTGTGGTGGAAATGCCTATGAAGACATTTGGTAAATCAGTTTATCCGATAGCCTACATCGGTAAGACGCTCTACTTCACCAACAATGCAGAGAATGCTAACCTGAATGACGCTTGGAGTAACCAAACGCTCTATTGTGCCCGTGTGGATAATATCTGCAATGGTACTACACCCGTGGACTGTGCCTATAAGCCCAATACAAAGATTGTCATACTGGATGGTGCCGATACGGAACAAATCAAGACCAAAGCCTTGTTCTCTGTATTAAGAAAATCGTCCGATGGCATTATAGATAAGTTTATCAACCATTGCCAACAACAGGATGCCCCATTGACTATCAGTTATCAAGACGAACATCTGAAGAGCGTCATGGGAATGGTGCTGACGCTCCAGACCATTGGCGGCTTTGTGAAGGAAATAGGCAAAGACTTTACATTGGAATTCTTAATGGAAGTGTATCAAGATTCGAACTACAGAGGAACCGTTACGGCCAATCTCCAAAACAATGACCAGCGTGACACTCTTCTGTCTGACTTGACGGAAGGATGGTTGAATGATATGGACAACGATTACGATGTGAACGGTCAACTTGTCCCCATACAATCAAAACCGTACAACAAACTTCCACATTGGCGTGTGCTCATCATGGAATGTGGTGGGAAACGCCTAAGCATCTATCCGGACGGTGGTTTCGCCAACGGGTGGGACTTGCTGCGTGACTGGACATTGAACAGCAAGCGTTTCACCATCGAGAATACTGACACAAGGGACGTGATAGTGCTGAAACGCCGCCAAAGCATCAAGTTTGATATTTCGTTACAAGACTGTTAGAACAGACGATATTGCTGTTTGGTAAAACTTTAGCAAGCACCCCAAATTAGGGCTGACACTTCTCACGAGGTATCGGCCCTTTTGTTTATCTTTGTTTTGTATTGATAGAAATGTATGAATATGAGCAAAGATAGTTATTTTACCGGATGGCAATAATCCCAAACGCAATCTTATCGCAACGTAGAGGCAATGCTAAACGTAACACAATAATGCTTAAAAGATGATAATCTACGACATAATTATGCAATATTCAGGTTTTGCTTGACAATATGATAGATATTTGAACGAATAGTTTCGACCAAAGATAGATTTTGCTTATATTTGCATAAGAAAATCTATACCTGATAAACGCAAATGTATTAGCATGTATTAAGGCATAATATAAATTAGACAGATAGATCAAACTAGTACTGATTATGAAACGAAAGAACATTCTATGTGTATGTCTGACGATGCTGTCCGCTTGTGCTGTACAAGCCGGACCGGTGCAGCATGGTCTGAGCATACCCAGTGTCACAGCCAAGCATGTGACCAAGGAGAAGCTGAAACCTTTCCAACGTGTGGCAAGGTATCGTGCTTTTGAGAAACAGTATCCCGCTCTATGTGCGGTGAAAAACAAGGTGTGGGGTGCCACGGAGCAGCAAAGTGTGCTTCAACGTGCCAACACAGTGCACGCCAATCCGGCTCAAGCTAAAACCAAGGTGCCTTTGCTCCAAACTCCCACAGGACGTGAACTTTGGGGTAACGTGGTCTATTCGGAGCTATGGGACGACCTGAAACGTGGACTTTATAGTTTCACGGCAAGCAGCGAGATCGATCCTACGGCGCTATGGTTTAATGATGATTTGGCAGCCAATGGTGGTGCAGCACTCGTCAATGGTGTGTATCATGAGGTAAACTGGTTCGCCAATGGGGATGATGTGTATATCACACATTGCAGTTTTGATGCTGAGACTGGCGAACTGCTCTCTGTTGACCCTCTTGATGATCTGTCGCTCATAGCTACCGAGACCGCTACGGCAGATGATGGAACGGTCTACGGCGAGTTTTACAACGCTACCGCTACGGGCTATGAGCTAGGTGTGATCGACTATAACACCATGACGCGTACCACGATAAGTACGTTGTCACAGTGGTATTTGGCTCTAGGTATCACCAGTGATCATGTCCTTTATGGTGTGTCTGGTGATGGCAACCTTTACAAGATTGACCCCACCACAGGTCAAGAGACACGCATCGGTGCTACCGGACTGCAGCTAGTGAGCAGTTCGAACGAGGTGTTCGGACAGAGCGGAGAGATCGATTACAAGAGTGATATCTTCTATTGGGCTGCCATTACAGGTACCAATTACTCGGCTCTCTATACCGTGGATCTGACCAGCGGAAAGGCACAAGAGGTAGCTACGTTCCCTGGACAGGAGCAGATCTATGGCTTAGTGATTCCGAAACCATTGGCTGAGGACGATGCACCCGCAGCAGTGGATGCTATAGATCTCTCGTTTGAAGGTGCTTCGCTTACGGGTACGGTGAGTTTCACCGCTCCTAGCACTACCTTCGCTGGTGACGCGCTGACCGGTGCGCTATCTTATACCATCACCGTGGACGACGAGACAGTGGCTACGGGTAACACTACGGCAGGTGCGCAGGTGTCGCAACAGGTGACGCTGAACGCCAGTGGAACACACTCTTTCGCTGTGGTGACATCGAATGCGGTGGGTAGCAGTCCGCTCACTAAGACCAGTCAGTATGTGGGTTATGATGAGCCTTTTGCCGTAAATGACCTTACCGCAACCGCCAATAGCAGTACAGGAGAGGTACATCTCACATGGACGGCACCAACAGAAGGATTTGGTGAGGGCTACTGGGGTGACCTTACCTATGACGTGACACGCTATCCTGATGGCGTGAAGGTGGCCACTGGTCTCACCACGACATCGTTTGACGAGACCATTACCGCTGACGTGCTCACACCTTACACCTATGGTGTGACAGCCGTGAACGGAGACATGCAGAGCGGTGAAGCCACAAGTAATAAGGTGGTGATAGGCCCTGCGCTCACACCGCCTTATGATAACAAGTTTGAAGATGAGTCGTCACTTGACCTTCTCACCATCATCGATGCCAACAACGACGGCAGCACATGGGGCTATCACCCCGATCAGCATTGTGCTTACTATGTATATAATGGTATGAACAGTGGTGATGACTGGTTGCTCTCGCCTCCTCTGAAGGTCAAAGCAGGCAAGGAATACACCATTTCCTTTGTCGCTTCTAACACCATAGAGCAATATGCAGAGCGCCTTGAGGTGAAATGTGGCGAAGGAGACGATCCTACCGCATACACGGAAACGCTTCTTCCTACTACCGATCTGACGGAGAAGAAGGAGTATACCGCCACCATTATTCCTACACACGACCAAGATATCAAGGTTGCTTTCCATGCTCTTAGTGACCCAGATATGTTCAATCTGTTGCTATTCCGACTGACAGTGAGTGAAGGCGCAAGCCTCGCTGCACCCGATTCGGTAAGCCAACTCAAGGTCACTCCGGGTGCCAATGGTGCTCTTAATGCCAAGGTGAGCTGCACGCTACCTACCAAGACCATCGCGGGTGATGCGCTGACCAATATCACTAAGGTTGAGTTGCTACGCAATGACACGGTTGTATCTACATTGTTCAGTGGTCTCACACCAGGTGGAAACGTTACTTTCCAAAGTAAGGTAAGCACTGATGGTACATACGGATACAAGGTAGTGGCATACAACGAGAATGGTAACGGACGTGCTTCAAGCGTTCAGCAAGCCTTCGTGGGATGTGACCTACCAGGCGCAGTGGATAGCAAGAGCATCAAGGTGGTGGACAATGGTACATCAATCAGTGTGTCATGGCAGGCTGTGACAGAAGGTAAGAATGGTGGATACGTGGATCCAGCCAAGATGTCTTACAACCTTTATGATTATCTCTACTATGATGATTTCTTCGGATACGAGTATGGTAACCACCTTGACAGCGTATGTGGCGTAGATCATACCACCATCACCACCAACACCAATGAGGGTGAACAGAAGATGCTCGATGTCTATGTACAACCTCAAAACGCAAAGGGCTATGGCGCATTTGGCACCGCTAGCACCATCGTGGTGGGTGAAGCTTATCCTATTCCGTTTGCCGAGCCATTTGATAATGGTACAGCCAACTATGGCTTATGGTGGATAAACGTCAATGGTTCGTCCTCTTGGTATGTCAATAGCGACGTGCCTTCGGCTGAAGGCGAGCCCGGTGCAGCAATCTTTGATGGCTGCGGTGACGAGTCGTATATGGCTACTGGTAAGATAGCACCTGCTGGCGCATCTAACCTTAAACTCTATTTCAGCACTCGTTCAGACGCTTACGCTCATGGCACCATCACCGTACAGGTGCAGAAGAGCAATGGCGAGGTGGATAATCTGAATACGATTAGCTTTGCTGAATCAGAAGAATCAAGTGCATGGCAGACCGAAACAGTGGATCTGAACGCTTATAAGAATGAGCCATACATCATCGTTCGCTTCTTGGGTGAAGGCTCTGGATACCTCTTTATTGACAATATCCAGGTGCGTGATGTCCTTGCCAACGATCTCGCTGTGACGATGACCGCTCCCGAATCGCTCAAGAAGGGACAGGTAGGTAAGGTCAGTGCCAAGGTGACCAACTATGGTGAGAACACCGCAACAAGCTATAGCGTGCGTCTGCTCGATGGTAACGAGGTGGTGGAAACCAAGGAAGTCACAGAAGCGCTTGCACCAATGGCTTCGGCTAGCTTCGATTTCGACTATACCGCAAGCATCTTCAAAGAGGCTTCCGTGGCTGATCTCACCGTTGAGGTGGTTTATGCTCAAGACTTGAACCAGGACAACAACAAGGCAACGGCTTCTGTGAGCCTAATCAGTTCTACCAAACCTGCACCCGCAGTGGTTACTGCTGCCGTTAACACAACAGGCGCAGTGGATATCGATTGGAAAGCTCCTACCGTAGAAACCAGCCAGATCACGGATGGATTTGACAGCTATGACACTTGGAGCACGGATGGATTTGGCGGTTGGACCACCATAGACGCAGATATGGGACAGTGTGGTCTGTTGTTCAACGAATACGATTATGGTCATCAAGGTGAACCTTTCGCCTTCGAAATCTTTGAGCCTAACGCGGTGTCAAGCGATCTCTTGGAGACCAATCCAGAGCTTACGCCACACTCAGGTGACAAGTATGCTATCGCTGTATATAGTGTGCTGAATGAAAACTTCGCTGATGCTGACAACTGGCTCGTTAGTCCTTCATTGTCGGGAGAGGAGCAGACCATTAGTTTCTTCGCCCTCAATCAAGCTGATTCAGAGAACAGTTATCCTGAGACTATCCAACTGCTCTATTCTACTACGGGTACCAATCCTGACGACTTCACCCTCGTGAAGACCGTGACCATAGAGAGTGGCAACTGGACTGAGGTGTCATTCGATGTGCCTGAAGGCGCTACGCATTTTGCCATCCATCACGTTACAGAGGAAGGCGGATATATGCTTGGCATTGATGACGTGACCTTCGTGGCAGGAGCAGGAACGCTCACTGGATATAATATCTATCGCGATGGTAAGGTGATTGCTACCGTTGATGCTACCACACTGAAGTATACAGATGCTGGTGGACAAGGGGAGAACAGCACATACGCCGTATCTGCCGTATATACAGATGGCGAGTCGGTACCTGTTATCGCCACATTCGTACCTACATCTATCGAGGATATCGAAGCATTGACCAAGGGACAACCCTTTGATGTCTACACCCTTGATGGTAAACTCGTGGGCAAAGACCTCACCAACGTGAAGCGTTTGCACCAAGGTATCTATATCATCAATGGACGAAAGGTGACCGTGAAGTGATCTAAACTGAAGATTAGATAATCTAAAGAAGGCTGAATCCTTAATCGTGGGGATTCAGCCTTTTCTGTCATAGCATTGATTTGGTGATGAAACAATTATTCCAATTCAGCATCGATGGGTCTCTTAAAATATCCTATATTGATGGTTTTGTCGGTAATATAGTACATTATGAGACCAATTGTTTGGATGATAAGTTTGAATTTGTTACTTTTGCACATATTAATAGAATAGATTAAAAGGTATGATAGGGTGTCGCGAGTTATTTGTACGACATCTTTTAAGACTGTTGATAGATAGGAATGTATTAGGTAAATCTTTTCTACCACAGGATAAACGCACGATAGACAACAAACATAATACGTATTAATAAAAAGGTAATGAAAAAGTTTCTTTTTCTCATGTTGGCTCTTTCGATGAGCCTTTTTGCTGTTGCAGGAACCGATTTTGAGGTGGATGGCATCAGTTATGGTATCCTTTCTGAGGACGAAATGACAGCGGAAGTGGTCTATAACAATGGTGCTTATGTGGGCGATGTGACCATTCCGGCTCGTGTAACCAATGAAGGCAAGACCTATACGGTCACTGCGCTGCACAATCAAGCGTTCTTTCAGTGTACCGATCTGTACGCGGTGAGCATCCCCGCTACCGTGACGGACCTTGGACAGTATACGTTTTCGGGTTGCAGCAACCTTGGGTCGGTGGAGCTTCCTGATGGTTTGGCTACTATTCCTAACGGTGCTTTCTATGGTTGTACGTCGCTTTCAGAGGTCACTCTGCCCGAGACAGTGGAGACGATAGGCGATTATGGTTTTTCCAACTGCTCTTCGCTGAACCAGATTAATATGCCTAAGGCACTTACTTGGCTTGGCAAAGCGGCATTGATGGGCACTGCCATTGAGGAGATAGCGTTGCCAGAGGGTATCACCCAGCTCTCTTCTTATGCGCTTGCGCTTACCACTAGGCTTACCAAAGTGACGTTGCCCGAAGGTCTTACCGCCATCTGCGAATGCGCATTGCAAGGCAACACCGCTATCAAAACAATCGACCTACCTACTAGTCTGGAGGTCGTGGAAGCGTCAGCTTTCGCTCAATGTCCCTCCCTTGAGCAGATAACCATACCCGATGGGGTCACCGCGCTACCCGATAGATGCTTCTATAACGATATGAATCTGAAGCGCATCGTTGTAGGTAGTGGTGTTACCAGCATCGGCGCCGATTGTTTCGCTCGTTACAAGAACACCACCACGGCACCACAACTGAAGGATGTGTACCTCACTGCACCCTCTATGGTCAGCGGAGGCGAAAGCTTTCTTGATGCCGCTTGTGCTCAAGCTACCCTCCATGTGCCTGCTACGCTCGTCGAGGCGTATAACGCACAGGACGACTGGGGACGCTTCAGTCAGATTGTTGCCATTGGAGAAGGCGAGTTGACCCATATCGGAGACATCACCGCAACACAGGCTACAGATGCTAAGGTGTACATGCTTGATGGTCGTTTGGCTTCCTCTAGCTATCGCGGCGTAGTGATTACGAATGGCAAGAAGATGGTTCGTACCAAGTAATACGTACCCAAACACAGAGTAATACATACAGATACATAGATATATTAACAACTAAGAGATTGCTTATGAACAAATGGTTACTCCCGTTAGTGTCGCTCTGTTGTGCGACGCTGTCGGTTCAAGCCCAAAGTCCTACGCTTAATGAGGGCTTTGAAGGCTCAGATGTTCCTCCCGAGGGGTGGACAATGCGTGTGTCAAGCGATGATGCAAGCAATGCGTTCAAGTGGGAACAGGTTACTTATACGTCCGATCCGCTTAAGTATAGAAGCGGTTACACACATGGCGGAACCTATGCCATGATGACATCGTCGGGCAAAAACACCAACGCTGGTGTGCAACCAGACTCTTGGCTCATCTCTCCTGCAGTCACAGTGCAGTCGGGCGATGTGCTCTCGTTTATGTTAGCGTATGCTCCTGTGTACAATGACGCAGTGGCAACGGAGGCCGATCGCAGTAGGTTTGCAGTGCTTGTGTCTACCACCGGTACTGATACTGCCGACTTTACCGAGACGCTTTGCGACTTCATACCATTCGGAGAGACCAACTGGCGCAAACGCGCGTATAGCTTAGAGCAGTTTGCTGGCAAGACCATATATATCGCTTTCCGCGACTACGGCAATGGAACGACCGGGTCAGCGTACCTGAAAAACCGCACTTGGATAGACGATGTGAAGGTGGGAAATGGTAGCGAATCGGACCTCGTTGTGACTGATTTGCTCTCTCCCGTAGCAGGTCCTGAAACCTCACAACAGGTTTCTTTCAAGTTTACCAATGCCGCAATGCCTAATAGCGCCACCACCGCTTCTTATAGCGTCAATGGCGGTGAGCCTGTGACTGAGACATTGTCAGACATGACTTGTGCCACAGGTGACACGCTGACTTACACCTTCCAGACACCCGCAGCTCTTGTTGCTGGTGCTGACAATGCGCTGAAGGTGTGGGTTACAGCTGAGAATGATGGTGTGCACGAAAACGATACGCTTGACGTGACGGTCAAGATAGATAATGTTTTCGCCTTACCCTATGAGATGAACTCGGACAATTGCACCACCGGATGGACTTATACATACCATAAGAGATCCGGCCGCAACTACACGGGATGGTGGTCTATGCCTGACGCAACGGGCGAAAAGCTCACTTGGACCTACAAGCTCTGCGCCAAGGAAAGCGTCCTTGAAGGTCAATGGTTTGAGCTAGAGGAAGGCAAAGTGAACCTTGTGTTCAACTATACTTCGGGTACTGACGTGCCACTGACGCTCGTTTTGACCGATTATGCTACTGGCGAGGCTACCTCAACGGACGTCACTCTGCCTGCAAGCACGGACGCTGTGGATGGTAAAGTGAGCCTAAAGGTGGCTGCTAATGGCAAGTACAAACTTGGACTGAAGCCCGACGCCACTTATGTTGGACCATTTGTGGTCAACTCATTGGCTATCAGCAAGGCTGTTCCAAGCGACGTTCAGGTGTCAAGCGTAGACCTAGCATCGGCTCTAACAGCCGGCGAAGCACATCCTTTGTCTATCAAGGTGAAGAACAATGGTGAGCTAGCAGTGGACAATGTGCCCGTTAAGGTCAGCGTGGATGGTGCAGAGGTGGATGCAGACGTGATTCCAAGCATCGAAGCCGGAGCCACCGTTGAATGGACCATGGGCCAGCAAGACGATTCAGAAACCGTACATGGCGTGAACCTAACCGCCGGCGATCATGTGGTAAAGGTATACACTGACCTTGAAGATGATGCCGACCTGTCTAACGATACCACCACCGTTAACGTCTATGCGTATGACAGAGCAACGCTGCCTTATAGCTATGGCTTCGAATCGGAGGAGGATAACAAGTGCTGGACTGCACAGAACCTAAGCGACAATGCTCTCTGCTGGACCATTGGCACAGCCAAAGTGGGCAATGTCAACTGGGCAATGGATGGTGAGAACGCTGCTTACATGTCTAGCGTAGCTGGTGCTGAACACAATGCAGTGCTCTGTTCGCCCGAGATCGCAGTGACCGAACCAAGCACAGTGAGCCTTTCTTACTATTACACAACCCGTATGAAGGCTACCGAAGCTACTGATGTGACCTATCTTACAGCCAGTGTGAGAGATCTTAACGCCGATACTCTCGTTGCCACTTGCACCAACCAGATCACTGATGAGAACCAAGGCAATTATCGTCAGGGCTACTTGCTCGTGCAGTTGCCTGCCGCAGGACGTTACCAGATAGCGTTCCTTAACACAGGTACGGGTCACGATGTGGTGCTAGATAAGGTGTTCTTGGGTGAAAATACCGACCTCGCTGTAGTGTCAGCAGAGCAGACTGCCAAGAGCGGATACAACAATACAGTGAACCAAGTGACCGTGAAGATAGCCAACCACGGCTCTAAGACCATTGCCAAAGCGAAGCTCTTGCTCTCCACCACGGTAGACGGAACAGCTCTAGACGATGTCAATGGCACATACGACCAAGAGATCCTACCAGGCGATACCGTATCTTACACCTTCGATGATGTGGATGTTAGCGCAGCAGGATGTTACGCATCAACGGTAGCAGTGTCCACCTCTGATGAGGATGAGCTTAGCAACAACATGCTGACCTTGCCTTCATTCAATAGCTATGCCAATGCAACGCTGCCTTACACAGCCAACTTTGACTCAGAGGAAGAGCAAGCACAGTGGAGCCTTGAAGGCACATGGCAGACCGGAACATATAGCTCTTCTAGCGCAGCTTACAACGGAACAGGTGCTATCTCACACCATAAGAAAGCCGAAAACGCTGATGGCGACTGGGCATTCTCAGGTTGCATCGAGATCCCTGCTGGCACTTATGACCTCTCGTTCTTCTATCGCACCTACCTCAATGGTAAGACACAGAGTCTCTATCCACAAAACTTTGCTTTCTATCTAGGTACCGAGCCTACAGCTGAGGCAATGACACAGACGCTCTATACCAGTCCTGAGGATGTGTTGGCTTACGACAAACGTTATAAGCGCGTGGAACAAACATTTACCGTTCCTGAGGATGGTAAGTACTATATCGGTGTGAAGTGTACCTCAACAACGGCTTATGGTGTACTCTATATAGACAATATCGAGGTATATGATGCCAGCAAGACCGCTCCTGTATTGGATTCGTATGAAACCGATTTTGCCGATTTCTACTTCTATGACCCATCTACACAGTTTGTACAATGGGAGGAAAATAGCACTGAAGAAGCTCTTACCGCAACACAGACCATCTTCAATGCTGGTAATCCTTCAAAGGAACTGCCAGGTGTTATCGTCTCACCAGCATTCACCCTCACTGAAGGTACAACGCTCAATGCTACGCTTGAGTATAGCATGAAGGCTGAGGATGCAACCAATCTCACCGATGAAGCACTTGCTCAGATGAAGACTTTGCTCTACATTGCAGATGCTGATACCTTGGGAACCAATAGCACCTTGCTTGCTACAGGTACTGATGTGACTGGTGATAAAGCCACAGCTACGGCTACACTCGACTGCCTAGAGACTGCTCCTCACTATTTCATCGTGAAGGTGGAAGGTCCTACCAACTGTGTAACGGACAATGCCACACTGACCTATAACCTCTATGGTCTGAAGCTCTCAACCGTAGTGACAGGCATTGCCACCATGCACAACCTTGATGGAAAGGTGAAGCTCTATACGGCTAACGGCATCTTGGTTGGCGAATTTGACAATGCTAGCCAGGCTATGCAGCACGCTGTACATGGTGTCAACATCTTGAAGGCAACCAATGGCGGTAAGACCACCAAGATTGTGAAATAAGACAAGCAAGCACCTATGATTCCTCTATGTCATTAGAGCACAATCTATATTGACACAAGTTGCAATAGCTACGTGTCAATAGCGCTTGATTATTGACCCGAGGAACAACCCAGTAGCGGGCTCAATGGAAACGGAGACGATCCATTGAGCCCGCTTTCGTATATCCATAGGTGTGATGGGCAACTTCATGCGCTTCTTCAATATTTCTCCAATATTGTTTTGTACCTTTGCGTTCTATAACATGACAGATTATGTGGAAGTATTATGCATTGCTTTCAGCCTTCTTTGCCGCACTGACGGCAATCTTCGCCAAGATTGGAGTGAAAGACGTTCAGTCGGACCTTGCCACCGCTATCCGCACCACAATCATCCTCTTCATCACATGGGGTATCGCTTTGGTGGGCAACCATACAAGCGAGATCAAGGACATATCCTCACACACCTGGGTGTTCCTCATCCTTTCGGGTGCAGCTACGGGGCTTTCATGGCTGTTCTACTTTAAGGCTTTGCAGCTAGGAGACGTGTCGCGTGTGGCACCCATCGACAAGCTCAGTGTGGTGATTACCATCTGTCTCTCGTTCCTCTTCCTCAAGGAACCCGTCAACGCACGCGTGATTCTGGGTGCCCTTCTGATAACGGCGGGTAGCATTGTGATGCTCTGCAAATAGAACACCATAGGACAAATATATAACCAACGAGGTCTATGAAGATACTGATAGTGGAAGATGAACGCAAGCTGTCCGACAGCATTGTGAGTTATCTGAAGTCGGAGAAATATCTCTGCGAGCAGGCTTTCACCTACGAGGAAGCCTTGATGAAGGTGCGCATCTACGGTTACGACTGCGTGCTGCTCGACCTTATGTTGCCTGGCGGGAGTGGGCTGGATATCCTGCGCGACATCAAACGCAGAAACAACCCAGCCGGTGTGATCATCGTTTCTGCCCGTGACTCGCTTGACGATAAGATTCTCGGGCTTGAGATTGGTGCCGACGATTATCTCTCCAAGCCCTTTCACCTTGCCGAACTGGGTATGCGCATCTATGCCGTGATACGTCGAAGGGAGTTTGGAGCCAATAATGTGTTGGAAAACAATGGTATCAAGATCCAGCTTCTAGAGAAAACCGTCGTAGCCAATGGCCAAACGATTGTGCTTACAAAGTCAGAATATGACCTGCTGCTATTCTTTATAAGCAACCATAATCGTGTTCTCTCCAAGAGCGCGATTGCTGAACACCTAAGCGGAGATATTGCTGACATGATGGACAACTTCGATTTTGTCTACACACATATCAAGAATCTTAAAGCCAAACTATCTGATGCTGGCGTGACAAGCTGCATACAGAACGTGTATGGGATGGGATATAAGTGGACTGACGTATGAAAAGCTTGATTAGAAAATCGATGACCCAGTTTGTCATCTGCGTCATCTTCCTCTTCGCACTGGCTGCCCCAGTGTTCTATTACCTCACCAAGAACTACTATGCCGAGGACATGGCCGACCTCATTGAGGCGGTACAAGCGGGACGCGGCATCCCCGCCTTAGATCTGGAGGAGGATATCCTGAAGGGCACCATGCTTCAATATCTGCTCATCACGGTGTTGCTTGCAGTGGGAGTGACGTTCACCATGCGCCTTGTCTCTAAGAAACTGTGGAAGCCTTTTGAACAGACGCTCTCGAGCATAGAGACATTTCAGCTTGAGAAAGGAAAGGTTCCCGACCTTCCTGAGAGCGATATAAAGGAGTTTGCGATGCTCAACAAGTCGCTCCAACGGCTGATGACCAAGAGCATCGGTAGCTATCAAGCACAGAAGGAGTTTACCGAGAATGCCTCGCATGAGCTCCAAACGCCTCTTGCTATATTCCAAGCCAAGCTCGAAATCCTCTTACAACAACCCCAACTGACCAGCGAACAAGCAGCCATCATACAAGATCTGTTTCAGATGACATCACGTCTGTCGCGCCTGAATCGCAACTTGCTGTTGCTCGCCAAGATAGACAATGCCCAGTTTGACGCCAAAGAGCATATCCGCCTTGCCGCATTTATTGACCGGTTGCTGCCCTCGCTAGAAAGCATCTCGGGGCAGATACATATAGAACGGGCTTACTCATCCGAAGCCTTGAGTGTAGATGCCAATAGCGTCTTGCTCGAAAGCATGATCAATAACCTTATTGTCAATGCCGTGAGACACAATACCGCCGATGGTACCATCACCATAAGCCTCAATGATCATAGCCTAAAGATCTCTAACACGTCCGACGAACAAGCCTTGTCTGCTACGCAAATCTTCAACCGCTTCTATCGTCCTGTGCAGAATAAGAGCGGTAACGGACTTGGACTCGCTATCGTAAAGGCCATCTGCGCCTATCATGGATGGGGCGTAAAGTATGAGTATGAAGAAGGCATTCATAGTTTTATAGTAGATTTTCGTAAACAGACAGATTAGGCAAAATCCCCAAACTTTCCACAAAGTTGGTTGTTATTTTTGTGGCATAAACGTTTCACAAAATACCCACTCATTAGGTCCCGCTTTATGGAAAGTACTCTTATTAACATCCTTGACGGCATGGATAAGCACCTCTTGCTGCTTCTCAACTTTGATGGCGGCGCCGTGCTAGATGCCATATCCCAAGTGTTGTCTTCCCCTCTGATATGGATTGTGCCAGCGATGCTTTTCCTCGGTCATCTCTTTAAGACCTATCCTCGTGGCAAAGCACTTGCACTCGTGCTATGTATGGTGCTTACCATTGTGCTCTGCGATCAGATTTCGGCAAGCGTGATCAAACCTATGTTTCAGCGTTTGCGCCCCTCTCATTGTCCATCACTCGTCGGTATGCTTCATTTTGTGGGCGACTATCGCGGTGGAATGTATGGTTTCGTGTCAAGTCACGCGGCCAACGCTTTTGGCGTCGTGACCTTTGTATCGCTCGTCTTGCGACGTAGGTGGGCTACTATCGTTCTTTATGCCCTGGCAGCAAGCGTGGGCTATTCGCGCATCTACCTTGGTGTGCATTATCCCGGGGATGTCTTGGCGGGTGCGCTGCTAGGAAGCGGGATAGGATATGGCGTGTATAGGTATTGCCCTGTTACCTATGTGGTGATGGGAAGGTATGCTCCGCGATATGTATTGGGGCTTCTTGTCCTCCTGTTAGCTATGGTTTGGCATCGCCAAACGGGCACAAACGTGTGGGCACGGAGTAGCTATCGGAACGAAAAATAAATTATTTTTCTAGAGAAATCAATTTATTTTTTCCAAGAAAATAAATTGATTTTCATGCCAAAGCCATTGGTCTCGGATTTCAATCGGTGCTTTGTGATGATGTGAAAAAAGTATCTTTCGTAGCCTTGAGACTGCCTTCCTGGTAAACAAGGCAAACGAAAGACTTTACATCCAACCAACCTCCTCGCTCTGAATAGAAGAAGTTTGACCTTCGTCAATGTCAGAAAAGTACCCGTAAGCAAACATTCGTCTAACGTTGTAAAACTACTGATTAACCACTATCATTACGCTAAAAATGCATAAGATTTAGGTAGATGTAATAGAATATCGGCACTTTTCCGTAAATTTGCGATGTAATGGTAGCAAACAACTACCATAAATAAAAATACAAGAAGCAAGAACATGAATGATAACCAAGACAACGAAACATACCGCCGAGTACATTTCGCCGTCATGGCAATAGAAAGCGGAGCGAAGAATCTGGGCATCACAGGCAAGGACATGCATGACCGATTGCAGAAGCAAGGGCTTATCCACAATCGTTTGTTCAAACGGTACGAAGAGTTGCATACGCAGAGCCTGCAATGGGTGGCAGAGGACATTAGTGAAACACTACTAAATTGGGAGGCAGAACAATGACAATATTATACCATGGCTCCTATACGGAAGTGTCATCTCCACTCGTCAAGTTGGGCAGAAACAAGGTTGACTTTGGGCAAGGCTTCTACCTTACAATGCTAAAGGAGCAAGCAGAGGCATGGGCAAAGACGATATCTGAACGAAAGAAAAAAGGAGCACGAGCTGTTGTTTCGACATTCTCCCTGAACATGGAAAGAATAAAGGAGGAAGGTTATCGTGTAAAGACCTTCGAGAGATATGATCTTGCATGGCTGGAGTATGTGATAGATAGCCGCAAGGGTGGAACCTTACAGAACCAATACGACCTGGTTGAAGGTGGCGTGGCCAACGATAACATCATAGACACGGTGGAAGACTATGAAAACGGAGTTATTACCGCAGAGCAGGCATTGGGACAGTTGAAGTACAAGGCCGTGAACCATCAGCTTTGCATCCTCAACCAGGATATTGTGGACAAACACTTGACATTTATTTCATCAACCATTATTAAGGAGGACTAAGGTATTATGAGAGACAACGTACTTTGGCGCAAACAAAGCCGTATCATCATGCTGCTAGCTGAGACCCTGCACATCAATGCCGAACGGGCACTTGACTTGTTTTATTCTACCCGAGTGTATCAGCAACTGACAAATCCGAAAACAGGTTTGCACTTGATGAGTGACCAGTATATCATGGAAGACCTCATCAACGAACTAAGAAAAAATAATTGAAGTGATTTCTAAATGATTATTCTGAACGCTATGTGCTGTGCGAAGCGTCCTCTATAAACGACAATCGCCCATACCTTGTTCCGAGACGGAAATGGTATGGGCGATTGAAGATGATAAGCGGGTGTGCTTAGAAGTCTTCTTGGAAGAGCGGATCTTCAGGCATCACCATTGTAGGCTTTTGCGCTGCGGCTTTGATAATAGCATCAGAGCAATATTTCTTGTCCACTACGAGGCGGAACATGTACTCGTTAAACCAGTCGTTGGTCATGATTATACATCCTGCCTGACCATTGGTGGCACCCCAACTGTTCTCCACTTTCCACTTTTTAGGATTGCCTTGCTCGTCTAGATCCACAGCGGTGAGCGTCATCGCGTGGGTTGAGCCACTATCGAAGGTGGTGATGCGGTCAGCTTTGTTCATAGGGAAGGTGGTGCCAAAGAGCGTGCCATAATCGTAGTTGTCTAGCGCAAGATAACCACGTGAGCGGTCTAGCTGCTTGCCTACGTCATAGCTCGAATACATCTTGGTGCTATCCTTGAGGGAAGCAATGGCTAGCTTGGCAATCTCATCCATAGGCAGGTTGAGGTACACCCAGTTGTGACCATCGTATGTGTGGCGGTCATATTCCACCTCGAAGGTCTTGTAGTAAGGACGACGTGGGTCGTTCATCGCCATGATAAAGGTGCCATTGAGCGGTGCACCCACCGTAGCGTCATAAAACTCCTTAGGAGTGTAGGTCTTAGGTTTGCCCACTTCGCGACCGTTAGCGTCCTTGAAGGCATAGGTAAACTGCTTCACCGGTGTGCCTAGCGAGAGGGTGAGGATGTGGTAGATGGTACCTAGCATCTCGGTCTTACGGCCGTTGATGGCTTTGGCGTTCTTCTTATCAGCCACCATCTTGCGTAGCTCTAGACCATACTCTCTGAGCTTAGAGCTGATGATGCGTGCCATCCGGCTGGTGTTCTCAGCTGAGTAGCTCTCGGGCATGGCTTCCATAGGAACCAAACCGTATTTCTCGGCAAGGTCAGCCACACCGCAGAACGTGCCACCATCACCGATAGGATTCTTGAAGAAGAACTGTACACGCTCGTCATCGATGGGCTTGTTGGCGCAGTCGATGACGCCTTGAAGCATGAGGTTGGCTTTCTCCAGCTGATCATAGAATGATAGGTACACCTGAGAGTACTCTACGCGTAGACTGTCGTTGTGCTTACGGGCAAACTTTGCACGCAGCATGTTGAGTCCAGAGAAGAGCCAACAGCGTCCGCTGCTCTTTTGGTTATGTATGCTCTGCTTCGGTGTTTCCACGCTGAAGTAGGTGTCTATCGCTCCTTGGCGCTTGAAGTTCTTGGCCAGATTATCGATACTGTTGGTCTGAATGGCGTTAGCTATCGCCTGATCAGAGGGTGTTGTGCCATTCTTCTCTATTTGCTGCAGCATGGCGGTGCTGATGCCGCCGTCCTTTGTGGCTTGTGCCATGGTCTGTAGGGATAGACCTAGGAGTGCAGCGACGAAGATGTGTCGGTTGATGGTCATCATGATTTATTAATGTTAGGATGATTATAGGCGTGTCTTAGATGCCACGCATGGGTTAAAAAACTCTTCTTGTTGACTTCCACACAGGCTTATTGCTGCTTCTGATTGTCGTAAGCGTGTACAGGATAGTCGATGGTGAAGTGCAGACCGCGGCTCTCTTTGCGCTCAATGGCTTGTCGGGTGATGAGATAACCCACGTTGATCATGTTGCGTAGCTCGCAGATGTCGCGGGTGGCCTTGACACGCTTAAAGAGCGCTTCGGTCTCTTCGTAGAGCAAGTCGAGGCGATCCCAGGCACGTTTGAGGCGAAGGTCCGAACGCACGATACCCACATAGTTGGACATTATCTCACCCACCTCCTTGACGCTTTGGGTGATAAGCACTTTCTCCTCATTGGTCATGGTGCCTTCATCGTTCCATTCGGGCACCTGTTCGTTGAACGCATATTCGTCTGCTACGCTGAGACTATGCTTTGCTGCAGCATCGGCGTAGACCACAGCTTCGATGAGCGAGTTGCTAGCCAAGCGGTTGCCGCCATGCAGTCCGGTGCATGAACACTCGCCGATGGCATAGAGACGATGAATCGAACTCTCACCGTTGAGGTCTACCTTGATACCGCCACACATATAGTGGGCTGCTGGACGCACGGGAATCATCTCCTTAGTGATGTCAATGCCTATCGATAGACACTTGTGATAGATATTGGGGAAGTGGTGCTTGGTCTGTTGTGGATCCTTGTGGGTCACGTCTAGGCATACATGCGTGAGACCATGAATCTTCATCTCCTTATCGATGGCGCGTGCCACGATGTCGCGTGGTGCCAGCGAGAGGCGCTCGTCATATTTCTCCATGAACGTCTCGCCTGTAGGTAGCTTGAGGATGCCGCCATAGCCGCGCATGGCTTCGGTGATGAGGAAGGCTGGATGGGTCTCTCCAGGGTGGTAGAGTGAGGTGGGGTGAAACTGTACAAACTCCATGTCCTTGACCGTTCCCTTAGCACGATAGACCATTGCTTCACCGTCACCGGTAGCGATGATGGGGTTGGTTGTGGTCTGATACACCGCACCGCAACCACCAGTACACATCAGCGTCACCTTACTTAGGTAGGTGTCCACCTTCTCTGTGTCAGGATTGAGCACGTATGCACCGTAGCATTCGATGTCCGGTGTGCGGCGTGTCACCTCAATGCCTAGGTGATGCTGGGTGATAATCTCCACAGCAAAGTGGTTCTCCTTGATATCAATGTTAGGATTGGCACGTACGGCAGCCATCAATGCACGCTGAATCTCGGCTCCCGTGTCATCTGCATGGTGCAGGATGCGAAACTCAGAGTGGCCGCCCTCGCGGTGAAGATCAAATGAACCATCGTCTTGCTTGTCAAAGTTGGTACCCCAGCTCACTAGTTCCTTGATCTGATCGGGTGCGTTCTCCACCACTTGCTTGACAGCGTCGGGGTCAGAGATGTAGTCGCCCGCAATCATGGTGTCCTTGATGTGCTTGTCAAAGTCGTCCACCTTCAGGTTGGTTACTGAGGCTACACCTCCTTGTGCGAATGATGTGTTAGCCTCGTCAAGCGCGGTTTTGCATATCATACAGATTTTGCCCTTGTGGGCTCTTGCCACTTTAAGGGCGTAACTCATACCGGCGACACCAGCACCGATAATCAAAAAGTCGTATTTGTAAGTCATCTTCAGTACTTGGATAGTGTGGTAATGTAGATGAGTAGCATTGCCACGGTTTTCGAATGCAAAAATAATAATTAATTAGCAGATGGTCGAATATAACGTAAGTTTTTTGTAATTTTGCAAGCATTATGGCTCGTACCTTTCAGCATCGCATCACCATAGGTGAGCTCTCGGGTATCCTCTTGCTTGCCTTCGCCATCCTTTATTGTTTTTGGTACAAATCGTTACCCATGGTAGGCTTGGGTTTTGTCTTGCTATGCGTGATGGTGAGATGTCTTGATAGGGCGCTTCATACCTATTATATCTTTACGGATGAAGGGTCGCTGGTAAAGCATAGTGGTCGCTGGCAGCTCTCAAAGGCTTGCATCAAGCTTGATACCATCACTGAGGTGCGGCATATGCCACGTAGGCTTTTGGCTTCATCGTATGTCCTTGTGACCTATGACGGTGGAAGGATGTGCGACTTTACGCCTGCTGACGAGGCTACGTTTATCCATTATCTACGCAAACGAATACTGGAAAGCAAACAAAAGAAGAATGATTAGAAAATGCTTGTTGCTGTTGTTGGCATTGGTGACGATGCCCGTGATGGCACAAAGAGAGAAGACCGTATATATCGATAGTCTGCATGTAGCGCAGTGTCTGGCCTTGGATTCGGGACAGGTGGCTGTGCCTATACAGGCAGATAGCGACTCGATCGAAGAAACCGTCTTGCCCGACGCTGACCTATCTAATCCTTGGGTGAGCCGGCTTAGACGTCGTATGGCTGATGTGCTTGACCAAAACATTTTCAAAACCACCCACATGGGGGTGATGATTTGGGATCTAGACGACGATGTGTGCGTGTATCGGTATGATGAGACCCAGCGCATGCGCCCTGCATCGGTGATGAAATGTGTCACCGCCATCTCTGCTCTTGATCAGTTGGGCTGCGATTATGAGTTTTCCACCAAGCTCTATTATAGAGGTTCTATCTCTGAGGACAGCGTGCTTCATGGCTCGCTCTATGTCGTAGGCGGTATGGATCCGCTCTTGGGAAGTCGTAACGTGCAAGCCTTTGTGGATAGCATCAAGCACATGGGCATCAAAGCAATCACCGGTGATCTGCTTGCTGATAAATCGATGAAAGACACTCGACCGATGGGCTCGGGCTGGTGCTGGGACGATGATGATAGCAATCCTAACATGTCACCCTTGCTCTATGAACGTAAGGATATGTTTATGGGCGAGTTTCGTCGTCGCTTGCAGGCGGCAGGCATACGCGTACAAGGCGAAGTGGGCGAGGGACTGAAGCCTTCAGATGCCCACCTTGTGGCTGATGAACGTCACGCTCTGACCGATGTGATGACACGGATGATGAAGCGTAGCGATAATCTTCATGCCGAATCGGTGTTCTACCAGATGGCTAAAAGCACGGGAATACGCAATGCGGGTGCCCGACAGGCTCGCCTTCAGGTGAACAAAGTGATACGAAAGACGGGGCTAAATCCGTCCAACTATTATATCGCAGATGGTTGCGGACTGTCGCTTTACGATTATGTGTCAGCCGAGATGGTCACTCGCTTGCTGCGTTTAGCCTATAAGGACAACGCCATCTATCGTGCCTTGCTCCCCACCATGCCTATAGCAGGACGTGACGGCACCTTGCAGAAACGTATGCGAGGCACTGCCGCAGCCGATAATGTACACGCCAAGACGGGCACAGTGACCAGTGTGAGTTCGCTTGCAGGCTATTGCACAGCATCAAACGGCCACCACCTCTGCTTCACCATTATCAATCAAGGAGCTATACATGCTTGGCAAGTGCGCACGGTACAAGATCAAATCTGCCAAATCATGTGCGAATAATCACCTCAAGTAATATTCTTACAATCACTAATCCTATAATGAGTAACAAGGTTAAAGGTTTTGCGGCTGGCATCGTGGCTGCTATCTTTTATGGTACGAACCCTTTGGGTGCATTGAGTCTGTATCAAGACGGTTTCAGTTCTACCTCGGTGCTGATCTATCGCTATGGCTTGGCTGCGCTGATGTTTATGGTGTGGATGCTTGTCAAGGGCGAAAGCTTTAAGATCAAGTGGGGACAGGCTATCCGTTTTGCCGTGCTAGGCACGTTCTTCTCTATCTCCTCAGCCATGCTTTACCTCAGTTTCCATTACATGGACGCAGGTATCGCCAGCACCATTCTCTTTTGTTATCCCATCATGACGGCGGTGTTGATGGTCGCTTTCTATCATGAACGTGTGACATGGGGTACCACCATCTCTATCGTTTTGGCGATTGTGGGTATAGCGATGCTTTATCGGGGTGGCGATAGCACGTTGTCCACGATGGGTGTGTCGCTTGTGATGTTGTCGTCGTTGCTCTATTCGTTCTATATCATAGGTGTCAACCAAACCCATACGGGCTACTCGCCTGTGAAGTTTACCTTTTGGATCATCCTTTTTGGCGTTGTTGCCATCCTTATCTTTGCTTTGTTGGAAGGCGAACCCATTCAGATGATTCACACGCCGAAGCAGTGTTTCAACGCATTGCAGTTGGCTCTGCTGCCTACGGTGCTGAGTTTGTACTTCATGAACATCTCGATAGACAATATCGGCAGTACCCCTTCATCAATCATGGGTGCGCTAGAACCAGTCACGGCAGTGGTCATTGGCGTATGCGTATATGGTGAAGAGTTTAGCTTCCGATTGGCAATGGGAATCCTCTTTATCCTTTCAGCCGTGATATTACTAGTGTTATTGAGGCGCTCCAAATAGCATATACCAATAAACCCCAACCTATCCGTTGATAGATTGGGGTTTATTTTACGATGTATCTCAATCTTATTTCTTGTGGTAGACGATGTCTGTGCCGCGCTGTGCGATGGTTCCTTGAGAGGCATCTAGCGTGAACGTGTCTGCCATTTCGATATCTCCATCGTCGGCCTTGCTCGTTCCGTAGACCACGAGGGTGGTGTCGTTCTCCTGTTTCCAAGTCTTATAGGGCAACGTAGGCATATTGATGGATGCAGCTACGCCTTTCTCTTGAAGGTCTATACCCATTTGGTTGGTGGAGTCTTCAGGGTTTTCGGTGTAGTA
Source organism: Paratractidigestivibacter sp. (assembly GCA_963630695.1). Taxonomy (GTDB): domain Bacteria; phylum Bacteroidota; class Bacteroidia; order Bacteroidales; family Bacteroidaceae; genus Prevotella. The sequence goes on along the minus strand of CAVGNV010000018.1, from coordinate 24,783 downwards.
TATGCCGGTGATGGAGGTGGCTTCTGCGCTAGTAGGAGTGGCATTGGTGCTTCCCTTGCCTTTGCAGCCAGCCATGAGGCATACCATTGTAGCTGCGGTTAGAATGAGGATGGGTGATTTCATAAAAGCGAAAGGATTGTTGATGTGGTTTGTGATGTGGTGGATGGAGGGGCGTAAAAAGCAAACTCTCCGTAACTTCGGTCTTTGCTGAAGCCACGGAGAGTTGTTGTATGAGAGTCAATTATTCTGCTCTGAAGTCGTCAAGATCCTCAGCACTGAAGTTCTTGATGTATGTAGCATGTCCGAAAGCATCCTCTTCAGCATAACGAACGTAAACGCGTGCGCTCTTGTCGAAGAGCTCTGGTGCGCGTGTAGCGTCCTGAAGGATGAGCAATGAAGCAATGATGTCAGCGGTCATGTCATAGAGACGGCGACCGAGGAAGTCGTGTTCCTCTTGGCTATCATCAGCCTTCACCTTGTCAAGACATTCCTGATAGAGGTTGATCATGCGGATAACGCGCTCCTTCAATGGCAAGAGATCTTCGCTATATTCCTCGCTTAGCATCTCTTTCATGATGTTGAGGTAAGTGCCGTTAGTGATGTAACGGATGGCAGCAACCACCTGAAGCTGTGTGGTACCCTCATAGATAGAGAAGATACGTGCGTCACGGAAGAGACGTTGTGACTTATACTCCATGATGAAACCAGAACCGCCATGTACCGAGATAGCATCGTAAGCATTCTGGTTGGCATACTCTGAGTTGGTACCCTTAGCCAATGGGGTGAACGCATCAGCCAAACGGTTGTACTTCTTCATCTCTTTGCGTTCGTCAGCGGTAAGGGTGCGGTCACGAGAGATATCTTCCAAAGCCTTGTAGATGTCCACGTAGCGTGCTGTCTGATACAACAATGAACGACCAGCGTCAAGCTTTGCCTTCATGCGAGAAAGCATATCGTACACTGCTGGGAACGTGATGATCTTCTTACCAAACTGTGCGCGCTCCTTAGCATAAGCCAAAGCTTCGTTGTAAGCTTCTTGCTCTACACCTACGCTCTGTGCTGCGATACCCAAACGAGCACCATTCATCAGCGCCATCACATACTTGATCAGACCCAAACGTGTGCTTCCGCAGAGCTCTGCCTTTGCATTCTTGTATACAAGCTCGCATGTTGGAGAACCATGGATACCCAGTTTGTTCTCGATGTGACGTACAGTGACGCCACCATCGCGCTTGTCGTAGATGAACATTGACAAGCCACGGCCGTCGTGTGTGCCTTCCTCAGAACGTGCCAACACCAAGTGGATGTCCGAGTCACCGTTGGTGATGAAGCGTTTCACACCGTTCAAGCGCCATGTGCCATCTTCGTCCTGTGTAGCCTTGAGCATTACGCGTTGCAAGTCGGAACCTGCGTCAGGCTCAGTGAGGTCCATAGACATGCTCTCGCCTTTGCAAACGCGTGGAATATACTTCTTGCGCTGCTCCTCGCTACCAAACTCATAGAGTGTGTCGATACAGCTTTGAAGGCTCCATACGTTCTGGAAACCTGCGTCAGCGGCACTTACCACCTCTGAAGCCATAGAGAATACGGTGTTAGGAAGATTGAGACCACCGTAGCAACGTGGCATAGAGATACCCCAAAGACCTGCTTGACGTGTAGCTTCGAGGTTTTCGTATGTCTTGCTAGCGTAGTGCATGCGACCGTCTACGAGGTGTGGACCTTCCTGGTCAACGCTCTCTGAGTTGGGTTCGATGATGTTTGCTGCTACGTCGCCGGTGATATCCAATAGGCGCTTGTAGTTTTCGATGGCGTCATCGAAGTTTACTGGCGCATCTTCAAACTTGTCAGCATCTGCATATCCTTTTTCTTTCAGTTCAACTATTCTCTCCATGAGAGGATGGTTCAAGTGAAATGCGATTTCGGGATGGTCGCTATAGTAATTTGCCATAATTGTTTTGATTTTGTTGTTCATGCCCCTTGCGATGCTTGAAGCGTTCCGTCAAGGGACGATGACTTTACTTACTGTTTTGTTTATAGTACTTGATGAGCTTGGGCAAAACCACCTCTACATCGCCAGTGATGACGTAGTCGGCAATCTTGTTGATAGGTGCTTCAGGGTCATTGTTGACCGAGATGATGATGCCTGCGTCTTGCATGCCGGCTATATGCTGGATTTGTCCAGAGATACCGCATGCGAAATACACCTTAGGATGAACGGTTACACCAGTCTGACCAATCTGTCGGTCATGGTCGCACCAGCCTGCATCCACTGCAGCACGTGAGGCTCCTACCTCACCGTGAAGCTCTTTGGCAAGGTCGAATAGCAAGTCGAAATTCTCCTTTGAGCCCATTCCGTAACCACCAGCTACCACGATAGGAGCGGCTTTGAGGTTGTTTTTGGCTGCTTCCACGTGACGATCAATCACCTTCACTACGTAGTCGACCTCTGGTACATACTTGGCTACATCAGGATAAACCACTTCACCCTTAGCATTACCAGTGTAAAGCTCCTTCTTCATCACGCCAGAGCGTACCGTAGCCATCTGTGGGCGGTGCTCAGGGTTAACGATTGTAGCAACGATATTACCACCGAAGGCAGGACGAATCTGATAGAGCAGGTTGTCATAGTGCTTTCCTGTCTTCTTATCATCAAAGTCGCCAATCTCCAGTTGGGTACAATCGGCAGTCAGACCGCTAGTCAGTGAAGATGACACACGAGGTCCGAGGTCACGTCCGATAACTGTTGCGCCCATCAAGGCTACCTGTGGTTGCTCCTCTTTGAAGAGGTTAACGAGGATATCTGTGTGTGGTGCTGATGTGTAAGGGAATAGTCCTTCGGCATCGAAAACATACAGTGTGTCTACGCCGTAAGGCAGAATCTGGTCTTCAACCTTGCCCTTGATGCCTGTGCCGGCAACGATAGCGCAAAGGTCTACGCCAAGTTCGTTGGCCAGTTTACGACCCTTTGTGAGAAGTTCCTGTGACACTTCGGCTACAGTGGTATTCTCTATCTCGCAATATACAAATACGTTGTTCATGTTTTCTTTATCCGATTATCTTTTCATCCAACAATTCTTTGACCAAGCTCTCTACGTCAGCATCGCTGTCGGTAAGCTGTTTGCTTTCCTTTGCTTGGAATACGATGTTCTGAACCGACTTCACCTTGGTAGGCGAACCATTCAGACCGCATTGCTGCTCGTCGCCATCGATATCGTCCACTGACCACTGAGGCAATGTGAGATAAGGACGTTCCTCGTACAATTTAGCCCAAGGCTCATCACCTTTACGCTCCATAGGACAGGTAGCATATTTGTATTTCATTACCAGTTTGGCGTTGCAAGGACGTGCAGGAGCTGCCGAACCATTCACCGTAATCAGTACAGGAAGAGGTGCTACTACGGTTTCTACACCGCCATCGATGTGGCGACGGATGGTAGCCTTGCCGTCTTCGATCTTCAAGATCTCCTCTGCGTAGGTCACCTGGTGCAATCCTAGCTTCTGTGCAACCTGTGGTCCAACCTGTGCAGTATCGCCATCGATAGCCTGACGACCACCTAAGATGATGTCTACGTCACCAATCTTCTTGATGGCTGTGGCCAAAGCGTATGATGTAGCGAGTGTATCAGCACCAGCAAACTTACGGTCGGTGAGCAACCATCCTGTGTCTGTGCCACGATAGAGGCCTTGACGGATAATCTCACCAGCACGTGGAGGACCCATTGTAAGTACGCCGATGGTTGATCCTGGATTTTGATCTTTGATACGAAGAGCCTGTTCAAGGGCATTCAAGTCTTCTGGATTGAAGATTGCAGGTAAGGCAGCACGGTTTACTGTGCCTTCTGCTGTCATCGCATCCTTGCCTACGTTTCTTGTGTCAGGTACTTGCTTGGCAAGTACTACAATCTTTAAACTCATAAATATAAAGGTATTATTTGTCTATTCTGGATAAATCAATTTCCTTTTTGATGGCTTTGATTCCATAAAATAACCTAACTGAAAATGTAATATGGAATTGCCAAATCGCTGCAAAGTTAGTTATTTTTTACTGCACGCACAAATAAATTGCACGAAAACAGTCTGAATGTGCACAATTGCAGCCTTTTGTGCACCTTGGCTTTATACCTTATTATATATAATAGAGCAACGGATGATAGGAATAACCTACTTTATGTTCTTTGCGTTTTGTATTGTTCACAATATTAATTATCTTTGCATAAGATAAAGTAAGGGATGAACTATAGGCAAGGAATGTTGCTTATAGAACCTATTGGTAAAAGAGTTAGCACCGCATGATAGATAGAGCGACCATAGATAAGATAATGGATGCAGCCAACATCGTAGACGTTGTGTCCGAGTTTGTTACCTTGCAGAAACGAGGTGCAAGCTATAAAGGATTGTGTCCGTTCCACGATGACCATACGCCCTCGTTCTCGGTGAGTCCTGCCCGAGGCGTTTATAAGTGCTTCTCGTGTGGCGAGTCGGGCAATGTGGTCAACTTTGTCATGAAGCACGAGCAGAAAACGTATCCCGAAGCCCTACGTTGGCTCGCCAATAAGTACCACATCGAGATACAGGATCGGGAGCTAACAGAAGAGGAACGCAAGCAAGCCAATGAGCGAGAGTCGCTCTTCTTGGTCAACGAATGGGCAGCTAAGTACTTTGAGGACATCCTTCATAATCACGAAGATGGCCGTGCTATCGGTATGCAATATTTCCGTTCACGAGGCTTCCGTGACGATACCATCCGTAAGTTTCGTCTAGGTTATTGTCTGAAAAACCCTCGTGCGATGTCCGAGGCAGCACTAAAAGCTGGATTTCAGCGCGAGTATCTGATCAAGACCGGCTTGTGCTATGAACGTGACAATGGCGACTTGATAGATCGATTTGCCGGTCGTGTAATCTTCCCTTGGATCACAATGAGTGAGCGTGTGGTAGGTTTCACGGGGCGCGTGCTAGACAGTCGCACTCATGGGGTGAACATGAAGTATGTCAATTCGCCCGATTCAGAGATCTATCACAAGACCAATGAGCTTTATGGTATCAACCTAGCTAAGCGTGAGATGAGCAAGAAGGAACAGGCGTTGCTCGTCGAAGGTCAAGCCGATGTTATCAGTCTGCATCAGAGCGGTATCACCAACGTGGTGGCAGGGTCGGGTACAGCATTGACCATCCCACAGATAAAGTTGCTTCATCGCTTTACCCCCAACGTCACGTTGGTCTACGATGGTGATGAGGCAGGGCAGAAAGCAGCCTTGCGTGGTACCGATATGTTGCTCTCTGAACGCATGAACGTCAAAGTGCTCTTCCTTCCCGAGGGAATGGATCCAGACGATTTTGCTAAGAGCAGAAGCGTGGATCAGCTGCAAACTTACTTTGATGAGCATCAGACCGACTTTATTGTCTTTGAAATCAATGCACTGCTAGCCAACCAAACCGACCCTATCCGACGCGCAGAAGCCATCGGTAAGATTGTACATAGCATTGCCGTCATCAAAGATCCTATCATTCGTGCCACTTATCTACGCGAGTGTGCCAATCGAACCGGCATCAAGGAGGATACGCTCATCCATCAGATGAATCGCTATATCTATACTGATAGGGAACAGAAAGACCGAGAGGAACGTCGCCAGCAGCCCCCCGAATCAGCCCCTACGCCTATCATCAACGTGGCTACACCCACGCAGCAGGCCTCAAAGGTGGAGCAGATGATCATCGAAACCATTATCCGTAGCGGTCATGTGGTGATTCTAGAAGGTGTGGAAGATGCAAACTCGGGTGAACTACTCAATCTCACCGTGGCACAATATGTGGCTTATGATCTAGGTAGTGATAACCTCGCGTTCCACAATCCGGTCTACAATCAGATACTACAGGAAGCTGCTGAGCATAGTGGAGAGCCCAACTTTGTAGCTCAAACCTATTTCCAGCATCACCCCAACCCCGAGATCTCCACCCTAGCAGCCCAGGTTAACGCTACGCAGTATGCGTTGTTCAATAACCTAAAGGTAGAAGAAAGCACTGAGAAACTGCGTGATAGCGTGCTCCATCTGCTCATCGACTTCCGCACCGACTATGTGGAACATCACCTCGCCGAGCTCCAAAAACGCCTTTCGGGAGTGTCCAGTGCAGACACCGATCAGTATATGGCATTGCTACAGGAGATCAAGGATATGCAGACCATCCGCAACGAACTGGCTAAAAAGAAAGGAACAGATATCTTATAACCTCGGACACGTATGTATTGCCATCCGTGGCGAGCCCCTAATCGTACATCATCTGATACACTATGGATTATCTTCATTGGATATTTTTGGTCGTCTATGTGTCGTTGGCAGTAGGCGCCATGGTGACCATCCTTCTCGATGACCGTCAACCCGCTAAGACTATGGCGTGGATATTGGTGTTGATGTTCATGCCGTTGGTGGGTATTGTGCTTTACATCTTCTTCGGACAGAATATCCGTCGTGAACGTGTAATCTCTCAACATAGCTTGGATCAACTCACCAAACGGTCTATGCTCGAGTTTGTGGAGCAACGCCACTTGGTGTTGCCTGAATACTATCGCCGACTGATAGGCCTCTTTACACGTCAGAGTTGGGCGTTGCCTTTTGTCAACAATGATATCCAGGTGCTCATCAATGGATATGAGTTTTTCCCTGCTTTGCTACGCGATATAGCCCAAGCACGCCACCATGTGCATCTCGACTTCTATATCTTTAATAATGACGCCTTAGGTTTTCTCATCTCAGATGCCCTCATTGCCAAAGCCCAGGAAGGCGTAGAGGTGCGTGTGGTCTATGATGATGTGGGCTGTTGGCGTGTGCCCGACCGCTTCTTTGAGCGTATGAAGAGACAGGGTGTGGATGTATTGCCTTTCATGCCTGTCCACTTTCCGGCTTTCACCAGTAAGGCCAACTATCGTAATCACCGCAAGATTGTGGTTATAGATGGACGGATAGGATATATCGGCGGAATGAATATAGCCGATCGTTATGTAAAGGGTACACGACGACAACCTTGGCGTGACACCCAACTACGTATTCAGGGAAGTGCCGTTTATGGCTTGCAGCGTGCCTTTCTAGTGGACTGGTACTTTGTGGGACGTAGCTTGGTGTCAGACCGAAAATACTATCCCGACTTCAAACTGCCCCAGAATGTGTGCCTAACCCAAGTGGTAACGAGCAACCCCATTGACCCTTGGCCCGAGATAGAACAGGGCTATGTGAGTATCTTCCACAACGCTCGCCGTTACGTTTATATTGAGACACCTTACTTTCTGCCCACCGAACCTATCCTCTTTGCTATGCGCACGGCAGCGCTTTCGGGCGTGGATGTACGCTTGATGATACCCCGCTATGCTGATGCACGACTTGTAGAGTGGGCTAGCCGGTCGTTTGTCAAGGAGACGATTGACGCTGGTGTGCAAGTGCTTCTATACACGGCAGGATTCAATCATAGCAAACTCTTGGTCTGTGATGACGACCTAGCATCTGTGGGATCGGCTAATGTCGACTTCAGAAGCTTTGAAAACAATTTTGAGTCGAATGTCTTTATGTACGATCAGAAGATGGCATTGCGCATCAAGCAGGTGTTCCTAGATGATCAGGAGCATAGCATTCCGATAGAGCAGGTGCGTCAGCTCTATCATCGTTCGTTCTTTAAGCGGCTGGGTGAGTCGTTGTTACGCTTGCTTAGTCCGCTGATGTAGCAAGTGGCTCTTGGGACGTTTCGTCGGTTATGCTTGCTGGACGAAACAACGAGAAGTTGACGCTTCCATAATGACGATGCTCCACAAAGCATGGATGCGACGAGAAATCATGATCTTTGCCATGCTCGAAGACAAAGAGACCATCCTGCTTGAGCATGCCCTTGCTGAGCACAAGGTCGGGTATGGTGGCCAGTTCGGGAAGCGCATAGGGCGGATCGGCAAAGATAAAATCGAACTGACGATGACACGACTTGATAAAGCGGAACACGTCACCCTTTATCAACACATGATTGTTAACACCGAGCTTCTGCACACATTGGGTGATGAAGCGGGCGTGATCACGATCCTTCTCCACGCTCACCACGTTGCCACACTCACGTGAGAGCATCTCCAGCGTGATGCTACCTGTACCTGCAAACAGATCCAAGGCGTCACATCCGTCTAGGTCAATATATCCGTTGAGCACATTGAAGATATTCTCTTTGGCAAAGTCGGTGGTAGGACGTGCCTTGAATGAACGAGGTACGTCAAAGTGTCTGCTTTTATATAGTCCGGTGATGATTCTCATGTGTGATGCTTTGTTAGGCGTTCTTGATTTGTGTTGAGGTGTTGGCCCATCCTTCCTCGTCTAGATATACGGCTTTCAGATCATAGGGGATGCGCTTGTCAGATGCCATGGTGGTCTGTGCAAAGTCGGTCTCGGGCTTGATGAACAACACGTGACTGACAAACTTCTGAAGCTGTTCGCTCATCCAAGTCTCCTCAGGTACGTCACCCATCACATAGAGTTGGTCAGACAGATTGTCCATTCCCAGTTGTTTCCACGTGTACAACAGATAGTAGAGCGCGTCCTTGGTGTGCTTTGCCTCAAAGGTATTGCAGAAGGTGAAGCGGTTTTGTGCAAAGCTGAACACGTTCATCTTCTTCTCATAAAAGTAGGCAAAGAGCTTAGCGCGTGTACCATCAAAGTTGCGTTTATAAAAGTGGGTCCACATCGGTTCGGTCAGCGTGGTGTAACGAATGTCCTTGAAGTGACTATCTATCACCATCTTCAGATCCTTGTTGATGCTGAACACGGCTATCGCATTGAGGTTGGGAATCTGTCGCCAGAGTATCTCGTCGCTCTTAGCAAGCGTGAAAGCGTAGCTATAGAGCGCTTCCACCTGTTGCTCGTCAAACTCCTCCGTGGGGATGAGCAGCGTAGGCGAATCGGTCAGTACCAATGCGCGCGTGTAACCGCTCTGCAATAGCTCCACCTGCTTGAAGGCTTCACGGAGATTGGCTGCGGCTGATATCGCATTGTTGAGCGTATAAGGCTCGTAGACGATGTTATCTATCTGCTTAGGGTCACCCACCGAGAACGTCAGCGTGTTGGGCGTGAACCTAAGCGTGAGCCTAAGCATTTGGTCGGATATATTGTCTATGTTTGGCATCTGACTACAAAGGTAATAAAATTCTATCTAAACGGTTTCACCTTCCCGTTATTATTCTTTTAGAAGCAAAATTAAATTGTTTTTCAGTTGTTTTTAATTTAATTTTCTTCTAAAAATAAATTGTTTTTCCTCTTGATAAAGGTGCTTTGACTACCTCATAGTGCCTCTATAGGCTTGTGTTAGTGGCTCTATGAATGGATGAAAGCATTGTCTTAGGTTGTTAGATGTCGCTATGGCTGATGCTGTTTGGGCTTGCCTTACCTTATGCCGGGATATTGTCCCATCTCCTCTGCTTGGCTGGTGAGCTGGTCTATGCTAGCCTTGTTAAGCCCGTTGAGGTACTGCTCATACTTGGCGCCGCACACGATGGCATCGCGCTTGCGACCTTGCTTGTCAACCTTCACGGACACTTGCAGCTCAAAACGCTCCCCGTCAGAGTAGGGGACGTACTGATCCTGCTCCTTGATATAACCTCCCTTGATGAGCGCCTTAAAGTCGTTGGTATAAGAACCGTGCGTGTTGAGATAAACCTCTTCGGCCTTCTTAATGACCTCGATGTGCTCTTTCACCTCCGTCTCGCGTTCGGTGCGCACGTTGTTGAAGTGGATGGGGCGCCACACACTCATAAAACAAAGAAAGAGAAGCAATGCCACGTTAGCGGCAAGGATATAATTCAAGTTGATTTTCTGTAACATTACCTGTTTTATGCTTACCTTTGCAATTGCTTGCAAAAGTACAAAAGTTTTTTAGAACCGCATGATACAAGACGAAATAGTATATCAGATTTTACAGGATTTCCCCTTCCCACCCACTTCAGATCAACAAGAGGCGTTACAGCGCTTTGCTTCTTTCCTTACTGATCGACGTGCTCCAGTGGCGATGATACTGCGTGGCTCGGCAGGAACGGGTAAGAGTGCGTTGGCGGGAGCTATCGTACGAACGATGCTTCGCCTCAAACAGAAGGTGCAACTCATGGCTCCTACGGGTCGTGCGGCAAAGGTGTTTGCTCTCCATGCTGGCGTGACGGCATTCACCATCCACCGCCGCATCTATCGGGAACGTAGTTTTTCGGGTCCGGATGGCTCGTTCAATCTCAATGATAACCTCTATGCTGATACCCTATTTATTGTCGATGAGGCTTCGATGATAGCCAACTCGGGCAATGGCAATGCGGCTTTCGGTAGCGGCCATCTGCTCAATGACCTGGTGCGGTATGTCTATCAGGGACGCAACTGCCGCTTGCTCCTTGTGGGCGACCATGCACAGCTTCCTCCTGTGGGTGAGAGTGAGAGCCCAGCGTTATCTGCTGAGGTGCTCCGACAGGTGCAGCTTCAGGTCTATGAAGCCACACTGAGCGAGGTGCTGCGCCAGGATAGCCGATCAGGAATCCTCTACAACGCCACGATGATACGTCAGATGATTACGCATGATGAGGAGACGCAGTTGCCCAAGATGCACATTCGTGGCTTTGCCGATGTGTCAGTGGTGCCAGGTGATGAACTCATTGATACGCTAGGCAATAGCTATCACAACGTGGGCACTGATGAGACGATGGTCATCACACGCAGTAACAAGCGTGCCAACATCTACAATCAAGGCATACGGCGGCAGGTGCTCGACTGCGAAGACATCCTTAGCGGGGGCGATATCGTGATGATTGTCAAGAACAAATACCTCACCCCGACACCCTCAACGGCAGCCAAGTCGGTTCCTACAAAGGCGGGCACTCCGCAGTTGACCTTCATTGCCAATGGTGATCGTGCTGTGGTGAAGCGTGTGCGTAACATCCGCCAACTCTATGGCTTCCATTTTGCTGACGTTACCTATACGCTGATCGACTATGACCGGCAAGAGCTAACCCTCACCACGGTGCTTGAAACCCTCAATACCGAAGCGCCTGCCCTCACACGGGAGCAGAACGATCGTCTCTTTGAACAGGTTATAGCCGACTATGCCGACCTTCCGCTCAAAGCTGACCGTATGAAGCATCTCAAAGAGGACGATTATTACAACGCCTTGCAAGTAAAGTTTGGCTATGCAGTGACCTGCCATAAGGCGCAAGGAGGTCAGTGGGCACATGTGTATATAGACCAAGGATATATGACTGAAGATATGCTTACCCCCGATTACATTCACTGGTTGTACACCGCACTGACTCGTGCCACCGAGCATGTGTACCTAGTCAACTGGCCTAAAACCCAAATCCATCAAGCTGAAACGTCCGAATGATACCCACAATCAGTTATATGCAGCAAGCCTTTGATCGGTATAACCAGCTCTGCTTCAAAGGTCAGCTCACCCCTCCGAGCTTCAAACTCTCCCGCAGTTGTTCCCGTCTAGGGTGGATGAGGTATAAACGTACACGCCGATTGCTGCGTGTGGTCAACACCGATTATGTCATTGCTCTGTCCGTGAGTTACGATTTGTCTGTTGAAGAACTTGATGACGTGCTCATTCATGAGATGATTCATTATTACATCGCCTCACAAGGGCTGCGTGACAATGCGCCTCATGGTGCGCTTTTCCGTAAGTTGATGAATGAGATCAATGACCTTTATGGACGTCATATCACGGTATCGGCACGCCACAAGGCTAGTAGTGCAGCCACACCTCGAACAGTGCAAGATGTGCCAAGGTTGGTTTTGGCACTTGAGATGGCCGACGGCACACGCTATCTGTCACAGGTTGCGCCTCGTGCGATGATGAATGTCACCATGCGGATAACCTTAATACCTGATCTGCAACGCTATGCTTGGTATGAAAGTAGGCATCCGTTCTTTGCCACACTGCCCAAGGTGCGCACCGCACGAGCCGTATCTGTGACATCAGCCCAATATGATGACTATCTGCAAGGAGCTAAGTTGATAACGGAGAAAATCTTCTAGCAGTCATGGTTGATGCGTGCTTGGCTTATAGCCGCATCGTCTATATAATCAGAAAATGTTTGGTTAACCACACCCCGCTTCCAAATCGTTATATATAATAAGGTGTAATAGGTTGTGAAATCTCCACGAGAATAAAAAAATAGGGTAGAGATGTATTTTTCTCGAATAAAATTTTGTTGTTCCAATGTAATAACGTAATTTCGCAAAGGACAAACGAAGTCCCTTGAAACCTTAAATAACTAATATCCTATTGCATACATGGAACACACCAGATTTGACAAAGATCAGATCCTATTGCGCCTAAAGAATTCTCCCAAAGAGATTGCGCACCTCCTCCTAACACGCAAGTTTTGGATCGAATTGGTCATCATGACCGCAGGAATGTTTGTAGCGGCATGTGCTATTTATTTCTTTTTGATCCCCAGTAAGTTGATTATTGGTACCATCACAGGTCTCTCCTTGGTGATAGCTCAGCTCTTTCCTATAGCTTCGGTGGGTACGTATATCTTTATTATCAATGCTATCTTGTTGGTACTGTCGTTCCTGCTCATAGGCAATGAGTTTGGAGCTAAGACGGTGTACACCGCACTGATATTAGGTCCGATGGTCGATTTCTTGGGAATGGTGATACCTTTGGATCATTCAATCTTTGCCATCACGATAGAAGGAACGGGACAGATGATAGCCAATCCTTGGTTCGATCTCTTATGCTTCGTGCTGGTGCTGAGCGCTTCGCAGAGCATCTTGTTCAGCATCAATGCCTCCACGGGTGGTCTGGATATCCTTGCCAAGATTGTCAACAAGTATTGCCATGTGAGCATCGGATCCTCAGTGACAGTGGCTGGAGGCGCCATCTGTGCCACCGCTTTCCTCATTAATGATGTCAGCCTGGTAATTATCGGTCTGATAGGAACATGGATCAATGGGTTGATACTCAACTATTTTATGAGCAATATCAACAACAAGACACGCGTATATATCATCACCGAAGAATACGAAAAGCTACAACAATATGTCATCAACACCATGAAGCGTGGTATGACACTCCATCCCTGTGTTGGTGGATACACTGGACAGAAGCGCATGCAGATAGAGATTGTGCTTACACAGGACGAGTTTTCTCAGCTCATCGACTATATGCACCATGAGAAGATAGCCTCATTCATGACCTCAGACACCGTTAGTCAGGTCTATGGATTGTGGAACAAGCGCAACCTCTTGCAGCTTTCGGACGGATAAATAAGCCCTAATCACTATACACTTCTTCATCGGCAGGCTCACATCTTCGTTGTGTAAGACCACCGGAGCAGTGGGCTTGCCTTTCTCTCGACGACACCCCTTATATACCTTTTGCCCTTTATTAACCTTAACGATACTGATAATGCTAAGACATTGCTTGCTAGGAGCACTCGTGTGGTGTGCCTGTGCGTCTATTGATGCGCAAGAACAGAAGGCCGTGAACATTCAGCTAGATGCTCGAGGCAGCTACAAACGCGAATATGTAGACGGACATGCGGTGAATCAGAATAGCGGATTCAAAGGTGATCTGGTAGATGTGGTCATCAATGGCGACCTCTCTCCCCGCTTCGGATATATGTATCGACAGCGTCTTAATGGTATCAATAAGGATAAAACGTTCTTTGAAGCCACCGACTTTCTCTATCTTCGCTATCAAGCCACGCGTCACATGGCTATCTTAGCTGGTAAGTGGGCGTTGATGCTAGGCGGTTGGGAGTTTGATGCGAAGCCCGTAGATGTGTTCCAACTCAACGAGTATGCTTACCATATACCTTGTTATGAATGGGGCGTCAATATGGTAGTGGACACCGAGAATGGCAAAGATCAATGGGTGGCACAGGTATGCGAGAGCCCGTTCCGCAAGATTTATGAGGAGGCCAAGGGCAAAGCAGCAGACATGTATGCTTACAACCTGATATGGTATGGCCATCATGGACGCCTGCATACAATCTGGTCGACCAATCTTATCGAGTATGCACCAGGTCATTACAGCCATTTCATCTCCTTAGGAAACAAGGTAAACATCACCGATAAGGTCGATTGCTATGTCGATATACAGAATCGCGCTTCCTCAGGACAGCGCTATCTCTTATCCGACTGTTCTGTCTATGGTAAGGTCATGTATCGTCCTACAGAGAAGATAGATGTGTATGCCCGTGTGGGATATGACGTTAATCAGAGTGGAACAACCAAGGATGCGACCCTGTCAGATGGTACTGAGATAACCACCGTGGGTGCGGGAGCCAATTATTACCCCTTGAAAGATAAGAACCTACGCTTCCATGCCACCTACAACTACTCCTTCGGTAAGAACACCACACCCGAAGCCATGCTCCAAAACAAGCAGTCACTCATTGATGTGGGTATGTCTTGGATGATGAAGGTGCTATAATCTAGGAAACTGACGTTGTGAAACGATATAAAATAAGCTACATATAATTTTGGAAATCTTCTTTTTATAAGTGTTGATAGTGTGCGTCTATTGTTAGTGTTTTGTGTATCTATTGTATGATTGCAGACTCAGAAGGTAACTAGTTTTGGTAAATAGGCACACATCAGGAAGAAGGATAGATGATCAGAGAGCTGACATCTATCCTTCATTTAGTTATGGGTAGGTTTCATCCTCGCTGCGCTTGGTAGATAAACGATTTTTGACATAAAAATCATAGGTCATGTAATAAAATCCGTTGGGCTACGTTAATAGAATGTATATATACAAAAAAACTAGACCAATGATCGAATATATCAAAGGCGAGCTGACCGAGCTGACGCCCGCAATGGCTGTTGTTGAAGCAGCAGGGGTGGGTTATGCGCTCAACATCTCGCTCAATACTTATAGCGCTATACAAGGTTCTAAGTCGGTGCGCCTATATGTTCATGAAGCCATCGTCACTGGTGGACGTGACGATAGCTTTACGCTTTATGGCTTCTTGACCAAGCAAGAGCGTGCACTTTATCGCATGTTGCTTACCGTGTCGGGCGTGGGAGCCAACACCGCACGTATGATCCTCTCATCTCTCACACCCAAAGAGCTATGCAATGTCATAGCCGGAGGTGACGAGAAGATGCTCAAGAGCGTGAAAGGCATCGGACTGAAGACAGCCCAACGCATCATCGTGGATCTGAAAGATAAGATTGTGGCGAGCGGAATAGCAGACGAGCTGCATGTAAGCAGTGAGACGCAGAGTGCCGCAGTGAACACCGCTGTTAAGGACGAAGCCGTGAGCGCACTCGTGATGCTAGGCTTCTCACCTGCTCCATCCGCAAAGGTGGTGACCGCTTTGCTTACCGCCACACCCGATATGCCAGTGGAACAAGTGGTGAAACTGGCGTTGAAGCAAATCAAATAAACCGCAGGATAACATCGAAGGTATCAGTAATCAATGACCAAACGTAACAACCCATATAGACAACAACTCATCATCATTGTGGCAACACTCTTGGTGTTGAGCCTCACCGCGCTTGCCCGTAAAGCGCTGACAGGCTCAGCTATGGGTGCGCAATGGCTAGAAGGTGTCTCGTGTTGGGCGGCACCACCTGATACCACTAAGAATAAGACAACCAAAACGGCTATTCCCGAGGTGGAGATAGACGAGGAAGTGATACCCGACTCGTTGCTTCATCCACGTTGGAAGGTGCAGCATACCACCCCAGTGACCTACGATGATTTGGAGCAAGGGTCTTATGATCTGCAGCGTCCGGAAAATATGCAGCAGACGGTAGAGTATAACGACTCGCTCGATCGGTACGTAATTGGATACAAGGTAGGTGGTACGTATGTCAATACGCCCATCATGATGACACCCGAAGAGTATCTCAAGTGGAGCGGGAAACGCAGTTTTGCTGAATATTATCGCGATAAGAATAAGGAGATTCTAAAGACACAAGGTAAGGAAAAGTTCGATTTCACCAATATGCACTTCTCCCTAGGACCAGCAGAGAAAATCTTTGGCCCTGGTGGTGTGCGTGTTAAGACCCAAGGTACAGCCGAACTGAAGTTTGGTGCTACACTTAAGAATATTGACAACCCATCGCTTCCCATCCGTAATCGTAAGACTACCACGATGGATTTTGACGAGAAGATCAACCTTAACGTCAATGGTAAGGTGGGTGATAAGGTCAATATGAACCTGAATTACAACACGGATGCAACCTTCGACTTTGATACCCAGAACCTCAAACTCAAGTATGATGGTAAGGAAGACGAGATCTTCAAGCTGGTGGAAGTGGGTAACGTGTCGTTCCCTTCGAACAATAGCTTGGTGCAGGGAGCTAGCAGCTTGTTCGGTTTGCGTACCGATATGCAGTTTGGTAAACTCAAGTTGCAAACCGTTTTCTCACAGAAGAAGTCGTCCAACAAGAGCGTTTCGTCCAAAGGCGGTAAGCAGTTGACCCCCTTTGAGATTGATGTAGCCAACTATGAAGAGAACCGCCACTTCTTCTTAAGCAACTATTTCCGGACTCACTATGATGCCGGCATGCGCACCTTGCCTAATCTCACCACCGGAATCACCATCAATCGTGTGGAGGTATGGGTGACCAACAAGACCGGAACCACCACCAATACGCGTAATATCATTGCGCTGACCGACTTAGGTGAGAGTGGCAATGTGAGCCGACCCGACCTTTGGGGTAGCGGTAGCGGACAGGTCTCGTCCAATTCGGCCAATACCGAGTATGCCTCCATCGTACAAGGACACCCCGAGGCACGTGACATAGACCAAGCGGCGACCACCCTTGAGGCAATGGGACTCGTTGGAGGAGCCGACTATGAGAAGCTCTCCAGTGCCCGATTGCTAAGCAGTTCGGAGTACACCATCAACAGTGCGCTAGGTTATATCTCCCTTAAAGGAGGATTGCAGACCGACCAGGTGCTCGCCGTATCCTATGAATACACTTATGGCGGAGTGACCTATCAGGTGGGTGAGTTCTCTAGTGACCACACCAACGTGAACGAGGTGCTCTTTGTTAAGTCGCTAAAGAACACGAGCAACAACCCCTCTCAAGGCAACTGGAGGTTGATGATGAAGAACGTCTACTACCTCGCTTCATCCGTAGAGAAGGATAAGTTCCGTCTAGATGTCAAGTATCAGAGTGACACTACGGGCGTATACCTTTCTTATATACCCGAAAAACAGGTCAAGGACATCACCTTGATCAAGCTCTTAGGTGCTGACCGCCTAGACAATAACAACAATGCGCACCCTAACGGCTACTTCGATTATGTAGACGGATATACCGTTTCCAATGGTCGCGTGTTCTTCCCCGTAGCTGAACCCTTTGGCTCATATGTGTACACCTATCTTGTGGGCAAAGGCGTCAGCCAAGAACAGGCAGCCAAATATGCCTTCACCGAGCTGTACGACTCTACCAAGACCACTGCCAAACAGATAGCCGAGAAGGACAAGTATCTCCTCGTGGGACAATATCGAGGTACATCTGCTAATGTGATCTCGCTAGGGGCATATAACGTTCCGCAAGGTTCGGTTGTGGTGACAGCGGGTGGTGTGACCTTGACAGAAGGTTCCGACTATTCTGTGGACTATAGTGCGGGTGAGGTGACTATTCTTAATCAGAGCCTCATTGACGCAGGAACCAATATCAATGTCTCACTTGAGAGCCAAAGCGACTATGGTCAAGAGCGAAAAACCATGGTGGGACTGAACTGGGAATACGACTTCTCGAAGGACTTCCAGCTTGGCGGTACGTTCATGCATCTATCCGAACAGGCACTCACTAACAAGGTGGCGATGGGTTCGGAACCACTCAACAACACCATTTGGGGTGTCAATCTGAACTGGAAGAAAGAAAGTCAGTGGCTTACGAATGTGCTCGACAAGATCCCGTTCTTGCATCTGACACAACCCTCACAGATCTCTTTGTCAGCTGAGTTTGCCCAACTTGTTGCTGGCAAGGCAAAGGGAACGCAGAGCAATGCGTCCTATCTTGACGACTTTGAGAACACCAAGAGCACCATCGATGTGTCTCAACCCACCTCGTGGATCATATCTTCTGTGCCAAGCGACTTCCCCGAACAGAGCGACAAGACAACCCTTAAGAGTGGTTACAATCGCTCACTCTTGGCATGGTATAACATTGACCCGCTCTTCACACGCCGCAGTTCGTCTCTCACACCGGGACATATCAAGAGCGACCTGAACCAGTTGTCCAACTATTATGTACGTGAGGTGTACACCCATGAACTGTTCCCTAACCGCGATCTGAACAATTATAGCGGTCAGTCGTCTATGCTCTCGGTGCTCAACCTTGCTTTCTATCCACAAGAACGTGGTCCTTACAACTTCAATCCCGACCTCGATATCAATGGACATCTGACCAATCCGAGCAAGACTTGGGGTGGTATGATGCGCAAGCTAGATACCAACGACTTTGAAACGGCTAACATTGAGTACATCGAGTTTTGGATGCTTGATCCCTTTATCTATACTTCCACTCAGGCAGATGCTAACCAATATGGTGGTGACTTCTATATTGATCTAGGTGAAGTGAGCGAGGATGTGCTCCGAGACGGCAAAAAGTTTTATGAGAGCGGTATGCCTGTGGATGGTAGCAATGCCTGGACCACAACCCAGTGGGGCCGCATTCCGACGCAGACCACACAGACCTATGCCTTTGCTACGACCTCCGGCAGCCGAGCATTGCAGGACGTAGGTTTCAACGGACTGACCGATGAGCAAGAACGACAGTTCGATTCTTACCAGGATTTTCTCACCCAAGCGCAGTCGAAAGTGCGTCCTGAGGTGTACGACTCTATCTATGCTGACCCTGCAAACGACGATTACCATTACTTCCGTGGTTCCGACTTTGATGCCAAGCAAGCCTCAATCCTAGAGCGATATAAGCGCATCAATAACCCGCAGGGCAACTCGCCTGACACCGAAACACGTAGCGAAAACTATGATACGTCCTATAAAACCACACCGGATGTGGAGGATATCAACCAAGATTATACGCTCAACGAGTATGAGAAATACTATCAGTATCATGTCTCTATTCGTCCCGAGGATCTCGTAGTGGGGCAAAACTTCATCGTGGATAAGCGTGAAACGACGCCATCGCTACGTAATGGTGAGACTGGACATGCCACATGGTATCAGTTCCGCATACCTTTGGAGGAGTTTGAGAAACGCTTTGGCGGCATCAGCGACTTCACCAGCATTCGTTTTATGCGTATGTTCTTGACAGGTTTCAGCAAACCTATCGTGCTACGTTTTGCCTCTCTAGACCTTGTCAGAGGCGAATGGAGACAGTACACCCAGAACCTTAGCAACACCGGAAACAACACAGGAACCATGTCAGTGAGTGCGGTGAGCATTGAGGAGAACAGCAATAAGACACCGGTCAACTATGTTTTGCCTCCTGGAATAGAACGTACCACTGACCCCACGCAGCCCCAACTTGTTGAAAGTAACGAGCAGGCGCTCTCTATGATGGTCACCCGATTGGGCTCGGGCGAATCGAAATGTGTCTACAAGAACACCACACTAGACCTTCGTCAGTACAAGCGCATCCAAATGTTCACCCACGCCAATGCGCTGGAACAGAACACCACTAACCTTGGCAATAGCCAGTTGGCTGTGTTTGTGCGCCTTGGTTCCGACTATAAGAACAACTATTATGAGTACGAGATACCATTGACGCTTACCCCTGCGGGCACTTACAATGGCTATTCGCTAGAAGGATGTAAGGCGGTTTGGCCTGAAGACAATATGTTGGATATCGCTTTGAGCGTGTTCACCAATGTGAAAAAAGCCCGCAACGAGGCTAAGGCGGCAGGCACGGCAAGCTACAACCAACCTTTCTCTGCCTACGACGAGAATCATCCAGCCAACAAGATCACCGTCATGGGTAATCCTACGCTTGGTGAAATCAAGACCATGATTGTCGGTGTGCGCAACCTTAGTGCCGAAGAGAAGAGCGGTGAGGTGTGGGTTAATGAGCTGCGTCTGCTCGAATATAATAATAGTGGTGGATGGGCGGCCAAGGGTCAGCTCAACATCCAGCTATCCGACTTTGGTAGTATCGACCTTAACGGTAGTTACACCACGGAAGGTTTCGGCGGACTGGAGCAAGGTGTCAATGAGCGCCAAACCGATAATGTGAGCGATTATACCGTCACTGCGAACCTAGAACTAGGTAAGTTTTTCCCAGAGAAAGCCAAGGTGTCTGCGCCCTTATACTATAGCGTGAGCCATCGTGAGAGCAAACCAAAGTATAATCCGCTTGATACGGATATGCGTCTGCAAGACGCGCTTGATGCCACTGAGGATCAGCACACACGCGATAGCATACAGTCGATTGCTGTGACGAAGAATGTTACCACCAACTTCTCGCTGTCTAATGTGCGCGTTGGTATCCAAAACAAGCGTCATCCGATGCCTTATGATCCAGCCAACTTCTCGTTCTCTTACTCACATAGCCACACCCACTCAAGCGGTGAGACCACTGTGTATGAGAATGAAGACAACTGGCGTGGTGCGTTCGCTTATAGTTGGACACCGGTGTATAAGGCATGGCAACCTTTCAAGAAGCTGATTAAGAGCAAGTCGAAGTGGTATGATATACTGAAACGATTTGGTCTGAACTGGTTACCACAGAATGTGGCGTTCAATACGGAGATGACGCGTAGCTATTATGAGTTGCAAGAGCGCGATCTTGAGTCGACAGAGAATGGTATGTTGCCTCTTACCTTCAGTGAACAGTTCCTTTGGAACCGCGACTTCTCTATCCGTTGGGATCTGACCAAGAACCTCCACATGAACTTCCAGAGTGCTACGCATGCTGAGATAGAGGAACCTTATACACCTATTAATAAAGATCTCTATCCCGACTCATATACCGCTTGGAAGGACTCTGTGCGTACAAGCATAGGTCATTTCGGCACACCGCTCGATTATCAGCAAAACTTCACCATGTCGTATCAGTTGCCGCTGAACCTTATTCCTATCTTCGACTGGGTCAATGCTGATGCCAATTACACCTCTGCATATACTTGGGTGCGTGGTACTGACCTCGAAGATGGAACATCGCTGGGCAACACCATCACAACCAACCGCACATTCAGTCTCAACGGAACGTTCAACCTTGAGAAGCTCTATGCCCATGTGCCATTCTTAAAGAAGACCAACGAGCGATTTAACAAGGCTGGACAGAACAAGAACAAGTCGTTGGCCAACAATCGTCGCAACAACACTGCGCGCCCTGCGATGAACGCAATGAACAAAAAGGGTGCCCCCAATGAACAGACCAAGGGTGATAAAGATGATGATAAGAAGAATGAACTGCCCAAGAACAAGCGCAGCTTTGAAAAGGAAATCGTCATCAATGCCGATACCTCTATGGTGGTTTCGCATGGTAAGAAGAGCAAGCGCATCGTAGTGGCAGCTAAGAGCGAAGATGGCAAACAGGTGAAACTGAAATGGAAGAAGATGGATGAGAACAAGATCAAGGTCTTCAACCGTACCGACTCGGCTATCCGCGTCAAGCTCACTGTCACCGCTAAAGAACCTCTTGAGGATAAGGGTTGGTATAAGACGGCGCAGTGTATCGCTCGCGTGATGATGATGGTGCGCAACGTTAGCTTCACCTATCGTAACCAATACTCGATGTCGCTACCAGGCTTCATGCCTACCATCGGCAAGGCATTTGGTCAGAAGAATGCGGCCAATGCTATGGCGCCAGGTCTTGACTTCGCCTTCGGCTTCATAGACGATAGCTATATCGACAAGGCCAACCGCAATGATTGGCTCTTGATCAATGACAGTGTGGCTACACCTGCGACTACCAATAAGACCGAAGATCTACAGTTGCGCACCACTCTTGAGCCCGTGAAGAACTTCAAGATCGACCTCAACGCCAGTCGTACGCAGACTACATCTAAGAGCATACAGTATATGTATCAAGGCAATCCCACCACGCAGAGCGGTACGTTTACCATGACTACGCTCTCGCTAGGTACTGCATTTGAGGGAATGGGAAATGCCAATAATGGTTATAAGAGTAAGACTTTCGAAAAGTTTGTCAACTCCTTGGATGGATTCCGTGACCGTGTGGAAGCGCAGTATGTGGGTAAAAACTACCCATCGGCATACGGCGGAGGACAGTTTGATCCCGCCAATGGAAGCGTAGACAAGTATAGCGCTGACGTGATGATACCTGCGTTCCTCAATGCTTATACCAGTATGGGCGGAGTGGGGCTCAACCTGTTCCCAGCATTGCGTAGCCTCTTACCCAACTGGAGCATCCGTTACAGTGGTCTTTCGCAGCTACCTTGGTTCCGCGATGTGTTCAAGAGCGTCAACCTTACCCACTCTTACAAGAGCATCTTTGCCATTGGTTCTTATCAAAGCTATAGCACCTGGATGGCACTGGATGGCAATCTAGGTTTCACCACCGATGCTACCACGGGAAATCCTGTTCCTAGCTCGATGTTCAATATCTCTCAGGTGAGCATCAACGAACAGTTCTCACCCTTGCTCGGTGTATCAGTGACGATGCAGAACGACCTCACCGCAGAGATCAAGTATGTGCAGTCGCGTGTGCTCTCGCTCTCTATGACCAGTGTGCAACTCAGCGAAGCACTGTCCAAGGACTGGGTTCTAGGTTTTGGTTATAAGCTGAACAACTTCAATCTCTTTGGTGGTCGCAACCACAGAGCGGTAAAGAACAATAAGAATAAGAAAGGCGATGACAAGAGCCAAGATCAGAACAAGTCGTCTAAGCAGAGCACGTCAACGTCCTCTCGCAATGGCGTCAACCATGACCTGAACCTCCGCCTAGATGTAAGCTACCGCAAACAAGCATCCATCACTCGTGATATTGCTTCGATGACCTCTACGGCATCCAGTGGCAATACGGCGTTTAAGTTGTCGTTTACGGCCGACTACACCCTATCTAAACTGCTTACGATGAGCTTCTACTATGACATGCAGACCAATACGCCGCTGCTATCGTCAAGTAGTTATCCTACCACGACGCATGATTTTGGATTCAATCTCAAACTTAGCTTAACACGATAATGCACCACAACAAGACATTCCTGCTTTCAGTATGCCTGTTTGCGCTCCCTTGGTCGGGTGCTTTTGCACAAGACCTTGTCACCGACACGCTCGATAGCGATATGCTAGTGATACCCGAAAGCAAACCTTTGTCGCCCTTTCAGCAGAAGGTGGACAAGCTCACTGATAACCGATGGTTTCAGTCAACCTACATTGCCGTTCCTCTGATTGTAGGCGGACTGATAGAGAAGCATCAGGATTCTAAGTTTCGCAAGTTGAGAAACGATTTCTTGCCCGAGTTTCATCGTACGTTGGACAATTATCTCCAGGTGACGCCAGCAGCAATCACTGTAGGTTTGAAAGCGCTTGGTGTGCCTTCGCGAAGCTCTTGGGGGAGATTGGCTCTCAGCAGCGCACTCTCCGTAGGCTTGATGGCCACCGTGGTTAACGGCCTCAAATATTCCACACACCAGACCCGTCCTGATGGTACGGACACTCGCAGTTTCCCATCGGGTCATACTGCCACGGCATTCACCACCGCCACTATCCTCTCTAAAGAGTATGGGCATCTATCGCCTTGGGTGAGCGTGGGCGCTTATACGGTGGCTACAACGACCGGTCTGATGCGTATAGCGAACAATAAACACTGGCTATCTGACGTAATGGCAGGAGCAGGCATAGGAATCTTAAGCACCGAGTTTGGTTATTGGATAGCCGATGCCATCTGCAAGGATCGTGGACTGAACGATGTCAACAAGCGTGAACTGATTCTTACCACTTATGATAACCCTTCATTCCTTGGTCTGTATATGGGTTTTAACCTGCCGTTGAGTCATTATGACCTTAGCGAGACCGAAGTGTATCGCACCTCAACAGGAACGACGGCTGGTATAGAAGGAGCGTGGTTTCTCACACCTTACATCGGTGTGGGAGGACGATGGTCAATCTCTAATATCCAATATACGCTCAACAACACAGAGGCTTCGCGTAACACCTTCGACTTTAATACGCTTAGCGTAGGTCCTTATTTCTCGTTGCCCATCACTCCGCATTGGCGCGCCGGATCTAAGTTGCTAGCCCAATACACTTGGTATCACAAGACCGATGTGGGTTCAGGGGTTGTTCCACGCAATAGCGGCTTGGGCGTAGGCACGGGCCTTAACATCGACTATCGTGCCAAGCGCAACCTTGAAGCTGGCATCTTTCTTGACTATAATATCCAACCGCCACATAGCGTGAGCAGTGGTGAGTATATGCACACAATGGTCTTGGGTGCAAGAACAGTGGTTCGCTTCTGATGACAATGCGCCTCTTGAAGGATAGCATCAGTAATTAGGTCGGTGATACCTTGTCTCACCTCAGCATCCGCATTCGTGAAAACGTTGTCCAAGAATGTTGTGAACCGCTCCCCAAACAAAGCACGTAGACCTTTATGCGCCACCGCCTCATGAAGCATCGTTTGCTCTATATCTGCTGCGTTGGTATGGTTGTCTGCTACGATGGTTATCTTCCCTGTCTTTGGGTCGTACCATCCTTTGGCTTGCTTCTTCTTCCCTTTCAGACCTTCTGACGTTACCACCTCTACATCACCCTTCACGTTCAAAGCCTCTGCCACATCGTGTGCATAGTTGGTCATCTGCTGAAGATGATTGCTATCAGCAAGTTTTTCGTCCGTCAGAGTTTTACCTTCATAGTGCTTGCCAATCTCTGCCATATTCTTG
>CAVGNV010000017.1:0-56640 GCA_963630695.1 Paratractidigestivibacter sp. | reverse complement strand
GAATGAAGGGCTTTGACCTGTGCGTCAAAGTTCTCCCTCATGTCCGTCAGCTCCATGCTTTTGCCAACCGCACTTTCCATTGAGGCAAAGTCGATGTCCGATATTTTGCTTTTTCCTATTGCCATAGTTTTGTCGTTTTATTTGTTATTATTGCTGTCCGGTAAAATTTATGGTGCCTACAAAAATTTTACCGGACAGCAATAAAAGCAAACATAAAATAAGAAGATAGCCCCCTGTTTTAGCACGATTCTCAATTGTGTAGCAAGGCCCTCAATCTCTATTACCTATTATAAATAAAGAAATCGGGGCATGAACAGTAAAGGTTCGTGCCCCGATGTTGTATCTATACGTGTCGGTCTTTGCCAAGCCACTTATTGATGCGGCGGCGTATCGCTTTGGCGATGATGCCTAGGTTGCCATATCTCAGGTTGAGCACTAGCTCTTCAAGTGATCGAGCCACCTTAATCATAGGATGTTCCCAAGCGTGAATCTTATATACTCGGTCTTTGTAGTTGACATTCTCTATCACATAGCGAGGATGGCGGAGCGGAAACTCGAGCTCGTGGCGAGCCATGGTGAAGATACGACGATAGCCACGTGGTGTGGTTTTTATGCTACCAGAGAAATGCGTGGAATCGTCGGAGAGCCCGAGGTTGTTGATCTGATTACGCGATGGCATGATGGCGAGTCCCGAATTGAGCAACATGGAAGCCCAAAAGATGCTCTCGTAGTATTCCTTGCCACTCTGTTGATGGTCTCGGCACATCTGCTCAAAGTCGTGACGATAATTGCGCTGACGCACCAAGGAACGTAGGTTGTGCATGGCAGCCTCGTCCTTCAAGAAGGCATAGTCGCTCTCCCAACGGTCAAACACTCTTCGCCATGAAGCCCAACCCCAAATAGAGAACACGGAGGTGAAGAAATAGCTATCGTTGCAATCAGCAGAGATCTCATCCTCATTGAATCCAGCCACCATCCAGATGCGTTCGTCATTCTCGTAGCGGTCCAGCATCTCCTTACAGAAAGGGAAGAACGACTGCGAAGGTACATTATCATCCTCCAAGACGATGCACTTGTCCACGATGGAGAAAGCCCATTTCACAGAGAGATACTCTGAAGGGTCAACCCCTTGGTTTCGCTCTTGGTATGAACGATGCACCTCACACTCCCAGTCGATGTTCTCATCCGAGACTATCTGTCGGCAAGCCTCTATGCGCGGCATGTCCTTGGCTCCCCGCGGACCATCCTGGTAGAGGAACAACTTGGTGGGGCGTGCTTTTCTTACCTCGTCAAACACTTTCTCGAAATGTTCGGGCCGGTTGAAGAAGAGCATCAACACAGCGACATCTATCTTGGCAGGTTGTTTCATATCGTAACGAATTATATCTTTTGCAAAGATAATAAGATTATTTGGATGCAACGTATAATCAGTAACTTTGTATCGTTAACACCTAGAAAAAAATCATTCGGAACCAAAGCTATACTTAATGCTATCATAATCTATTGAAGAACAATTGCTGATTCCTACCTTATGTATAATATATATATGATGGATAGATTACTATTGCTGAAAAATAAGTCCGAATTTGACAACCTTGCTTTTACGACATTGTGGGTAGAAAAGCTTTGATACAACCCCATAGCATCCCATTCATTGTTTCTCACCACTTGATAGGATATACAATTAGGAGATGGAAGGGGACGTTTTGAAAATGAAAACATGATAACGTATTACGCTATTCAGAATAAAATGCGTATCTTTGCAGCATCCAACCTCACCTCTCGGTAGCCTCCCCATCTAGGCAACGATAGGTGAGGATAACGTAATTGACATTCACACAATGAAAAACGAAACGATGAACACGCACGCTGATTCACCCGCTCCAAAGAAGTCGGGACGTGGCGGCGCTCGTCCTGGAGCAGGTCGCCCTGGCAGCAACAGTAAGCTATACACCTTTCGCGCACCCGGTGAGATGGCAAAGGTGATAGATGCGCAACCGAGCAAAACCGATTTTATAAAGACCTGTATTGCTCATACGCTCAATGATGAGGCTAGATCGCTAGACCATATAGGTACGGCTGCAACGGCAGACCATGTGAGAGACGTCCGCTTGCCATTCTTTGATCTAGGTATCAAGGCCGGTTTCCCCATTCCGCTAGATAATGATGAGAAGGGACAAGACATCCAACTGATCAAGATGCTCTGCCCCAATCCTGAGGCAAGCTACCTCATACGTGTGGAAGGCGACTCGATGATAGATGCCGGCATCTGTAGTGGCGATGTCATTATTGTGGATAAGAGCAATCGCAATCCCTCTCCGCAAGAAGTGGCGGTGTGCGAGCTCAATGGCGAGTACACCCTGAAACGATTTGAGAAGCGTGAAGATGGTGCATGGCTTATCCCAGCCAATCCCGATTATCCCGCAATACCTGTCAAGGAGGACGACTCGTTCTCGGTGTGGGGCGTCGTGACTTATATCATCCATAAGCCAAGAGCCTAGACGTATGTACGCATTGGTCGACTGTAATAGCTTCTTCTGCTCCGTGGAGAAGGTGTTCCACCCTGGGCTAAAAGGCCGCCCGGTAGTGGTGTTATCGAGCAATGATGGTTGCATCGTGGCGCTCACCCCCGAAGCTAAGGCGGTGGGGCTACATCGTGGCGACCCTATCTTCAAGGTGCAGCCCATCGTGGATAAACATCGCGTGACGGTGTTCTCCACCAATATGACGCTTTATGCGGCGATGAGTAAGCGCATCGTGAGCATCATGCGGAAGAGCATAGGTCATGTGGAGCAATATAGCATAGATGAGAGCTTCTGTGATCTTCATGGCTATGAGCGCCTTTATGATCTAGAGAACCTGATGCGTCAGCTCAAGGACCGCATCCTGCTATGGACCGATGTGCCCGTCAGTGTGGGCATCGCCCCCACAAAGACACTCGCCAAGATGGGGAGCAAGTTTGCCAAGCAATATAAGGGCTATCGTGGCGTGTGCATGATTGACACTGAAACCAAACGCATCCGAGCGCTTGAACTCTTTGATCTGGCTGATGTTTGGGGTATAGGGCGACAGACGTTAGCCAAACTTCAATATTACGGAGTGCAAACACCATTAGAGTTTGCCAACAAAAGCGAATCCTGGGTGCGTGCTCATCTTACCAAGCCTGGACTTCAGACGTGGCTCGAACTCAATGGCGTGTCTTGCATTGACACATCCGAAGTGGTGCGTAACAAGACCATCTGTACCAGCCGAAGCTTTGGCGAGATGGTCACGGATCTTCCCCAGCTCAAGGCTAGCGTGGCTACGTTTGCCTCCAGTTGTGCTAACAAGCTCCGAGGACAGCGCGCTGCGGCAAGCACGGTGACGGTGTTTGTTGGTAGCAATAGGTTTCGTGAGGATCTGCGTCAGTATCACAACGCAGCATCCGTAACGCTTCCAACACCCACTAATGATACGTTGGAAATTGTGTCCGCGGCTCTTTCTGCTCTTCAAAGCATTTATGCAGAAGGCGTAATGTATAAGAAGTCGGGTGTGGTGGTGAGCGATATCCAGGCTGCCGACTGCATTCAGGGAAGCTTATTTGACAAGATATCCAATCGGCCACAGCGTGCCCAACTCATGACTACAATGGATACCATCAATCATCGTTATGGCATCAAGACCCTACATCTTGCCGTAGAGGGTGGGAGAGAGCAGCGCTGGCGGGTGAAGTGTCAGAAGAGAAGCAGCAATTATCTTACCAATATCAACGAGCTATTGACCATAAAGATCTGAAATGCAATCACCCACGGCAGCCATTATGCTCTAGAGATACTTTCAAGATGGCATAAATGAATGGGATAGGTAAGGACCATCTGATTTTCATCGTGGCTTGATGTGAAAATCGCCTGACCGAGCTCACGCACAGCCAAGCGATTGATTAACCAGTTTTTTAGCACTAACGAACTAAAAAGCTAACCATATTTATTAGAGACTTGATTACGATTCATTAGACGTTTGATTTTACATCATCCGGTAACAAGGGCATAGCGCCGTTCTGGGTACAAACGTATGCGCTCACCTTTACAGCCATCTTGTGTGCCTCGGGAACGCTCATGCCGTTCAATAAGCATGCGCAGAAAGTGCCCGTGAACGAATCGCCCGCTCCAACCGTGTCTGCAACATCCACCTTTGGCGTGGGTTGGTACGACTTCTCACCCCGTGAGAACACATAGCTACCATTCACTCCGCAGGTAAGCACCAACATATCGAGGTCATACTTGCCCAAGATAAGCCAACACTTGTTCTCGATATCCAAACCAGGATAGCCAAACAGGCGTCCGAGGATGACCAGCTCTTCATCGTTGATCTTTAGTATGTTGCAACGTTTCATGCTCTCGCAGATCACTTCCTTGCTGTAAAAGTTCTGTCGCAGGTTGATATCAAAGATCTTCATACAATGACTTGGGGTAGCATCCAAGAAACGATAGATGCTCTCACGGCTCACCAAGCTGCGCTGTGCCAGCGATCCCCAGCACACGGCTTGTGTGTTCTCAGCCACGTTCTTGATTTCCTCGGTAAAGGGAATGTTGTCCCAAGCCACTCCTTGTTTGATGTCATAGGAGGGAACACCCTCGCTATCGAGCACCACTTGCACCGTACCGGTAGGATAGGGCACGCGAGGCATGGCATAAGCCAACTTCTTCTCTTCTAGTTGCGCAAGGGTTTCTTCGCCCAAATCGTCATCGCCAAGCGCACTTACGGCAATGGCTTTCATACCAAACTGACCTACGTGATAGGCAAAGTTGGCTGGTGCGCCACCTAGTTTCTTTCCATCGGGTAAGACATCCCACAATGCTTCACCCAGTCCCACTACATATTGATCGTTGTTCATCGTTGTTTCTTCTTATTGTTTAACCTTTGGAATGTAAGTCAAGAGGTAGATTACGCCCACTGCCATCACCACTGCAGCCCACACCTGGGGATATGCTGCACCAGCGTTAGCGGCTGCGTCGCTTGCCCAACCCATCACGATGGGGAACACCGTGCCACCGAAGAGACCCATAATCATCAGTCCGCTGACCTCGTTTTGCTTCTTCGGAGCAGATAGCAGCGCTTGTGACAGAATCACGGAGAACACGTTGCTATTACCGAAACCTACCAAGGCGATAGCTGCCCAAAGCTCCCACTTGTTGGTGCCAAAGATCAGACCTACCATTGATAACGCCATCATAAGCACGATGATGATGAAGAATAGGCGGATGTTCATCTTCCGCATCACGATAGAACCCGTGAGACAACCTGCCGTACGGAAGAGGAAGTAGATGCTTGTGGCATATTCGAAGTTCTTCAGCGTATCTCCGCTGCCTCCGATACGTTCCAGCAAGATCTTTGGTGCCACCGCGTTGGTGCCCACGTCGATACCCACATGGCACATGATGCCGATGAAAGATAGCAATACGAGGGGCTTGCCCAACATCTTTAGGCAGTCGATATACGATGATGCTTTACCCTCAAGCGGTTCTTCCTCGATATTAGTCAGCCCTAACCAGAGCGTAGCCACCATGCCGATGATGAAGAACAAGAGGAACAGGACGCGCCAACTCAGTCCGAGCAAGGGCGCAGTTGTGGTAGCACCCCACGCTGCAATGAGCGGAGCGATGAATGAGGCAATCGCTTTGACAAACTGTCCGAAGGTCAACGTGCTAGCAAGATGCCCTTTCACAATCATCGTTACCAGTGGGTTGATGCTCGTCTGCATGATGGCATTGCCGATGCCCAAGAGCGAGAACGAGATATACATCAGCCATAGTTGGCTCTCCTTTGAAGGCATGAAACTATCAAATAGAGGTAGCAATACCGCCAATGTGGTCACCGCCACAGAGAGCAGCACGGTGCGTTTGCGTCCTATCTTGTTCATCAACATACCCGTAGGTACGGAGAAGATCAGAAACCAGAAGAACACCAGTGAGGGGAAGAAGTTGGCTTCCGTGTTGGTTAAGCCAAAGTCTTCTTGCATATTGTTCGACACAGCGCCTACCAGATCAACAAACCCCATTGTGAAGAATGTGAGCATGATTGGCAGTAGTGCCATACGTTTATTGTTGCTCATGATGATGAATATGATTGATTAGAGTCCTAGTTTATATACATTCATGTTGCTTACCTTGGCAGTTCCGCCTTCGCCATACACCTTAATATTATTATAAGGCTGCGTTGGGAACACGAGGTTGGTCATTGCGATGCGACCTCCATCCACAAAGATCTCCACCGAACACTTGTCCACAAAGATGTCAAGATGATAGGTCTTACCCTGGCAGAGTGATAGTGGTGCCCATGTGGCAAGCGCAAAATCGTTCTTATAGTTGATGGCTTGAGCGCGACGCGATGCGCCTTTCACCTCACGATGCTCGTGCAGATCAAATTCCTTCTCTATCTTATGACGCTCAGCCAGCTTACCAAAGTCGGTCAGTCCGCTTTCTGTACGATCCATCACGAGGCGCTTGTCTTTCATGTCTAGATAGATCAGTGTGTGCTCCTCCTTGTCATTAAAGAGCGATATACCAATGCGGTCAGCCTCGTCAGCGGTGACATCAGCTTCGATCTCGAATGCACCATCATTATCAGCAAAGAGGTTACGCATGATGTAAGGGCTAGCGTTGTTTACCTCAAAGCCTCCGATGGCCTTTGTCTCCTTACGCAGCGCACGTTCCTCTTCAGCTACATTGGCTGACATATATACGTCGCCATTGCTAGAGAACAGCTTCAGCTCGCGTGGCAGCGCGTTAGCACCACGATATTGCTTGATAGGTGTGACGTTAGCATACTGCCAGTTGCTCATCCATGGCACAGCCACTACGCGGTCGCCAGTGTTTGAGAAGGTCACCGTAGCATAGTGGTCCTTACCCCAATCGAGCCATTTCACGGTCTCGGGCTTGCTGTCACACTTAAACTCGGTACCATCAAACTCACCGATAAAGTACTGTGTGCCGCTACCGCCATAGACAAAGCCAGGGTTGATATTCACTATCATGACATACTTCTGCTTAGCGGGGTCGCCGTCAACGTTGAGTGGGAAGAAGTCGGGACATTCAAACTGGTTAGGCTGAGCGCCAAATCCCTCACCCCATTGACTTACGTATTCCCATTTCTTGAGATTCTTAGAGCGGTAGAATCGCATGTTCTTATCAGCCGAAACAATCATGTACCACGACTTGGTGGGCTCATACCAGAAGATCTTTGGGTCACGGAAATCCTTCAGACCATCGAAAGGACGTACCACGGGATTGCCTTTGTATTTGACATATGTGCGACCATTGTCCTTGCTATAAGCCATACATTGTACCTGATTGTTCTTCTCGCTGGAAGAGGTATAGTAGGCTATGATGGCGTTCTTACCAAATCCGGCACTGTTACGGTTATCCACCACCGTGCTACCTGAGAAGATATGACCTAGCGTGTCACGTGCGATGGCAGGATCTAGATGCTTCCAGTGTACCAGGTCAGTGCTGATAGAGTGGCCCCAGTGCATGTTACCCCACTTTGATCCGTAAGGGTTGTACTGATAATATAGGTGATATTCGCCATCCTTATACGTCAGACCATTGGCGTCGTTCA
Source organism: Paratractidigestivibacter sp. (assembly GCA_963630695.1). Lineage (GTDB taxonomy): Bacteria > Bacteroidota > Bacteroidia > Bacteroidales > Bacteroidaceae > Prevotella. The sequence continues at coordinate 49,044 of CAVGNV010000017.1, read as the reverse complement.
TCCATCCGTAGAGCGGAGTGTGGTGGTATATGGGGCGATAATAGTCGGTGTTGGCGTTGCTCCATTCGTTAGAGAGCTTCATCTCCTTCAGAGCCACGGCGTCTTTCTTCAGACCTACAATCTTCACCACGGCTGTCTTGCCTTTGCTTAGGGCAAATGGGACATAATAGTCGGTCTTGCGCTGGGTCAGACGCACGTCCATCCAGGTATCGGTCTTGTGTCCTGTGTCAAGCAACACCTGTGCTTCGGGGCAGATTTCTTCTACCGGAAGGATGAGATACTTGGTGGGATTGTCGATCTTGAGGATCGTGGTGTCACCATGTTCGATGGTTGTTATGTGTTGTGCTTGGGCGGTTGTGGTGAAGCCCAAAGTTGCTGCGATAATCGCAAGATATGCTTTGCGTGTCATAATAATTATTTTAGGTTTCTTTATTGATAGCTTGTTAGGGTAGGGGTGGTGGGTGAAGGTCTGAGGGGTGGCAGACCTTCGGAGAGATTTAGAATTTCAAACTTGCTGTAAATTCTACGGTAAACGGACGTAGGTAACTGCCCGTCATGATTTGGTTACTGATGCCTTTAGCCTCGTCTTTGGTGATAAGCTCTGCGCCTGCGATGCTTCCCTTGGCACCAGTCTGGTTGAGGAAGTTGACCACGGTGCATCCCAGTGCCAATCGTTTGTTCACCTGCCAGTTTAGACCGCCGAAGGTCTCCCAGTGACCGTTAAAGTAATAAGCCTCGTTGATGTTAGCATAGGTCTTAGAGAAGTAGCGGAACGAGGTCCAAATCTTCAGATCCTTGGTGATCATGTAGCTTGGGTCTAGCTCGATGAGCACCTCTGGCACCTCAGCTACGATGTTGCCGGTGGCGTTGATCACGCCTTCATAACCGCTAGAGAACTTCACTGAGGTCTCATACTTCTTGTATGTAGGCTTCTGATAGGTGAAGAGGAAGTGGAAGTCGAATCCCTTGAACGGATGTGCTACCACGTCTGTGGTCCATCCCCATGTTTGGATGTCATATGTAAGCGGTGCTGCCTTGATCTCACCATCATGCTGAAGGTTGAGGGTTGAGTTGTTGTTGGTCTTCGAGATGTATGAGAACAGCGAGGTGAGGCTGATCCATGGGTTGTTGTAGTAGATACCTGCTCTGCCTAGAGGCACAGAGATCTTGTCGGTGTTAGGTAATGTTGCTGGGGCAAAGGTTGATATTGTGGGATGCTGAACGATGTAGGTGAAGTCGCCAGTGAGACCAAACTGATCTGTGAGTTTATAGGTCAGTGCGGCAGTGAAGTCGTAGTTGGTCCAGTCATACTTCATTGCAGCGGGTGTGATCACCGTTCCGTTAGCTGCCGTAGCACCGAGGTAGTAGTCGGCAAAACGACCCACAAAGTCGCCATTCGCATTCTTGACGGCAGCATTTACGCCCTGCAAGCGTTGCCACTCTAGGCGAGCGCCATAGTAGAGGTTCAGTTTGGGAGTGATGTCCCAGTCGTGTGTGAAGTAGAGCGCTAGTTTGTTTTCGTGACCTTTGTAGTATTCTGATGCGTTCTTGTTGAAGTCGTAGAAGTACGAATTGGTCTTCTTGCTATCCCAAAGGCGTACGGCATACGATCCGTCATCAGGCACGCTCTGGTCATACATGGTAGTGTTGGAACAATAGTCGATGTTATAGTACCACTCGTTCACACCCACACGGAGGGTAGATGTGGCGAAGCTCTTGCTTAGCTCTGAGGTAAACAGTACCTCGTCGATGGTTCCTGCGTTGAGGCAGGACATACGTGTCTGTACATATTGACCCGTGTAAGGCTGTGCTTGACCCAAGGCGTCTTGATAGAGATAGTTGTAAGCCGTAGCGTCAGAAGCCTTCAGATCAATCAGCTGCATAGGTGTCTGATACACGCAAGCACCGCGTGAGTGGTCGTAACGTAGCACCGTCTTCCAGTTGAGACCGTTGTTGAAACGATAATTGTTCATCAACCAGATCTCGTTAGAGCGGTTTTCGGCAGCGTCATAGAGCGTGGTCTGCTTCAGCTCGCCTGTGCGCATATCACGATAAGTGATGTTGTTATCCGTGGGCAGATACGATGTGGTGCCCAACTTAAACTTGCCATACTCCTTCACGCTACCATCACCCACATAGATGAAAGGTGCCGACTGTGTAGCATAGTTGTACACAGGGTGTGAGTTAGAGTACTTGTACATTGCCGTAAGCTCACCCCTTCCAGCCGCATAGCGCTTTGTCAGCGCCACCTTATAGATCTGGGTGCGGTCTTGGAAGGGAGTGGAGCGCAGCTTGAAGGTACCTGGATCAAAGTCCTGATACGCATTCACACTGTAGAACAGATCCTTTGCAAGAGATCCATTCATGTTAAGCGACAACTCCTGAAGACCAAAGTGATTGGTCTTGTAATTGAATGTACCCTGAAAACCCTCTTTACCTAGTTGTGTGAAGGAGTTGACCGCATAACCTATGTTACCTGTTGTGATAGCCGTCTCGGATATCTTTAACAATCCTACGTGTGACATACTGGCATCTGAGCGCCATAGTGAGTTGACCGTATGCGGATTGGTGGCATAGGTCACGGGCAGACCGTTCTCCAGTACGTTTACATCTGCTGAAGGCAATCCTATCTGAATCTCTCTAGGACCATTAGCGCTGGATGCGTTGAGCATCACGTTGCGATCGCCTTCTTCCTTATTAGACGTTTGTTTTTGATCTTGGGCTTGTGCACCTAGCGTGATAGCTGAAGCCAGTGCGAGCATACCCAGTTTAGACAAGTTGTTTCGTTTCATAACGATAATTGTTTAAGTTTTCGGTTTTTATTGAGATGAATGCCTGTTGTTCTTCGACGATGCAAAGGTAGATATATAGCAAACGAAACACGTTCAAATATCGTTCAAAGGCTGATAATTATGTTTCATGCAACATTTTTACAACGAAATGAACGATTTTTTCTATTACAAAAGCCCTCAAGCCGAGCTTTTTCGAATATTTTACTTAAATTTGCAGCAATCCCTTGCCCATACTTACACGTTACATCCATGCGCAAAGGATGGTCTACATGAATGAAGATTATGATATGAAACGCCTTTTTACCCTTAGATTACACCTTCAGCACATCTTCAGCGTGATGCTCACCATGGGCGTTGTGACATGGTTGCTACTCTCCTTGACGGCTTGTTCTCGTTCAGGACGTCGCTATGTGATAGCCATCTCCCAATGTTCTGAAGACGTTTGGCGCGAGAAGCTCAACCAAGAGTTGCGCATTGCCGCCCTATATTATAATAATGTGGAGCTACGCATCTCCTCCGCCAAGGATGATGTGAAGCTCCAAACCCAGCAGATAGACAAGTTTGTCCAGGACGATGTTGATCTGCTCATCGTTGCACCGGGGTTGGTGAGCATTTCACCCGCCATTGACCGAGCATATGAGAAGGGTATCCCCGTGATCATCTTTGACCGCCGCACCCACTCAGACAAGTACACTGCCTTTATTGGGGCTGACAATCAGGAGATAGGCCGACAGATGGGCGGCTTCCTTGCTGGATGCAAAGGCGCCCACAAACAGGTGCTAGAGATATGCGGTCTAGAAACATCGTCACCCGCAATGGAACGCCAAGCCGGGTTTGATAGCGTGGCTTCCCCTCATCCCGACATAGATATCGCTACCCACCTCAGCGCCGACTGGACTGAACAGGGGGCTTACCGAGCTGTAGACTCGCTCCTGTCTACCCATCATCCTACGTACAACTATGTCTTTGCGCACAACGATCGTATGGCGATGGGCGCACGCCGCGCCTTCATCAAGCATGGGGTGGATCTGCACAGCGTGCAGTTCTTGGGTGTTGATGCCATGCCGCAGCGCAATGGTGGTATGCAGCTGGTCAAGGATGGTACGCTCCTCGCCTCATCCATCTATCCCACACGCGGTGACGAGGTGATGCGTCTGGCTATGCATATCCTTGAAGGGAAACCCTATAAGCGTGACAACCAACTGTCCTCTGCCTTGGTAACAAAGGACAATGCCAGCGTGCTGCTGATGCAGAACGATGAGACCATGCGCCAGCAAGACCGCCTCTCCGCTCTTAGTAACCGGGTGGATAAAGCCGCATCCGACTTTAACACCCAGCGCATTTACCTCCTCGTGATGCTCGTGGTGCTGGTGTTGCTCATCGTGTCGTGTGCCATCATCGTGCGTGCCTACCAGACCAAGGCGCGATATAACCGACAACTGAAGCAGAGCATGGAAGAACAACGGAAGATGACCGAGCACATCGATCAGATGACGCAGACCCAACTGCGCTTCTTTACCAATATCAGTCATGAGCTACGCACCCCGTTGACGCTCATCGCTGGACCTACCGAGCAACTCCTTGACGACCCGTCCATCCGTGGTAAGCAACGCAATATGCTAGAAATGGTGGCGCGCAACACCAAGGTGTTGGTACGATTGGTGGGTGAGATACTCGATTTCCGTAAGGTGCAAAACAATAAAGAGCATCTCACGCTCAACCGATTTGCCTTGCAGGATGACCTAGCCGATTGGGCACACGACTTCGCTACCGTGGCGCAACGGCGTCAGATCACGGTCACGCTGCATGCAGAGGATGTTCCTTCGGGTGACGTTATCATTGCCGATCGTGACAAGCTGGCGCACGTGTTCTTCAATCTGATGAACAATGCGCTCAAATACACCCCCAAGAAGGGGTGCATCACCATTACCCTCAAGCATGAGGTTGACCGCTATCTCCTCTTGATAGCTGACACGGGTATGGGTATCAGTGCGGACGAACTGCCCCATCTCTTCGAACGATTCTATCAAGCCAAAGGTGCTATCGGCGGTACGGGCATCGGGCTATCGCTCGTCAAGGCGTATATCGATATGCACCAAGGATCGGTTCATGCCGAGAGCGAGGTGGGGAAGGGTACCACCATTCATATCTCCCTGCCCGATAGTCAGCCAGGTTATGACCCTGAGGCTGATAAGGAAGCTTCTATCCCCACGGAACGCAACCTTGTGGACGATACCTATATCCCCGAACCTGTAGATGCTACCGAGCAGACACAGCGCATCGTACAGAGTGACGCCGCTGACACCGAGCGCCCACTGATCCTCGTTATCGATGACAACAATGGTATGCGGAGCTATCTGCGCTCCATCTTGCAAGAACGCTATCAGGTCATTGAAGCCACCGATGGTAAGATGGGACTGGAGAAGGCACGCCAAGAGGTACCCAAACTGGTGATTTGTGACGTGATGATGCCCGTCATGGATGGCTTGGAGTTTACCCGTCGCTTGAAGGAAGACACGGCAACGAGCCACATTCCGGTGATTCTTCTCACCGCCCGCTCCCTTACCGAGCAACGCGAGCAAGGTTACGAACAGGGTGCCGACTCGTATATCACCAAACCCTTCTCTAGATCTCTGTTGCTGGCTCGCATTGAGAACCTTCTCCGCAGTCGTGTGCTCTTGAGCCAACTGTTCTCTCATACCAAGGAGGAGCAGCAGGAGGAGCAGCAGCTCGGCAGCCGAGATCGCACGTTTGTGGACCAACTGCGTAAGGTGATACAGACCCGTATGGGCGATAGCGAACTGAGCGTGGAGCAGATTGGGGCTGACCTGGGCTTCTCACGTGTGCAACTCTATCGTAAGGTGAAAGCCCTCACTGGTCAGACGCCCGTCGAACTGCTACGCAAGGCTCGTCTCAGCAAGGCTCGCCATCTGCTCGCGACCACTGATCAGTCGATAGCTGAGATAGCTTATCATGTGGGATTCACCTCACCATCCTACTTCAACAAGTGCTTCAAAGACGAGTTTGGGTGCAACCCCAGCGAGGTGCGCGACCATCAATGACCCACTCACGAAGTCCGTTTCGTCACTCCACGGCTATGCTTTCATCATCGCGTGGAAGCCCTTTTGAAAGGAAAAATAAATTAATTTTGGAAGAAAAATAAATTAAATGGAGCAGAAAATCAATTTGATTTTCTGCTCCATTCTTATTATATTGAGATCTGATCTCTATGGTTTGGGTATGCAGCGGACGTCGTTTGACTTTGATCAGAAGGCTTCGCGATACTTGTTCTCCTCCTTATCCTCAAGCATGGAAAGGTACGAACTGTATCGGCTTTCAGAGATATAATGATCCTCTACGGCTTGACGCACGGCACATCCAGGCTCATGTGTGTGGGTGCAATTGGAAAAGCGACATTGCTTAGAGGTCTCGAATATCTCGCGGAAGTAGCTCGTGAGCTCTTCACGCTCAATGTCGAATGTACCAAATCCCTTGATACCCGGTGTGTCAATGAGGTAACCTCCCTCGGGCAAGGCAAGCATCTCACTGAACGTTGTGGTGTGCATGCCAGTGTTGTGGGCGTCAGATATCTCTGCCGTCTTTTGGTTGACGTGAGGCAACAAGCCATTGATGAGCGTCGATTTGCCCACACCGCTATTGCCGCTGAGCAGGGTGGTCTTACCGCTAAGCATGGGTAAGAGCTGCTGTAGGTCGTCGGTGTGTGTGGCAGATAGCTCCACCACCGTGTAGCCGATGGTCTCATAGAGGTGCTTCAACGCGTGTTGATAGCGTAGCTCGTCCTCATTGAGCAGGTCTTGCTTGTTGAGAAGCAAGATCACGGGTACACGATAAGCCTCTGCTCCCGCTAGGAAGCGGTCAATGAAGGTGGTCGAGGTTTCGGGATAGTTGACCGTAGCCACCAACAAAGCTTGGTCCACGTTGGCTGCAAGGATATGACTCTGCTTGCTCAAGTTGGGCGATTTGCGGACGATACAGTTTTTCCGGTCATGTATAGCCGTGATAAGGGCTGTACCTTCGGGATTGGTCACGATGTCCACAAAGTCGCCTACCACTACGGGATTGGTACTGCGGATACCTTTAAGGCGAAACTTTCCTTTAATCTTACAGTTGATGGTGCGACCATCTTCGGTCTTGACGGTGTACCAGCTACCCGTATTCTTGATAACAAGTCCCGTCATACGGTCATGATTTCCTTTTGCTTTGCAGCGAGCAGCTCTTCCGCTTTCTTGATGTATTTGTCGTGAAGCTTCTGCAGATCCATCTCGGCGTCTTTCTCATTGTCCTCAGACAGACCGTCCTTGATGGCTTTCTTGAGCTTGTCTTTCACGTCGCCACGTACGTTGCGAATCTCCACTTTGGTCTTCTCGCCAATCTTGTTGCACTGCTTTACCAGATCCTTACGACGCTCCTCGGTGGGTTGTGGGATGTTCAGACGGATGAGCTCGCCATTGTTTTCGGGTGTGATACCCACGCCGCTATCCATGATAGCCTTTTCTATATCACGTATCTGCTTGCGGTCGAAGGGCTTGATGGCGATGGTGCGAGGGTCGGGAACCATCACGGTAGCTACCTGGTTGAGAGGCACCTTGGAACCCCAAGCTTCCACTCTCACTGCGTCAAGGATGGCAGTATTAGCACGACCAGCACGTACACGTGCCAATTCTTCTTCGAGATAGAGGGATGCCATGCTCATTCTCTCTTCGGCATCACTCAACGTTTGTTTTACGTCTAACATAGTTAAGATGTATTTTTGGATTGTTGTTTCTATATTTTGCAAATGTAGATATTAATCTCCGTTTTTGCAATAGTTTATTGATTATTCTGCGTTGCCTGTTGTTTGTTTTGCAGCTCTGCCTCTACCATGTTGGTCAAATCGACAAACTGTGCGATAGATAGCTGCTCGGGACGCTTGGTCATGATGTCCTGTGCCATGAACGCTTCGCTGGGTTTGTAGCCTTGGAAGATCTGTCGCAGACTGACGCGGAGCATCTTTCGGCGCTGGTTGAACACGGTCTTGACCAGTCGTTTGAAGAACACCTCGTTGCAGTTGAGATGCTCCACGTTGTTACGCGTCATGCGGATGACGGCGCTCTTGACCTTGGGAGGAGGGTTGAACACGTTCTCGTCCACCGTGAAGAGATATTCCACGTCATACCATGCCTGCATCAACACTGACAGGATGCCGTAAGTTTTGTTGCCCGGCTCGGCTGCCATGCGCAGTGCTACCTCGCGTTGTATCATGCCGGTGCAGCATGGTATGAGCTCCTTAAAGTCGAGCATCTTAAAGAATATCTGTGAAGAGATGTCGTAAGGGTAGTTGCCTGTCAGCACAAAGGGTTTGCCGTCAAAGATGGTGTTGAGGTCCATGCGCAGGAAGTCCTCCCCGATGATGTTGTCGCGCAGGCTAGGGTAGGTGGCATGTAGGTAAGCTACGCTTTCCTTATCAATCTCTACAGCCTTGACCTCTCGTGGCTTCTTCACTAAGTACTGGGTCAGAACGCCCATGCCCGGACCTATCTCTAGCACGGGGATGTCGGGACATGCGTCCACGGTATCGGCTATTCGGCGTGCTATGTCAAGGTCAGTCAAAAAGTGCTGACCAAGGTTTTTCTTGGGTTTAACCAACTTCATAATTCCCTTAAATAATCTTTATTAGGCTACAAAGTTAGGAAAATAATTTTGTATTTAAAAGCTTTTAAGTATCTTTGCTTTTAAAATGAATTCAAGAGTATATATCCAAAATGTAGTGAAGGTATTGTTGCCCTTAGTGCTGGGCGGCGCTATCTTATATTGGATGTATCGTGGTATGGATTTTAAGCAGGTCAGCCGGGTGCTCATGCATGATATGAACTGGACGTGGATGCTGCTCTCTCTGCCGTTTGGCGTGCTGGCACAGGCTTTCCGTGGGTGGCGTTGGAAACAGTCGCTGACCCCTATCGGTGAGACGGTTCGGACGGGCGTGTGCGTGCGGAGCATCTATCTATCCTATGCCGTGAGCTTGGTCATACCTCGTGTGGGTGAGTTTGCCCGATGTGCGGTGCTCTCACGTAAGGACGGAGTGACCTTTGCTCGAGCCTTAGGTACGGTGGTGACTGAGCGTGTGGTCGATTCGGTCATCGTGATGATTATCACGGCGGTGGCGTTTATGATGCAGTTGCGCGTCTTCGGGTCGTTCTTTGCTCGCACAGGGACACGCATTGACGATATCCTTCACACCTTCTCGCTTACGGGATGGATAGTGACGCTAGTGTGTGCGGTGTCGGCTCTGATTCTGATCTATGCGGTGCTCAAGCACCTAGCTATATATAATAAGGTGAAGAGAACGCTCTTCGGTCTATGGACGGGAGTGACGTCGCTCAAGAAGGTGCGCAATCTGCCCCTTTATATCTTTCACAGCGTGGCGATATGGGTGTGCTACTTTCTCCACTTCTACCTCACCTTCTACTGCTTTGAAGGCACAGCTCATCTCGGAATGATGTGCGCATTGGTGGCGTTTGTGGTGGGATCAATAGCCGTAATCGTTCCTACGCCTAATGGTGCGGGACCTTGGCACTTTGCCGTTAAGACCATGTTGGTGCTCTATGGTGTGGCTGAGGCACAGGCTTTGTGCTTTGTGCTCATTGTGCATACCATCCAGACGCTGCTCGTGGTGCTCCTCGGAGTGTACGCATGGATAGTGCTGGCATATACCAAGCAACGAAAACGACATCTTTAACCCAGTCAGATAGAACCTCATCTCTCTGATTGCTAAATACTAAAAACTATGAGTGAAATTAAAAATCTAAACCCAGAGTGCATTTGGAGAAACTTTGATGCACTGACACAGGTTCCCCGTCCTTCTGGACATCCGGAGAAAGTACAGCAATTCCTCGTCGATTTCGCTAAGCGCGTAGGCGTGGAAGGCTTCGTTGATCCAGCCGGAAACGTTGTCATGCGCAAACCCGCCACACCTGGCTATGAAAATCGCAAGACCGTGTTGTTGCAAGCTCACTTTGACATGGTGCCTCAGAAAGCACCCGATAGCACGCACAACTTTGAGATCGATCCTATCGAGACCTACATCGAAGATGGATGGGTACATGCCAAAGGCACTACCCTTGGTGCCGATGATGGTATGGGTGTAGCTGCCATCATGGCGGTTATGGAGAGCAATGACCTCAAGCACGGACCCGTGGAAGCCCTTATCACACGTGACGAGGAAACCGGAATGTATGGCGTTAACGACCTCCCTGAAGGTGAATTACATAGCGATATCTTGATGAACCTTGACTCTGAGCTTTGGGGTAAGTTTGTTATCGGCTCTGCTGGTGGTATCGATGTAACCTCATCGCTTGAGTATAAGCCTGTGGAGAACGATCAAGAAACGGCTGTTAAGGTCACTCTGAAAGGATTGCGCGGTGGTCACTCTGGTCTAGAAATCAACGAGGGACGTGCCAATGCCAACAAGGAGATGGTACGCTTGGTACGTAAGGCTGTGGCAGAACTGGATGCTCGCCTCGTTTCTTGGCATGGTGGTAACATGCGTAATGCCATTCCTTTCAAGGCTGAAGTGGTGCTTGCACTGCCTGCTGCTAACGTCGCAGCTCTCAAAGAGGCTGTGGAGGCACAGCGTCAGCTTGTAGAAGACGAATATAATACTATAGAAAAGAACGTTGAATTCTTCGTAGAGGATGCCGAAAAGCCATCTGAGCTGGTTCCTGAAGAGATTCAAGACAATCTGGTTAACGCTATCTACGCTTGTCACAATGGTGTGTTGCGTATGATTCCGACTTATCCCAACGTGGTAGAGACCTCTTCTAACCTTGCTATTATCGACATCGAAGGTGGTAAGGCTGCCTTTAAGATCTTGGCTCGTTCTAGTCGTGAGGATATGAAAGAGTATATCGCAGAGCAACTTACAAGCTGTTTCAGCATGGCAGGTATGCGCTCTGAGCTCAGCGGAAGCTACGGTGGATGGGATCCTAACCCTGATAGCGAGATTCTGAACCTTCTCAAGCGCATCTTCAAAGAGCAGAATGGCAAGGAAGCTGCGGTGCAAGCTGACCACGCCGGACTAGAGTGCTCTGTCATCTTAAGCAAGTATCCTGGTATGGATGTGGTGAGCCTTGGCCCTACCTTGCTCTCTCCTCATACCACAAACGAGCGCTGCGAGGTGGCTTCAGTAGAGCCTTTCTGGAAGCTTCTGACCACAACCTTGGAACAGATTCCTGAGAAATAAATTTTGAAAGTTATATAGATAAGATGGAAACCAAAAGTGGATTGGCTGCTTAGGGTTTCCATCTTTTGTTTTTATAGGCATCATCTACTCCCCTTTTTCTCTTGTTGATGGTTTAAAAGTGTGTCTTTCCGTATCTATTTTGTGTTTATTTACCTTGTGGTTTGACTGATTTTGGACGCTGCGTTTGCCTTATTTAACGTATAAAAGCACTTTTTTGTTACGAAAATCAATAGATTTTGAGGCAAAATTAAAATTTGTTCAGTATTTGGTTTGTATAATAAACAAATTATTATAACTTTGCAAAAAGCATGTCAAATCTATGCTTTTGATAAACATAACTTCTACTTCTAGCAAAAAACGAGAAACTATATATTCATTATTAACATTTTTAAAAGGATTCAAGTATGAAGAAAGTACTAACACTACTTGCACTGTTGGTGACTACGCTTGCTGCTATGGCAACCGATTTCTCTGACAAGTGCACTCTATCTTGGCAAGGCGTGTATGGGAATACAGTCAATCCGTGTGAGGCTAGCGTCACCGACAATGGCGACGGTACCTCTACTATCGTGTTAAAAAGCTTGACTTTTTACATCGATGCGGATGCTTATCCCCTTGGCGACCTTACCTTCACGGGGGTAACCACGTCGCAGTCGGGTGATGTGACTACTTATTCGTTGACTGATGCTTCTAAAGTGTCTTTCGAGAATTGTAGCGCATCTGTGTTTACAAAGCCTAACAACTGCTCAGCAGTGGCTCTTTCGGCTAAAAGCCAAGGCGATCGCCTCTATGCAGAGGTGACGCTTTCATTTAGGATTGGTTATTCAACGTCCATCTCTGATATGAAGGTGGTGTACGGAACGGACGACTTCGGTGGTTCAACAGGTCCCGACACTGAGGTGACTGAGGTGGAAACCAAGACTTACAATGGCACCTGGACATCGGATGACAATCAGTTTGAAGCATTCAATGGTACCGTTAAGGTTACCGAATACTCTGATGGCACATATGCTTTCGCCGTTCCTAACTTTGCTCCTCTAGGTAGCGAGATGGGCGGTTTCACCATCCCTAACGTGATGGGTGGTATGTATGAGGGTAAGCTCAACTTCGCTTTCGAAGGTGAAGAAGAGTCTTATATCAACGTGACGTATGACGGAACAGCTCCCGAACCAAAGGTCAACTATGTTGATTCAGGTACGGGATATGTTGACGGAGACAATCTCTACATGACATTTGACCGCATCAACTATGGTAACGACTTGCGTTTGACCAACGTTTCGTTTGCTCCTACCACGGATCCAGGCGAAACCCCTGATCCTTCTACACCAGATGAGTCGGCTGACAAGACCTATACAGGTACTTGGAGCAACTCTGGCGACACTACATTCACTCCGTTTGAGGGTGAGATCACAACCACTCAGAACAGCGATGGCACTTACACTTTCACTGTTAAAGAATTTACTGTCAACGAAGTGGCAATGGGTAACTTCACCATTGATAACGTTCCCGCTACTACAACTGATGGTGTGACAACCTTCGACTTCACCCTTAAAGGCACAGCTTCATGGGTTACGCCTAATTATGGAAGTGGTGATACAGCTCCAGGATCATCTATTTGGTATATGATGGGAATGACAGGTACCCTCGAAGGCAAAACTCTCAATCTCCAAGTATCAAGCCTAAATGGCGATGGTGGTTATTTCACTGATGTTACTTACAATGGTACATTGAAGGAAGAGGAGACTCCTGATCCTACTCCAGAGCCAGGAGAAACTACTGAACAGACCTTCAATGGTACATGGAATAATGCCGTTCAGCCTTCATTAGCTGAGTTTACAGGTGACGTGACGGTTAAGCAGAATACCGATGGCACTTATACGTTTACCGTAAAAGAGTTTGTCGTTAAGACATATGACCTTGGTGGCTTCTCTATCGAAAACGTTCCAGCAACCACTACCGATGGTGTGACAACCTTCGACTTTACTAATGGTGGTACGCTTCAAGCAGTAACACCTGTATATCCCGTTACAGAGGACACAGGAAGCAGTGAGCAAACCACTCCACAACTGAAGGTCTACTTCTTCACAGGAATGACGGGAACAATGCAAGATAATGCGTTGAAACTCTATGCAGCTGCTTTCTCTTCTAATGCAGGTTACTTCCAGCAGGTTTCTTACAATGGTACACTGAAGGAGGAAGAGACTCCTAGCGAACCAACCGTTGAGGCTACAGATACTTACAACGAGCGTATGACCCTCAATGATGGCTGGCAAGACTATGAGTTTGACGAGAAGACAGTGAATGTTCAGAAGTATTCGGATGGCACATACGCACTGCAGCTTGTTGCCTTTGAGAAGAACGCTGAGGACGAAATGAGCCGTTGGGGTGACCTTACCTTCAAGGGCTTGACCTATACTGATAACGGTGATAGCACAGCTACACTTGCAGCTGACGGCTTGACCGCAACCGTGACTGACGAAACCTCTACCTATTGTGGTTCAGAAGCTACATTGAAGCTCACCGGAACCAAGAATGCTGAAGGCAAACTGGTACTCGATTTCACTGTTTCTGGTTCTCTCGAGACATTGGGTACATACACTTTGACTTGTACTTATGGCTATGATAAACCTGCAGAGGCTAATCCTGGCTATTACAAAGGTACTTGGAGCTCTGCTATCAGTAGCATCGATGAATTTGAAGGCGAAGTGAAGCCAGTAAAGAACGATGACGGAACCTACTCTTTCTACGTAAAGAACTTCACCGTTAAGGGCAACGAGGTTGGTGGATTCACCTTCTCTAACGTTACTGCAACGGAAGAAGATGGTGGTGTGACGTTCTCTGCTAATGTCTTATATCCTTCTTATGAAGGTACCGCACCTAATCCTGCAATTACCTATGGACAAACTATCACTGGTAGTCTGAAGGATAACGTTTTGAGTTTGAGCTTTAGATATATAGGATATGGCTACGATGAGCTAGGATACGTAACCTTTAATGGAACATTGGAAGCTGAAGAGACTCCTGCTGAGCCAACAGTGGTTTCTACAGACATCTACGATGAGCGCATGACGCTTAACGATGGCTGGAAAGATTATGAGTTTGACGACAAGACCGTGAATGTCTTGAAGTACTCTGATGGCACTTACGCATTGCAGCTTGTTGCCTTCGAGAAAGACGCTGAGGACGAAATGGGTCGTTGGGGTGACCTCACCTTCAAGGGCTTGACCTATACTGAGAACGAAGACGGCACTGCAACACTTGCAGCTGACGGCTTGACCGCAACCGTAATGGACGAGACCTCTACCTATTATGGCTCTGAAGCAACATTGAAGCTTACTGGTGTGAAGAACGATGAAGGCCAGTTGGTACTCGACTTCACCGTTACCGGTTCTCTCGAGACATTGGGTTCATACACCTTGACCTGTACTTATGGTTATCCAAAGGCTGAAGCTAAGTATTACAAAGGCACTTGGTCATCTTACGTAAGCAGCATCGATCAGTTTGAAGGCAAAGTGAAGCCAATCAAGAATAGCGATGGAACCTACTCATTCTACGTAAAGAACTTCACCGTTAAGGGCAACGAGGTAGGTGGATTCACCATTCCTAACGTTCCTGCAACAGCTGAAGATGGTGGCGTTGCATTCTCTATCAGCGACAATGTTAACGTTGTTTACGATGGCGAAAAGCCTGCTACACCAATCACATACGTCTATAACATCAGCGGTAGCTTGAAAGACAACGCATTGTCTTTGACCTTTATCGATGTCTACTATGGCACTGAAGAACTTGATTTGGTTATCTTCAATGGTACATTGGATGACGAAGAGACTCCTGCTGAGCCAACAGTGGTTTCTACTGATACCTACGATGAGCGTATGACGCTTAACGATGGCTGGCGAGATTATGAGTTTGACGACAAGACCGTGAATGTCTTGAAGTACTCTGATGGCACTTACGCATTGCAGCTTGTTGCCTTCGAGAAAGACGCTGAGGACGAAATGGGTCGTTGGGGTGACCTCACCTTCAAGGGCTTGACCTATACTGAGAACGAAGACGGCACTGCAACACTTGCAGCTGACGGCTTGACCGCAACCGTAATGGACGAGACCTCTACCTATTATGGCTCTGAAGCAACATTGAAGCTTACTGGTGTGAAGAACGATGAAGGCCAGTTGGTACTCGACTTCACCGTTACCGGTTCTCTCGAGACATTGGGTACATACACCTTAACCTGTACTTATGGTTATCCAAAGCCACAGCCTAAGGACACTGTGACCTACACTGACGTGGCAGAAGTGACCTTGAATGGCAACGTTACCACCTTTAACGAGAAGGTGCTGAAGGTTGCTGACAATGGTGATGGTACTTACGACTTCGTTTATCCTGACTTCAATGCAGGTGCAGACGTTCTCGGTGATGTTACTCTCCGTGGCGTAACAGCTACTACTGACGAGGCAACAGGTGTTGTTAGCTTCTCATTCAGTGGCAACGCAACTATCGACAACCTCAACGGATTGTGTGCAATGTACTACGATGTAGCTTCTGAGCAACCATTTACTATGACTGGTACACTCCAGGATGGTAAGCTTGTAGCTGAGTTCAACACTTCAACAGAAACTGGTATGTACGACTTCGTACTGAAGAATGTCTTCGGTTATCAGACACCTACAGGCATCAGCACTGTTGAAACTATGAATCTTGAAGGTTGCGAGGTTTACAGCATCAACGGTACGAAGCTCAATGGCTTGCAGCGCGGTGTGAACATCGTACGCAAAGCCGATGGCACTACCGTTAAGGTGATGAAGAAATAAGCTCTAATCTATCTTCTCTCGGTCTTCAGATTATCCTCAATGATGACTGAAGACTGAGAGAATGTAGAATAAAGGAAAAACTAAACCTAACATGAAAGGGGCTCGGACGTTATCGTTCGAGCCCCTTTTTTTAAACTTGCTTCGCCTTAGTTTAACCCTCGCGGAGGAAGTCGAGTGCTTCAGCTACCTCTTCTTCGCTAATCGTTTGATCTACGTTGATTTGTCCAATGTCTTTAAGCAAGGTGACATTGATCTCGTTTCCGCGGTTCTTCTTGTCGTGATGCATCAGCTGAATGAGGGTGGGGTAGTCGTCGCAGGTGATCGATGGCGAGCCATAATACGAACGGATAAAGGCTACCGTCTGTCTTAATGTATCGGTGGGAAACCCCTTTTTCACCGCCGAAAGATACAGTTCGCAAATCAATCCGTAAGCCACGGCATAGCCATGGAGCATCGATTGTTGCTTGAGCGACCACTCTTCCAAGGCGTGACCGAAGGTATGACCTAGGTTGAGCGCCTTACGCAATCCCTTTTCATGAGGATCTTGCTTGACAATCCGTTCCTTAACAGAGATGCTTGAGGCTAGCATGGATGATAAAACCTTTAGATTTGGTTCTGCCAAGTCATACTGGACCAGCTCGCTCCACATCGTTTCGTTAGCCAAGAGCCCATGTTTGAGCATCTCGGCATAGCCACTACGGATGTTCTCTGCGTCTAGCGTCTTGAGCCAATCGGTGTAAAGGATGATGCGATAGGCATCTTGGAACACGCCAATCTCGTTCTTTAGTCCACCAAAATTGAACCCCGTCTTTCCTCCAACGCTTGCATCCACCATGGCGAGGAGCGTCGTTGGGATGTTGATAAAGTTGATTCCGCGCTTGAATGTAGCTGCGGCAAATCCTCCAAGATCCGTCACCATGCCGCCACCGAGGTTGATCAGCAATGAATGTCGTGTTGCCGCGCCATCCTGTAAAGCCTTCCACACCATCACCACGCTATCGAGTGTCTTGTTCGAATCAGTGGAAGGAATCGTGATGAGATGCGCTTTTCGCATGGTGAGAAAGTCCTTTATCATCGTCCAACACGTCTTAGCGGTGGTCTCATCGGTCAAAACGAATACCTGATCATGCTCACATTCTGAAATGGCAACAGCCAGTTCACTCTCAAAATGCTTAGGTATAATGATTCTCCTCTCCATAAGCTTCAATTTTAAATAACTGCTATCATCTAACCTAACCACTGGCAACGGATTGCAGAAACGTTGCTTTCAGTGGTCCTGTCTATTGCAAATGTAATTAATTACGTGCAAAGTTGAAACCCTAACAAGCGATTTTTTGTGTTTTTTAATCCTCTTTTCTTTGATTTTGCGCACCTTATGATAGGTCTGTGCAATAATTATTAGGTGTTATAATGCAATTGTTAATGCATTAAAACGAAACTTGTTCCGTCTATGAAAAGAATGTAAGTGAGCTTTAACGTGCTTGTTCTTTAAACCATTGTCTTAACTTTGCATCCTATTTCTAGACGAACAAACTAAAAACAGATGAACAGATTACATGTTCTATTGGCGCTTTTGCTGCTTCCTTTGTGCGGTTGGGCGCAGAATAGACTTATTAAAGGTTCCCTTTACGATAACGATCAGCAGGCTCCTGTGGCTTATGCGGTGGTGCAACTGCTCCAAGCCGATAGCGCTTATGTATCGGGAACCACCAGTGATGAGCAAGGACGCTACTCGATTAAGGCTCCCCGAGATGGCAAGTACATTGTCAAGGCATCCTACGTAGGCTATAAGACATTGTATAAGAATGTCAATGTGGTCAATGCAGCAGATGTATCGGTGGGTCAGATGACCTTCCGTAACGACTCACATCAGCTCAAGGAGGTCACCGTGACGGCTTCTGCGCCTAAGGTTGTGCTTAAAAACGACACCTTCCAGTATAACGCCTCTTCCTATCGCGTGCCCGAAGGCTCTACCATCGAAGCCCTTGTGAAGGTTCTTCCAGGTGCCGAGGTGAGCAGCGACGGTAGCATCAAGATCAATGGTAAGGAGGTAAAGAAGATTCTTGTTGATGGAAAAGAGTTTATGACGGGCGATACCAAGACCGCCCTGAAGAACCTTCCAACCTCTATTATAGAAAAGGTGAAAGCCTATGACAAGAAGAGTGACCTAGCGCGCATCACTGGTATAGATGATGGCGAGGAAGAGACCGTGCTCGATTTTGGTGTGAAGAAAGGTATGAACAAAGGTCTGTTCTCTAATATCGACCTAGGTATCGGAACACATGACCGCTACTCAGAGCGTGGCATGGTGGCTTACTTCAATGACAAGCTACGCACCATGGGTTTCGCTTCAGCCAACAATGTCAATGACATGGGCTTTGGTGGAGGTCCACGTGGAGGCTTCGGTCCAACGCGAGAGGGACTCAACGCTACCAAGATGGTGGGTTTGAACCTCAACTATAACAACGGCACTACCTTCCAGTGGGATGGTTCGGTGAGATGGAACCACTCCAATGGCGATACACACGCCATCGTTTCGTCCGAGAACTTCGTTGCTTCGACCAGCTCGTTTGCCAATCGTGTGCAACAAGAATATAGCCGAAGCAACTCTTGGGATGCCCGCTTCCGTCTAGAATGGACCCCCGACTCAATGTGGAACATCATGTTCCGCCCCAATATGCAGTTGAGTAAGAGCGACGGACTCAACGCTACCACCTCAGCAACATTCAATGCCGACCCTTATCAATATGGCGAAGATCCTCTCGATGAGGCTTCACTGATAGCGGCAAACAACCACCAAGCCTTGGTCAACAAGCAACAAAACTCTACCATTACCTATGGGGATAAGACCGCAGTGGGCGGTATGTTGCAGGTCAATCGTAAGCTAAGTGATAACGGTCGCAACGTTACTATGCGCGTAGATGCCAACTATAACGACTCCGACTCGAAGACCTTCTCTACCCAAGACCTTGAATACTTCCAACTAAAAAATGCGCTTGGGCAAGACTCCGTGTATCATGCGTATCGCTATAACCTCATGCCCACAAAGAGTTGGAACTACGCCCTCCGTGCCACTTATAGCGAACCCATTGCTCGCAAGACCTATTTGCAGTTTAGCTACCAGTACAAGTACGGCTTCAGTAAGAGCGATCGTGACACTTACGACTTCTCCAATCTAGGCAGCGGCATCTTCTCTGACATCACCCCCGCTTATCGTTCGTGGGACAATTACTTGGCTAAGCTCACCCAACCGCTAAGCCAATACCTAGACAATGGCTTGAGTAGATATTCCGAATACCGCACCTACACACACGAGGTGGAAACCAGTATCCGCATGACCTATGAAAAATGGCGTCTCAATGCGGGTGTGATGATTCAGCCCCAGCGCTCCTCTTACATGCAGGATTACCTTGGCGTGCATGTCGATACCATCAGAACCGTGGTCAACTGGAGCCCAACCTTCGATCTGCGTTATCGCTTCTCGCCTCAGAGTAACCTCCGAATCAACTACCGCGGAACAGCTACGCAACCCTCAATGAGCCAGTTGCTCGATATCGTAGACAACACCGATCCACAGAATATCTCCGTGGGTAACCCCGGACTGAAACCCTCTTTCACTAACAACCTACGTCTGTTCTATAACAACTACCGTCAAAAGTACCAGCAAGCCATCATGACTTTCCTCCACTTCTCGACGGTTCGTAATGCCATCGGTAATAGCGTCACCTATGATGCAACCACTGGCGCCCGTACCGTGAAGCCCGTTAACATCAATGGCAACTGGGATTCGCGCTTAGGAGTGATGTTCAATACCAGCATTGACACGGCTGGTGTGTGGAACGTTAACACCTTCACCACAGGTTCGTTCAATCGCTACGCCAGTCTGCTACAGCAAGATGCGATGAGCGAAGTAGCCAAGAACATCACCCGAAACCTTACCGTAGGCGAGCGCTTGTCAGCCAGCTATCGCAACAGTTGGCTTGAGGTGGCACTGGATGGATCGCTTGATTACACCCACACCAAGAACAATCTTCAGCAAGCTAGCAACCTCAGCACATGGGAGTTTGCTTATGGTGGATCAATCAATCTCACCGCTCCGTGGAACATGTCAATCTCAACCGAACTGCATCAGAACAGCCGTCGCGGATATAGCGATGCCTCGCTCAACACCAATGAGCTTATCTGGAACGCCCAAATCTCCCAGAGCTTCCTTAAAGGCAGTCCGCTCACGCTCTCGCTTCAGCTTTATGACATCCTGCATCAGCAAAGTAACATCTCGCGAGTGATCAACTCCACCAGTCGCACCGATACCGAATACAACAGCATCAACAGCTACGGTATGCTCAAGGTGACCTATCGTCTGAACCTCTTTGGAGGCAAACCACAACGTCGTGAAGGCGATCGTGACCATGACGGACCTATGGGTCCACCTCCAGGCGGTCACGGTATGGGACGTCCTATGGGGCCTCCTCCAGGTGGCGGTCATCGCTTCTAACATTTGTGGATATTATACCAATGATTTAGACGCCTCTCTTCGTGCTTCGTGCATGTAGAGAGGCGTTTGTTACAGTTGTGTTACGGGAGATAAAAACCGCTGTTTTCATTTGCAGACTTCGATTCTTTTCAGTAACTTTGCATGCGCAAAATCAAAGTCAAATAATCACATGGACGATTATCACGCGGAAAATTTCAGTATGTAAGCGTGAGGGTTACCTTCCAAGAAGCTAATCCCCACCTTATCTTAATGTTTGGAGATTAGCACACATGAAAACCTATTGGAACATCAATGAGAATTTGAGTGCCATGAAAGAATGGCAACCCAAATGTTGGATACAGGTTACCTGTCCTACCGAAGAGGAACAACTCGAACTGGAAGAAACCTTCCATATCCCCGATTACTTTCTTTCCGACATCGCCGATACCGATGAGCGTGCCCGTTACGAGTATGATGATGGTTGGATGCTCGTCATCCTACGTATCCCTTATGTGAAGGAAGTGCGTTCCCGTACACCTTATACCACCGTGCCTCTAGGTATCATACATAAGCGCGATGTGACCATAACGGTGTGCAACTTCGAAACCAATATGATGATCGACTTTGTCAGTTATCAGCAGAAACGTGGTGTAGGATTCACCGACTCCGTTGATCTCATCTTCCGTTTGTTCCTTTCTTCCGCCGTGTGGTATCTGAAACGACTCAAGCAGATCAATACCTTGATAGAGCGTGCCAAGAAGAATCTCGACAAGGAAGTGAACAATGAAAGCCTTATTGGGCTTTCCCGTCTACAAGATTCGTTGACTTATTTCATCACATCTATCCGTGGTAACGAGAACCTCTTGGCCAAACTGAAGTTTAAGTTGCAGATAGACGAGCTTGATGCCGACCTCATAGAGGACGTCAACATCGAGATGTCGCAGGCGCGCGAGACCGCTAATATCTACTCGGACATTCTCGAATCCACCATGGATACCTACTCGAGCATCATCAATAACAACATGAACACCGTGATGCGTACCCTTACCTCGGTCAGCATCATCATGATGTTGCCCACGCTTATCTCCTCCTTCTTTGGCATGAACCTTGTCAATGGCATGGAGACCAATCGCCTTGGCTTCCTCTTCGCGATAGCCTTGTCGGTCATTGTGTCGGGTATCACCTGGTGGATCCTAAAGCATAAACGACTGATATAGTAATATATACGGCGTGATCAGATACTGGTCACGCTTTTTTTATTGCCTAGATCAAGGCGGAGAAAGCACGAAGGGTAGCTTCGGTCTTCATCTCTAAATCCCCTCAAAGCTACAATCATAGAACCAATAACTGCCTTTTAATTCAAAAAAACGCCCTAAAAATTAGGCTTTTCCAATCTTTTTATATAAGTTTGCACTCTATTAAAGGTGTATTGCGCCCAGCAGATAAGGGATATAAAGTCTGCGTCAGGCACGATACAGGAACTGAATACCATATCATTAACTAAAAGTGAATTGATGGACTCTCAAGAGAACGCCCTGAATCAGGGTACAGAAGAATTGAAGCAGGCACAGGATCTGACTTCAGAAAGTGAGCAAGTGGAAACTAATCCAACCACCGCAACAGAGACGTTTAAGAAAGTTTACGAATCAAAGAAAGACATCGTGGCACGTCTCAAAGAGATTGTGGCAAGTGATGAAACCTCCGAGAAGCAAGAAGTAGACTATCTGAAGGCGGCGTTCTATAAACTGCATCTCGCTGAAAGAGATGCGCAGCTGAAAGAATACCTTGATAATGGCGGTGACGTAGAGAAATATCAGATTCTGCCCGACGAGGACGAAGAAGCTTTCAAGGCCGAGATGACCCTCATCAAGGAGAAGCGTCAGAAGCAGTTCCAAGAGCTAGAGGCACTCAAGCTAGCCAATCTCAAGAAGAAGCAAGAGATCATTGAGAAGCTTAAGGCTATGGTAACCACACCTGAAGAGGCCAACAATAACTTCCAAAACTTTAAAGCGCTCCAGCAGGAATGGAAAGAAATCAAGGTTGTTCCCGCTGAGAATGCCAACGAGCTTTGGCGCAATTACCAGTTATATACCGAGCAATACTATGACTTGCTCAACCTTAACAGAGAAGCACGCGAGTACGACTTCAAGAAGAACCTAGAGAAGAAGACCGCTCTTTGTGATTCGGCAGAGAAGCTTGCAGAGGAGAACGACGTGATCAGCGCGTTCCATCAGCTTCAAGAACTGCACCAGCAGTATCGCGAGACAGGCCCCGTAGCCAAGGAGCTTCGTGAGGAAATATGGACTCGTTTCAAGGCGGCAAGCACCGTAATCAATAAGCGTCACCAACAACACTTTGAACAACTGCGTAGCCAGGAGAACGAGAACCTAGAGAAGAAGACCGCTCTCTGTGAGAAGGTAGAGGCCATTGCTAAAGAAGAAAACAGTGGTTCGGCTGACTGGGAGAAGCACACCAAAGAGATTATTGAGATTCAGAAAGAGTGGAAGACCATCGGTTTTGCACCTCAGAAGATGAACGTGAAGATCTTTGAGCGCTTCCGTGCCGCTTGTGACGATTTCTTTGGACGCAAGAGCGAATACTTCAAGGAACTCAAGAATAAGTTTGCTGACAACGCAGCTAAGAAGAAAGCCTTGGTTGAAAAGGCACAAGCGCTTAGCGATAGCACTGAATGGAAATCCACTTCAGATAAGCTTATCGCACTACAGAAGGAGTGGAAGACCATCGGTATGGTACCAAAGAAACTGGGTGACCAGCTTTGGGCCGACTTCAACACCGCTTGCAACAAGTTCTTTGACGCACGCAAGCAAGCCAATTCGGGCGTACGCAACGAGGAACACGCCAACCTTGATAAGAAGCACGACATCATTGCACGTCTCAAGGCACTCTTGGAAGAGGCTGGTGATGACCTGCAAGAGAAGGTTCAGAGCCTCACTGACGAGTTTAACGCCGTGGGTCACGTGCCTTACAAAGAGAAAGACAAGGTGTATAAGGAGTTCCATGCCGTGCTGGACAACCTCTATGAGAAGTTGCACGTCAAAGCATCACGCCGCCGTATGGACAACTTCCGTAACAACCTCAAGAACGTAGCACAACGTGGTGAGGATGCTCTTGACAACGAGCGTGGTCGCTTGGTACGTCGCTTCGAGTCGTTGAAGTCGGAGATTATCACTTATGAGAACAACCTTGGCTTCCTCAACGCAAGCAGCAAGAAGGGCAATAGCCTCATTGACGAGATGAACCGCAAGGTACAGAAACTCAAAGATGAGCTTGAAGAGATTCGCCAGAAGATTAAAGCGGTGGACGCACAAAACAATGAGAAGTAAGCCAAAAGCTTCAGAATAAAATAAATTTTCTCATATATGAATGCATGGGGTGACTCACAATGTGTGTGTAGCTCCATGCTTTTTTTGTTTACACGGCACGTTTTAGCAGCCGCCTGAAGCAATATTTTACCCTCAATAGCGTTTTACTAATAAGAATCTCAACAAACAAAAATTATTCATTCAATGAAGACCAATAAACGTTTTCTCCTCACATTCATCATCGTTCTGAGTGCCACTGTAGCCATAGCGCAGGGCAAGAAAGGTTCGTTCTCATTCACCCCACAGGTAGGTGTGGCGCTCGGTAAGCTTTCCGGTAATGAGATCTACACCTCCATTGGTGACAATGGTCTCAGCGATAAGAAGATCAATCAGCGTTATCGTGCTGGCTTTACGGTTGGAGGTGAGGTGAGCTACCAATATACGGAGCCACTGGCTTTTAGCTTAGGAGTGTTCTATACCCAAGCCGGAACCAAGTATGACAACTACGAAGTGGATGATGAAAAGACCGGTTGGGCAATGGTTGACCACACCATCACCCTCGGTTATGTATCCGTACCTTTGATGGCAAGCCTCTATATAGCCCCAGGGTTTGCGGTTAAGGCAGGTTTGGAGATCAACTTCAACACCCAGAGCAAGCAACAATATGAGTCGGGATCGTACACCATTAACGAGGAAGATGGTATGCGCGACTATGGCCAACTGACCCATACGGAGGCAGATTTGAAGCAGTTTACATCCAAGACCACTCTCACTCTCCCCGTTGGTGTAAGCTATGAGTATGAACATGTGGTCCTTGATGCACGTTACCATATACCCTTGACCAAGGCAATGGACGATGCTTATCATGTCACCACCTCACGTGAGCGCCTCTTCACCGTCTCTGTGGGTTATCGTTTCTGACACGCTTAGCCCTACATTAACCTGTAGGGTAGAGCCGTATATACCAAACGGGCTGATCGTCTAGAAAGATGATCAGCCCGTTTGCGTATGTTTTATCATGCAGCGGAAATCGTTTTGTCATGCGGCAGAGGCTCTGTTGTCATCCGCCAGAGCACCTTTTGCAAGGGAAATCAATTTATTTTCCGATGAAAATTAATTTGATTTTCTTGGAAAAACAATTTATTTTCTCTTCCCATAGGCGTGCTTTCGCCACATGAGACAAGCGGTTTCGCCCTTCCGCGAAGGTGCTTTATTCTGCTTTCTGTGGGTACACCAGATTGCTTTCTTGCATGTTCTGCAGCACCTCAGAGAGATATTTCTTTGCTTCCCACTTAGCCATAGGTAGATCGTGAAGCAGATAGTTGCCACAGTCGGCAGGTTGCGTGCCTGGCACTTCGCCCTCAAATGAAGCCACAAAGGCAAAGGTGCGCTGCATCAGCTCCACGATGTCACTACTCTCATAGTCGCCACGGAGCAACAGATAGTTGCCCGTCAAGCATCCCATCGGGCCCCAATACACGATGCGATCCTTCCATTCGGGGTCGTTGCGTAGGTAGGTAGCAGCCAGATGCTCTATCGTGTGTAGCGCGCCGATGTGCAAGGCAGGCTCACGGTTGGGCTCTTTCATGCGGATGTCAAAGGTGGTTACCACCTCGTTGCCCACATAGTCTTTTCTTGAAACATATACACCGCGTTTGAGCTGGGTGTGGTCTATGGTAAAACTAGGTATCTTTTCCATGATGTTCTTGTGATAAATGGATGATTTATGATGCGTTATAATGACTCAACAAACTCGCGAGTGACCTCAAAACTGTTATGCGCCACCCGATCCCAAAAGTCAAAATACTGACTAGCTTTGTTGTCCTTGAGCGGAATGTCACTGATCACGCGGAAGCTAACAAAGGGTGTGTGCATGCGATAGCACGTCTGCGCTATGGCACAGCTCTCCATATCCACCGCCGTAGCTTGTGGGAAGTGGTCCAGGATGCTAGCCATCTTCTCCCGGGAGTCGACAAACCAGTCGCCCGTTACGGTCAGTCCGGCTTTGACATTCGGTATGGCAAGCGCCTTGTCAACCAGCTCTTGTGGTGTGTTGTACAGCTCAGGCATACCCATCACCTGACCAAACTTGTAGTTGTCACCGCAGTAGACGTCATGATAGACGCATGCCTGAGCTACCACCACATCCATCACGTTGAGCGTAGTGTCAGCTCCACCAGCACAACCGCTTGATATGATGACGTCAGGATGATGCTCGTTGATCATCTGCATCGCCCCAAGCGCAGCGTTGACCTTACCCACGCCGCATGTCTGTAGGATGATGTTGTCTTGCTTACCGAACACCTTGTCAAGCATGGCATATTCCTTGTCCATGGCGACAATGATTCCAATCTTTTTCATTTCTGTAATTCTCGCTATTTCAATTCTCCTGCAAAGGTACAAAAAACATCTTTCACCCTTTTCTATGCTCAATGATTTTTAGTAACTTTGCAAGCTATAATACGATTCATAAGACGAATATTCAAAACACATCGACATGAATACATTGAAGAAATGTCTACCTGACATTTTGGCTATTGCCTTATTTGTAGTGATTGCTTTTGCTTATTTCTTTGTACCCGTAACCCAAGGGAAAGTGCTCTTCCGCCACGACTCCCAAGCTGGTGTGGGTGCAGGTCAAGAGCAAAAAGAGTATTACGAGCGTACGGGTGAGCGTACACGTTGGACCAATGCCACCTTTAGTGGTATGCCAACCTACCAGACCTCACCTTCGTATCAGTCGGCCGACTCTATATCTAGCATCATGAATGCCTACAGTTTGTGGCTTCCTGATAATGTGATTTACCTCTTTGCTTACTTGCTGGGATTCTATATCCTGCTTCGTGCGTTCGACTTCCGTCAGTCGTTAGCAGCCTTAGGTAGCGTGATATGGGCGTTCTCGTCCTACTTCCTGATTATTATCGCAGCCGGACATATCTGGAAGGTGATGGCATTGATGTATCTGCCACCAATGATAGGTGGTATCGTGCTTGCTTATAGAGGTAAATACCTCTGGGGCTTGGTGGTCACGGCGCTCTTTACCGCATTTGAGATCAAGGCCAACCACGTACAGATGACCTATTACTATCTGTTTATCATCCTCTTCATGGTGATAGCCTTCCTTGTTCAAGCCATCAAGGATAAGCAGCTGTCACGTTGGTTGAAAGCCTCTGCCGTATGTGCTGTGGCAGCCGTGATAGGTGTTTGCGTCAATCTATCCAACCTCTACCACACCTGGCAGTATCAGAAGGAGAGCATGCGTGGTAAGAGCGAGCTGGTCAAGAAAGACGCTGCCAACCAGACAAGCTCAGGTCTTGAACGCGACTACATCACCCAGTGGAGCTATGGCATAGATGAAACGATGACCTTGCTTGTGCCCCAAGCCAAGGGTGGAGCTAGCGTGCCACTAGGTCAGAGCAGCACCGCTATGCAGCACGCTGACCCACAAGTGGAACAGATGTTGCCCGGACTATATGATCAGATGCCCCAATACTTCGGTACACAACCCGGCACTTCAGGTCCAGTATATGTGGGTGCGTTTGTCCTCTTCCTCTTTATCTTAGGCCTGTTCTTGGTCAAAGGTCCGATGAAGTGGGCACTGCTTGCAGCTACCATCCTATCTGTGTTGCTCTCATGGGGTAAAAACTTCATGGGCTTCACCGACTTCTTCTTGGATTATATCCCGATGTATGCCAAGTTTAGAACCGTAGCTTCCATCCTTGTGATAGCCGAGTTTACCATTCCTCTGCTCGCTATGCTCACCTTGAAGCGTATCTTTGACGAGCCCGAAGTGCTTCGCACCAAGATGCGTTGGCTCATCGTGAGCCTTGTGCTTACGGCAGGTGTGGCAGCACTCGTTGGCCTAGCACCTAGCATGATGGGCCCCTTCGTGAGCGAACAGGAGAACCAGATGTTTGCTTCCATCCAAGGAATGACACCCGAGGTGCAGCAGATGATTACCGGTAGCCTTATCGCTATGCGTGAGGCATTGGTTACCTCAGACGCTTGGCGCTCGGTGGTGATTATCTTGATAGGTTTTGCGTTGCTGATGTTGCTCCGCTTCCATAAGCTCAAACCCTCTTACACCATAGCAGCCTTGTTGGTGCTCTGCCTCGTTGACCTATGGCAGGTGGATAAGCGCTACCTCAACGATGGTATGTTTGTTCCTAAGAGCGAGCGCGAGACACCACAGCAACCTACCGCTGCCGACCAAAAGATCCTGACAGATAAGGGTCTCGACTATCGTGTACTCAACTTCACGTCAAGCACTTTCAATGAGAACGAGACCTCTTACTTCCATAAGAGCATCGGCGGATACCATGCAGCCAAGCTACGTCGTTACCAAGAGATGATAGAGACGTATATCGCTCCTGAGATGCAACAGATGCAGAAGGCTGCCGATGAGCTATCAGAGGAGAACGGATGGGTGGTGCTCAATGATAAGCGCAACATCTTCCCCGTCATCAATATGCTCAATGCCAAATACTTTATCCTACCTTTGGGACAAGGACAACCTACGCCGGTGCTCAACAAGAGCGCGATGGGCAATGGTTGGTTTGTAGATAAGGTGACCTACGTGGCTAATGCCAACGAAGAGATAGCCAAGGTGGGTAAGCTTGACCTCAGGCATGAGGCAGTGGCTGACAAGCAGTTTGAAGCTCAGTTGGGTCAGTCGACCGCTAACGATTCTACTAGCAACGTCACGCTCACGGCTTATCAACCTAACAACCTCAAATATACCATCGACTCGAAGAACGGCGGTGTGGTAGTGTTCTCTGAGGTCTACTATCCTGGATGGAAAGCTACGATCGATGGTCAGGAAGCCGAACTGGGACGTGTCAACTATATCCTGCGCGCCCTAAAGGTGAAGCCAGGCAAACATGAAGTGGTGCTCGACTTCCACCCTACGAGCGTTAACACCACCGAAACCATCGCTTACGGAGCTATCGGCGTGCTGGTTCTGCTCGTCATCTTCCTCATCGTGGTAGATGTTCGCAAGCATAAGGCAGCATCGGCCACTACCTCTGAACAATAAATTTACCTTATATGTGGGTTCTAAAAGTTAGACGCCGTATCAATATCGGTATCCCAACTAACTTTTAGAACCCATTCTTTTATAACCCATGTTGAGAAAACTCCTTTCCCTTCCTCCTAACCTGGTGAACGTGTTTCATCAGATTACGGGATATGATAAAGACGAATGGTTCTGCACCTGTGACCCTGTTGGACATCGATTGGGGTCGGGTGGGGGAACTGACTGGTTGCTGCGTGCCTGCTATGAGTACGACCATACCGAAGCCTCGTTTGACGAATGGCTCGCATCCGAGCGTCGCTTGTTGCTCCATGCCGGAGGGCAAAGTCGTCGCTTGCCATCCTATGCCCCGTCGGGTAAGATCCTCACACCTATCCCCGTGTATCGCTGGGAGCGTGGACAACGCTTATCGCAAGACCTGTTGTCCCTTCAGGTGCCGTTGTATCAGAAGATGATGGATGCCGCACCATCCTCGGTTCACACCATGATAGTGAGTGGTGATGTGCTCATACGTGCCACCCAACCGCTCCAGTCCATCCCCGATGCTGATGTGATATGCTATGGCTTATGGCTTAGCGCAGATATAGCTAAGGATCATGGCGTGTTTGTCTCCTCACGTGAGACACCCGATGTGCTCAAGTGTATGTTGCAGAAACCTTCCGTTGAGACCTTGTCTCAGCTCTCAGAGCACCATCTCTATCTCACCGATATAGGCGTATGGATGCTCTCCGACAAGGCTGTCAAACTGCTGATGGAGCATTCGGAGAAGAATGGAGACATTGTCAACTATGACCTCTATGGCGAGTTTGGTTGTGCGTTAGGCACTGACCCTGGCGTGAAAGACGATTCGCTTAACCGGCTCAAGGTAGTGGTGTTGCCGCTCCCTGGTGGCGAGTTTTATCATTTCGGTACATCTCATGAGCTGCTCTCGTCCACACTAGCCATTCAGAACCTTGTCAATGATCAACGAGAGATCATGCACCACTCCAACAAACCACATCCCGCGATGTTTGTGCAAAACGCCGTGATAAAGGTGAAGATTACCTCAGACAATCAGAACCTTTGGGCAGAGAACTGCTGGATAGGTGCGCACTGGCATCTCTCACGGGAGAACATCATCACGGGTGTGCCCGAAAACGATTGGCATATCACGCTCGATGAAGGTCAGTGCGTGGACATTGTGCCTATAGCCGAGCACCAATGGGTGGTGCGTCCCTACCATTACTATGATAAGTTTGCCGGTAGCAAGCAGCAAGAACTGCTCTTCCCCGTGACCGACAACATCGATGATATGGGCACCCTGCTGCGATATATGCTCCAGCAAGATACCTCAGCGCAAGCCGAAGCGCTCTATCAAGCAGCCCTAAAACTCAGCGCAGAGCAGATCTCAGACCAAGCTAACCTGCCTAGATTGGTGGCGCAACGCACCGCTTATCGCCACCTCAACTGGCCCGCGCTAGCAGCCAACTACCAGCATAGCGTGTTCTATCAAGTGGATCTAGACGATGCGGCACTGCAATATGCCACCAACCAGCTAGCTATGCCTGCTCCGCTACCCGATGACGAGCTGCTTCTGACACGTGTGCACGATGCGATGTTTCGTTCAGCCGTGGCTAAGTATAAGGGTGAAGATGCCTCCGCAGATGAACAGCGCGCCTTTGCGTTGCTACGCGAGGGACTGACCCAAGAGGTTATCTGTCAGAAACAACAACCTAGGATAGCCGTCCACTCGGATCAGATAGTGTGGGGACGATCGCCCGTGCGTATTGACCTAGCGGGAGGATGGACCGATACACCACCTTACTGTCTCATGGAAGGCGGCAATGTGGTCAACGTAGCCATAGAGCTAAATGGTCAACCGCCCCTTCAGGTGTATGTCAAACCATGTGCAGAGCCGCATCTCATCCTTCGAAGCATTGACCTTGGTGCGGCAGAAACCATCACTACCTATGAACAGCTGGCCCAATATAATAAGGTGGGCAGTCCGTTCTCCATCCCCAAGGCAGCCCTTGCGTTGGCTGGCTTCTTGCCGGCTTACTCGGTAGAGACCTTTGGCACGCTCACCGAACAGCTACAAAGCTATGGCCATGGCATCGAACTGACCATGCTCTCGGCTATCCCTGCCGGCTCCGGACTAGGTACAAGCAGCATCCTTGCAGCCACGGTCCTCGGTGCGCTCAGCGACTTCTGCGGTTTGGGTTGGGACAAGACGGAGATAGGTCGTCGCACGTTGGTCTTGGAACAACTATTGACCACCGGCGGAGGATGGCAAGATCAGTTTGGCGGTTTGCTACCCGGTATCAAACTGTTGCAGACCCAGAAAGGCTTTACGCAGACCCCAGTGGCACGCTGGTTGCCTACGGATATCTTTACGCAACCCGAGTATCATGCCTGTCACTTGCTCTATTACACCGGTATCACACGTACCGCTAAATCTATCTTGGCAGAGATTGTCCGACGGATGTTCCTCAATCAGCACGAACAACTGGCTTTGTTGCGTGAGATGAAAGACCATGCCCTAGCGCTATATGATGCCGTGCAGCAGATGAACTTCAACGAGATGGGTCGCTTGATACGTACCACCTGGAAGCAAAACCAACTGCTCGATTCGGGCACCAATCCTGCCGAGGTGGCGCAGCTCACCCAGCTCGTGGACGACTACTGCCTTGGGTACAAACTGCCTGGTGCTGGTGGCGGAGGCTATCTCTATATGATGGCAAAAGACCCGGAAGCCGCAGCACGCATCAAACAGGTGCTCTTGGCACATCCGCTTCATGACAATGCACGTTTTGTGGATATGTCAGTCAGCGAAACCGGACTGAAGGTGAGTCGCAGTTGACCTATACCACCAATCAAATATATCATCGTATGTCATGGAATTTAGAACGATTGTGGATATACCCACACCGCCATTCGTGCTTCATCCACAAAGCGAGATACTCTGCGTAGGCTCTTGTTTTGCTGACAAGATAGGTCAGCGCTTCCGCCAGGAGCACTTCTCTGTGGAGAGCAATCCCTTTGGTGTGATGTATAACCCCGTGAGCATTGGTCACACCGTAGCTCGCTGGGATGGTGCTGTGGATGTGGCTATCTTCACGCTGGGTACCAATCATGTGTACGTGGAGCGTAGTACGGGAGAGGTGGTGGACAACTGTCAGAAGCGACCGCAACGCCTCTTTGAAGAGCGAGAGCTTAGTGTGGAGGAGTGTTGTGGTAGTTTGGCGAATGCCATCGAGACCCTACGCAAACGCAATCAGCACGTGAAGGTCATTGTTACCGTGAGCCCCATCCGCTATCGGAAGTATGGCTATCGGCAGAGTAAGCTCTCCAAGGCGGTGCTTCTCCTTGCCGCTAACCAGCTGGAACAACGCTATCCCGAAACGGTCAACTATTTCCCGGCTTACGAGATAGTCGATGACGAGCTACGCGACTATCGGTTCTATCAGCCCGATATGCTTCACCCCACGCAGCAAACCGTGGATTATATCTGGGAACGATTTGCCGCAGCGTACCTCGATGATGATGCAAAGCAGTTTCTAGGTGAATGGAAACCGCTGAAAGAAGGATTTGCCCATCGTCCGTTTCACCCCGAATCGGAGCAATATCAACAGTTTGCAGCACAGCTACGTCAACGCTATCGGCAGTTTACGGAAAAGTGGCAAGTGAGGCATGTTTTCGATATTAAGTTTGGCGAATTCTGAAACTTGCATTACCTTTGTATCTTAATAAGGTGGCATCATCCGACAACCACCAATCCATAAATAAAGGCGGGTTCAATAAACCAAATACCCCAATAGCTTATCCGCCAACAATTGAGAGTTTAACCGTGCGTGGAATACGAGAACACGCCTAAATTATATGTCAGAAATGATTTATCCAATCGAGAAAGTAGTGACCCTTATTGGGGCGCGTCGTTATGGAGATACCGATGCTTCTATCGGATTTCTGCTAACAGATAGTCGTTCGTTATGCTTCCCAGAGGAGACCTTGTTCTTTGCTCTGAAGTCGGAACGCAACGACGGACATTACTATATCCCAGACCTATACCGCAGAGGTGTACACAATTTTGTGGTGGAAGACGTACCTACTGATTGGCAGAAACAATATCCACAAGCCAACTTTCTCAAGGTGGTGGGCACACGCGAGGCGTTGCAGCGACTAGCTGAGCGTCATCGTGACGAGTTTGATATACCGATCGTTGGTATCACCGGATCTAACGGAAAGACGATGGTCAAGGAGTGGCTATACCAGTTGCTCGGTAACGATAAGGTGGTGACACGTAGCCCCCGAAGCTATAACTCACAGATAGGTGTACCTCTGTCAGTGTGGTTACTCAACGAGAACACCCAGGTGGGCGTGTTTGAGGCAGGTATCAGCAAGCCCGGTGAGATGCGTCCGCTACGCGATATCATCCAGCCAACCCTAGGCGTGCTTACCACGTTGGGCGATGCGCATCAAGAAAACTTCCCTACGATGGAGGCCAAATGCAAGGAGAAGTTGCAGTTGTTCCATGATGCGAAGGCAGTGGTGTACCCCATGGACAATGAGCTAGTGACCCGTTGCATGTCCAACTATGCCTATAAAGGTGAACAACTGGCATGGTCTGCGACCAATCCCAAGGCAGCTTTCTATATCACGCACGTTGAGAAGCAAGAGGCACAGACTACAATACATTATAAATGGAAAGGAGGCGAGGAAGCTGCATATACCCTACCATTTATCGATGAGGCTTCAATAGACAACTCGATCAGTGCAGCCATCTCAGCTTTGTATCTCGGTTTAAGCCAAGAACGGCTTGCTGAGCGTATGGCAGCATTGGAACCAGTGGCTATGCGTTTGGAGGTGAAGGAAGGAAGTCATGGTTGTACGCTGATAAACGATTCGTATAACTCCGACTTCAACTCACTTGACATTGCGCTCGACTTTATGAGTCGTCGCCCAGATCATAGCAACCGTAAGCGCACACTGATCCTTAGTGACATCCTTCAGAGCGGTGAGACTGATGCGGCGCTCTATCAGCGCGTGGCTGCCTTGGTGGAAAAACGTGGCGTGAAGAAGTTTATCGGTATCGGATCGGCACTACAAAGTCAGGCTGAAGCCTTCGAAAGCCTTGAAGAGAAACACTTCTTCGCTACCATGCACGACTTTATTCAGAGCCCCGTGTTCCACGCCTTGCATGATGAGGTGATTCTGCTCAAGGGCGCAAGGCAGTTTGGTTTTGACCATCTCACCGAACTATTGGTTATGAAAGTGCATGAGACCACCTTGCAAGTAAACCTCAACGCCTTGGTGGATAACCTCAACTGGTATCGCTCGTTTATGAAACCCGAAACCAAGTTGGTGTGTATGATCAAGGCAGATGCCTATGGCGCAGGTGCCGTGGAGATAGCCAAGACCCTTCAAGATCATCGTGTGGACTACCTTGCCGTGGCTGTGGCAGATGAAGGTGTGACGTTGCGAAAGAACGGTATCACAAGCAATATCATGATTATGAACCCCGAGATGACTGCGTTCAAGACCATGTTCGACTATGATCTAGAGCCCGAGGTCTACTCGTTCCGTATCATGGATGCGCTGGTGAAGGCGGCGCAGAAGGAAGGTATCACCAACTATCCTGTGCATATCAAGCTAGACACAGGTATGTGCCGTTTGGGATTCAATCCACAGACAGAGCTGGATGAGCTCATAGACCGCCTGAAACATCAGAATGCCATTATCCCACGAAGCGTGTTCTCACACTTTGTAGGATCGGATGATGACGGCTTTGACGATTTCTCAGCACATCAGTTTGAACTCTTCGATGCAGGCAGCAAGAAGCTGCAAGCCGCATTTACGCATAAGATCTTGCGTCATATGGACAACTCTGCTGGCATAGAGCACTTCCCAGAACGCCAGATGGATATGTGCCGCTTGGGGCTAGGACTCTATGGTATAGACCCACGTACCAACCAGTTTATCAATAACGTGTCTACCCTAAAGACCACCATCCTTCAGATGCGACACGTCAAAGCTGGAACAAGTGTGGGATATAGCCGGAAGACGGTGCTTCAGCGTGACAGCGTGATAGCCGCTATACCTATAGGATATGCCGATGGCTTGAACAGACATCTAGGCAATCGCCATTGCTATTGCTTGGTTAATGGACAGAAAGCCGACTATGTTGGCAATATCTGTATGGATGTGTGTATGATTGATGTGACGGATATCGCATGTAAAGAGGGCGATAGCGTAGAGATCTTTGGCGATCATCTGCCCGTGATGCAGCTCTCCAATGTGCTTGACACCATCCCTTATGAGGTGCTGACGGGTATCAGCAATCGTGTGAAACGAGTCTACTATCAAGAATAATATCTTGGTTTCATAATCTATGTGTCGTCTAATGAACGAATAGTAATCAACCCAATCGCTCATTAGACGACATTTTCAATTCTTTTTCCTATCTTTGTAGGTGACATAGGAAACGTGCGCGTGATGGCTGATTGAGCTTGGACGATGGTGCTTTTCCTAACCCGTTGATACATAAAACCTAGATAAAGATATGAAAAAGCTATTCCTTATGACCCTCTTAGCGATGACAACGTTTCTCGCTAATGCACAAAAAGTAACCACGCTAGCGTCACCCGATGGTACGATAGCCGTAAAGGTGACTACGGGCAAAACCCTTTCTTACACCCTGACCATTGACAATAAAGAGGTGCTTACCGACTGTCGCCTTGACATGACGATAGATGGTAAGGCGCTTGCAGCTTCACCTAAGTTGAAGAACGTAAAGCGTTCAACCATCAACGAGACCTTACATCCGGTTGTTCCGCTAAAGAGCGCCGAGGTGAAAAACCATTGTAACACCATGACAATGACATTTGATGGATTCGCATTGGAGTTTCGCGCCTACGACAATGGGGCTGCTTATCGCTTCATTACAAAGAAGAAAGGTATGGTAAACGTGGACAACGAGCTATTTGCCATCCATTTTCCCGCAGCTTACACAGCCGAAATATCATGGGCAAATAGTTTCCGTACTAGTTGTGAAAGTTCGTTCCGAAAGGTCAATACCAAAGACTTTAAACCGGAAGATGATATGACCTATCTGCCCATTCTGGTGAATACCGACCGCAAATATAAGATTCTTATATCCGAATCGGACCTTCGCGACTATCCAGGAATGTTCCTCAATGGTACAGGCGACAACGGTATGAAGGCGGTGTTCCCTCCCTGTCCTTTAGAGACAACACCTGACGGCGATCGCAGTGTGGCTTTCACTAAGACCGCCGATTATATCGCTCGCACATCAGGAACACGTTCTTTCCCGTGGCGTTACTTCATGATTTCACGCGAGGACAAAGAGATTCCGCTCAATAACCTCACCTATGTGCTCGCTTCTCCATGTGAAATAAAAGATTGCAGTTGGATACGTCCTGGCCAAACCAGTTGGGATTGGTGGAACCACAAGATGATATGGAATGTGGATTTCCGTGCAGGTATCAACACAGACACCTATAAATACTACATCGATTTTGCATCAAAATATGGTGTTTCTTATATCATCCTTGATGAAGGTTGGGCCAAAAGCACACGCGAACCATACGAAACGATTAAGGATATAGATCTTCCCGAGCTGATACGTTATGGTAAAAGCAAGAACGTAGGTGTGATTCTTTGGCTTCCTTGGCTCACGGTGGAAAACTATCCCGAGATGTTCGCTAAATATGAAGAGTGGGGCGTGGCAGGCGTAAAGATCGATTTCATGGACCGTCAAGACCAGTGGATGGTCAACTACTATGAGCGGACGGTAAAGGAAGCAGCCAAACATCACATCATAGTGGACTTTCATGGAGCTTATAAGCCATCTGGTCTAGAGCGCCGTTATCCTAATCTGTTGTCCTATGAAGGTGTTCGCGGGTTGGAACAGAATGAAAATTGTGTACCAGAGAATAGCATCTACCTACCCTTTATGCGTAATGCGGTAGGCGCAATGGACTTTACGCCAGGTCCGATGATCAGTGCGCAACCTGAGTATGTGCGCAACTCTGATCCCAACCCCATGACCGGTGGAACGCGTTCCTACCACATGGCGACCTATATCGTCTTTGAAAGTGGTATACAGATGCTCAGTGACAGTCCTACGCGATACTATGCTGAAGAACCTTGCACGCAGTTTATCACTTCCGTACCAGTCACTTGGGATGAGACACGGGTGATTGACGCCAAGGCTGGCGAGTATATCCTCGTGGCAAAACGTAAAGGAACGAAGTGGTATATCGGAGCCATTACGGGCAAAGACAGCCAGACATTGACATTGCCTTTCTGTTTCTTAGGTGCCGGTAGTCATAAGTTGACTTACTTTGAGGATGGCCCCAACTCAGACAGACAAGCCATGGAATATCGTCAACGACAAGCCACGGTAGATGCTTCAACCACGATGACCCTCCGCTTGGTACGCAATGGCGGTTGGTGCGGTGTGGTGGAATAACCCAAAACCCTAAATGTATGAAAACAGGTAACAACCCGATAGAGCTCCGGTTAGACGCTCTGCGCGAGGTGATGCGTCGGGAACATCTCGCAGCCTTTATCTTCCCGAGTACCGATCCGCACAATAGCGAGTATGTACCAGCACGATGGGAGGGACGCAAATGGATCAGTGGCTTTGATGGTTCGGCAGGCGTTGCCGTCGTGACGCTTCATGCTGCGGCCTTATGGACCGATTCGCGCTATTTCATTGCAGCCGAAGAACAACTCAAGGGAACCGAATACGTACTCATGCGTGAACGTGTGCAAGGCACTCCAACCATAGCGCAATGGCTCACGGAACAACTAAAAGACAGCGCCGTTACGGAGATTGGTATCGATGGCATGTGCGCTCCCATGATGGAAGTGGAAGAACTGATTGCAGAGATGCGCCATGCTGGTGTCACGGTACGCACCAATTATGATCCTCTACAAGCGATTTGGACAGATCGACCAGCTATACCTATGAACAAGATTGAGGTTCATCCGTTACAGTACGCAGGTAAGAGTTGTCACGAAAAGCTTGCTAATATCCGCACAGAGTTGTATCTAAAGAAGGCGGATGGTATGCTAGTGTCGGCGCTTGATGACATAGCGTGGACACTGAACCTACGCGGAAGCGACGTCCACTGCAATCCTGTCTTTGTGGCTTACCTACTGATAGCGCCTGATCGTACCACGCTCTTTACGGATAAAAGGAAGTTGAGTGAAGATGTGGAGCAATATCTCGCAACTGAAGGAGTGGAGACTGCCCACTATCACCAAGTGGCTGATGGACTAAAGACCTACTTCGGTTGTGCTCTATTGGCTGATCCGAACGAAACCAATTATACCTTATATAATATAGCACAACAACAACGCTACTCCGTGCTGCGTGCAACGTCACCTATACCAGCTATGAAAGCCGTTAAAAACGATGTCGAGATAGATGGCTTCCGTCGTGCGATGGTGCGTGATGGGGTTGCAATGGTGCGCTTCCTTCGTTGGCTTCGTCCAGCCGTGGAGCGTGGAGGGCAAACCGAGATGAGCGTGGATAGAGAACTGACTCGCCTGCGTGCTGCCCAACCGCTCTTCCGCGATCTTTCTTTCGATACCATTGCAGGGTATCAAGCACATGGCGCCATCGTACATTATGAGGCTACGCCCGATACGGATGCGCCTCTGAAGGCCGAAGGATTGTTGCTCTTGGATAGTGGTGCACAATATGCTGATGGTACAACGGACATCACTCGTACCATCGCCTTAGGCCCCGTCACGGACGAGCAGAAACGTATCTATACGCTTGTGCTCAAAGGACATCTCCAGCTGCAGAACCTCTGCTTCCCCGATGGAGCCTGTGGGTCACAACTGGATGCCGTGGCACGTATGGCGATGTGGCGTGAGGGGATGAACTTCCTCCATGGTACAGGACACGGAGTGGGCTCTTATCTCAATGTGCACGAAGGTCCTCATCAGATACGTATGGAATGGCGACCAGCCCCTTTGCATAGCGGCATGACGGTGACGGACGAACCTGGACTATATCTAGCCAATCGATTTGGTGTGAGAACAGAGAACACCTTGTTGGTGCGCGAATATAAACAGACCGAGTTTGGCCGCTTCCTTTGCTTCGAACCTCTCACGCTCTGTCCTATTGATAAGACACCGATAGTCATTGATATGCTCTCTTCTGATGAACGCCGATGGCTTAACGAATATCACCAAAAGGTGTATGCCGCCCTTTCGCCTCATCTTTCACAAGACGAAGCGGCTTGGCTTAAAGCGGCTTGTAGCGCGCTTTAGGTTGCGAAAGCCATTCGAAGGCTGAATCAATAAATATGTCTCTTAACACAAACGTGCGAGTCTATGGATGCAATACCGCAATCCGTAGACTCGCATCAATATAAACGCTAATTATAAAGTCTCTTTGGGAATGTTCCAATAAAACAAGGATTAAGTCCTTTCTTATGCTGAAAGTATAACTTTTTTATAAGTAATTGAGAATGAGATAAGTTTTTATCTCATAAAAAGAAGAGGTTACGAATTAGAAATAAACAGGATGTAGCATCCTGCTGTGATTTGCATAACCGTCCAAAGAACTCTTTCGAGTGCAAAGGTACGATATTTAATCGGGGATAAAGAATGTTTTAAGATTTTTTATCCCCGATTTTTTGTTTGGATGAATCTATTTACGTAGGGATGGCTTTCTCTATTATTTTGTTGTACCCAGTCCTTTTCACTCAAACTTACGTAGCAAAGGTTCTTGTTTTTGAGTGTTCTGTTTGGTTTGCATATTCTTGTCTTTTGCATGTCTTGTATAAAAGTCAGCCGTCGTCGAAGAAAGACAGTCCTCGTATCTCAGACCAACTTTCCCCGAATATGGCACGGCAAGAAAAATCCTTGGCGGTATGCCTTGAAATTCTTCAAGACTATACAGCCAAGGACTTTTCTTTTTTTTGCCGTGCTGACAACGGCTGACTTTTATAGCCACAATTCGCAGTCCCATTTTCTCGCATGTTCCAAACGACAGAAAACAGTGGTGTAGCCACCCTTTTCCGTCTCGGTAGTACGGCATGAGGAAAAGTGTTTCTTGTTGTCGGTTGCAGGCTAACCGATCAAAAGAAACACCATTCCTTGATTTGCCGTACAATTTGTTTCGCACAATCCACCACATGAAAGAAGTCATTGCCGTAAACATCAATGACCGCTTTCATGCTTGGCTGCACAGCCTTGGAGAAAACCCGATATAAGAAGCATGGGCAAGCCATACTCTTCTTTCATCGGAATTTCTCTGATGGCTGTGCCAGTGTTATATGCAAGTTCCATTCTGATAGAAAGAATGCAAGACGATGAACTATTTCATTTCCACGAAATGAGTATGCGATGAATACCGCAGTCCCAAAACTTCCGTGAAGTTTCTCATTTCATTTGCCGCTCCGATTTCTTTCCTCCACATGGTCTTTCCTTTGGCATCAATCGTTGTCGTGCAGGTGCAAAGGTATGGCAACGGGCTTTGGAAATAAAAGGTCGAGCCTGCGGTTTTCGGAAAAATCTCCACGCCGTTGGGTAGTATTTGTTCCGAAAAACCTTGTATTTCCAGCCTCGTCGCCCTTGAAAAGCACCTGAAACGAAACGACCGATGCGACAGGAAGACGCAAAAAAAATGTCGGAAAAGGGAGCGACAAAGAGGTGAAGAAACGAGAACTTCCCTTCTGCTCCTGGAACCGCAAATGATTTTAATTCAAGGCGATATGACAATAAACATATACATAACACAGACTTGGTGGAGGTTGTTCTCCGCAGTCGGCTCAACCCTCATCACATTGGTGGCTTGGTTGGGATATATGGCAATCGGCATAGTCGGTGAAGTCATATTGGGAGTGGTTAGGTTCATCTTCGGCATCCTCATTTCCGTCATTTCGGTGGTGGTGCTGATTGGGACATTCATTTGGTTATTAACAATTTAAACAACAAACGATATGAACAGAAGCATTGAAGCAATACCAACGTGGGCACTCTGCTACATCATCAATGGCGATGCAAGCGGACTGACAGACGAGGAAATCCGTATGGTGGACGAAGCCATGCGCAAGAACAACATTGAGATAGTAAGTCCGAGATACAACGAGGACATGTGTACTGAACCTTACTTCAGCCGTTATCCGTTCTTCGGACTGCCTACGGAGGTGGAGGACTGCGACATCATCTATCACGAGTAACGAACCCTTTAACAACATCAGATATGAACACTACGGAATATTTCAAGAGAACCATCCAAGCCTATTTGGAGGAGCGAGCAATGGAGGACGAACTCTTTGCAGTCAAGTTTGACAACCCCGACAAGAACATTGACGATTGCGTCACCTACATTCTGAATTGGGTATTAAAGAGCGGTAGCAACGGCTTTTGCGATGACGAGATATATGGTCATCCACTACTATGAGGAAAAGTACATAGAGGTCGGCAAGCCTTTGGACTGCCACGTTTCTGTAAACAGCCATATCGAACTCACCGAGGAGGAGAAGGCACAGGCACGACAGGACGCTATCCGTCAGTATCAGCAAGAGCAACTTTGCAAGATGCGTAACCGAGACACCGCCAAGCGCACCTCACAGAGAACAGAAACAGAAGTACAACAACCATCATTATTCGACACATTATGAAACCAAGAACGAAATATCAGAAGCAAGTCGTAACCTCTAACAAGGGGTTGCGACCTATCAAGGGAGCGCAAATGCAATGGGCATTCCGTGAATGTCTTGACCACTTCGCTTTTCAGTTGAAGCACGGACAGACCACCTGCATGGACTGCGGACACACTTGGACTACGGATGAGGATGCGGACGTGTGCATCTGCCCAAAATGCAAGGCAAAGTTGGAAGTACAGCGCACCCAACGACAAAAGGCAATGTCTTCCAGCTACTTTTGCGTACTCACCGAGCGTAAGGGATTGCAACTTATGCGAGCGTTTCTGATGAAAGCCTACTACCGCAAGGGACAAAAGGCAGACATCTATTGTTGGGAGGTGGCACGCTATTGGATGAACGAGCAAGGCAAGGTTGAGGTAACGGCACGCAAGCGCACAACGGGCATATATGTAGATACATTCTGCTACGACTCTGACATTGAATTGCGACAATACAATGATGCGTTCCGTCATATCGCCTCATTCCCAGTCTGCCCCGATATGAAAGTCATACCTCAGATATGGCGCAACGGCTTTGACGGAGAATTCCACGGCATTGCACCATTCACATTGTTCAAGGCAATGTTGACGGACAACCGCATCGAAACGATGATGAAGCAATGCTGTTATGAACACGTCCGCTATTTCATAGACCACTCACGGCACTTAAAGATTTGTTGGAACGCCTACAAGATAGCCAACCGCAACCATTATCTTATAAGCGACATTGGCAAATGGGCAGACTACATCAGTATGTTGGCTGAAATGGGCAAAGACATAAGAAGTCCACATTACATTTGCCCCGACAATCTCGAAGCAGAGCACGACCGCCTATCCGAGAAAATTAGAGCCCAAAAAGAAAAGGAGCGCACCGAGGAAGAAATACGCAAGGCTTTGAAGAACGAGGACAAGTTCAAGGAAATAAAGAGCCGTTTCTTCGGTTTGATGTTCACGGACGGCAATATCGTGGTGAGAATGCTTGAAAGCGTCAAGGAACACGTACTTGAAGGTAAGGCGATGCACCATTGCGTAGGCAGCGGAACGAACTACTCCCTCAATCCCGACAGCATCATCTTCTCTGCAAGGATAGCCGAGCAAAGGGTTGAGACGGTAGAGTTCTCTCTCGAACAGATGAAGGTGGTGCAATGCCACGGACTTCAGAACAAGGACACCGAACATCATGCCGACATTATCAACTTGGTAAATAGCAATGCAAGACTTATTGAGCAACGAATGGTTGCAACGACATAACACCAAATTATAATAATTTAGGCGGAGCGATGAAAATTCGTTCCGCCCTCTTTCTTTCAGTGAGCGAATGGCGGATAAAGAAAGAGGGGCAAAGAAACCAACTGCTCCTTATCTGCGATGCTTGCAAAAGAATAAAGGACAGCCCCCAAGCAAAAGGACTGTCCTATTTTAATGAAACCTTATGGAGTAAGAACCCCTATGGAGTAAACAAGAGCAGGTACTCCATTTTTCTTCTTCGCTCGATGGAAGGCACAATCTTTCCGTTCCATCGTTTGAAATCCACGTAGTCACGATAGATGTTTCTGTTGCCACTTCGCATCTTGGCATACATCCGACTTCTCATCACCTTTCCACACCCGACATTATATGCAAGCGTAGCCAACAACAGTGAATCACGACCGAAACCACGGAATATAGCGCATAACTTTCTGAGGTCAGAGCGCAGCAAGGCATCGGCTTGTCGTTCCGTCATTCTTGAAGGAAACCTTTCACCAGGCAACAACTTGTGACCATAGCCAACGTATGGATGATGTTTAGGTCCATGCAGTCCCTCGTATTTCTTGATACAGGCGACAGCCAACTCAAAACGTGACACATGCCGAACTCGCTTTATCGCCCCTTGCGTCTGGGCAGACAAGCTGCCCGACACAAGAAGCAAGGCTAACAATATCATCAGCCTCATACGCTACCGAGTTTGTTGGTACTTCTCGAAATATCCTCCTCATCGTCCGTGTCATTGAAACTGAACTCCATTTCGTATGATTTGCCGAAATTGTCCTCCACTACCACGGTCAGCGTTTGTGTCTCCGTGCTTGCCGAGGTATAGTAAAGACGGAACTTCTCGTTTTCCAACAGATAGCGGTCGTTAGGCTGGAACACCGTTCCGTTCTCCATTCTCAACGAGCCTTTGCCGTCATGCTGAAAATAGCGGATGGTGTAGATAGTGCCGTCAAACTTGCCCTCCGCTTTCAACTCGCAGCGGATTTCAACGGTCTGTCCACGCACGATGTCCTTTGGTACAGGCATCGTCTCCACCTTGAACGGATACGACTGCTGGATGTCCAACTCATCGCTGCATGATGAAAGGATTACTGACACGGCACACACGAAAAGGAATGCCAACACGCTCACTGATTTCTTGATTTTATTGTTCTTTTTCATTGTCTTGTTGTTTTTTGAATTGTTATTACTTTCTTGTCTTACGGCTCACAAGATACTCGTTCAAATCCTTGTAGCCAGTGTAAAGGTGCGAATGGTCTATGACCTTATCTCCATATCGCTTTTGCAGTTCGACGCAGGCATTCTCACCAGCCTCGTCATTATCCAAATGGCAATACACCTGTGCATAATCATCTAAAAGATGATATACTTTAGGAACATTCGCCACCGAGTTGAGAATTATATGATTCTCACCACGACCGATGCCTAGTATGACGGCAGAGAGGAAGTCCATGAAGCCTTCGTACAGATGGCAGACATTGCTATTTCTATTGATGAGCGTTATGTCCTTTGGCGAAACGCAACCCTTGAAGAAACGGTTGCGTATCTCATAACCGCCAATGTTGTTTTTGAAACCTATTGCAAAGAACTGTTTCCTATTGTATCGGTATTCTACCTCACAACAGAAGCGGCTTGCCAC
The DNA here is from genome assembly GCA_963630695.1 of Paratractidigestivibacter sp. Classification (GTDB taxonomy): domain Bacteria; phylum Bacteroidota; class Bacteroidia; order Bacteroidales; family Bacteroidaceae; genus Prevotella. The sequence continues at coordinate 4,813 of CAVGNV010000017.1, read as the reverse complement.
ATCAGCCGATATTTCACGCTCACGCAAGTATTGCCGAAGTGCAGGATGGCTTAAAGGTTTTTCCACAATATCGCTAAAGGGATTGCCTTTCGTTTTTACGTTTTTCTCTTCTGTTGTCTGATGCCGTGGGAACGATGTCGGAAAACTGCCACTGAGAGTTTCTGAAATGAACTTGGCTTGCGCCACAAACTCGTTGCTGTTGATGAACTCTCCTGCAAGGTTGAAGATGTCACCACCTCTGCCGATACCATAATCGTACCAGACATTCTTGTCTGTTGACACTCGCAACGAAGGATTGCGGTCGTTGCGGTATGGCGCATGATACCAAAGTCCCGAAGCCTTATGCTTGACAGGCTCAATGCCGAGGATATAGAGAAAGTCCACGATGGGCACTTGCTTGATTTCCTTGATGTCCATAGGCTATGCGTTTTAGTTGATGATGAGCTTCATGCCGATGCCAAACTGCGTATGGAAATGTCCCGTGCTGTTGCCCCAAACGAACCTTTCCTTTAGTGATGCAGTCAAGGCGATAGCATCCGACAGGTATATCTCCGTTTCCATGGAAACAGCTCCACCATAGATGAACGCTCCCTTGTTCTGCAAGGTCGCTCCGTCCGACATCGTTCTCTTTCCCCAATTCACCGACTCGTAACCTGCCAAGGCTGCACCACCGATATAAAACAACACCGTCTTGCTGTTGTCGGAAAGAAAGTTGTAGGAATATCCAAACTCACCTGTCATTTGTGCTATTGGAACGGAAGTGTCACGGTAAGGCTGATGCACCTGCATGTATTCCGCCCCATACGTCCACTTGTCGCCGCCCTTGGTATAGCTCGAAAGTCCAAGTTCTGCGTAATAGCCAGCCTTGCAATACTTCTTGCCGTTATACACTCCGTCAGCCATGCCGACCTTTATCTCAATGCCTTTCATTTGAGGAAGGCATCTTTGGGCGAATGCCTGCCCTGCTGTGAGGGCAAGCATTGCCATGATTGCAATGTTTCTTCTTTTCATCCGTTACTTCACGCTAAGTTCATTGATTGTCAAGGCTCGCACCAAATCACTGTTCTCCACGACAAACGACTGATGGCGACCGCCTTCCTTCTCGTTCATCTCCACGACAAGCTCCTTGTCGTCGGGAATGGTGAACTTCGGCAAGCAGAACACCGTCTGCTCCGTCTTCTTTCCTGCCACTCGCACCACATAGTTGTAGGCACGGACAGGGAGAAGCACCTGCTCCTGAATGGCGGTTCGCTTTGCTACCTTCTTGTCAACCACCTTGAACGTGATATAGTCCACGTCAAAAGGCACGTTACTCTGGTTCTTGATTTCCGTGTGAAAATACAACAGGTCGCTGTGTACATAGATGCCCTTCAAGAGATACTGGATGCCGAAACGCTTGCTTCCGATGTGCTTCACCTTGCGCTTGTTCTCCTTGTGGATGGACTTCATGATGAGATGCACCAGCATGGGACTTTCCTTGCCCAACTCCTTGAGATAAATCTCCTGTGCGTTGTTCGGGCGGTTCACCGCCTCACCGTCATGGATGAAGTCAGCCATTTCTATATTCAGCATGAGTGGCTCTTTGGCGTACTTTACATTATAGGTATAGAATGAACCATCTTCCGTGATGACGCTCATGTTGGTCTCTTTCTTGAAATTCTTCACGGCTGCTTTTACTCGGATAACATTCTCCGAACCGTCAGCCTTGCCCGCTATCAAGTCCTCCGAACCCAAGTCCACATACTTGACGGCGGCAGGAAAAAGAATATGCACGGTTTTATCGTAGGTCACTTCCAAACCGTGAGGAGGTATCATGCGGTCAAAGGTCAACTTCTTGGTCAAGCCATGATAGAGGTTGCTGTTATCTTCCTTCTGTGGATAGACCTTCTTGGTCATGGTCAGTTTCTCCTCCTTGTCAGAGGAAACATTGCTCACTTGCTCAGTCTTTACGGACTTCTGCGTTTTCTTCTTGCCTGTCTTCTGCGCCGAAGCGGTGCAGGCTACGCCCAGCATAAGGGCGAACATGATTGTTGTCTTCTTCATTTTTTTACTTGCTTTTAATTTAACTTTTGGATTAAGTGGTAAGTATTGATTTTGCTTTTCGGCTAATCTTCCTCTTGGTAGAGCATGACCTTGTAGCCAGCCTTCAGGTGTATCTTGACGGTTCGCATCTTCTTGGAGATATACAGCGACACGCCCTGTATGACACCCTTTCCCAAATCAGAGGCAAGCTGCGCCCTTGCATTGGACGAGATATTGATGCTGCTGTTCAGTGAGTTTCCCATGTTTGCACCTACTTCCTTGGCAGCGTCAACCTCCATCGATTTCGGTATGAAGATACCCTCCTGTCCGTCATTGTCATAGACGGCAAGCTCAATCGGGATAATCATGCCGTTATGCTCTATGGACTTCAAAGTTATGGTAAGTCGCTCGCCTTGCAATCGTGCCATGCCAACAACGACAGCGTTTCTTGGAATCTCCATTTCTCCGACACGCATGGCTTCAAGTAATCTCAACCTTACCGTCTGTCCGTCTGTGATAGTCTGGTTGCCGTGGATGCAAGCGGAAATCGTGTTCTTGTCAGACACGCCGCCTTTGCCGATGGCTGTATTGAACCTTGCCGAAGCCTTTTCTGAGTAAGAGGCGTCAAACTCCTCATTGCTCATGGGACGGTTTAAGGATGACACCACACGTTTCTGTACTTGCCTTACAGGTGTTACCTTGGCTTTCTTGCCCTTGGTGGCTGTTACCTTGTTTTCTGCCGTTGCCGTCTCTTCCGAATAGGCTGTGCCAGCTGCATTGCCACTACCACCAGGCATATACTTTGCCGCAAGTTGGTAAGACTTTTCCATGAGGGCGACCTGCTCATCCATATTGGAACGCTTGCTTTCCTGCTGCATCATGCTTGCCTCCAACTCGTCAAGCCGTTTTCTCAGTTCGGCATCCTCATTGCTTCCACCTTGTTGCGGTTGCTCATAGAAACCGCCCAAAGTGGTGTTCAAGGACTGGTATGCCTCGGCTGACGAGCGGATGGCATCCGCCTCTTGCTTCTCGGCTTTGGTTGGTTGCTGCTCAGATTGCATCAAGTCAAAGTCCTTGTCTTGCTTGGTCGCAGTGGAATCCACTCCTACAAAATATTCTCCGAGCGAGTTCATGGCTCTGCCTTTCTCCTTCTGCTTGTTGGCAAGTTCCTCCTTGGAGTATGCCTTGCGCTTGTCCGCTTCCACTGTGGATTTTTCCGCATCGGGCATTTCCATGTTGAATCCCTTGCTACCAGTTTCCTCCTCTGATGAGGGAGGTGAGAATATGAACCATAGCACCAATCCACAGACGAGGCACATACATGGTATGGCAATCATCTTGTTGCGCTTGATACGTTGCTCTTCGGTCAATGGCTTCTTTTCCTTTTCTTTTGGAGCCTTGTTTGGCTCCACCTTGTCATTCTTCTCTTTCTCCATGACTGAAATCTATTGGGTTGACAACTTGCTGTCCCTTGTCGGTGGGCAGCTTAACACTCTCAATATGCTTAACCTCTATGTTCGAGGTTTTGCCGTTTCCAAAGTTGATGATGGCAGAGGCTATCATATACAGGCTGCACATTGCGAACAAGCCGAACATGACGAGCACGACCTTCAGCCTTACCCTTGGCGGAAGGGAATCCAGCCTGTCACGCAGTCTTCCCTTCATGCCGCTTATCTTTCCTTGGATTGTCTTGATTGGATTTTCCATTCTTCCTTGTTTTATCGTTCAACGGTACTGATGTTTTTGTTCTCCACTATGGTGAAACCTTCGATTGTAAAACCATTCGGGTTGTCGTCAGAGCGAGTAGCGTTCACAAGTCTGCACACGGTGACAAGGCTTCGCTCCGTCACGTTGCTTTCCCTAAGTATCACCTGTCTTGCATAGGTCTTGGCTTGGTATGGATAATTCTCAAAGTTGCAGACCACGCTGTCAACTTGCAGCGACTGGTTGATGTTTCCTGCGATGAGTCGATTATAAAAACCTTTCTCCGCAAAGTCCTGGTAATAGTTGTATGCGCTCTTGTCCGCCAACAGCAAGGCTCGCTTCACGTTGTGCTCGATGGCACTTTTCTCTGGGGAGAGCGTGAAGAACAGCTCATGAAAGCGTCTCACATGTTCCCTTGCCTCGGCAGGTCTGTTCTGTGAGAGGTCTTGCGAGAGGGCGAGCATCAGTGACTTGCCACCGTCAAGGACATATATCTTCTCACGCTGCTTCTCCGCAAATCGGAATGCGAACACCACCGAACATATTGCGACGACAGCGCAACCGATGACGAGAACGATGCAGAACAGGCGTATCTGTCTGAACGAGGTCTCTATGTTCTTCAATGACTTAAATTCCATTTTTCTTTTTCCTTTTAATCGTTTTGTAGTTAATGACTATCGTTTCTTAAAGCCGCTCTTGATGAGTCGTCCGGCACGTCCCGCCACGTTTCCTGCCGTTGCACCTGCGATACTTCCGCCCAATGAGCCAGCCGTGTTCACGTTTCGGTTATAGTTGCCGATACCGCCACCTGCCTGTATAATCCATCCCGCCACGGTCGGTATGGTGAAGTAGCCGATGATTCCGATGATGAGAAACACGATGTAAACACCGTTGCTTGCCTCGATGGAAAAGTTCGGGTCGTTTTGCAATGCCTCGATGTCATTTTGCAGCATCAGCACCTGTATCTTGGCAAGGATGGTGCTGAACAGGTCGCTTACGGGCAGCCAGAGGTAAATCTGTATGTACCTGCAAAACCATTGCGTCAGCGTGGACTGGAATCCGTCCCACACCGATATGGCGAAACACA
>CAVGNV010000016.1:0-60930 GCA_963630695.1 Paratractidigestivibacter sp. | reverse complement strand
TCAAGACTTTGGCTTATTTGTTTTTTACACAATACGGCTTGTATGGGATGCTTACGCTAAGAGCATGAGGGATGTAATAAGAAAAACGAAACGAACATAAGATCTCGTTGTACCGTTTGACAATACATTTAGTCTTATGTTCGTTTCTTATTCGGTCTATGTCAAAAGTGCTTAGACACAAGAACTACTCATCAGAAACAATCGTTGAGCTGCACAATGGATGCTCAGAGCGGACCTATAATAGCTCTTCCGGACTACTGATAAGCATTGTTGCGCCATGCTCTAGGAGGAAATCGCGATCACGGAATCCCCATAGCACACTCACGCAAGGTATTCCCACATTGCGAGCCGTATCGATATCCACATCGCTATCACCTATATAGACAGCGCCTTCTTTATCCACGCCCAACTGACGGAGTGCCTCCAACACGGTGTCGGGAGCGGGCTTCTTACGGATGGTTTCTCTTTCGCCTATCGCTACCTCTATTAAGCCGGGGAAGAAGTGGCGCGCAAGGTCTTGCGTAGCAGCATAAAACTTATTGCTAACGATAGCCAAGTGCTTGCCGCGATGCTTTAGTGTGGTGAGCATATCCATTATTCCGGGATAAGGAGAGGTGTTATCGAGGTTGTGTTCCATATAATGCTGACGAAAAGCGGCAAACGTTTCATCAAACTTAGGATTAGCTGCCCCGCCAGGAATGACACGTTCCATCAGTTTACGCACACCATTTCCCACAAACATACGTATCTCCTCCAGCGTTCGTTCAGGCATACCTGACCAGCGTAAAGCATAATTGGTGCTATTGGCGAGATCCTCCAAGGTGCTCAAAAGCGTTCCATCAAGATCAAACACATAAGTTTCAAATTCTTTCATCGTTGTTATCATTAATACTTTATAATCTTTTTACCTATCTATAGGGTCAATCTCTTGAGGTCATAGCACGCCTACTCATCACAAGCAAAGATGCTAGTTTGCGATTGAACGGTTGAGCTTGTGCCAACGTTTCTAGCGAAGTGGCTGCACGAACTGCCCATACCTCACGCTCATCATCAACAGTGGAAAGAGCGGAAGAAGCACTATGCCCCTCATACGAAAGCTGACTGTCCATCGCTAACCAGTCGGTTAGGCTCAACACACAGAGCATAGAAGGCGAGAAAAGATGACGTCTGACTAACTCTTCCGCCAACATTGGAGAAAGCCTACGGGAGATACGACCTTCTTTCTGAAGCTTGGTGAGAGCGAAATGCTGGGTGCGATAAGGGTTTGACTCCCACCACTGATGAAGCGTTAGAGTGCTTGGCGTAGTTAGGACGTCCATCGTTTGGTAGCTGTTTTGTTCCAAATGGCCGAACGCTCCATCGTATCCTCGTTGACGCAACTGCATACATAGGGGCATCAAACGTTGCCGATTGACCACTTCAGTCATTGCGGGCGATAGTTCTACGGTAGGGTTATCCACCACCACTAAGAGGTTAGAATCGGCTAAAAGGTTATCAAGGGTCTGCGTTCCGTTTTGCTTCCAATAGGCTTCGTAGCGCCGATGGAAGTAGGAATGGCTCAAACCGAGGTAGGCTTGTTGCTCTTCATTATTGAGCATATGGAAGAACAACGTGTGATTGCCAGCCAAACGAGGATGCACCCACTGAGGATTGTCAGGATCAGAGACAAACAATCGATTGGCGCACAACTGTTCTAGACCATTCTTTATCCACTGACTGTTCTCATCGTTTTTACCCTTAAAGCATGCATCGATGGCTTGTTGATCGCTTACTTCGTCTCTGAGCGTGTACAATCCGTACGCATGGGCGGTGAGATAGTGTTGCTTGGCGTATGCTGAATGGATGCCAAAGAGCTGTTGGATGATTGCATCGTTGATGAAAGGTTGGCGATATAATTTCTTATTAAAGTCAATAATGCCACACTGCAACTCCTCTTCACGCAAGGGTAAGGAAGGCCGATACACACCCATCATACTTTGGGTAGCATCTTGCGGAATAGCCCAAGTGGTGAAATAATGGCCTATATGGTCTAAGAGAATGGCATCAACGTAGGTAGCCCAATGAACTAATGGTTGCCGACGCCACTCATCAAAGGCTGCTTGCGATGCCGGTTGAAGAGGACGAACGAGCAGAGGCAATGACGATTTGACACCTTGCGGATTGTCATAAGAAGGTAGCTCACCTATCACAAAGCGTTTATCAAAGAACTGGGGATGCTCCCACACCTCCACACTACACAGGCTATAGCCATAAGGAAGCGTCATCATCAATGCGATACGATGCTTGCGCGCATACTCACTGACCATGCGCAGTTGGTCATAGAGATGATATTGAAGGTAATAGATCCAATGTACGTCAGCTGCTAGAGACGAATCATCAGCCGAGAGACGGTCAATCAGTTGTGTACTATAGGCTTTATCTGTATCCGTCATCAACTCTTCCGGCGTTCCGTGTAGACATAACGCCTTATACACGGCATATACACGGAGCCAAGAAGCGTGTTGGGCATAAAACGCTTTGAACGCTTCGGAAGCTAAACACGCCTCCCCTTCTTCTGCAAAACGTTCTCTGACGTAGGCTTCCTTGACACGTGTCACAGCATCAAAGTCAATCACTGACAAGGCATTCAGTTCACGTCGTTGACGCAGAAAAGTGTTCATCTTGGTCTCATCAGATAGCGGGCCCAGCGCGTCAAGGTCTATTAGGAGCGGATTGAGCGCATAAGCTGACACCACCGCGAACGGATTGGCTTGTTGAAGCACATGGTTTTTATATACATCTTGCAAGGTTGTGGTTTGCAAAACAGCCATTCCGACCTGCGAAGACCATTGTAGAAGTTGTAACAAACTACCAAAGTCGCCTACCCCACAACTCTTTTCAGAACGCAGAGAAAGCACATTTACGCTCACACCAGCGCCGTGCCACTGCTCATCTGAAAGCCTTGTCACATCGCCATGCTGCACCAACACCTCGCTATCCACAAGGTTTTGACATGTAGCGATACGATTGTCGCCCTGCTCCCAACGCACCAACGAATGGTCTTCGTCCTTAATCACCACGTATTTGTACTCAAGTGATTGTGCCACATTGTTCACATTGACCGTCAGCATCCACTCGCACAATCCCATCTTGTGCATGAGCAGATAGCGTTGGGGATTCCAATCGCCTAAGATAGGATGATTACCGAGCAACGCCAACGACTCCCCGGCTTTGAGCTGAGGTGCTAACACACGGAAGAAGAGCGTTTTGCGGAATAGGGGCATCTGCTTGTCTGTCAATGCTTGTGCCGATTGTTGTCCCTCAAAGGTATCCTTCTGTCCATGCCAAGTGGCATAAGCTTGCGTTAAGAGGTAGTATTGAAGGGGCTTATCGCGCCATATATCATCAAAGACATAGGTCTTATCATCATGAAAAGCATACCTCCGTGGATGCAGATTCCATTCGTTACGTATCACAGTGTACCCATTATCAATCACTTGGTAACGGTAACTGAAATCTATATATGGGCTGCGCGGCGAGTTGCGTTGTGACGTTTCGGCTGACCATAAGTCGCCATCTGAGGTGGTCAACGGCACATTGACGATGTGCCTCTTTCCATCTCGACGTCTAAAAACAATCTGCACACGTAGGCTTTGCCCCCATGCTGCTACATAATGTATCGCAAATCTGAGTTTCATAGGAGCAAAGTTATAGAATAATTTTCACATGAGCACAACATTAGCCACGATATATACGCCCACAATGAAAGTAGTGTTAGCGATGCGTTACGGCTAGATAAGCTTGCCTATCACCAATATTATATGTGTAAAAAGAGGAGAACCGTACCATAGCGATTCTCCTCTTTTTATATATTTGCCTTCTAGATAGTGTTCACAAAGGCTTTTACCTCATAGCGTTTACTGCTTGTGTATACGCTTAACGGTGGTTGTTGGTTGGTTAGCAACGCTACGAGCATAGCATCCGAATGGCTTCAGTGTCTCCGCGTTGGTGCTTACTCCGAGAGCGCCCTTAGCATAAGTGTTCACACGTTCTAGATCGATGTAGATCACATCATCAACGTTTGATGTTCCAATCATCCATCCGAAGAACACGTCATTGGTAGAGTTGACATTCTCAAGACCTAGCAAGAAGCCATGATCTTTACTATCAGCATCCATCACGAAGGTTGTACCCGAACGCTTATACTTGATGTATATGTCACCCGTCTTTTCATCAATAGCCCATGAGAAGTCAAGTGTTTGAGACTGTGTGGGGTCACTTGGCAAGTAATCGACCTCAACACCTTCACCTGTTAGCGAATTGGATGATGAGTTATACTGGAAGAACTTCATGTTGGTATAATACTCGTCGGTCACTCGTTTAGACGTCTGATCATCGGTATAGGTGTACTTCATCGTACCTTCCCATTCACCACAAAGCGTCTGTGCTTCTTGCAACAGTGTCTGATCTTGCGAGTTATACTCATTGTTATAGTTGTTGTTCCAATGATATCCGTTATAATCATCATACCATTGCCACTGATGTGGCTGATCCCAAGGTCCAGGTTCGTCATCACAACTGGTAATCGCCATAGGCGCAAGTACCAATGCAAGTATGGCTAAAAGTTTGGTTGTTCGTTTCATTATAGTAAATGTATTAGTTGTTTATAGCGCAAAATTACGTTAATAAGACACATCTGACATAGGACTTTTCCCTATATAAAGAGGTAAAATCCCTATTTCAGCTTTTGACTTAAATCAAAATCGCACCCTTGAAGGGCAGAAATCGCCTTTTGATTAATTGCAAAATTAACTCTTTTAGGTTCAAATCGCAAACTTTTCAAAATATAATTTGTACTTTTGCAGCATAATTTTCTTTTTTAAAAATAGGTTTACACAGAGATGAGAACTGTTTACGAATTTTCTGTCAAGGACAGAAGAGGATCGATGGTATCCCTCAAAGAATACTCTAATGAGGTTTTACTGATAGTCAACACTGCTATTAAATGCGGTTTCACACCTCAATATGAGGAGATGGAACAACTCTATGAAAAGTACCACGCACAAGGTTTTGAGATCTTAGACTTTCCTTGCAATCAGTTTGGACAGCAAGCACCAGGCACTGACGAAAGCATTCATAACTTCTGTAAACTGACTTATGGTACTGAATTTCCACGTTTCAAGAAGATCAAAGTCAACGGCGATGACGCTGACCCACTATACAAGTTCCTTAAAGAACAGAAAGGATTTGCGGGTTGGGATGAAGCGCACCCACTCTACCCCGTTCTTGACAAGATGTTGAGCGAAGCTGATCCTAACTACAAGGAGAGCGCTGACATCAAATGGAACTTCACCAAGTTTCTTGTAAATAAGAAGGGACAAGTGGTAGCACGCTTTGAGCCTACCAAGAGCATGAGCGAGATTGCACAAGAGATTGAGGCTTTGCTCTAAGATCAAACCGCTTATAAGATTATTCACCTAAAGGATTGCCGTCGTTTTGTATCATTACAAGGCAACGGCAATTTTACCAAAATCATATTACTATGACTGAGAATACAACTGTTCAAACTCCCGAGCACGTAAAGTTGCTCATCATCGGTAGCGGTCCTGCAGGTTACACAGCTGCTCTTTACGCTGGCCGCGCCAACCTCAAACCCGTGCTCTACTGCGGTATGCAGACAGGCGGACAACTCACCCAAACCACCATCATCGAAAACTTCCCTGGCTATCCTCAAGGTGTGGATGCTAACCAGATGATGCTGGAATTCAGAGAGCAAGCCGAGCGTTTCGACGCCGAGATTCGCGATGGCGAGATTGTTGAGGTAGACCTTTCGCAACGTCCATTCGTCTTTACCACCGATGACAAGCACACCATCACAGCCGATGCAGTCATCGTTGCCACTGGTGCTTCAGCCAAATACCTTGGCTTAGCCGATGAAGAGAAGTATCGTGGTGAGGGCGTTTCAGCTTGTGCTACATGCGATGGCTTCTTCTATCGCAAGAAGGTTACAGCCGTAGTGGGTGGTGGTGACACTGCTTGCGAAGACGCACTCTACCTATCCAACCTCTGCAAGAAAGTGTACCTAGTGGTTCGCAAACCCTATCTTCGCGCTTCAGAGATCATGCAGAAGCGTGTAAAAGAAGCTGAAAACATCGAGATTCTCTTTGAGCATAACGCCATCGGACTATTTGGTGAGAACGGCGTAGAGGGCATGCACCTTGTGAAACGCAAAGGCGAAGCCGACGAGTCACGCTACGATCTTCCTATCGATGGTTTCTTCCTAGCCATTGGTCACAAGCCCAACACCTCCTTCCTCAATGGCCAACTCGAGCTAGACGAGCTAGGATTTATCCGCACCAAAGCCAACACACAACATACAAGCGTTGACGGTGTGTTTGCCGCAGGTGACGTTTGCAACCCTACCTATCGTCAAGCCATCGTAGCTGCGGGCACTGGATGCAAAGCCGCTCTTGACGCACAGCACTATCTCCAAGAGCTTTAAGCACAGACATACCTTTATTAATATAACCCGAAAGGTCATCGACATACAAACACCGATGACCTTTCGGGTTCTTTTATTGCATCGTAAAAGGAAAACGAAGTGCCAATTAGTCAGTCTTAGTGCCAATCTGTCTGCAACACAGAAGAGGCATATCGTTTGCGAGAATGAATGTAGAATAAGAAAACAAAAAAGGAAAGGAGCTACTAATATGACATTCGATAAGTTTACTATTAAGAGTCAAGAAGCCATCCAGAGCGCCATCAACATAGCGCAAGAGCATGGTCAACAAGCCATCGAGCCAGTGCATCTCTTAGCAGGTGTGATACAGAAGGGCAACGATGTGACCACATACGTCTTTCAAAAGATGGGCATCAACAAGGACGTCGTGCAACGCACCATTGACAACGAGGTGACACATCTTCCACGTGTCAGCGGTGGCGAACCTTACTTGTCCAACGAGAGCAATCAGGTCTTGCTCAAAGCACAAGAGGAAGCCAAGCGCAAGAACGACGAATTTGTGAGCATTGAGATGCTTCTCCTAGCCCTTTTCAAGGTCAATAGCACCGCCTCACGACTGCTAAAAGATGCGGGCTGCAACGAGAAAGAACTCACACAAGCTATCAACGAGCTACGCCAGGGACAGAGCGTGAAGTCGCAGAGTGGTGATGACAACTATCAATCGCTAGAAAAATATGCCACCAACCTCGTGGAGAAAGCGCGCAACGGCAAACTGGATCCCGTGATAGGACGTGACGAAGAAATCAGAAGAGTGTTGCAAATCTTATCCCGTCGTACCAAGAACAACCCTATATTGATAGGTGAACCTGGTACCGGTAAGACCGCAATCGTTGAAGGTCTAGCCGAGCGCATCGTCAAAGGAGACGTGCCTGAGAACCTGAAGGACAAGCGCTTGTACTCTCTTGATATGGGAGCGCTCGTTGCCGGAGCCAAATATAAGGGCGAATTTGAGGAACGACTCAAGTCAGTGATCAAGGAAGTGACCCAAGCCGAGGGCGACATCATCCTGTTCATAGACGAGATTCACACGCTGGTGGGTGCTGGCGGAGGCGAAGGTGCGATGGATGCAGCCAACATCCTCAAGCCTGCATTGGCTCGTGGCGAACTCAGAGCGATTGGTGCTACCACGCTGAACGAGTATCAAAAGTATTTTGAGAAGGACAAAGCGCTTGAGCGACGTTTCCAAACGGTCATGGTCAACGAGCCCGATGAGACCGACGCCATATCTATCCTGCGTGGTCTGAAGGAACGTTATGAGAACCATCATAAGGTGCGTATCCAGGACAACGCTTGTATCGCTGCCGTGCAACTATCTGAGAGATACATCAGCGACCGTTTCTTGCCAGATAAAGCCATCGACCTGATGGATGAGGCTGCCGCCAAACTGCGTATGGAACACGACTCAGTGCCTGAAGAGCTCGATGAGATGGAAAGGCTCTTGAAGCAGAAAGAGATTGAACGCGAGTCGGTCAAGCGTGAAGCAACCGCCGATAGTGCCTTGGAGAACAATGCCGCCAAGGACAAGCTCACGATGATAGAGAAGGAGATTGCCGACCTTGAGGAGAAGGTAAAAGGCTTCAGAGCGCAATGGCAGGCACAGAAAAATCTGGTCAACAAGATTCAGCAGAACAAGCAAACGATAGAGAATCTGAAGTTTGAAGCAGAGCGTGCCGAGCGCGAAGGCAACTACCAGCTAGTGGCTGAGATAAGATACGGTCGCTTGCAACAGCTCGAGCAAGAGATCAAAGCCACACAACAACAGCTCAAGAGCACCCAAGAGGGCGAAGCCTTGGTACGCGAAGAGGTGACCGCTGACGACATTGCTGAGGTGGTGAGCCGCTGGACGGGCATCCCCGTGACACGTATGTTGCAGAGCGAACGTGAGAAGTTGTTACATCTTGAAGCCGAGTTGCATAAGCGAGTGGTGGGTCAAGACGAAGCCATCAACGCCGTAGCGGATGCCGTACGTAGGTCAAGAGCTGGCCTGCAAGACCCTAAACGCCCTATCGCCTCATTCATCTTCTTAGGCACAACGGGTACGGGTAAAACTGAGCTAGCAAAGGCTTTGGCCGACTATCTGTTCAATGACGAGACAATGATGACGCGAATAGACATGAGCGAATACCAAGAGAAGTATAGCGTCTCACGCTTGATAGGTGCGCCTCCGGGCTACGTAGGATATGACGAGGGTGGTCAGCTCACCGAAGCGGTTAGGCGGAAGCCATACAGCGTGGTGCTATTTGACGAGATAGAGAAAGCTCACCCAGATGTGTTCAACATCCTTCTACAGGTGCTAGATGACGGTCGTCTGACTGACAACAAGGGTAGAACGGTCAACTTTAAGAACACCATCATCATCATGACATCTAACCTGGGGTCTCAATACATCCAACAACAGATGCAACGCCTCAACGAGGGCAACAACGATGAGGTGATTGAGCAGACCAAGAACCAGGTGATGGAGATGCTGAAGAAGACCATTCGTCCAGAGTTCCTCAATCGTATTGACGAGACCATCATGTTCTTACCGCTATCAAAGGATCAGATCGGTAGCATCGTGCGTCTGCAACTGGAAAAGGTCAGAGACATGATCAAGGAGCAAGGCTACACCTTAGAGTGGACTGACAAAGCCATTGAGCATCTAGGCACCCTAGGATATGATCCCGAGTTTGGTGCCCGACCCGTCAAACGAGCTATCCAGCGGTACGTGCTCAACGACCTTTCTAAAGCTATCCTAGCCGGAACGGTAAGCACCCAATCGGCTATCTTGATAGACAGCGACGACAAAGCAATCACCTTCCGCAACGTGTAAGGAATGCAACGATAAGGATGCGAGATCCTAACTATATACATTCACTTTTCTATCAATATTGAATACTATCTAACCAATGGGCTGACAGAGCCATAACTGTCAGCCCTTTTTATTTGCACTAAATCACGGAATTTCATATCTTTGCAATATTCTGAGGCTTTCAGACGATCCTAATCAATAACCAAAACAACCGATATGAGACAATTTATCACGACGATGCTGCTACTGTTCAGCCTTGCGCTGTCAGCCAAGAGCATCTCATTCAACTCACCCAACAAGCAAGTGACCGTGACGCTCAACACGGACAAAGAGCTCACTTGGAGCATCACCAGCGGACAAACCGTAGTGATTACACCATCAGCCTTATCGCTCAACGTCACATTGGGCAACAAACAGCTGACTCTGGGTAGCAACCTCAACTGCCAAAAGAGCAAACCCGTCACGCATCTATCAAAGAACAACGACGAGGAGAGCTACACCGAGTGTGTCGTTGCGGGCAAAGACTACAAGGTAGAGTTTAGAGCTTACAACAACGGCGCTGCTTGCTACCGATTTGTTATCGGCAAGAAGGGCAGCAACGTGGTACATAGCGAACAAGCCTACTTCCACTTTGCAGACAACTATACCTGCTATGCACCCTACGTGAACGACAACCGCGGCGGTGAGCATTGGAGCCATTCGTTCGAAGCCTACTATGATATCCAGAAGTTGCAAGACCTCTACAAGGATTCGGTCTTTATGACACCAGCTGCCATCTCATTGCCACAACAGAAGAAGGCGGTCATCCTAGAAGCCGGACTGGAAAACTATCCAGGTATGTATCTGCTGCACAAGCAGGGCAACAGTGTTGAAGCTGCCTTCCCTACCCTACCTCTTGAGACAAAGGTAGGTGGATTTAATCGTCTCAACCTCATGCCCACTAAGCGTTCAGCTGACATCGCTAAGGACGTAACCACCCTGCCTTGGCGCATCGTGCTCACCGTGGATCGCGACATAGACCTCATTGGCAACAAAATATGCGAATGGTTGTCACCAGCCTCTCGCATCGCTGACACCTCATGGATCAAGCCCGGTAAGGCTGCATGGGAATGGTGGAACAACTGGAATATCAGTGGTGTCAACTTCCGCGCAGGCATCAACACCGAGACCTATAAGTACTATACAGACTTTGCCGCAGCCAACCACCTCGAGTATCTCGTGATAGATGAAGGCTGGAGTGACAGCGAAGACCTCCTGACCTTAAGCGATCCTAAGACGCTTGACCTTAACGAGATAGTAAGTTATGCCAAAGGCAAGAACGTAGGCATCATCCTTTGGTCATCATGGCGCAACCTAACCCAACGCGGAACAACCAAGATGGACGAGATCATGAGCCACTATCAGCAAATGGGTGTGAAGGGATTCAAGGTCGACTTCTTCGATCGTGACGACCAGGTAGCTATCCAGTCGGCTTACGAGGTGGCACAGTGTGCTGCCAAACATCAGCTGCTCCTTGACCTCCACGGCTTAAAGCCATTCGGTATACAGTTTGCCTATCCTAACATCCTCAACTTTGAGGGTGTGAAAGGTCTAGAAAACTCAAAGTGGGAACCACTGGTCAATGGCAAACCGCTACATGATCAGCCTGCATACGACTGTCTGATTCCGTTCTTACGCAATCTCGTTGGACCAATGGACTACACCCCTGGCACGATGAGCAACGCCGTACAATCGCAGTTTTATGGCAACAATGACCATCCCATGAGCCAAGGCACACGTGTACACCAAATGGCGATGTACACCGTTTTCTATGCCCCCTTGCAGATGCTGGCCGACTCGCCCACTAAGTATATGAAGGAACAAGAGTGTACCAGCTTCCTTGCGCAGATACCAACGACATGGGATGAGACCTTGCCACTGGCTGGCGAGATGGGCAAATATGTTGCCGTGGCGCGTCGCAAAGGCAATGTTTGGTACGTTGGAGTGCTAGGCAACTGGGACGAACATAAGAGCATAGACCTCAATCTAGACAAGATGAACGTAGAAGGATGGAACGTAGAGGCTTTTGCCGATGGTCCTAATGCTGACCGCGAAGCCACCGACTACACCCTTTCGAAGACTCGCATCAGCGGCAATCACCTCACCATCAACCTAGCTCCAGGCGGCGGATGGACCGCAATCATTAAGAAATAGCAGATAGACAACGCTACACATAACAGGGTGCTGCATAGGTCTTCGATAGCGAAGGATCACTTATGCAGCACCTTTTTCGTTACTATTAATCTGGAAATGAGGACGGGAGCATCTCAAGAGACCATTCATTGATTCTTATGCGAGGCTCTTTTGCAGCGTTAAATCTAACGTTTTAGAAACCAAGAAAGGCACGAATGGAAGGAAAAGCAAATTGATTTACGATGAAAATTAAATTGATTTTCACCTAAAAATAATTTATTTTCTATTCTCATTGAACCTCTATTGGCCTGTGATTCATCCTCTACCATCATGTCAAAGGGCCACGAACGGCATGAAAACGAGATACCAATAACATAACCCGAAGCCCCCACTAGCACATAGCCGAGAATAAGCACAGTGATATTTGGGCTTTAAGCCCAATGAAGCTGCACCATAGGAACTATTTGGATGACGCTGAGCGGGGAGGTCGGTATAGAATATAAATAATAAGAAATGTGGAAATAGATAAACGTAAATTTGCTTTTTCAAGTGGAAAATCATAACTTTGCAACTTACAAAAACAAAATAATTACGGCATGAAATGTCCTAAATGCAATACCGAAAACAATAAAAATCAGAAGTTTTGCACCCAATGTGGCACACCTTTGGAGAACAAAGACAAGGCTGAACCCAAGCTTAGCAAAGTGACTATTGGCTATAGTGTCATAGGAACATTGCTACTGATGGTTTTCGGATTTATATATTACACCAATCACGCCAATGACCCCGAGTTCTTGAGAACGCCCAATTACCTTGAGCCCGACACCACTTTGGCTGACAAGAACGCAGTGGTATTTGACACATTGAGTACGGATACCATTGCCAACGATTCGGCTGAAGCGAACGAAAAGGAAGAAGCTACGAAGATCTATAATAGCATCCGCGGCAGACAAAGCAACAGCATGAAAGCTGTAGTGAAGCATACGGATGAGGAGTTGCAAGCTGAAGGCGAGTCGTCAAGCGAGGGTGGCAGCAGCGAGGGTGGCGCATCAGCTACACCAGCGCCCGCACCAAAGGTGGAAGAGGTAGGCGCGGAATAATCATAAGAAGCTCAATCATCTAAAGTATGACGATAGAACCGATAGCCCACTTCCGTTCACCATTCTCAACAAAGTTTGGCATCCCACGCCAAAGTGGCTTGGTAGATACGTTGAGGGGCACAATCCAGTTTGACACCGAGCGGTTTGAGAGCGACATGCTTCGCGGCTTAGAGTCGTTTACACACCTATGGATCATCTGGGAGTTTTCTGCCAACAGAGGCAAGAGCCACTCCACGGTGCGTCCACCACGACTTGGAGGCAACGAACGTCTCGGCGTGTTTGCCACGCGGTCACCTTTCCGCCCCAACCCGCTAGGGCTCTCTTGCGTCAAGATTGAGAAGATACATGACAACGAGATTGAGGTGTCAGGCGCCGACTTGATGGATCAGACGCCCATATATGACATCAAGCCTTACCTACCCTATGCCGACAGCCATCCAGAAGCCACCGGTGGATTTACGGATGCAAGCCAATGGAAGGAACTAGAGGTGACATGGGAAGCAGGGGTGAACAATCCGTTTGGCGCAGCGGACACGTTGGCACTTCAGAAGACATTGGCGCTCGATCCACGCCCCCACTATCATCACAGCAGCGACCGCGTCTATGGGATGAGTTTTATGGGTAAGGACGTGCAGTTCAGAGTGAATGACGACCAACTGGTAATCATCGGCATCAAATAGCAAGACGAAATAATACGAAATAAACCAATTATTACTTATGGAGAATAACGAAAAGAAAAACATCGAGTTGCCCGAAAACGCCTTTCGTGAGCTCGAGGCGGGCGAGAGTTACGAACCCGTGATGAAGCCCAACAAAGTGTATCCCGAGGTGAGCGCATGGTCGGTCATCTGGGGTCTGGTCATGGTGGTGCTGTTCTCTGCCGCAGCCGCTTACCTAGGACTAAAGGTGGGGCAAGTGTTTGAAGCTGCCATTCCTATAGCAATCATTGCCATTGGTCTATCATCCGCAACCAAGCGTAAGAACGCCTTAGGTGAGAACGTGATCATTCAGAGCATTGGTGCTTGCTCAGGTGCCATCGTTGCCGGTGGTATCTTTGTCATGCCAGCTATCTATATGCTAGATTTGGAAGCCAACTTCCTAAAGATCTTTATCGCAGCAGCGCTCGGTGGCATCTTGGGTATCTTGTTCTTGATTCCCTTCCGCAAGTACTTTGTGAAAGATATGCACGGCAAGTATCCTTTCCCTGAGGCTACAGCCACCACACAGGTGCTGGTATCAGGTGAGAAAGGTGGCAGCCAGGCCAAACCATTGCTCATCGCCGGACTGGTGGGCGGTCTCTACGATTTCATCGTATCTACCTTTGGATGGTGGAACGAAAACGTGACGAGCCGTATGATAGGCTGGGGAGAGACCTTAGCTGATAAAGCCAAGCTGGTATGTAAGATCAATACGGGTGCCGCTGTGTTCGGATTGGGTTACATTATCGGCTTAAAATATGCCTTCATCATCTGCCTTGGTTCGCTATGCGTATGGTGGCTGATTGTTCCAGGCATGGCGTTGGGGCTCCATGACACGGTGCTGAACCAGTGGGATCCTACCATCACAAAGACCGTGGGTGCTATGTCAGCTGAAGAAATCTTCAGAAACTATGCTCGTTCTATCGGTATTGGCGGTATCGCAATGGCTGGTATCATCGGTATCGTTAAGAGTTGGGGTATCATCAAGAGTGCGGTGGGTCTTGCTGCACGCGAGATGGGTGGCAAAGGCGCAGGTCCTGACAAGGTGGAACGCACCCAACGCGACATCGCTTTCAAGATCATCGCCATCGGTTCAACCGTGACGCTTATCGTTACGTTCCTATTCTTCTACTTTGGTGTGATGGAATGCAACCTGCTCCATGCGGTAGTGGCTATCTTGTTAGTGGCTATCATCGCCTTCCTCTTCACCACGGTGGCTGCCAACGCTATTGCTATCGTAGGTTCAAACCCCGTATCTGGTATGACACTGATGACGCTGATTCTGGCTTCCGTAGTGATGGTGGCTGTGGGTCTGAATGGTAAGGTGGGCATGCTGGCGGCTCTCTTGATGGGCGGCGTGGTATGTACGGCTCTATCTATGGCTGGATCGTTTATCACCGACCTAAAGATTGGTTACTGGTTGGGCACTACGCCAAAGAAACAAGAGACATGGAAGTTTCTTGGCACTATCGTTTCAGCAGCTACAGTAGCTGGTGTGATGATTTTGCTCAATAAGACTTATGGTTTCAAGAACGACACCTTGGCTGCGCCACAGGCTCACGCGATGGCAGCGGTGATAGCACCACTGATGAACGGACAAGGTGCACCTTGGTTGTTGTACGGCATTGGTGCGGTGTTGGCACTGATTCTTGATCGTTGCAAGATTCCCGCATTGGCGTTTGCCCTTGGTATGTTTATCCCCATTGAGCTCAACTTGCCTTTGTTAGTGGGTGGTGCGGTCAACTGGTACATCACTACACGCTCTAAGGATAAGGCTGTGAACAAGGCGCGTGGCGAGTTGGGCACGTTGTTGGCAAGTGGTTTCATCGCTGGTGGTGCTTTGATGGGCGTGGTTTCAGCTCTATTGAAGTTTGGCGGCATTGAGTTCGACTACTCACAGTGGTGGGACAACCATTGGTCAGAGGCTCTCTCGCTTGTAGCTTACATCGCATTGATCATCTACTTTATCCTTGCTACCAAGATTAAGGACGAGGATACAAAATTGGCTCAATAAAGAATGGTATGGCATGCTTGCCACAATGAAAGCGCAAGCATACCATCATCTAATAACAACTGTGCATCCATCAAGGCGCTATTGCCTATTGATGGATGCACATTATTTTTGCTCCTTATAGATCATCGTAGCTTTACGCCATCGTCTTCCTACTATTATCAATGACTATCGGGCTTCGGATATAGCATGGAAAGAACTAGTAGATTACTGGTCGTCCTTTATATCTTGGTGTGTGTTTCTCGTCGGCTACAAAGCGTATGGTACGGGTTGGCGTGTGCATCTGTATGGGATGAAGGGTGGTTTCGGGGTTACTCAACCATTGCGCAATCTTGCTCATCCACTGTTTAGCACCGCCTAGGGTGGGATGAATGCCGTCAGCACGTGGGCATCGGATGTCGCTGCTATCAAAGAAGCGCTTTTCACCCACACAGTCACGTATGATGCTGACAATGTCGCGGTTGCGTATCTTTGTCCTAGGGAGAGGTCCTATCCAGACAAAGGGGATGTTGCCTACCTTATTTATTATGTCTTTGATCCATTGCTGACGGTTACTGAAATCGTAGAAACCAAGGTCATTGGTGCCAAGACTAAAGACAATGTACGTAGGATGCACGCGGTTGATGTGATATTCAAGGTCTCCTTGCTTGGCCCAATGGTCGGTTCGGCTGCCATACCACACCACGGTGTGTAGCTCATAATGGTTCTCTGCGGCATAATCGGCAAAGATATGGCCTAAGGCATCGGTCATTGAGTCGCCTATCAAGAGAATCACTTGATGAGCAGTATCTACCGATAGAGAGGGAGCTGAGGAGGTTTCGGCATGGAGAGGCTTTTCAAAGAATGGTTCGGGAAGGGGGTTGTGATGTTCGGGACGCAAGGGTTTGGGTTGCACATCGGGCTTCATCCCTGACGTCACTTTATAGTCGGTCTGAGCGACTGAACCCATCGGGAAAAGCATCAGCAACGGGATGATATGCCAAAACGCTCGTCTCATTCAGAAGGTGTGTTGGTTTGACTATCGTGTTTCTCTTTAATCCAGATCTCAATGCTATTGATTATGTTCTGCCAAAGGATGTAACAACCTGGTCCGACAGACGCCAACGGATTGAGGTAGGTGATGGCTATCCAGATTGCAAAGGCGGTATTCTTTTGCCCCAGAGCTTGTCCTGCTTCCATATTGCGATGAAAGAAGTGGCCCACATAGCGTCCCACGGCAAACTGGATGATGCAAAGCACCAAGCCCATGAAGGCTATGACAAGCAAGAACCATACGGATGATTGGGCGTGAACGATGTTTTTAACGGTGGTTCCGGTCACAATCATCAAGGAAAAGCACCAAAGATAAAAGCCTAAATTGTCAAAACCCAATACCCAATGGTAGAATCTTCGCAGGATTTTGGCATGTTTGACGACGTATGCAAGGAACATTGGCACAAGCAACACAATGCTTACCTCATACAATATGGTTACGAAAGCCGACCAAAAAGAGAAATGGCTGCCTGTATCTATCATCGGAAAGCATATCGGGATGAGCGCTGCACAGATGCAGTTGGATAAAAACGTGTAGGTGGTCATTTCCTCAAGGCTACCTCCTAGCTTCTGTGTAACAACGGCTGCAGCAGCCGCACAGGGGCCAATGATGCAAGTAAGGATCGACTCTACCAAGATAAGGCTGTTGCCTTTGAGATGACATACCAAGATCAATCCAACCAAAATCCACACAAACACCACTTGGAACACGCCTACCCAGAAGTGCCAAGGCACGGGAATCAGTTTTTGATAATCCACCTTGCAGAACGTAACAAAGAGGATGAGGAACATAAACAAGGGCAGGATGGCGGTAAAAAAGGGTTCCAGCCCCTCTCCTATTGCATCTAGAGGGGGGAGGAATGCGAAAAGCAAATAGATGATAGCTCCTACTGCCATCGCCAGCGGTAGCGTCCAAGTTTTGACGAATTGTATTATGGCCGACTTCATAATTCCGAGGCAAAGTTACGAAAAAAGGTTGAAACACAACTGCTTACGCACATTGTATTTCAACCTTTTAACGTTATGAATGTTTGATTTTACATCGGTTTATATTCTACAAAGGCTTCCATTGCCTCATAGCATGCCAAACCTAAGCTATCGTAGAGCTGAGCGGTGGAGCGGTTACGATCCTCTGCACGTTGCCAGAAGAGACGTTCATCGTTACCGAGGAAGGGTGCGCTCTCCATCTGACTTTGATGCTTCAAGATAGCGTTACGCTTAGCACGGAGCTCTTCAGGACTCATTGGTACACACATCTCGATGTTCTCAATCTCCCATTCTGCCCATGCACCACGGTACATCCAGATACGACAATCCTTCAACCATTCGGCTTTAGCATCTTTCTCTAGGTCGATAGCCGCAAGAACAGCATCGGTACACTTGCGGTGTGTGCCATGAGGATCGGCTAGGTCACCTGCTACATAGATCTGATGTGGCTTCACTTTGGCTATCAATTCGCGTACTATCTCAACGTCTTTCTCTGACATTGGGAATTTTTCCACCTTGCCCGACTCATAGAATGGCAAGTCAAGGAAGTGGACATGGTCAAGCGGAATCTGATTGAAGGTGCATGCGGTACGTGCTTCACCACGACGAATCAAGCCCTTTACGGTTAAGATATCGCGTGTATCAATATCTCCTTCCTTCTTCTTGGACAGGAAGTTCTTAATCTCTTGATACTTGCTCTTGATCACTTCATCCTTGTTTTCGTCAAAGAGCTGGTTGAAACCATTGATAAAGTGCATGAAGCGCGTTACCTCTTCGTCACCAACGGCAATGTTACCTGAGGTCTCGTAAGCCACATGAACATCGTGACCTTGCTGTACCAAGCGACGGATAGTGCCACCCATAGAAATCACATCGTCGTCAGGGTGAGGCGAAAAGACAATCACACGCTTGGGATAAGGCAACGCACGCTCTGGTCGATTGCTATCGTCAGCATTGGGTTTACCACCTGGCCAACCGGTAATGGTGTGCTGAAGATCATTGAAAATCTTGATATTGGCATTGTAAGCCGATCCGAATTTGGCAAGCAACTCGCCCAATCCGTTTTCGTTATAGTCTTTATTAGTCAACTTCAAGATTGGTTTCTTGGTCACTTGACAAAGCCAAGTAAGTGCGGCACGAACCAGTTTGTCGTTCCATTCGCATGAAGTCACGAGCCAAGGGTGAACGATACGGGTGAGTTGGCTTGCTGCAGCCAAGTCGATAACGACATGCGCATCGTTGTGAGTCTGCAAGAACGAAGCTGGAATGGCGTCGGTTACATGCTCTTCAACAGTCTGCTGGATGATATGAGCTTTGTCTTCGCCCCATGCGGTGAGGTAAATCTTACGTGCATTGAGTATCGTTGACACACCAAGGGTGATGCTACAAGGAGGAACCAAATCCTGAGAAGCATAGCTCAACGACATCTCTTCACGTGCCACAGCATCAAGAAGAATCATGCGTGAGGTAGATGTGAGGCTAGAACCAGGCTCATTTGTGGCAATGTTACCCATACGACCCACACCTAGCAACATAATATCGATACCTCCAACCGAATTGATACGCTCCTCATACTGGCGACAATAATTGGTCACATACTCTTGACTGATGGTTGCATCAGGCGTAAATATGTTTTGTGCAGCAATGTCTACCTTATCGAGCAAGCGACTCTTGAGTTGTAAAATACAACTATTGGCATCACTCGACTTCAATGGATAATACTCGTAAGCATTGAAAACGATCACGTTATGGAAGCTCAGCTTGCCTGCTTCGTAACGACGAACAAGCTCTTCGTATATCGGTGTGAGTGACGAACCGGTGCCCAAACCAAGCACACACATACGTCCCTCGCTATCTTTCTGCTTTATTTTCTTCTCAATGGCATCAGCAATAGCCATCGCACCTTCTTCCATTTTGGGGAAAATGTCTGTTGGAATCTTCTCTCTACGAGTCATCTCAGAGCGCTCCACAGCCGTACGGGGACGGAAGAACTCTTCAGGCACTTTCTTAAATGCAATCTGTGAACTTAGATTCAGTCTCATTGTCTTATGGTTGTTTTAATAGTTGTTTAATGATAAATATCTCTTCTTAATGACAAATGCCTCTTCCTAATGTGCTAAGAAGAGGCAATGTTCTTAAAGATTGTTCTTCTCTATATCCTTGAAGTAACGATATGTGCCCACGCGGAGGTTCTCACATGCAGCCTCATCAGCTACAATGATACCATGTTGATGCATCTGAAGAGCAGAGATAGTCCACCATTGGGTCACTGCTCCCTCTACCGCTGCTTGCAATGCGCTTGCTTTGTGGTGGCCATTGACCAAAATCATCACCTCACGAGCGTCCATCACGGTGCCCACTCCGACGGTCAAGGCATACTTAGGAACCTTGTTCACGTCATTGTCAAAGAAACGAGAGTTGGCTATAATGGTATCCGTGGTAAGCGTTTTCTCACGTGTACGACTTGTCAAACTAGAACCGGGTTCATTGAAAGCGATATGTCCGTCAGGGCCAATGCCGCCGATGAACAAGTCGATACCACCAGCTTCTTGAATCATTTGCTCGTAATGTGCACACTCAGCTTTAAGGTCTTCAGCATTACCATTGAGGATATGAACGTTCTTGGGGTTAATATCGATATGATCAAACAGGTTGCGTGCCATAAACGAATGGTAACTTTCAGGGTGGTTCTCAGGCAATCCGACATACTCATCCATATTGAATGTCACCACGTTCTTGAACGAAACGCGTCCTTCTTTGTTAGCTTTGACCAATGCTGCGTACATGCCTTCGGGAGATGATCCGGTAGGAAGTCCTAGCACAAACGGATGCTCTGGGGTAGGATTAGCAGAATTGATACGGTCTATTACATGATTGGCTGCCCATTGAGATAGCTTCTCATAATCGGCTTCTATAATTAATCTCATCTTAATAGTATGTTTTGGTTTTGTTATTTCTTTGCAAATTTACGACTTTTTCAGGAAAACTTGCAACCACAAACGAATAATTTTCAAAAATTAGCGAGCTGCTCTTGAAAAACAGTTTGAAAAGAATTAATAGTCTTTTCTTTTTCTTACCTTTGCAGTAAGATAAACGAACGCAAACAGAATGAAAGAATTTGTTATTTCCGAAGTTAAGGCCGAGACCGCGATTCTAGTGGGACTGATTACCAAAGAGCAAGATGAAGCCAAGACAAAGGAATACCTTGACGAGCTAGAGTTTCTTGCTGACACTGCTGGCGCACAAACCGTAAAACGCTTTACGCAACGTGTGGGTGGTCCAAGCAGCGTTACCTACGTAGGAAAAGGAAAGCTAGAAGAAATCAAACAATTCATCAAAGATAAAGAAGACGAGGACGAACCGATAGGAATGGTTATCTTTGATGACGAATTGTCTGCCAAACAAATACGCAATATAGAAACCGAGTTGGGCGTAAAGATCCTTGATCGCACCTCGTTGATTCTAGATATATTTGCCATGCGCGCCCAAACGGCTAACGCCAAGACGCAAGTGGAGCTGGCGCAATACCGGTATATGCTGCCGCGCTTGCAACGATTGTGGACTCACCTGGAACGTCAAGGCGGCGGATCGGGTAGCGGTGGCGGTAAAGGTAGCGTAGGATTGCGTGGTCCTGGTGAGACGCAGCTCGAGATGGACCGCCGTATCATCCTCCAGCGCATCACCCTTTTGAAGCAACGTCTGCAAGAGATTGACAAACAAAAGAACACGCAGCGCAAGAACAGAGGGCGTTTGATACGCGTAGCTTTGGTGGGATACACCAACGTGGGCAAGTCGACCATCATGAATCTATTGGCCAAAAGCGAAGTGTTTGCAGAGAACAAGCTCTTCGCAACCTTAGATACCACCGTGAGAAAGGTGGTGGTGGGCAACCTGCCTTTCCTCCTTGCAGATACCGTAGGGTTCATCCGCAAGTTGCCGACCGACTTGGTTGACTCATTCAAGTCGACCTTGGACGAGGTACGCGAAGCCGACTTATTGGTGCATGTGGTAGATATCTCCCACCCCGACTTTGAAGAACAGATCGACGTGGTGACCAAAACGCTAAGCGATCTAGGCACTAGCGACAAGCCAATGATGATTGTCTTCAACAAGATAGACAACTATCACTGGGTCACCAAAGACGCTGACGACCTCACACCAGCCACCAAGGAGAATATCACGCTTGACGAACTGAAACGCACTTGGATGGCTAAGCTCAACGATGATTGCCTCTTTATCAGTGCAAAAGACAAAGAGAACATCGACGAATTTAGGGAAACATTATACAAGAAGGTTAGAGAGCTGCATGTGCAGAAATACCCTTACAACGACTTTCTCTACCCTTCTGACCTTTGACATACATTGACATAAGAAGCAAATGACTTACAGACCACTTTCACAAGAAGAGATTTCAACCCTCGAGCAGAACAGTTGCTGGGCAGAGGATTGGTCGCACGTAATGGTAAAAGAGCAAGGCTTTGACCCTCGTTACTTTCACCGCGTAATGTTTTATGGTGACATCCGCCTCGGCGCAGTAGAGAAAAGCATTGAGGTAAGCAAAGGTTTCACCAAGCATACAGGTATCAGTGATGCCACCCTACGCAACGTCACGGTTGGTGACAACTGCTTAATCGAGAAGATTGGCAATTATATCAACAACTACACGATAGGAGACAACTGCCATCTATCTAACATTTCACAGATGGAAACCACCGAAGGCGCAACCTTTGGAGAGGGCAACTTGATATCAGTGCTTAACGAAGTGGGCAACGGAAACGTCATTTTGTTTCATGGACTCAATAGTCAGTTTGCCGCCTTTATGGTGAAACACTTCAACGATCAGGCTTTAAAAGACTGCATACGTCGCTTGATCAATGAAGAGATTGAGCGCACGCTACCCTCGGTAGGACACATAGGCAACCACGTACGAATAGTGAACACCAAGGAGATAACCAACACCATCATCTATGACGAGTGTGAAGTGAATGGTGCTTCGTGCATCAGTGACTGCATGATCCTATCCTCTCCCAACGCCAGCGTGTACATTGGCACAGGCGTTATAGCCGAAAACTCGATCATTAGCGATGGCGTTTCGGTGATCAACAGTGTCAAGATGCAAGATTGCTTCGTAGGCGAAGCGTGCAAGATAAGCAATGGCTTCACCGCCTCACAAAGCGTTTTCTTTGCCAATAGCTACATGAGCAATGGCGAGGCGTGCGCTGCCTTCTGCGGTCCGTTCTCTGCTTCCCATCACAAGAGCAGCTTGCTCATTGGCGCAATGTTCTCGTTCTACAACGCTGGATCGGGTACCAACTTCTCAAACCATGCCTACAAGATGGGCCCTATGCACTGGGGAACACTAGAACGAGGCACCAAAACCGCCAGTGGAGCATACGTTCTCATGCCAGCCACCATCGGAACATTCTCCGTTTGCTTTGGTAAGCTGATGCATCACCCCAACACCCAAGCGTTGCCTTTCTCTTATCTGATTGCTTACGGCGACACCATGTACCTCTCACCTGGTCGAAACATCACCACGGTAGGTCTGTATCGCGACATACGCAAATGGCCTAAGCGTGACATGCGACCCGTGAAGTGTCACAAGAGCATTGTCAATTTTGACTGGCTCTCGCCTTTCTCGGTAGGCGAAATCATCCGAGGTAAGAAGATTTTGGAGAACTTACGGCTGGCAAGCGGTGAGAACGTGTCGACCTACAACTACCACGAATACGTCATCAACGCCTCTTCGTTGCGCAAAGGCATCAAGTATTATGACATGGCGCTGCGTATCTATATGGGCGCTGTCCTCAAACGCGCACACAAGTGGGGCTTCTTTGGCAAACCCGCCACGGACACCGGACTGGGCAAATGGAACGATCTCAGTGGCCTGTTGCTGCCTGCTTCGGAAGAGCAACGCATCATCGAAGACATCAAGAACAACACCCTTGACACGATACAAAGCGTGCTAGAGCGCTTCGAGACCATCAACAACAACTACCGGATGTACCAATGGACTTGGACTTATCGTCTGATTCTTGACTACTATGGTATCAAGGAAATCACCGAAGAGAACGACCGACGCATCAAAGCCGACTATATCGAAGCACGTCGCTCGTGGATTGCCGAGATTAAAAAGGACGCTGAGAAAGAGTTTAAGATGGGCGATGTGCAGAAAGAAGTGCTGGACAACTTCATCGAACAACTTGACCACGAGGTCGACTTTGAAGAGTAAGCACCCCACGCGACAACAAACAACGAATACTAAATATCAAGAATATGACCAATTTCAGGAAAGTTTTCACCGCCCTAACGCTCATGTTGACATGCGCTTTGGGCATTTCTGCACAGGGTTACACCTACAAGACGATACCTGGCGACCCTATGAAGGCACGTATCTATACGCTAAAGAACGGACTGACCGTCTATCTTAGCGTCAACAAGGAGAAGCCTAGAATCCAAACTTACATTGCCGTGAGAACAGGTTCACGCAATGATCCAGCCGAGACCACAGGTTTGGCGCATTACCTTGAGCATCTGATGTTCAAGGGCACAACCCACTTTGGCACATCCAACCTAGAGGCTGAGACACCTTATCTCAACGCTATTCAGGACAAATACGAATACTATCGCACCTTGACCGACCCTCAGGAGCGCAAAGCATGCTATCACGAGATCGACTCATTGTCACAACTTGCCGCCCAATATAACATCCCTAACGAGTATGACAAGATGATGGCCAACATCGGAGCAGAGGGTTCTAACGCTTACACATCAAACGATGTGACCTGCTACGAGGAGGATATCCCTAGCAACGAGCTAGACAACTGGCTCAAGGTGGAGGGCGATCGATTCCAAAACATGATGATTCGTGGTTTCCATACAGAGCTCGAGGCTGTGTATGAGGAGTATAACATCGGTTTGGCAAAGGACGGAAACAAGTTGTATACCGCTCTTATGGCCAAACTGTTCCCTACCCATCCTTATGGCACACAGACCACAATAGGTAAAGGTGAGCACCTGAAGAACCCATCAATCGTCAATATCAAGAATTACTTTAACCAATATTATGTGCCCAATAACGTAGCGATTTGTATGTCGGGCGACTTGGATTCTGACGAGGTAGTGGCTAAGATCGATCGTTACTTTGGCAGTTGGAAGAAGAGCGAAAGCCTTTCTTATCCACAGTTTGCCCCATTGCCAGCTATCACCTCACCCATTGACACCACCGTGATAGGTCAAGAGGCAGAAACGGTGTACCTTGGTTGGCGCTTCCCAGAGGCACGATCACTGACCAAAGACACCCTTGACGTGATTAGCGACATCCTCAACAACGATAAAGCCGGACTGATTGACCTAGACCTTAATCAGCAGATGAAGGTGCAAGGTGCATTTGCTGGCGCTGAAGGTCTAGCCGATTATAGCTTCTTTGTCCTTGGCGGCATACCTAAAGAAGGGCAATCACTCAAAGAGGTAAGACAACTGTTACTTGCCGAACTGGACAAACTCAAGAAGGGCGACTTTGATGACGACTTGTTGCCTGCAGTGATTAACAACTACAAACGTGATTATTACGACGCCCTAGACCAAAACCAATTCCGTGCCAACGAGTTTGTTGATGCCTTTATCAACCGCACGGACTGGAAACAAAAGGTAGAGTCGCTTGACCGCAAAGAGCACATGACAAAGCAACAAATTGTTGATTTTGCCAATCGATACTTCAACGACAACTATGTCTGCGTATACAAGGAGCAAGGCAATGACACCACACTTAAGAAGGTGGAGAAGCCTGCCATCACACCAATCCCTACCAATAACGACAAGCACTCACAGTTTCTTATGGACGTGAGCAACAATAAGCCCGAGCCTATCCAGCCTCGTTTCCTCGACTTCAACAAAGATCTGACCAAGGGAAAGAGCAAGAAGAATATGCCCGTGCTTTACAAGCAGAACACGGACAACTCTCTTTTCACCTTGCAGCTACGCTATCCTAACCTTGGCGAAGAGACCGATCCCACTTACAGTTACGCCTTCGACTATCTCGACTATGTAGGTACTGCGAAGATGTCTAATGAAGACTTCAAGAAGCAAATGTACAAGCTAGGTTGCGACTACTCTATCAATCAGAGCGATGACGAGCTTAGGATTACCCTCAAAGGTCTGAGCGAGAACATGGACAAAGCCCTGGCGCTAGTGAACGACTTGATCAAGAACGGCAAGGCCGACGAGGAATCGTACAACAACTTCGTTGACTTGACATTGAAACAGCGCAAGAACAACAAGACCAATCAGCAATACAATTATAGCGCACTGTTCAGTTACGCTTGCTATGGTCAGTACAACGGCGTACGCAACGTGCTGAGCGAGCAAACCCTAAAGAGCCTCAATGGCGACAAACTGCTGCAACGCACCAAAGATATCCGCAACTATCAGCCCACCTTATTATATTATGGACCAGATGATATGAACTCGGTGGCTAAGCGCGTAGATAAGCTACAGCTATACAAACCCGTCAAAGGATTCCAAGCTCCCGAACCTAAGCCATACGTAAAGCAGACCACTCCCACTAACGAAGTGATTCTTGCCCCCTACGATGCTAAGAATATCTACATGGCACAATATCACAACGAGAACCAACAATGGTCTCCAGAGCGTGCCCCACTGATCCGTTTGTTCAACGAATACTTTGGCGGTCCGATGAACGCCATCGTCTTCCAGGAGCTACGTGAAGCACGCGGTTTGGCTTATAGTGCCTCGGCTTATTACATAGAACCAAGAAAGAAGAATAATCCCGAAAGCTTCTACACCTTCATCATCACGCAGACTGACAAGATGCCCGACTGTGTTAACGAATTCAACTCGTTACTAAACACACTCCCAGCGCGCGATGCCGGACTGAACGTGGCTCGCCAAAGCGTGATGAAGAGCATCGCTTCTAACCGCACCACTAAGTTTAGTGTGCTCAGCGCTTACTGGAATGCGCAGAAGCTTGGACTAGATTATGACATCGAGAAAGTGGTCTATGAGAAGTTGCCATCCATCACCTTGCAGGACATTCTCAACTTTGAGAAGACCTGTATGGCCAACAAGACCTACAAGTATGTCATCCTAGGCAACGAGAAAGACCTTGATATGGACTTCGTCAACAAGCTCGGAACCGTCAAGCGTCTAACCACCGACGAGATCTTCGGATACTAATCATAGTGTGGGTGTCCAACGATACGGATACCCACACCCACATATCTCCTAGAAGGACGATTACTATTACAATCAATAGACAATAATAACAAATAATCAATTACACAAAAATGGCAAAAGAACCCGAATTTAAGTATGCTCCAATGTTTCAGTTGGGCAAAGACGATACCGAGTATCGCCTGCTGACTAAGGAAGGAGTAAGCACCGCCACATTCGAGGGCAAAGAGATTCTGAAGGTCACACCCGAAGCATTGACGCTTTTGGCACAGGAAGCTTTCCACGATGTTGAGTTTTGCTTGCGCCGCGAACACAACGAACAAGTAGCTGCCATCCTGAGCGATCCCAATAGCTCTGACAATGACAAGTATGTAGCGCTTACCCTGTTGCGCAACGCTGAGACCGCCGTTAAGGGCGTATTGCCTTTCTGCCAAGACACGGGTACGGCTATCATCCACGCAGAGAAGGGTCAACAGGTATGGGCCGACTTTGATGAAGAGGAAGCGCTATCACGCGGTGTGTACAATACCTTCACACAGGACAACCTCCGCTACTCACAGAATGCACCTCTCAATATGTACGACGAGATCAACACACGTTGCAACCTACCTGCACAGATCGACATTGAGGCTACCCATGGTGCCGAGTATCGTTTCGTAATGGTGGCTAAGGGTGGTGGCTCTGCCAACAAGACCTACTTCTACCCCATGACCAAGGCTACCATTCAGAACGAAGGTACGCTTCTTCCTTTCTTGGTAGAGAAGATGAAGAGCCTTGGCACAGCAGCTTGTCCTCCTTACCACATCTGCTTCGTCATTGGTGGTACATCAGCTGAGAAGAACCTCCTCACCGTCAAGCTGGGTTCTATCCACTATCTAGACAACCTCCCAACAAGCGGTGACGAGACCGGACGTGCCTTCCGTGACCTTGACCTTGAGGAGAAGTTGCTCAAGGAAGCTCACAAGATTGGCTTCGGTGCACAGTTTGGTGGCAAGGCCTTCGCACACGATGTACGCGTGATTCGTTTGCCTCGTCATGGTGCAAGCTGTCCTATCGGTATGGGCGTAAGCTGCTCTGCTGACCGCAACATCAAGGCTAAGATCAATAAGGATGGTGTTTGGCTCGAGAAGATGGATACCAATCCTGCAAGCCTTATCCCTGAAGCTCTCCGTCAGCCAGGCGAGAATGGTGGTGTAGTGATCAACCTTGACGAGGGTATGGACAAGGCACGTGCCATCCTAACCCAGTATCCTGTGTCTACACGCGTAAGCCTCAACGGTACCATCATCGTGGCTCGTGACATCGCTCATGCTAAGCTCAAGGCTCGTCTTGACAGTGGTGAGGATCTGCCACAGTACTTTAAGGATCATCCCGTGCTCTACGCTGGACCAGCTAAGACACCTGAAGGCTATCCTTGTGGCTCAATGGGCCCAACCACCAGTAACCGTATGGACCCATACGTGGACGAGTTCCAGGCACATGGTGGCTCTATGATCATGATTGGCAAGGGTAACCGCACACAGGATGTGACCGACGCATGTAAGAAGCATGGTGGTTTCTACCTCGGAACAATCGGTGGCGTGGCTGCCGTATTGTCTCAGGACGCTATCAAGAGCATCGAGTGTGTAGAGTATCCCGAGATTGGTATGGAAGCAATCTGGAAGATTACAGTGGAAGACTTCCCTGCATTCATCCTTGTAGATGACAAGGGTCACGACTTCTTTAAGGAGCTAAAGCCTTGGACATGCGGTTGCTAAGCTGCATCGTCTGACTCATAACGATATTGATTAGGAGGGAAACCACACGTAGGTTTCCCTCCTTTTTTGTTATCATAGCTATCGTTTCGCTATACATTTCGGTTTCCACTGAAAGGCATTGGGGCTCGTTTTGGAATGATTATTAAATTATTTTTGATGGAAAATCAATTTATTTTTTGACGAAAAACAATTTAATTTCGATTTCAATGGAAGTGCTTTCGGTTTATCAAACGGAAGCTATCGACACATAAAAGCGGTTTCTTCGTGTTGTCATTCAGATGTTGGCGAAATGTCTTAGGTCAATGAGTGCAGAAAGATAAAAGTGCTTTTTCTTGGTGATATCAAAGGAAAGTAGTAATTTTGCATCGGTTTTCAAAGTGGAAACTAAGGGGTGCTCACATCAGTGTGTGGGCTGAGATTATACCCATTGAACCTGAAACGGATAATGCCGACGCAGGAATAGATGATCCCTTTATTATCAGATTCTTTACAAAAAGAGTAAACATGAAAAGATCTTTCATGGCTCTTGTTGCGCTTTCATGCGCAACAGGAATGGCGCAGGCCAATGACAACGAGCCTGTAGACACCCTAAAGACGTACCAATTGCAAGGTGTACAAGTCACATCAACACGTGCCAACAACAAGACACCTATGGCTTTCCACGATCTTTCCGCTGAGGAGATTAAGAAAGTGAACTTCGGTCTTGACATCCCTTACGTGTTATCACTCACACCTTCAGTGACCACCACATCCGATGCCGGCAATGGTATAGGATATACTACGCTCCGCGTGCGTGGCACAGACCCCTCGCGAATCAACATCACCGCCAATGGCATACCCGTAAGTGACGCCGAGAGCTCTACCACCTTTTGGGTAAACATGGCCGATTTCACATCTTCTGTACAGAGCATGCAGATCCAACGCGGTGTGGGAACATCCACCAATGGTGCTGGTGCCTTTGGTGCTACTATCAATATGCAAACCGAGAACATCGGCGTTCGTCCCTTTGTAGGCATCGACCTCAGTGCGGGTAGCTATTACAGCCATAAGGAGACCATCCGATTTGGTACCGGACTGATCAACGATCACTGGGGTTTGCAGGGACGATTGTCTAACATCGGGTCTAAAGGTTACCTCGATAGAGCATCTGCTAAGCTCAATAGCTACTTCTTGCAAGCAGGCTATTTCGGTGACAACACTATGGTAAAGTTTATCACCTGGAATGGCGTGGAAGAGACCTATCACGCTTGGAACTATACCTCTAAGTATGAACAGAGCCTCTACGGACGTCGTTACAACTCTTGTGGCGAGTATTATGATGACAATAGTAACGTACGTTATTATAAGAATCAGACCGACAACTATCATCAGCAAAACTACCAGCTGATCTGGAATCAGATGTTCACACCTCAGTGGACACTCAATACGGCAGTGCATTATACACGCGGCGATGGTTACTACGATGAGTATAAGAGCAACAAAAACCTTCAAGATTATGGCTTGAGCGACACCAAATTCAAGACCGATCTCACTCGTCAGAAGAAGATGGCAAACGACTTTTATGGTGCAATAGCAAGCATTACGTATAACAACATGGCTGGTCTACAGATGGTGCTCGGCGGTGGTTGGAACAAGTATGACGGTGACCACTTCGGTCTAGTCAACTGGGTAAAAGAACCACAGAAGGTGTTGTACCCTGACTACGAGTATTATCGTAACAACTCTAAGAAGACCGACGGCAACGTTTATGGCAAGGTCAACTGGAACTTCTGGCAAGGCATGAGTGCCTTCGTGGATCTACAGTATCGCCATGTCAACTATAAGATGCAGGATCCAAGCGACTATTACATCGCTAACCGCAGCGCTGAATATGTATTGAACGAGAACTTCGACTTCTTCAATCCTAAGTTTGGTATCAACTATGACATCACTGACAACCACAAAGTGTATCTATCCTATGCCATCAGCCACAAAGAGCCTGTGCGCAACAACTACCAAAACTATTGGGGAACCATCGATAGCAAGGAGAACAAGAACGAGAAGCCTGTTGCCGAACAGCTCAACGACCTAGAACTAGGCTACAAGTATCAGAGCAAAACGTTCTCTGCTGGTGTCAATCTGTATTATATGAACTATAAGAATCAGTTTGTCCTCACAGGCGAACTGGACGATATAGGTGAGGCTAAGACCAAAAACGTTGACAAAAGCTACCGTATGGGCGTAGAGCTAGAGGCAGCTTGGAAGCCTGTTGACTGGTTCCGTTGGGACATCAACGCCACATTCTCTAAGAACAAGGTTAAGGATATGACCGTGGGGCTGGACGATGGCACCGTTGCTAACCTAGGTACTTGCGACTTGGCGTTCTCTCCTAACACGATACTGAACAACATCTTCAGCTTCAACTATCAAGGTTTCAGCGCTAGCATTCAGAGCCAGTACACCAGCAAGCAGAACCTAACAAACACGGGGATCAGCGCTTATAACAACTATAAGGAAGACGGCTCATTCGATCAAAGCGTGGAGATGTATCTCAAGGAGCATTTCACCACAAACATTGACCTGTCATATCGCTTCTCATTGCACTGCCTTGGACTGAAAGATGCTACGGTGGGTGTGACCTTCTACAACATCTTCAGCGCCAAATATGACAACAATGGTTGGGCAGCACCAGGCTACCGAAAAGGCGCTAACGGCCAAGTGGAAGCTTATTGCACCGACGACCTCTATGAAGCAGGATTTGCACCATCTGCTCCTTTCAACTGGATGGCACATCTTAGCTTGAATTTTTAAACTTACCTAAAATACCCTGAGGATTGCTCACTAGCAGAGGCAAGTGAGTGATCCTCTTTCTTTATCTAGTTATGATAGCTTTTCTCACACAACATTGGCTCGACATCCTAGGTACATTGGTGGGCCTTGTCTACATCTATCAAGAATATAAAGCGAGCATCTGGCTATGGGTCACGGGCATCGTAATGCCTATTATATATATGTTCGTGTATCTTGATGCGGGTTTATATGCCGACTTTGGGATGCAGGTGTATTATGCTTTGGCAGCATTCTATGGTCTACTGGTTTGGAAGTTTGGACATAAAAAGGATCAAGAGCAAGCACCCTTGACCATCACGCACATCTCATTGTCAATAGCTATCATATCGGCTATCTTCTTCTTGATAGCTTGGGGAGCTCTCTATCTAGTCCTTATTCACTTTACCAACTCCACCGTGCCTGTGCTCGACTCGTTCGGCAATGCGCTTAGCTTTATCGGTTTGTGGTGGTTGGCACGCAAGTATATCGAACAATGGTGGGTTTGGATTGTGGTGGATGTTGAGCTTTCGGCTCTATATGTGTACAAGGACATTCCCTTCACGGCTGCTCTCTATGCCTTATACGCTGTGATAGCGTTCCTAGGTTATCGTAAATGGAAGACAATGATGAACGATTAATATTGAACGTATGACTACAATGATTCACCCTTTACTTGATTCTCTGCATGTAGCTGACGTGGTTATCTTAGCCAATGGCGACTACCCTACCCACCCTGTACCCGTCAATCTGCTCCACCAAGCTAAGCGCTTGTTATGTTGCGACCAAGCTGGCGAAATGGCTTTACACGACCCCAAACTGACGATTGAGGCTGTGGTGGGGGATGGCGATTCGCTTTCGATGGATTTGCGTAACCTGATTGGTTCACGATTCATACACATTGAAGAACAGGAAGATAACGATCTGACCAAGGCTACACGCTATGCGATAAGCCATCTAAAGCAATGGGGC
This sequence comes from Paratractidigestivibacter sp., assembly GCA_963630695.1. Lineage (GTDB taxonomy): Bacteria > Bacteroidota > Bacteroidia > Bacteroidales > Bacteroidaceae > Prevotella. The sequence continues at coordinate 28,914 of CAVGNV010000016.1, read as the reverse complement.
ATAGAGGAAAAGCCTACTATCATATATCTTGGAGCTACGGGTAAACGAGAGGATCACACCCTTGCCAACATCTCGCTTATGATGCGCTATCACAAGGAGATGAATATCAAACCTGTGATGGTAACTGATTATGGTTGGTTCATCCCCGTTACGGGTGACGCGGTCTTTGAATCGTTCCCTGGTCAACAAGTAAGCTTGTTCAATTTCTCATGCACTGAGCTCTCTGGTGAGGGACTAAAGTGGGCACCCTACGCCACTACTCAACTATGGCAAGGTTCGCTTAATGAAGCATTAGATCATCAGTTTGCTATCCATGCCAATGGCTACTACCTTGTATATCGCACGTTTGAGAAGAAATAAATAATCTAAAGGCACACTATAAAGACTAAAAAAAGCGATTGGAACAAAATGTCCCAACCGCCGATAAATATGTTGATAAAGTGACCTTACAGATTCTGAGTCAACGTTTGTTGGTCATTGAAGCTATAAAGTTAGAGTGAAAGGAGTGTGTCTATCCCTTGAGCTTAAACGAATTCTCTATGCTTGAAATCTCAGCACTGAACCCTTTGTCTACCTTTAGGCGACCTGCTACTTGGTTACAGCTATGTATCACGGTGCTATGATCGCGTCCGCCAACTAGTTTACCTATACGTGACGCAGGCATCTTGGTGTACTTTTGTGCAAGATACATGCTCACCTGACGAGCCACTACGATATCTCTCTTACGTGAACGGGAGTTTACATCCTTCGAGGTAACGTTGAAATGGTCGCACACTTTCTCTAGAATGTCATCGATGGTAAGGGGTTCATCATCGATCTTTACAGCTCGTTTGATTACTCTTTCAGCCAAACGCATATCTATATTGCAGTTGTACACCACCGAGTAAGCAAGCAAACTGTTAATCACTCCCTGCAGATCGCGCACGCTTCCATTAGCCGTTTGAGCGATGAAACGTATCACATCCTCGGGTATTGTAAGCCCGTCGCGCTTAATCTTGTTGTGCAAGATATCAACACAAAGCTCCACATTAGGCTTCTCTAGCTCTGCTATCAGACCGCAAGCAAATCGCGTTAGCAGTCGTTCGTTCATTCCTTTCAGATCCACAGGAGGACGGTCGGATGCCAAGATGATGCGCTTTCCGTTACGGAAGAGATGATTGAAGATGTGGAAGAAGGTATCTTGCGTCTTAGTGGCAGTGGCCCACTCTTGTATATCATCCACAATCAGAACGTCAATGGTCTGATAGAAATGGATAAAATCATTGGTTGTGTTATGCAAAACCGAGTTGGTATACTGCACTTGGAATAGGCGCGCAGAGATATAAAGTACGCGCTTCTGCGGATAAAGCTGCTTTGTGCGGAGGCCAATGGCGTTAATCAAGTGTGACTTACCACATCCAGAAGGCCCATAAATGAACATCGGGTTAAACTGGGTAGTGTTAGGATGTTCGGCAATAGACAATCCGATAGAACGTGGAAGCTTGTTGCTGTTACCCTCAATGTAGTTGTTGAACGACTTATGTGGGTCGAGCTGAGGATCTAAATCCTGTGGCACGGCATCAAGCTTGGTAGGCGACTGATTAGCCCTAGAGGTGGGACGCTGAGTGTTTACCGCCTCCGTGTTTTCGCCTTGAACCACTTGTGTGAGATGATTTGCGCCGTCAGTAACAACACGATAGTTGAGTCTTACCTCGTTACCAAATACGCGAGCCAACACCTTCTTGAGCAAATCAACATAGTTTTCCTCCAGATACTCATACACAAAGGCGCTGGGTACCTGAACCAACACGGTCTTTGTGTCGGCTGTGTACGACTCAAAGACTATGGGCTGAAACCATGTTTTATATTGCTGCGCAGTGACATTGTCGTGTATTAACTTAAGACACTCTGTCCAAAGCGCACGAGGGTTATTCTCCATTAAATGTTAAGAAGTTATAAGAACTCGGATTATTACATTACGCTTTTAGCGGTGCAAAGTTACAAAAAAAAGTTGATAGCTGATGCACGATACTTATATTATTTATCATTGGCCGCTTCGTAACTTTCACATTCTTTGGCATTTACACTGCACGCATGTAGAGATAAGCTAACCAGTGTGTCTCTAGCACATAACCATCTGATAATCATTGGTTTTTGAGAAAACGACATTCTATTTTCGTTTCTTAGTGAAACATTCCACAAAACGATACAAACTAATTGATTTACAAACACGTTACAAAGCATAAAACCACCGTGAAACATTCGCACTCTTATTTAGACTGTATTTAAATAAGCATTATCTTATATCCTTGGAAAAATCTTAACGGTCTATCATACAAACTGTATCAAACTGCAATGATTATGGTATTGAAACACCACATAGGAACGATTCTTATCCGAAAGAAGAAGTCCACGGCTAGATTGTGATGGTTGTCAAACTGCGATAATGGGTGCATCAGAAGCCAACAGAAACCGTTCAAAGATAAGATACCACACCACCAAAAGCGCAACCACACCATGCAATCCTTCAAGGATAGCATAGTGTGGCTTACTATCGGCAAATACCTATCCGCTATTTCTATAGGCAGACAAGTGGAAAAGAAACGAAATCAGTGTCACATACAACACCGAATGAATCGTCCTAATATTGATTCTACCTTACTTATCTTTACGTCCGAAGAGTGAGAAGTGGACGTAACGCTTAGGATGAGCTTTGAGATTGATCAACAAACTGTCCGCATCGCGCATCGTGTTGTTAAGGTTGTTATATAGACCGGGGTCGTTCATCAGCAAGCCCAAGGAGCCTTGATTGCTATTAAGCTTCTCGGTCAAAGTGTTGATGTGCGTAAGCGTGGTGTTGACTTGGTTCATTGTGCCAGCCAAATCCACTGCTTCCACCTTGTCATTCAGCGTTCCGATCAGTCCGTTAGCGCCCTTAAGAGCCTGACGAGCATCCGTGATGCCACCATTGGCATTGACCATCAAGCCATCAGCATGACCAAGCACGCCATTCAGTTGATGCGAAAGCACAGGCAGTTCTTGGTTCAAACTGGCAAGCAAAGTGTTCAGTTGCTTGGTTGAAACGGTAAGATCGTCAGTGATCTTATTGACGTTATGAAGTGACGCAGCGATAGCGGGATCAGCCAAAAGCACGTTCAAGCTGTGCATGATACTATCGATCTTGGGTAGCATCTTTTGTATATCGGGCACCATTCCTTTGACCTGTCCCAAGGCGCCATCGTCCACACGACCTTCAATCACGCCGTTAGCTGGAAGCATCTGCGCGCTGTTTCCCAACGTCAAATCGACCTGAACGTTACCCATCAGGTCGCTAGATATTGCGGCTGTGGTACCCTCTGGGATGGCCATATCCTTCTGAATGTTGGCTAAAACCGTAATATCACCCGGCTTCTTGTAGTTGTATTCCACGCTCTTGACAGACCCGACCTTATATCCGTTGGCATATATCGGACTAGAAGTGGTGAGTCCTGAGATATTGGAAAACTTCATTTGGTAGACCGTTTCAGAAGCGAAGAGGTTTAAGCCTTTAAGAAACTGCATTCCAAAGAACAAGATGACAATACCCAAGATTGCCACAAGTGCTATTTTCACTTCATTGCTTAGTACTTTCTTCATAATTGTTCAGTGATTGATGAGCGCCTCATTTACCTTTCTTACTGTTCTGCACGAAGGCCGCAATGGCCAGCGATGTGTTCATCTTTTGTGCGCCATTGAAGGCAATGACAAACGACTCTGGAAAATCTTTAGTTAGTTTTTTCTTTAATCGAACTATTTCGTTATAATCAGTGGAAGCTCCGATGGTGTACTTATACGTGTTGCCATCTTGGTAGAAATCCACATCATCGTGTCCCTTAAACTGCTCGCTACCTGGACGCAAACGACGATTGATAGCGAAGATCTGCACCTTAAACGTTGGCACCACACCATCAATCGATTCCTTGATAGCCTCCTTCGTGTTAGCGGTTTGCGTTGACGGCTTGGCTTGCGAGGCAGGTCGGGATGTAGCGGCTACGGGAGTTTGCGGCTTAGACGTGCTTTGTGAAGCAGGTTTAGACACATTTTGCGTAGCGGGTTTAGAAGCGGTGACATTGTTTTTGGGTGTCGGTGCGGGCTTAGCCGCTGATGTATTGGTAGCTTTCTTAGCTGCCGTGTTAGGGGTTGGGGCATTGTTCTTGGTTGCAGCCGTTACGGTTTTGTTAGCTTGTAGAGGCTTAACCGGAATCACACTCTGCTTGGGCGCAGCGGCAGACGAGTTGACTTGCACGGCTTTATTATTGGTTGGAACCGTCGCGTGCTTGTCATACTGCTTCCGATAGTTGACAAACGCCTTATAGATAGCATTGGCCATCTGATCAGGACCGGTGCTGCTGTTAAGAAAATCTTCCTCTTCGGGAGTGGTGATGAAGCCCAGCTCTATCAAGCAACTAGGCATAGAGGTCTCACGTAGCACCAAGAATCCGGCTTGATGCACCCCTTTATCTAGGCGACCCACGGTGCCACAAACGCTCTTCTGAATCATACGAGCCAGCTCAACGCTCTTTTCCATGTTGGCACTTTGGATAAACTCGAACATGATATAGCTTTCAGAAGAGTTGGGATCGAAGTCGTGATAGGTCTGTTTGTAATCTGTCTCCATCGAGATAACCGAGTTTTCGCGCATAGCGACATCGAGATTATCCTTCTGTCGGTGCATACCGAGGGTGTAAACCTGGAATCCTCGTGTGGTGTGACCGGATGCAACGGCATTGGTATGAACCGAGACAAACAGGTCAGCTTTGTTGCGATTGGCGATATTGGCACGTTCATGAAGCGGAATAAACACATCCGTGGTGCGTGTATAGACCACCTTCACGTCTGGACAATTGCGTTCTACGTATTGTCCGAAGAGCATAGCTACCTTGAGGTTGATATCTTTTTCTTGCGAATAAGCACCACAAGCGCCGGTATCATGTCCTCCATGACCAGCGTCTACGACAAGAGTGAATCGTTTCTCATTGCTTGCGGCAAAGGCGATAATAGCACTAAAGAATAACAATAATACTGTGAACGTTCTTCGCATATCTTGGGCAAAGTTACTAATTTTGGGTTGAAAACTTATTATTTGCTATCAGTTTTTTGATTAATTACACGGATTTGAACTCCTGCTCCAGCACAATCAGCACCCATAGGTGGATTCTGCTTCATCACATCCACATCCATAGCTTCGGTCAAGGGGTAACGTGCTATGACCTGTTGGGCTATTCGATAAGCCACGCTCTCAAGTAGCAGTGCCTTCTGCGCCATCACTTCAGCGACGAGTTGGTACACCGTAGCATAGTTGATCGTATCTTCCACGTCATCACTAACCATTGCCGCTTCGAAGGGATAAGAGATAGACAGGTTGACAATATAGTCGTTACCCACAACCTGTTCTTGCGCTCCCACACCGATATAGGCATGAAACCGCAGATCTTTTATATACACTTTGCGTGTCGTTATCTGCATCATTACGAGGTTGAGGTATCTTTACTGATGATGAAAATATTTTAAGTTGATTATGAGAATATACTGAAAGAGAGATTACTCGGAGAGGTTAGCACCGCAGTGTCGGCAGTTCATGCTACCCTCTTGATACACCAAGGTCTCGTTGCCACATACGGGACAACGCTGCCCAGGGGCTTTGGTGCCATTTCCGATATACTTCTTCAAGGCTCGTTCCACACCCGTTTTCCAGGTGTTGATACTCTCATTCTTAAGCGAGAGCGAACCCACCAGCTTGATAACATGCTGGATGGGCATACGATAACGCAGCACACCCGATATGAGTTTGGCATAATTCCAATACTCGGGGTTGAATTTCTCTGACAGTCCCTCCACGGTGGTCTTATAGCCTCGCTTGTTGGAGAACTGGAAGTCGTACCGATGGCTACCATTGGGGTTGGTCTGACGAATGATCTTACCCTTGGTGACGGTCTTGGGAAGGGCTATTCCCTCCTCATCATCTTGCAGACCGGTGAATATCTCGTATGGTCTGCCATCGAGAAGCCCCACAAATGCCACCCACTTTTCCTTATTATTCTGAAAGCGCACCACGTCGCAAATCAGTTCTTTGGGGCGATTCTCCATCACCATAGGAGAGGCGCCACCCATGAAATGGTGCTGGGTGAGCAAGCGCTGACTCACCACATGAGCCTCAACAAACGCCAATGCGTTCTCGCGATCTCTGCCTGAAGCGGATAGGAAGACGTCAGCCTGACTGCCTTCGCGATAGATCACACAGGTCTTGCAGCCTGCATGCCATGCTGCGAGAACCACTTGGGTTATTGCTTGCTCGTCAGCTGTGGTCGGAAGGTATATCGTTGCCGAGACCGACTGGTCCGTCCACTGCTGTATCACACCTTGTAGCTGCACCTTACGGAGCGGATCCACCTCTTGCTGGGTAGACCCTTTGTAGGGCGACTGGTCTATCACTTGCTGCAAAGCCTCGTGGGTAAACTTCACGTTGGTATCCATTGCGCTGACCTCCATCCATTGGCGGAAGGGTCGATGATATATCACGCGCTCGGCATAGGCATCGCCCACCTCATCGATATAGTCGGCATGCACGCCCACCATGTCCTGTGTGATCAAGAAACGATGGATATACGCTGGCACCACGATGGGTTCAATGCCATACGTTGTCTGAGCCAATACTGACGCATTGCCCGTCGGTGAAACGGATAGGCACGCTAGGTTGCGGCGTCCCACATGCGCCATCTCTTGGTAAAGGTCGGAGGCTGCCTCACGCAGACGGACGATAAAGGCGTTCTGCTCCTCTCGTTTGCAATCGTATGCATCAAACGCCCCACGTTCCTTGGCTAGACCAATGCTGGCACGATAAGCCTCTATCGCCAATGTGCGATAAACCTCCTCAGCGCAGGCACGTGCTTCATCACTGTCATACGAAAGGTGGAGCGCAGCCAGCATATCTGCCAAACCCGTCGTGCCTAAGCCCACCTTGCGGTAGCGTTGTGCCTTGAGCTTAATCTTTTCCCATAGGTGATACTCGGCTTCTTTGGCCTCATGACCTTCGGGCGAATGCTGAATCTTATCCAGCAGAGCATCAAACTTCTCTATATTGATATCCACCAGGTCATCAAGCATGCGCATGGCAATCGCTATATGGCTGGTAAATAACGTCTTATCAAACTGCGCCTCGCTTGTGAACGGATGGTTCACATAGCTATAAAGATTGAGATATAACGTGGGACAGGTGTCATAGCTATCTTGCGGCACACATCCGTAGGGTGATGCGCTCACGCTCTGCCCCTTGCTATCGATGTAACATCCACCAAGAGAGCTCCGTTCTATCGTATCGGCAAACAAGATAGATGGTTCGGAAACGTTCCATATCTCATGTGCGAGGCGCTCCATCTGCTTGCGGGCAGATGCTTCCTTCTCTTGCGTGGGCTGTTCGGTCTGCACAGGAAACTGCTTCTTGAAACGACGATCGCGCTCAGCAGCTGCGAAGAAACTATCCGGCGCACTCACCGCAAGGCGCGTTCCCCAGACATTGCCACCACCGCTCTTGGCTGAGATAAACGAGTCGCTATCGGGATGCGTCAGCGATGCCGTCAGCATCAACGCACCACGATGTCCCACCTGAGCCACCTCGCGAGCCGAATGACTATATCGTTCCATAAACGGAACAAGACCCGTGGAGGTCAGAGCGGCATTGTTGACCTCGCTTCCGCTGGGGCGAATGCTACTGAGATCGTGCCCCACGCCACCACGGCGCTTCATGAGCTGCACCTGTTCTTCATCGATGCGCATGATGGCGCCATATGAGTCGCTATTGCCCTCTAGACCTATCACGTAGCTATTGGACAACGGGCTGTGACTGAACGCATTGCCTAGGCTTTGCATCTCGCTACCCGAAAGGATGGCATAACGAAACCCTTCCAGCACACCTAGGATGCTTTCCTCGCTTATCGGCTGCGGATAGCGTTGCTCTATGCGCTCTATCTCGGCGGTGATACGGGCAAACATATCCGCAGGCGACTTCTCATAAAGATTGCCGTCCCTATCCTTCTTAGCATAGTGTGTGATCCATATAGAGGAAGCAAGCGCGTTGCCATCAAAGTAGGCTTGCGTCTGCTGCTGTACTTCAATAAGGGGGTGAGATTGCATTTCATCCATAAGGAGCTTCTTTTTCCTAATTTGTTGCGAAGATACAAATTCTTTTCCACTCTATGAAAAGTTTTTATTAAAACAATCTCTTCGTGCTTTCCAATTATATTTGTACATTTGCATAAGTTCGATTACTCCCCTATCATCTGATCAAGACAAAGCGTCCACCAAGGATGCAACCCATTATTCATCATTTATCACCAAGATATGGAAATCAAAAACCGCAAAACCATCCGTAAATACGCTGACCAACCTGTAAGCGACGAACTGCTGCTCAGACTGTTGGAAGAAGCCGAGCATACACCCACTATGGGCAATCTGCAGCTATATAGCGTCGTCATCACACGCGACAATGACAAGAAACAACAGCTGGCTCCAGCCCATTTCAATCAGCCTATGATCACCAGCGCACCCGTAGTACTGACGTTTTGCGCTGACGCGAGGCGCACCACGCTTTGGGCAGAGGCACGCAAGGGGCATCCAGGGTACGACAATCTGCTGTCGTTCCTCAACGCTTCCACCGATGCCCTACTCTTCTGTCAATCCTTCTGCAACCTAGCCGAGCAAGAGGGGCTAGGCACTTGCTTCCTAGGTACAACGGTGTACCAACCCCAATCTATCATCGATACCTTACAGCTCCCCCGCCTTGTGATGCCCGTAGCTACCATCACGCTAGGTTGGCCCGACGAGAACCCCACCTTGCAAGACCGTTTACCCCTTGAAGGCATCATCCACCACGAGACCTATACCGACTACACGGAGCAGCGCATAGACGCCTTCTACACCGCTAAAGAGCAGCTAGAGGAGAACCTTCACTTTGTGGAGATCAATCATACGGAAACGTTAGCGCAGATCTTCACCGACATCCGATACACCAAGAAGGACAATATCGCCATGTCCGACAACCTTTTGGCGTGCCTAAAACAGCAAGGATTCTTACCAGACATGTAAACTTTTAGTCAAAGAAAATGCACCTTCTAAAGATAGCAAACTAGGATGAAGGAGCGCGCCGAAGCCTCACTATTCTTCCCAAAATACCTCTTCAACCGCCAAAAGGTATGTTTTGACCACCTAATAGAGCCTCTTTTACCTTCCAATAGAGCCCCTTTCGGAAGGCGAAAGAGGCTCTATTGCAGCAGTTTTTAGGCTATTTTAGGGTAGAAATATTATATTTTCAATTCATATTCGCACTTTATTCTTTACAAACGCTTAATCCTCAAGCACTTGCATTTTTAGCCGATTTGAAGTCTATTCAGCCTCTCGTGAAGAATTTGCGAAGTATGAAGGACCGTTTGTAAAGTATTTTCAACACATCACCGCATACGAATTTTGGTCTGAATAAGCATAAAATGTAGATACTAAATATCCATACATTGAGAACAGACCAAGCTATTTCATAGTGATAGCTGGAGTTTATCAATACGCTGTTCTATCACGGCGACATCCTTATGAAACACCATTGATATGACATCAACGGAGCAATGCCGATCCACATACAACGTTTTCAATAAGGCATCGTCCTTTTCTTCCCAATCTTCAGTTGCGGCGGTAGAGGGTGATGGGTTGACATCTTGTATCAGCAGGAGATCCTCGTCGCCTTCTTGAAAGGATGGATCAGAGGAAGACAAAGCGCCTTCGGAATGACGCATGCTATGTTTTCTCGTCTTGATGGGGCTTCCGACAAACTCGCTCTGCCAATCGCGATCAGCGTCGGGCAAATCAAACAACGCGTGCGAACCTACATTGTCCAAAATCAAGCATTTGGCTTTCCCCTTCGTTGGACGCAACCCTCGACCCACTTGCTGCAAATATTTGACGAGCGACTTGGTGGGTCTAGCCAGTTGAATAAACTCGATATCAGGACAGTCAAAGCCTTCTGAGAAGATATCCACATTGACAATAATGTCTATCTGTCCGTTTCTGAAACGCTGAACATCGATGCGACGCTCCTCGCGAGGTGTCTCACTATCGATACGAACAATATTGATTCCGGCAGCTTTAAACTCAGCGCAGATGTGATCACTATGCTTACGACTGACCGAATAGATGATACCCTTTTTTCCTTTGGCCCATTTGAGGTAACTGCTTAGCAGGTTGGCTCGGATATTGCATCTATCCACGACACGTTCAAGAGCTGACACCTTATAGTCACCTTCAATATCAAACTCGTCAATAGCGTTGATATCGCGGCTGACCTGACTATTGTTGCCAATAGAATAGTAAGTGTAAGGAGCGAGCCAGCGTTGCTGAATGAATTGGCTTATAGGTTGTGACACTATCAGCTGGTCATAGATGGAGGTAAAGCCGAGATGGTTCATGCGCCAAGGAGTGGCGGTAACGCCTAGCATCTTAGCATCTGGATAGAGCTGCCATAGCTTCAGATAGGAGCGAGCCATGGAATGATGAGCCTCATCTATGATAACAAAGTCGGCATCAAGGCTTTGAGCAACGTTGATATTGGTATGGTGAGTGATGGTCTGAATGGATGCCACCTGAACGGCATGGTTCAAGTGGCGTGCTTTACCACCGGCTATTATGCCATGTGCCACCTTATATCTATCTAGGCTTTCGCTGATCTGCTCAATCAGTTCCACCCGATGAGCGATGATCAGAATCTTAGCTTCCTTATTGTTCAAGATGCTCCAAGCCTTGACATCGCTTATGATAGAGGTAAAGAGACGTGTCTTGCCTGTTCCTGTGGGCATCTGAAATAGGACATGGTCACATGTGTCCCATGCCGTGAATATCGCTTCTTTGGCTTCTTGCTGATAAGGGCGAAGCGAGCGATCCAGTCGAGCTATCTCTTTATAAGTCATTCTTCGTTGGGTAAGTATTGGGCGAGATGATCTAGGATTAGCCATAAGCGGTTGACATCCGACTGCGTCATTCCGGTCTTCTTCTTTCCGTTTTTCGGTTCAATCTGTGCTATCCAACTCAGCTTATCTTTCTTTGACGTAACCTTATCTGAGAAAGCAATACCAAAGGTCTCAGCAAAAGCAGCATTCGAATAGTTCTTTTCGATAATAGCTTTGTAGTCTACCACCTCTATCCATTCTTTCCAATCATAATCGTCAAGACTAAAGTCGGGATTCTCGCCATAGGTTTCCAATATCTTACCTTCGCATGCGTGCTTCAGCTTAGCTATATGTTTCTCATAGCCACTGCCGTACACTTCCTCTAGTTTGACAAACACCAATTGGCTCAAACTGCGACAAATATCTTTCTTATATTGCTCCCCTTTTTCCTGAATAGACTTATCACACATTTCTTTCCATTCTTGCAGTTCCTGTGGACAATAATCGGGGTATGTCTTGTTTATGATATTTTGGTAAGAGAGGAGCCATTTCTTCTCTGCACCTTGTCCCTGTATACCCTTGAGCTTAAGAGCGTCCTCTTCCGCAATATGGTTCAGACCATCACACAAGGTCTCTATATATGGTGTAATCTTTTCTACACGTTCTTTGATGGTTGTGGACGATGTGATTTCTCCTAGATGATATAGGTGCGCATGGAGATATCCCGACAGGGTTACGAAGGGGTAAGTGGCACGATTGGAAAAAAGGAAAATCTCCTTGGTGTCATCGTCCATCTGCTTATCGGCTATCTCATAGCAACTATTGAGAAACTGCACGATGTTCTTCTTGGCCTGCTCCATTGCCTTGCTCTTATCGGTCTCATGGATATCATATAGACTAGATTCGGTATCACCACACCATTTGGATTGTTTGGCCTTAGGTATAAGACCCGATTGAGACAAGGCCCGTTCAAAGTAGACCGAACTAAGTTGTGCCTGATCCTCACCAATGGATATCTTGTTGAAAAGGACATTGCTGGTTTGTGCACTTAGCGTCTTAATCGTGGCAGAGCGTAGAGCTTTCATACGCGAATCAAGTCGGTCTGAACCCCAGAACAAGTCCTCCTCTAGATCGATTCGAAGGTTTTTGCTCACCGCTTTCTGATTCTCATTAATCTCCATAAAAATCTTCAGTTGGTCTTCTGACGACATATTTTGAAACGCTACGACAGGAATGGTATGCACATCCTTATACTGAGAGTTGGAGTAACCATACACACGATGTTGCCCATCAATGATATAAGCGATGCCGTAAGCATTGGGTATATTGAGCAAACCAAACTCCGCATTCGAATCGGGTTCCTTATGTATCTGATCAAAAGTAACCTTCACATCCTCGCTAGGTTCAGCAAAGTTGATCAAGATAGAGTTCGGGAAGTAACCACCGCCATCAATAAACTTGGTGATACCTTTCAGACGTTTAGGTACGAGAAGCCTTTGATAGGTGGGTGCCATAGAGTCATTGACCTTAGTGCGATGGAGAACAAATCCTATTTTCAATAACGTGCTTGGCTCAATGGAGAACATATAATAATATCGTCCGCCCATCTTTCCTCTAAGAGCGGGGATGGTTATGGGCTTATTGTTGATCAGTTGGTCCTTGAACATCATACCATAAAACTGGTAAATGACCGATGACTGGTATGAGCGGATAAGGTTGCAGATATAGTTGTAGGCATTCTCGTCAAGGTGATAGATGCCATTGTTCTTCATTCTCTGCGCATCGTCCCCATCTTCTTCTATACGATAATTGCGTGTAGCAAAGATAAACTTGACGCGTTTGTCTTTACCATAGATCTGTTGAAGCGATTGGGCCATACCTTTCTTATATTGGCTCATCTCGATAAGCGCGTGTTGGAACGATTGCTTCTTAAAGCTTTGTGCTGCTTTACATTCGACCACGAATATTGCATCCGTACCCACAGCCAATATATCCACCTGTTTATCTTCCCCATCGTTATCTCCCCACTGGATGTGAAGATTGTCATCCGTATTGAGATTGCGGAAGCCAAGGTTGTAGAACATACACCACAAATCATCCTCAAACTGCCTACCACATTCCTTTCGTTTGCTTATCGGTGTTTTGGTTTTCATTGGCTCATCGGCAATCCAGCCTTCGTTTACATACTTCTCCACTTCCGAGTGCAGCACTTTCATGGTATCAAACTGCGTCTTCCTTGCCTTGAATTTCATCTTTAGGGCGGCTTCCTCATGAAGCATGTGTGCCTTTATCTGTTCAATCTGTAATTGGGTAAGAGTAGCCATATTGTTGTCTTTTTGTTTATTGTTCTAGGATGGGTTATTGATTAGTAGTTGGTTACAAGAATCTCGGTAGCTATCTGCACGCCTGGGACATAAGCATTGATGATGCGCGGCGCCTTGATATGTTGTACATGATAATCGGCATATAAGGTTTCGAAGTAGCTTACACCTGGTTGGATCTCACTATCCGAGTTGCTTAACATGAAGCGTCCGCCATTGGCATGAACCTCATCACAGAATGTTTTCAATGCTTCTTGTTCCGAATCACCAAAAGCACTCTTGGTATATTGCTTAAAGTTGTTAGCATCTAACAAGGGTCTGTAGGGTGGATCAAGATAGAACAGGTTGTATTGGTTCCAATCTACGGCTGACACAATGTCCGCATAGTTGCCACATAGGATCTCTACGCTCTGAAGGGCGTCATGTGCTTCGTGGATAACAGGTTCATTACAAATGGTGGGATGAACATACTTGCCATAGGGAACATTGAAAGAGCCTTGTTTGTTTTCACGGTACAATCCATTGAAACAGGTCTTATTGAAGAATATGAACAATGCCGCTGCATGTATGGTGTTACGTTCTTCGATAGGCAAACGATTGTATTCGTCTCTATACCCATAATACACCGCACGGCGATAATCTAGCGACGGATGGTCATAAAACCGCTTTTGTAGGATGGTCAACTCACTTATAAGTTGTAGGTGATTGTCCTTGATACATCTATAACAATGGATCAGCGCTGGATTGATATCATTGATGATTACCCTTCGGAAGTTGGGGTGATGCTGCAAGACGTGAAAAAGCATAGCACCACCGCCAACAAAAGGTTCGACATAGGTAACCGCCTCTTGCTCATAGATATCGAGGGGTAGATTATCCTCTAACGTTGATAAGAGCTTCCTCTTTCCCCCTGCCCATTTTACGAAAGGTTTGGCCATGCTTTTGATTCTTTCTCTCCACTTAAAAACACCAAGATAGAATCCCCAAGATCTCGGAAAGATGTGTATGGTTTAGGTTGTACCTCTACAAAAAAGCGTGGGATTCGCCTTTGCCCATCCCACCTTCGAGGCCTTCGCATTGCCCAACCTTCGAGACGGACAACGCAGAAAGCCCACGCATGGTATATACTAGTCCCATACGTGGGCAACCCCTATGCGCTCTTTTATGGTCTAAGCGCATATACAGCTACTCACGGCAGGGTATCATATACCTACCGTGAACATTCATCGTTGTCTTGTCTATTGAAGGTTTCCGGAAGTTGCGAAGTTTCGAAGGTCAAAGACAAGCGTCAGATAAACGCTCTTTTCGTAAAAAGTAGCACTTGCTCACATTGTTCCCATAGGCTTTCTGCAAGCGTAGTGCATTGCAAAATTAGCGTAAATCAATCAGAACCACAAATATATTGTACACTTTTTGGAATCTATATAACAAAAAAGATTCAAAAAAAAGAATCTAGATGGGTCTGCATTAAATACGAAAAGAAGCCAATAGAGTGTTGGCTTCTTTTCCTCAAAATCAGTCTATGCAAATTGACATAGGGCGATTCTCATCTCATTTGATGGTCACTTCAATCACATTCCTTGCTGCGTCTGCGCTCGATCCACCAACGAAGACTTGATACTTACCAGGCACTACGCGCATAGTGTTGGTCTGATTATCCCATCCCTCAAAACTGTTGCGAGGCAAGTCTATGCTCACCTTCTGCATCTCGCCAGCCTTGAGGCTAACCCGCTTATATGCCTTGAGGCTCTTGATAGGGCCATCCACATCATCCACACGCTTGATATAGACCTGTGCCACCTCTGTGCCATCCACCTTACCTGTATTGGATAAGGCGAACTCGAGTTTGCCCGACTTATACTTAACCTTGCCATATTTAAAGGAGGTATAGCTCAATCCATGACCAAAGGGGAACAACGCATCGCCTTTGAAATAGCGATAAGTGCGATTCTTCATCGTATAATCGAGGAAATCGGGCAGATCATTGATGCTACGATAGAATGTAATAGGTAGTTTGCCTGAAGGATTCACCTCACCGAAGAGCACTTTGGCGACAGCCTCACCACCCTTCTCGCCAGGATACCAAGCTTGAACGATTGCCTCTGCATTCTCGGTTTCCGGAACCATAGCGATAGCGGATCCGGAGCAGTTGACAAACACCACTCGCTTACCGGCTCTATGCAGCATAGCGATAACGTTGCGCTGCGCTTGAGGCAATTGGATATCGGTACGGTCGCCACCCTTGAAGCCCGACTCGGACACATTCATCTCCTCACCTTCGAGGCTTGGTGAGATGCCACCTACAAAGACTACCACATCAGCATCGCCCACCTCGGCAAGCAGTTGTTCATCGGTAGGAACATAGTTTTTCTGAATATCAAACTGCATCGTAGCCAAGTCGGCATCTTGGAAGTAATCTATCTGTATCTGCACAGGCTTACCTTTCTGCACTTTGATAGGGGTATTGACTTTATGCACCCAGCCAAACCCTTGCCATACGCTAGCCACGGTATCGCCATCAATAATCAGTCGGTAGCCATCGTCACATCCCATCTTGATATTCAAGGTTTCGTCGGCATCAGGAACGAAAGTGCCCTCATAACGAGCGGAGAACTGGGCAAGGCTTACACCTGGGGCAAAGACTGTGTTACCACCATTACTCAAGTTGATTGGGGTAGTCATCGCAACTGTAGCCACAGGTTCTCCCTTCTGTTCCATATTGTTCCAATAGGTAGCCGTCATCCCCTTACTTCCATTGGCAGAAGCAAAGAGACCAAACTTGCTCTCCGCCACCTCATTTCGGGTCAAGGTACAAGCTGGAATGTATTTCACATCACAAGATGAGGCAGATGACATCTGGCTGCAACAAGATGTACCATTCACATAATTGCGAATGCCTTGAAGGATTGTCGTGGTAGCCGTAGGATAGCCCGAATAGTTGCCCCACTGCATGATAGAGTCGTTGGCATTGGGGCCCATCACCACGATTTTCTGACTTTTACTTAGAGGCAAGAGGTGATTCTTGTTCTGAAGCAGCACTATTCCCTCCTCAGCCATCTTCAGAGCCAAAGCCTTGTGCTCCTTGCTAGCAATGACCGAAGCAGGAATCTTAGTCCATTCCACTAGCTCATCCTTATCAAAATCGCCCAAGCGGAAACGAGCCACGAGCAGTCTCTTTAGGCTTTCATTCACCTTTTCTTCTGAAATCAGTCCGTTCTTCACAGCCTCGGGCAATGAACTATATACGCCGCCACACTCTACATCAGTTCCCGAGCCGATGGCTTGTGCGGTTGCCTCTGCGGGGGTGCTTGCCGTTCCATGACGGCCGGGTTCATAGAAGTCGTTGATGGCACCACAATCAGAAGTGATCAGTCCCTTAAATCCCCACTCATCGCGCAGTATCTGTCGCTCATATCGGGCATTGCTACAACATGGCGCACCATCTATTCGCTGATAGGCGCACATCACCTCAGCCACATTACCCTCTTGCACCAACGATTTGAAGGCAGGGAGATAGGTCTCCCATAGGTCTCTGGCTGGCAGATTCTCAATGTTAAAAGTATGTCTATTCCATTCCGGTCCACTATGAACGGCGAAGTGCTTGGCACATGCTAAGAGTTTGACATACTTAGGAGTGGCTTCCCCTGTGGCATTGGAAGCAGAAGCAGCTACACCAGGGGCCTCCAATGGCTTACCATCGAACGTCCGTCCTTGCAAACCATTCACCACAGCCAGTCCCATTTTTGTGGTGAGATAAGGGTCTTCGCCGTAGGTTTCCTGTCCACGTCCCCATCGAGGATCACGGAAGATATTGATATTCGGAGTCCAAAAGCTCAGGCTCTGATACCTCTTGATGTCGCCCGAGGCCTTAGCTACCTGCGCCTTGGCTCTCGCCTCATCACTCACAGCGGTAAACACCTTATACAATAAAGCATCATCCCACGAAGCCGCCATATTCATCGTAATAGGAAAGACGGTAGCAAAACCATTTCTGCCAATACCATGCAAAGCCTCGTTCCACCATTGAAACTGCGGAATGCCTAGTCGGGCGATAGCTGGAGATGTGTCCATCATCATCTTCGTCTTCTCCTCGAGAGTAAGGCGAGCAAGCAAATCTTCTGCCCTAGCCTCGGCGGAGAGGTTAGGATTCTGATAAGGTAACTGTTGAGCAGCAACAGATGACGTGTTCATCAAGAGTGCTGAATACAAAGCGATTGATAGTAGTAGCTTCTTCATTATTCAGTTTAATAAATTAACGTGTTAGCTTTTAGTTTTTATAACTCCGGTAAAGTTACATCTTTTTGCGCAAATAACGGCATGTGTCCGTTTCTTATTTTTATTAGAACAGTCACAAAGAAACACTTTATCACTTGTTTCAAAGAAAGAAAGTACATATAAAAAGTGTTTGAGAGAAGAATGAGGAAAGTTTACTGGTTATCAGTTACTTTCCTCATTTTGGTTAAAAGTAGCGAGGACAGACGAAGACGGGAATACGACAAGATGAGACAGAGGAACGTTACCTATCCGTAACCTATACCCCAAATGGGGAATGTTGAGGTTCGGAAGAACGAGGAAGGTTACGAATTGAATTTGAATACTCTGATTTATAGTGAGTTACTGATGAGCAACGTAAGTTTTTTGGTTACGAACCAAATTTGCCGTGTTCTGCCGTGAAATGCGTAGCAAGAAAAGACTCTTCATGTATTAATTTTGAACGCAAAAAAGAATGACGTTATGAAGAGTACATTTTCAATTATCTTCTACCTCAAAAGACAGGTAGTAAAGAAAGACGGTACAGTTCCAGTTATGGGACGTATCACAGTGGACGGAACACAGGCGCAGTTCAGTTGCAAGACAACTGCCAATCCTGATTTGTGGGACACCAAGGGCGGACGCATGATGGGTAAGAGTATGCAGGCTTTGGAAGTGAACCGCAAATTGGACAAGATGCGTGTGAGTATCAGTAAGCATTATCAGGAGATTATGGACAGGGACAACTTCGTCACTGCTGACAAGGTGAAGAATGCCTTTCTTGGTCTGGAGTATCGTTGCCATACACTGATGAAAGTCTATTCTCAAAGCCGTGATGAAATGGAAAAGCAATATAAGGCTGGCATGAAATCTTTGAGTACATACACGAAGTATAGAATCGGGTGTGCCTATGTGGGCGAGTTCTTGCAGACTCATTACCATGTGAAGGATATTGCCTTGAAAGAGTTATCGCTGCCTTTTATCACAGACTACGAGACTTTTCTCAGAACCGACAAGCACTTGAAGATAAACTCTGCGATGGTGTTTGTCCGCAATCTCCGTGCAATGGTATTCCGTGCCATAGATAATGAATGGCTCGTAAAAGACCCATTCAGACGATATGAGTACAAGGAAGAAGAGACTACAAGAGAATTTCTGAGCAAAGAAGAGATTCACCTGTTGATGGAGACACCTATCACAAGAAAGAAGATGAGCATGGTGCGTGACTTGTTCCTGTTCTGTTGTTTTACAGGTCTCGCTTTCATAGATCTGTACAACTTGAAGGAAGAGAACATCAAGGAATTTTTCGATGAAGGTGAATGGATTGTTATCCATCGACAGAAAACAGGAACGGAAGCCAACATCAAGTTGCTTGATTATCCCAGGCAAATTATGGAAAAATACCGTGGATTGTGTGAAGACGGCAGGGTGTTTCCTGTACCCAACTACAAAAGTTGTATGGATTCGCTCAAAAGACTGGGCAAAAAATGTGGTATCACCAAGCCGCTGTCCTGGCACATGAGCCGTCATTCGTTCGCAACCTCGGTTTGCCTCTCCAACGGAGTTCCAATAGAAACCGTGAGTTCAATGCTTGGTCACAAGGACATAAAGACAACCCAGGTGTATGCCAAAATTACCAAGGAGAAATTGAGCAAAGACGTGGAAAAGTTGTCTCAGCAGATTAATAACATTGAGGAATTCACGTTTGGAAATGTTTGCAACGATAATACTAACACTATAAATGGCAGAGTATGAAACGACAAGTGATAGCAATACAAGAAGATATGGTCATCAACGCCCCACATCATGGTGAGGTGTGGATGACAGTTTGGGAGATTGCCGAACTGTTGAATGTAACAGGGACAGCAGTGAAGAATACCATCAAGCGCATTTGGAAACAAAGTGTGCTGAAAGATTTCCAGCATTCTCAATACATCAAACTTGAAAATGGATATTCTGCGCATGTCTATGATATGGAAGTGATTATCGCCATAGCACTTCAAATGGATACATACCAAGCCTTGTTGTTCAGACAATGGTTTATCAGTAAGGTTGTGAACCGCAAGGATTGCCAAGCAGAGCAAGTAAAACACGAGTATCCGATGATTATTGTGATGAACGGAACGATGCCAAGAGGTACAAGTTAGAATCTCTCATCTTTTAATAAGATTCCTACACCTTTATAATATAATAGCGTACAGGGGGAACGATTTTTGTCGTTGTACCCTGTACGCTATTTTTGTTTCGCTATTATGAAGCAGTACCCTCCCCTTGTGAAACAGTGCCGTCGATTATCGGCTTGCGGTAATTACCAGTGAGAAGTGCTTGTATCTCGGATTCCGGATAGAGGGTTTTGCCACATAATATAATGTAGGGCAAGATGCCTTGTTTGCGATATTCCTGCAATGTGCGGCGACTAAGCTTCAAATGCTCGGAGAGTTCTTTGTCGGTGAGGTAGCGCTCACCTTCCAAAGGTGGGCTGTAGGACTCGATGAATGAGGATAGCCAGTTGTTGGCTTTCTTCAAGGATTGCATGGCGGTGTCTATCGACTTGCTCTCATGCGTAAGAAGTTGGTTCATGTTCATTGTTTACAATTTGGATTAAGTGGTGAATATAAAATGTGTTGGCTCGCCCAGGGTGAAGTTTTCAGCTTTGCCTTGGGCGAGTTTGGCTTTATGCTATACCGATTTGATTCTGGCGATAAGCGGAACGATGGCTTTGACCTCTTCGGGGCAGTAATAGAATTGGCGACCTATCTGGGTATGCCCCAAGAAACGGCGGTCACGAAGTTTTTGTAAGGTGCGCTGGCTGATGCGAAGTTGCTGGCAGACCTCATGACCTGTAAGCCATTTGTTCAGACGCTTGCCGTTAGCCTTATGCTTCAGCAACTCCACTTTCTTTACCAAGGCATCGTATCTTGCCATCATCAAGTCGAATGCCTTCTTTTCCATTGTTACTACTTCCATATTCTCTGTTTTATTGGTTCAACAAATTCGGATGCAAAGTTAATGTGTGTATGTTGAAAAACAATGAAAATGAATAACTGTGGCAGTGCTTTTCTGGGGTTTGCCGACCGCTTGGCAAGAAAAATCAAGAAAATTATACGTGGGTCATTAATGAGTTGTTAAACGGGTATTTCGCAAATGGTTAATTTTGCCGCCGAGAAATCAAAACAACGAATTATATAACATTTCAAACGGAATTAGAATGGAAGTAATAACAATGGAAAGTGCAGCCTTCAAAAAGCTGACAGAACAGTTGACAGAAATAGTCCAGTACGTGCGATTGGCAAAAATGGCATTTCAAGAGAACTTGACGGGTAAGGGATTGAAGCCGATGTTGACCAATGACGATGCAGCTAAGATGCTTGGTGTGAGCAAGCGCACCTTGCAGCGAATGCGCTCAGAGAACCGCATTGATTTTATTAAAATTGGCAATCAATGCCGATACCAAGTTGAAGCCATTGAAAGAATGGTTGAGGAACGAACAATAACAAAGGAAACATGAGCATGGAAGATGGAACATTGAGAAAACTGGAGTTATATCTCCATGACCTACACAAAAAGATAGACGGCATCTACGACATGCTGATGTTGAGACACGAACGAGAGACGGAGCAAAAAGGAAGTTCTTCCATCAATGAAAAATTGCTTGACAACCAAGATCTCTGCCTCTTATTTCAAATCTCCCCTCGTTCCCTTCAACGCTATCGCAGTCTGGGAGTGCTTCCCTACAAGCGTTTGGGGCAGAAAACATACTATACGGAAGAGGATGTGATGCAGTTCGTAGAGAATAATGTCAAAGAATTCAAGAAAGAGAATGTGGAGCATTACTTGACTCGCATTCATCAGAAATTCAAATAACAACAGTATTCACCATTAAACATTTACAATTATGGTACAAAAGAAAAAGAGTGATGAACAGGACGTACTGGTAGTCCGTGACGAGAAGACGGGCGAGATCAGCGTCGTCGCCGGACTCAGCAGAGACGGCACCCCGAAGCGAGCACCCGCCAAGGCGGAGAACACGCCCGACTTCCTGCGATTTGACCGCAACAGTGACTTGATGGACAGTTTCTTCAGAAACTTCTACCGCCAGTGCAAGGAGCCAAGCCGATTCGGATTCTACCGCATAGCTGCAGACCAGGTGGAAAACCTGCTTGGCGTGATGAAGGAGTTACTGAAAGATCCGGAGGCTAACAAGGAGATTCTTTCCGCCCACAAGGTTGACACCTCCAATTATGAGAAAGAGGCAAAGCAATCGGAAGGTCAGGCGAAAGAAACCGCATCATCGGACGATGCGTCCAAGACGCAAGCTAACACAGAAAAAGAGAATGTATCATCTGAACAAACCAACGAAAAAGAGAACGACATGGAACAGAAACCAGAACAGACCGCAACCGAACAGCAGGCACAGACCGCTCCGGGTGTAAAGCAGAACCTCATCAGCGGTAACGATGTGAACCTGCAGGAACTTGGTGCCAAATATGGCATTGACTTCAACAGTATGAATGAGAAGGATATGAAAGCCCTGCTCAACTACGGCAAGACGGGGCTTGTGATTGTGAAGCCGACCTTCGGCGGTGAACAGATAGAGATACAGGCCCGTCTGTCATTCCGCAAGGACGATAACGACCAGTTGCAACTCGTGCCGCATTTCGTGCGCAACGAGCCAAAACTCGATGTCGCTTACAAAGGCTATACCTTCACTCCTGAGGACAAGAAGAACCTGTTGCAGAACGGCAACCTCGGAAAGGTTGTGGATTTCCCCGACAAGAATACAGGTGAACTGCGTCCTCATTTCATCAGTATAGACCGTCTCACCAATGAGATTGTTGACATCCCGACCAACAAGGTGCGCATACCCGATACCATCGGCAAGACACCTATTACCAAGGACGACAAGAGGGTGCTCTACTCAGGTATTCCGCTTCGCAAGGAGATTGAGCTTGCCAACGGGCGCAAGTTCACACCGCTGTTGCAGGTGAATGTGGAACAGCGTGGCGTGGAGTTCGTGCCTGGCAGCACAAGACAGGCGCAAGGTCAGAAACAGAATGGAGACAAGAAGCAGACCGCTGACAAGCAGGAGCAGAAGGCAGAAGGTGATGCGGGCGGTCAGAAGAAGCAGCAAGATCCCAACCACTGGCTCAATGAGGACGGAACCATCCGCCGACTCAACACCTATTTCAAGAAGGAACTGACCGAGCAGCAGAAAGACGACTATGTGGCAGGCAAGACCATCGAGATCAAGGAAGTGCCCAACAAGAACGGCAGCGGTACCTATACCGCCTACGTAAAGTTCGACTTCGACAAAATGCAGCCACGTTCCTACCGCAACAATCCAGACCTCAAACAGGCGAAGGAACAGATTCCGACCAATGAGAACAAGGTACAAGTCGCCGTCAACGAGCAGGGCAAGATCCATGAGGCGACCAAGCACACCAAGGATCCGCTGAGTCCGGGACAGTCTGCGCCAAAGAACGAAAAGCAGCAGAAGGAACAGAACGCCGAGGAACAGAAGCCAAAGAGAAAGGCAAGAAGCGTGAAGATGTAGTTGCCGCCACTTGATCCACAGAGTTAATCATCCATCATAACAACCGACATCTGCGACCGTCTATCCCACGGTTGCGGATGTCACAAAAACAACAGACAATGAAGACAATCATCGCAGAGAAACCAAGCGTAGCCAAGGAAATCGCCCACATTGTTGGAGCTGACAAGCGTGAGGAAGGCTATATGCAGGGCAATGGCTATTATGTGACATGGGCATTCGGACATTTAGTGCAGCCAGCCATGCCGGAAACCTACGGCATGAAGGGATTCCATGCAGAGAATCTGCCTGTGATTCCCGACCCGTTCGTTCTTGTTCCCCGACAAGTCAAGACTGAGAACGGCTACAAACCAGATGCAGGTGTGCTTGCCCAGATTAAAATTATCGGCAAGCTGTTTGACAGCAGTGAGCGCATTATCGTAGCAACCGATGCCGGACGTGAGGGAGAGTTGATTTTCCGATACCTCTATGCGTATCTCGGTTGCAGGAAACCTTTCGACCGTCTCTGGATCAGTTCGCTTACGGACACCGCCATCCGTGAGGGACTTCTGAACCTCAAGGATGGCAAGGAGTATGACAATCTCTATCATGCAGCCAAGGCAAGAAGCGAGGCAGACTGGCTCGTCGGCATCAACGGCACACAAGCCCTGACGATAGCCGCAGGACGTGGCACCTATTCCGTAGGTCGTGTGCAGACTCCGACACTTGGCATGGTGTGCGAACGCTATTGGGAACACAAGCGTTTCGAGTCGAAACCGTTCTGGCAGGTACACTTCGGTGTGGTTGATGCAGACAGTGGCAATATACTGAAGTTCACATCAGTCAACCGCTGGACAGACAAAGCTACCGCAAGCGATATATATAATAAGGCAAAAGATACCGGTTCTGCCATCATCACAAAGGTCGCAACCAAGCGAAAGGTGGAGAAGGCACCGCTCCTTTACGACCTCACCACCTTGCAGAAAGAAGCCAACTCCCAGCATGGCTTCACGGCAGAGCATACACTCTCCATCGCCCAGAAACTCTACGAGGCAAAGTTCATCACCTATCCAAGAACATCAAGCCGCTATATCTCAGATGATGTATTTGCCACCCTTCCCAAAATCTTCAAGAATTTGGAGAATCATTCGGAATATGGAGAAAAAGTGAAACTCTTGCCTGGCAGTGAGGACTACAGCAAGAACAGCGTGAATGCCGCCAAAGTGACCGACCACCATGCCCTGCTCATCACAGGAAATGCAGCCATTGGCCTTTTCAAGGACGAGAAGATCGTTTATGACATGATATTGTGCCGGATGATTGAAGCGTTCTCGGCAGACTGCATCAAGGACATCACATCAGTAACGGCGCAAGTGGATCATGAAGTCGAATTTGGCATCAGTGGCTCCATCATCCGACAGACTGGCTGGCGAGCGTTGTCGCTCAAGGAAAAGAATAACAGGCAGGACAAGGATGCAGACGCATCCGACAATGAGGTCAAGGATCAAGTCATTCCCAACTGGCAAGAAGGACAGCATATCACTTTTTCGGGCTGCACCATCACGGAGGGCAAGACCAAACCAAAGCCTTTACATACGGAATCCACATTGCTTGCAGCAATGGAGACCGCAGGCAAAGAGATAGAAGATGATACTATGCGCCAGGCAATGAAGGACAGCGGTATTGGCACACCTGCCACACGTGCCGCCATCATCGAGACTTTGCTCAAACGAGAGTATATGGTGCGCCAGCAGAAGAAACTTGTGCCGACGGAAAAAGGACTCGCCCTGCATTCCGTGGTGAAGAACATGGCGATTGCCAATGTGGAGATGACGGGCAAATGGGAGGCGGAACTTGCCAAGATAGAACGAGGTGAAGCAAGTGCAGACGGGTTCACCCATAGTATCGAAGGTTATACCCGTGAAATCACTGCGGAGCTGTTAGGTTGCGACAGACTTTTCAGCCACAAGGATTCCGGCTGCCAGTGTCCTAAATACAAGCAAGGTACCATGCAGTTCTTCGGAAAGGTAGTAAGATGCAGCAACAAGGAGTGCGGTATGCCAGTGTTCAAGCAGGTAGCAGGAAAGTTGCTCACTGATGCCGACATCACCGACTTGCTTACCAAGGGCAAGACCAGAACGCTCAATGGTTTCACCAGCAAGCAAGGCAAACCATTCTCCGCAGCCATAGCCTTTGACGAGAATTTCAACACGAAATTCGTCTTTGCAGAGCGCAAAACAGCAGAAAAGCGAGGAAATGTGAAGAGATACAAGAAATAGTTTGTACCTTTGCCACCGAAACATGGTTCATAAATAGTGTCTTGATTCAGGATGCTTTTATTTACTGTGGATTAAGTGGCGGCACTCGGAGGGATACCGAGTGCCTTTTTCTTGCTTTCACACAAACACCAACCACCATCCACGGTTTATTATTCACCACTTAATCCATTCAACTGACAAATGAACAGAAAGAAACAGGCACAGACAGAGCTGTCTTATTACGGACTGTACCTCTTGAACCATCTCAGAGAGAACCGTTTTCCACAAGCCAGCGATGCGGACTTTATCCGCGAACGTGCAGACCATGCCGCAGAAGTATATGAGCAGGCACGGCGTGATGCCCTCTTTGCCGATGCGGCACAAGAGCTTGCCATGGCAGCATTGCTGAAAGGTCTCCGCTTTTCCAAGTACAGCATCCTGTATGATGTTGTTGACAGTGAGTTTCCACTGGAGGTAGCAGTAGAAGACCAGGAAGCGTTTGTCAAGCACCTCCTGCCTTTGGTTGACAACGTGTATTCCATTTACGACCTCACCGATGACGATTTTGCCCAGTCACCGGACTACGACCAGCTCTACACTGAGTTGACTGGAGCCGTAGCCATTTTCATAGAGTCAAATGGCGTACAATAGAAAACAACGGCTGAACGACAACATCAAGGCGATAGAGACGGCATTCATCCTTGACAGGGAACAGCGCACGCCGACTGCCCGTGAGCGTCTCCTTCTGGAGCGTTACCGCGGATTCGGGGGATTGAAGTGCATCCTGAACCCTGCCAGGGAACTGGCGGATGCTGTCCATTGGGCAAAGTCAGACCTTGAGTTGTTTGCTCCAACAGTGGAGCTGCATAGACTTATCCGTGAAAACAGCAAAAATGAAAGCGAGTACAAACAGTTGATGGACAGTCTGAAACAGTCCGTCCTTACGGCATTCTACACGCCGTCAGCCGTTACAGAGGCTCTGACGGATGTATTGAAAGAGCATCAGATTATCCCCGAAAAGGTGCTTGAACCCTCGGCAGGCATCGGTGCCTTTGTCGATTCGGTCTTGGATAACAATCCCAAGGCAGACATTATGGCATTTGAAAAAGACCTGCTTACGGGAAAGATACTCCGCCATCTGCACCCGGAGCAGAAAGTGCGTATAGAGGGATTCGAGAAGATAGAAAAGCCTTTCAATGACTACTTCGACCTCGCCATCTCAAATATTCCGTTTGGCGATGTTGCCGTATTTGATCCGTCCTATACAGCCATGAAAGGCATGAGGGCACTTGTCACCAGACGCATACACAACTACTTCATTGTCAAGGCTCTTGATACGGTAAGGGATGGTGGGTTGGTTGCCTTCATCACCTCACAAGGCGTATTGAATGCCAAAAACAACAGTGCCGCACGTTTTATGATGCTCTATCATGCTGATCTCGTGTCAGCGATTCGTCTTCCCAACAACCTGTTCACGGAAAATGCCAATACGGAAGTGGGCAGTGACCTCATCATTCTGCAGAAAAATACCCAAAAGGAGTCGCTGCGAGGAGATGACAACCTGCTTGACACTGTCTATAATGACGAGAACCGCATTCCGACAAACAACTACTTTCTGGAGCATCCGGGACGCATTATTCATACAACAGCAAAGTTGGATACTGACCCGTTCGGCAAACCTGCAATGATATACACGCATGAGGATGGCGTGGAAGGCATTGCAGAGGATTTGCGAAAGATGCTCCATGAGGACTTTAAGAAGAACCTCAATTTGAACCGATACTTGGGGATAGAGGAAACAATGGCTGAGGAAGTTAAGGAGGTAGAAGAAACAGAAAAGATAGAAAAAACAGAGAAGATAAAGCCTTCCATTGAGGAAAAGCAGAACGATACGGTAGTATCCTTGCAAAAGCAGGAAAAGCCTACTGATGATGCAGAGCTATCCCAAAACTCCAATCATAAGCAGCCACCAGTCCAAATGACACTGTTTGACCTTTGGGGAATGGAAGAAGAAAACCGTCAAGCTGTCCATACAACGAAGAAGAAAGCAGAGGTAACAGTGGGTGCTGTCGCCAAGAAAGTGTCAAGGAAGAAAGCAAGTCCGTTGGTAAAAAGCGTCAATCCGACTTTTGAAGTTGTGACAAAGCCTGTGGAAAAAGAAGAAAAGCCTTCGTTGACAGATGCAAAAGAGCAGGAAACAACACAGGAGACAAAACCAATCCTGCCTGGTGATGAACCATACGCAAGCATCTTTTGGGAAGAGAATCCGCCAATCAACGGCTTTTACGAGATGATGATGACCATGGCTCCCGAAGACAGGGTGCTGCTGCGCCAAAAGGCGGAACTGCACCGTCAGGAACAACTCAAGGCTTTGGGCGTTGAAGATACGCTTGATCCGAAGTTCAAGCCGCCGATGGAACCGATAGAAGTTTTCAAAACTCAAATCGGGCATGGACAGTCGAAAGGGAATGAGCCAAAAGAAGATTCCAAGACTCAGAACACATTGGAAGAAACAAATCATGAGCGGGAACAACAAAAAGAGCAAGAAAGAAAGCGGGAAGAGCAGGCAAGGAAGAAAGAGAATGTTATTAAGCCCCGTCCATTTGATGAGAAACTGGAAAGTTTTCATCGTGAGGGTTCCATGGTGCTCGACTCTGCCAGAAACATCGGTGTATTGAAAGACCTTACCAAGTATGGTGCTACCTTTATGCCGTTGGATCTGAATATGGAGCAGAAAGAAAAGGCAGTCTTGTATATCGCCCTCCGTGATGCCTATCAGAAACTTTACACCTATGAAGCGGAAGAACAGACTGAAAACAAGCAGATGCGTGAGAGTCTGAATGTCTATTATGACGCTTTCTTCATTCGCTTCGGCAACCTCAATGCCAAGCAGAACGTGAAGTTCATCCTTATGGATGCCTCAGGGCGCGACATGCTGTCGTTGGAACGGGTAGAAAACGGACAATTCACAAAATCAGACATCTTCGACCATCCGGTCTCTTTTTCGCTTGACGAGGTCAGCCATGTGGATTCACCAGAGGAAGCGCTCACTGCCTCGCTCAACAAGTTCGGCCGTATCGACTTGCCGTATATGACTGAATTGTCGGATATGCCGGAACAGGAACTGACGGAAGCGCTTAAAGGACGCATCTATTACAATCCGCTCATAGACGGCTACGAGATAGCCGACCGCTTCATTGCTGGCAATGTAATAGAGAAAGCGGAGCGTATAGAAGAATGGTTGAAGGAAAATCCAGACCATGCAATCGTGAGGGAGTCGTTGGAAGCCTTGAAGGCAAGCATTCCCGAACCGATAGCCTTTGAGGACCTGGACTTCAACTTCGGTGAGCGTTGGATACCTACAGGTGTCTATTCCGCTTACATGAGCCACCTCTTCAATACACAGGTCAGCATCGTCTATTCCGACAGCATGGACGAATATTCGGCAAAATGCAGTATGAAGACCATGGCCATCACGGATGAGTATATGGTGAAGGGATATTACCGCCACTACGACGGCATGAATCTCCTGAAGCACGCCCTCCACAACACCTGCCCCGACATGATGAAGAGCATCGGCGAGGATGAGAACGGCAACGACATCAAGGTGC
>CAVGNV010000015.1:0-66743 GCA_963630695.1 Paratractidigestivibacter sp. | reverse complement strand
ATAGGCATAATAGGCTCAATGGGCATAAGAGGCTTATTAGGCCATGGGGAGATAGACAGGCTCAATAGGCATAATGGGCTTATTGGGCTTAGTGGGTCATGGGGGCATATTAGGTGAAGGAAAGATGGGCTTGTTAGGTCTTGGGGAGAGTAAGCATAGAGATATAGGTGAAATGAACGAAGGAGACGGAAGATTTGTTTTCCTTTGAGAAAGCCTGCTTATTGACCTTACGATACGGTGTCTATTGTAAGGATATCTTGTCGATAACTCCAGTTATTATTATAAATAAGGTATATCGTCTTAGATATAATTAGATATAAGATGTATCATCATAGATATAAGGTGTATCATCATAGATAATCCTTTAACGACGAATGTCAGCAAGAAAAGCAACATCAACGCCGAACAATATAGCAAGTGCCAAAAAAGTCAATATTTCTTAACGGTTCGATATTCTATGTTGTAGATTTTATCGAAATAGGGAGTCCAGTCGGATCCTTTTTCTCCCGCGGGGCGTATGCAAAGGCCATAGAACCGAGTGCCCGTCTTTCGATAAGTTTGCATCTGCGTGATAACTTCTTTCTTTGCTAATGGGATAAGGAAATCGGAGATCCATAGCACATCCGCATTGACATAAGCGTCGCCTTCGTTGTCAAGCATCTTAAAGGTGGCGTCCATCATACCATGAGCATCCGTTCCTCCCCCGATAAAGGGTATATGCCCTTTCTTGAACAGTGCGTCTTCTTTCTTCAATCCGATGCTCTCATAGAGATTCTGCTTCATACGGAGTTTTAGGTCAATGGCTTGTACATTGACCGAGAAATCGATAAGGTAGCAGTCACGATGTAACACTTCAGCTTTCTCTTCTAGCAGTGCCAGCAATGACGAGATGATGCGTTGTGGCGGTCCAAACATGCTGGCAGAGGTATCCACACATACAATCATCGGCCCTACCCTACGAGCATGCACGAAGCTCAGATGGCGTGAAGGTTTGGCTATTCGAGATTTGTAGTCGAAGGTCTGCAAACGACGTCTTGTATAACGATAGAAGAAGATATCCTCCATATCAGGATCGGCATAGGTTGCTAACTCTATAGGCAGCAGACTGCCCAAATCAGCGCCTATGGTGATTCCGGTGATGTCATTGCCCGAAGAATGACTGATTTTCATGCTCTGTCCGTTGGATATCGCTAGGCGATCCTTTCCGTTAGAATCGGCCACACGCCCCATCTTCATCACCACTTCTTGCAGTTGAGGGAAACGTTCTTGGAGGCGCACATCACTAAGTTTCCGCATAAACTCGGTCTCTGTCCATCGTCCGTTAATCATCTTCCATGCCTGCACGGCCTGTTCGTCAGAGACACCTTCACGTTTCATGGTCTTGTTGACATCTGACAGCATGCGGTTGAGGTTCTGCTCTAGGCTACTACCACTCGACGTGATATGCTTTTGCTCTTCCTTTCGCAGATGTTCGTTGACCGCCTTACACCAGTCATCAATCAGTTTCTCCTTTTGCATCTGACTAACCCCTTGGCTAGCCATGCGCTTATGAAACTCGCTATCAAAACCATCCTCGTCACGTTTCTCACCTATTGAGGTTATCAACTTCTGCCAATGACGTTGGTCGCCTCCACTCTGTTCCTCCACCTCTTTCATACCACGTGCCTCAACACGTAGACACTGGGACAGAAACGCTTGGTGATGCATGACATCAATGATGAACCGACCTACTGTGGAGAAAAACACCTTAGCGCAGGTACGACTGGTCAATACCCGCACCTTGATTTCAGGATCGCTCATGAGCTTGACGAGGTATTGCATAAGCGGATCAGTGTATTCCAACCAAGGTCTATCCTCTGGCCACGCTACACCACGACCAGCAATCTCGCCTGTATCACAAAACACCTCAAGCATATTGATAAACCGCGCCACATCCGCCTTGCGTCCACCAAAGTCTTGTGTAAAAGCTTTGAGGTAAGTCTCTCCCCTACTGAAGTCGGTCAT
Source organism: Paratractidigestivibacter sp. (assembly GCA_963630695.1). GTDB lineage: Bacteria > Bacteroidota > Bacteroidia > Bacteroidales > Bacteroidaceae > Prevotella. The sequence continues at coordinate 64,739 of CAVGNV010000015.1, read as the reverse complement.
TAGTCGTATAGTTTTTGAATATCCTGACGGGCAAAGGCGATGTTACGATATAGCTCACGTAGATACTCATCAACACGCTGCTTGTCTTCATCTGCCACAAAGATATTCTCCTTGATTTGCTTATCCAACGTTCTGAGTTCATCAGCCAATGCATCAAACTCCTTTTCATAGTTGCATCCGCTATCGGCAGTTTCGGTTCCCAAGGGAAGCACCGCCTCGCTGGTCTTCTCTATCGTATACATCTCATCAAAGATATACACATGATCATCATCTCGATTGAGCATGATAGGCGATGACCCTATGGGTGCGCCCATTGTACCCTCGTAACTTCGGATAATGGACACATTCTTACGTTTCTTATCTTGATAGAGAATGCCTTCGGTATCGTCCTTCCCGTGTTGTGGCAACGACTGATAGTCGCGTGCAAAGATATAGCATTCAGCCTCATCATAGTCGGCTAGCTTATAGTAGAACTGGTTGTAAAGTTTCTTATTGGCATCACGTTCAAGCTTACGACTTGATATGCGATTGGCCGCTCTTGCTGCACGAGCTATCTTGATATCTTCAGCCAGCATACGTTTCATGTTCTCCAATCGATCACCAAACGATACAAAGACGCTTCGGATAACCAGTCGTTGTATCTCGTCACGTTCCTCAGGCTCTTGCCATAGACAATGGTAGATGGAGAGCAAATCAGCCAATCCCACCTCATCCTTATCCTGCATAAAGGCAGAAGTTCTAAGCAGTCGGACAATGTTCTTCCAGCGACGGTCACTCACATACACCGCACGTCGTTCATCCGTTCCATCTATAGCCACTGATCGCAGTGATTTACGAATTTGGTGTATGGCGCTTAGCACATCCTTGTTGACTCCTATGCCATCAATGGCTTTGTTCCATTTGGCATACTCGGCATTACCAATCTGCAATCGCTTGGGTATGCTGACCTCTCCTGTGCTATCATCAAGAAGCATCTTATCAAAATTATCCTCTTGCTTTATGCTCTTGCTTTCCAAGCGGATAATGAATCTATCCCATAGCGCTTCCAAGCCTTCGCCTTGTGTAGGTAGCTCGTTGCTAGCGGCAATGAGCAGTTTGAGCGGCAGATGCATAATCTTGTTGCCGTTGCGAAACTGTTTCTCGTTGATAACCGTCAGCAACGTGTTTTGTATAGCTGGTCCCGCCTTCCATATCTCATCTAGAAACACCACGTCAGCAGTAGGCAGATACCCTTCCGTGGAGCGTTCATAATTGTCAGAGGTTTTCAGTTTGCTGATGCTGACAGGTCCAAAGATCTCGTCAGGTGTAGAAAACCTTGACATAAGATATTCGAAGGAGCGGGCTTCCTTGAAAGCTTCTTTCAGTCGCCGCGCCACCATACTCTTGGCCACACCTGGAGGACCAAGCAAGATAATGCTTTCGCCTGCAACTGCAGCGAGTAGCGATAATGCAATCTCGTTTTCTTTTTCGTATATACCCTTGTTTAAGGTCGTCAAGAGTTCTTGTATTCTTTCTTTCATACTTTATATATTAGAACAGATTACCTACTTACTTCTTCGACATTCATCGTCCTATCGCTTTACATACACGGGGACGAGCGTTTCCTCGTCTGGCCAATTAGGAAGGAAAAACAAAGGTATGGGTTTGCCGCCAATACCACTCCATTCTATGCGACGAACATAATCGAAATCTGGCGGACCGAAATCGAATGATCTACCATAGAGCAGTATTGCCCCACGCCCTTCATCTATCTTCCACAATCCGCCGCCATAAACACATCGCTCATCCGAGGCAAGCATATCCCGATGGAGATATACATGCCCAAAGCGAAGAACACCATCTTGATTGATAATGAATTTCTGAAACATAGAGCTTATTGGTATATCGTTGCAACAATCTTCCGTTCGCCGCCATAATTGCGAAACTCGCAGAGGTAGATACCCTGCCATGTACCAAGGTTCAGTTTACCATCTGTAATTGGTATGGTCAGACTCACTCCGAAGAGCGAACACTTAGCGTGAGCAGGCATATCGTCAGCACCCTCTAGTGTGTGGTCATAATATGGTTCATTCTCCTTCACCATGTGATTGAGGATTTTGTCCATGTCGCTACGCACATCGGGATCAGCGTTCTCATTGATAGAGAGGGCGCATGATGTGTGTTGCACAAAGAGATTAAGCAGTCCGACCTTTGGTAAAGGTGACGGCAAATGCTTCAACACCTCATGGGTGATAAGATGACAACCACGTCGTTTGGCGGTCAATAGGAAGGTCGTTTGTTGTATCATCAAATAGTTGTTTATTTGTTAGGAAATGGGGCAAGGCGCATATCCTTTCACCATGTGAAGCTTGCTTCGATGGCTGAGATGCAGCCTATATTATGCAAAGATACTATGAAAACCGCATAAACTATCATAAAGCGAATTAAATAACACTATTGATACAAAAGTTCTTTGCATTCTCACTTTCTACGTCAGTAGCTTCGATTATACCTCCACTAACCCAAAAAGATCTCGCAAATCACTTTGCAAGATCTTGTTTTAGCCAGTCGGTTTCTTCCGACTGACCTCCTTATAGTACTACTACTTTCTATTCTTGTTACTTAGCATGCATGAACACCCATCTGAGACGTATGTCTGTGTAACTGTTGCTGCACACGTTCTCATGGGTCCATCCGTTTGCTATGTCTATCATGAATTCGGGATCATAGGCTTTCATTTCTATTAGGAACGATTCCACATCGGATATACTCATGATTCTATCATCTGTACCCATCACGGTCTGGATAGGTGTTTGTGAAACGGCTTGGGCATCCAGTCCCGAGGGATTGCCAGCTACGGGCATAGCAGCTGCAAAAAAGCCGGGATGGTTCGAAAGCATATTCCATGTTCCCGTGCCTCCCATTGAGCCTCCGAGGATATAAACCCGTGAAGCGTCAGCTATGCCTTGGTCAATGTAGCTCTGCAACAGACGCAACACCCTATCTTGCATGCTGCCCACCCAAGCTTGGTCTTTAGGGCACTGCGGTACAAGCATGATTGCCTTACGATGGTTCTGTGCAAGCCATGTGCTGATAGCTGTTATACCAGGCTCTTGCATCTGCGTCTGGTTATCATCACCCTTGCTAGAACCACCATGAAGGTAGATCACAAGCGATGCCTTATCGTCTCCACCAGGGATAACAGCCTTTCTATAGGGTAAGGTCTGACCTTTGTCCGTAAAGGTTTCATAGGAGAAGGTGATATCTTGAGCAAGAGCCTTGCCCCAACTGAGAAGGCTCAGTAGGGCTAAGACTATAAAGATACGAGGTTTCATGATTTGCGTGGTTTGGCTGCGTGTTTCTTGGGACCTCGTTTAGAGAGACGGTTCATCATCTTGCGCTCTTGCTCATACACCTTCTCTATTTGTGATTGGGTGAGAAACTTAGAGTATTCCTTATAATACTTCTGACGAATGTTCAGAATCTTCTCGCTCATGGCAAAGCGTTCCTTGATACGCTCCTCGTTCTCTTGCTCAGACGCTCCTTGCTTGTTAGGACGCTTGCGAGGGCCTAGTGCCCAAATCTCCTTTTGGTAGTTGCAGTAGGTCTTGACAAACCTTTCGGTGACGGCATCGCTAAACGCTAGCTCTTGCGCGATATGCTTAGCCTGAACCTCAGCGAGCTGCTCACGTGACATCTGCTGCTTCTGGTTAGGACGATGTGGCTTGTTCTGCTGTGCAGAAATGGTGACACACGATGCAATCATCATGATTGCGATAACGAATGTTCTGATTAAATATTTCATAATCTCTTCCTTTTTATATGATTATACTCTTGTGGGCTTATTCATTGATAAAGACATCTTCTTGATAAACGCTCAGCAGATATGTCTGATCGTCCGTGGTGAGCTGACTGAAAGCTTGGTCTACGTCCTCGATAGAAGCATCGTCGGTCTTGAAAAAACTCATATTCACGACAAACACCAAGGCTATAGAGGCTGCCACAGCCATGATGCTCCGCATAAGAATGAGCCGTCGGGATGTCTTTCGCTCGGCTGGTTGTGGCTTTGGCGAATCGGCATCATCGTTGCCTTTTGCTTGCAGCTGGGTCTTAACCTCCTTCCAGATATCCTCTTCAAGGTTATCGAAGAATCCTTCCGGCGTGGTATAAGGCATACGTTTTCCGATGTTATCGAGATCTGATCCGTTGTTCATAATGATTGTTTTTAGTCGTTTGAGTTCATGTATTTGATAATTTTCTCCTTCGCAAGATGGTAGTTCATCTTCACCGCAGAGGGAGTGGAGCCTATCGCTTCCGCAATATCCTCGTAGCTAAGCTCGTCATAATAGCGGAGGTTGAATGTAGCTTGTTGCTTGGTGGGTAATGAGAGGATGGCTTGTTGCAGTTTCACGGCTTCCAAGTCGGTGTAATCCACATATTGATCGGCCATGATACGATTAGTCCCATTATCGTCAGTCTCCAACGACACTTGGTTCTGCTTTCGTGATTCAATCAGTCGGAGGGCCTCATTGGTAGCTATTCGGAAGACCCATCCACGGAAAGACTGGTCGTCTCTGCACTTATCGAAGGAACGGAAAATCCGGATAAAGGCTTCCTGTGTGGCATCTTGTGCATCGTCATGTGCTACCACCAATCGGCGAATGTGCCAATAGATTGCTCGCTTATACTTCTGCATCAAGAGCCGAAAACCCATTTCGGATCCTTGCCGAAGAGCCTTAATGATATCTTTATCCTCTATCATCATACTACATACTGTTTCTTCTTACCATTCATAATCATCTTGATAGGGTTGTTCTTATTCATAGCAAATGCATCTAGCTCTGCTTCAGCAGTGGCACGTTTCAGTCCGGTCATCTTGCTATACTTTGAGATGCTCAGCGTCTTGTTGCTCTTCAGATATGCCAAAGCCATGTTAAGGCGGTCTTTCTTGCTTAAGCGGTTGCTAATGTGTGAGAATGTTGCTGGGCGATCAACTACCACGACAGCCGGACCACTGTGACGAGGCACTGGGTGGTGTCTATGTTGTGCAAAGGCTGTGGTACCAATCATTGTTATCAAGCCAATGAGCGTCGCTTTCTTTATCTTCATATCTATCTTCATAATCTTACGCTTTAGTTTCTATTCTTTTTCTTATCTTTCCAGAAGCAGTGTGCTTTGCGCTTGCGTCTACTTCTGCCGTTGTATTGTCATCATCATTGAGCTCTTTCAAATGGACGCTACATCTATATGACCCGATAAAAAGGATAAAGTAAAATCTGCCTCCATATTTTTTTCAAAAAAAAGTTTTTCCTCCCCAATGAATACGTTGCAGTGCTAACAATAACAAGATATTACCTTTGGGTAACTTACCTTTGGGTAATATTTTGTATTCCGTTCTTCTTCATACGAAACCTAACCGATAAGCTAATGAGGCTTATCGATAAACCGAAGGAGGCGCTAATAGAAGGTGAAGGAAGCGAGCTGGGACAGAAAAATAAATTGATTTTGTGGAAAAAATAATTTAATTTTTGCTGAAAAACAAATTGATTCTAAGACCAAGAGAGCCTTAGAATCAATCTGAAAGGGGTGCTATGGGGTTATGATAGCATAGCTAATGCAAGGCGATAAAGCCTAAAACAAGGTATCAATAGGTGCAGAGCGCATCCCATACCATGAGATCTTGACGCACATAACCTACCCTGCCATTGACCTTAACCTTAAACCATAGATAGCCATCGGAGCTAGTGGTGACCAAGCCGAGGCAACGATAGCACTCGGGCAACTCGCCTTCCTGGGCGCTTATCTTACATACCACAGGGCTCTTGGTCGTGGGGCGCTGGCGCACATTGACCCGCTGGGCATTGTCGGTATTGATAGTGAGCCATCCTTGACCCTTTTCGGCCGAATAGTCGACGATACGGCAGCCTGCTTTCTTGATCAAACAATAGTCTTGTACGGACACAAAGTAACTGTCGTCGCAGTCAGCAAGGTAACGATACTTGTTGCCTTGAGCATCTATCACCACTTGGCTGCTCATCTGATACTGGCGCACCTTGCTATCCATACCCCAGGAGGGCGAGTAGATATACATATCGGTGGCAGGACTGAAGTTTTGACAATGCCAGGTGATAGAGTCTTCAGGGAAAAGCGTGGCGAAAGCCATAGTGGGCCCATAAGCTGACTGAAGATGATAGATCTCACTACCAGCGGAAGAGACGAATGGGGCTGCTCGGAACACCTCGTCAGAGATACATAGCTCGGTAGGTGCTTCGGTCTTGATGCACAGCGTGAAGTGGTCTACCTGATGGTTGGCCCAACGTGTGACAGGCGTGAGCCAATAAGGTATAGAAAACTTTGTGTCTACCGAGAAACTCATGCGATAACGATAGGTGTGATGCACCACATTGAGCCCCGTTTGGAATGGTGCTTCAAAGTAGTAAGCATAGCCATAGGTGGTGACGCTATCCAGTTCGGGATTGTAAAGTGCGTCGTCACCCATAGCTATGGTATCGGGCACTTCGTTAAAACCTTTCCACTTATTAAGGTCTAGACACTTGTGATCACTGACAAGCTCATCGTTCTGCCAAGCGAAAGCGACCACACCGTTAGAGTAACTCAAGGGCTTACCATTCATATTGACCGTGAAATCGCAGATGTGAGGGTGTACCCCTTTGCGGTTGAGCGGTGCGCCGTCATTGTATGGCGACTTGGCTTCAAAGGCCATCTTGACGGTTTTGGGCGCGCCATTGTTCTGAAACTCATAATAGACGTCCACCGTAGCAAAGCTATCTCTACCGATAGTGATAGTGAGCACCTCCCTTGCTGCAGAGATGTCGGTCTCTGCGACGGGGATGAGAAAGTTGCCATTGGTGAAGTAGACACCGTCGTTGGCTACGGCATGATGGGCAGAAGCCATCAGCGCCAAGATGATGATAGATAAGATTCGATTCATCGTATAGTTGTTTTTGATTTGACTTGTTTCAGGCACAAATGTACAACTATTTTGAAGAATACATCACTTGGGCAAGATTTTTTGCACCTATAACATCATTTTTCCCTCTTTAGGCGATACGAAGGAAGTCGCGCAAGCGAGGCGACTGCGGATTGGAGAAGATCTCGGAGGGGGTGCCCTCTTCGGCTATCTTGCCGCCATCAAAGAACAGGATGCGTGATGCCACCTCACGGGCAAATGCCATCTCATGCGTTACCACCACCATCGTCATGCCCGAAGCAGCCACCTCACGCATCAGCGTAAGCACCTCACTGACCATCTCGGGGTCAAGCGCCGACGTAGGCTCATCAAAGAGAAGCACATCGGGCTTCATCGCCAAGGCGCGTGCTATCGCCACACGTTGCTTCTGTCCACCCGAGAGGCGCGTAGGAAACATATCTGCCTTGTCCAGCAAACCTATTCGCTTGAGCAAGGCTTCGGCGGTGGCATTGGCTTCAGCCTCGGTCTGCTGCCCTAGGAGCGTAGGGGCAAGGGTGATGTTGCGACGGATGGTCATGTTGGGGAAGAGGTTAAACTGCTGGAACACCATGCCCACACGTTGACGCATGCGGTCAATGTCGGCATCTTCAGAGGTGAGATCGGTTCCTTCAAAGAAGATCTGACCTGACGTGGGGGGCTCCAGGAGGTTGAGCGAGCGCAGAAAGGTGCTCTTGCCACAACCCGAAGGACCGATGATAGCCACCACTTCGCCTTGGGAGATGGTGGTATTGATGTCACGCAGCACCATGTGGGCGCCAAAGGATTTGCTGAGATGCTCCACACGGAGCAAGGGATTGCTATTTGTCATGCTTTGCAAGATGTTTTTCTAGGCGGGTCACTCCTGATGATAACACCGCCACAAGGATGAAATAGATTAGCGCCACTACCCCAAGAGGCATGATGGCATCATAGGTCAGCGAACGTATGATGTCGCTGCCTTTCGTGAGATCGGCCAAGCCGATGTAGCCGCTGATGGACGTTTCCTTGAGCATGGTGATAAACTCATTGCCCATTGCGGGCAACACATTGCGGAAAGCCTGCGGCAGAAGGATATGGGTGAGGGTCTGGGTGTGGGTGAGTCCGAGGCTACGTCCTGCTTCCATCTGCCCACGATCCACGGCTACAAGCCCCGAGCGAATCACCTCAGCAAGGTAGGCGGAGGAGTTGATACCGAAGGCTACGATAGCCACAAGCACCTTACTCACGTCAGCCGAAGCAAAGACCACATAATAGATAATGAGCAGTTGGACCATCGTAGGTGTGCCACGAATCACCATAAGGAACAGTCGGGCTAAGGCATTGAAGAACCCCAACTCACCTGTGGCATCATGTGTGAAGCGCACAATGGCTATGGCGGTGCCTAGAAGCATGGAGATAATCATCGCAAAGAAGGCGATGAGCAGCGTGTTGCCCAATCCCTGTACAAGGTAGAGGTAACGCGAATCGGTGATGAAGTTGGCACGAAACTTCTCCCCTATCCCTTGCCCGCTCACTGCACCGGCTCCGTTCTTTGCCACCACAATCATCTGTCGCGTAGCGGCATAAGGCACGGTAAACGTGATGTTGCGAGCACGATCGGGCGTCACGGTGAGTCCTGCTGCCCCTACATCGGTCTTGCCGGTCTGCACCGAGGTGATGATGGCATCAAACTCCATGTCCTCTACCTGTGTTTGCATACCTAGTTCATCGGCAATAGCACGCATGATATCAATGTCTATTCCCACTATTTGCCCCCCTTCATAGTACTCATAGGGGCGGAACGTAGCGTTGGTCGCAATCGTAAGCATAGGGCCTGACGTGTTCTTTGGCGAATAAGCCACGTGCTTTCCGCCCTGCAGATGATCACTGATGATGCGGTCAAGCGTACCATCAGTGCGGAGCTTGGTGATGGCTGCGTTGATGCGTTGAGCCAGTTGGGGTTGCTCTTTAGCCACGCAGAAGGCATATTCTTCCTTTCCGTATGCCTGTGGCAAGATGCGCAAGGTAGGATTTTGAGCCACAAAAGCCTTGGCTGGCTGCTCGTCTACCACCACAGCATCTACCTTTCCTTGAAGCAATGCTTGGATGGCGTCACCCGTCTTGTTGTATCGTTCCACACGTGTGCCACTCCCATCACTCTCCAATGACGTCACACGCGTGTCACCTATCGTACCTAGCTGGACACCAACAACGGCGCCGCGAAGATCGGCACGCTGGCTCACCACCTTGTGTTTACGCCCTGGACACGCTACAAAAAGAAGTGCCACACCTAGCACTACAATCAATATTAGAAGCAAAGAGAAATGCTTCCGTTGTCTTTTAGTCATCGTTTTGATGTATTATTATACCGTTACACGTTTGCAAAGATACAAATAATTTGCGACTTATTTGGTTTTATTTTCCATTATCTGCATATTTGTCACCATTCGCGCAACCATATACAACGATTATACAAAAGACGTGTTAAATCACAAGACCGGCAGAGACGGAATGCTATCCATCTCTGCCGGTCTTGTGATAGACCATGAAAGATCTTAAGGGATGATATGATTAAGGTGTAATAAGAAGCCGATTATTGTGCAATCTTCACCGTATGCACTGTGCTTCCGTCCGAGAGGCTCACGGCATAAACCCCATGAGGCAGGTCAGCAGTGGAGAGCACGAGGCTATCGCCAGCCGCACGGGAACGCATCACCACCTCGCCACGCATATTGTAGACCGCAGCTGAGAGTGATGTAGCACCTGCCGAGAAAAACTCATAACCACCTGTTGTGGCACGCCAAACTAATCGTTTGTCTGCATCAATATGCTTCATGCTTGCCGCTACACGCTCAAGCACCTTCTTCAGTCCGGCATATACATCGAGCTTACCAGCACCACACTGCTCCGGAATCTTTGCATTGACAATAAAAGAATCGCGGCGCGCAGTGGTCATAGCGATGTCACGTATCTCACGAGCGGTAAGCGTGGGATCAGCCTCGAGCCATAGTGCGGCGGTGCCCACCATGTAGGGAGAGGACATCGAGGTGCCGTAGGTCTCCATCCAATAGTAGGTGCGGCCATCCACAACGACCGAATGGCTATAAGGCATATGTTCCACATCGGGATTTTCCATATAGAATGTGTTCAGGGACGACTCGATAAGACATCCAGGAGCAAGGATATGAGGATAGGAACGACCCGTGCAGAAGGTGCCATAACTGCTGAACGAGGACACGTCTCCGCAGACATCATCCAAGTCGTATTCTGACTTGAGCGTATAAGACGTGCCATCACCAAAGACGCTACAATCCTTCGTGGTATATGACCCCACCACTATGGATTCGGTTCCGCTACCAAAGTCGTTTGCCGTACCGCCGGTCGTAGCACCTTCGCCCCAACCTTCCATTCCACCACTAACAAAATGTGGCGTCATAAAACTATTGGCCAACACCTCTTGCCCCTTATGTCCTGTGACGATATAGCCCAACGCATAACGAGACCTATCATTGACTTGCATACCATAACTTATCCCGATGAATACATAATACTTACTACTGCTTGAGTCTACTACGCCCATAACTTCAAAGTTTCCCGTCACATACTTTGCCAATTCTGCATCGGTTTCAGACGAATAGCTGGTGGATTCGTTCTCCACCACGGGAAGCGTATAGACCACTTGCTTAGCTATGGTGTCAACAATAACAACCTTTGTATCGAATGGTTCACCTGTTATGGACCACACTTCAAAGGCTGTTCCTTCATATTCATCAAGAATAGCCTTCATCTCTTGACCTTCCTCAGCGAATGTCATGTGCTGCGCACATGGGTAGAGGGCTTCGTTACCTGCCGCCAAACAGAACACGGCATCACCTGCTTCGCTCACGCGGTCTATGTAAGCTGCAATGGGATTGGAGCCATCATGAGCACCACCAACTGTCTTATAAGACATGTTGATAACAAGAGGCTCATGGTGTTCCTTGCTGTAACTAACGAGCTTCTCTACCAAAAGCATAAAATCGGCTGACTCATTTGTGCTTTCTGCCATCAAGATATCGCTACCCGTAGCCACTCCGCGACACGTAAACGTTCCGTCATCGTAGGCACCTGCCGCGATACCGGTCACATGGGTGCCGTGGTCGAACACCTCCTCACCGGGATTATAGGCTTCCATCTGCTCAGGCGTATCAAGCACTTTGCCCGATGGTGTGATAAACATCTTCACCCTACTCTTGCCCGTTGCTGGGTCACGGAACATCGGATGATTGGGATCAAACCATGAGTCGAGCACTGCCACAGCCACTCCTTTACCCGTATAAGGCTGGTTAAGGTCTGTTCCGGCATGCACCTTATCGGCTCCTGTATCCTCATTGGCCTTCTCTAGACATGGATGCGCCTCCATGGTATAGCTTATTGTCTTCACACCTGGTACGTCAGAGAGACGTTGAAGGGAGTCGAAAGGGAGTGTAACCACCGCAAACTCATCACGCACCGCTTTGACCTCTGCACCTTCAAAGCTGATTTCTGAAGGTGCATGGCTAGGCTTCATCTGCACCATCACGGAGATTTCGGGTGACGCCACGTTCTGTCCTACGGGCGCCGCACTACGTTTTGCATTCAGTGCGGTACGCATACGAGCCATCGTCACTGCGCTATGCGCATCTAGCTTGATCTGTGCCATCGTTGGAAGTGCAAGCAACGAAAGCAAAAGAAATAGGTATTGTCTTTTCATTAGTTTATATAAAAGAGTCTGTCATAAACGTTTCCATCAGCTTCAAGCAGAATATTCATTATTATACCCTATGCTACCGAAGCCAAGGATACCTATCATTGAGTTTATCCGCCAACATAATACAAGGCAAAACAAAAGAGGAAAAGGCATCTACATAATGCCGATGTTGTTCCATTTCACAATCTATTGGTGTCAGCCATGAACTATTCTTTTTCATGTGAAGCCACGCCTATATGCTTTTGCGCCATCAGTATAATCAGCTGACTATGGCGCAAAAGTACAAAAAAGGATTGAGAAATGGTTTATCTACCCCTATTTAACTTAGAATCCCTTCCAATTCCGAATGGATTTTGGAAGTCGTGCCAATGACGAATAGGGATTATAATTGAGGAATTGTCCACGATCAAGCGAATCGATGATACTCATTTCCTCACTAGTAAGACTAAAATCGAATAAATCTATGTTCTCACGAAGATGGTTGGTTTCCCATGTCTTCGGGATAATAGCAATACCTTGTTGCACCAACCATCGCAAGATGACCTGCGGAATGGTTTTGCCATATTTGGCAGCAATAGGAGCAATAACAGGATTATTGATAATTTCGGGGCGCACAGCATTGGACCGAAAGTGGCTGAAAGTGCTCATTGCCTCTACCGTGATGCCACGTTTCTGACAGTATTGGATAAGGGATTTCTGTGTATTCAGAGGACTAATCTCAAACTGATTGACTGCAGGTATCACATCAGACACCTGTTCTAGCGCCTCAATATGAGGTGGTAAGCACGAACATACGCCAATAGCTCTGATACGTTGTTGATGGTACAAGGTAGTGAGCGCTTTGTACATCTTGCGATAAATAGGCCAAGGCCAATGTACAAGGAATAGGTCTATATAGTCGGTTTGGAGGTTTTCAAACGATTCTAGAACCGCTTTCATTACGGGTTTGAAGTTGCGCACATTGAAGATAGTGTGTTTTCCATACCAATAACCAAAGTAGAACAACGCATCCGCATTAACCTTTGTGGTAATAAAAACATCTTCGCGGTGAATGCCATTATCCTTTAACGCCTTTGCAATGTCGGCTTCATTGTGATAACGCCATGCCGTATCAAACTGACGATACCCCATCTCGTAAGCTTCTGCTATGGTACGCCCTAGGTTTTCCTTAGGGATGAGAAATGTTCCCAAGCCCACTTGAGGCATTTCTACCCCATTATTTAATGTTATTGTCTTATTCATCGTTACTTCCATTTAAGCATATCATACCATATTCCTTTTCCCGTGGCTATTTGGGTAATATCCTCACCTGGTGGGATATTGGCTTCTAGGAGTTCTACCTTGTTCTCTCCGTTATGATTAATGACGGCAAAATCCCAACCAACATAACGTGCAGCGGGTTCTTCTCTTACAAGAGAGCGAACCATCTGTAAGCAATCATCAATCTCGGGAAGCGCATATCCCTCAAAGGTTATGCGTGAGAAAGGATGTATCTCCCATCGTTTGTTGTCCATTCCATAGGCATATCGAGTCAAGCAACGACGTTCCAAATCTATCGGACACGCCATACCTCCGTTGTGGTAATTGTCCGTTAGAGCCGTGCCATTACCCATTCGGAGAAGTGCTGCCACGATATGTAGCTCGCCGTCATGGTCAATCACGGTCACCACGCGTATCGTATTGAGAGAGCCAGGAGCTATCCGCTTGATGTTGTCAGAGTTCTGAATGCATTCTTCCACAATCATTCCAGACTTCACCGCACGTACTTTGTCTGCAAACGATGGCTCGCCAGCAGTGATGGAGAACACGCCATGCCCACCATAATCGGACAGTGGCTTTACTATTACCTTGTTGCACTGACGCACAAAGGATTCCACCGAGACCTCTTCCTTACCAAGAATAAACCATCGGCGCTGCATATAAGCTGCAAAACGCTGATTGAAACGTGCCTTGTCTAAGAAGAGCTGATGAATAGCGGGAGTGCTCATCAAGGTGCTTAACACATCGTTTCGGCGAAAAGAGATATACGAATCACGTTCTGCGGACGACTTATTCCAAAGTTGAAACGTGCAATAATCATTGAAATCGTGCCCATATCGTACAAAGCAGTAGATGAGATCGAGGGCGATGCGCATACGATTTTGATGCGTTCTTTGCTTTACGTAGGCACTATTTGCGCAACTTTGCTTACAATATCTCAGCACCGTGAGAGACTTTGAAAGGATAGACATCTTACTTTTCTTTATGACAATCTTGTGTATAATCGAACGTTAAGAGACGACAAGCACGCAAATCCTTTATATAATAATGTATTGATCCCCATGCTAGTCCTACACCAAAGCCACATCCTAAACACTCATACGTACCCTGCATCAGTTCGTTGGCCTTGCATGCGACCATTGCCAAAGGTATGGAAGCACTATTGGTGTTGCCAAAATCGTGCAGACAATAAGGCACTTTGGACGCTGATAGCCCTATCTTCTTACGTATACGTTCGTCGATATACTTGTTGGCTTGGTGCAAAAAGAGATAGTCTACCTGCTCAGTATCTATCTGGAAGTGGTCTATCAGTTGGCTTAACGATCGTGGTGGCACCTTGATAGCAAATGCAAAGACATCCATACCATTGACCACCATATCGGTTCCTTTGCGTATAATACCAGGTTCGACCTCCTGTTCGGTTACCGACTCTGTAGTAGCAGGATAGCGCATACCACCATATTGGGTCCAAACCGCCTTGTAGCCGCTACCATCTACGCCAAACTCAAACTGCAAAGCTTTGTCCCAAGCAGCATCAAACTCTAACGCTGTAACCGTGGCTGCGTCACCAAAGAGCGGCTTCACGGTCTTATCTTTAGCCGATCGGTTGAGCGAATTGGTCTCGGCGCATACCAAGAGGCCGCGCTTAAACTGTCCACTGCTTAACAAAGAAGCCAACGTACTCATACCATATACCCATCCCGAGCAGCCCAAAGGCAAATCAAGGCAATAGCAATCATTGCGCAGATGCAGACGATCTTGCAAGATGGCTGAGGTGATTGGGGCTATATAGTCGCGTGAGGTGCAGACGTATATGAGCACATCCACCGAATCGGACGCCCATTGCAGGTCAGCAAGCAACGACTCGATAGCTTGATAACTGAGGTCACTTGCGGTGAAACCGGGTTTCACTATCCTTTTGCGTTCTATTCCTGTAGAGGCTATTACCTTCTTGGCTTCAGCCTCATCCTTAAAGATAGGCAAACTGATATTTTCTTCCACTGTAGGTGGAACGCAAGCCGTGATGCCTGCTATCTGTACATGTTCTATTGTTAAGAAAGCCATTATCCTTTGAGTTTGATTCGTTGTTTCTTGCCAGACTCGGTCGTTGGAATCTGTTCTATCCATTCATAAGCCACTGGTTGCTTGTAGGATTCGATTTGTCCGCTCAGCTTTTGGGCTATCTCGGCAAACGTTAAGGTAGTGGAATCACGCTTAACGTAGCACTTGACCAGTTCGCCCAATATTCCTTTAGGGTCGGCCATAGGCACGCATACACAATCGCCCACGCCCAAAGCCATGATTGCATCCTCAACCTCAGAGGGCGAAACCTTCTTGCCTCCGACGTTGATAATCTCCTTTTCTCTACCTACCAGGTAGACATAACCTTGCGAAGCGTAACCCAAATCGCCCGTGCGGAAATAATCGCCGAAGAAAGCATGATGCGTATGTTCGGCATTAAGGTAACGTGACATGACCATATTGCCCTTGACGCATATCTCTCCGCACTCGCCATCGGGAAGGCAAGTGCCTTCAGCATTGCAGATATGAATATCCACTTGGTCACACACGGCACGACCCACTGACGTGCGATGGGCTGCATCATGGAGCTCGATGAAACAACTACGTGATGCTTCAGTCAATCCATAATGCATGCATAGCCGCGTGTCAGGAAAGAGCTGTGCCATCTCCTCCTTTGTTTCAAGCGGCATAGAGGAGCTTCCTATCTCAACGTACCTTATACGATCAGCATAACGCACAATACGTTTGCCGCTCACTCTGCGGATATATGCCCAAGCAGAAGGCACTACGGCAAAACCTGTTATAGGATAAGCGTCAAAGCTCTTGATAAACAAGCGCACATCGGCAAAACTGGGAAGAACCACCACTGTAGCACCTAATATGAGGTTACAACGCAGACGTCCCATCCCAAAGCTATGGCACAAGGGTAGCGCCAACAACTCTACATCCTCTGATGTGTTCTTGATGTATTGATTGATATTGGTTGCCGATGCACAAATATTGGCATAAGAAAGGCAACATCCCTTAGGTTGCGCGGTGGTTCCGGTGGTGAACAAGATCTCAGCGATATCCGTTTCGGCAAGATCGGGTGCAGCATCAATCGTTAAAGGGGTATGTCCCAAATCTATTTCGGCATAGGAATGGGACTGATAATGGTCAACGCTGCAACCCAGACATAACCTAGGTTGTGTCTGAGATACGATATAGCTTAACCGTTCGGCTGTAGACTTAGGGTCAACAAGCACGTTGACACACCCCACAACATGGGAAGCCAAATAAACGGAAATGTACTCTAACGACTTATCGGCCATCAACACGATGCGGTCATGCGGCATTACGCCCATTTCCTGCAACTGCAAGGCTGCACCTAGGACGTATCCCCATAACTGCGAATACGTTACTGGTTGCCCATTTAGGATGATGGCAACCTTGTGGGGCTGTTGCTGCGCATGGTTCATTACCGAGCGAAGCAACACGCTATGCTTCAACTTTTCCAAATCGTCTTAGTTTGCCTTTAGTTTCTCCACCTCGCTTATCCAATCATTCACCGTAGCAATATCAAAGATATCGTCTTCGGGTACCAAAATGTCAAAAGCTTCTTCTATGCGAGCCAAAATGAGCACGTTGCGCATAGAGTCGAAGCCTTCCATCTGATACAAATCTTGGTCACAAGCTATCGTATCAGCAGAAGAGCCGAGGCATTCGGCAATGATGGTTTTCACCTTTTCTTTTATATCCATTTGTTTCTTTATTTGATAGACACACCTCCATCAATCACCAGCGATTGCCCGGTGAGCCATGACGAAGCGTCAGACAATAGGTATATGGCTGCATGAGCAATGTCGTCAGGGCGTCCATACCTGCCCAAGGGGTAGCGCTTTTGATCAGCGGCAAGCTGTTCCTCGCTTACCGTACCACGATGAATCAATGGCGTATCTACCATTCCAGGGCAAATACTATTGACGCGCACCTTACGCTGGGCAAATTCTTTGGCGGCAAACTTCATCACTGAGTTGAGCGCAGCCTTAGAAGCACCATAGATACCATTGCCTCCACTGAACACTTGCGTACCACCAAGAGAGGCGATAATCACCACTGAGGCGTTCTTGGTGAGTTTCTTTTTCTTATATAACAATCGCAACAACTCCACCTGTGCGTAGAAATTCACCTCAAAGATTTCATCAAACTTCTCACGGGTGGCAAACTGAATGGGCAAGGTCAGTCCACGACCGGCACAAAGCATCAGTCCGTCAAGCTTAGGGCATTGCTCCACCAAGCGTTCCAGTTGTTCGCCATTGGTGAGATCAGCTTCGATAATCGTGCTTTCAGCTTCTGCTTGAGCGCTGATCATCTCTTGCGTAGCTTGTAGGCGCTGTTCGTCGCGAGCCGACAAGAGCACATATGCGCCCATTTTGGCTGCCTCAACAGCTGTACACTGCCCTATGCCAGACGATGCACCCGTGACCAGGATGGTTTTGCCTGTCAGCTGGAAGGGATTGTATGTTGGGTTCATGATAGTTCTACTAGTTTACTGATAACGGGGTGATCCAATTCAAAGTTGACTGTTCCCCAAGACAAGCCAACGCCAAATCCACATCCTATCAATGACACAGGAGTGGTCTTCTGACTGAGCGGTTGTGCTAGCTCCGTAACGATGGTATGAGGAATAGAAGCAGAGGAAGTGTTACCAAAGTGGGTCATACTGTAAGGAAACTTCTCCGTGGGTTGCTTGAGCTTGGTGCGTATCTTCTCGTTGATCATCTTGTTAGCTTGATGAAGAACGAAGTAGTCGACGCTGTCAAGTTCCTTCTCATAGGTTGCCGCGAGCCTCTTAATGCTCTTTGGAGCGGTGGTGATGGCAAAGGCAAACACGTCCATTCCTTTCATGCGGGTTTGGAAGTTGTGACGCATACGGCCGTCTTCACACATAACGGGTTTCAGATCGTCAGCTGTCACTTGGTTGCGCGTGCCTCCTACAGGACGGATGATGGCATCATATCCACTGCCATCTGTGCCAAAGTGGAAGCTCATGGGTGCCGCACCTTCTTTGTATTCTATTGCGGTAGCTGTACCTGCCATACCGAAGAGCTGATCCGGCTCTTCGTAAGCATGCTTACGCCCGTCTCCCGCTAGCAACAAAGCTTTGCGTACCCCCCCCCCAGACGTCATAAGACCGGCTATTGTAGCCAGTCCATGCACCCATCCGGAGCATCCTAGAGAGATATCTAGGGTCATGCACTCTTTGGATAAGCCTAGCTTATCTTGCAGGATACATGATGTAGCGGGTAAGATATAATCGGGTGTCTGCGAAACGAAGACCAGCGCACCCACCTCGCTACGCTCCCAACCAAGGTCTGTGAGGAGCTGCTCAGCAGCAGCTTGACACATATCCGAAGCCGTGAAGGCATTGGAGAAGCGTTTTTCGATGACGCCCGTACTCTTAGAAAACTCGTCAGCGTCATACTTGTCCGTAGTGGAAACGGCTGGTTCGATGTTCTCAGGAACACCACTTGCCAACCCTGCAATACGCAGGTTATTGAATTGGAGGAATGCCATCGTTACGCTTTCTTTTCTACCAAAGCATACAAGTCGGCTACCGTCTTGCTGTTATGGATATCATCTCCCTTTAGCGTCACATCAAACTCGTCATCCACCATAGCGATGATAGACAAGGCAATCAGTGATGAATACTCATCAAGATTGTGATATTCGGTAGATGCAGTGATTTCTTCAGCTGGCGTATCCTCAAACTGCTCTGCGAAGAGAGCCACAAATTCGTCTAATGTTTTCATTGTTTTATATATTATAAATTAGTTAAATCTTATCTTAAAAAGGCTGATTGAACATGTACGCATCACGCTTTGTCAGCCTAAAAAACGGTTTTCTTGGCAGGATTGCCCATATACAGACATCCATCCTTGGGCTTCGTCATCAGCACGCTACCTGGTCCTAAATGGACATTGTTACCGATGCGTAGCTGCTGAAGCACGATTGAGCCAACACCAAAGAAGTTGAGATTGCCTATAGTGGTCTCGCCCGATATGCGGATATTAGGCATAAATGCGTTGTAACTGCCCACTTTGGCATCATGTCCTAGCACTATTGAACCATTGAGCATATTAAAGTCGCCCACTGTCACATCACAAGAGAAGGAGCAACCATCCTGCACAATGTTGCCTCGACCTATCTTAAACGAGTCAGGATCATTGAAGCGCACGGTGGGTGCAAACAAATTGGGAAAACTGATGTTGGGGTTTGTGATTTTTTCAGAAACCAGTTTCACCACACGAGGTGAACCTATGGCAATGGCAACCGATAGCGACGAGGTTACCTTATTCAGTTCATCACTTCCGCCAAGACATTTACCTAAGTGCGAAATCATCTTTCCAGCAAGCGCTGGGTTATCATCATAAAATCCGATAAAATTCCATTGAGGTTCTTCCGAAGCTTCATTGATTCGTCTGATCATACAAGCTATCTCACGGCCAAATCCCCCGGCGCCAAATATAGCAATATCCTTCATTATTTGCAGAAACGTTTATTTAATAGATTTTGAGCCTCGCAGCATGGTTGACAACGCTACACGCTAACTACAGATACATCCGTCAGCTACACAGAAGGTTTCTATGTGCGTGCGCAAGGTCATCCACGGCGTCGTACATAACAACTTGCAAAGTTACACTTTCCATTTCACCCCCCCCGATTTTAACATTGATTAACCAGCGATTTAACCTTTAATAACGATTATTCAAGGACATTTCGGACCTTTAGAGGGCATTGTTATCATTGCAGCGGCTTTGCGTGGCAGAGCAATGGTGTAGGTGTGGGATGCCGGAAAAGGCTTTAATGAAAGGTCAAACCATACCTCTTAGGATACGATGGAGGTGGGATTGGAATGAAAAATAAATTGATTTTGGGAGAAAATTAAATTGATTTTTATCCAAAAATAATTTATTTTAGGTTCTCAAAGGGGCTTCGTTGCCTTGTCATTCGGCTTCGATGATAAGACAAAAGAAGCAATCTATCAAGAACAAAGAGCAACGAACAACTGACAGAACCTACAGAAACGCTTGTTGCCACCCATACGAGCATAACCGCGTGGGTGGCAACAGACACTAGAGGGGAGGTGATATTTCGCAGCTTAGGTTTAGCTGATGCAACGCTTCTTCCAAACGAGGAACCACACAAGGGTGGCAAAGGCGCAACCTACGCCTACCCAGAGAGCCATCTGCTGACCTAGGTTGAAGCAATATTGGTCCACACAAAGGTAGGACACGCACACCGCCACCATGAACATTCCGGGCAGAATAGACACCATATAGGGCTTATGACGCTTGGCTAGATAGATGGCGATGGTAAAGAAGGTGAAGATAGAGAAGGTCTGATTGAACCAAGCGAAGTAGCGCCAAAGGACGTCAAACTTGACGAACAACAACACCACGCTGAGCGCAAAGATTGGTAAACAGAGCAGCAAACGCTTGATGACCTTGTTTTGTTTGACCTTAAACATATCCGCTAGGATAAGGCGGGCGCAACGTAGGGCGGTGTCACCCGTGGTGATAGGAGCGATAACCACACCTAGGATGGCAAGCACGGCACCAAAGGAACCTAGCCAGCTGTTACAGATATGATTGACAAAGATGGCTGGATTGAGCGATCCGTTGCTATCCAGCATGGCGTTATAGATCTTCTCGTAAGGTGTGTTGCCGACAACTTGCAGTTCGTTGGCAAACTGCAATGCGGCAGCTGACCATATCAGAGCAATGATGCCCTCTGTGATCATAGCACCATAGAACACGCGTTTGGCTTGACGCTCGTTCTTGAGGCAGCGTGCCATCATCGGACTTTGCGTGGCATGGAAGCCACTTACCGCACCACAAGCAATGGTGATACATAGGCATGGGAACACGGGGAGAGCTCCTCCTGGGTAATGGTTCTCAAAGGCTTCAGTGATCTCGGGTATCTTTGTACCGCTATGCGTGAAGACACCCACAAGGATGCACACCGCCATGAAGATAAGAATCACGCCAAACACAGGATAGATCTTACCTATAATCTTATTGATAGGTAACGTTGCGGCAAGCAGGTAATAGACAAATATCACCACAACCCAGAACATATAGGTATCATCAAGAACCATCCCATTGGTCAGATTGGCAAGCAAGCCAGCTGGTGTCTTGACAAACACAGCCACAACCAGTATCATCAGCAGCAAAGCCAGATACCGCTGAGCGTTACGTGCCACGTTGCCCATCTCGTCACCGACCATCTCGGGCAGCGAAGCACCATTGCGCTTGAGCGAGATCATTGCTGCCATATAGTCGTGAGCGGCACCTCCGAAGATACATCCCAACACTATCCAGAAATAAGCAGAAGGACCAAACAAGATGCCCTGAATGGTTCCGAAGATAGGACCCGTACCCGCAATGTTGAGAAACTGTATGAGAAACACTTTCCAGGTGGGCATAGGGGTATAGTCTACCCCATCTTGCATGCTGTAACAGGGTGTTACCCGTTTGGCATCGGGTTCCATGATACGCTCCATAACCTTTCCGTATATGACGTATCCTAGGATCAAGCAGATGACGCTGATGATGAATGTATACATAAGCAATGATGATTAGAGGCGTGTTCTGAGGATGACACGCACCGTTAAACGTCTATTTATGACGGACAGTTCTTTGGAGCTTGGAATCTAAAAAACGCTACAATGCTTCCCATAGAATCCGTCTAAATTTTTGCAAATATACTCTTTTTCATTAAAACACCAAAGAATATTTATCACTTTCATAACACTTTCCTATCTCATTCAGTGGGCAAAAAAGCAACTACTAGGGGTCTTTCTTCGAAAAATTATCCTATCTTTGCAGTGCCTACAACTAGGTTGTAACAAGCAACAAGTAGTGGTGGACGACATAAACCATAAGTTATGTGGAAGAAAGCAATACTGATCCTATTTACATTGATCGCCATTCGAGGAGCGGGCGTGGCTCAAGAAGCGTCCTCGATGTACCATTATGACCCTACGTTCACGATGGACAAGAGCGATTTTGTTGATACCATTCCTATTATATATGAGAACAGCCAGGTGTATCTCACGCTTACCATCAATGGGCGCCAGCACCTCTTCAACCTAGATACGGGTTCTAGCCAAGGCGTGCTATACGAAGGAGAGCAGATAGAATATGCCGAGAAGCTAGGCGACATCGACACGCGTGATGCCAATGGGGGTATCGACACTATCCCCATGGTGCGTTTTCCCGACTTCACTTTAGGTCATCTGCACATCACGGGCTATAAGGGCATCCTACAGAAACGAACCAAGGGACGATACCGCTATGAGGGCATCATAGGCTTTGACCTGTTCCAAAAGGGGCTACAAGCAAAGATAGATACCAAGCGCGGATACCTTATCTTGACTGATAAGAAGCACTACTTTGACAAGGAACCGGGCTTCGAACTGAAGTATAAGTTAGAGCGCTGGGTGCCATACCTCAGACTCAACACGTTTCTCAAGCACGAAGAACCCACGCTCTTTGATACCGGTGCAGAGGATCTGTACGCTTTCAACAAGGAGAGCTTTGACACCGAGCGGTACAAAGATGCGAGAGTGGTGAGCCTCATCGAAGAGACCACCAACGGACAGACTGCCATCGGGAGCTTCGGAGCAGAGAAAAACGCGCTGATGTTCTACATTCGCCTAGACCGTATAGGCTGGGGCAACTTCTCCTTCCGCGACATCCACACCCTCACCACGCAGGGCGACTCACGTCTTGGCGGAGAGATTCTCCGTTATGGCACGTTTGTCATCAACCCCAAACGCAAGCGCATCAAGTTTTGGTCATACACCGGCGGTGATAGCGTGACGGTCAGCAACAAGATAGTGGACATCACCTATGTTCCCATTGACGGCCGTCCCGTGGTGGGAACGATACGCCATCGCAGCAAGCAATATGCGGCAGGCTTCAGACAGGGAGACATTATCACAAGCATCAATGGTGACAAAATCAGCACGCTAGCCGACTTTCAGAATTACCATTTCGTCAAAGGTGAACGCTACACGTTTGGCCTTCATTCGACACGCGGATTCGATAAGGAAGTGACTATCGAAGATTGGGGGAACCAATAGCGGTGCAGATGTCATAAGAATGTAATACGCAAAAAGGGTGATTGATGGAAAATAGCACTACCTTTGCATCGAACTAAAATGTAACATGTATGACAGAGAAAATCAATCGGATACTTGTCGTTGATGATGAACAAGACCTGTGTGAGATCTTAAAGTTTAATCTTGAGACCGAAGGGTATGAGGTGACCACCGCCAACTCAGCCGAGGAAGCACTGGAAATGGATCTGCTCCACTATGATCTGTTGTTGCTAGACGTGATGATGGGGGGCATGTCGGGATTTGCAATGGCACAGAAGCTCAAAGCTAAGCCCGCTACGAAGCACATCCCAATCATCTTTCTGACGGCTCGCGACACCGAGAACGATACCGTTACTGGATTTAACCTCGGTGCGGACGACTATATCAGCAAACCGTTCTCTATCCGTGAGGTGCTTGTCAGAGTGAGAGCTGTGATACGTCGCACGGCTGACCAGGGTAAGGAACAGCATTCGGTGATCAACTATCAAGGGCTGGAAATCAACCTAGACAAGAAGACCGTCAGCATAGATGGGGAGGAGATACCTTTCACCAAGACCGAGTTTGAGATTCTGCATCTGCTCTTAGCGGAGAAAGGACGTGTCTTCTCACGTCAAGAACTGATTGACCGCATCTGGCCTAAGGACGTGCTTGTGCTTGACCGCACGGTGGATGTCAACATCACTCGTCTACGTAAGAAGGTGGGACGATTTGCCAAGTGTATCGTCACTCGTCTAGGATTCGGCTATTACTTTGACGCCTAAGGCCGTCGGTCTGCGCGCTGCGACATTTCACACACACCTTTATTAATATAGTATATGACTAAAAGAATCAGTTTTGGAAAGCGATTGCACCTTGTGACACTAAGCATCTTCTTGGTGTATGCCGTCAGTTTCATCCTCTTCCAGCATGGCAGAGAGAAGCAGTACAAGATCAACAATCTAGAGACCAAGCTGCAGATGTACAACAGTCATATACACACCGCTTTGCTACATGCAGACAATAAGCAGGAGGCGGTGCTCAATACGTTCCTTGACGATCATAGCATGCAAGGGGTCAGGGTGACGCTGATTCGCCCCAACGGAAAGGTAATCTTTGACAATTTCAGCAAAGATTACATCCACTTTGCCAATCATGCCACACGCCCCGAGGTGATGCAAGCACTCAAATACGGCACGGGTGAGACGGTGGAGCGCATGAGCAAGTCGCTCAATCAGGAATACTTCTACTCAGCTACCTATTATCCGAAGGATTCTATCATCATCCGTTCGGCCCTACCCTACAACAATAACCTCATCAAAACGCTTGAGGCTGACCAGAACTTCCTTTGGTTTGCTTTGGTGGCTATTGTGGTGCTGACCTTCTTCCTCTACCAGTATACATCCCGATTGGGTAAGAACATCGCTAAGCTCAGTGTGTTTGCGTCACGCGCTGATCACAACGAGAGCTTGGAGGTAGAGTCGCTTGCCAACTTCCCCGACGACGAGCTAGGTGAGATTGCCGAACGCATCATCAAGATATACAAGCGATTACAAAGCACAAGAAAGGAGCAAGACATCCTCAAGCGACAACTCACGCAGAACATTGCGCATGAGCTCAAGACGCCGATAGCTAGTATACAAGGCTATCTGGAGACCATCTTGAACAACCCTAACATCAACGACAACACACGAGACCAGTTTCTCAAGCGATGCTATGCGCAGAGCGAGCGTCTCACGTCGTTGCTCCGCGACATCTCCACGCTCAACCGTATGGATGATGCTCCAGAACTGATGAAACCCGAAAAGGTCAACATCAACGAGCTCATAGATAACATACAGAAGGAAACCGCCTTACAGATACAACAGCAACGGATGACCTTTGACAATGAGCTACATGATGCAATCGTCATCGATGGCACCAGGAGTTTGCTCTATAGCATCTTCCGCAACCTGACTGACAATGCTATTGCGTATGCCGGCGAGGGCACCAAGATAGAGCTATCTGCCACAGATCTCAAGACCCACTGGAAGTTTGTGTTCAGCGATAATGGTGTAGGTGTATCCTCTGAGCATCTCGCTCGCCTCTTTGAGCGCTTCTATCGTGTGGACAAAGGACGTAGCCGTAAGATGGGCGGCACCGGATTGGGACTCGCTATCGTTAAGAATGCGGTGTTGCTCCACGGCGGGCGCATCAGCGTCAGAAATAATATCGGAGGCGGTTTACGCTTCGAGTTTACCATCAGAAAGTAACCTTTCCTATCTCATATCATGATACACATACAACCTGCGCTTCCTAGCGACGCACCTATGATAGCACCGCTCATCATGGAAGCTATGAATCTAGAGTGTTGCCAATGGTTTGCGGGACCTCACCACACCATTGACGAGTTTCGGTTGCTGATGACCCGACTCATCAGTTTGCCTTCTTCACAATATTCATACCTCAACACGCTCGTTGCCGTGGACACAAGCCAAGCGGATCAACGAGTGATAGCTGGCATCTGCGTGAGCTATGATGGCAAAGACCTGCATACCCTGCGTCAAGCCTTTGTCAGCGATGCACTTACCACGTTTGGTATCGACTATTCGGGCATACCTGACGAGACTTCTGCGGGCGAACTATATATCGACTCACTATGCGTCTCTAACCACTATCGCCATCAAGGCATAGCAAGCCAGCTTCTCAGAGCGACCATCGAGAAAGGGAAAGCGCTTCACCTACCCACCGGACTGCTTGTAGACAAGGGTAACCCCCAAGCCGAACAGCTTTATCTGCGGTTAGGGTTTGTCTATGTGGACGATAACGAGTGGGGCGGACATGAGATGAAGCATCTACAACATCCTTTGTAAAGGGCAAACCTATAACATAGAGAAAGAGGTAAACACTAATGATGGGTGTTTACCTCTTTCTTTGTGTTTTTCAGGAAAAGATTTTATTTTAGATTGGTTGCGCAGATACGTGACTTTGTCTTACCGTCGGCATAATGCAT
Source organism: Paratractidigestivibacter sp. (assembly GCA_963630695.1). Lineage (GTDB taxonomy): Bacteria > Bacteroidota > Bacteroidia > Bacteroidales > Bacteroidaceae > Prevotella. The sequence continues at coordinate 38,686 of CAVGNV010000015.1, read as the reverse complement.
CCGTTCAATATAGATGCCAGCAGAAGGAGCGTTGGCAATGCGGATGCCACTTGGCAGGTAATATTCCACTGCTACTGGAACGGCATCATATTCCTTCACGCCGTCTACCGATGCTAGGACATCACCCTTCAGTTCATACTTGCCCACATTGTACACGGTGCAGTCGCAATAGTCGTCGGCATTATAGTTACCCACAAAGGCTACCACTTCCACATCTTGTGCCACCACTTCCACGTTATTGTCATATTTATCAGTATGATACAGTTGTGACTCGATAGCCTCGGGCAGCACGTAGGTGTATTTCATCTGTGCCTTGTTGCCGTCCCACTCAAGCTCATCACCAAAGAGCGGCGTCACGCTGGCGCGATACACATGACGGTGCTTGAAAGCAGCTGTGGACGAATAGCCAGCTTGATTACGATGCAGAATACTATCTTGTAGTATCTGTACCATGAGGCGGGGAGCGGTGCACTGTGCATCGAACACCTCATCTTTCTCTATATTCACCGTAATGTCAAGGCGACGCGATGCAACATCGTAGGTGCAAACGGGTGTTACGTTGACAAACGCTGGGCGCGAGGTTGCATACTCAAGACCTAGTTGATACGTGTTGGCATGGTCAACCTCCATAACTGGTGTTCCATCTTTGCCTTTCAACAGCTCTTTCAGCACATCATCGTAGAGGCGATCAAGCATAGAAGCGGGAGCATATATGCCCTTACCCCCATAGAACCACTCCAACGTTTGGTCATCGTATGTAGAGAGAAAGTCATAGTTGTAACCCGAATGGTGGGTCACTTGTATCACGTTCTTGTCGTAACCCATCTCCATACATTGTTCGATGGCGGTGATGGCGCGCGGACAATTGCCACAAAACTCGGTACTAAACTCCTCAAGCAGCACGTTGTGGTGGTACTGTTTGTTATCGCTGTCGTATGTAGACATATACATCGTTACGGTATTGGTTCTCTCTCTTCTCGTAATACTAATTGTTGTAAAGAATCGCCGACTAAAACATGCCTATCAACTGGTGATAAGCAAAAATAGAGAACTGATTATCGCAAGCCAGGTATCGCAGAAACTGCGTAGCAAAAGCGTCGCACAAGCGGACGCAACAACGAAAGAACAGAAGCCTGCAAATGAGAAAGACGCTGAAACCAACACCCCAGGAACTGACAATGACCTAATCCTCACCCAAGAACAGATTGATGATATATTGGCGAAAGTGACATCGGTGATGGAAGATGTGGACACAATATCACGTTCCGACTTCACCCTCACCACGCTTGCACAGATGATTGGGTCCAACACGCGCTACGTATCGTGGGTGATCAACAACACGTACAAGAAGAATTTCAAGACGTTGCTCAACGAATACCGCATCCGCGAGGTTTGCCACAGAATGGAAGATACAGAGAACTTTGGCAATTTCACCATCCAAGCTCTATCAAACTCACTTGGCTATAGCTCTGCAAGCAATTTCCTTCGAGCCTTCAAGAACGTCAATGGCATGACACCTTCCACATACATGAAACTCATTGCTGAGAGGAAAGCCAAGGAAACGGAAAATGATGCATCATGAATCAATACTCGTCTAGAGCATACATGCAGAAAGCCCGAAGTCAAAATCCGTATGACTTCGGGCTTTCCTTATTTATAGCTTAGGCTTCTTTTACGAAGCAGAATGGCTATTTAGAGCGGAGTGGTGAAGATAAACTCACGCATCACGTAGTAACACAAGATACCAGCGAGGTATCCCACGAAGGCGATCCAGCTTACCTTCTTCATATACCAGCCGAAGGTGATCTTCTCTAGACCCATTACTACGACACCAGCTGCCGATCCGATGATCAGCATAGAGCCTCCCACACCAGCGCAATAAGCTAACAACTGCCAGAAGACGCCATCCACAGCCATATCGCCTGTAGCCGCTACAGGGTACATTCCCATACATCCTGCTACCAAAGGAACATTGTCCACGATACTTGATAGCACACCGATGATACCCGTTACCATAAAGTGATTGCCATTGAAGGCTACGTTCAGACCTTCACCGAGCTGTGTAAGCACACCCACGGTCTCAAGACAAGCCACTGCCATCAATATGCCAAGGAAGAACAAGATGGTGCTCATGTCCACGCGAGAGAGCAGTTTGGTGACACGTTTCTGCATTCCCTCAGCATCCTTGGTTCTATGCAAACCACGATAGAACACCTCTGTGGTGGTCCAAAGCACACCTAAGACGAGCAAGATACCTACGAATGGAGGCAGATGCGTGATACTCTTGAACACGGGAACAAACAGCAAACCACCCACACCAATCCAGAACACAGCCTTGCGTTGACCTTCGGTGAAGTCGCTCACATCGCTTTCAGATGCTTTCTCATCTGATACCACGGCCAACTCGCCTTTGAGTTGGAACTGCATAATCAGCGCAGGGATAACCATAGACACAATACTTGGCACCAAAATCTCGCTGATCACGCCTGCTGCGGTGATGAGTCCTTTGTTCCATAACATAATGGTGGTCACGTCACCGATGGGTGAGAAGGCGCCACCCGAGTTGGCTGCGATAATCACTAGAGCCGCATAGATGATACGATCCTTATGGTCACTGACGAGCTTACGCAAGATCATGATCATCACAATACTTGTGGTGAGGTTGTCTAATACTGCCGATAAGATGAACGTCATGAAGGCAATACGCCATAGCAGCGTGCGCTTAGAACGTGTCTTCATTACCTTCTTCACCCAGTTGAAGCCACCGTTCTGATCCACAATCTCCACGATGGTCATCGCACCCATTAGGAAGAAGAGCGTTGTGGCTGTGCTTCCAAGGTGTCGTTCGATCAGCGTGCTGACAAAGTTGGCCACATCATGACCAGTTATCGTGCCGGCATGCAATGCTTCTGAGACCTCTGGAGCTATGGATGGGTTGACCATAAACAACGTCCAACAGGCAACAAACATCAACAATGCCACTGCCGCCTTGTTGACTTTGGTAACACTCTCGAATGCGATTAAGCTATATCCGAGAACGAAAACAATAATAATTGCGAGTGTTAATGTAGACATAAACTTAAAAAAGGTTTTGATTATAATGCTGCAAATGTACGAAATAAATCGATACCTAGCCATTTCGGTCTGAATTATTTGAAACGTAACGCTCTTTTTTCATGTTTTTGGAGTAAATTTGTAGCATTAATCCAATTTCAGGACACATACAGATGGTTACACATTGTGCCACCATGTGATGTCAAACTATCATCATTCTATGAATATTATCGTATCTAAAGAGATAGAAACCATATGTCCATCCTTTGTCGGAGCATGCGTGATGGCGGATGTTAAGAATTCACCATTCAACCAAGCACTATGGGAGGAGATTAACACGCTAGGTCAGCAGTATGCCCAAACGTTTACCACGGAGACGCTCAAAGAGTGTCCTAGCATAGCTGCCACACGTCGGGTGTACCGAGCTTGTGGCAAGGATCCGTCGAGATATCGCCCCGCCTCGGAAGCACTGATACGCCGTATGCTGCAAGGGAAAGAACTTTACCAGATAGATACGCTTGTGGATCTTATCAATCTTGCCTCCATCACCTACGGATACTCTATCGGTGGCTTTGATGCGGACAAGATTCAGGGCGACACGCTCACCCTTGGCATAGGGCGAGAGGGCGAACCTTACGAGGGCATAGGACGTGGCATGATCAATATTCATGGCCTACCGGTGTACCGTGATAGCCTCGGTGGCATTGGCACACCCACCTCTGACCATGAGCGCACCAAGATTAGCCTTACCACCACACACCTCGTGGTGCTAATCAATGGCTATGACGGCAACCACAAACGGGTGGAAGCCAATGCCCAACACATCCAAACGCTACTCAAGAAGTACTGCCAAACGCAAGAGAGCACCTATTTTATATATGGTGACACCAAACACTAACAACCTCATCTGAAACCCTTTCTTGATATAAAGACGATTTCTTCACTATGCAAGCAAATAACGATACCGACATGATACGCCAAGAGATGGCGCAACTCATAGCTCAACTCAACCAAGCTTCTGAGGCTTACTATAATGGCAAAAACGAGTTGATGACCGACTACGAATGGGACGCAGCCTTTGATCATCTCAAGATGCTAGAACAACAAGCTGGCTTCACGCTCCCAGGTTCGCCCACACAGCAGGTCAGCGCCGACCAGGTAGCTGGTCAGAAGGAGGCGCATGAGTTTGCCGCGCTATCTCTTGCCAAGACCAAACAAGTGGCCGACTTAGCCAAATGGGCTGCCCAACGCCCGATATGGTTGTCATGGAAGCTAGATGGTCTGACGCTTGTGGCTACCTATGACAACGGCCATCTGACCAAGGTGGTCACTCGCGGCGATGGGCATATCGGCACCAACATCACCCATCTGGCTCCCGCCATCGAGGGCATACCGCCCACCATCCCGTACCAAGGCCACTTGGTGATCAGAGGCGAAGCGCTCATCAGCTATCACGACTTTGAGCAATTCAACCTTGAAAGCGAAGAAGAATATGCCAATCCGCGCAATCTTGCCAGCGGATCGCTGACGCTGAAGGATATCAACGAGCTGCGAGCACGCAAGATTCGTTGGATTCCGTTCACCTTGGTGTACGTTGATACGGAGATCAACTCATGGGGCGAGCGTATGGATTGGCTCGAGAAGCAAGGCTTTGCGCCTGTGGAACGTGAGCTGATCAGCGTCCCAACGATAGACAACATCAGTGAGGTGATAGACCGATGGACCGAGCGTGTCACTGCCAACATCAATCCGCAAGCTGCACGCAAGCACATCAAGCCCTTCCCCTACCCCGTTGACGGACTGGTCATCAGCTATGACGACACCGCATACGCAGCCACAGGATCAGTCACGGGGCACCATGCCACACGCGCTGGCTATGCCTTCAAGTGGCAAGACGAGAGTGCCGAGACGGAGCTTGATCATATAGAGTGGTCATGCGCAGCCTCCACCATCTCGCCCGTAGCCGTGTTTGCCCCAGTGGAGCTTGAAGGAACCACGGTGAAAAGGGCTTCGCTATGTAACATCTCTGAGTGTGAACGACTGGGTATCGGCGGCAAAGGCACACGCCTATCGGTTATCAAGGCCAATAAGATTATCCCCAAGGTGATCCAAATCATCGAACCTGTGGGCTCATTCGTCATCCCCGACCATTGCCCTGTATGTGATGCAGCCACCGAAGTGACCGAAAGCCAACAAAGCGGCACACGCACCCTCCACTGTACCAATGCCGACTGCCCTGCCAAACAACTCAAGAAGTTTACCCGTCTGGTATCTAAGGACGGTATCAACATTGATGGTCTGAGTGAGCAGACACTACAAAAGTTTATCAATCTAGGATGGGTCAGCCAGTACGCTGACTTGTTTCACCTTGACACACACGCAGACGTGTTACGTAAGATGGATGGTTTCGGAGCAAAGAGCGTTGCCAATCTGCTTGCAGCCATCGAGAAAGCGCGTAACGTGGAAGCCCGTCGACTGCTCTTTGCGCTCAACATTCCCTTGGTGGGACAGGACGTATGCACCCGCTTGCTTTCTGCCTTCCCCTTACAAGAGCTTATCGAACAAGCTCACGCCACTACTGACCCAACCATCTTTTCGTCCATTCCGGGTATCGGACCTGAGAAGAGTGCGTCCTTTGTGAAGTGGATGCAGACGGCTACCCACTATGAGCATCTACAGCATTTATTGGCTGAGCTGACGGTATCTGAGCCTTCTGCCGAGCCACAGGGAGCACGTTGCCAAGGTCTGACGTTTGTGGTGACCGGAGATGTGCATCATTACAAGAATCGCAACGAGCTGAAAGCATATATCGAGAGCCAAGGAGGAAAGGTGACAGGATCGGTCTCTCGTTCCACCTCCTACCTTATTAATAACGATATTGCCAGCACATCAGGCAAGAACAAGAAAGCGCACGACCTACAGATACCTATCATTTCGGAGGACGAGTTTGTCAGTCGCTTTGCCTAAACAGATGCTGATTGGCTAACCGCTAATGGGTATAGATTTAACCATTCGTGAGATTTTCAGAACACGCCATAAAGAAGATGCCAAAGATTATCACTTACACACCACAATATCGTGACGCTTTCATCGCCCTCAATCGGCAATGGATAGAAACCTATTTTCGGATAGAAGCATCGGACATAGAGACCTTCAAGCACGTAGATCAGATTATTGCCGATGGAGGACAAATCTTCATAGCTCTTGCCGATGATGGTACGCCCGTGGGATGTTGCGCCTTGAAGAACCACCCCGAGGCCCACTGCCATGAGCTTGCCAAGATGGCGGTGTCACCAGCATACCAAGGTCAGCACATAGGGCACATGCTAGGAGAACGTCTGCTAGCCTATGCTGCTACGCATGGGGTAAAGCGCATCTTCCTGGAAGGCAACACACGCCTACATGCCTCGATAGCTCTTTATCGCAGTTTGGGCTTCACAGAGGTGGAGCTAGAAGGTCAGCGATATAATCGGTGTGACATTATCATGGAGAAATGGCTTTGATATAGAATGCAGAATCAGCGCCAAGAGAAAGACCCATACATACCTCCAAGAGACATGTATGGGTCTTTATATGATGCTATGATGTGAAGCTATATTAGAAGGTCCACTTAGCTGCAAGCGTGGGGAGCACGTAGAAGCGGTTGTGTTCGCCTCGTTCGTTCCACACAAAGTTGTTAGAGATCTCCACCTCTGAACCTAATGAGAGATTCACACCTTTCATTCCGCGTAGGGTATTGAGGTTGAACCAAAACTGAGGCTCGGACATCAAGATCCACTTGCCATTGACATTGGGCGAATACCATAGGTCGCAGAAACCGCTGAAGGTACACAGACCATGTGCAAAAGTGGTGGACCATACCTCTGTGAGCTGCACGCTGTTATAGGCATGGGCTTGGTAATGACGGTTGCGGAAGTAGTATTTCCACATCAACTGCACCGAGAAGGTCTTAGAGAAGTCCTTAGAAGCCCAGTTCCAAGCACCACCTGCAAGCACAGCATGCTGAAAGCGTGTAGCTTGCCAAGTGTCTTCGTCTGACGAAAGACCACCGTTATACTCAACGTGGGCAGCCCATTGCTTGTTCTTCGTGAGGTTTAGCTCGCGTGAAACCTCCCAATAAGCACCGGCTACACCATCGCGCTGGTAGTCGATATCAATGAAAGAATAGGTTGAACCCCACTTGTCGGGCTTATAAAGCTCCATCGTTGTGGTCATGGACGGACGATTGGTCAGATCGTCATACAAACTGTGTCCTAAGTCGTAATGTACTTGGATGTCTTGCGCTGAGACTCCGTGAAAAGCTGCCATCAAGAGGATGGCGAGGGAAAATAAACGTTTCATTTTCAGTAATTGTTTTTAAAACAAGTGCAAAGTTACAAAAATATCTTAAAACCAGCGCCCTTACACAAAATAATTGTTAACTTTGCGTTATGATGAGAATAGACATTATAACCGTCTTACCCGAGATGTTGGAGGGCTTTATCAACGAGTCGATCCTCTCGAGAGCCCAAAAGAAAGGATTGGCAGAGATCCATCTGCACAATCTTCGTGACTATACGCTAGACAAATGGCGTCGTGTGGACGACTATCCCTTTGGCGGACAAGCAGGCATGGTGATGCAGATTGAACCCATTGACCGCTGCATCTCTGCGCTGAAGGAGCAGCGCACCTATGACGAGGTGATATTTACCTCACCCGATGGAGAGCAGTTTTGCCAGCGCATGGCCAACGACCTATCGATGAAAGGCAACCTAATCGTCCTTGCCGGCCACTATAAAGGCATTGACCAGCGTGTGCGCGATCATCTGATTACGAAGGAAATCAGTGTGGGCGACTATGTCCTCACTGGTGGCGAGCTACCCGCAGCGATCATTGCCGACGCCGTGGTGCGACTGGTTCCTGGCGTGATCAGCGACGATCAGAGCGCCCTGTCCGACTGTTATCAAGACGACATGCTCTCATGCCCTATCTATACACGTCCACGCGAATACAAAGGATGGAGCGTTCCTGAGGTGTTGCTCTCGGGCAACGAAGCCAAGATACGTCAATGGGAGTTTGATCAAGCCATGGAACGTACCAAGCGTTTACGTCCCGACTTGCTCAAAGGCAAAGAATAAGCCCATTCTATCCCACATCGCTATAACCAAAACTATCCCCAAATCAGTCATCAGACCGATTTGGGGATAGCGTTTTGTATTAGAACCATAGCTTACTCAGCTTGTAGGGTCATCTTGAAGACCTGACCTTTATAGTTGACAAAGGTACCTACGAAGCGATTACCATCAAACTTTCCGTCAAAAGCACCGGTACATCCGTTGGTTTGCTCAACCTCAAATACCGAGATCTTCTGACCATGCGCCTCGCCATAGATATCCATCGACGCGCCTGAACCCGATCGTTCATAGTAGTAGAAGCCTGTGATATCGTTGCCATCGATGGTCAAACTCATCTTCACAGGATACTTGCCCACTTTTCCTGAGAGATAATAGGTTCCTTGCGGACGAGGATCGGCTGCGGGATAAGTGTTCACCTTATCAGTGTGCGTGGGTAGCTTCTGTGTCTCTACTGGCACTTGTTTCACCTCTTTCTGTATCACAATGGTGTCGCGGATTGGGGCAGCAGGCTCGGTCTGCGGCTTAGGATTGTTTTTAAATACAAAAACGTAAGACACCACAACTATAGCCACAACCGCTATAACGGCTATTAGGGCGATTATCAGCCCCGTATTTGACTTTCGAGGCGGAAGAGGCATACCACTCTGATACATTGATTGACGAGGTGCATCGTTTTGATTTGCCCCACAATAGGGGCAGAACTGGCTCCCCTCATCCAAGGGGCTACCACAATGTGAACAATAAGGCATCGTTTATCTAATTAATGATTATGCTTGCAAAGATATCAAAATTTGAACAAAACGAGTCAGAATATCGCAAAAATATTTAACAACCGAGCGTTCAGCCACGTACAATTATGCTTATTTCACCTCTCGTTTTGTAAAGTTTTATACACAGAAAACATGCCTTCTGAAACTCCTGAAATAGGTTTTTAAAACTTAGCAATCGCTCGTCATTCTTCCCAAAAGTACCGTCCGCTTTCCCAAACTACCCCTTTTGCCTCCCGTTAGAGCCCCTTTTACCTTCCAATAGAGGCTCCGTTGGAAGCCAAAAATGGCTCCGTTGCAGCACAAAAAAGGCGTTTAAAAGCATAAATCCGGGATTTTTATGCGATTTAAAAGACCTTCTTTTTCTAACGCTCAGAGTACAAGCGTGTTGCATTTCTTGCAAATTCAGAAGCGACACGGGCTTCTGTGCAGAATCGGCGAGTTATGAACGAACATATGTAAATATATTTCAGCATCCCTAGAACCTCATTCTCGCTTATGCAAATCATACGTAAAGCAGGACATAAATGTAAGAAAATCAAGGATTATGTCCGATTATCAAGATATATAATGTATCTTTGCAAACAGCTACTTTGCCTCGCTACACGAGCGAAGGGCAAGACATATCACCAAGACAAGAAATAGAAACGAAACATAATACCTGCAATGAACTTCTTCCAAAAATGGTTCGGGGGACAGGAAGAGACTCCCGAAGAACAGAAAAACGAAACCGAAGCACGCAACTTTGACGTGCTCAAGTATGACGGTGTGGCTGCGCTAAGAACGGGACAGTTTGATTATGCTGTGACTTGCTTTGAGCATGCGCTCGCCATTCATGACGATCTAGAGATACACGACCATCTCTCTGAAGCCTATCTCCGTCTGAACAAGCTACCCGAAGCTACCGAAGAGCTGAAGAAGCTAGCTGAAGCCCAACCCGATAACATCGCCATCTGGCTTCACCTAGCCAACATCTGCTATATGATGGAAGACTATGCGCAGATGGATCAGGCTTGCGAGAAGGCATTGCTCGTAGATAAAGACAGCGCCGAGGTTACGTATCTGCAAGCTGAAGCCAAGAAAGGACTAGGCGATATGATCAGCACCATAGCCCTACTGACCAAGACCATCACGCTGAACGAAGAGTTTGGCGCGGCTTACCTAAAGCGCGGACAGGTACTCTTGCAGATGGGGGATGTCAATGGAGCCGATGCTGACGCTGAGTGGCTATTGGCACACACCGAGGATGATGAAGACACGCTGATGCTCAAGGCTCGTATAGAACGCGCCAAGAAGCAAAACCAAGAAGCCATCACCTACTATGGAAAAGTGATTGATGCCAATCCGTTTGCCGTGGACGCCTACCGCGAAAGAGGGGCGGTGTATATGGAGCAAGGCGACTCGACCCTTGCTGCTGAGGATGCCAAGAAGGTGATAGAGCTAGATCCCAAACAGACGGCGGACATCACGGGCGAGTACTCAGCGGACGGCATAGAGCAGCAGACCAAAGATGCTTACAAGAACACACTCAACCCCTTTGGTCTGTAAGGACATAGCTACCTATAAGAGAAATACAAAGCAGGATAATCAATAAAGGTGGACTTTAGGAAAAGACACAAGGAAACCATCCGCCTATAATCGATGTTTAACAGTGCGTGGAATCATTTGGAAACACGCCTAAAGGTAAAGAGATGAAACTAGAAATAGAACCATTAGGTCTGCCTGGGGACAACAAACGCCCATCAATAGTGATTGCTGGGCCATGCTCAGCCGAGACCGAGGAACAAGTGATGGAGACCGCACAACGGCTTGCCACCGAAGGATGCAAGATATTCAGAGCTGGGGTGTGGAAGCCTCGCACCAAACCAGGATGCTTTGAGGGCAATGGCGAGAAGGCGTTGCCATGGTTGGTGCGTGTGAAGAACGAGACGGGCATGAGCATCTCCACTGAGGTGGCTACACCCGAACACGTGGAGCTTTGCCTCAAATATGGCGTTGACATGCTATGGATCGGTGCCCGCACCTCTGCCAACCCATTTGCGGTGCAGGCCATTGCTGATGCGCTTAAAGGGGTGGATATCCCTGTGCTGGTCAAAAACCCGGTCAACCCCGACCTAGACCTATGGATTGGTGCGCTAGAACGGCTCAACAGAGCCGGTGTGAAACGCTTAGGCGTGATACACCGCGGCTTCTCTAGCTATGAGAAGAAGGTGTATCGCAACCCTCCTATGTGGCAGATTCCCATCGAACTGCATCGCCGCATACCCCAGCTACCTATCATCTGTGACCCTAGTCACATGGGCGGACTGCGCGAGCTCATCGCTCCCCTATCCCAACAGGCTATGGATCTAGGCTTTGAAGGACTGATGATTGAGAGCCACTGCAATCCCGATGAAGCATGGAGCGACGCTGCACAACAGCTCACACCCGAGGTGCTTCACAGTGTGTTGGCGATGCTCGTGGTGAGAGACAAGCAGAGCGATGCAGAGGAGCTACGCGTGATACGCAACCAGATAGACGAAGCTGATCGCCAGCTCATGACGCTCTTGGCCAATAGGATGCAACTGTGTCGCAAGATTGGCGAATATAAGAAGGCACACAACATCACCGTGTATCAAGCAAACAGATACAACGAGATACAACAACGATTGGCTGCCGAGGCCGAGAGATGTGGTATCGCGGCAGAGGTGATCATCCGTATCTTTGAGGAGATACATGAGGAGAGTGTCAGACAACAATTGGACATCATCAACTCATAGACCTCACGGGATGCGTAGATGGGTGATAACAGGATGGTGGATCGTACTTGGCTTCATCACGGGGTGGGCACAAAGCAATGCCAACCTCATGATTGTGGAGCTGAACACCGAAAACCTCTTTGACACCCAACACGATTCTCTGAAAAACGACTACGATTTTCTGCCCGATGCCACGATGCATTGGACACGCACCAAATACTGGCAGAAGATCAACCGAATAGCGCAAGCGATCGTTTCGTGCGGAGTGGATAGCACCTCTGCCGTTCTTCCTGACCTCGTAGCTCTATGCGAGGTGGAGAACGATAGTGTGCTGCGTGATCTCACGAAACGATCGTTGCTGCGTAAAGCACGTTACGAGTATGTAATGACCAATTCGCCAGACGAGCGTGGCATAGACGTGGCGTTGCTCTACTCACCTTTCACCTTCCGTCTGATAGGAGCTGACACCATCACGGTGAAACCTTTACCTGGGTTTCGCCCCACACGTGACATCCTCTATGTGAAAGGAGAGGTCATCACTGGCGATACGCTCCACTGTTTTGTGGTACATGCGCCTAGTCGTCGCGGTGGCGAGATGGCTTCACGTCCCTATCGTCTGCATGTGGCGCAAATTCTATCAGCTCGCATCGACTCGATAAGAGCCACTAACGCACAAGCGCACATCATCGTAGCTGGCGACTTCAACGACTACACACACAACAACCCGCTTACCCTTCTACAAAGCCACCATTTGGTGGACGCCTCGGCTAAGGCCACAGGCTCTCATGGTGCCAAAGGAACATACCGCTACCAGGGCGAATGGGGCAGCTTGGATCACATCTTGGTGAGTGAAAGTCTGGCAACAAAGGTGCTGGCTTGCTACGTCAATGACCAACCGTTCTTGCTGGAAGAGGACAAAAAATACGGCGGAGTGAAACCCCGCCGCAACTATATCGGAATGAAAAGCAATCATGGATATAGCGATCACCTACCCTTGGTGCTAAGGATAAGCATCAGTAAGAACTAGATTGAATCTGCATCGTCCATCGACGTATCATCCTTATCCTGAGTAACGCCTATCGAGGGCATACCCATTGCGTCAGCAGCTTGATTCAATAATCCCTTGATAGCGCAACCAAAGAAGTCGAACAAAGGATCGGTCACATTCTGCTGTATCTGCTGTTTGATCTGTTCCTCTAATCGGCGTTGCGCCTCGTTGTAATATTTCTCCGTGGCTTTCTTTAGATCTTCCTTGTCCACGGTGAACACATGACCTAACAATCCCACGGATACCACATATTGCTCATTGGCATAATGCACCTTACCCACAGAGAAAAGCACATAGTTGTTGACAGATAACAAATTGTTTACAGCCGTCTGAACCACCTTACGCGTAAAGTTATTGGCTATGGTTTGCATCACCTTGTTGATCTCATCGTTATCGGTGAGCGAGTCGGCCTGCGCGGCATCAGTAACCGTCTCAGCGATGGTCTCAGACAAGGCTTCCTTATGCTGATTGGTAGAAGGACAGGTGAAGACCAGCAAAGCTAGCAAGCAAGCCACGCCCACTAAGAAAGCCCATAGGCATCCATGATGTTTCTTAGGTTTATACATGAATGGTGGAGGCGACTGTTGGTATCCGTTGGTAGCATAAGATGATTGCAAAGGTTGACCACTGATGGGTTGTGCATCTACCGTCGGTGCTTCGCTAAATGAGGAGGCTTCTTCCTCTACATCGTCAATAGGTGGCGGCACAGCGCTCTCAGACGAGGTGACAGAACCATTTTCATAAGGCACGGACGACTGGATATAAGGCCGCAACGCTTCCACTTGCCATGCAGGTACCCATCGGTCGGTATCTTCGGCCATGACAAGGGTCTCGGCAGTCAGGGTGCGCTGAGCGAGTTCGTTGACCGTATAAGGTCCTCGCTTTTCATTATTGACACATAGATAGTATTCCATTCTATTGCTAATTGATTTCGACTGCAAATATATGGATATTTTCTGACAGAAGAACGGATTTATAAAAAATTTGCACACACCTATTTAATATGCGCATAAAGAAGCTTGGTTGATTTAAAAAAAATATAAAATACGCTTGATAATTGTTTGCTTATTACATACTTTTCTTTAACTTTGCGTATGAGAATAATAATAAGAATACAGAAAAGAACGATATGTTTGAAAATCTTAGTGACCGTCTAGAACGCTCGTTTAAAATCTTGAAGGGCGAAGGTAAAATTACAGAAATCAATGTAGCAGAAACCCTAAAGGATGTACGTAGAGCGTTGCTCGATGCCGATGTCAACTATAAAGTGGCTAAGAGTTTTACCGATGAGGTAAAGAGAAAGGCATTGGGTATGAACGTGTTGACGGCAGTCAAGCCTGGCCAACTGATGGTGAAGTTGGTACATGATGAGCTTGCCACGCTGATGGGTGGTGAAGCCGTAGACTTGAACCTTAAAAACAAACCCGCTATCGTGTTGATGAGCGGTCTGCAAGGATCGGGTAAGACCACCTTCTCAGGCAAATTGGGTAATATGCTTAAGACTAAAGAGCACAAGAAACCGATGCTCGTAGCATGTGACGTATATCGTCCAGCCGCTATCGAGCAGCTTAAGGTGGTGGGTGAACAGATTGGCGTACCTGTCTACTCGGAACCCGACAATAAGAACGTAAACGAGATAGCTGACCATGCGCTACAAGAAGCGAAAGCCAAAGGATGTGACGTGGTGATTATCGATACCGCAGGTCGTCTGGCTGTAGACGAAGAGATGATGAACGAGATCGAGAGCTTGAAGAATCATGTACAGCCCGACGAGACCTTGTTCGTTGTCGACTCAATGACTGGTCAGGATGCGGTAAACACCGCAAAGACCTTCAACGACCGTCTCAACTTTGACGGCGTGGTGCTTACCAAGCTCGATGGTGACACACGCGGTGGTGCTGCGCTCTCTATCCGTACCGTAGTGACCAAGCCTATCAAGTTTATCGGTACCGGTGAGAAGATGGAAGCTATTGATGTGTTCCACCCTGCACGTATGGCCGACCGTATCTTGGGTATGGGTGACGTGGTATCGCTGGTAGAACGCGCACAAGAGCAGTTTGACCTAGAGGAGGCTAAACGCTTGCAGAAGAAGATTCAGAAGAACCAGTTCGACTTCAACGACTTCTACAAGCAGATACAGCAAATCAAGAAGATGGGTAACCTTAAGGACTTGGCTAGCATGATTCCTGGTGTAGGCAAAGCCATCAGAGATGTAGATATCGACGACAATGCCTTCAAGGGCATCGAAGCCATCATCCTAAGTATGACACCACAGGAGCGTACCAATCCCGAAGTGCTCAACACCTCACGCCGCACACGTATAGCCAAAGGTTCGGGTACATCTATTCAGGAGGTCAACAAGCTCATCAAGCAGTTTGACCAAACACGCAAAATGATGAAGATGGTCACCGGCAACCAGATGGCAAGCATGATGAGCAAGATGAAGAGTATGAAAGGCGCAATGCCTAACATGCCCGGAATGCCAGGAATGGGCGGGAAATAGAACTTCACCGACATATTTAACCTAAATATCTGATATGAAACTAATCGATGGAAAAGCAACGGCAGCTACAATCAAAGCCGAGATAGCAGAAGAAGTAGAGTTGCTCGTCAGCCAAGGTAAGAAACGCCCCCACCTTGCGGCTATCCTTGTGGGACACGATGGTGGCTCAGAGACATACGTCAAGAACAAGGTAATCGCATGCGAGCAATGCGGATTCAAGTCGACACTGATTCGATTTGAGGACAATATCACCGAGGAGGAGCTCCTCGAATGTGTCAACAAGCTCAATCTTGATGACGACGTAGACGGATTTATCGTCCAACTGCCCTTGCCAAAGCACATCGATGAACAAAAGGTGATTATGGCTATCGACTACCGAAAGGATGTGGACGGATTTCATCCCGTCAACGTGGGGCGTATGGCTATCGGGCTGCCTTGTTTCATATCAGCCACACCATTGGGTATCATGACGTTGCTCGAGCGTTATCAGATACCTACATCGGGAAAGAAATGTGTGGTGCTCGGACGAAGCAACATCGTGGGCAAGCCCATGGCACAACTGATGATGCAGAAACATTATGGCGATGCCACCGTGACGGTGTGTCACTCTCATTCCAAAACGCTGAAAGAAGAATGTAGCCAAGCCGATATCGTCATTGCAGCTATCGGCCAACCCAACTTTGTTACCGCTGACATGGTCAAAGAGGGCGCTACCGTCATCGACGTAGGCACCACTCGTGTACCCGACGCTACACGCAAGAGCGGGCATCGACTCAACGGCGACGTCAAATTTGACGAGGTAGCACCCAAATGTGCATACATCACTCCCGTACCAGGTGGCGTAGGTCCTATGACCATCTGCTCGCTGATGAAGAACACCTTGGCTGCTGCAAAGAAAGAATACTATCAATAAAGAAGAATGACAGCCGAAGAATGGTACCGAAAAGGTAACGAATATAGAAAACAAAGCGATTGGAAACATGCGATCGACTGCTACCTAGAAGCAATAGACCTTGATCCCAATTCGCCCGCGGTAGAAGCCAAAGAGATGCTTGACGACATCCTCAACTTCTACAACAAAGATGCATACAATCCTTAGATAACCGCGGTTATCCCCTATTATGGTATAAAATTTAAGACTATGAGCAAGATGAAAGGGGCTATTGTTGTAAATACCAATCGATGCAAAGGATGCCAATTGTGTATCGTTGCATGCCCGCAAAAGGTAATACAACTTGTGCCAAAGAAAGTAAACCTACATGGCTACCCGTACGTAGAGCCTGTTGATGTTGACAAATGTACAGGATGCAGTTCCTGTGCGATAGTATGTCCTGACGGATGTATTTCAGTTTACCGAAAAAAAGTGGAGGAATAAGTTATGGCAGAACAAGAAGTAGTATTGATGAAAGGTAACGAAGCCATTGCACACGCACTCGTGAGATGTGGCGCAGATGCATTCTTCGGTTACCCTATCACTCCACAAACAGAGATTATCGAGACGCTTTCAGTACTCAAACCATGGGAAACCACTGGTATGGTAGTGCTGCAAAGCGAGAGTGAGGTTTCGGCTATCAACATGGTTTATGGTGGTGCTGGTGCCGGCAAACGTTGTGTCACAACATCTTCTTCGCCCGGCGTGGCTCTGATGCAGGAAGGTATCGCTTATATGGCAGGCGCAGAGATTCCTGGCGTGATTGTTAACGTACAGCGTGGCGGTCCTGGTCTAGGTACCATCCAACCATCACAGAGCGACTATTTCCAAGCTACACGCGGTGGTGGTAATGGCGACTATTACCTCATCGTATTGGCACCAAACTCGGTACAAGAGATGGCCGACTTCGTAGACCTTTCATTTGAGTTGGCTTTCAAGTATCGTTGCCCTGCAATGATTCTATCAGATGGTGTCATCGGACAGATGATGGAGAAAGTGGTTTTGCCTCCTTACAAACCACGTAGAACCGAAGAGGAAGTGAAGAAGGAATGCCCATGGGCTACGTTCGGTCGCCCAGCCTCACGCGAACCTAACATCATGACTTCACTTGAGTTGAAGCCTGAGGTTATGGAGCAACGCAACCTTCATCTGCAAGCCAAATATGACGAGATTAGAGCTAACGAGGTGAGATATGAACAAATCCTTTGCGAGGATGCCGACTACGTAATCGTAAGCTTCGGTAGCGCAGCCCGCATCGGCGAAAAGGCAGTAGAGTTGGCTCGTGAAGAGGGATTGAAGGTCGGTTTGTTCCGTCCTATCACTCTTTGGCCATTCCCAACCAAGGCTATAGAAGAGTTGGCTAAGACCAAGAAAGGTATCTTGGTAAGCGAGATTAACGCCGGACAGATGATTGAAGACGTAAAGTTGGCAGTCAACGGCGCTATCCCTGTGGAACATTTCGGACGTCTCGGCGGTATCGTTCCCGAGCCAGAAGAGATCGTAGCCACTCTCAAAGAAAAGTTGATTAAATAATCTCAGAACAAAGAAAAGCCTTTTTAAGACTTCTCACAAACGTAGAATATTATGGCAAATGACATCATATCACCAGAGAATCTGGTATATACCAAACCTAAATTGATGAACGACACACCCATGCATTATTGCCCAGGGTGTTCACATGGCGTGGTTCATAAGTTGGTAGCTGAGGTAATCGCCGAAATGGGAATGGAAGATAAGACCGTAGGTGTATGTCCTGTAGGTTGCGCTGTGTTCGCATATCGTTACCTAGATATCGACTGGCAAGAAGCAGCACACGGACGCGCACCTGCCGTAGCTACTGCAGTGAAGCGCGTATGGCCCGATCGCTTGGTATTCACCTACCAAGGTGATGGCGACTTGGCTTGTATCGGTACCGCAGAGACAATCCATGCTCTCAATAGAGGTGAGAATATCGCAATAATTTTCATCAATAACGCCATCTATGGTATGACCGGCGGTCAGATGGCACCAACCACCTTGATGGGACAAAAAACCTCTACTTGTCCTTATGGTCGTGTACCTGATCTGCACGGATGGAACCTTAACATAACCGAACTGGCTAGCCACCTGAAAGGTACATGCTATGTCACCAGACAAAGCGTTGACACGGTAGGCTCAATCCTCAAAGCTAAGAAAGCCATTCGCAAAGCATTCACTGCAAGCATGGAAGGTAAAGGAAGCTCACTCGTCGAAATCGTCTCCACATGTAATAGCGGCTGGAAACTCTCACCAGTGAAAGCCAATGAATGGATGCGCGAGAATATGTTCAAAGAATATGTCAAAGGCGATCTGAAGAACACCATCGACTGATTGCAAACGACTATATATAATAAGGTGTAAAGCATCTTATAGAACCTAAGACAAAAACAGACCTTATGAAAAAGGAAATTATTATAAGCGGATTTGGTGGACAAGGCGTCCTATCCATGGGAAAGATATTAGCCTACTCTGGACTAATGGAAAACAAAGAAGTGACTTGGATGCCTGCTTACGGACCAGAACAACGTGGTGGTACAGCCAACGTGACCGTCATTGTAAGTGACGAGCGCATCTCTTCACCCATCCTAAGCAAATATGATGTGGCTATCGTTCTTAATCAGCCTTCTCTAGATAAGTTTGAACCAAAGGTAAAACCAGGTGGTATCCTTATCTATGATGGCTACGGTGTGATCAATCCACCTACTCGCAAGGACATCAACGTCTATCGCATCAATGCTATGGACAAAGCTGCAGAGATGAAGAACGCAAAGGTTTTCAACATGATTGTGCTTGGAGGTCTCCTCAAAGTTTGCCCTGTGGTAAGCACGGACGGATTGAACAAAGCATTATTCAAGTCTTTACCAGAACGCCATCACAACATGATTCCACTCAATATGGAAGCTGTAAGCGAAGGAATGAATCTGATTGAGCAACTATAGCATTCCAATCTCATTCATCATATAGTGTTAAGGCAACTTCAATGGGTTTGGAGTTGCCTTTTTTCATGAAACGCCGAATTGGCTCATATATTGTGGTTGATTTTTCCAATTTATACGGAGATAATGTTCTTTTTTTGCAAAAAGATTTGGTTGTGTCGAAAAAAAGTCTTTACTTTGCATTTGATTAGCAATCAAGAATAACTTGAATTAAATAAAAAACAAGTATATACATTAATTTTTAGAGAGACATGAAAAAGTTAGTTTTAATGTTTGCTGCTGCTCTTTGTGCAGTATCAGCATCTGCACAGACAGTGCAAGAGAGTAAGACTTTCGACAACTTCTATGTTGGCATCAATGGTGGTGTATCAACAAAGACCACAGGTAACAGCTGGTTGGGTCACCTCAATCCAAACGCAGGTTTGCGCGTAGGCCGTTGGTTCACTCCAGTATTCGGTTTGGCAGCTGAAGGAACTGCTTACTTCAATTCTAAAGCTTGGGTTCCTGAGAAATATCGCAAGCCTCACACAGCCGTTACATATTCTAATGTAAGCCTTCTTGGAACAGTTAACTTGAGCAACTGGTTTGGTGGTTACAAGGGCGAGCCTCGTACATTCGAAGTAGTAGCTCTTTATGGTCTCGGTTGGGGTCACGCTTATGGTTGCGAAAGCAATAGCTACAAGAACCTCCGCAACAACGACCAAGTTACTTCTAAGGCTGCTTTGGACTTCGTATTCAACCTTGGTTCAAAGAAAGCATGGCAAGTTTACGTTGAGCCTTCTATCAACTGGATTGTAGCTGGTGCTCACAAGTGGGACGCAGTTGCTCCTTCTAACACTGACAACACTCAGTACAACATCAACCGCAGCGCTGTTCAGTTGAACGCAGGTGTTGTTTACAAGTTCGGTAACTCTAACGGTACTCACAACTTCGTAATCGTTACTCCACGTGATCAGGCTGAGATCGACGCTTTGAACGCACAGATCAACGAGTTGCGTAACCGCAAGCCTGAGGTTGTTGAGAAGGTTGTTGAGAAGCGTGTAGAGGTTCCTGCTAAGCAAGTAAACGTTTCTGACCTCATCTTCGTAACCTTCGCACAGGGCAAGAGCGCTTTGACAAACGAAGCTAAGGCTGCTCTCGACGCAGTTAAGGAAGGTGCACACGTACAGGTTGTAGGTACAGCTTCTCCTGAAGGTTCTAAGGCTATCAACGACAAGCTTTCTCAGGATCGTGCTAACTCTGTAGCACAGTACCTCGAAGGCCGCGGCGTTAAGGTTGACGAAGCAGTAGGTAAGGGTGTTCAGGGCAACACATCTAACCGTTTGGCTATCGTTTACGTAAAGTAAGAAGTTGAAGATTAACTAAACTCAACTTAGAATAAACTATAATCCCTGGTACCTTATGGTGCCGGGGATTATTATTTAAGAAGAGTTGATGGTGCTTCTGATTGATGCACCAAACAAGATAAATACACAAAATAAGCAAAATCAACGTATATGGAACAAGAACTATTACCTAAGGTAGGCCACTATGACTTCATTGCCGAGCCGTTTCATTGTGATTTCACCAAGCATTACTGCATGGGACATTTAGGTAATATCCTTCTGAATGCAGCCGATTATCATTCGAACGATCGTGGATATGGGATGAATTATCTCAACACGGTGCATCGCACTTGGGTGTTGAGTCGCTTAGCCATCGAACTAGAAGATGTTCCTTTGGCCTACGATAAGTTCTTTGTAGAGACATGGGTGGATAGTGCTATGCGCTATTTCACAAGCCGAAACTTCATGGTTGCCAATAACGAAGGACACACGTATGGATACGGTAAAAGCATTTGGGCACTCATAGATACCGACACTAGACAGCCCACTGACATACTTTCCATGCGCAACGGACTGATTAATGCCTATATAGAGACCGACAAAGCCTGTCCCATCAAGAGGCCTTCACGAGTAAAAACGCCCGAGTATCTATCTTTGGAGCGAATCGTTGATACCTATTATAGTGACGTTGACGTTAATGGACATATCAATAGCATCAAGTATATTGACCATATCCTAGACCTTTGGTCAATGGATTGGCACCAAAGACATCCACTGAAGCGCATTGATATCGCTTATGTGGCAGAAACATACCAAGGGGATCAACTGATGCTCTACACGGATGTACATCCTAATGGCGATGACAATCAACTAACCTTTACCATTATTGTAAACAAAAAAGTGGCTTCGGGAGAAGAGATAGAAGCGTGTCGTTGCTCCCTAGAGTTCAGATAACGACATAGAATCAACGAAGGAAGATTGTGCTGCCATCCATCACCACCTGCTCATCGTCTAACAAATCGTTTAGAGCTCGAGAAATCAATTCAGATTGTTGAGGGATGTTTCGCAACTCAGTAACGCAATGTCCTTCCCCATCACTAAGCAAAGATAGGATGGTTTGCTTTATCGGTTGCAGTTGATCATCAGACATATAAGTGGGGTTGTGATCCATACATACATCACAATGCCCACAAGGATGCGCGTTAGTCTCGCCGAAATAAGCCAATAGCTGACTGCTTCTGCACTCGCCATTGTTACGTGCATAAGCAATGACCGACTGAATGCGCTTAGCGAATTCGCGCTTCCTGTCATCATACACTTCCTTGCTCAACACGATTTCGTCGCTATCAACACGATCCGTGAGATACGTTATCTGTGGAATGTTCCTACGAGGTATAAAGTCGATAATTCTCTTTTTGCTGAGTCCTATCAGTATGCGGTAGGTCTCATCCTTACTCAACTCCACATCATGCGCAATGAAAGCCTCGTCTATATAAGCATAATCGACAAACAATCCCGCATACCGACGCAAAAGCGAAATAATCACGGCGTTTTCCTTCGGAGATGATTGCTCTATGCGATAAAGCTCGTTACGTGAAAGCAGAAACTTCACACGAGCTCTTACATTAGGGTCAGCGTCATAAAGAATATACCCTGCCCTACTCAAGATCTCCAATGCAGCATTGACCCGAATGGGAAAATGGTGAAAGATAAAGCAAAACTTATCTATTGGAAACTCGAACGTTTTGTTATATCCGCTGTTTACACCGATCTGATAGAAGTAAGCCAAATGATTATAGATTGTAACGATAAACTCCTTATCGGGGAACGTGTCATCTATACGTTTACGCAGTTGGCTTGCGTCATGTCCATTAAATAAGAGTATAGCCGAAGCTGGGTTGCCATCGCGTCCCGCTCGTCCCGCTTCTTGGAAATAAGCCTCAATAGAACTAGGCGTATCAATGTGCACCACCATTGTGACGTCGGGTTTATCTATACCCATACCAAAGGCATTGGTAGCCACAATCACCCGTATCTCATCTCTCTGCCAACTGGTTTGCCGTGCGTCTTTCTCCACGGGGTCAAGGCCTGCATGATACCAAGTGGCAGATATGTTATGCTGAAGCAGGTATTGCGCCATCTCTTTGGTTTTCTTCCGACTTCGTACGTACACAATAGCCGAACCAGGGATGATCTGAAGCAGATGAAGCAGTTCGCCAGGCTTATCTTGCACACACTTTACGATATATGAAAGGTTGTTGCGTGCAAAACTCATCCTAAACACATTATGCTCCCTAAACAACAACCTATCCTGAATATCGTCGATAACGTCGGGTGTAGCCGTAGCGGTAAGCGCCAATATCGGCACATCGGGCACAATCTTACGCACATCGGCTATGGCGAGATAGGATGGACGAAAGTCATATCCCCACTGACTGATGCAATGCGCTTCATCTACGGTGATGAAACTGACCTTCATGTGCTTGAGCTTAGCCTTAAATAAGTCGGACGACAATCGCTCAGGAGAGATATACAATAGTTTCACACCACCAAAGATGGCATTCTCCAGCGTTTGTACGACGTTAGCTCTTGACATCCCCGAATAGATAGCAGCAGCCTGAATACCTTTCTCGCGCAAGTGATCCACCTGATCCTTCATGAGCGAGATGAGTGGCGTTATGACAAGACACACCCCTTCTTGTGCCAACGCCGGCACTTGGAAGGTAATCGACTTTCCGCCACCGGTTGGCATCAGTCCCAATGTATCTTTACCTTGGGCAATGCTTTCGATAATCTGTTGTTGTATACCCCTAAAGGAAGCATAGCCCCAATAGCGATGTAGGATATCAAGATGTGTCACAAGCAGAGATCGGCTTATTCCGTTTCTAGTTGAGTGGGGCGTATATCTTCTATCTGTAGTTGTACAGCTCCACGCTTAAACACGTTATCCTCAATGGTATAGGTAATATCAAACGAGTGTTTACTCTTGATATATCGTGCAGCAGCACTTTGTCCGAAGGCGATACCGTTCATCACATTGTTCGATTTCGAATCTACTAGCTCCAGCTTGATATGCTCCTGCTCTCTTCCTACCACCTTACTTGTACCAAAATCGTAGACATCGTGGGTACAGAATATCGGTTTAGGGTTTCCAGGACCGAACGGGGCAAACTTCTTCAAGTCGTTGTGCATCTTCTTCGTTATATCCTTAAAGTCGATAACAGCGTCTATGTCTAGCGTTGCCTCCGTTTGTTCGGGCTGGATATGGGCATCTACATATTCTTGGAACCTACTTCTGAAAGCCTTCACGTCGCTCCACCTCAGCGTGAGACCCGCTGCGTAGGTGTGTCCGCCAAAGTTGAGCAGCAAGTCACGGCAACTCTTGATAGCCGAATAGATATCAAAGCCAGCCACGCTTCGAGCCGAACCCGTTGCTAAATCCTCATCACGGGTGAGCACCACAGTCGGTCGGAAGTAGATCTCGGTCAGTCGGCTAGCCACAATGCCTATCACGCCTTTCTTCCAGTTCTCATCATAGAGCACGATGCTATTCTGATGTTTCTGATTTTCCAGTCGCGAAACGATCTGATTGGCTTCTTCGGTCATCTTCCTATCAATTCCCTTTCGCAACTCGTTATACTTATCGATATGGCTCGCTTCCGTAAGCGCCGCATGTAGGTCGCGTTCTACCAACAAATCGACGCTCTCCTTTCCGTTCTCCATGCGTCCGCTTGCATTGATTCGTGGGCCTATCTTGAAGATGATATCACTCATGGACAGTTCTCTTCCGTTGAGTCCACATATATCTATGATGGCTTTAAGCCCAATGCTTGGGTTCTGATTGAGTTGCTTTAAACCATGGAAAGCCAATATGCGGTTTTCATCCACCACAGGTACGAGGTCGGCGGCAATGCTCACGGCGCAGAAATCGAGCAACGAGACGAGTCTAGAGAAAGGTATCCCGTTGTTCTTGGCAAAGGCTTGCATCAGCTTGAACCCTACGCCACATCCACATAGCTCTTTGAAAGGATAGCTATCATCAGGTCGTTTAGGGTTGAGGATAGCCACGGCAGGGGGCATCACCTCGTCAGGCACATGATGATCACAGATGATAAAGTCGATGCCTAGGGTCTTGGCATAGGCTATCTCATTGATTGCTTTGATGCCGCAATCAAGAATCACAACCAGTTTCACACCTGTTTGTGCCGCATATTCTAGACCTTTCTTACTCACGCCATATCCTTCATCATATCTGTCAGGGATATAATAATCGATATTCGAATAGAATTGTCTTAAAAACTTATATACCATCGCCACCGCGGTGCATCCGTCTACATCATAGTCGCCATACACCAAGATACGTTCCTTACGCCCCATTGCATCATTGAGCCTATCTACAGCAAGATCCATATCCTTCATAAGGAAGGGATTGATCAGATCAGACAATTGCGGACGGAAGAATCGCTTCGCTGCCGATTCGGTTGTGATACCACGCTGAATGAGCAGAGAAGCCAATATAGGAGAGATGTTCAGTTTCTCTCCCAGCTCTTTAGCCGCATTCTTCTTTTCGGTTGTGGGTGGTTCGTAATTCCATTTAAAATGCATTTATGTCGATATTTTTTGTTCTGAAGCTATGAAGAACCATTCTGTTTTAGGGCTGTTCTGGCTCTTTTGCGGTAAGCGTATACTTACCGAGCGTAAAGTTACAAAAAAGTTTTGGGAGTATAGGTGTATGATAATCAAATTTTACGTAAACATTCAAGATAGAAGTGCAATGTTTTAGAATGTAAATATCCCTCCTGATGAGGTGCTGAGGTTCTTGGAGCGTAGCGGAAAGGTTCTCTGCACCTCATCAGGAGGTAAAACAACAACCAGCAATACAAACAATAAAAAAGGGAGACCGCAGTCTCCCAAAGATTAAGTAATTTTGTATTGCTTATGTACAACCACTTAACCCGTGAGCAAAGATACGCAATTTATCTGGGACAGCAAAGAAAAGACAGCATGAGTGCCATTGCTCGGCAGATAGGTGTTTCACCCTCTACTGTTAGCCGTGAGATCTTTCGCAACAAGACAAAGTCAGGCAAATATGTTTGGAACAAGGCTGACGACATAGCCGTTCGTCGTGCAAGGCGTATACCAGGCAATAGGAGGATGTCTGAAATATTGCGCTGGCGCATAGAGCAGCTAATAACGGATGAGCAATGGTCTCCTAGGCAAATATCCGGCTGGTTTAGAAAGAATGAAGGTATTGTCATTTCCCATGAAACAATCTATAAGATGATACGCGAAGACAAAAGCGGGAAACTTGCTAAGAATTGTAGGCATAAGATGAAATACCGCCACAAGCATCTGAAAGTGAGACCGACCAAGGCTACCAACATAAAGAATCGCGTAAGTATACATGAGCGTCCGAAGGAAGCGAATGGGAAGCGTTTCGGTGACTGGGAAATGGACCTCATCGTTGATAACAATAGCAATGCTATTCTTACGATGATAGAGAGAAAAACTAATTTCCTTCTTATGGCAAAACTGAAGGAAGGTAAAAAAGCTATGCCGCTTGCAAAGACTGTATGGAGACTCTTGTTGCCGTACAAAGGGGATAATCTGAAGACCATTACAACTGACAACGGAAGTGAGTTCGCTGCACATGAGTGGATTACGAGGAAACTTGGGGTTCCCGTTTTCTTCACAGACGCATACTCATCATGGCAAAAAGGAGCAGTGGAGAATACAAACAAACTTGTAAGGCAATATATTCCAAAAGGAATGGATATTAGCAGAGTGACAGACAAGAGAATTGCTTCTATTCAAGCAAAAATAAACAGAAGACCGAGGGAAAAACTTGGATTTTCTACACCAAAAGAAGAATTCTTCAAAATCTATTCCTAACTTTGCACTTGCTGGTTGACTCTATAACTTCATCCCTTATCCTATATGAACAAAAGAAATAAAGGATTAAGTTTTGGCAATTCGGTCTTTAATTGTAATTTTGCATATTCAATGATGATTAGAAAGGCATTCTACGATGCGACAATCGTTGTATCTTTGTGCCCCAATTAATATAACAAATAAAGAAAATATCAGTTAATCAAAAATGGCGAATCTGAAGAGTTTAGCAAAAGATACTGCTATCTATGGTCTCAGTTCCATTGCAGCACGCTTTATCAACTATCTGTTAGTACCTATACAAACGGCCAAATTCAACGCTGCAGGAGGACAATACGGAATCATAACCAATGTCTATGCTTATGTCGCCTTGCTTATCATCCTTCTTACATATGGGATGGAGACAACCTTCTTTCGCTTCATGAGCAAAGATGGCGAAGATCCTGACACCGTTTATTCTACCACGCTACGCACCGTTGGACTCACTTCTTTGCTGTTTGCAATAGTGGTAGCCTGCTTCCATCAACCTATTGCCAGTATCCTAGGTTATGCCGATCGCCCTATATATATATTAATAATGTATATAACGGTAGCGATTGATGCATTCACGGCTATTCCCTTCGCGTATCTCAGATGCAAGCACCGTCCCATCAAGTTTGCTACGCTGAAGATTCTGAACATCACCTTGAACATTGTGTTAAACATCTTATACCTATTGGTGCTGCCTAGTTTGCGAATTAATCTCTTTGGGATATATGATGACAACTTCACGCTAGACGTGGTTTGGGTGTTTTATATCAATATGTTTTGTTCTTTGGCAACTCTTCTCATGTTGTGGAAGGAACTGCGTGGATTCAGATTCAAAGGTAGTTGGGTTACATGTAAGCGTATGTTGTCTTATACATGGCCCCTCTTGATTATGGGATTGGCTGGACAGCTGAACCAATGCGCTTCACAGATTATCTTTCCGTATGTCTATGACGGTAGTGCAGCGGAGGCACGCACACAGCTAGGTATCTATGGGGCTTGTATCAAGATTGCGATGATTATGGTTATGATCACCCAAGCATTCAGATATGCCTATGAGCCTTTTGTCTTCGGTAAATCTAGAGAGCAAGACAATAAAGACACCTATGCCAAAGCAATGAAGTTTTATATCATCTTCACGCTATTGGCTTTCCTTTGCGTGATGGGATATATGGACATCTTACGTTATGTCGTGGGCAAAAGTTATTGGGAAGGACTTGAGATTGTGCCTATTGTGATGGCTGCAGAGATCATGTTTGGTATCTTCTTTAATCTTAGTTTTTGGTACAAACTGACTGATCGCACGATATGGGGAGCTTACTTCTCGGGAATTGGAGCTGTGGTGCTAATTGTAATTGACATCCTGCTAATCCCTTATTTTAGCTATTGGGCTTGCGCATGGGCTGGTTTCATCTCTTATGCCGTCAGCATGATACTGAGTTACATCAGCGGTCAGCGTTATTATCCTATCCAGTATCCTATTAAAGACATCTTGTATTATGTCATATTTGCAGCCATCTTGTTTGCAGGCATTCAATATACCAACTCAGCTTGGCCCATGTGGGCTGCTTTAATATGCAACACGGCATTGATTGCTCTGTTTCTAGCAATCATTATCAAACGTGATTTTCCAATAAAAGATATACTAAGCAAAATTAAAAAATCAGCATAAAGAATAATTAGAACATGAAAAAGACCTTATTACTTGCCGCAGCGCTAGGTGTAATCAATAGCGCACAAGCCGACGAAGGAATGTGGACGCTCTACAATCTTCCAGACGCTGTTTATGAGATGATGACAACGGAAGGATTCAATCTGCCTTGTGATCAACTATTCAACGCTCCTAACGCTATCAGTAACAGCGTAGTCAACTTCTCTGGCTATTGTTCAGGAGTAGTAGTGTCGCCTAATGGATTGGTGTTTACCAACCATCATTGCGGTTTCTCTGCTATCAATAGTCATTCAACAACTGAACACGACTATATGCTCAATGGCTTCTACGCTAAAGAATATAGCGAAGAATTGCCCAACGAGAACATGTTTGTGTCATTCATGAAAGACCAACAAGACATCACTTCACGTGTCAATGCCGCATTGTCTGCTAATAGTGGTAAGTCGGCTGATGAGGTTATTGACTCCCTCAATCAGGTGTTAACTGACTCTGTACAAAATATTGACAGAACATTCCATGTAGAGATAGATGCTTTCTATGAAGGGAACAAGTACTATGCCACTACATATCAAGAGTTTAGAGATGTTCGCTTAGTATTCACTTTGCCTAAATCGATGGGTAAGTTTGGTGGCGAAACAGACAACTGGATGTGGCCAAGACAGACCTGCGACTTCTCGGTATTCCGTATCTATGCGGATCCAAAGACCAATGGACCAGCTGAGTATTCAGAAGACAACGTCCCCTATCACCCAACATCTTGGGCACCCGTAAGTTTGCAAGGTTACAAAGAAGGCGATTTCTCCATGACTATCGGCTATCCAGGTTCTACAAGCCGTTATCTTTCAAGCTATGGCATCCAAGAACGTCGTGACATAGACAATAGTATTCGCGTTCAGGCACGCGATATCAAGTTGGCTTTGCTCAAGAAATATATGGATCAGAGCGAGAAGACACGTATACAATATGAAGATAAATATGTGGGATGCGCCAACTATTGGAAGAACTCTATGGGTATGAATAAGTGTATCGACTCTATCGGGCTGATTCGTCAAAAAGCCGAGTTCGAAGCTAAGATTAACCAATGGTTAAGCACACATGATGCAAACGATACGACAGTGAACGTAGACTTCAAGTCATTAGAGTCAATGTACGCTAATCGGGCTGAATCAAAACGTACTATTAGTTATTGGAATGAATCGTTCTGGAAATCTACAGAACTGTTCACACGTGCTTTGAATATCCTCACGGGTAGAATAGAACCCAAACGAGATGAAAAGGGAAATACCTACTATGAGTTTGAGGACAACTCTGACGAATGGAACTTAGCTCTTGACAAAGAAATGAGTGCTGCAATGTTGAAGAACTTCAAAGAGAATGTGCCTTCAAAGTATTGGCCAGCATCTTATATTGAAGTGGACAAGAAGTATAAAGGCGACTTCAAGAAATACGTTGACTATGTTTATAGCAAGACTGCCCTTCTTAAGAAAGGAGCATGTATCAAAGCTGATGATTTTGCCAACTACTTAACACAGAACACCAAGATTAAAGATCCAGGATTGAAACTATGCGCTGAACTCTTCTTTGATACATATCTCACAGCTATTAATGACATAAAGCCTTATACAGAATCTGTAGATCTTCAAGAGAAGAAACTTTGTGAAGCAAAGCTTCAAATGGAGATGGATCTTCCTCACTATAGTGACGCCAACTTTACAATGCGTTTATCATATGGTCAGGTAGGTGGATACCTTATTGGTGGCTTCCAAAGCGGTTACTATACAGACGCCTCAAGCATTGTTAAGAAAATGGAGAAAGCCAATGAAGTGGAAGACTACAAGGCTGAACCTATTATGAAAGAGTTGCTCAGTGTAAACAATTATGGCAAATATCAAGACAAAACAACAGGTAAGATGCAGCTTTGCTTCCTTACCAATAATGACATTACTGGTGGCAATAGCGGTTCACCAATGTTTGACGGTAATGGACGTTTGATTGGTTTAGCTTTTGATGGGAACTGGGATAGCTTGTCTTCAGATATCAACTTTGACAAGAAGCTCGCGCGTTGTATCGGTGTAGACATCCGCTATGTGTTATACATGATGGACAAGTGGGGCCATGCTGACCGACTGATCAACGAAATTAGTCCAGTAGAATAACGCTAGAAGACAAATCGTTATTAATAAATTAACAGAGGATATACAACGCTAAGTATATCCTCTGTTTTAATATTAGGTACGCAAGGAGTCTCTAATTTAAACTTTTTTAGCAAATATCTTGGACTTATAAATAATTATTAGTACTTTTGCAATAAGATTAAATTGGATAATAGTGGTGAAAACATATATATACATATTAGTAATCTGTCTGACAACGCTTACAGCATGCCAGTTAAAATTAAATACTGAGGAGGAAAACACCAAATCCTCTGAGATTAAGATTGAGCGATATGACCAGCTAGAATATCGTTATCTTACCACTGGTGACTTCTCAGCATTGCAACAGATGAATACAGATTATCCTATCGAGACGAGAACATTAATAGAAGATGTAATCAAGATAGGTAGTGCTACTGACCCAGAGATCAATAGCAAGCTTCTAAAATTCTATCAAGACACTACCCTACAAACAATAATTGCTGCCGTTGAAGCCGAATATGTCAACATAGACGACCTCAATCAAAGTTTTAATGTTGCTTTCATCAAACTCAAACGTAACATCCCTGAAATAGAGATACCACACATCTATGCCCAAATATCTGCACTAGATCAAAGTGTTATTATCGGTGATGGCACCATTGGTATCTCGCTCGATAAATATCTTGGTGCGAATTTTCCTACCTATCAGAGGTTTTATACCGAAGCGCAACGCAAACAGATGAATCGTGAAAACATTTTGCCCGATTGTCTGTCATTCTACTTATTAAGTATGTTTCCCTTGCAACATTTCGAAGCAAGACCACAAATAGAAAAAGATCTTTATGTAGGTAAGGTACAATGGATCGTTAATCAAATCATTGGTACACACGTATATAACACCAAATACGTCATGGCCATTGATAAGTATATGAAACATCATCCCAAAAAGCCCTACACTGAACTAATGAAAGATACCGATTTCGCACAATATCAATTGAAGTAAATCTTCGAGATAGACTTATAGAAAAAATGAAACGATACTTGGCAAGTTGAAAAACTTTCTCTATCTTTGCACATATAATAAATCGTAATATACTTTGTATGAAAAACTTTATTATCATGTGCTCATTACTGATAGTATCGACCTTATCGTTTGGAGCCGAGCCTATATCCTTAAAGAAATTCACTAGTGGGGAGTATGCCGCAAAACGCATATATGGTGTTAATCCGCTTAAGGGAACCTCTGAGTACGCTCAGATTTCGCAAGACCAGAAACGAATAGAGACGTTTTCTTTTAAGACCGGCAAACAAACTGGTACTTTATTTGACATAAACAACACTATAGGTTGTAAGATAGAGGGATTTGATAGTTATCAAATTTCAGACAACAGCGAAAAAATTATCATCGAGACTAATACGGAGCGCATCTATCGTCGCTCATACACTGCCGAATGTTACATTTATAATACTAAGACCCACGAGCTGAAGGCTCTATCAAATAATGGCGCTCAGCAGATTGCTACCTTTTCGCCTGATGGTAACAAAGTGGCTTTTGTGAGAGCCAATAACATCTTTATAACCGATGGTAATTCAGAGACACAAGTAACCACAGATGGTGTATTCAATAAGATTATCAATGGTATACCCGACTGGGTCAATGAAGAGGAGTTTGGATTCAACAATGCTTTGGCATGGAGTGCAGATAGCAAAACAATAAGTTGGATAAAATATGACGAAAGCAATGTAAAGACCTATTCGCTTCAACTCTTTGAAGGATCACATCCTAAGAAAGATGAATTTTCAGATTACCCTGGAGCTTATAGTTATAAATATCCCAAGGCTGGACAAGAAAACGCAAAGGTCAGTGCATGGACCTACAATCTAGAGACAAAACAAACACAGCAATACCAGCTCTCACAATATGAAGATGGGTATATTCCACGAATACTTCCTACATCAGATGCCAATAGAATCGTGATTTATACCATGAATCGCTTACAGGATCATCTTACAATTTGGGGCGCTAATCCTTATAAGGCTTCTACGGCAAAGCTCATTGAGGAAGTTGGCAACAAATACATACAAGGTGATGCCATGGCAAGCATCACTTTCCTAAAAGATCATATTCTCGTTCCCTCTGATCGTGATGGATATATGCATTTATATCTTTATGACAAGAACGGCAAATTGTTACGACAGATAGAAAAAGGCAATTATGATGTAACCGCAGTATATGGATATGACGAGAAAAGTGGAAACACCTACTTTCAGGCTGATATGAAATCGCCTACCCAACGTGAAGTGTACGTTGTCAATAAGAATGGTGTTGTAACTAACCTCACACCGCAAGAAGGTTGGAGTTCTGCCACATTCTCTGGCGATTATAAATACTTTTTACATAATTGGAGCGATGCTAACCATCCTTTCTTATACACCATTTGTGATCAACAAGGTAAGAAAGTGAGAGAAATGCTTAACAACGAGGAATTACAGAAAAAGCTTGAGCCTTTCAACCTTACTGAGAAAGAGTTTTTCTCCTTTACCACAAGCGAAGGTGTCAAGTTGAATGGATGGATGGTAAAACCAACCGATTTTGATCCAAACAAGAAGTATCCCGTGATTCTCTATCAGTATAGCGGCCCCGGAAGTCAACAAGTAATTGATTCATGGAATGTCGGCTCGATGAGTAACGGAGCTTTGTTCGACTACTACCTCACTCAACATG
The DNA here is from genome assembly GCA_963630695.1 of Paratractidigestivibacter sp. Classification (GTDB taxonomy): domain Bacteria; phylum Bacteroidota; class Bacteroidia; order Bacteroidales; family Bacteroidaceae; genus Prevotella. The sequence continues at coordinate 5,804 of CAVGNV010000015.1, read as the reverse complement.
GTTACATAGTGGCATGCATTGATGGACGTGGTACTGGCGGACGTGGAGCTGATTTTGAGAAATGTACCTACTTGAAATTAGGTGAGCTAGAGGCTAAAGATCAAGTAGAAGCGGCATTTTGGCTCGGTAAGCAATCTTATGTGGACAGTTTACGTATCGGAATATGGGGATGGAGCTTTGGTGGTTTCTGTACGTTGATGAGTATGAGCGAGGGACGTGATGCCTTTAAGGCTGGTGTTGCCGTAGCTCCACCTACTAATTGGAAATACTATGACAGCGTGTACACAGAGCGTTACATGCGAACACCTGCAGAAAATAGCATCGGATACGCCATTAACCCTATCAATAGAGCTGAACGCTTACATGGAGCTTTGTTGTTGTGCCATGGTATGGCAGATGACAATGTTCATCCTCAGAATACATTTGAATATGCAGAAGCATTAGTACAAGCGGATAAAGATTTCAAAGAGATATATTACACCAATCGCAACCATAGCATTTATGGCGGCAACACACGTAACCATCTCTTACGTCAAATAGCGCAATGGTTCTTTGATAATCTATAATCTAACTCTCTCACACCCCATCACCCCTACCCTTTTTAACCAATTAGCTTCTAGTATCAACTAGATAATCGTTAGGATCAACATTAAAGGAAAGACCTTTAACATATCTAATATAAAAGCAACGACTTATGAAAAAACTACTTTTAGGCGACGAAGCTATTGCTCAAGGTGCCTTAGATGCAGGATTAAGTGGAGCTTATGCTTATCCTGGCACACCCTCAACTGAGATTTTGGAATACATCCAACAATCACCTTTAGCCAAGGAACGTAACATCCACCGCCATTGGGCAACCAATGAAAAGACGGCTATGGAACAAGCACTCGGTATGTCGTACATGGGTAAGCGTGCGTTGGTATGCATGAAACATGTAGGACTTAATGTTTGTGCTGACCCCTTTGTCAACTCAGCAATCACTGGTGTTAATGGTGGAATTGTGGTTCTTGTAGCAGATGATCCTTCTATGCACTCTTCACAGGATGAGCAGGACTCTCGTTATTATGGAAAATTCGCACTGATTCCCATTCTTGAACCAAGTTCGCAACAAGAAGCCTATGACATGATGGATTTTGCCTTCAGTTATAGCGAAGCTCAAAAATTGCCTGTACTGATGCGAGTTACTACACGTATGGCACATTCGCGTGCTGTCGTGAATGTAGCTGATGAACCCAAAGCCGAACAACCACTCAACTATGAAGCTCAGGCTTGCGATTGGGTTTTGCTTCCTGCTTTTGCCAAGAAGCGTTATGCTACTGTTTGTAATCAACAAGCCGTTCTGGAAGCAAATGCAGAAGCAAGCCAATTTAATGTTTACAAAGATGCAGATAATCATAGTCTTGGAATCATTACAAGTGGTATAGCGTATAATTACCTTAACGAATGCTTCCCCGATGGTTGTCCTTACCCTACACTAAAGATTTCTCAATATCCTCTTCCTAAGAAGCTCATCTGTAAGTTGACTTCTGATTGTGAGAATGTTTTAATCATTGAAGAAGGCCAACCTTTCATTGAAGAACAAGTTAGAGGTATTATGCCTGGCAATGCAAATATACAAGGTCGACTATCTGGAGAACTGCCACGTACTGGCGAGTTGTCTCCTGATATCGTAAAGAAGGCTTTAAACCTACCTTGTAATGAGACCTATGCACCATGTGAGGATGTTACATCGCGCCCACCCGCCCTCTGCAAGGGTTGTGGTCATCGTGATGTGTACGCTGCACTTAATAAGGTGTTGCTCGACTACCCTAATGCTCGCGTTTTTGGAGATATTGGATGTTACACTCTCGGATTTCTTCCACCTTACAAGGCAATACATGCTTGCGTAGATATGGGTGCCTCAATTGGTATGGCAAAGGGCGCTGCAGATGCAGGTCAATGGCCAGCTGTGGCAATTATCGGCGACTCAACATTCACACATAGCGGTATGACCGGATTGTTAGATGCGATCAATGAAAACAGCGATATTACCGTAATTATCAGCGATAATTTAACAACGGCAATGACGGGTGGACAAGACTCAGCAGGTACAAATAAGTTTGAAGCAATCTGCAGCGCATTGGGACTTTCTGACGAACATCTGAAAGTGGTTGTTCCGTTACCGAAGAACATGGACGAAATAACGTCAGTAATCCAACAGGAAATCAACTATCACGGTGTCAGCGTAATCATTCCACGTCGCGAATGTATGCAAACACTACAGCGTCACCTGAAGCAAAAACGTCTTGCTGAACAGAAAAATCAAAAGAGTAATTAACCTAATCTTACAAAGTGGTTTTAATAACAGACTTTATTCTATGAAAACAGATATTATCCTTTGTGGTGTTGGTGGACAAGGAATCCTCTCAATAGCCACAGTGATTGGCGAAGCCGCCATGAACAACAATTTATACATCAAGCAAGCAGAAGTGCACGGAATGTCTCAACGTGGTGGAGACGTACAAAGCAACTTACGCCTAAGTGATTCACCTATCAATAGTGACCTGATAGCTCTTGGGCAAGCTGACGTAATCATTTCCATGGAACCTATGGAGGCTTTGCGTTATCTACCCTATCTCAATAAGAATGGATGGATTATCACCTCTAGTACACCTTTTATCAACATTCCGAACTATCCGGACATGGAGACGCTCAAAGCAGATTATGCTAAACTACAGAATGTCATCATGCTTGATATTGAGACTTTAGCCAAAGATGCAGGAATCCCTCGCTCTGCAAATATCATTTTGTTGGGTGCTGCCCAAAAAGCGTTGGGCCTTGACTATCACGAATTGGAAGTTGCTTTAGCCAATGTTTTCGGACGAAAAGGAGAGAAAGTAGTGGCTGACAACATCAAAGCTCTCAGCATTGGGAAGGAGGCTCAATTATGACAACAACCCCAATAGACAAACATTTAATTGACGATGCAATACGCAACTTTGGCATACAAGATTTTGCTAAAGCAACCATACGTGAAGTAAAATCGATAGCTGCATATGCTGAAAAGGAAAGCGGTGAGGAGTTTATCAAAATGGAGATGGGTATCCCAGGTTTACCTGCGTCACAGATAGGTGTTGATGCCCAAATCAAAGCACTACAAGATGGCATCGCACATAGTTATCCCGACATACAGGGTCAGCCTCTCTTGAAAGAAGCAGCATCACAGTTTGTCAAAGCCTTTATAGGTGTGGATATAAAAGCGGAAGGATGTATTCCAGTTTGCGGAAGCATGCAAGGTACGTTTGCTTCATTCCTTACTTGTTCACAAGCCAACAAGGATAAAGACACTATCCTCTTCATTGATCCAGGGTTTCCTGTTCAGAAGATGCAATTACAGGTACTCGGTGTAAAGTATGAGACCTTTGATGTTTATTCGTATCGTGGGAAAAAGCTAGGTGCAAAACTAGAATCTTACTTAAGAACTGGACGAATCTGTGCCATCGTCTATTCTAATCCAAACAATCCATCATGGATATGTCTAAATGAAGAAGAGTTACGTACGATTGGCACACTCGCCACACGTTATGATGCGATTGTGATGGAAGACTTGGCTTATTTCGCAATGGATTTCCGCAAAGATTTGAGCGTTCCTTTCCAACCACCATACCAAGCTTCAGTAGCTAACTACACGGATAATTATATTCTTCTTATCAGTGGCTCAAAGGCTTTTAGTTATGCAGGCGAACGAATTGCCGTGACATGCATCAGTGATGCGTTGTTTCATCGTCACTATGCAGACTTGTGTACACGTTATGAAGGACTTTCATTTGGACAAGTTTTCTCTACACGCATGCTTTATGCATTATCTTCAGGAACTAGTCATAGTGCACAGTTTGCAATGGCAGCGATGCTGAAGGCAGCAACTGAAGGCAAATATGATTTTCGTAAAGACATTGCTATCTATGGTGAGCGAGCACATAAGATGAAAGAAATCTTTTGTCGTCATAATTTCGTCATCGTATATGATACAGATCTTGACGAACCTATTGCAGATGGTTTCTACTTTACTATTGGTTACCCAGGTATGACTAGCGGCGAGTTAGCGCACGAATTGATGTACTACGGTGTATCAGCTATCTGTTTGATAACAACAGGCAGTGAGCAAGAAGGTTTGAGGGTATGTACCTCCTTTATTAAAGACAACCAGTTTGATTTGCTTGATAAACGAATGGCAATGTTCGCTGAGAACCATCCTTTATAAGGAACCTAAGTTTACGTGCATAGAATGAATAGTCTTAATAGAAAATATAACATTTCCAAAGTAAAGCTCTTAGCAACATGGCTTTTGATAACCATTGTCTCTTTTACACTTTATGAGTTAGGATATCTGTACGAAGGTCTTAATGGTGTTAAATCTTTACTAGACGATTATAAAGTGCTGATAATTGACGCCTTGTTTTGTGCTTTATTCTCAGCCATTAGTATTGGTGTCTCTTATTCATTTCTATGCTATAGGCTATCACAACGGAGGAGGAGAAAAATTCCTCTTTCCGTTGTGGGTATAACATTGTTCTTGTTGAACTTTCTGATTTCATTACTTATAGATGTCACCTATAACTATATTTTCACATATAATCCTCTTCAATATCTTTGGGGTAATATTTATGACTCTTGCTTAATGTCATCTTTATGCTCTTTAATAGTAATCATGCATTTCTATGGTCATGCCATATCTGTCTATGAGAAGGAACAGAAATCCACAGCTATTAAATTGCTGAAGTATCAACTTAATCCACATTTTGTTTTCAATAGTTTAAATATCCTTGTTGGCCTTATTGACCAAGATCCTAGACAAGCAGAAAGCTATACCATCAAGCTATCCAAAATATATCGGTATATAACAAGGTGTATCGGTAAAGATCTTGTCTCTATAGATGAGGCCTTCTTACGCGCTAAGGACTATTGTTGTTTATTACAATCAAGGTTCCCTAATTCAATTGACTTTGAGATAAAGAACACGACCAATGGCTACATTGTACCAATGTCATTACAAATATTGATTGAAAATGCCGTTAAACACAATGACCTTGATTCCTCTCATAAGCTTTCTATTAACATAGTTACTGATTCAGAATATGTAGTAGTGAGCAACAACACAATGAATTTGAGACTTGCCCCCTCAGAGGGAGTGGGACTAAAAAATATCATCAACCAATACTCACTTATATGGAATAAGCAAGTTAAAATTAAGCAAGATGATAGTTATTTCCGAGTATATTTGCCAATTATAACAGAAGAATATGTACAAGACGTTAATTATCGAAGATGAACCTGTAGGAGCACAACGTTTACGCAAATTGTTATTAGAAATTGATAACTCCCTATCCGTGATTGGACCATTAAGAACAGTCAATGAGATTAAAGCTACCCTTAATAATAATGATTATGACTTGATTATTTCAGATATTCGCCTTGGTAAGGGCACAGTATTTGATGCTTTTAAGGAGGCTTTTCCTAATTCCCCCGTCATATTTACTACAGCTTATGACGAATATGCTATACAAGCATTCAAGAACAATGGTATAGATTATCTTTTGAAACCCATTGATCCAGAAGAGTTACGAGAAGCTATTGCCAAGGCAATAAATATCTCCATAAAAAATGATCATACAGGATTGAAAAAGTTAGTCCATGAATGTAGTTTTAGTGTGCATCATCATTTACTTATTCCTAAAGGTGATGACGCAAGTTCAACATAGAACTGCAATTTTCGGTATTGGCATAGCCTCAATAATCTATACTAGAAAACACCGAGATGTTTGAGG
>CAVGNV010000014.1:0-67500 GCA_963630695.1 Paratractidigestivibacter sp. | reverse complement strand
CAATGGGCATAATGGGCTTGGTGGGCCATGAGAGGGTGAATATGATAGGCTCAATGGGCATAATGGGCTTGGTGGGCTATGAGAGGGTGGACATGATAGGCTCAATGGGCATAATGGGCTTGGTGGGCCATGAGAGGGTGAATATGATAGGCTCAATGGGCATAATGGGCTTGGTGGGCTATGAGAGGGTGGACATGATAGGCTCAATGGGCATAATGGGCTTGGTGGGCCATGAGAGGGTGAATATGATAGGCTCAATGGGCATAATGGGCTTGGTGGGCTATGAGAGGGTGGACATGATAGGCTCAATGGGCATAATGGGCTTGGTGGGCCATGAGAGGGTGAACATGATAGGCTCAATGGGCATAATGGGCTTGGTGGGCCATGAGAAGGTGGGCATGATAGGCCCAATGGGCATAATAGGCATGGTGGGCCATGAGAGGGTGAACATGATAGGCCCAATGGGCATAATAGGCATGGTGGGCCATGAGAGGGTGAACATGATAGGCTCAATGGGTATAATGGGCATGGTGGGCCATGAGAGGGATAGGCATGATAGGTACGGTGGGCATGGTGGGTATAATAGGCTTGATGGGCCGTGAGGGGCTTGGTGTTTAGGTATAGAGGTTTATTGAGCGATTATTGGAAAAAAGTAAGAAAAAAGTTGGAGGTATTGGTAGCTTTTCTTTATCTTTGCTATTAGCTTTGCTTTATGTTAGCTTAGCTTTGCTTCATGTTAGCTTAACCCTGCTTCGTGTTAGCTTAACCTGTTTCATTAGCTATTAGCTTTGCTTCGTGTTAGCTTAACCTTGTAGCCTTTACCTTGCTTTATGTTATCTGCTTTATAAATAACCTTATATATATGGAAAACGTTAATGAACTATTACCTTTGAAGGGCCTTACGGCCAATCGTCTGTCGGCTTTGCTTGAGAAGTGTCCGGAGGACTTTACGCGTGAGGATATTATCCGTGCTGCTCAGATGCTTGGTGCGGAGATGGTGCACTTTATGTATCCCGGTGGTGATGGCCGGTTGAAGACGTTGTCGTTTACGATTATCAATGAGGATTATCTACGTACGATTCTTACTGATGGTGAGCGTGTGGATGGTTCGTCGCTGTTCAGATTTATTGATGCATCATCGTCGGATCTGTATGTGGTGCCTCGTTATTCGACGGCGTTTATTGATCCGTTCTCTCCTGTGGTGACGATCACGTTGTTGTGTTCGTTCTATGATAGGGATGGTCATGAGCTGGCTTCGTCGTCGGAGAGCACGTTGCGTAGGGCGATGTTGGCTCTGAAGGAGGACACGGGTTTTGAGTTTAGGGCGATGGGTGAGCTTGAGTATTATGTGATACGTCATGTGGAGCCTACGTTCCCTGCTGTGGATCAGCATGGTTATCATGAGAGTGCGCCGTTTGCTAAGTGTGGTGATTTCCGTCTGCGTTGTATGCATCTGATTGCTCAGTGTGGTGGTCATATCAAGTATGGTCACTCTGAGGTGGGTAACTTTGTGGAGAATGGTCTTTGTTATGAGCAGAATGAGATTGAGTTTCTTCCAGTGCGTGCTGATCGTGCTGCAGAGGAGTTGCTCTTGGCTAAGTGGATCATTCGTAATCTAGGTCATCGTGAGGGTTATGATATCACGTTTGCTCCGAAGATTACGGTGGGTAAGGCTGGTTCGGGTATGCATATTCATATGCAGCTGGTGCGTGATGGTGTGAGTGCTATGCTTACGGCTGATCGTGAGCTTTCTACGGAGGCTCGTCGTGCGATTGCTGGTATGATGTTGCTGGCTCGTAGTATCACGGCTTTTGGTAATAAGAATCCGACGAGTTACTTCCGTCTTGTGCCGCATCAGGAGGCTCCTACGACGGTGTGCTGGGGTATGAGTAACCGCAGTGTGTTGGTGCGCGTGCCTTTGGGTTGGACGTCGGGTGTGGATATGTGTCATGCTGTTAATGCGGTGGAGGTGGAGCGTATCCCTGACACGCGTAGCAAGCAGACGGTGGAGATGCGTTCGCCGGATGCTTCGGCTGATATCTATCAGTTGTTGGCGGGTTTATGTGTGGCTTGCCGTTATGGTTTGTTGCGTGAGGATGCGCTGGATGTGGCTGCTGCGACGTTGGTGGATGGTGATATTCATGACGAGGCGCATGCGGCTCGTTTGGCGGCGTTGGAGGCTCTGCCGGATAGTTGTAGTGCGTCTGCGGATGCGTTGCTCTCGCAGCGTGCGGTGTATGAGGATCGTGGGGTGTTCTCTGCTCAGACGATTGATGCTATCGCTGATGAGCTGCGTAGCTATGGCGATGGTCATCTACGCCGTGATATTGAGGGTAACACGGAGGCGCTGGCTCGCTTGGTGCGTGAGTTTTTCCATTGTGGATAATTATTGATAGGCTCAATAGGCATAATGGGCTTATTGGGCCTTGTTCATGATAGGCATAATAGGCTCAATAGGCATAATGGGCTTATTGGGCCTTGTTGTGTTGTCTTTTTTTTTATTGAGTGGGGCGCAGCGAGACTAAGGACCCTGTGGGTCCGAAGCGAGACAAAAGGGCCTGTGGGGGTGCAGCGAGACTAAAAGAGCTCGATGAGCTCTACTTGTCCGTGTTCGTAGATGGCTAGGGTGGGGGGATTGCCTGCTTTGGGGAAGGTGATGCTTCCGGTGTTGCAGATGGTGGTGCCTTGGTCGTTGGTGTATAGCTGCTTGATGTGTGTGTGGCCGTAGAAGATGTAGTCGAAGTGGCCGGGGGGTAGGTTGTCGGGGTTGTAGATGTGTCCGTGTGTGAGGAAGAGGGTTTTGCCTTCGTCTACGATGAGTGTGTAGGTCTGCATGATGGGGAAGTGGAGGAGCATCTGGTCTACTTCGGCGTCGCAGTTGCCTCGGACGGCGATGATGTGATGGGCATGGGCATTGAGGGCTTCGACGATGCCTTTGGGGTCGATGCCTTCGGGGATGGTGTTGCGCGGACCATAATTGAGAATGTCTCCTAGGATGAGGATCATGTCACAGTGGCGCTCTTCGAAGATGGCGAGGGCGCGCTTTAGTCGCGGCATGGAACCGTGTATGTCTGATATTATTAAATATTTCATTTTTTTTTTAAGTCTCGCTTCGCCCCAACAGACCCATTAGTCTCGCTTCGGGGTCACAGACCCATTAGTCTTGCTGCGCCCCCACAGGGGGATTAGTCTTGCTTCGCCTCACGGGGTCTTTAATCTTTGCTGCGCTTTGTTCCCGTTATATTTTTTGCTTTAGGGGTTTATGGTTTTTTGTGTTTTGTTGCAGTTGTGGTGAAGGCTTTGTATCGTTTGGCTTCTTGTGTGAATGGTGTGAGTATCTGTGTGGGTCGATGGTTTTGGAATGCGCCTAGTGGGTATGCGCCTTCTGCTTCTGGTGCCCAGTAGAACACGCCGTTGCATAGCTGGTTGGTGCTATCGCGTGCTGCTGTGATGATGGCTTGCATGATTTGCTTGCCTTGTTCGGGGTTGGCTACTTCGGTTCCGGTTTCGGTGATGATGACGTGTTTTTTGTATTTGAGTGCTACGCGTCGGATGTTGAGTGTCATTCGTCTGACGGTTTCTTGCCATGAGGTGGTGATTCCTGCTTTGATGTCCCAGTAGGGGTAGACGCTCATTCCGATGATGTCGTATGGTGTGTGATAATGTTTTAGGTTGTCAAAGATGAAGTTGTACCGCTGTGGGTCTGCTGCTGCATCGAGGTGTACGATGACTTGTGCTTGTGGGTATACTTTCTTGACGGCTTTGTATCCTAGGCGTGTGAGGTCGGCATAGTTTTTCATGTTGGTTTCTGCTCGTGCTACGTCCCATAGGAATCCGTGTGTGGTTTCGTTGCCCACTTGTACCCATTTGACGTCTACGTCGTTGTTACGTAGTAGTTGTAGGGTGGTGAGTGTGTGTTGGTAGAATGCTTTTCTGAGGTCTTTGTATTTGAGTCCTTGCCATGCTTGTGGTATGGGTTGCTGGTTGGGGTCTGCCCATGAGTCGGCGTAGTGGAAATCGACCATCACTGGCATGCTGTGTTGCTTGGCTCTGAGTGCTAGCTTGAGCATGTCGTTGGGTGAGCATAGTGAGTCTTTGGGGTTGACCCATACGCGTAGACGTACGGCGTTCATCCCTAGCTCGCTCATGAGCTCTACGCACTCGCGTGGCTCTCCTTGTGCGTTGTATAGCTGCCATCCTCTTGCTTCGAGCTCTGTGGCTCCGCTGATGTCTGCTCCGTACCAGAAGGGTTGTGTCTGTGCCTTGGTGTGTGTGGCTATGCTTGCAATGAGGGTTGCTGCGATGATGATGGTTCGTGTGATGGTTGTCATACGGGTTGGGTTATTGGTGTTTACGTTTTTGTTTTATTCGTCCCAAAGGTCATCAGTGTCTGTCTGATTTTCTTTGCTGGCTGCTTCTTCCCATGCGTCGCCTTTTTCGGTTTTGTCGGTGTCAATGCTGATGCCTGATCCGCTGAGCAGGTCTGCGCCTTGGTGTAGGGGCATGGTGAGCGTAGTGGGGGTGATGTATGCTTTCTGTGTCATGTTGGGATGATTTTTCTATTAAGTATATATTAGGTGCAAAGGTACGAATTCTTTTGTGATAGTAGGTGTTTTTTTTCTTGAGAATATTAATGGGGTTTAGGCATAATGGGCATAATGGGCTCGATGGGCCTTGTGGTGATAGGCATAATGGGCATAATAGGCTCGATGGGCCTTGTGGTGATAGGCATAATGGGCATAATAGGCTTGATGGGCCTTGTGATGATAGGCATAATGGGCATAATAGGCTCGATGGGCCTTGTGATGATAGGCATAATGGGCATAATAGGCTCGATGGGCCTTGTGAGGGTTGGCATGATAGGCATAAGAGGCATAATGGGTGCTGCGGGGGTTAAAGGGTCGGTGCGCTAGCCATTAATGCTCCCAGTGGGTCATGTAGCTTGGGTAGGTGGATGTTGATGAGGAAGGGGTCGCGCACGATGTGTGCTTTTATGAGGTTGATGTATCTTGTGGTGAGTGGTTCTACCCAAACGCCTTTTCGCTTGACGGCGTCTCTGTATACGGCGTTGACGTTTCGTGCTTGTGGTATGTGTAGCACTTGGCATAGGCGATTGGCTATCTGTCGGTAGGTGAGTCGGCGTCCGGTGTTGTCGATGATGTTTCCGGTTTCCCATACGATGTGTGCCACTTCGATGAGGTCTACCTGTGTGTCTATCCATTGCAGTCCTTCGTCGGGACTGCAACGGAGCAGTGCTGCTACGTCTCGTGTGAGTAGGGTTTTGAGGTGTTGGAACCATTGTTTTTGGTCATCTTTGTTGATGTCGTTGGTGTTGATGATGTTTTCTTTCATGGTGTTCATGTGTGTGATTGTTTACAGATTGTTTGTTGTCTCTTCGAGGGGTTCGATTTGATAATGTATTACGATTGCAAAGATATATTTTTCTTTGCAGATATCGTTCATGGATTTCTTATTTTTGCCTTTTTTAACATAGTGATGTTGGCTTTGCTCTTTTGTGTTGGTAGGGTTGCTGCGGGCGTGGCGGTCTTTTCTTATGTGGTGTCGGGGGGTGTATTGGAAGTGAGATTAAATGGATTTTCTTTCTTGAAGCAGCTCTGATGGTGTTTGAAGGGGGCTTAGAAGGGAGCGGGTTAAGGCTTGTTTATGTATAGAGGTATGGTGGTTATGATAGGCTCAATGGGCATAATAGGCTTATTGTGCCTTGGTGGTTATTGTAGGCTCAATGGGCATAATAGGCTTAATGGGCCTTGGTGGTTATGGTAGGCTCAATGGGTATAAGAGGTATATTGGGCATATTAGGTGTGGCGCAGCGAGACTAATGGGTCTGTTGTGGCGCAGCGAGACTAAACCCTCTGTGAGGGCGTAGTGAGACTAATGGGTCTGTGACCCTCCCAATAAAAACGACGGAGCTCTTGTGGTATAGAGAGCTCCGCCGAATGTGAAAGTAGCGTTAATAAATAAGTTAATAAAACACTAAACGGGGTGTATCTTGTTGGGGGATTAGTAGTCGTATGCTTTGCGCTCGCCTCTGAGCACGGCGAGTGCGTTCTCGGTGAGTGCTTGCATCTCGTCCTGTCCGGGGTAGAGCACCACGGGTGCGAGAAACTCGATGCGTTTCCTTAGCCTTGAGATGATATAGTCGTTATGTGCCATGCCTCCTGTGAGGATGATGGCGTCAACGTGTCCGAAGAGTACGGCTGCTTCACTGACGATGTTCTTAGCCACGTGCCATATCATGGCATCAACGATGAGCTCGGCGTGCTTGTCTCCGCCTCTGATCCATCGGATGATTTCTTGCATATCGTTGGTTCCTAGGTGTGCGATGAGTCCGGCTTCTCCGGCTACGCGCTTGAGGAGCTGATCTTGTGAGAATCGGCCCGAGTAGCATAGGCGTATGAGGTCAGCTGCGGGCAGGGTGCCGGCGCGTTCGGGTGAGAATGGTCCTTCGCCGTCGAGGGCGTTGTTAGCGTCGATGGCTTGTCCGTTGTGGTGTGCGGCTATGCTGATGCCTCCGCCGAGGTGGCAGATGATGAGGTCTAGCTTCTCGTAGGCTTTGCCTATGCTGCGTGCGTAGCGTCGGGCGATGGCTTTCTGGTTGAGTGCGTGCCAGATGCAGTAGCGTGGCATGAGGGGCGAACCGGATATCTTGGCTTCGGGTGCGAGCTCATCCACCACGCCTGGGTCGGCGGTGAAGGATGGGCATCCGATCTCCTCGGCTATCTCGTAGGCGATGATGCATCCCAGGTCACAGGCGTGCTGGTGTATGGCGCTGCGCTGATCGTCCACCATCTGTGGGTTGACACGGTAGACGCCGCTCTTGACGGGTTTGCTCAGACCGCCGCGACCGATGACGGCGTCAAAGTGGAGGGGTATGTCGTGCTGCCGTAGGTATTCGACGACGAGGTTCTTACGAAACTCAAACTGATCTGATATGCGCTTAAAGACCTTCAGCTCCTCGCGTGAGTGGGCTATGTTGGCTGCGTGTGTGATCTTGTCGTCTTCGGCTATGGCTATCTTGGTGCTTGTGGAGCCGGGGTTGATGGATAATATCTTGTACATGATAGATGTCAGAAGGGGGGGGTGGTTATAGGATGGCGAGCAGACAACTGAGATATTTTGCCTCGGGGCTATCGCCTCTTGATGGCACTACCACGGGCACGGCTGCGCCTTGTAGCACGGCGGCTGTGGGGCATGGTGCGAGGGTGGTGATGGTTTTATAGAACACGTTGCCGGCTTCGATGTCGGGGAACACCAGTGCGTGTGTTTTGCCCTCGAGTGGTGATGATAGGTGCTTGGCTGCTAGTGCTTCGGCTGAGAGGGCGCAGCGCAGGTCAAGCGGTCCGTCGATGATGAGCTCGGGGGTGTTCTGTCGGAGCTCTACGTAGTGGGCGGTGAAGGGGAAGTGGCGCTCGTTGACGTGCTCGGAGCAGTGGATCAAGGCTATGCGTGGCTGGCTGACGCCCATCTTATGGAGCATCTCCACGAGGTAGCCTATCTGTTGTATGCGTTGTTGTGGTGTGGGGTAGGGTATCACTGCCACGTCAGTGAAGAGCAACATGCGTCCTAGGAGCTCGGGCTGACAGGCTGAGATGTGTGTGAGGACGGCTCCTCGGGGAAGGATGCCGGTCTGCTTGTTGAGCACGGCGCGTAGGAGGTCGTCGGTGTTGATCAGGCCTTTCATGATGGCTGTGGCTGTGCCTTGGCGTGCCATGTTGATGGCGGTGAAGGCTGCTTGGTCCTTGCTATCTGCCTCTACCCACTGAATCTGCTCCTGATAGGGTTGTAGGGCTGGGTGTTGTGATGCTTGCTCGGTGGCTCCCACGAGGATGGGTGTGGCCACTCCGGCTTGGAGGATGAGCGCCACTGCTTGTAGGGTGTTGTCGTCTTCGGGCCATACCACGGCAAGGGTGGGTTTGGCGGCACCGGCTGCGATGCGCTCACGGACGGCTTGTTCAAGGTCATTAAAGGTCTGTATGTTCATAGCTGATGCGTTATTTGGGTTTCATCATTTGCAAAGATAAGTCTTTTTCTTGATATTATCGCACTCTATGGATGAAAAATATCTTTTATAATGTTTACTAATCTTATGATGTCTATCCCTAGGAAAAACGCTTTTGTCCTCTTATCTTTCTGCTTTGCGCTATTGTCCTTGATGACCTTAGCCCATATATTTGCGTAGCAGATTGATGGTATTGTTGGAGCGTATGATGCGTATGGCCCGTTCGCGAATCTGTCTGACGCGTTCCCTACTGAGATGCATGGACATTCCGATCTCATCGAGCGACTTCTCTTCGCAGTCGATGCCGAAGCTCTGCTTGACCACGTTGATCTGCTTGGGTGTGAGACATTGGTTGAGTGCCTGGTCAATCTCCGTCTTGAGAGATATATGGTCAATGGCGGTGTCGGGTTGGAAGTCGTCGCTGCTGGTGAGCAGATCTCCCACGGATGTCTCGCTATCTGAGGTGAGCGGTGTGTCGAGCGATATGGTAAACTTCATGGCTTTCAGTCCGCGCTTGATGATCTCCGTCTCCACGTGTATCTGTTCGGCTAGCTCATCCACTGATGGCATGCGCCCCTCTTCCTGTAGATATTGGTTGACCACCTTTGTGATCTTCAGCGCCGTGGCGTTGGCGTTGAGCGGTATGCGCACGGCTTTGCTCTTCAGGCCGATGGCTTCGATGATGGCCTGACGAATCCACCACACGGCGTAGGAGATAAACTTGAATCCGCGGGTCTCGTCATAGTGTTGTGCCGCCTTGATCAGTCCGATGTTTCCCTCGCTGATCAGATCGCCCAGCGAGAGCAGCGACCCTTGGTATTGCTTAGCCACGGACACCACGAAGCGTAGGTTGCCCTCGATGAGCTTGTCCTGTGCGCGCCGGCCCTCACGTCCCCCTTTCTGTATGGCTCGTGCCAGCGTCACTTCCTCCTCGGCGGTGAGTAGGGGGCGACGGGCGATGTCGGTGAGATACTTGCTCAGACCCTCTGAGTCGCGGTCGGTGATGGTGTTACGTGCGATTTTTAGTTCTCTCATGGATGTGTTTAGGTTAGAATCTGTTCGGGGTGAGGTGATTGTTAGGTTATTGTACTTATGCAAAGGCAGCGCCAACCGAATGCAGTCAAGCTTGCTTAGGATTGCTGAGGTGCAGCCTGCTTTATGCAAAGATACAAATGTTTTCTTATTTTTATTCTTTTATATAAGAAAAAGTGAGTTTTTTTGCAAAAAAGCCTGTCTAATGTAGCAGATTATAGCACCCGTAGCGCATTGTTTTTGATTTTCAAGCGGTTAATGGGTGTATCAAGAGCGGCTCTTAGGAATGGCGAATGAGTACCGGTAGGGTGGTTAAAGGGATGATATGAAACAAAAAAATAAATTGATTTTGGAGAGAAAATAATTTATTTTTCTACCAAAATCAATTTATTTTTATTTTTGTTCGTCCCTCGGAGGGATTGCTATTCTTGCTTCTTTGCTTGTCGATATAGGCTTTGTGGCAAGCAGGTGAGGCTCTAAGGTAGAGCAGGTGAGGCTGCCGGAGGCTCTGCGCTTATAGTCGCTGCAACACCCTGTTGAGGTAGCTTTGTGTCTTCTTGATGCTGTATGCTATGCCACCTTTCCATAGGCGGATGGCGCGCTCGATGTTGTTAGTGGGGTTGTGTTGCTTTTGGATGATGACAAACATCTCTTTCGACTTCTGTGGGTTGGTGCGGTCAGCCAGGGTGTAACGCTTTGAGCTGCCTTGGCTCTTGAGGATGTTGTTGCATTCGGCAACCAACACGGGTGAGATCTGTAGCAGACCTACGTAGATGCCGTTGCGGGCGGATGCGTTGCCGCGGCTTTCGATGTGTGCGATGGCTTTGATGACGGGTTCCCAGTCATATCCATCGATGTTGCTGGAGGTGGTGGCGTGTGATGTTAGTGGAAGGGTGAGGAGCAAAGTGATGATTGCTGTGAGGATTCTCTTTGTTGGATGTGCTTGTGTATATCTCATCATGAATAGTTTTATGAAACTTGCTTGCACATTACCTAAGGGTAATCGGGGGTGCTCAAAGCGCGGCACGTCTTATGTGAGATCCGAGTTATATGCGTGCCTAAGTTTCCGTTTGCGCTGCAAAGGTACGAAAATATTATTGATTTTCAGCCTTTTATCCATCCGCTTAACTTTCTTTTACAAATCCTCGGCTCCTTTTAACGTCTCGCCATGTGTGATTAACAAGTGTGAAATGTGAGTTCCAAACGAGCATTTTCTCCCTTTCTTGATACGCTGCTCCTTCAGATAGCCTTTGCTCTTGTATAGCCTAAAGCGGGCTGAGCCGAAGGTTATCTTCAGCCATAAAAAGAAAACGAGAATCGCTGGTAACGTGTTTAGGAAAAGTGGGGCGCAGCGAGACTAATGGGTCTGTGACCCCGCAGCGAGACTAATGGGTCTGTGACCCCGAAGCGAGACTAAAAGACTAAAAAAGGCGCTATCATCACTGACAGCGCCTTGGTTGTTTCTGCTAGAGCTTCGCTTAGCTTTTAGCAGATAATAGTTAATTCCTGTTGGTCCGTGCTGTGTATCGCTACAGTGCGCGTACCTTTATAAATTAATTTTTAACGTGGGCATAAAGCCCAAGTATCTATGAAAAATGCTTTGGATGAAAGCCGTGTGAGACCTTTGGTAAGCTCTGCGGCTTATCTGCGGCTTATCTACGGCTTGTCTGCGGCTTATACGAACAGCATCTCGCGATACTTAGGAAGTGTCCAGAGCTCATCGCTGACGATAAGCTCGAGCTTGTCTATCTCATAGCGGATGGCGTCCATCTTTGGTGCCACGGTGTCGTGGTAGGCGATGGCGCGCTCGTGTTCGTCGCTGATCTTGTTGGCCACTTTTCGTGCGTTGACTAGCTCTTCTACGCCGGTCTCGATGCGTTGTGTGCGTTCGGACACTTCACGGATGAGCTTGACGTTGCGTTCGGAGAGCTTGAGGGCTTCGTCTTTGCCGAAGATTTCTACGAGGCTCTGAACGTTCTTGGCTAGCTGGCTCTGATAGTGGGTAGCTACGGGGATGATATGGTTCATGGAGAGGTCGCCCATGACGCGTGCCTCGATCTGAATTTTCTTGGTGTAGGTTTCCCATTTGACCTCGTTGCGTGCTTCGAGCTCGGTGCGTGTGAGCACGCCGGTGGATTCGAACATCTTCACTGAGTCGTCGTCTAGGTAGCGTTCGAACACTACGGGGCATGATGTCTCGCAGTCGAGTCCGCGCTTCTTAGCTTCTTCCACCCACTCGTCGCTATAGCCGTTGCCGTCAAAGCGGATTGGCTTGCAGGTCTTGATGTCTTCGCGGAGGACGGTGAGCAGAGCGGTGTTCTTGTCTTCGCCTGCTGCGATGCGTTGTTCTACGCGTGTGTGGAAGCTGTTGAGTGCTTCAGCTACGGCGGTGTTGAGCACGATCATGGCGCAAGCACAGTTGGCGCTTGATCCTACGGCGCGGAACTCGAAGCGGTTACCGGTGAAGGCGAATGGTGAGGTGCGGTTACGGTCGGTGTTGTCCTTGACGATATCGGGGATCTGTGGTAGGTCGAAGCTTACGGCGCTCTTGCCTTCCATGCGGAGCAGATCGCTGTTAGATGATGTCTCAAGCTTTTCTAGGAGCTCGCTGACTTGCTTGCCGAGGAATGATGAGATGATGGCGGGAGGTGCTTCGTTGGCTCCGAGGCGGTGTGCGTTGGTGGCGCTCATGATGGATGCCTTGAGCAGTCCGTTGTGGCGATATACGCCCATGAGTGTCTCTACGATGAAGACGAGGAAGCGTAGGTTTTCCTCGGGTGTCTTGCCGGGTGCGTGGAGCAGGGTGCCGGTGTCGGTAGATAGTGACCAGTTGCAGTGCTTACCGCTACCGTTGATGCCTGCGAATGGTTTCTCGTGTAGCAGCACGCGGAAGCCGTGGTGACGTGCTACCTTGCGCATGAGGCTCATCAGGAGCATGTTATGGTCTACGGCGAGGTTGCACTCTTCGAAGATGGGTGCTAGCTCAAACTGTCCTGGTGCTACCTCGTTGTGACGTGTCTTGCAGGGTACGCCTAGCTCTAGGGCTTTGATTTCTAGATCTTTCATGAAGGCTTGTACGCGCTCGGGGATGGTTCCGAAGTAGTGGTCGTCCATCTGCTGGTTTTTAGCCGAGTCGTGTCCCATGAGGGTGCGTCCGGTGAGTACGAGGTCGGGGCGTGCTGCTACGAGTGCTTCGTCTACGAGGAAGTATTCTTGTTCCCATCCTAGGTTGCTGGTGACCTTGTTGACGTTGGGGTCAAAGTAGCGGCACACGTTGGTTGCTGCAGCGTTCACTGCGCGTAGGGCTCGGAGCAAGGGTGCTTTATAGTCGAGTGCTTCTCCGGTGTATGAGATAAAGATGGTTGGGATGCATAGTGTGTCATCGATGATGAACACGGGTGATGTGGGATCCCAAGCCGAGTAGCCGCGTGCCTCGAAGGTGTTACGGATGCCACCTGATGGGAAGGAGCTGGCGTCGGGTTCTTGCTGTACGAGTAGTTTTCCTGAGAAGCGTTCTAGCATTCCGCCTTTGCCATCGTGTTCTACAAAGGCGTCGTGCTTCTCGGCAGTGCCTTCGGTGAGTGGCTGGAACCAGTGGGTGTAGTGGGTCACGCCGTTTTCCATGGCCCATTGTTTCATTCCGGCTGCCACGGCGTCGGCGATGTCGCGGTTGAGCGGTGTGCCGTTGTCGATGACGTCGGTGAGCTGTCGATAGACGTCGGCTGGAAGATATCTGAACATCTTCTGACGGTTGAACACTTTCTTGCCGAAGAAGTCGCTAGGACGCTCGGCGGGTGTCTCTACTGATAGAGGCTTTTTCTTGCTGGCCTCTGCTACAGCTTGGAATCTTAAACTCATAGTTGTTATGTTTGTTGAAAAACCTTTTTACCTTTATTACCTTTATTACCTTTTTCTCGTTTCCTCTGCTGCTGTATCTAGAACAGGGCGATGATGCGTTCTAGGGCTCTTAGGATGTCTTCGCGGTTGCCGAAGGCGGTGAAGCGTACGTATCCCTCGCCTGCTGGTCCGAAGCCTACGCCTGGTGTGCATACCACTTGTGCGCGGAAGAGGAGGTCCTGGAAAAAGTCCCAGCTCGAGACTCCCTCAGGTGTCTTGACCCAGAGGTAGGGGGCGTTTTGTCCTCCGTACACGGTGAGTCCGGCTTTGAGGAAGGCCTCTCGCATGAGACGAGCGTTTTCCATATAATATTGGATGGTAGATTTCACTTGTTCTTTGCCTTCGGGTGTGTAGGTGGCTAGGGCTGCGCGTTGTGAGATGTAGCTGGTGCCGTTGAACTTGGTGCATTGTCTGCGATCCCAAAGCGGGTTGAGGGGTATGCGCTCGCCAGAGAGTGTGGCTGCGGTGAGCTCGTGTGGCACGACGGTGTATCCGCAGCGTATGCCGGTGAAGCCGGCGGTCTTGGAGAAGGAGTGGAACTCGATGGCCACTTTCCTTGCGCCGCGTATCTCGTAGATGGAGTGGGGTATGTCGGGGTCTTGTATGTAGGCTTCGTAGGCTGCGTCGTAGAAGATGATGCTATCGTTCTTCAAGGCATAGTTGACCCACTGACGTAGCTCGTCCTTGGTGAGGGTCATGCCTGTGGGGTTGTTGGGATAGCAGAGGTAGATCATGTCTACGCGGTGGTCGGGCAGCTGTGGGATGAATCCGTTGCCTTCGTTGCATGGCATGTAGGTGACGTTGGTCCATGCGCCGTCTTCAAAGCGTCCGGCGCGTCCGTTCATGACGTTCGAGTCGACGTAGACGGGGTAGATGGGGTCGGTCACGGCCATGGAGTTGTCCCAACGGACGAGCTCGCCGATGTTGCCTGTGTCCGATTTGGCTCCGTCGTTGACAAAGATCTCGTCTTCGCTCAGATGGATGCCGCGTGGGAGGAAGTCGTTCTTGACAATGGCTTCTCTGAGCCACTGGTATCCGTTCTCGGGGCCGTAGCCGTGGAAGGTGTCCATGCTTGCCATGTCGTTGGTGGCTTGGTGCATGGCTTCAATGACGGCGGGGGCTAGGGGCTGGGTGACGTCACCGATACCCAGAGAGATAACGTCGGCTCCGGGATGGGTGGCTTTGTATGCGTTGACGCGCTTGGCTACGTCAGCAAAGAGGTAGCTCTTCTGGAGCTTGAGGAAGTGTTCGTTAATCAGTGCCATTTCTTTTTCTTTTAATCTCGCTGCGCGGTCACAGACCGTTTAGTTTTGCTGCGCCTTTTTAGTCTTGGCTTCGCCCCCACAGGGGGGTAGTCTTGGCTGCGCCTTATGTATGCGCAGCGCAACTAAAAGAACTAAAAAAGCGCACGCTTTTAGAGCGCACGCTTGTTGTTATATGTTTATTTCTCCTTCGTATGCGAAGCGAGCGGGTCCCGTCATCATGACGTGTCCGTTGCTGCGATATTCTATTTGCAGGGTGCCTCCGTCCATCTCGATGTTCACGGGCATGTCACGTAGGCATCGTGAGCTGATGATGGATGCCACTGCTGTGGCGCATGCTCCTGTGCCGCAAGCCAGGGTGATGCCTGAGCCGCGCTCCCAAACGCGCATGCGTAGGGTGTTAGGTGCGGTGAGCCATGCTATCTCGATGTTGCATCCGTCGGGCCATGCCTCGTCGTGCTCAAGGGCTGAGCCTATGCGTGTGAGGTCGGCGTCGGTGAGGGTGTATGTGGTGGGGGGTGAGGTGGTGTCGTTGAGGAAGCTGACGTAGTGGGGGTTGCCCATGGAGAGGTGTATGCCTGGTGTGGGCAGCTCAGCGGGGTGGTGCAGTGGCTGTGTGTGTAGCTCCTCGGGTGTGCCCATATCTACGGTGACGGTGTCCACGGTGCCATCCTCGCCTAGGTGAAGCGCTAGGATCTTGATGCCCGAGAGGGTGTGGAGGTAGATGGTGGTGTGATGGGTGAGGTGCTTGTCATAGAGATACTTGCCTATGCAGCGGCTGGCGTTGCCGCACATCATCGCTTCTGAGCCATCGGCGTTGAAGATGCGCATGCGGTAATGGGCCTGGTCGGGGTTCTCTCCGTCAACCTTGGAGATGAGCACCAAGCCATCGCTGCCGATGCCAAAGTGGCGCTTGCTCCATAGAATCGCTGCCTGTGAGGGATCGGCGATGGGGTAGCGGTCGGTGTCAACGTAGATATAATCGTTGCCGGCGCCGTGCATCTTGGTAAATCTGATGGTGGTCATCCCGTGATGGTGGTTGCTCTGCTTGGTGTTGGGCATAAGTGATGAATACTCTATTGATGGTAACGCTTTGGGTTTACCAGTTGCAAAAGTAATGCTTTTGTAACAATCTACGTAAGATTTTCCAATTTTTATTTTCTTCTTTTTTAGCTAATCTTACATTTTGACGCTTTTACATCCCTCTCACCTTGCACATCGTAACCCCCACAGGGGGATTAGTCTTGCTTCGCCCCCACAGGGGGATTAGTCTCGCTTCGCGGTCACAGACCGTTTAGTCTTGCTTCGCCTTATAGACCCATAGACCCTTTAGTTTTGCTGCGCGGTCTCTATACCTTTTATATATATAAAAAAACGTCTTGATAGGCAGATAGTTTCGTTATAATAGTTTACCTTTGTACTTGCTTTACATTATAGTGTATTATACATTAAATTACAATAGGTAAGACAGAAATGAATCAAACGATTAACACTTACTTCAGATCCTTCTTCGTTATGGCTCTTATGTTGCTTATGCGCTCGATGATGTGGGCAGAGAAGGAGGTATGGGTGAGCCACAAGGTTATCGTCAGATAAGGGCTGCGAGTATTTAGCCTAATAAGCATTGCTTAATACGAATAATATTTACCAAGATGAATAGAACCATTCAAATGATGAAGCAGAGATGCGCACTGGTGGTGATGCTGCTGGTGATGCTCTCTCAGAGTGTGCGGTTATGGGCCGCCAGCGAGCCATATGCTCGTCTGAGTACCGACTGCACCACGTTGACATTCTATGACAACGAAGGCAAGACCACCGACGACTACAGTCTGCCCACCAGCAACGCTATGCCCGGATGGGCAAACAATAGCGCCACGGTAACGACGGTGGTCTTTGATAAGAGCTTCGCTGCCGCCCGCCCCACGACGTGTCAAGCGTGGTTTAATGGAATGAGCTCTCTGACCACGATCAGCGGCATTGAGAACCTCAATACCTCAGAGGTAACCAGTATGCTGAACATGTTTAACGGCTGCTCTCGTCTGACGCAGCTCAATCTCTCGAGCTTTGATACGGGCAACGTGACCCATATGACCTCAATGTTCAATGGTTGTAGCTCGCTCAGCTCGCTCGATCTGTCAAGCTTCAACACCAGCAAGGTCACTAGCATGGCTATGATGTTTGCAGGTTGTGAGCAGCTAAGCTCAGTGAACCTCACGAGCTTCGACACCCAGCAAGTCACCGAGATGGATATGATGTTCAAGGGATGTAAGAAGCTCACCGAGATAGATCTGACGAGCTTCAATACCAAGAACGTCCTCAGTACGGCCGAGATGTTTGCTTCCTGCGAGCAGCTCCAGCGCATCAAAGCCTCTAACCACCTAGTGATGACGAAGGTGAGCTACTCCAAGGATATGTTCACCGGTTGTACATCTCTCCAAGGAGCTGTGGCATACGATAGCGAGAAGACCGATGCTCAGATGGCACAAGCTTCTACGGGTTATCTCACGCTGGTAGCTCGCACCTATGTGCAATATGCTGATGGGACGCTGACCTTCAGCAATGATGCCAACTATGCCTTGGGCTTTTATCTTTTGCCCTCGGATGCAAGTGAAGCGCCCCACTGGCTTGACCACGCCGATGACGTAACAAAGGTGGTCTTTGACGATAGCTTCAGCAAGGTGCGTCCCACGTCCTGTGCGCTATGGTTCCGCAAGATGACCCATCTGACCACCATAGAAGGCATAGAGAACCTTAACACCTCAGAGGTGACCACGATGAGGAGCATGTTTGAAGGTTGCAAGCAGCTCACCGCGATAGATCTGAGCGGCTTTGTGACGGACAAGGTGACCGATATGCGCATGATGTTCAATAGCTGCGAGCAGATCACCGAGCTAGATCTGAGTGGATTCAATACCAGTGCGGTGACACAGATGAGCGAGATGTTTGCCTACTGTGCGTCGCTACAGAAGCTCAACATCTCAAGCTTTGACACCCACGCGGTGACCAGCATGCTCGGGATGTTTGCCTACTGTGCTAGCCTGACATCGTTAGACGTGACCGGAATGGTCACCGACGGTGTGACCGATATGAGCGTGATGTTCCAAGGTTGTAAGGCGCTGACCTCTATAGACCTCACCTCCTTCCATACAGATAAGGTGACGTTGATGTCCGAGATGTTTGCCGACTGTGCTGCGCTGACGCGGATAGATGTCTCTAAGCGCTTTGTTACCACAAACGTGACCGAATCGAATGGTATGTTCAGCCATTGTAGCTCGCTTCAAGGAGCGGTGCCATTCGATAGCGAGAAGACCGATGCTCAGATGGCACAATGGGAGACGGGTTATCTGACCTTGCTCTCGATCCCTTATGTTCATTATGCCGATAGCACGCTGACCTTCGCTTATGATACCTACTATGAATTGTCCGATATCTGTGTGGACCTCAATAGCCAAATCGTTGACGACGCCCCTGCGTGGGTGACTGCTTATGGTGCAGACGTCACCAAGGTGGTCATTGATGAGAGCTTTGCCCAGGCGCGTCCTACCTCTACCTTTGGTTGGTTTGCCAACATGGATCATCTCAAGGCCATCGAGGGATTGGAACATCTCAACACATCGAAGACCAACAATATGTCAGGGATGTTCTATGGCTGCGAGAAGCTGACGCAGCTCAATCTCTCGGGATTTGTGACCGACAATGTGACCAATATGGAGGCGATGTTTGGCGATTGTCATTCGCTCCAGGAGCTCAACTTGTCTAGCTTCCGCACCAGCAAGGTCACCAGTATGTCATGGATGTTCTTTAATTGTGAGAAGCTGACGCAGCTTGATCTGTCAAGCTTCTCTACCGAAAGCGTGACCAATATGGAAAGCATGTTTGCAGGATGTGCTTCGCTCCAGGAGCTTGATCTCTCGGGCTTCCGTAACACCAACACAACCGATATGTCCTATCTGTTCCAAGGCTGCGAGAAGCTCTCTAAGCTCAATCTCTATGGCTTCCGTACAGACAAGGTCACCGATATGCGTAGTATGTTTAAGGGTTGTAGCTCGCTGAAGGAGCTTGACCTAGCAAGCATCTATACCCGTTATGTTAAATACGCGGACGAAATGTTCTCGGGTTGTAGCGAGCTGACAACAATCTTGGTATCCTGCGATTTTGCTACTGACGCGATCATCCAGTCGGACGATATGTTCGGGGGTTGTACCAAGCTCGTCGGCGCAGTACCATTTGATAGCGAGAAGACCGATGCTCAGATGGCCAACACCACCTCGGGATACCTCACTATGCCTAGTCGCGCCTATGTTTACAAATATCATGGAACGATGACCTTCTACTATGATGACGATTATGACTCGTCAGACTATATTCTGCCTACCAATGAGCATCAAGCCCCAGGCTGGCTAGAATATCAGAACGATATCAAAGAGGTGACTTTCCACTACTCCTTCACCGAGGCTCGACCCACGTCATGTTATAAGTGGTTCTACCACATGCCTAATCTGACCACTATTGAAGGTCTCACATATCTCAACGCCTCCCATGTTATCACCATGGAGGATATGTTCAATGGCTGCCGGAGCCTCAAGAGGTTGACTATGCTAGGAGTGAATACTGATATCGTGGAGAGCCTCAAGGGGATGTTTGCTTCCTGTGACTCGATAGAGACGCTGGATCTGGCAGGCCTCAATACGGCTGCAGTGAAGGATATGTCTGAGATGTTCAGTGGCTGTAGCTCGCTCAAGCGGGTTGATGTCTCAAGGGGATTTGTGACCAAGAGCGTAACCCAGTCGGGCGATATGTTCCAGGGATGTACCCAGCTTGTCGGCGCGGTGCCATTTGATAGCGCAAAGACCGATGCTCAGATGGCCAACTGGACCACGGGTTATCTCACCCTCCCCTCACATATCTATGCCCAATATGCTGATAGCACACTGACCATATACTATGGTGACGACAATGATGCGACAAGCTATTATACGCCCATTGACCTCGAAATGGAGCTACCAGGATGGCATAACGTCGCAAAGGACATCACAAAGGTAGTCATAGATAAGAGCGTAGCCCAAGCGCGGCCTAAATCTACCTTTGGCTGGTTCTACGAGATGATTAAACTCAAGGACATCGAGGGTCTCGCTTATATCAACACCTCATGCGTTACCAACATGATGGGAATGTTCTTAGCATGTTCAAGCATCACCGCGCTTGATCTGTCAACGTTCCAGACCGATAGCGTGACGGATATGTCACTGATGTTTGCCCAATGTAATGCGCTTCAGAAGCTCAATCTATCTAGCTTCCATACCGATAAGGTTAAGAATATGTCTGGTATGTTCGATGAATGTGAATCGCTCCAGGAGCTTGACCTCTCTAGCTTCCGTACCGATAAGGTTACTTTGATGGATGAGATGTTCAGTGCATGTCGTTCGCTCCAGGAGCTTGATCTCTCTAGCTTCAATACGGAGGCAGTGAACAACATGAATTTGATGTTCTCTTATTGTGGAAAGCTTAAGAGAATTGATGTGTCCCGCTCATTTGTCACCACTAATTGTGCAAGTAGTCAGAAGGTCTTTATGTTCTGTAATGAACTTGTAGGTGCTGTGGCATACGATAGCAACAAGCAGCTCATAGACATGGTGCAGTGGGAGACGGGTTACCTCACCTTAAAGGTAGGAACCAATGGTGAGGACAACATTGGTGCCGTGGGTTCACCGCTCACCATCACCAATCTGCCGCTAGCTGATGACAAGGCGTTCGATCTATATGAGGAGTGTCCCACCAGTTTGGCATCCTATAGCCGCACGGTGAAGAACCACTGGGCTACGCTCTGTCTGCCGTTTGCCTTCAGTGCGGAAGGTAACAGCTCTGCCCGGTTCTATGGCGTAGGCCAGTATGACAACGACAACATTAGCGTCACTGAGCTCTCGGGTACCATCGCTGCCGGTACGCCTGTGCTGGTATATGTCAGTGGCAACGAGCTGAGCATCACCGCCGAGGATGTCGACGTGGTGGCTCAGCCAGCCAATAACACCGCTGACGTTCTGCAAGGTGTGTTCACGCAGACCGAGGTAGCCGATGACGATTATATCATCGCCAATGACCACTTCTGGAACGCCCTCTATCTCAAGCAGCAGAACCCCGACGCCAAGCACGTCTACGTAGCACCTTACCGTGCTTACCTCACGCTCGCTAACCTCTCTGAGGCCTCTAAGCCTAATAGCATCAGCATCAACGACGATGTGACCGATGGCATCAACGGCATCGATGGCGCAGAGGGCATGGAAGACCTGCTCGATGGCGCAGAGCTCTATGACCTCCAAGGTCGTCGCCTCACCGCTCCTCAGCGCGGCGTGATTATCGTTCGCAAGGGTGGGGTGAGCCGCAAGGTTGTGGTAAGATAAGGTGTTATGCCCCAAACAAAATGAGGTAATGCCCTAAAATGACTTGCGCCATTCCAGGCTAACGCTTTTTAGTGATTACTAAATAATAATATGGTTAAGCCCGCTTCGCATCAATGATCATTGGTCATTGGCGCAAAGCGGGCTCAATCAATGGTAACCCACGGCTCAACCCTTTCACATCGCCATCGCCAGCCAGTCCCATTGCAGCGATGACCCTTTCATCTGCCAAACAAACAAAAAAAACCACTCAACGCTATGCTGATTGATAATAATACATTATCTTTGCACACAAAAGGCCGATTATTAAAACAAGCCATAACAATCAAACCCAATACACTATGAAAGTACATGAATATCAAGCCAAAGAGCTCTTCAGAGAGTATCACGTCCCCGTGGGCAAGCAAATCCTATGCTACAACGCCGACGAAGCCAAACAAGCCTATAACGACCTAGGCGCAGAGCGCGTAGTGGTCAAGGCACAGGTACACATCGGAGGACGTGGAAAAGCAGGCGGCGTCAAGCTAGCCACATCTGCCGAAGAGACCTACACACATGCACAGAACATCATTGGTATGGACATCAAAGGTCTCACCGTGGACCGCATCATCGTATGTCCAGCCACCAACATACAGAGCGAGTACTATCTCTCTATCCTCATAGACCGTAAGCTCAAGCAACCCATCTTCATGCTCTCACGCAAGGGCGGCATGGACATCGAACAGGTGGCACGAGAGACACCCCAGGACATCGTCAAGATACCCGTCAACCCACTGCTCGGCGTGACCGACGCCAAGGCACGCGAGGTGGCATTTGCCCTCTTTGACGATTATGCCCTGGTCAAGCAAGCCGTACCCGTGGTCAAGCAGCTCTACCGCCTCTTCAAGGACAAAGACGCATCGCTGCTGGAGATCAACCCGCTGGTCACCACAGCCGAAGGCACCATCGAAGCCCTCGACGCTAAGATGACCTTTGATGACAACGCCCTCTTCCGTCACAAGGAGCTCGAACAGTATCGCGAGCTCACCGCTGAGGAGCAGAAGGAGCTACAAGCTAAGCAAGCCGGCTTCTCATACGTCAACCTCGGAGGTGACATCGGATGTATGGTCAACGGCGCCGGACTGGCTATGGCTACGATGGATATGATCAAGCTATACGGTGGCGAGCCAGCCAACTTCCTTGACATCGGCGGTAGCTCTAACCCCGAAAAGATTGTGCAAGCCATGCAGCTCCTTATGGCCGATGAACATGTGCGCTGCGTGTTGATCAACATCTTTGGCGGCATCACACGCTGCGACGACGTGGCACGCGGACTGATTGAAGCCTTCCGCATCATGGGCACCACACCACCAATGGTCATTCGCCTCACAGGTACCAACCAGGAGGAAGGACGCGCCCTGCTCGCTGACACACCTTGCGTGGTAGCTACCACGATGGCTGACGCCGGACATAAGGTGGTGGAGCTATGCCAAAAGCTAAAGAACAATCAATAATTTCATAACATCTCAGAACCCTTTTACCTTATATATATTATGAGCATCCTCATCAATAAAGACACCCGACTGCTCGTTCAGGGCATCACCGGACGTGACGGCAGCTTCCATGCCGAGAAAATGAAACAATATGGTACCAACGTCGTAGCGGGAACCTCACCCGGTAAGGGCGGACAGCAGGTTGCTGGCATACCCGTATATAACACCGTGCGTGACGCCGTCATCGCTACCGAGGCCAACACCTCCGTGATCTTTGTACCCGCAGCCTTTGCCGCTGACGCCATCATCGAAGCCGCTGACGCAGGCATCAAGCTCATCGTATGCATCACCGAGGGTCTGCCCGTACAGGACGCAGCCTGCGCACACGAGTATGTACGCTCAAAGGGAGCTAACCTCATAGGTCCCAACTGTCCCGGACTCATCTCACCCGAGCTATCTATGGTGGGTATCATGCCTACCAACATCTTCCTCAAAGGACACACGGGCGTGATCTCACGCTCAGGCACACTGACCTACGAGGTGGTGGACAATCTTACCAAGGCTGGCATAGGACAAAGCACCGCCGTAGGTGTGGGTGGCGACCCCGTAGTGGGCCTCTACTTTGAAGAGCTCCTACAGCAGTTCCAGGATGATCCCGACACCGACTCTATCGTCCTCATCGGCGAGATAGGTGGCGATGCCGAAGAGAAAGCAGCCCAATACATCAAGGAGCATATCACCAAACCCGTTGCCGTGTTCATCGACGGACGCACCGCACCTCCCGGAAAACAGATGGGACACGCCGGAGCAATCATCTCCTCGGGCAACGGCACCGCAGAAAGCAAAATCAAAGCCTTCCAAGAAGCTGGCGTGCCCGTAGCTACCGAGACCTGCCAGATCCCACAGCTCCTTTTCTAGTCCCCTCACAGAGGGTTTAGTCTTGCTGCGCCTATTAGGCCTAATATGCCCATTATGCCTAATAGGCCTATCTATTTATGCCTAATAGGCCCATTTATTGATGCCTGTTAGGCCTATTATGCCCAATAGGCCTAACAATAAAACCTATTGCTCCAACCCTCATGACCCCTATGCCCCCGCAGAGCTTTCAGTCCCTTCGGCTTCATAGGTGCTGCGTCCGCGTGCCGCCATCACGCCCATAGCCTCACGATATGCCATCGGGGTGACGCCATAGCGATCCACAAAGAGGCGGTAGAAGGTCTGACGCACGGGGATGCCACACTCTTGCGCTATCGCCTCCACCGTATACTGCGGATGCTCCACCAAGAGTGACGCCCCATAAGCTAGGCGCATCTCGTTGATATACTTGGTGAACGTGATCACCGAGAACCGCTCAAAGAGCTCCTTGAACCGCTGACGGCTCACACCCACATGCTCACACACATCGTCACGCGTCAGGCGGGGACGCAGAAAGAGCTTATCCTTACGCACGGCAATATCAATACGTGCCCACTCGGCATAGTCGCTCTCCTCCTCATCGGTCATCGTGCTATGACCCGAGATGCGCTCATAGACATCCGAGAGGTTGGTGCGCTTGCCTGAGAACATCTGCGCAAAGTGGTGCTCTATCATCTTAAAGATATAATTGTACTTACGATTCAGCGTGCGAAAGTAGATCACCTGCGCCACAAAGAGCGCCGTGGACATAATCAGCATCACCGCAGAGGTCAGCAACGCAGCCAGCGAGAGATGCTCGTAGGAGGTGTGTTGCAGCACCGTGGACGATGCCCAAAGAGGGATAAAAGATATCATAATAATGCTTTAACTTTTCTTCCACTGCAAATTTAAGCAATTTTGTGCACATTCACAATATTGAGACAAGGGTAAGTAAATCTTCCATGAGGCTTACACGCTGATACACAAGCGTTCAGGCAAAGGCGAAAGTAAACGCGATTTTCCGTCTGCTTCCGAGTGGCATTTTATCCTTTGTCAAAAAACCGCGGTTTCATCGAAGCGTAAATCCTAGGATAAATAAATGTTTAGGACAACATTTTTTCCCCATTTATGACAACCATCCACCCCAAATGCTTTCGGTAAGAGAGCGGATTGCTTACCTTTGCAACAGTTCATCTTAGAGCCTTGAACTATACGAAAAGTTTGTTGGCTATCATAACAATGTAGTTGTTAAGAAATTTCCGACTCTTCCCCCCACCGGTCGTGATGATTAGTGGGCAAACTGAATCTCTCATAACAAACTATCTACATATCTGTAAGCGAGACTTGATAGAAAGCCTCGCTTTTTCTTTGCCCCACCGCCAGCTACCCCTTACCATCGTGCCACATCCCCCCTTAGGCTCTGCCACATGCCCCGTTGGGCTCTGCTCCGGTGTGCTGACGCCCTTTATCGCCACATCTCTATAAGCCCCAAGGAGCCAAGAGGGGGTTAAGAGGGATAAAGAAAAAGGTTAAGAACAGGGAAGAGCTGGCTCAAGAGGAGCAAAGAAAGGCTTAAGAGAAACAAAGAAAAGGGTTAAGAGGAGCAAAGAGAGGCTCAAAAAGAAGCTGAAAGAGCCTCTATGCCCGCCCCAATATGATGCTTTGGCCGTCTGAAAGAGGCTATATAAAAAGAGAAATCAAATTAATGTTCGACAAAAAATAAATTGATTTTCCTCGAACATTAATTTGATTTCTCTTCCATAAGCACCCCCGACATCATATCCATCGGCTTCCAAGGGCAGCCAAAAGCCCCTCAAAAATAATGAGGCTGCGACCCAAAAAGGGGGAGAAAAGTTTGATTAATCCAAAAAAAATGCTTTCCTTTGTAATCGGTACATTACTAATAAACAAATAACATCGGTTAACTAACGATTAAAACAAATAATATGAATCAGAACACTGAAAACCGCCAAGAGCTCAATCGCAACTTGGCGCAGATGCTCAAAGGTGGCGTGATCATGGACGTGACCACACCCGAGCAAGCTCGTATCGCAGAGAACGCAGGTGCATGTGCCGTCATGGCGCTCGAACGTATCCCAGCTGACATCCGTGCAGCAGGTGGCGTGTCACGCATGAGCGACCCTAAGATGATCAAGGGCATCCAGCAAGCCGTATCTATCCCCGTGATGGCAAAGTGTCGTATCGGACACATCGCAGAGGCACAGATCCTCCAGGCCATCGAGATCGACTATATCGATGAGAGCGAGGTGCTCTCACCAGCTGACGATCGTTACCATATAGACAAGACCCAGTTCCAAGTGCCCTTCGTCTGTGGCGCACGTAACCTAGGGGAGGCGCTCCGCCGTATCGCTGAAGGTGCTACGATGATTCGCACCAAGGGCGAGCCAGGCACGGGCGACGTGATTCAGGCTGTGCGCCACATGCGTCTGATTCAAGGACAGATTCGCCACGTCACCACCCTACGTGAGGACGAGCTCTTTGAGGAAGCTAAGCAGCTCGGCGTACCCGTAGACCTCCTACGCTATGTACATGAGAACGGTAAGCTACCTGTGGTCAACTTTGCTGCCGGTGGTGTAGCCACTCCCGCTGACGCTGCGCTGATGATGCAGCTCGGAGCTGAAGGCGTGTTCGTGGGTAGCGGTATCTTCAAGAGCGGTGACCCCGAAAAGCGTGCCAAAGCCATCGTAGAGGCTGTGACCAACTATAATGATCCTAAGCGCCTAGCAGAGCTCTCTGAAGACCTCGGCGAAGCAATGGTGGGCATCAACGCTGACGAGATTCAGCTCATCATGGAGGAACGCGGACAATGAGCCAACCCATCACAGCGAGCACACCGCTCATAGGCGTGCTCGCCCTACAAGGAGCCTTTGCCGAGCATATCACGATGCTACATGCGCTGGGCGCCCAGACGTATGAGATACGTAACCTTGACGACTTTCTCAGTCACCGCGACCGCACCGACGGGCTCATCCTACCTGGCGGCGAAAGCACCGTGCAGCTCAAGCTCCTCCACTCGCTAGGGCTCTTCGCACCGCTGCGTGAGGCCATCGCTGAGGGTATGCCGGTCTTTGGCACCTGCGCCGGGATGATTGTCCTGGCTAAGGAGGTGGACAACAACGCTTCGCTACATGACGAGGCCAACCTCCAGCTAGATGCCGAGCGACAGGAACGTCTAGCCACGATGGATATCCGTGTGGCTCGCAACGCCTACGGACGTCAGCTAGGCTCATTCAGCACCACGGCAGCCTTTGCCGATGAGACCACACCCGTACCCATGACATTCATCCGCGCACCTTATATCCTAAGCACGGGCGAGGGCGTGAAGGTGCTTGCCACGGTGGATGGCCATGTGGTAGCAGCTCAGCAGGGCAACCAGATCGTTACGTCGTTTCATCCAGAGCTAGGCACGGACACAAGGGTTCATGCTTATTTTCTTAGACAAAAAACGTTAAAGCGACATTAATTTATCGAAAAAGCATACTATTATGCCACAAAACACTTGCACGGATGGCACTAAAAACGTATCTTTGCAATGTGTTTTTTTAGTGGTTAATTTAGTTTTAGTAAAGTGTTGGAACCTTAGATGATGTGAATCATCCAAGGTTTTTTTTTGCCCCAAGGGGGGGGCTGTCTCGCTGCGCACACCTATAGGCCTATTAGGCATATTATGCATATTAGGCATATTAGGCCTATAAAAAGCCTATAAAGCCCCTATAAAAAGCCTATTGGCCCTATAACCCCCATAAAAAAGCCAACAATATGAAGCTTTATAGGCATTCCACCCCACAAAAAGGGGGAAAATCCTATATCAGTTCTAGCAAAAAGATGTACATTTGCACCAATATAATACAATAATGGGCTCATCCCGAGCGTCATACACCTTATTATATATAAGGCAAGACACGATTATATATAAGGCAAGACACGGGGACAAGCCCATCAGAGATAAAGACATTAACACCATCACCATCCTATTAAACATCCATTCAAGATGAAAACATCACATCTCATCCTACCCGTAGCACTCGCCGCCATGCTCAGCATGACCTCATGCGAGACCATTCTACGCGCTCTGGACACCGACACCACGTCAAACACAGGACCTTATGCCATCCCGCTGGATCAGGCACGTCAGCAAGCCCTGTTCCTTTCAGATAAGATGGCGTACGAGCTCAACCTCACCGATGAGCAGTATGCCGCCGTATATGAGATCAACCTCGACTATCTTCTACAACAAAACGGTGAGAGCACCATCCTCGGCTCGGCTTGGACACGTCGTAACAGCGACCTCTACTATGTGTTGAGCGCAGCGCAGTATGATTACTACCGCCAGTACGACTACTTCTACCAGCCGCTCTACTGGAGCAATCGTGCCTATGCTTACCGCATCTATAGCCGATACAACGATATCAACGCCTACTACTACTCGCGCCCAAGCGTCTACGCCACCTACCGAGGCGGACACAACCGCGGCACAACGAGCTACTACGACGGGCGTTTCGGTTATCGCTCATCCTATGCGCAGCCACCCGCTTACGGTCAGCCATCGAACAATCAGAACCGCCATCAGAGCGTATCCGACTTTGGTCAGCAACGCCCCAACGACCACGGACAGGGGCTCAAGGATATGCTCAACAACGCGGGAAAGAACAACAACACCACCACGGGTACGTTTGGCTCGCAGCAGCGTCGTAGCACCACCACCACGGGTACGTCAACCAGCTCTGGCACCACCGGTTCAAGCAACAACCCGACGACCCATCCCACGCTGGATCGCGCTCCTAACCCACGCCAAGGCACCACATCGAAGAGCACCAGCACGTTCCAGCCCGTGACCGGACGCCAAAACAACACCAGCAACAAGAGCAATAGCAACAAGAGCATCAACACCTCACGACAAGGAACCACCACCGTCAACCCTAACGCCACAAAAAAGACGACCACCGCTACGCAGCAGCAATCGTCTAATGGCTCATTCGGTGGGCATCGCTAAACAATGGGTGCCCCGCCGCTAAGAAATGACGCGGCCGCGGGGCGCATGCCGGGTGGTGTAGCTCACGTGCAGCCATCGGCAATGCTTGCTGCCGATAGGTTCAAAGATCAGTTGGTCAAAAGGCGTTTGCCGTAGCACCGCCGCCCATTTCTCAGCCATCTCACGGGAAGAGACATAGAGGTCAGCCGCCTCGCCAAGGAGATGTTGCGACCGCGCCAGACCGCCCACGGCAGCATTCAGACGCGCAGAGCGATAACCGCTCGTCACACGCACACACCCCACACGGCGGCGCAGTGGCTCAAGCACATGCACACATAGCGCTTCTAGCCTCTTGACGACCTCAGCTGAGGGCGTGTTGTCAATACATAGGCGCAGCGCCGTGCCCGAAAGGGTAAACTCGGATAATCTGAAATGTGGCGAGAGCCACACGGATGATTCATCAAAGGTCTTCATAGTAATGTTTTTTTTTAGTGGAACCATTTAGATAACGCAGCAAAGGTAACCATTCCCCCGCACACCGCAGCACGGCCTTGCCATCCTTCGTTCGCTCTAATCATCTCTAATCATCTTATCCCCCCTTTTCATCCCCCCCCCTTCGCCCCCAATCCATCACGCCCCTATCTGCCCCAAACAATGATACAATCTCAATAAGTAATAACAAACAAATAGTAATGACAATGAAACATTCACACATCATCCTCGCAGCCATGGCCACCACCGTGGCGCTCACCTCATGCGGATCACTAGGCAGCGGCGTGCTAGGCTCATCTAGCTCATCCTCATCTACCGTAGGCAGCGTTCTAGGCAGCGTCCTCGGCACAGCCACCAGCGGCGAGACCTTGGGTAACATCCTCTCATCGGTCATCGGCACCGACAAGCTCTCCACCTCATCGCTCTACGGCACATGGCACTATAACGGCCCCGGATGCGCCTTCACCAGCGAGAACGCACTGGCTAAGGCTGGTGGCGAGGTAGCTGCCTCACAGGTTAAGGAGAAGCTCGCTAGCGAATACTCGAAGCTCGGTTTCACCGCTAGCAACACATACATCACCTTCAACAAGGACAACACGTTCAGCGCCAAGATTGATGGGAAGTCGTTCAGCGGCACCTACACCTTTGACGAGAGCACCCAGGCGCTCACCCTCAAAGGGCTCATCATCAACCTTAGCGGCTACGCTAAGAAGAACACCAACGGCATCGCTGTGCTCTTCGAGAGCAAGAAGGTGCTCACCCTGCTGCAGACCCTTGCCGCAGCCAGCGGCAACTCGACCCTCTCCACCATTGGTAGCATCTCAAAGAGCTACGATGGTGTGCGCGTAGGATTTGATCTGAAGTAAGAGCGGAGAGGCCAATAGGCTTTTTAGGCCTAATGGGCATAATATAGGCCTAAAAGCCTGGCGCAGCGAGATTAAAAGAAAAAAAGCAAGCTATCACCCATCACCCAATCACCTAACAACCCTAACACCTATGGAGAAGCACCCTGTGGACAAGCAGTTTCTGCGGCAAGGCAAGGACTACACCACGCTTATCTGCTATCGGAAGGCTGTCATCATCTATGACATCACCTACCACTTTGCACACAAGTATCTAGAACGGGGCGACCGCACCATCGACCAGATGATACAAGCGGCACGCTCGGGCAAGCAGAACATTGTGGAGGGGAACATCGATGGCGTGACATCCAGCGAGATGGAGATCAAGCTTACCAATGTCAACCGTGCCAGTCTGCACGAGCTTCTAGAGGATTATAAGGATTATCTACGGGTGCATGGGTTGGAGCAATGGCCTATCCAGTCGGCTAAGGCGGAGCAGACGCGCCGCTACTGTGCCTCGCACAATGACCCTAAGGATTATACGCAGAAGATTGCGGTGCGGTCAGCCGAGACGATATGTAACATCGCCATCACGCTCATCCTTCAGACGGATGTGATGATCAGAGGGCTGATAGAATGGCAGAAGACCCACTTCAAGGTCAATGGCGGCATAAAAGAACAGATGTATAACGAGAGACGCAACCAGAGAGGTTTCTGACGTAGCTCGCAATCATACAAAAAAAGCAGATACATTTCTCACCGATTGTGTGAGATGTATCTGCTTTTTCTTTTAAATCTCGCTGCGCCAGGCTATTAGGTCTTTTAGGCCTATTATGCATATTAGGCATATTATGCCCATTAGGCCTATATCATTGCCTATTAGGCCTATATTATGCTAAAGAGGCGAAGCAAGGCTAAGGGGCTTGTGGCCCCTTAGGGTTTATTTTACCACAACCTTGTGGCTCACGCCACCCTTGCGAACGATGATCACGCCGCGCTGAGGAGCGGTGAGGCGACGGCCTTGGAGGTCATAGAGCTCTGCACCGTTGAAGAGGTCTTCTAGGCCCTCTGCGCTATCGATGCCGTTGATGCCATCGGTCTCGCTCTCGTTGATGCTGATGCTGTTAGGCTTAGAGGCCTCAGAGAGGTCAAGCGTGAGGTAAGCACGGTAAGGTGCTACGTATACATGCTTAGCTGCAGCGTTCTGCTCCTTGAGATAGCCGGCGTTCCAGAAGTGGTCGTTAGCGATGATGTAATCCTTGTCAGCTACCTCGGTCTGAGCGAAGGCACCCTTGAGCTCGGTGAGCTGCTTAGCATCGGCTACGGCAGCTGCGGCGGTGGCGCTGATATTGAGCTCGCCATCGGTAACGTAAGCCAAGACAGGTGTACCTGCTTCGATCTCGCCGGTGAGACGTGTGACAGAGATGTGGTCATTGTCATAAGTCTGGATGCTATAGAAGCGTACCGTGCCTTGGTCAGCGTTGAAGGCGAATGGCAAGCAGAGCGTAGCCCATGAGTTCTGCATCGTTCGGCTGTAAGATGCGGTGGCATCGTCAGCAAACTTGAAGTCGAACTTAGAGCTATATGGATAGCCATCGGTGAAATCAACATCTGCATAGCAGGTTGTCTCCTCTCCATAGCCGTCAGCGTTGTAGAGCGTATCGGCTGCGCTAAACTGGCGACGCAAGGTCAGATAGCCCTCTTCCT
This sequence comes from Paratractidigestivibacter sp., assembly GCA_963630695.1. Taxonomy (GTDB): domain Bacteria; phylum Bacteroidota; class Bacteroidia; order Bacteroidales; family Bacteroidaceae; genus Prevotella. Next base: position 36,494 of record CAVGNV010000014.1, on the reverse strand, counting down.
TATAGTGGGCACGTGTCTTGCTCACTTCTGAGACGGTGAAGTGGGGCAGATGCTTGTTGCCCTTGAACATATCGTTGGCGAGGCAGTTGTTGCCGAGCACATAGTCTTCATTGACATAGACGTTGGTGAGCGTAGGCTCATTGTCTCCTTCGTAGAGGAACATATTGGACATATCCGTCACCTTGTTCACGTCAAAGCTGGTCAGATCCAGTTGCTTCAACGCCCCGTCGTTGGCAAACATACCCTCCATGCTAATGACGTTGCTGGTGTTGAAGCTAGAGAGATTGATGCTCTTGAGTGTGCTGCAATCACTGAACATACGTGTCATATCGGTCACCTTTGAGGTGTTGAAGCTTGATAGGTCAAGGCTATCGCAGCTTAAGCCTCTGAACATACATGTCATTGCGGTAACGTTCTCAGTGTTGAAGTGGCTCAGATCGAGCTCTTTAATATTGATTCCGCCATCGAACATATAGCTCATGTTGGTCACCTTTGAGGTGTTGAGATACTTTAAGCCTTCGACCTTATCCACATACTTTAAGCTGCCGAACCACTTGTAGCAAGTGGTGGGCTGATACTCATGGAAGGTGGAGTTGATCTTCACATTGATTTGATAGTCAATATTATCTTCCGCTTGTTTATTGTTAATGTCGGTTATCCATTGAGGTGTCGCTTGGTCAATGGTTGGCATCTCGTATGTGTTGCCTTCACATACGTCTTGACCATCATCATAGTGGAAGATGATGTTCACGATGGGCTCTGATGTAGTAGTGGGTGAGCTTACCTCTACCCAAGCCTTGCTATTGGCGCTGAGGAAGTAACCACCCTTTGAGTAGTAGACCGCCTTGCTCTTACCAACATTGTTTTGGTCATAATCGGGTAGCGAGACACAGTTATTGAACATACGTTCGCCATCACATGCGCCACTGAGCGCAAAGTCATCGCTCACATAGATGGTTGACAGGGCAGGGCAGGTGAGGAACATACATTTGGCATTGGTTACCTTTGCTGTGTTAAAGCTCTGAAGGTTGAGCTTCTCAAGGCTGTCGCAATGGAAGAACATATAATCCATTTGGGTTACTGCCTCGGTGTTGAGCGAGCTTAGATCAACGTCGGTCAAGCTTGAGCAGCTATCGAACAGATAGCTCATATCCGTTACCCTCTGGGTATTGCTCATGTTGGCATTGACTGTCTTCAAGCTTTTGCAGTTGAAGAACATGCCTTCCATAGTAGTCAAGGATGGTACTTCAAGCTTAGATAGGTCTATCGAGGTCAAGGCACTACAGTCATAGAACAGATATTTCATGGAGGTCACGAGATATGTCAAATTGGGTAGCGTTACCTTTGTGAGGCTTGAGCAACCTTGGAACATGCTCTCCATCGAGGTCAGACTGTTAGTGTTGCTAGGTGAAAGTGCAGATGTGAGGCTTGAGCAATCTTCGAACATGCTCTCCATCGAGGTCACCTTAGGAGCGTTGACTGACATATCTACCTTTGTGAGGCTTGAGCAACCTTTGAACATCCGCTTCATCGAGGTGGTTTCGTCGGTGTTGAGGTTCTTTAAGCCATCGATGGTCTTGAGGTTAGCGTAGCCTTGGAAGAAGCTCTCAAGGGTAGCTATCTTCTTGTCGGTGAGTTCTGAATCGAACACTGCCTTCTCAGCTACCTCATGTGTACTTTCGTACCATGGGCGCTCTAGAGCAGCTTCGTTCTCTGCGGTGTAAGCCCAGGTGTCTGTGGCAGCGAGGTCGAAGAAGCGCTTGTTGTCATAGAAGAACTTGAGCGTCTTGCTATCCTCATAGTAAGCTGCCCACATCTCTGGATCGTCGGTATACTGGTCAAAGTAACCACCATCGGCGATATACTTAGCCTTTGCGCTATCGGTCTGAGTTGCGTCAAACTTATATAGAGCAGCGCATTCAGCGAACATGTCCTTAGAGGCACATCCCTCGGCTACCTTGAACTCGTCGCTAACCAAGATATGCTTCAGCTCTGAGTTCTTGGCGAACATCTCTTTCATGCTTGTCACCTTAGCGGTGTTGAAGGATTTCAGATTCAATACCTTCAGGTCACGACAATAACTGAACATCGCTGTCATATCGGTCACGTTAGCGGTGTTCATGTGGGATAGATCCAGTTCTTGTAGCTTATCACAGTCATAGAACATATAATCCATTTGGGTGACATTGGTCGTGTTGAGGTTTTGCAAGCCTTCGATGCTCTTGAGTGAATACATACTATAGAAATAGTAATTCACAGATGAGGGGCAGATGTTAGCAAAGTTGTCTTCGATAACGACCTTCTCAATCTTACTTGAGTATGACCTCCAGGGTATCTGGCTGAAACCTTCTGCATTGAGAGGCAAGTCGAAGGTCTCGGTGTCAGTGGTGCTTCCGCGCTTGTCATCATAGTGGAAGGTGAGGGTCTTGGTCTGGTCGTTGTAGCTAGCCCAAACCACGTCAGCTCCGAAGGTGAGGTAACCACCGTCTGTGATCGACTTGGCCATCTCTATGCCATCGCTTGTCTCTACGTATCCATTGAGCTTCTCACAACCATAGAACATACCCATACCGGTGCAACCGTCAGCGATGGTGAAGGCAGAGGAAGCATAGATGGTGTTGACTGAAGAACAGTTGTTGAACATCATGTTCATGTTCTTCACGTTGGCGGTGTTGAACGAAGCCACATTGATGGTCTCAAGGCTAGCGCATTTGGCAAACATCGCTGACATATCGGTTACGTTAGCGGTGTTGAAGCTATTGACCTTGATAGAGGTTGCACTCTCACATCCGAAGAACATGCTACCCATGTCAGTGACGTTAGCGGTATAGAAGCTGCTGAGGTCAATGCTCTTGATTGCCGTACATCCGCTGAACATCTGTGCCGTAGAGGTCACAGCTGAGGTAGCGGTGTTGGTGAAGCTGACGCTTGGTAGCTGGAAGCATCCTGCAAACATACGTGACATATCCTTTACCTGTGAGAGGTCACAGTCGGAGAAGTCTACTTCGTTGCAGAGCGAGAAACACTGTGCAAACATGTCAGACATATCGGTCACAGCGCCGTAGTTGATATATGACAGATTGCTTACGCGTTGTAGCGAGTCAAGTCCTTGGAACAGTCCCTTGAGGGTTGTAGGACGATACTCGGTCATATCCTTGGCGATATATACCTGCTTGATGTTGTTGTTGCGCCAAGCAGCTGTGGTATAGTCGTCTCCGAGCTCATAGGTATGTATGGTGCTTGTAGAGACGGTTCGCAAACCATAATGTAAGGTGAGTGCTTGTAGCTTATCATCGTAAGCCACCCAAGGTGTGCTTTCAGCCATGGTCAGACAGCCGCCATTGATGGTGAAGGTAGCCTTGGTACGATTGGTAACCTTAGCGTCATAGTTGGTCAGCTGTGTGCTTCCTTCGAACATTGATACGCTGAGGTCATCGGTCACCTTATCTGTTGTAAATCCGTATCCGGCAAAGATGGTCTGCAGCGCGCTGCCACCATAGAACATACGTGTCATATCGGTGACATTCTGGGTGTTCCATCCTGTGAGGTCGAGGGTCTTGATGGTGCTACATCCGTCAAACATACCGCTCATCGTGGTAGCTTTTTCGGTAACGAATGCTGTCACGTCGAGCTTCTCTAGGGCTGCACATCCTGCAAACATCTCAGCCATGTTGGTCACCTCGTCGGTCACAAGGTTCTTTATGCCTTGGATGTCAGTGACCTGTGCTAGGTTCTTGAACCACTGGTAGCAGGTCGTAGGGCGTACACGGGCAAATTGGGGTAGGATCTCTACGGTCTTGACCTCAGAGGCCTTGTCCAGCCATGCTGGGCTTTCTGATCCGGTGTTAAGGTCATATCCGAAGCAATGTGCAAAGTAGTCGTTATCGTTGTGGAACACCATCGCTTGTTCATCAGATACCTCTACCCATGGAAGCACTGATTGGTTGGCTAGGGTGAAGTAGCCATTGTCTAGCTTATTGGCGTGTGTACCATCTATTTCGGTTCCGACGAAGTGGGGTAGCTTCTCACAACCATAGAACATATCGGCGCTTAGCGTTTGATAGTTGGTAACCTCTGTAGGCATAGAATAGTCGGTAGCGAAGATGTACATCAGCTTCTCACATCCGCTGAACATCTTTGATGTATTGACATATCTATTGTCAGAGCCATCTCTAAGCCAAGAGAATGTGGTCAGATCTAGGGCATGCAAGGATGTACATCCTTCGAACATGCTCATCATATAGGTAACGTTCTCGGTGTTGAAGCTCGTGAGCTGAAGTCCTTTGAGCAAGACACAACCCTGGAACATGCTATACATAGATTTTACCTTCTCGGTGTTGAAGTCAGAGAGGTCGAGCGCCTTCAGTGCGGAGCAGTCCATGAACATACGGCTCATGTCAGTCACTTTGGCAGTGTTGAAGCTAGAGAGGTCAATCTCCTTGAGGGCAGCACAACCACGGAACATGTCAAACATATTTTCTACCTTCTCGGTGTTGAAGCTAGAGAGGTCGAGCTCCTTCAGTGCTTCGCATTCTTGGAACATCTCTGGTATGTACCGTAGGTTTCCGGTGTTGAGCCCCTTGAGCTTCACAGATGTCAGGCTTATACAGTGGGACAGCATATAAGACATATCGGTCACATTCTGGGTGTTGAGTGTGCTTAGGTCTATATCGGTCAGCGAGGAACAATATTCAAACATGTGCGCCATGTTCTTTACGCTCTCGGTGTTAAGCCCCGTGAGGTCCACTGATTGTAGGTTAAAACAACAGTTCAGCATATGGCTCATGGTTTCAACCTTTGAGCAGTTGAATCCGCTAGGGAAAGCAAGGCTTTGCAGCTTCTCGCAGCCATCGAACATGTATGACATGTCTGTGAGCTTTTCTCCACAGACCATTCCCGTTAGGTTAATGCTTTGCAGCGCAGAGCAGTTGCCGAACATATAGCTCATTGAGGTTGCTTCGGTGAGATTGAGGTTGCTCAATCCCTCCACATCTGTGAGGGCTGTAAACTGGTAGAACCATTTTTCCAGCGTAGGGAGCTTTAGATCTGAGAAGCTCTTGTCAAAGGTCGCCTTGGTGGCGACGTCTTTCTTGCCAGCCCAAGCTTCGTAGAAGGTAGTGCTTGTGATGTCTATGTCGATAACCTCGTCAAGCTCTTTATTCTCTGTCTTGAGATAACGCTGGTTGTCATAGTAGAACGTGAGGGAGGTATCTGTGTTCTTGTATTCAGCCCAAGGTTCTTTCTTGGCACTATAGAGGTAGCCGCCGTCTTGATAGAGGGTGGCTAGGGTTCTGTCCACCTTGGTGGCATCATAATGGGGCAAGGATGTACAAGCTTTGAACATATCGTCGGTTGTCACCTTGTTACCCCATTCTGATCCATCCCAATAGGCTTCGGGGATGCTGAAGTCGGCATTGACCCAAATCTCTTTTAGCTTAGCACAATCTTCGAACATGCTCCAGCAGTTTCGAACAGCTTTCATGGAAAACTTACCGCTGAGGTTCACGCTTACGAGAGCTTCGTCTTGAGTGAACATGTATCGCATGTCTGTGACGTTCTGTGTGTCAAAGCCACTCAGATCTATCTCTTTCAAGCTAGAACAGAGGCCGAACATTCCGGCCATATCGGTCACCTTGGATGTCTCAAAGCGTGACACATCGATAGAGGTGAGCTTGGTACAACCGGCAAACATATAGTGCATGTCGGTCACCTCAGAGGTGTTGAGATTCTCAAGACCCACGACGGTGGTGATAGCGGGGATGTCCGTAAACCAGTAACGGGTGGTCGTAGGACGCGCATCCGCAAAGGATTGGTCAATCACCACGGTCTGGACATCATTACGATGCTCATACCACGCAAACGGTTCTTTGGAGAGGGTGTCGGGTACGTCATACTTGTCTGTGGCATCGATGGTTCCCTTGAGGTCGTTGTAGTAGAACGTCAAGGTGTGCGTCGTGCCATTGTACCCACCCACATCTGCTTGTCCGCCATCGCAAGCGATGGTATGACGAGCATGCAAACCATCAGAAAGATGGCTTTCATGTGAAAAGTGAAAGTTTTGTGCATAATTTACCTATTATTTATATAAAAGCTTTTGTGTGCAAAGATAACCATTTCTTACTGAATAAGTTGCATGAAGTGTGTTTTTTTTGGTAAAGGGAGGCTTGCTTCTCTCACCAATCGGTGGGGAGAAGCATCTGCTTTTCTTTCTTTAGGCTTTTATGGTTGAAGGCGGCATGAAGGGTAGCCACGGGCTTCATCACCCTATATCTCCAACAAGGTCTTTAGGCGTTGCAACACCCATGTGCCATTGTCCTCAATGCCGTCAGCGTGGCTATCCACCTGCTCGTGCTGCCAAGCCTCGGCGTTGGGTAGGTAGGCGGTGTGCCAGCCGGCTTCGGTGGCGGGAAGGATATCGCTCTTAAGGCTATCGCCCACCATGAGCGCTTCTTGGGGCATCACGTCATAGAGCTCGGCCATGTGGCGATAGGTGTCGGCATCCTTATGCGTGACAATGTGCGTGGCGTGGAAGAGCGGTTCAAGACCCGAGCGTGTGATCTTACGCTGCTGATCCAAGAGCTCGCCCTTGGTGAGGAGGATGAGCCGGTAGCCGCGGTCACGGAGCGCCGATAGGGTGGGGCGCACATCCGGAGAGAGGGTGATGGGCATCTCCATGAGCTCGTAGCCTAGGTGGAGAACCATCTCGAGGACGTCGGGGCTGACGCCGTGGTCGGTGGCGGTGAGGGCGTTCTCGATGAGCGAGAGGGTGAAAGCCTTCACACCATAGCCCGTGAGCGGCAGCCGAAGGGTCTCGGTGCGGTAGAGCGTGGCGCGTGCGTGGTCATCGCTGATCCAGGGACGGAGCAGCTCGGCATAACGTGTGATGATGTCGTTGTAATGGCGCTGGCAGGGCCATAGGGTATCATCGGCATCAAAGGCGATGAGCTTGATGCCGGCAAGTAGGGAAGCGTGGTTCATGTTAGCAACCCCAGTAGTCGTCCACTGCCATGTCGTGATAACACTCGGTCATCTCGTCCATAGCCACATTGAACAGTGCATCCGTCTTACAAGCCGTGCGATAGCATGCCTCTAGACCTCCGCGCTCTTCTAGCTGATCCCACACCAGATAAGGCTCGTCATGCAGCAGGGCAGCCATAGCGTCACCCATGAGGCGTATCACCGTAGACTGGCGCACCTTCACATCCTTGCCACTCATGGTGATCAGTGAGCGGATGGCAAAACCATAGGCGTGCATGCCAGCACGTACCACGGCACGGATGGCGACGGGAGCGGCTACAAGGTCGTTATCATCGGCGTGACACCAGTGGTCAAAGTGCTCACTGATGGGTTCGCGGCGGCCGTCAATCATCGTAGCAAGGCAGCGGCGGTAGCCACGCTGGAGGGCATAGAAGAGCTTGGTGCGACGACAGGCAAAGCGGAGCAGATCCGTTGCCATCGTGGCACGACTGAAGTGTTGCGCCTCTATCTCACTCACCGCAGCGGGATAGTCGGAATAGTTGAGCGCGATGAGCAATGGTGTCATCACCTCCGAGTACCGATTGATCACTTTCTCCACCTCATCTACCATCAACCGTTTAAGGTCTTTGGGGTCATAACTGCTCTCTCCTGGAGCCAGACCTTCGATGATGGCGGTGGTGTAACCATCAAAGAAGGCATGCGTCATCGCATCTACAACCTTAAATCTGTTAATCTCCATCTTTCTTAGGCCCCTCTAATAGGCCTACATGCATATTAGCCCATTAGGCATATTGCTCCTATTAGGCCTACTAGGCTCATTAAATGGGCGCAGCGAGATGAAGGGTATGCCCCCTCCGTGCCCCTTACTCGAAGTAATAGAGGAAGGTAGCGATGCCTTCGAGGGCAGGCTTGCGCTCACCTTCTATCTCGATATGAAACTTGATTTGCACCTTGCAGATGCCGCGGAGGTTCTCGATGCTATGTAGCGAAGCCACCAGGCGCACCTTGCTGCCCGTGAGCACGGGTTTGCCAAAGCGCATCTGATCCATGCCATAGTTGACCATCATCTTCAGATTGTGCACCTCGATGATCTGCTCCCACATATATGGCAGAAGCGACAACGTCAGATAACCATGAGCTATCGTGCTGCGATAAGGGCTCTCGGTGCGAGCGCGCTCCACATCCACGTGTATCCACTGGTGATCCAGCGTAGCATCCGCAAAGGCGTTGATACGCTCCTGATCCACTTCCAACCACTCACTGCGACCCAACTCCTGACCTAGGTGGGTGGCAAACTCTTCATACGAATTGATTACTAGCTTTTCCATTCTATCATTCATTTCGAGACCGATAGCCATCAGTGAATGACCACCAGCCTTTTTATATTTATATCTCACGATTATCCATCCCTGGCCAATCATAAGTAGCGCAAGGAGGGCGCAGCACCTCATGTGCCACAGCGTACAAAGGTACGAAAATAATGTTATATCCTCCACATTCCTACGGCTTTATTCCTACTTCAAGCTGCTGCCCATTGCCTCACACGACGCTCTCGCCGGCGATGCCGCTAGAGCCTAGCTAAGTGGTTTATCATCATACGTTTACGCCCAAATGGTTACTGAAACAGTCAAACCACATGGCGTAACTATGCCTAAAAGATTTCCCGTTCCAATATCAACAATGCTCATTATCAAGCATATAACACTATTTAACAATAAGAAAACCTCCCCCAAAGCATCATTATTCCAAACCTTTTCCTTACCTTTGTCCTCGCTTTGCTGACCCAGACACACATACAAGCCAACAAGGCAAAGCTACATAAACAGACCTAACACAAACAGACATGATACAGACGGTTCTCAAACGCGACGGACGCGTGGTGGGCTTCAACGAACAAAAGATACAAGCTGCCATCCGAAAAGCCATGATCCACACCCAGAAAGGGGAGGACGAACAACTCATACAACGCATCGCCACACACATCGCCATCAAAGGCAAAGACCAGATGAGCGTGGAAGACATACAAGATGCCGTGGAAAACGAGCTTATGAAAAGCTCACGCAAGGACGTAGCCAAGGTCTACATCGCCTATCGTGACCAGCGCAGCATAGCACGCAAAGCCAAGACGCACGACATCTTCATGAGCATTGTCAACGCTAAGAACAACGACATCACGCGCGAGAACGCCAACATGAACGCCGACACACCTGCCGGAATGATGATGAAGTTTGCCTCCGAAACCACCAAACCCTTCGTGGACGACTATCTCCTGTCCGAGGATGTGCGCTACGCCGTGGAACACAACTATCTGCACATACACGATAAGGACTACTATCCCACCAAGAGCCTCACCTGCGTGCAGCACCCACTGGACAAGATTCTGCAGTACGGATTCACCGCCGGACACGGATCGTCACGCCCAGCCAAGCGCATCGAGACCGCGTCGGTGCTGGCATGTATCTCCCTAGAGACCTGTCAGAACGAGATGCACGGCGGACAAGCCATTCCCGCATTCGACTTCTACCTTGCCCCCTACGTGCGACAATCGTATATAGAAGAGGTCAAAAACCTTGAAGCCCTATCCGGCCGCGACCTCTCCGAGCACTACCAGCGCCACTTTGACGATTACCTCGACAAGCCCCTTGACGGCCTCGAGGGCGATGAGCGTCTCATCCAGCACGCCGTGAACAAGACCGTGGGACGTGTTCACCAAGCCATGGAAGCCTTCATCCATAACATGAACACCATCCACTCACGCGGAGGCAACCAGGTGGTGTTCTCATCCATCAACTATGGTACCGACACCTCAGCCGAAGGACGTTGCATCATGCGTGAGATCCTCAAGAGCACCTACCAAGGCGTAGGCGGCGGCGAGACGGCAATCTTCCCCATACAGATATGGAAGAAGAAACGTGGGGTCAACTATCTACCCACCGATCCCAACTATGACCTATACAAGCTCGCTTGTAAGGTAACGGCACGACGTTTCTTCCCCAACTTTCTCAACCTTGACGCCACCTTCAATCAGAACGACAACTGGCACGCCGACGATCCCCATCGCTACCAGTGGGAGATAGCTACGATGGGATGCCGCACACGTGTGTTTGAGAACCGATTTGGCCCAAAGACCTCCGTGGCACGTGGCAACCTCAGCTTCTCAACCATCAACATCGTCAAGCTCGCCATCGAGTGTATGGGCATACACGACCAGCATGAACGCGTGGAAGCATTCTTCCAGAAGCTCGACCGCATGTTAGAGGTCACAGCCAAGCAGCTCGACGAACGCTTCCAGTTTCAAAAGACCGCACTGGCCAAGCAGTTCCCCTTGCTGATGAAGTATCTATGGATTGACGCAGAGCAGCTCCAGGCCAACGACACCATCGAGAAGGTGATCAATCAGGGTACGCTCGGCATCGGATTCATTGGTCTAGCCGAGTGTCTCAAGGCACTCACCGGACACCATCACGGCGAGAGCGAAGAGGCACAGGAGCTCGGACTGAAGATTGTAAGCCACATGCGCAACCGCGCCAACGAGTTCTCAGAGCGTTATCAGCACAACTTCTCCATCCTCGCCACACCCGCCGAGGGTCTCAGCGGACGCTTCACCAAGCACGATCGCAAGGAGTTTGGCACCATCCCTGGCGTCACCGACCGCGACTATTATACCAACTCTAACCACGTACCGGTCTACTATAAGTGTACCGCCCTCCACAAAGCGCAGATCGAGGCACCCTACCATGACCTCACCCGCGGCGGCCACATCTTCTACGTTGAGATAGATGGTGACGCCACACACAATCCACAGGTCATCATGAGCGTAGTGGACATGATGGACAGATACAACATGGGCTACGGCAGCGTCAACCACAACCGCAACCGCTGCTTAGACTGTGGCTACGAGAACGCCGACGCTGACCTCAAGGAGTGTCCCAAGTGCCACTCAACCAACATCGATCGCCTACAACGCATCACCGGCTACCTCGTCGGCACCACCGACCGATGGAACCACGGCAAGCTAGCCGAGCTACACGATCGCGTCACACACGGCTTCTAGTGGCTAAGATGTAAGCTCTTGCCCGCGCTTCGGGTTTACCCAATAACGAGCTTCAAGTAAAAAGGAATCGCAGATACCTTCTCACCTATCGCATGGGAGATGGTATCTGCGATTCCTTTTTTATATATCTGTATAGATATGTTTATATAAATATTCTTTTACGCTAATATCTCTTTACGCTAATATTGCTTTGTATCAATACACGTTTGTATCAATACAAAGCAATTGTAGGTTGTGCCCCGGTGGGATTAGAGCAGCAGCGGAGCGATGAGCTGTCTGAATGCCTCGTAGCTCGCCTCTGAGGGGATGGTGTGCTTGGTGCGCTTGCTGAAGGCTTCGAGGCGCTCGGGCACGTCGACGGGTGTGGGGAGGATGGCGTCCACGGTGTCCTTAAACTTGGCTGGGTGGGCGGTCTCGAGGAAGATGCCGTCGGTGATGCGGGGGTTGATGGTATCCTTTAGGGCAGCCCAGGCACAGGCGCCGTGTGGGTCGAGGATGTACTGATGGTCAGCGTAGCAACGGCGGATGGCCTCACGGATGTCCTCGTCAGTATAGGCGCGGGCGGTGATGTGGCGGCGGATGCGCTCCAGGTCGCCATGGAAGAGATCCTGGATGCGGTCAAAGTTGCTCGGCGCACCCACATCCATGGCGTTGGCGATGGTCTCCACGCTGGCACGCGGCTCATAGACGCCTGTGGCGAGATACTGGGTGAAGATGTCGTTGCGGTTGTTAGCTACGACAAACTGGTCCACGGGCAACCCCATCTGCTGGGCGATGAGACCGGCGGTGAGATTGCCAAAGTTGCCACTGGGCACGGCGATGGCTAGGCGGCGATAGCTGTTCGATGGTAGCTGGCGTCGCCACTGCGCATATGCCCAGAAGTAATAGAACGTCTGGGGGAGCAGACGGGCGATGTTGATCGAGTTGGCTGACGTGAGCACGTGCGCTCGTCTGAGCTCCGCATCAGCAAAGGCGGTCTTGACCAGGCGCTGACAGTCGTCAAAGGTGCCGCTGACCTCAATGGCGGTGATGTTGTGTCCGAGGGTGGCAAACTGGCTTTCTTGCCTTGGGCTCACCTTCCCTTTGGGGTAAAGCACAAAGACGTGTACGCCCGGCACATCGAGAAAGCCATTGGCTACGGCTGACCCCGTGTCGCCGCTCGTAGCCACAAGGACGTTCTTAGCTCTAGCTGTGGCGGCATCGGTGGTGCTATGACGGCCGATGGCGCTGATCATACGTGCCATGAAGCGTGCGCCCACATCCTTGAATGCCAGCGTGGGGCCGTGGTAGAGCTCTAGGGAGAAGATGCCCGGGCTCACGGGGTGCAGCGGGATGGGAAAGGATAGCGTGGAGGTAACCACCTCACGCAGCTCATCCTCTGGCAAGGTGGTGGGAAACAGACGGCTAGCCACCCAGTAGGCTATCTCGTGGAAGGACATCCAGTATATGTCACGATAGAACAAGGAGGGAAGCTGTGAGATGCGCTCGGGCATATAAAGCGAGCCATCGGGTGCCAAACCATTGTCAATGGCTTCGGCGGTGGTGGCGAGGGGTGCGCCGTGACGGGTCGAATAATAATGGATAGGAAAGTTCATAGTGGTGAGCTATAAGAAGGGTGAAACGATTAAGAAACGATTAAGAAATGCTCATGAACCTCTGCATAAACTCTTGCAGATACATCATCTTTAGGCTGCCGTCGATGGCCGACTGCTCATCGTACAGCTGCACATCATCGGGCTCACAACCGGGATACCATATCGTCACGGGCACGGGTTCGGCTACGTGTGTGCGCATCTCCACGGGTGTGGGATGATCGGGTAGCAGCGCCACGCATACGGGCCACTCTTGGGAGCGGATGTGTGACATGATAGGTGCCACGATGCGGCGGTCAAGGTTCTCGATGGTGCGTAGCTTGAGTTGCAAATCGCCATCGTGTCCTGCCTCGTCGCTTGCCTCGATGTGCAGATAGACAAAGTCGTTATGCTTGAGTGCCTCTATGGCGGCTTGCGCTTTGCCCTCATAGTTGGTGTCAGATAGCCCGGTAGCACCCTCTACGTTGATGACCTTCATACCCGCATAGCAGCCTATGCCTCGGATGAGATCCACTGCCGATATCACCGCGGCATGTCTTACGGAGGGGTAACGCTCTTGCAGCGTGGGCATCTGCGGTCGATAGCCACCACCCCAGGGCCACAGACAGGATGCGGGTGTGGGGCGTGCGGTGTTCCAGGCGTTGCATTGCAGATAGCTCTCGGAGCGCTTGATGAGCTGGGTGAGCAAGGCTGCGGTGTCCTCGGGCGTCATGCGTCCGGGTTCGCGCACGCCGCGGTAGGCTGGATCCACACGCGGGAGGAGCTGCGCCACGGGTTCGCCGGGATGGTCGTGTGGCGGTGCGGTGAGGATGTGCTTGCTGCCGCCGTGGATGATGAGCAGGTGGCGATATTGTATGCCGGGTATGAGCTTCACGGCACCAAACCCCATCTGCCTGTTGATGAAGCGGATGAGGTTGTGTCCCTCGTCGGTGGTGAGGTGTCCGCCGTGATGATTGAGGATGCGTCCTTGGCTTGTGGAGATGATGTTACAACGCAGGGCGAGGTCATCGGGTTGCATCTGATAGCCTATGCTGGCGGCTTCCAGTGGGCCTCGTCCTTCATACACCTGATTGAGGTCATAGCCTAGGATGGCTGTGTTGGCCACTTCGCTGCCTGGGTGGAAGCCATGTGGGATGGTCTGCAGCCGTCCGTTGATGCCACTCTGTGCGAGCGCATCCATCGCGGGTGTGTAAGCGGCTTGTAGGGGTGTGCGGTCGCCAAGCGCAGAGATAGGGTGATCGGCCATGCCGTCACCGAGGATGATGAGATGTTTCATAGGCGGGAAAAGTGTTGTTAGATATTCATGACGCTCATCACGTTGGCAAAGACGCCCGCTGCGGTGACGCTTGCTCCGGCGCCATATCCCTGAATGAGCATGGGATACTCGCGATAGCGCTCGGTGGTGAGGGTGACGATGTTGTTGCTTCCCTCGAGGTTGTAGAAGGGGTGCTGGCGGTCTACGGCTTTCAGAGAGAGGCGGAGGCGGTTGTGATCCATCTCGGCTACGAAGCGTAGGCGCTTGCCTTCGGCTTCTAGGGCGCGGCGGCGGCGTTCAAATCCGTCGTCCAGCGAGGGCAGAGAGCGCCAGAAGTCGTCTAGCGAACCGCGGAACATCTCCTCGGGCACAAAGGGTGTGAGCTCCACCTGGTCTTGTTCCACCTCATATCCTGCCTCACGGGCTAGGATGACGAGCTTGCGCACCACGTCGTGTCCGGACAGGTCGATGCGTGGATCGGGCTCAGAGAAGCCCCGTTCCTTGGCCATCTGCACGGCACGTGAGAAGGGCACCTCGGCAGAGAGGGTGTCAAAGATATAGTTGACCGTACCGCTGAGCACGGCTTCGATATGTAGGATGGTGTCGCCGGAGTTGCGCAGGTCGTTCATCGTGCCGATGATAGGCAGTCCGGCACCCACATTGGTCTCAAAGAGATATTTCACACCACGTGCCAGGGCGGTGCGCTTGAGTTGTTGGTAGTGGTCATAAGGTCCGCTGGCTGCAATCTTGTTGGCTGCCACCACACTGATGTTGTGCTGAAGCAGAGGCAGATAGATGGCGGCGATGTCAGCCGAGGCGGTGCAGTCGGCAAAGACGGCGTTAAAGATATTCATCCCGATGATGTGTTCCTTTAGGCTCTTGGCATCGCTCTCGGGTGAGGCGTCGAGCTCGGCACGCCAGGTGTTGAGGTCGATACCCTCGCGGCGGTAGATGGCGTGACGTGAGGAGGCGATACCCACCACGTTGATCTTCAGACGAGAACGTCGCTTGAGCTCATCGGCTTGGGCGGCAATCTGCTCTAGGAGCTTTCCGCCCACGGTGCCTACGCCGCAGACAAAGAGGTTGAGCTCCTTATACTCGGAGAGGAAGAAGCTATCGTGTATGACGTTGAGTGCCTTGCGCAGCCAGCGACTCTCTACCACGAAGGAGATATTGGTCTCTGATCCACCTTGCGCACAAGCGATGACGCTGATACCGCTACGGCCCAGGGTGCCAAAGAGCTTGCCGGCTATACCGGGGGTGTGCTTCATGTTCTCACCCACCACGGCGATGGTGGCAAGGTTAGCCTCGGCGTGCATGGGGAACATGGCGCCCGATGTGATCTCGTCAGCAAACTCGGCATTGAGCACCTCTATGGCACGCTGGGCATCCTCATCGCGCACACCGATGGACGAACTGTTCTCGCTCGATGCTTGTGAGACGAGGAACACGCTCACGCCCTCACGTGCCAGCGAACTGAAGATGCGCTTGTTCACACCTATCACGCCTACCATAGACAGACCGGAGACGTTGATCAGCGTGGTGCCTTTGATGCTAGATATACCCTTGATGGGTTTATGGTCGGGGGCGATATGATCCTTGATGATGGTGCCAGGCGCTGCTGGGTTGAAGGTGTTCTTCACACGTATAGGTATGCGCTTGACGCAGACGGGGTAGATGGTGGGTGGGTAGATGACCTTTGCACCAAAGTTGCATAGCTCCATAGCTTCGATATAGCTCAGCTCGTCTATGGTGTAGGCGCTCTGTATCACGCGTGGGTCGGCGGTCATAAATCCGTCCACGTCGGTCCAAATCTCAAGCACCTCGGCTTGCAGCTCGGCTGCGATGATGGCTGCGGTATAGTCGCTGCCGCCTCGTCCAAGGTTGGTGGTCTCACCGGTGGTGCTATCGCTGGCGATGAAGCCGGGCACAAGGGTGATGCGTGTGCTCTTGGTGAAGGTCTTGGCCAGGTCACGACGGGTGGCTTCGGTGTCTAGGGTGTGCTTGCCGGCCACGTCGCGGGTGTGGATAAAGGTGCGTGCGTCTATGCGACGTGAGCCACGGATGAGGGTGGCGGCGATGCGTGAGGACAGTCGCTCGCCATAGCTTACGATGCCGTCGCGGGTCTTGCGTGAGAGGTCACGGATGAGATACACACCGTAGAAGATGCTTTGGAGCTCGGAGAGGAGGGTGTCCACCTCGCTGAAGAGGCGCTCGCGGTCGGTGGGGTCGCTGATGAGGGTGTCTATCATGGTGTGGTGCCGGCTGACCATGTCGTCATACTCGGTGCGCCATGCTTCGTTGCCCATCATAGCTAGGTCGGCTGTGCGAAGCAGCTGGTCGGTGACGCCGCCCAATGCGCTTACCACTACTACTATTCTGCTCTTGCGTGCAGCTTTCTCTACAATCTGCTTCACGCTACGAATACTCTCTACGGACCCCACTGAGGTACCGCCAAACTTTAATACTTTCATCTTGGTTATATTTAGTTGTGACGACGCGTCCCGTCTACAAGTGGGCCACGCGAGGTCTTTATGGTTGCAAAGGTACATGTTTCTGCACATAAATCAGCATGCGAGGTGTTTTTTTTCTGTAGCGGCTGCCGCCATTTACACCTTATTATATATATAGCTCAAGATTATATATACAGCTCAAGTTTTTGTTTTTGATCAAAACACTAACTTTGCTTTTACGCTTTTGCGCCAACCATCGACCGCTTTTTGGATCTCAAGATATGGCGAATAAATAGGTGAATAATGGCAGTTATGATAAATAGGGTGTGTCATAGGGAGCCGGAACGCCTATTACGGCAACAGCTTCCCACCTCACGGAGAGAAGCTGTGTACTTGAATTACCTTTAAACTAATACTTTGAGATCTGCCCTAAATATTATACCAATTATTTCAAAAAAGTAATCTCAAAAATGATTTCAGTTCCGATTTTAATTCAATAACGATTAGTTTATAATAATATGAAATATCTGTTTGTTTCTTTACTACACTGCAAATATAATTATTATCTGTTAGATTGCAAAACTTTTTACTACTTTTTTTGTAAAAAACGCGGTGTGCCCGCACACAAACCATTGATATATGTCAAAAATAAAGGCTTTCCGCAAAATAACAAAACAAAACGTAAGGCAAAACAAGAGATTTGCTGTAATTTTGCAAACAACAACAGGTAATAATAGATTGTTTAGGTTAATACAGATACATTGGGTTTTAGTTATTAGGTAAATTGATTGTTTAAGAATAATAGGAAGTTAGTTATTTTAGGTATAGATAGATTGTTAAAGGATCAGACAATGGCTTGCGAAAAGTCAGAATCAATGATTTAAAGTAATTTAAAATCCAAAAGGCGCGCTCAGGAAGATGTTTCTGAGCGCGCCTTTTGCTTATATCATTAGCCCCACAGACCCCACAGGGGGGCGCAAAGGCGGGCTAAAGGGTCTGTGAGGCGAAGCGAGACTAAAAGGGTTCCGTGTGAGGCGAAGCGAGACTAATGGGTCTGTGACCCCGAAGCGAGACTAAAGGGTCTGCGAGGCGAAGCGAGACTAAGCCCCCTGTGGGGGGGGTTAGTCGATAGCTTCGAGGTATATCACGCGTGAAGCCCAGTCGTTGAGCTTGTTATAGTCTACCTTATGTGTATAGGGCAGATCTAGTCCTTGCTCCATGAGATACTGTCCGCTGTAGGTCTTGCCTTCGCAGAAGAGCGGTTCGTTGTCGATGCTATTGAGCTCACGCACGCGATAGTGGCGGTTAGGATCCAGACCGGCGAGCTTCACCACGGGTAGGTGCTGACTGACAAAGGTCTCCGTCTTCCACCAGTACCACACCGCCTTCTGCTTATCCTGTGAGACATACATCAGCGAAGCCAAACCCTTACGTTCGAAGGGCGACTGCAGACGATAGATATCCCCATGCTGCACCACGGGGCGAATCTCCTTATACTGGGCTATAGCCTTCTTACACTGTGCCTTCTCCTCGGCGGTGAGGATGGCGGGCTGAATCTCCATACCTAGCCTTCCGCTCATCGCCACGTCTATGCGATACTTGATAGGAATGGTGCGGAAGGTCTGATGGTTAGGAGCGTTAGAGATGTGGCTTGCCATGGCGAGGGCTGGGAAGAAGTAGCTTGTGCCCCACTGCATATACACACGCTGAAGGGCGTCGGTGTTGTCAGAGGTCCAATACTCGTCAAACCAGCGCAGCGTGCCATAGTTGACACGACCGCCACCGCTGGCACAATCCTGTATCACCAGGTTGGGATACTTCTCACGCAAGCGACGGAGCACGTTCTCCAATCCGCGGTGATAAGCGATGTACACGTGTGTCTGATCAGCGGCGGGGAGATAGGACGAGCCAGCGTCCTGCACGGGCATGTTGGCATCCCACTTGATGTAGGCAATGTCCGGATAGCGTGTCATGAGCTTATCCACCACGTCAAAGACAAAGTCTTGCACGCGAGGGTTGCATAGGTCAAGGACGAGCTGCGTGCCGCCACGTCCGGTTTTGAGGTCGCGGTTCATCGAGCGCAGCACCCAGTCGGGGTGTTTCTCAAAGAGCACGCTCTCGGTGTTGGTCATCTCGGGTTCGAGCCAGATGCCAAACTTGATGCCGTGGCTCTTAGCCGAGGCGAGGAGGGCATCGATGCCACCGGGTAGCTTGGTGGTGTCCACCTCCCAGTCGCCCAGGGCAGCATTGTCCTTGTTGCGTTTATATTTGGTGCCAAACCATCCGTCGTCCATGACGAAGAGCTCGCCACCCATGTCGGCTATGTCAGCCATCATCTGATCCATGCGCTCCTGGTTGATATCAAAGTACACTCCCTCCCAACTGTTGAGCAAGATCATACGATCCTCGTCGCCGTTGCTGATCATATACTTTCTGCCCCAGGTGTGGAAGTTACGGCTCACACCGGAGAGTCCCTCGTGTGAGAGCGTCAGCGCCAGTGCGGGTGTGGTGAAGGTCTCACCGCGGCGTAGGTGATACTCAGAGTTTTCCTCGTTGATACCTGCTATATAATAGTGGTACTCGGTGTCGTCGGTGATGGTCTTGAGCTTATAGTTGCCCGAGTAGACCAGTGCTGCCCCGATGGTGGTTCCGGTGAGCTCCTGTGGGCGTCCGTCAAGGGAGAACATCACCTCAGCGTGTGAGGTGTGTGCGTTGCGTGTGCCGTCGTTGTTACGGATGACGCTCTCGCCGGCGATGAGTTCTTCCTCATGTACGTTGGCTTCGTCAGCCCACGTGCCGTAGAGGCTGCTCTGCCACACGTGTCCGCGGCGGATGGGCAACACGGCAGAGGCATACTGGGTGAGCGTCACCGTGCCCCGTTCGTTGTTGCGTATCTCCGTCCAACACTCGATGATGTCCGTGCCGGTGCGTGTGCGATAGCACAGATCCACGGTGAGGGCATACTTGGGGTCTTTCATGTGGATGGTGGTCAGATCAGCCGTCTGTGTGCTGCCGGTGATCTCAAGGGCTGTGGTGGGGTTGCCGTCGGTGTGTCGGCATGAGAACGCTGCCTCGGCGGGTGTGTTCTCGCCATAGGCTGGGTATAGGTCAAAGCGTCCGCCTGTGGGTGTGGGCAGAGCTTGAGCGTCGGCTGCCGATAGGCGTGAGCCAAAGTAGACATACTGGGGTTTGCTTCCCTCATTGGCATCAATGACCAGTGACAGGTTTGTGGTGCTGACGGTGAGGCGTCGGGCTTGCAGCGAGAGTGTAGCCAGGGCTGCTGCGAGGAGGATAAGGGTTCTTTTCATTTGTTAAAGGGTTGTTAGTAGTGATGCGTAGCTCCCGGGCTTAGGGCGATGTGGCTGCGTCTATGCGTATGCGTAGATAACAGATGTCCACACGTCCCTACCCCGCTGTGGGGCTTGGGAGTGTGGACAAAGTTAAGCAATTTTTTTTCATTTCCACTCATCCCGGGGGCAATAATGTATGCGTCCGGGGATGGGCTTTGCTTGTTTTACCCTTGGTTTGACTTATCTCATCACCTACCTCGCCTACCATCACATACAACTGGTCACACCAAGGGTGGTGGCCACGGCGGTAAGCACGGAAAGGGCGAGCTGGACGATGAGTTTCCAGATGTTGCGGTTATCCATATTATCAGATAAGGTATAGGTCATCATTGTGGGATGATTGGGTTGATTAGAACGATTGATTGATTACATTGGATAGATTGAGCCCGCCGCCGCAGCTCATGTCACCGCAGCGGCAGGCCGAACCTTAGGTTACCGGTGCTTGAACCTTCGTTTAAGGTTCTACGGTAGAGCCGCCACCGCTAGTGCCGCCATCGGCAGAGCCCGAGTCGGTGCTCTTGGCTTCGGTGTAGACGGGGAGCTCCTGTACGGTGATACCGCTGAGGAAGGTCTTTTGTCGCGTGCGGTCAGCCGAGATATGCACCTCGGGTTGGAAGAGCACGTGTACACCCTTGATGTTCTTAGCCACGGTGAAATCGGCCTTTTCGGGTTCGCCCTTTGAGCTGATACCCAACTTGAAAGCGCCGAAGCCATCGAGCTTGACGCGGTGTGAGGCTTGTAGCTCATCGGTCATCACCTCCACGAGCTCAGCCAGGACAGCCATGACGTCGCTCTTCTTTGCGGTGCAGTTGCGCTGGATGCGATCGGCCAGTGCTGCAAGGTTGACCTCTTCAGTGATAGCTGCGCGAGCGTACCAATAATCCTTCTGCTCACCATCGCGCTTGTTCTGATACATTCTGTAGAATAATGCCATTGTGTTGTGTGTTTTTGGGTTAAAAAAATAATGTGTTTGTGTTTCTCTTAGCGTGTTGGAATTCCTTTCACGGTTGCAAAGGTAATACATCCACTGAGGCATTCCAAATTTCTGCTACCTATTAGTTACGCTACCATAGGCCGATTAACGATGCGCGCCTTACACCTTGCCGCACCGATGGCACGCCTCCCCCCACCCGCCTAAGGCTACACCAACCACCTATCTTGAGGGCGTAACGATGGGCATAAGCTATATACAATATGGGCATAAGCTATATATAATAGATGTCGCAGCGGACCTAGCCGAAGGTCATCGGCGCATACCTTTGGCCAAGCAGTGCCTCGTGGCAAGCAGAAAGGGGCTTGGTGATAAGGGGAAAGAGGCTATATAAAAAGAGAAATCAAATTAATTTTCTTGGAAAATCAATTTATTTTTCCTCGAAAATTAAATTGATTTTATGTCTCTCTACGCCTCCATCGGCATCTGAAAGACCCACAGGACCCACAGGGTCTTTAGTCCTGCTTCGCCTAATATGCCTATTGCGTCGCAGCAAGACTAAAAGGATGATCGTTTAATCTTACCACAACCTTGTATCAGCTACTTTTTTTTTGGGGGGGGGATGTATGATAGTAGAATAAAAGATTGTACCTTTGCAGAATCTTTATTTACATCTTTATAATATAATATATTAAAACGATATATGAAAGGAAAAATCTCTTGCATCGCCTTGCTTCTGACGATGCTCATCACGCTCACCGCAAGCGCCACCGCGTATGATGCCACCTCCGTAAAGATGCTCACCTCCGAAGGTGACATCGATATGGTCAAGATAGGCACTACGGCAGATAGTTGCGGTATATGGGTCTGCCGTAACATCGACAAGGACGCAACGAAGGTCAAATGGCAGATAGATTCACTTGTTAATCTCTCATACGATATCCAGAAGTTTGAGACCAACACCCTATACACTCTAGCCAATCCCTCATCGATGTCTGCTGACCGAGACGTTGCCGGTGACACCACGGTGTACGTCTACCTCAAGGTCAAAGACCAGCAGCATGCCCAATGCTTCTTCTGGGATGGACACAGCGTGCCTAGCTTTATTAGCCAGTTTCAGATCCCAAGTTCAGTCACCGCAAATGTTACCGATGGCTACTATGGCGACAACTGCTATATCCACCTGCTCAAGTATCAAGTAAGCGGTGTGACCTGGGATGCGTTAGATCACCTTTCCATCGATCTTAGCTACGACTACGGACAGACATGGACCACCTACACCACCAATGCCACCCTTATGGACGCCACGATGCCCATCAAGCTATCTACAGATGTGAGAACCGTGCGTTATCGTTTCACCGCACATATCAAGGACGGCTACCAAGCGCCCTTGACTGACTACACATGGATCTGTGAGACATCCGATTATAACATCAACCCAGCAGAAACACCACGATATGAAGCCAGCAAAGTATGGATGAACACAGGTATGCTAGCTGGATGGGAGGTCAGCTATTCACACATCGGAACCGCCGCCGATGGTTGTCAGATTTGGGTGGCACAAGGCATAGATCATTACTACAATACCTATTGGAAGGTAGATGATGGGGAGAAGCTCTCCGCCACTATTATAAGGTTCAGACCCTATACAATATATCATGATCTTACCAACAATTATCTAGTAGTTAGTGATAAAGAGGACGGAGCAGCTGATAGAAGTATAGTGGAAGGTACGCAATGGTATCACTTTGTCAAAGTCAAGTCGAAGGCTGCTATCAGCTATTTCTCGTGGAGCCCAACGGAAGAAGGGAGTAACAGGTTTCGCCCATATAGCTTCTATCTATATGCCGACTTCACCCTAAACGGAATGGAAATCGTCTTAAACCGCAACACCCACACCTTGCAGCGAAATATGACCTATGGGGTGAAGCATATCGATGGGGAAGCGCTTGATAGCATTGCCCTATATGCCAGCACAGACCAAGGCAAGACCTGGAAAAAGCTCTCTGAACTCACCACCGGACTGAGTAAAGGCACCAAGGCCTTCAGCAAGAGTGAGCTAGTAGACCTACCCGGCAACGGCACCACCATACGCTATCGCGTCGTAGCCTATGCTAATCCTATATACAAGGTGCTGGCCGAGAACGGTCAATGGGTCTTTGAGACCACCGACTACCCGATACAGTTTACAGAAGTTCCCGCTACATATAGCTTCACCGTCGACACCATCAGTCAGCGTACCTACAGCAACACCGAAGGTACAAGCCGAGGAACCTATCGCGCCGACATATCCTATCAGATACTCAGCGAGGTGGCTGACCAGGTCGACTCATTGCTCATACAATGCAGCAACGACCACGGAAAGACCTGGTACACCGTTGACGTCTTCAACAGTTGCCAAGGAGAGACGGCCGTACGTGTTCCAGCAGGATACCCCAGCTACCTGCTCAGAGCCGTGCCCTTCCTAAAGGGTGACCTAGCCAATGTCACCTTGCTCAATCAGATCGTCACTGCCACCGAGCAGACCCTGACCTACAACCCCCAAGTGACATCACTCACTGCTACCAAAGGCCAATCTGTAGAAAGCTGCGGCAAGACGCTACACACCTACACCATCAGATATAAGCTCAACAGCGACCTCTACCAGACACGCCGTAAGGCTTCTATCGCCTATTCGTATGACGACGGGCAGCACTGGTATAACCTCCCATCATTCGAGCCCAATCCCAGCGGAGAGCAGACCGTGACAGTGGACGGAAGCTACGAGCAATGCCGATTCCGTATCAATGTGGGATCCACCGCCTACGACAACGAGACCTCCTACTCTGCAGAAACCCAGAACATCACCTTCGAATAATAGATAGAATATGAACACAACGATGATAAGACGATATTTCTTCCTCCTCATGACACTGCTCTGCTTGCCATGGGGCAAGCTAGAGGCACAAGGAGCATGGGACGTACCCTATTTGACCTCGCACTATTGGAATAATCCACGTAAACTTACACTTCTAGGCAACAACAAGGATGGTGTACAATTGTGGGTTTCTGATTATACGTATACGGAGGATGAAAATGGAGAAGATATAGATATATATACTAGCGATACTAGTTACGATACAAATATTCATGGTTTTAAGTGGGCTAATCCCAATCAATACCATGTACAAGATTTATATCTTAATGCACATAATGGAACTAACACTTCCGATGATATATCTAAAACAGTTACTGGTAAAGCTTATCACTTCTTTGCCTCGGTAGGCTTGTTTAACCTCCTCTATGCAGGATACAACCTTACTGACAACAAGTGGGAATATCAGACCTTAGGGTTCTCCTTCTTCCTCTCTCCGCACACCACCATAACTGCCGCCGAGCCCACCTTTAATCAAAGCCAAAGTGTATACACGCAGCAGCTCAAGTGGAACATAGAGAACCTTACCGATAGCGCCATAACACAAGTAACCATCATGGCAAGCTACAACGGCGGAGAAAGCTGGACACCCATTCACACCAGCACCAAGGGGTGTGATAGCACCACCACCACCCTGCCATGGACTATAGAGAAGGTGCGCTACTATGCCGTGGTCACGAAGCAAGAACGATTTAGCATGCTCTTCGATGGCGATACAGGTCTCGCATCTGAACAGACGCCCGACTTCACGCCCCAGCCAACAGACATCCCTTGCTCCTTTGCCGTAAACTCAAACGCTACCTTCAATGATGCTGACTGCTATGGTGACCGCACCTACACCACGCTGGTCTCATGGAAGGTGCCATACGCTGAAACCTTCGAAAGCGCATACATACAATATTCCACCACGGAGAACACCAGCCAGTGGCACACCATCCTCCAATGTAACAAAGCCAATGGCACACAGAACATCTCCTTGCCCGTGGGATATAGCAATTACATCTACCGACTCATCGTCAAATCGCCCAAGGACACACCATTGCTACACGATAGCACCATCGTCGTGGTACATAACACAAAGACATACGATGCCAAGTTCGTCTCCCTATCTATCAAGGGTACCCTTGACGAGAGCTACGACGCAGAGACGGATAGCCTCACGCCTACCATCCAGTATCTGATGAATGGTAACCTCTATCAGATACGTAACAGCCAAGCACAGATCAGCTATTCCATCGATGACGGTCAGACGTGGCAGCTCCTCACAACCATTGACAATCCTCAGCAGAGCGGTCAGGCGCAGCTCAAGTTGCCTTCCACAGGTAACGAGTATCTCTTCCGCATAAGATGTGGTACAATGGTGGACAACATCCTCGGAACCGAAGTGGATCTCACATCCACCGCTTATCCCCTCACCAAGTTTATTCATCTCTATGACACCAAGGACTACACTCCTATAAAACAAAGGGACGCTAAGGTCATCCTCAACCGCTCTTACACCGCAGGCAAGCTAGGCACCATCTGCCTACCATTCGACCTCAGCGCCGAACAGGTCACTGAAGGATTCGGCAGTGGCGCAAAGGTGTACACCTTCGATAGCATCACCGGAAGCACGATGCACTTTAAGCAAGTATCAGCATCGGGCATCATGGGTGGCTTAGCTTACATTGTGCGTACTGCAACTGACATTGATCGCCTCGTGTTCACTGGCGTGAACATCGATACCGCTGCTATCAACGAGACCTTCCCCATCACTCTGCAGAACGAGCAGGGCGAGAGCTACACCCTCGCTGGCACCTTCAGCCCCTACACGATGAAGACCGACGGCACCGAGCTATACATCACCGCCGATGGTAAGGCTAAGACGCCATCCACCGACGGCAACCGCATGAAAGGCTACCGTGCCTACATCATCTTGCCTTCAGCCTCTTCTGAGGTTAAGCTCAACATAGACGGCGAGCTGACATCCATCAAGGACATCTGCCCCACCCCATCATCACAACACAAAGATGTATATAACATCAACGGACAGCTCGTTGGCCACTCCACCGACCATCTGCCCAAAGGCATATACATCGTAGGCGGAAAGAAGCTCGTTATCCCCTAAGCCTTAGGGGACCTTCACCGACAAATAAACCCGAAAAAGCCCGATTTCGCGTCAGAAATCGGGCTTTTTCGGGTATAGGCCTATTAGGCATAGGCATATTAGACCCATTGAGCCTAGTCGCATCAAAGTGATTGTTCTCATAGGATGGCAGTGCCTTGCTAAGAAGGAACATGTTATCCGATTTGCTCACCTTGTCCGTAACAGATCACTTATTTATATCAGATAATCATCTATAAACCAAATATTTTTGGTAAATTTGCAGCCGTGTAACCGCCTTCCCGCTGCTTATAGCAGTCATCACCGCACCTTTAGCGATGATACCGAGAGGCTAACTACTAATAGGTAAATCATTATGAAGAGGAAAACGTATATCGTTCCCACCGCATCAGCCATACACATCGCTACAGAGCAAGTCATCTGTACATCTAAAACCCCAGGCGATATCTCTAAAGGTGATACAGACGAGACAGAAGCACCTGAACCAGATGAATCGGGCAACATATTTGGCGAATAATCCCACAAAAAACGGAGCGGAATAATTTGTTGGTATCGGTTAAAAGTTGTACTTTTGTACCCATGCTAACATACATAGGGGCATAGCCCAGCTGGTTTAGAGCGCTGCAGTCACATTGCAGAGGTCATCGGTTCGAACCCGATTGTCCCTACATCCATATCCATTTCATAAATTTTTGTTCAATTAAGCATTGAAGGTCTACTTCGAGACATCGAAGCAGACTTTTTTCTTTATCAAACAATAGTGAAGCCACATGGAATACATGTCACAAGAAGGATACGACAAGCTCGTAGCCGAACTACAATATATGGAGAATGTGGAGCTGCCACAGGTGCGTGACGCCATAGCCGAGGCACGCGACAAGGGAGATCTGAGCGAAAACTTCGAGTATCATGCCGCCAAACGTGAGCAGGGCCGATTGCTCAGTAGGATACGCTTCAAGCAAAGGGTGCTGCAGAACGCACGCGTCATAGACAAGACGCGGCTACATACTGACTGCGTGGGGCTGCTCAGCCAGGTGGAGATAACCAACCTATCTAGCGGCAGCCGGATGAGCTACACCGTGGTGAGCCCACATGAGGTCAACCTTAAAGAAGGAAAGATCTCTATCAAGTCGCCCATTGCCAGTGCGCTCATGGGCCACAAAGCCGGCGACATCGTCCAAGCACGCGTTCCCGCTGGCGTGCTACAACTGCGCATCGAGAGCGTCAACATATAAGACCTTCCCCCTATTAAGGCGCAGCAAAGATCCTGTGGGGCGAAGCAAGATTAAACGGTCTGTGACCGCGCAGCAAGACTAAAGACCCTGTGGGTCCTGTGGGTCCTGTGAGGGCGAAGCAAGACTAAAAAAATGAATGCATTATATACGATATTGTTGCTTCTGCTGAGCAACATCTTTATGACCTTTGCCTGGTACGGTCATCTCCGTCTGCAGCAGACCGGCGTGAGTAGCCATTGGCCGTTGATAGGCGTGATAGCTTTCAGTTGGGCTATCGCTTTCTTCGAATACTGTTGTCAGGTACCCGCCAACCGCATCGGGTTCAGTGGCAATGGCGGTCCGTTCACCTTGGTGCAGCTGAAGGTGATACAAGAGTGTGTGTCGCTCATCGTCTTTGCCGTTGTGGCAGGCGTGCTCTTCCAAGGACAATCCCTACACTGGAACCACCTCGTAGCCTTCGTCTGCCTTATCGCCGCCGTCTATTTCGTCTTCATGGAATAGAGCCGTTGTTGCCGCAACAAAGCTAAAGCATATCCACACCACCGTGACAAGCTGAAAGAGTCTCGCTGCGCTTACTTGTCCACTAAACACTACCTAATAATGGTAAAAAAGAGAAATATCTGCCATTGTTAAGAGAAATATTAGTAACTTTGTGCCCTATATGGACACTGAAGACATCAAACAAAAGCTTACCCATCACTATCCAGGATCGGTAGAGATAAAGCTCGAGAAGGGCGACGTGACCTTTGTGGATAACATCCGCAGATACTCTGAGGAGATCAACTATCGCGTGGAACGCACCATCCTCCTCTTCTGCGTCGCTGGATCAATGCAGCTAAGCATCAGCGGCGAACCCACGCTCATGCGCAGAGGACAGCTCGTGGTGCTTACCACGGGGGGCGTGGTGACCGACTGCCTCTTCTCAACCGACTTTGAAGGCAAAGCACTCGTCGTCTCCAACGAGGTGCTGCAGATGCTCATGCGCTCACATCAGAGCGTGTGGAACCACTTTGTCTACATCGAGAAACAACGCTTGATAACCTTCCTCGAGTGTGACCGAGACCTGGCTGAGAGCTATTACACCATCCTACGGTCGCTCATCCAGGACACCGAGGAGCTGCCGTTCTGGCATGAGATGTTCTTCGGCGTGATCTTCAGCTTCTGCACATGGCTCTGTGGCATCATCCAGCGACAAACGGGGCTGAGCGACGATGCCCTACAGGAGGGCGATAGCTACTTCGGACGTTTCCTACATCTCATCGAGCAAGAGAACGTCAAGTATAAACCCGTCAAGTATTATGCCTCACAGCTAAGCATCACACCCAAGTATCTCTCCTCGCTATGCAAGCGCGAGAGCGGCAAGAGCGCCTCACAATGGATTCAGGATTATGTCCGACAAGAGATACAATACTATCTCCGAACCACCAACAAGAGCATCAAGGAGATAGGATACCTGCTCGGATTCCCCAACGCATCGTTCTTTGGCAAGTATGTCAAGGATCAGCTAGGGATGACACCCACCGCCTTCCGTAACCTACGACCAGGTGCTGAGTTGTCCAAGGATAACTAGTAAGATATAGATGAAACAACAGCAGCAACACACATCACCCTTACCACCCTCACACCCCTCACACACCACTCAGGCAGAGGTCATCGTCACCGAAGCCACCACACGGAAGGAGCTACAACGCTTCGCCCGATTTGCCAACGAGCTCTACCGCCACTGCCCGCAGTATGTGCCCGACCTGGAGATGGACATCATCCAGAGCTTCTCGCCCAAGCACAACCCCGGACTTGCCTTTGCACGCGCCGTGCCGTTTCTCGCATGGCGGGAAGGAAAGGTTGTGGGACGTGTAGCAGCTATCATCAACCACCGAGCCAACGAGCGATGGCACACACGCACGGTGCGCTTCGGGATGTTCGACTTTATCGATGACATCGTCGTCAGCCAAGCGCTCCTTAAGAAGGTAGCCTGCTGGGGCAAGGCGCAGGGCATGGACACCATCGAGGGACCACTCGGCATAACCGACTTTGACAAGGAGGGTATGCTCCTATCCCACTTTGACCGCCTATCACAAATCATTACCTATTATAACCACCCCTACTATCCCCAACACATGGAGCAGCTCGGCTACGAGAAAGCTGCCGACTGGGTACAGATTCGCCTCACCCTACCCACCGAGGTACCCGAGCGTTACCTCAAAACCACACGCTTGCTCCAGCAGATGCTCTCCTGTCACATCCGGGTGCTGACCAAGCGCGAGGTCAAGGAGCAGTGGGGACAGCGCATCTTCGCCTTGCTCAACGAGGCTTACGCACCGCTATACGGATTCTCCGAAATCAGTCAGGAGCAAGTCAAAGCATTCGTTGACGCTTATCTACCACTACTGGACACTAGGATGATGCCCGTAGTGGTCAATGACAAAGGCGAGCTCCTAGCCGCCGCAGTGACGATGGGGTCGCTATCCACGTCGATGCAGCGCACACACGGCCGATTGTTCCCCTTAGGATGGGCACATCTGCTATGGCAGATCAAGGTGCATCACGCTGACACGGCAGACCTGATGCTCATCGGCGTCCGACCAGATCTGCAAGGCATGGGCCTCACAGCGCTGATCTTCTCCTACCTCATACCACTCTATCGGGAGATGGGATTCAGATACGCCGAGACCGGACCACAGCTCGAGGATAACACCAAAGAGCTCTCTCAATGGAAATATCTAGATCACGAATATATCAAGCGCCGCCGCTGCTATAAAAGGAAGCTGCTATAAAAGGAAGCTGCAGTAGGGCCACAGGCCCCACAAGGCCTAACATGCCCTAATAGCCCCACAAGGCCTAACATGCATATTATGCCCATTATGCCTATTGAGCCCATTATGCCCATTGAGCCCATTATGCCTATTGAGCCCATTATGCCTATTGAGCCTATCAAGCCTATCACACCTATCAACAAAAAGAAAAAAGAAACAACATATGAAGAACAGAGTAGTAATAACAGGAATGGGCATCTGGTCATGCCTTGGCACCACGCTAGACGAAGTGCGTGATGCCCTTTACACAGGAAAGTGTGGTATCATCTTCTCACAGGAGCGTCAGGACCTAGGATTCATGTCAGCTCTCTGCGCTGACGTGCCACGCCCCAACCTCAAACCATACGTAGACCGTAACATGCGCCACTATATGCCCGAAGAAGCCGAATATGCTTACATGGCTACACGTGCCGCTCTAGAACAAGCACAGCTCGATCAAGACTTTATCGATGCACACGAGGTCGGACTGATCTATGGCAACGACTCTGTCGCTGAAGCCACGATGAGAGCAATGGACAAGTTCCGCCAGTTTAAGACCTCTATGGCATGCGGCTCAGGCGCTATCTTCCAAAGCATGAACTCTACCGTCACCATGAACCTTGCATGTCTCTTCCACCTCAAAGGCATCAACCTCACCGCCTCTGCCGCATGTGCCAGCGGATCACAAGCCATCGGACTGGCTTCGCTGCTCATACGCGATGGCCTGCAAGACTGCATCATCTGCGGTGGCGCACAGGAGAACAACCTATGGAGCGTAGCCTCCTTTGACGGCATCAACGCCTTCTCTAAGCGCAACGATGACCCCAAGCACGCCTCACGACCCTTCGACCGCGACCGCGACGGACTGGTTCCCTCTGGCGGTGCTGCCACGCTGGTCCTCGAGAGCTACGAACACGCCAAGGCACGCGGAGCTAAGATCCTAGCCGAGGTCATCAGTTGGGGCTTCAGCGGCAACGGCGCACACATCTCCACACCTAACGTCGAAGGACCCGCACGCTCCTTGGAGCTCGCCCTCAAGAACGGCGACGTAGATCCAAACAGCATAGGATATGTCAACGCACACGCCACATCCACCCGAGCTGGCGACGGACGTGAAGCCGAAGCCATCGCACGCGTCTTTGGCTCCTACCGCGTGCCCGTCACATCTACCAAGGGACAGACCGGACACGAGATGTGGATGGCTGGTGCATCAGAGATGATCTACTCGATGCTTATGATGAAAAACGATTTCATCGCGGGTAACATCAACTTTGAGAACCCCGACGAGCACACGGCTTGCGTCAACGTCGTACCCGAGACACGTGAGGCCCACTTTGATATGTTCCTATCCAACAGCTTCGGCTTCGGTGGAACCAACTCAACGCTTATTGTCAAAAACTTATAAATAACACACAGAGTATGAATCGTCAAGAAATGATCCAAAACCTCAACGCTGCTATGGCGGAGGAATTCGAAGTAGAAACATCAGTAATGGCTCCCGAGGCTAACATCAAGGACACGCTCAACCTCGACTCGCTCAACCTCGTGGACCTCGTTGCTATGGTCCAACAAGAGTATGGCGTGAACATCCCCATCGCCGATCTGCCTAAGATACAGACCTTCAACGATCTGTACGATTACATCACCGAGCACGCTGCTTAACCTCTACCCACACCTTGGCTACATCTAAGGTCATCATCATCGGCTCAGGGCTGGGTTCGCTCGTCACCGCAGTGATGCTGCAGCGACGCGGATATGACGTCACCGTCATTGAGCGACAAGCCCACCCCGGCGGATGTATGCAGAGCTTTCAGCGCGGTGGCTTCCAGTGGGACACCGGGCTCCACTATGTCGGCGCTCTCGACGCAGGTCAGCCCTTAGGCGACATCTTCCGTGAGCTCAACCTCATGGAGCTGCCTTGGCTACGCCTGGACGATGATGCGTTCGATCGCATCACCATGCCCGCCGGCCAGTATACCTTCTGCTGCGGCTATGACCGCTTTGCCGAGAACCTAGCGCAGCGGTTTCCGCATCAGCGCGATGCCTTACATAGCTACGTAGAGATGCTGCAGCGCATCGCTGCGCCTAATGGTAACGATGAGAACGATGGTAACGATGAGAACGATGGTAACGATAATCATAGGCCTAATATGCCTATTATGCCTATTATGCCTATTAGGCCTATTAGGCCCAATGAGCCTAATGAGCCTAATAATCCCAATAGGCCTAGTAATCCCAATAGCCTCGAAGCCCTCGGCCAAGGTGCCTGGCCCTACCTGGAGCAGACCTTCTCTGACCCCATCCTCCGCCAGGTGGTATCAGCGGCGGCGATGCGCCTAGAGCTCCGACGTGAGACGCTGCCTCTATTCACCTTCGCCCATAACAACGCGGGCTACATCCAGAGCGCATGGCGACTGGCTGCACCGGGTAACGCCCTGGTGGAGAAGCTCCTCTCTCTTCTCAAGCGAAGCGGCGGACGTATCCTCACACACACCGAGGTGGTGCAGATCACCGAAGCCGATGGCCACGTGAGCGGGTGCATCACCCGTGACGGCACACATCATCCGGCTGAGATCGTGATATCGGGCACGCATCCTGCCGTGACCATACAGATGGCGGATGGCTGTAAGACGCTGCGCCCCTCATTCAAGCGACGCATCCTTAACCTACCCAACACCTCGGGCATGCTCACCGTGCAGCTTCTGCTGCGCCCCGAGATGATACCTTACTTCAACCGCAACGAGTATGTCTACACGCACAACGACGTATGGGATCTTGACACTGACACCACACGACGTGGCATCCTCATCAGTTGCCGACCGCCACAGGATGCCTCACCCTACACCCGACAGATAGACATCCTCTCTCCCATGGCATGGGACAGGGTAGCTCAGTGGGCTGACACCACCATCGCTCATCGCCCCGATAGCTACCTACGCTTCAAGGATGAGCAAGCCCAAGCCTGCATCAGCCTTGCCGCCACCATCCTCCCCCACCTCGAGGATGCCATCAGCGCCATATATGTCAGCACGCCGCTAACCTACCGCGACTATAACCTCTCACCCCAAGGCTCTGCCTTTGGCATCCGAAAGGATTATCACACACCTCTGCTCTCTAACCTTTCACCCTCCACGCCCCTACCCGGCCTCTACCTCAACGGACAAAGCCTCATGGTACACGGCATCGAAGGTACCACTCTCACCGCACTTTCAGTAACCCAACAAGCCTAGCGTCCCCGTGGGGCTACCTTGCGACTCACGCCACCCTTGCGGACAATCATCATGCCATCTATGGGTGCGGAGAGGCGGTGACCTTGTAGGTCATAAAGCTCGGCGCCATCGAGGAAGGTTGATGGGTCAGTGTCCTCTATGCGGCGCAGCGAGTCAGAAACCCCTGTGGGGTCGGCGATGTTAATGCTATTGGGCTTAGCCTCGGTGGACGAGAGATGGAGCGTGAGATAAGCACGGTAAGGTGCTACGTAGACGTTCTTAGTTGCGGGATTCTGCTTCTTCAGATAGCCTACGTTCCAGAAGTGATCATTGGCAATGATGTAATCGTTATTATTGACCTCAGTCTGAGCGAAGGCTCCCTTGAGCTCGGTGAGCAGCTTAGCCTCGGCTACGGCAGCGGCACCGGTGGCGCTAACGGATAGCTCGCCATCGGTGACATAAGCTAGGACGGGGGTGCCGGCGGCGATGGTGCCCGTGAGCGGGGTGACAGAGATATGATCAGCGGTGTAGCTTGCTACGCTATAGAAGCGAGCCGAGGTGTTATCGTCTGCGCTGAAGGCAAAGGGCAGGCAGAGCGTAGCCCAATGGTTGCTGATGGTGCGGGTGTAAGAGGCCGTGTTATCGGTATCAAAGGTGAAGGCGAACGCCGAGGCGTAAGGCTCACCATCGGTGAAGGTGACATTGTCATAGCACGTGGTCTCGTCTTCATACCCGTCAGCGTTATACAAGGTGTCACCCACGCTAAACTGGCGGCGCAAGGTCAGACAACCATCTTTCTTATAATGGGCACGGTCAATGTCCAGTTTGGTAGCAATATAGTGGGGCAAAGAAAGGCACGTCTGGAACATTCCCTTCCCTACACAAGCGGCATCAAAGGCGAAAGCCTCGCTGACATAGATGTGCGTCAACCATAGGTCACCATTGAACATCTCATCCGCCACGGTGACGTTTGGCACAACAAACGAGGTGAGATCAATCGAGGGCAGCTTCATACATCCTTTGAACATATAGCTCATATCCACTACCTTGACGGTGTTAAAGCCCGAGAGGTCTAGCGAGGTAAGCGCAGCACAACCGTTGAACATATAGCTCATATCCACGACCTTGGCGGTGTTAAAGCCCGAGAGGTCTAGCGAGGTGAGCGCAGCACAACCGTTGAACATGCTGGACATATCATACACTATCGGGGTGTTAAAGCCCGAGAGGTCTAGCGATGTGAGCTGCTTACATCCGCTGAACATCTCGCGCATAGAGGTCACTGCCGAGGTCTGCAGATACTCAATGCCCGACACACTGGTAATGCCACTCATATCAGCCATCCACTTATAGCACGTCGTAGGTGCATAACGGACAAACAACGGATGGAACACCACCTGCTTCACCTCAGAGGCTACGCGGTTCCATTCAGGCACGCTACCTACTGCTGGTAATTCGAAGACGTGGTCAGAGGTCGTCTCGCTCTGCGTATCATAGTGAAAGGTCAGCGTGCCGGTAGCTGGGTTATATCCCACCCAAGGGATTGATTGAATGACAGACAGGTAACCGCCTGAACTAATGGACGTGGCTTTGTCCTTACCTACGCTTGTGGCTGTATATCCCTCAAGCTTCACACAACCGCTAAACATGTTATCGCCCGAGCAATCGTCAGGGAGCACGAAGGCATCCGACACACTGATCTGCTCCAATAGTTTACATCCTGTAAACATCATCTTCATATCCTTCATCCTCACGGGATAGAACGTGGTGAGGTCAAGCGTGGTCAAGGAGGAACAATTGTAGAACATCTCCCACATTGTGGTGACGTTGTTAGTGGTCAGCGAGGTAAGATGCACGTCCGTTAGCGCCGTACAACCGGCAAACATCGCTTGCATATCAGTGACGCGCTGCGTATCAAACGTGTACAGATCCAGCGACGTGAGCTTGGTGCAGCCAGAGAACATTCTATTCATTGAGATCACCTCGGAGGTGTTGAGATAAGCCAATCCCTCTATATCCGTGAGGTCGCTCATACCGCTAAACCATCCGTAGCAGGTCACAGGGCGTGCTTGGGCAAAGGAACTGAGGAATGTCACCTTCTGTATATCGGTACGATAGCCATACCAGCCCGGCGTCTTGTTGGTCGTGGGAAGGTCATACGTGTCAGTGGCTCGGCTTTCGGCCTTAAGCTCGTCATAGTGGAAGATGAGCTCATGGCTGCTGCTGAGGTATTCGGCCCACGGCTGCGCTTCTGCCCATAGCTGTAAGGGCAGAACGAGCAGGGAAGCCATCAAGAGGATGGCGCGGATGTAGGATTTTATCATTGGTCTTTTTTTCTTTTCTCTTTTCTCTTTTCTTTTTAGCGCTGGGCCTATTAGGCATAATAAGCATAATAGGCATATTAGGCATAATGGACCTAATATGCCCAGCGAGACTAATCTCCCAGTGGGGGCTTTAGCTTCGCCCCCCCCGTGGGGTCTTAGCGGTGCAAAGCCTCCTTCTTGCGGTCACGGATATATACACCTTGCTTCTGCGGCTTGCGATCGCCGTAGGATGCGCCACCCACGTCATACCACTTGTGCTGTCCATCGGCATCGGTATCGATGTTGTGCTGTTCGATGCCTGCGGCAGCGGCGGGCGTGCGGAGGATGATGGTCTGCACGGCGGTGGTGTCGTCATAGAGCTTCGTGCCTACGAGGTCAATCTCCTCAAAGGTGGTCTTGTCCCAAAGCTTGAAGGTGTACTCCTCCGAGTTCTTACCATAGATAGCTATCGGACAAGCCTCGCCCGCCTTGGCGGTGGCTGCGCCACGTAGCTCTCCGCCACAGAAGGCACCCAGCTCATAGTCGTGAGCGTAAGCCATCTCACCGGCATCAAGCACGGTAGCCGTGACATAGGTGTAATCCTGGAATGCGTATGGCAACGCATCGGGGATGACATAATGGGATGTGGTGGCTGCTTGAAGAAGATATGGGCTCTCCCAGCGACCCATGATGTCGTTGCTATGGTAAGGATGCTGCTCACGCACGGCTATCACTGCACCGGTGAGCGTATTGCAAGCGCGGTAGGTCACCAAGCCGTCAGCGTCGCCGGCGATGGTCATGAACACACGACTGGTGCTATCAGCTACCGCCCATCCGCGACATTGGCCATTGACGTAAGCACCCACTTGCCATCCTGCGGCATTGCCACCATCTACCTGGAGAAGCTCCATCGCCACCATGTTAGCTGGGAAGCGATAGTAGTCAGTGGTGAAGCGCTGACGCATCATCGGGCTAAGCTTTGCGGTGATGGGTGCGGTGCGAAGGGTTGGGCTTTGCGTTGCGGTCTTCATGGAAGGATAGTGCCATGTGACAGCTGCGCCCTTATGTGCATAGATATATCCCTGTCCAGGCTCTAGGAAGCTAACATCTTGTGTCTCCCAGCTAGTGCCGTCATACATGGCAAATCCTTTCTGCGACTTGACAATATCATCCTGTGAAGGCTTAAAGTCGGAGAAGGCTTCGTCAAGCGTGAGGACGCGATCCACAGGGAAACCTATCCATTGATATGAATAGCTATCGGCCTTAGGTGCAGCAGGCAGACTGATCTCTACCTCTTCGGTCTTAATGGCCAATCCGTCAACGCATA
>CAVGNV010000013.1:0-72049 GCA_963630695.1 Paratractidigestivibacter sp. | reverse complement strand
TAGAGCGCGACCTTGCCAAGGTCGAGGTCGCGGGTTCGAGCCCCGTTTGCCGCTCTTTTCTTATCATAGAGAAACATACACTTTCAATGAATTTATATTTAAGATACTTTGATCGTGAAGCTTTAGTGCATAATGCAGATGAAGCTTTAGATTTTTTGTGTAGTATTCAAGATATTCATATCACACCCGAGCTTGAAGATGATATTCGTGCTTATGCAGGCAGTGACGTCTTCTATCCTAAGCGTTATAAGGTGCGACCTCGTGTTTACTTTATTATCATTAAGACCGAAGCGGCTACAATGGCCGACTTTAAGCAGAAGAAGGCTGTTCGCCCCGTAGCTGATAATCATCAGCCCAGCCCTATTGTCTTACACCTTAATGAGGAACGTGACGGATGGTACGAAGGAAGTCTCGATTTCAAACGTGTGGTGTTAGTTCCTGCAACGGGTAAGCACGAATATCGCGATACCCACTTCACTGCACGTTGCAAAGCATTGTCCGGACTGGATTGTTACAATCGCATCGTGGAGTATCTTCGTGAACACGTAGATCATCGAAGCCAGTTCCCTTCGGCTAAAGGAAAGAATTTTCAGTTTCATTATTTAGGAATGTGGAAGTGATATGAACAAGGTAATGCTTATAGGTAATGTGGGCAAGGAGCCCGAAGTGAGATACTATGATGCTGATCAAGCCGTAGCACAGATTGCTCTTGCCACAACAGAAAAGGGTTATACGTTACAGAATGGTACCCAGGTGCCTGACCATACCGACTGGCACAACGTCGTGTTCTATCGTGGCATGGCCAAAGTGGTGGAGAAATACGTTCACAAGGGAGATAAGCTCTATATCGAAGGACGCATCCGCTATCGTAGCTATGACGACAAGAAAGGTATGCGTAGATATGTTACCGAGATTTATGCAGATAACATGGAGATGCTGACACCACGTAAGGCAACATCTGAGCCTACACAGTCAACCACTGCGCAACCCTCTGCACAAGGCACAGCACCTGCTGCCGCATCAACAGATGACTCAGAACGACCATTTTAAGACATGTTGATGTTTTCCTTATCCTCTTATCTGACCTTTAACCCCGTCACCCCCGGTATATGTATTGCTGCTGCTTTGGCAGCAATATTGCTTTTATTGTCAGCATTCGCCAGCGGCTCTGAGATCGCTTTCTTCAGTCTTACGCCCAACGATGTCAACCAGCTTGATCCTGAACACAACGCCAAAGATCAAAGCATAGAGATGCTCCGTGAAGATAGCGAACGCACCCTTGCCACCATCTTGATCACCAATAATTTTGTCAACGTGATGATTATCATGTTGCTCAATTATGTGTTTGGTAAGTTGATCAATTTCACTACGGCTTGGATGGAGTTTCTTTGTATCACCGTGTTGTTGACTTTCCTACTATTGCTCTTTGGCGAAATCATGCCAAAGGTATATAGTCGTATTGCTCCGCTGCAGTTTTGTCGTAACGCTGTGAATGGTATATTGATGTTTCGTAAGCTCTTTTGGCCTATCGAGACTATCTTGATAAAGAGCGGTACGTTTGCTGAGAAGGTGGTACAGAAAGAGAGTCGTCAGCTCTCTGTAGACGATTTAGAGCAAGCTCTCGAACTGACTGATAAGAACGACATCAAGAATGAGCAGAGCATGCTCAAGGGTATCATCCGCTTTGGTGACGAGAACGCTAAGGAAATCATGACCTCGCGACAGGATTTTGTGGATCTTGATATTACCAGTTCGTTTGCAGACGTTATTCAATGTATTACGGAGAACAACTATTCGCGCATCCCCGTATATCAAGACAACGAAGACAACATCCGCGGTGTGCTTTACATCAAAGATCTGTTGCCCCATTTGTCAAAGCCTCACAACTTCCGTTGGCAGAGCTTGATACGTCCGCCTTACTTCGTTCCTGAGACCAAAAAGATTGATGATCTCCTGCGCGACTTCCAAGACAATAAGGTGCATATCGCCATCGTTGTGGATGAGTTTGGTGGAACAAGCGGTTTGGTAACGTTGGAAGATATCCTTGAAGAAATTGTTGGTGAGATCAATGACGAGTATGACGAAGAGGAGACACAATATGTGAAGCTCAACTATAACACGTATGTTTTCGAAGGAAAGACCTTACTAAGCGATTTCTGTAAGATTCTGAACCTCAACGATGACATCTTTGACGAGGTTAGTGGTGACGCTGATTCGTTGGCTGGACTGATTCTCGAGCTCAAAGGCGATTTCCCTAGTGTGCATGAGCATATAGAATATCTCCACTTTGCCTTCGATGTGCAAGAGATTGATGGACGACGCATCAGTAAGGTAAAGGTAACTCTATTGCCAGATGCTTCTTCACATTAATCATCTATCGCCCGATTTGGTCTTAGGTTTGTGGCAGCTAGAACAACCTAAGACTCGCTCTATCCCTGCTCATCATATAGAAAAACAAGCTGAAGCTGAGCTTCTCACGGCTATGCTCGGTCAAGAAGTGACGTTGGATCATGATGTTAATGGCAAACCGCTACTTCCCGATCACCATATCAGCATCTCTCATACCAAAGGCTACCTAGCTATCATTCTATCCGAAAGGCACGAAGTGGGTATAGACATTGAATATCCCAGCGAGCGCGTGCTGAAGATAGCTTCCCGCTTCCTTCGTGAGGATGAGCCGTATGCGGATGATGCAAAGGCATGTCTCTACGCTTGGTGTGTCAAGGAAGCCCTATATAAGCTGCAATCTTCCTTTAAGTTGACCTATCAAGAGATGCGTGTCCATGTGGAGGAGCGTAGGGTAGAGGACTTGCGTAACCATTTATCCTTTCGGTTTTACACTCAAGAGACCAACCAATACATCTTGGTTTGGCTTTATAAATAAAAAAATGCTTCTATACGCTTTTCGGCATAGAAGCATTTTCTTGGTATGATTGCACTCACTTGATAGGTAAGTAAGTTGTTCTAATCGCTATATTCTAGCTTGTTCTTGGCATCAGAACTGCCACCAATGTTTTTTGCGTTGTGATGTTTGGCGTTCAAACGCATTGCCGTGCATGTAGTCGTGCCACGTCTTGTGTTCCTTAATCATCTGGTAGATTTGTCCCCAATCGGGCAAGCCACCGATGTTGCGGTCGTCAATGAAGAGCTCAGCCTTTAGCTTGCGTGAGAAGTGATTGTTGCTTTTCACTCCGTTCTCCTCGGGATAATCTCTATTGACAGCCCAAAAATCCACCCCACGTTGGTGGCACCAGTCCACTGCTTCTTGTAGCAATTCGCCTTCTCTGACGCTCCATAGAATCAGTCGGTGACCATCCTTGATGAGCATTTGTAAGGTTTGGGTGGCGAAGGGAATCTCTTCGCCAATCTTTGGATACTTGTGTTCAACGATTGTTCCGTCGAAATCTACTGCTATTACCATAATTTAAATGATCGTGTTTTGATGGAGTTGTCCTTTGGATTACCGTAATGGCTCTTCTGATAGTTGCCATAACTACCATAGTTGCCATAGCTTCCGTAACGTCCATAGCTTCCGTAACGTCCGTATTTGCCATAGCGACCATAGCCATAATAGTAACCATACTTCTTCTTTGACATATCGATACCATTGATAACGATAGCCATGTTAGGTAGCTTCTTGTCGTTAGACAGCTCGTTGATGAGGTTGAACGATGCTTTGGCGGTGTAGTCGGCACGACACATGTATACGCTAGCATCTGCGATACGAGCTATTTGCAAGGTATCAGTTACTAGACCTACCGGCGCAGTATCAACCAGCACGTAGTCGTACTTCTCTTTGAGGACGTCAAAGATAACGTTGAGCGACTTGCGTGAAATCAACTCGCCTGGGTTGGGAGGTATAGGTCCAGCCATTAACAAGTCGAGATTGTCGTTGATACCAGATGGGAGAATCTGCTCGTTCACCTCTTCTGCTGTAGGATTGTTCTTGACTAGGAGGTTGGTGATACCATGTCTATGATCGTTGATGCAGAAGAGCTCTGCCAATCGTGGCTTACGAATATCAAGACCCACGATGATCACTTTCTTACCAAGCAAGGCAAATGATACAGCGACGTTAGAGCAGTTGAACGTTTTACCCTCACCTGAGGTTGTAGAGGTGAAGAGTATCACCTTCTCTTCAGGTTTCAGCATAAAGAGAATATTGGTACGTAGGGATCGGAAGATCTCCTCCATCATGTTGTTCTGATTCTCATGCACCACAATATCTGCAACACCTTTGGCTTGATTGCTTGCCACTGCCACATCTGCGATGATAGGTAGCTTGGTGAGCTTAGCCACATCGTCATGTCCTTCAATCTTGTAGCGGAAGAACTGTATGATGAATAGGATGAGAGCTGGGAGTGCCAAACCGATGAGCAATGCTATACCAAAGATCATCTGGCTGTTAGGTGAGATGATACCACCAGCCTCTGGTTCGTCAAGCAACTTACCCTTGTCAGCCGTTGCTGCAAGAGAGATGCTATTCTCCTCACGTTTCTGCAATAAAGTAAGGTAGAGACCCGACTTCACCTCTTGTTGACGACCAATCTGTGTCAGCATTCTCTCTTGTTGAGGAGTCTCGGCTATCTCTTCGTTGTATTTAGCATATTGTGCTTCGATGGCACTCTTCTGTATCTCGAGGCTGCGGCGTGCTTGCCCCAAGGCACTCTTGATGTTGATGTTTAGCTCATGTATCTGCTCGGTAAGCGGTTCTACAACGGGTGAAGATTCTGATGCTGTACGCAGCAAACGGTTGCGCTCAAGCACCAAGTCGTTATATTTGCCGATTAGTGAGGTGCAGCTAGCATCTTCTAAGCCTATGTTGGATGGAAGAACCTGGTAGTTTCGGCTCGATTCGTTCATGAAGTTGGTAATGCTACTGAGCAGTTCGATCTGTGTATCGATATCAGCCAACTTCTGCTCGCTAGCGTTTTGGTTCGTAACAGAGTTGCCCGCACTCATCTGTAGCTCTACCATACCATTCTTCTGCTTGTAGTTCTGCAGTTGACCTTCGGTCTCGCCAAGCTCGCTATTAATCTTTTCAAGACGTGAGTTGATAAACTTTTCGGTCTTGATAGCTACGGCGTTCTTGTCCTCATTGGCTTGTCTGTTGTACACCACTGTCAGTTGCTTGAGGTAGTCGGTGGCTCTTTCAGGTACCACATCGGTAAAAGCCAGGTTGATGATGGATGTCTGCTTATTGAGCTGCGCCACCTTTAGGGCGCCAACATACCTAGAGGCTACATTGCGTGGCGACTGTATTGTGACATTGATGCTTTGTCCATTGGCTAAGCTAGTGTGCTCACCCTCACTGATTGT
This sequence comes from Paratractidigestivibacter sp., assembly GCA_963630695.1. GTDB lineage: Bacteria > Bacteroidota > Bacteroidia > Bacteroidales > Bacteroidaceae > Prevotella. The sequence goes on along the minus strand of CAVGNV010000013.1, from coordinate 66,730 downwards.
GATGTTTCCTGCTCGTGTAGGAATGATGTAGGGGAGAGAGCTAAAGGTCTTGTTCAAGGTGAATGGGCCTTCATAGCTATCTTCAGTAACGGGGACAGCGTATGTACCACTAACCTGATAGGAGCCTTTATTACGTGTGATGGTAAGTCGGATAGGGACGTTGAGTTTTTCTAGATGCGATGCATCAATATCAACCGTAAGGGGATTGTCCTTGTAGCGTGGAATCTCGAGCACTCGTCCCTTGGTAGAATAGTTGACGTACAACTTCAAGTCGCGAATCGCTTCAGCAGCTATTTCGCGTGATTGAAGAATCTCCATCTCGTTATCTATACCCTGTGTGCTGGTGATTTCACCCATGCTTAGGACATTGAGACTACTGTTGCGTCGGCTACTACCACTGTTGGTGTTGTCCTTAATCAGTAGTTTTGCGGACGACTGATAGACCCGTGGTGTGTATCTGAGGTAGATAGCTGCCAATCCTAGGGCAATAATCAATGAGAGAATAAACCATTTCCAGTTAAGTACTAGAATGCGATAGATTAGCGCAAAATCAATTTTACTAGTCTCTTTTTGCTCAGTCTTCTTCTCTATCTCGAGCGCGTTGTTATCTTCCATCATTATAGTTTATATTTCCAAAAGAACCGTCAGATGTTTGTGATTGCTATTTTCCCTTTCAGAACCGTGTCTTTAAGGTGCTTTCTGCGTGTTCTCTATTTACCTAATGTCTATTATGTTTTTGCTTTCTTTATTTATTTGTCAGCCACAAGCTGCTGCAGGTACTGACCATATTCGTTCTTTGCCATCGGTTTGGCTTGCTCAAGCAGCTGTTCTTTGTTGATCCATCCCTGCTTATAGGCAATTTCTTCGAGGCAAGCAACCTTTAATCCTTGTCTCTTCTCGATACATTCGATGAATGTGCTAGCTTCGGACAAGCTATCATGCGTACCTGTATCGAGCCAAGCAAACCCACGTTGAAGCGTCTGAACCTTTAGGCTTCCTTGCTTGAGGTATTCTTGATTGACCGTCGTGATTTCTAGTTCACCTCGTGCGCTGGGCTTAATATGTTTGGCAATGTCCACTACGCTATTGGGATAGAAGTAAAGTCCCACTACGGCATAGTTGCTCTTGGGATGTGCAGGCTTCTCCTCTATGCTTAGACAGTTGCCGTTTGAGTCAAATTCGGCTACACCATAACGTTCTGGATCATTGACATAATAGCCAAAAACGGTAGCTTTGTTGTCTTGTTCTGCAGTGCGAACGCTTTCCTTTAACATGCCAGTGAATCCTGAACCATAAAAGATGTTATCGCCAAGAACCATACATACCGCATCGTCACCGATAAACTTGTCTCCGATAATGAATGCTTGCGCCAAACCATCGGGGCTAGGCTGCTCTGCATAAGACAAGCTAACACCAAACTCGCTACCATCTCCAAGAAGTCGTTTAAACCCCGGGAGATCGTATGGGGTGGATATAATCAAAATCTCTCTGATACCTGCCAACATCAAAGCTGATAGCGGGTAGTAGATCATAGGTTTGTTATAGATAGGAATGAGTTGCTTGCTTATTCCCTTGGTTATAGGATATAATCTTGTGCCAGAACCTCCAGCTAAAACGATACCTTTCATATTTAGTTTCTCGTTATAAACATCTAATACGTTTGCATAATATGCGACAAAGGTACGTATTTATTTTTAAGGTAACGAATTTAGAAAAGAAAAATATATTGTACGAATGGTTTGTTGTTTTATTTTATTAACTTTGCAAACGAATTAAGGTTCAAATGCTTATATAAATTACTATAAAATAAATACTGAAATGAGTTTTTTCTCAAAATTATTCCATAAGAATCAAGAAGAAATTAAGGTAGGTGGAATGGAAGATTATATGACGCTGGTGCGTGTTTATTTCCAGTCTGTGTTGGCTTCTCAGCTCGGAATCACAAATTTGGCTATGATTCCAGACCTACGCGTGTTCAAGCAGACCTTCCATGTACCTACGTTAAAAAATAAGTTAGGCTTAGGAGAGAAGGCACATTGTCGCAAGATGATGAAGAATCTATACGGCACTGAGGATACGTTCTTTGACGAGATAGACAAGAGTATCCGTAAAAACTGTCGCAAGATTCAGGACGTTCAGCCTTATATGTACCAATTTCAAGGATTCACACAAGACCTTATGATGCTTGTGGGCAACTTGATGAAGTTTAAGTTGCGTGTCCCCGGATTCATGAAGAAGATGATTTATACCATGACCGAGAAGACGGTTAATGACATCTTCGATAAAAACGACTTCTCCGATGCAGCTGTAATTAAGTCGGTTATGTCTATCCGTCAATACAATAAGCGCCTCGGTTTCTCTCGTAAATGGACCACTGACTTTGTTTATCAAGTAGTGATGTTGGCCAAGAAAGAGCCTCGCAATAACGAGGATGAAGACGAAAAGAAATAAATTTGAAATAATTTGTGTAAACAAGGAGATTAATGTAACTTTGTAGCATTAATATAGAATCAGTCATTTATGGACGAGAACGAGACCTTACTGAATAGGCATTCCACCCGTGTGCGCCAGTTGATTCTTCGCTTTGAGCAGCTTAAGAAAGAAAATGAAGAGCTCTATGCGATGGTGGATGAGCGCGACGTGGAGATAAAAGCGCTGAAAGGTCAGCTCTCTCAAGCCGAAAATGACTATAAATCTCTAATGATGGCCAAGATGATAGAGATTACCGATGGTGATATGGAGTCGGCGCAGAAACGATTGGCCAAGCTTATTAGGGATGTAAACAAGTGTATTACACTTCTGAGCGAGAAATGACAAAAAGATGGCGAACGAAAAGATACATATCCGATTGCATTTGTATGACACTGATCTTTCAGTGAATGCTCCACTTGAAGAAGAGGAGTACTATCGTTCTGCGGCTAAAATGATAACAGATACAGTAAATACGTATTTCGGACACTTTAAAGGCGTAAAGTCGGATAAGGATATATTGTATATGGTTATGCTCGATATTGCATTGCAATTGAAGAAGAATGAAAAACGCATCGACACCCAACCTTTTTGTGATATTCTCGGTAAGCTCACCAATGAAATAGAACAAGTGCTAGAATAACGAGAATAATAATTTACTAAATCAAATGGAATATATTATAATAGGTGTTGTCGCCCTACTCATAGGCGGCGCTTTGGGATATTTATTGTTCCGATATGTCCTTACGGGCAAATACAATGAGATGGTAGCAACAGCCGAGAAAGAGGCAAGTGTTATCAAGGAAAAGAAACTATTAGAGGTAAAAGAAAAGTTCCTTAACAAGAAAAGCGAACTGGAAAAAGAGGTCCAAGTACGTAACCAAAAGATTCAACAAAGCGAGAATCGTCTCAAGCAGCGCGAGTTGAGCCTAAACCAACGTCAAGAGGAGATAGGTCGTCATCGCCAGGAAGTGGAACAGTTCCAACAGCGACTGGACAATGAAAAGAAGGTGTTGCTGCAGAAACAACAAGACCTTGAGAAGATGCAAGACCGCGAACGCGCCAAGCTTGAAGAGCTATCTGGACTCAGTGCAGAGGAAGCTAAGAAGAGTTTGATTGAGAGTTTGAAGGATCAAGCCAAGCTAGATGCGGCTAGTTACGTTAACGAAATCATTGACGAGGCTAAGCTGAATGCCAACCAGCAGGCTAAGAAGATAGTCATTGAAACCATCCAGCGTGTTGCTACTGAAACCGCAATAGAAAATTCGGTGAGCGTGTTCCATATCGATAACGATGAAGTGAAAGGTCGCATCATCGGTCGTGAAGGACGTAACATCCGTGCGCTGGAGGCAGCAACGGGCGTGGAGATTGTTGTTGACGATACACCCGAGGCTATTGTGATCTCCGCTTTTGATCCCATCAGACGTGAGATCTGCCGTTTGGCTTTGCACCAATTGGTTGCTGACGGCCGAATCCACCCTGCTCGCATCGAAGAAGTGGTGGCAAAGGTTAAGAAACAATTGGATAACGAAATCGTAGAAACCGGTAAACGCACCGTTATTGATCTTGGAATCCACGGCTTGCACCCCGAACTGATTCGTATCGTAGGTAAAATGAAATACCGTTCTTCTTACGGTCAGAACCTCCTACAGCATGCACGCGAAACAGCTAACCTCTGTGCAGTAATGGCTTCAGAGCTTGGTCTGAATCCTAAGAAGGCTAAACGTGCCGGTTTGTTACACGATATAGGTAAGGTGCCTGATGAAGAGAGCGAGTTGCCCCACGCTATCTATGGTGCTAAGGTGGCAGAGAAGTTCAAGGAAAAACCCGATATCTGCAATGCCATCGCCGCTCACCACGATGAGGTAGAGATGACTACGTTGCTAGCACCAATCGTTCAGGTTTGTGATGCCATCTCAGGTGCACGTCCAGGAGCCCGTCGCGAAATCGTAGAAGCATATATCAAGCGTCTGAATGACCTCGAGGCTACAGCCATGAGCTATCCAGGAGTGGTTAAGACCTACGCTATCCAAGCTGGCCGTGAGCTTCGTGTCATCGTAGGAGCAGAGAAGATGTCTGACGAGGAGTCACAGAAGCTTTCAGGTGAGATTGCTACGAAGATTCAGAACGAGATGACTTACCCAGGACAGGTTAAGATCACTGTGATACGTGAGGTACGCAGTGTGGCTTACGCCAAATAGAATATAAGAACAACTTACTTATTAGAAGATATGAAGCGAATCCTTTTGCTTATATTTTCGGTTATGTCAATCATCCATGTGGAGGCTCAGCGTCCACAATGGATGATTGATTCGTTATCGGCGGCTAAGGCCGAGCTTGCCCAACACCCCGATAGTGTAGACCTAATGCTTAAAAAGGCAGCGTGGAACCTGCAGCTAGGAGATTGGGATTATGCCAAGCTCGAGTATGACAAGGTGTTATATCGTCAACCAGGCAACCTTGCAGCGTTATATTATCGTGCCTTTGCCAATACCAAACTAGGCCGATACAACTTCGCCCGACTTGATTACACCAACCTCCTTTCCATCGTTCCAGGCAACTTCGAGGCCCAATTAGGCTTAGCCTTGCTCAATGATATGGATCACCACACCACCGAAGCGATGGACCAAATCAATACGCTTATCGAACAATTCCCCGATAGCGCATTGGCTTATGCAGCTCGTGCGGGGATGGAGGAGGCTCGTGGACAACTCATGTTGGCAGAATACGATTTCACCCAAGCCATTATCCGTGATCCAAATAACAAGGATTATATCTTGTCGCGTATCAATGTGTATATAGAAGAAAAGAAATATACGCTTGCTAAACGCGATTTGGATATGCTTGTACAACAGGGAATGTCTCGAGCAAGTCTTTCTGAGTTGTACCAAAGGTGCAAGTAAACACGTAGCAAGATCTCTTCTTCGCTACTCTTGTATAGGTGTGACTTAACGAAGAAAGCACTTTCACACCTAAGCGATATCCATCTTACACCAAGATCACCCCTTAAACACCTATCGGTTTATTATCGTTGGTTGTACGTAATCTTTTGGTCTACTTGCTTTGTATATCCCGAATAATATCGTACTTTTGTATTCAAAAATCATAATACAATGAGAAAGATTACCATTTATGGTCTATCACTAGGGTTGTTGGTATTAGGTCTTGTTGCCTGTAAGAAGGAGAAGAAGTCTAATGATATCATTACCCATATTGTAAAGCAAAAGCCTAAACCCAAAGGAACGCAACAGCAAAGCGACTTTACATACACTAAGAATGTGGTGTGGTGCGGTGATAGCTTGAAGATTTCTATCCATCGTTTTGCAGATAAAGACCTTGCCTTGACTGTTGATGAGGAAGGGCAGAAGTATTTTGATAACAAGGTCGATGTGAAGATAACCCGTAGTGATGGTAGCGTCTTCTTTGATAAGACCTTTTCAAAGGCCGACTTCCGTTCATTGTTAACCGATTACTATGCAGAGAAGAGCGCTTTCGTTGGCTTTATGTATAATACAATCAAAGGCAATTACCTTTGCTTTGGTGCCAGCGTAGGTTCACCTAATGCTAACAGTGATGATTACATGCCTTTCGATGTGTTGATTGATGCACATGGTAAGGTTTCCATACGAAAAGCAATCACCCTTGATTCAAGTGACGTAGATGCATCTCAGCCCACTAAAGCCACTGACAGTAGTGATGAAGACGGTGTATAAATGGTCCATGCGATAATGATTACACTCAAACTATAGATAAAGAAAAAGGATGTTTCAACACGTTGCGTGCATGAAACATCCTTTTTTCATTGGGGCGTTTATTCAGTTTAAGATGTGTTCTATCTCGTAATCTTGAGGTAATCCGTTTCGAATGACTGTGGATGACGACTTATCAAAATCAGATTCAGAAGGCAATTGGCAGCCAATTGCGCATCCGTAAGATCCACTTGAGGGTCGCGTTTGAGCTCTTTGCCTATCACCACCTCCCAAGGACCTTTGAAGCAAGTGTCATCTGCGCCAAAGAACATCTCGTTAGTGTCAGGGTCTTGCATCAACTGATAACGAATAATCTTCTTTGAAGATACCGCTTTCATGTTGATCATGATTTCGAATGCTTTCTTGAAAGAAGCGCGCTGACGTCGAGCGTTAGGGTACATCAAGCCAATCTCGGGGTAGAACTCCTCAAATTCGAAACTTTGTAATAGTTGCTGTAGCTTCATACCTTTTTAAAACTTAGCCATCTTGATAGCATCAATAGCACATTCGTCACCTTTGTTGCCTAACTTTCCACCGCAACGGTCCAATGCCTGTTGCAAGTTCTCAGTTGTAAGCAAGCCATAAATCACGGGGATGTTACTTGTTGCGTTAAGGTGTGCGATGCCGTAAGTTACTCCTTGACAGATGTAATCGAAATGAGGTGTCTCGCCACGGATGACGCAACCCAAGATGATTACTGCGTCGTAGCTATCATTTTTGGTTAGCTGCTGTGCGCCATAAATAAGCTCGAAGCTACCAGGAACCGTCTTTACGTGAATGTTCTCAGGTAAGCAACCATGCTTTTCCAATGTGTTGATAGCCCCATTTAGTAGTGCTCCCGTAACCTCTTGGTTCCATTCCGATACGACGATGCCGATAAGCATATTGCTTGCGTCGGGTATTGATGCCACGTCGTAGTCGGAAAGGTTATGTAATGCAGTAGCCATTATCGTGATGCTCTTTCGATATATTTGTCCACCTCTTGGTAGATAGGTGACGCAACGTATGTCTTCTTGATGTTCTGATAGATCTCAAGCGCTTCAGCTTTCTTGCCTTGGTTCTCCAAGATCTGTCCTGCCTTGAGCAATGCGATAGGAGCTACACTGAGGTTCACGCCGTCGGTAGCCTTGCTGTTAGCCATATCAGCTGCTTTCTTGAATGATGCTACAGCCTTATCTAGCTCGTTGTTGTTAGCGTAGATGTCACCAAGAGCGACCTGTGACTCAGGGCTGATGATAGCATCGCTCTTTGTGTCAAACTTCTCTACGGCTTCCTTAGCTTTAGCCCAGTTGGGTTTAGCTTGATGCGCGTAGCAAAGACCAGTGTAAAGGTTAGCCAAGTTGCCTGCATCGGTACCGCTATAATCTTCAGCTACCTTCTGGAAGCCTTTCAGCGCAGCCTCATATTGTTGTTGCATCATCAGTTGCTCACTCTTGCTAAGCTCGGTGCTGGCCTCGTCCTCGCGTGGAAGAGAAACGTAGCTGTGATAGAGGATAGCTGCGATGATAAGCACTACCACTACGCCAACACCTCCTAGGATGGCTTTCCTGTTCTTGATAAAGAAAGTTTCCGAACTGTTTAAGGACTCGTCTAATGTTCCTTTTTGATTCTTCTTGCTTGACATGTTATTTATTTGTTTTTGTTTTTATTCAGTTCCGATTGGTTATTGGCTGAAGAGACGATACTTGCGTCATTCGTCAGACCATAATCTTAGGCGTGCAAAATTACTGAAAAACTCTCACATAGTAAAATTTATCTTTTGTTTTTTTTATTTTTCCGTGCTTTCTCGCTAACTTTGCAAAGCATTCATAATGCATCTAGCGATGATACTGGAACGAATCTCTCTTGTCAATTTTAAGAATATAGCCCAGGCGGAACTCACGTTTTCGCCTAAGATCAACTGCTTGATAGGAACCAATGGAGAAGGTAAAACCAACCTGTTGGACGCTATCTATTTTCTATCTTTTTGTAAAAGCGCATTCTGCTCAGCCGACTCGCAATTGCTTCGACATGAAACCGACTTGATGCTTGCCGAAGGAAGCTATCGTAACGAGGCTGACCAGATGTGTATCTCGTGCGGAATGAAGCGTGGACAGAAGAAGCATTTCAGACGTAACAAGAAAGAATATCGTCGCCTGTCTGAACATATTGGTTTGATACCCTTGGTGTTTGTCTCACCCACGGATACGATGTTGGTGTCGGGAGCCAGCGAGGAACGCCGCCGATTTATGGATGTCATCATCTCTCAATACGATAAACGGTACATCAATAACCTCGCTTATTATAACAAAGCGCTCACCCAACGCAATGCCCAACTGAAACTTGAAAACCCCGATTCGAGCTTGTTGGATGTGCTTGAGCTACAGATGGGCAACTATGGCGCGCTCGTTTCAGAAGCCAGAACCAAACTAGTGGAGCAGATTGCGCCACTCTTTAATGATTATTATCGCTATCTATCGCAAGGCAATGAGACCGTCAATTTAGCGTATGTGTCCCATTCTCAACGCGGCAACCTAGCCCAAGTGATCTCGCGTGATCGCATGAAGGATCTAGCAGTGGGCTATTCCTTGCATGGCGTACATAGAGATGAGCTAGAGATGACGCTTGATGGATTCTCTATCAAACGCGAGGGAAGTCAAGGACAGATCAAGACCTACGTCCTCGCACTGAAGCTAGCACAGTTCTCCTTGTTACGGCAGATGAATCAAAACATAGCCCCGCTATTGTTGTTAGATGATGTCTTTGATCGCTTAGATGCCAATAGGGTAGAGCAACTGGTTAAGCTTGTAGGTGGTAACGAGTTTGGACAGATATTCATTACTGATACCAATCGTGAGCACCTAGACCGAATCCTCAATGAGACCAACGCCGATTTCCGCCTCTTCTCTTTGAAGCAAGGACAGATAGAACTTAAAGAAGAAAGCCATGTTTAAGCGAGAAGTACATGCCCTGTCGGACGTCTTGTCCAAACTCCTACGACAAGAAGGACTTGAGATGCCCTTGCAGCAACGTCGATTGTTGGCTGCATGGGACAGCGTAGTGGGCCCTACGATAGCACGATATACCCAGCAGAAGTTTATACGTAACCAGACCCTCTATGTGCAGTTGTCTAGTCCGGCATTGCGTTCCGAGTTATCTATGGTCAAGCAACGTCTTCTTCAGAAGCTCAATCAGCAAGCGGGCGCCACGCAAGTAGTGACAGATATCCGCTTCTTCTAAAAACATTCGTCTTCCCACAACAATTACATTGATAATAGCAACGCTCCAATCTCTTTCTGAAACGAACCCTCTCGCAATGCTAAACGTTAGCTTTGAGAATCTATTAGAAGCTTAATCAATGCGAAAATTAAATTAATTTTGAAGGAAAATTAAATTGATTTTCATCCAAAAACAATTTAATTTCGATTCTATAAGAGCCTTTCTTGCCACGTAATTGACTTGTCGTGGTAAGGAGAAAGTGTGTCGGCCTCTCTGTAAAACGATCTTATCCCAACCTGTTGTGCGCAAAATCAAACCAAAATCAGCGTCAAAGCAAAGCATAAGAAAGTATCTAATCGGTCAATGAGAGAGTGTCCCAAGTTGCAATATGGAGTTTGCAAAAATAGACATATTTTTAATAAAACACTTGGGGCGTTGTGAAAATATTATTAACTTTGCATGCGTTTTAAAACAACTATACAATGGGCGCACGTGGCGTGTATCCCGTTGGTATGAGATAATAACTTATAGCTATATAAAACATTTATGATTTTCACACTTTTAATAACCGTTTTGCTGACGGCTTCTGTTTTAGTGCTCGGCGCTTACGTCGTGGCTAAACTGATAGGTCCGAGAAGCTACAATCCGGTAAAAGGCGAACCCTTTGAGTGTGGTATTCCAACGCGAGGCAACTCATGGATGCCTATGCATGTGGGATATTACCTATTTGCTATCCTGTTCTTGATGTTTGACGTAGAGACGGCGTTCCTTTATCCTTGGGCCACTGTCTTTGGTGATCTCTCACAAGCCAACGGAGGCGCAATGCTGTTCTCCATCGGATTCTTTATGTTAGTGTTGGTATTTGGCCTTGCTTATGCTTGGCGGAAAGGAGCTTTGGAATGGAAATAAGAAAACCTAAGATCAAGTCGATTCCTTACGAAGAGTTTAAGGACAACGACACGCTCGAGCAGCTAGCACAACAACTCAATGAAGGTGGAACCAATGTCTTGGTCGGTTCTTTGGATCAAGCTATCAATTGGGGACGAAGCAACTCTCTATGGTCATTGACCTTCGGTACATCATGTTGCGGTATCGAGTTTATGGCAGTGGGTTGTGCGCGTTACGACTTCTCTCGTTTTGGATTTGAGGTCACACGTAACTCTCCACGCCAAGCCGACTTGATTATGTGTGCCGGAACCATTACCAATAAGATGGCACCTGTGTTCAAGCGTTTGTACGATGAGATTGCTGAGCCTAAGTATGTAGTAGCTGTTGGAGGATGCACCATCTCTGGTGGTCCCTTCAAGAAGAGCTATAATGTAGTGAGAGGCATTGATGAGCTAGTGCCAGTAGATGTTTATATCCCTGGTTGCCCTCCCCGTCCAGAAGCCATCCTTTACGGTATGATGCAGTTGCAACGTAAGGTAAAGGTTGAGAAATTCTTTGGCGGAGCAAACCACAAGATGACAGCCGAAGAGCGTGAGGCATCTATGGCTAAGGGTGGCTTGCGTGGTTTGAGCAACGAGAATCTCGCTTTTAAAGAGTTATTAGGAAAGAAAGAACCTATCATTGTAACCGACGTCCCTGCCGACTTCGACCCTAAGAAAGGTTTGGACGAATAATATAATAAGGTATAGAATATGAAATTAAATAATATTGAACTCACATTCGATAACTTCTCATCAGAGATGAAGAAGTTGAAGAACGAGAAACATTTCGATTACCTTGTTACCATTATTGGTGAGGATTTTGGTGAAGAAGGTCTAGGTTGTATTTATATCCTTGAGAATACTGAGACACATGAGCGCTGCTCTACACGTGTCATCGCTAAGCAGATGGAGGATAGCTATGTGATTCCTTCAGTGTTGAACCTGTGGAACGCGGCCAACTTGCTAGAGCGTGAGGTGTTCGACTTCCTCGGAATTAAGTTCCTCGGTCACCCCGATATGCGTCGTCTGTTCATGCGTACCGACTTTAAGGGTTATCCCTTGCGCAAGGACTTTGACATGAGCCCCGAAGCTAATCCTTTCTCGGTAACGGACGAACCCGAATCTGATTTCACCACCGAGTGGAACATCGATTCACATGGTAATCTTGTAGCCACCAAGCATCGCTTGTTTGAAGAGGATGATTACGTGGTCAACTTCGGTCCTAACCACCCCAGTATGCACGGTGTGTTGCGTTTGCAGACCGTTCTTAACGATGAGACCGTCAATCATGTTTACCCACACCTTGGATATATCCACCGCGGTATCGAAAAGATGTGTGAGGGAATGACTTACCCACAAACACTAGCATTGACCGATCGTCTCAATTACCTATGTGCTATGATGCATCGTCATGCTTTGGTAGGTGTTATCGAAGAAGGTCTCGGTGTAGAACTGACCGATCGTATCCGTTACATCCGTACCATCATGGACGAGTTGCAGCGTCTGAACAACCACTTGCTCTATCTAGGAACAGCAGCGCAAGACCTTGGTGCCTTGACCGCATTCCTCTATTGCATGCGTGATCGTGAGCACATCCTTAACGTGATGGAAGAGACTACAGGTGGTCGCTTGATTCAGAACTATTATAGAATAGGTGGATGTCAAGCTGATATCGATCCCAACTTTGTAGCTAACACCAAGGCTTTGTGCAAGTATCTGCGTCCAATGATTCAAGAATACTTGGATGTCTTCGGTGATAACGTCATCACTCATAAGCGTTTTGAAGGCGTAGGCTATATGGGCAAGGACGATTGTATCAACTATGCCGTGACTGGTCCTGCTGGTCGAGCTGCTGGTTGGCACAATGACGTGCGTAAGAATCATCCTTACGATATGTACAGCCAGGTAGAATGGAAAGACATCACGCTGACCCACGGTGACGCTATGGATCGCTACTACGTACATATCCAGGAGATGTATCAGAGTCTTGATATCATTGAGCAACTCATTGACAACATCCCTGAAGGCGACTTCTACGTAAAGCAGAAGCCTATCATCAAAGTGCCAGAAGGACAATGGTTCTTCTCTGTTGAGGGTGGAGCAGGCGAGTTTGGTGTTTATCTTGATAGCCGCGGTGATAAGAGTCCTTATCGTTTGAAGATGCGCCCAATGGGTCTGACCCTTACCGGAGCATTCGATAAGATGCTTAAAGGCCAGAAGATTGCCGACTTGGTCGCTGTAGGTGCAACTATCGACTTCGTTATTCCTGACTTGGATCGATAAATACTAAAATAATAAGATAAAAAGATATTATAGATATGTTCGATTTTAGTATTGTAACAAAATGGATTGACGCCTTGTTGCGTCAGACGCTAGGCTTAGGCGATTTCTTGACCATCCTGATTGAGTGTGTGCTCGTAGGTGTGGTAGTGCTCGTTGCGTATGCGCTTATATGTATCGTTTTGATATTTATGGAACGTAAGGTGTGTGCCTACTTCCAGTGCCGTCTTGGCCCTATGCGTGTAGGTCCTTGGGGTATCTTCCAGGTATTTGCTGACGTAGTAAAGATGCTCATCAAGGAGATCTTCTTTGTAGACAAGGCAGATAAGCTCCTTTATTGTTTGGCACCTTTCCTCGTCATGATTGCTTCTGTAGGTACGTTCTCATTCTTGCCTTGGAACAAAGGCATGACCGTGCTCGACTTCAATGTGGGCTTGTTCATGATGACCGCCATCTCGTCAATCGGCGTGTTGGGTATCTTCCTTGCAGGTTGGGCATCTAACAACAAGTATTCGGTAGTGAGTGCTATGCGTAGCGCTGTGCAGCTGATCTCTTATGAGATGTCGTTAGGCCTTTGCTTGATCATAGCAGTGGTATTCCTTGGCACTATGCAGATTAGCGGCATTGTAGAAGCACAGACCGGCCCTTGGAAATGGTTGATCATTCAGGGTCACATCCCTGCAATCATCGCGTTCATCGTCTTCTTGATTGCTGGTAATGCAGAGGCCAACCGTGGCCCGTTCGACTTGGCTGAGGCTGAGAGCGAGTTGACCGCAGGTTACCACACCGAGTATAGTGGTATGGGCTTCGGCTTCTATTATCTCGCTGAGTATCTGAACCTCTTTGTCATCTCAGGACTTGCTAGCGCAGTGTTCTTGGGTGGTTGGGCTCCAATCAATATTGGCGTTGAAGGTTTTGATAGTTTGATGAACCTCATCCCTGGTGTGGTATGGTTCTTTGGTAAGACCTTCTTCCTCGTGTTTGTATTGATGTGGGTGCGTTGGACATTCCCTCGCCTTCGTATCGATCAAATCTTGAAGTTGGAGTGGAAGTATCTTATGCCATTGAGCCTTCTTACTTTGGTGTTGGCTGCAGTATGTGTAGCTTTCAAAGTGGTCTTATAAAGAATGTTAGATAAAATGGAAGATAAAAAAGAAACATATTTTGGCGAGGTAGGATCAGCTCTCAAGACCCTTGCTACAGGTTTGAAGGTTACCATGAAGGAATACTTCACACCTAAGAGCACCGAGCAATATCCTGAGAATCGCAAAACCACACTGCATGTTTCCAAGCGTCATCGCGGTCGTTTGACTTTCAAGCGCAATGAAGATGGATCTTACAAGTGTGTGGCATGTACCATGTGCGAGAATGTTTGTCCTAACGGCACAATCAAGATCGCTAAGGAGATGGTCACTGATCCTGAAACAGGAAAGAAGAAACGTCATCTCATCGATTATCAATATGACTTAGGCGATTGCATGTTCTGCGAACTATGTGTCAACGCTTGCAACTTTGACGCTATCGAGTTTACCAACGATTTTGAAAACTCGGTGTTCGATCGCGGACAGTTGGTTCTGCACCTTGATAAAGAGGTGTATAAAGGCGGTAGTCTGCCAAACATTATTGATGGTGGTGCTGATTGGCAAGTAGGAACGTTTAATACGAAAACTAAATAAGTACAATGGCAAGATTAGTAATGTTTTTCATTTTAGCCGTGGTTATTTTGGCTTCCGCAGTGTTTTGTGTTTCCACAAAGCGCATCATGCGAGCTGCTACCGGGCTGCTAGTAGTACTTTTTGGTGTGGCGGGTCTTTACTTCGTGCTCGACTACACTTATCTTGGTGCTGCACAGATTAGTATATATGCTGGTGGTATCACAATGATGTATATCTTTGCCATTCAGTTGGTTTCTAAGCGTACCTTGCAAGGTCTCTCTGAGCGTTGGTTGGGTAAGAAAACCATTGTTGCTGCCTTGATCTCATTGGTAGGTTTCGCAACAGTGGTGGTTGTGCTCTTGAAGAACCACTTTGTTACCGCATTGGTATCAGGTGATTTAGAGAACGAACTGCCCGTTAAGGAGTTTGGCAAGCAGCTGATGTCTGCCGATAAGTATGGATATGTGCTCCCCTTCGAGTTCATCTCTGTGTTCTTGTTGGCTTGTATCATTGGTGGCTTGGTTATATTGAACAACAAAAATAAGGAGGACCTCAAATGATACCAGTAGAATATTTCTTTATCCTTAGCGGATTATTGTTTTTTATCGGCGTCTTTGGCTTCGTTACTCGTCGTAACCTAGTAGCCATGTTGATCTCTATCGAGCTTGTTCTCAATGCTGTGGATCTCAACTTTGCCGCATTCAATCGTTTGCTCTTCCCTGGAGGAGGCAATGAAGGTTTCTTCATGACGCTGTTCTCTATCGGTGTAAGCGCAGCTGAGAGTGCTGTTGCCTTAGCGATAATCATCAATGTTTACCGTCATTTCCACAGTGATCAAGTGAACAGTATTGAAAACATGAAATATTAAAGAGTTATGGATTTTTCATATTCATTATTGATACTTCTTTTGCCCTTGATCAGCTTCTTGGTCATCGGCCTTCCCGACTTTGCGGGAAACAAGTATGCTTGGTCGAAGAAAACGGCTGGACTTATAGGCACTTGCTCTTTAGGGTTGGTTACTATCCTCAGCTATATCACAGCGTACCAATACTTCACCGCACCTCGTCTTGCTGATGGTACCTTTGCAACCTATGTACCTTACAATGTCACTTGGTTGCCATTGGGTCACCTTCATTTCGATCTAGGTATCTTGCTTGATCCTATTTCGGTGATGATGCTTATCGTGATTTCTACGGTCAGCCTTATGGTGCACATCTATTCGTTCGGTTATATGCATGGCGAGAAAGGTTTCCAGCGCTATTATGCCTTCCTATCTCTCTTCACCATGTCTATGCTCGGATTGGTGCTTGCTACCAACATCTTCCAGATGTATATGTTCTGGGAGCTCGTGGGTGTAAGCTCTTACTTGCTCATCGGCTTCTATTATACATTGAATGCAGCGGTGCATGCATCTAAGAAGGCGTTTATCGTAACCCGTTTTGCTGATATGTTCTTCCTTATTGGTATCCTCATCTTCGGTTACTACACAGGAAGCTACAACTTCTCTTTCACCGGAACAGACATCGTTTATGGTGCCGGTGTAGAGCAGTTTACCACTGTTGACACTGCACGCGCACTTGCTGCTGGTGGTATGATTCTACCTACAGCCCTTGTGTTGATGTTCATCGGTGGTGCAGGTAAGTCGGCTATGTTCCCATTGCACATCTGGTTGCCAGATGCTATGGAAGGCCCAACACCTGTGTCAGCATTGATTCACGCTGCTACCATGGTCGTAGCAGGTGTGGTTCAGATTGCACGTCTGTTCCCTATCTGGATTGAGTATGCTCCTAACGCCCTTGAGGTCGTTGTAGTGGTAGGTGCGTTTACCGCATTCTATGCTGCAGCCGTAGCTTGCGCTCAAAGCGATATCAAGCGTGTCTTGGCATTCTCTACCATTTCTCAGATTGCGTTCATGATGGTTTCTCTCGGTGTCTGCTTGCCAGGTCATGGCGGTGAGGCTCTTGATAACCATGCACAGCTAGGTTACATGGCATCTATGTTCCACCTGTTCACACACGCAATGTTCAAGGCTTGCCTCTTCCTTGGTGCGGGTTGTATCATCCACGCAGTACATTCTAACGAGATGTCTACTATGGGTGGCTTGCGTAAGTATATGCCTATCACTCATGCCACGTTCTTGATCTCTTGTCTAGCCATTGCCGGTATACCTTTCTTCTCAGGCTTTAGCTCTAAGGACGAGATCATCACTGCTTGCTTCGAGTATTCACCTTTGTGTGGATGGTGGATGACAGGCGTTGCAGCTATGACAGCATTCTATATGTTCCGTTTGTATTATGGTATCTTCTGGGGTACAGAGAACAAGGAGCTCCATGCAGAGCATACACCACATGAAGCACCTGCAACGATGACCTTCCCTCTCATCTTCTTGAGTGTAGTCACAGTTGGTGTAGGTATCTTCACCACCCTTGGCGGTTTCTTGAATTGGGATTGGGCAAGCTTCGGTTCTATCGTGAGCGCAGCTGGTACCCAGTACACCGTTCATTTCAATGTTCAGATTGCTGCCACCTCTACCGTGATTGCTATTCTCTCAATAGCTTTGGCTACCTATATATATAAAGGTGAGAAGCAACCTATCGCTGACAAACTCTATGCAGCGTTCCCACGTCTGCATCGTTGGGCATACAAGCGTTTCTACATGGATGAGGTTTATCAGTTTGTAACCCATAAGATTCTGTTCCGTTTTGTAAGCAAGCCAGTTCAGTGGATTGACGAGCACATCATCAACGGCCTTATTGATTTCACCGCATGGGGAGCAAATGAAGCAGGCGAAACTATCCGCCCATGGCAGAGTGGTGACGTACGCCAGTATGCTTTGTGGTTCCTTACAGGTACGGTAGCTTTAACATTATTATTACTTTGCTTATAATTAAAAGATGAATATATTAAGTTTATTCGTATTAATCCCTGCGTTGATGTTGCTCGGCCTTTGGATTGCCCGCAATGTCAATCAGGTGCGCGGTGTGATGGTTACAGGTTCGTCTTGTCTTTTGGCAATGTCAATATGGCTTACCCTTCACTTCATTGGCGCAAGAGCTGCTGGCAACACGGAAGAGATGCTTCTCCATGCTAGCACGACATGGTTCCCCTCACTGCATATCAATTATGAGGTAGGTGTGGACGGAATCTCTGTGGTGATGCTTCTTCTTTCAAGCATTATCGTTTTCACAGGTACCTTTGCTTCATGGAAGCTCAAACCCCTCACTAAAGAGTTCTTTATGTGGTTCACCTTGTTGTCTACGGGTGTATATGGCTTCTTCATCTCCATTGACCTCTTCACCATGTTTATGTTCTATGAGGTAGCCCTTATCCCAATGTACCTCTTGATTGGTTACTGGGGATCAGGTCGCAAGGAGTATGCTGCTATGAAGCTGACCTTGATGCTGATGGGCGGTTCTGCTCTCATCATCCTCGGACTGGTAGGTATCTACTTCTTCAATGGTGGTACCACCATGAGCATCCTTGAGATTGCACATAACAATCACATCCCTGGACACATTCAGAACGTATTGTTCCCCTTTGTGTTCATCGGCTTTGGTGTGTTGGGTGCTTTGTTCCCCTTCCACACATGGTCACCTATCGGTCACGGTTGTGCACCTACCTCCGTGTCAATGCTTCATGCTGGTGTGCTTATGAAACTTGGTGGTTACGGTTGTTTCCGCATCGCTATGTTCCTCTTGCCACAGGCTGCACATGATCTAGCTTGGGTGTTCTTGATTCTGACCACTATCTCTGTGGTTTATGGTGCATTCTCTGCTTGTGTTCAGACCGACTTGAAGTTTATCAACGCTTACTCGTCAGTGTCTCACTGCGGTTTGGTGTTGTTCGCATTGCTCATGATGACTAAGGTGTCCTGCACCGGTGCTATCTTGCAGATGCTCTCACACGGTTTGATGACAGCCTTGTTCTTTGCCCTCATCGGTATGATTTATGGTAGAACACACACCCGTGACATCCGCGAGCTTGGTGGTTTGATGAAGATCATGCCTTTCCTCTCTGTAGGTTATGTGATTGCCGGTCTAGCCAACTTAGGTTTGCCAGGCTTCTCAGGCTTCATCGCTGAGATGACCATCTTTAATGGTTCATTTGAGAATGCAGACACGTTCCATCGTTGTTGCACCATCATCGCCATCACCTCTATCGTGGTGACAGCAGTGTATATCCTTCGTACCGTAGGTTTCATCCTCTTAGAGAAGGTTAAGAATCCTCACTTCGAAGAACTCACCGATGCTACATGGGACGAGCGCTTCGCCGTATGTTGTCTGATCTTCTGTGTTGCCGGCCTCGGTAGCTTCCCTATTTGGGCAAGTCATGTCATCACAGACGCCGTAGGTCCCATCCTTAGTGTAATTCCAACCCTTTAATATCTTTCAGTAGGAAAATGGATTATAGTCAGTTTTTTAATATGATACCCGAAGCAGGCTTGATGGCCGCTTTGGTAATAGTATTCCTCGCCGATCTCGTTATGATGAAAAGCGAGAAGAAACACACTGTATTGAGCCTGCTGACAGGTGTGTTGTTGGTAGCTCAGATCGCAGTATGCTTTACCTCTCAACCTGCCACTGCCTTCGCCGGACTCTACACCGCTAGCGCAGCTGCACAGGTGATGAAAGTGATTCTTACCGCTGGTGCGTTCATCGTTGTGGTGATGGCACAGTCATGGATTGAGCGTGAGGATGTGCTGCAGAAGGAAGGCGAGTTCTACGAGCTTGTTATCTCAACCCTTCTTGGTATGTACATGATGATCTCTAGCGGTCATTTCTTGATGTTCTTCCTCGGATTGGAGATGGCATCTGTACCTATGGCATGTCTTGTAGCTTTCGATCAATATAAGAAGAACTCAGCTGAAGGTGCTGCCAAGTTTATTCTCACCGCAACCTTCTCTAGTGGTGTGATGCTCTATGGTATCTCGTTCCTTTATGGTGCTACGGGTACGTTGTATTTTGACGACGTAGTGGCTAAGCTCACCACCAGTCCACTCACCGTGATGGGCATGGTGTTCTTCTTCAGTGGTCTTGGTTTCAAGATCTCTCTTGTTCCATTCCACTTCTGGACAGCCGACACCTATCAAGGTGCGCCAACCGCAGTGACAGGTTACCTAAGCGTAGTGTCTAAGGGTGCAGCTGCATTTGCCCTGATGACCATCTTGATGAAGGTGTTTGCACCAATGGTAGAATATTGGGAGCCTCTGCTCTACGTCGTAGTGGTTCTGACCATCACCATCGCCAACCTCTTTGCGTTGCGTCAGTCAGAGCTCAAACGATTCATGGCATTCAGCTCTATCTCTCAAGCCGGATATATCATGCTTGCCGCTATCGGCAATAGCTCTATGGGTTTGACCGCATTGATGTACTATGTGCTCATCTATGTAGCTGCCAATATGGCTGTGTTCACCATCATCAACGTGATAGAGACACGTGGCAAAGGCACAACAGATATGAGTTGCTACGATGGGTTGTATCAGACCAACCCCAAGCTCTCGTTCTTGCTGACCCTCGCGTTGTTCTCCCTTGCGGGTATTCCTCCATTTGCCGGAATGTTCTGTAAGTTCTTCGTCTTCATGGCAGCAGTCAAAGGCGGCAGCAATATCGCTTATGCCGTGGTGTTCATCGCCTTGCTTAACACCGTACCTAGCCTTTACTATTATCTAAAGATTGTAAAGTGCATGTACATTAACAAGACCGATGCACCTCTGCCAACGTTCTCAACGGACAACAACACACGTCTTGCCCTTGCGCTTTGCACCCTCGGCGTACTCGGCTTCGGTGTATGCAGCTTTGTTTATGAATGGTTAGTACAAGCAACGGCAACGCTTTAAGCGAAACCAGTTCTCGATAATGAGGCTCCATCTTGCGGTTCTAGATGACGCAAGATGGAGCTTTTTTCTTGCATTTCGTCGAGGGAAAACGTATATTTAGTCAAAAACCAAAAATATTTAAAGGAATTCTTTGCCGTTTTTTTTTTTTTTTTTTACATTTGCATCGGTAATTCTCTAGAATGCAAAAAGCCGCGAGGCCGGTGCGATTCGTAGAACCCTCTTTTAATCGAATGGCGTTTACAGCGCTTGTTTTGACAGATGGAACATAAACTTTTTCTTCTCTTGTCAATATAACGACGGCTGAACGTCTCCTATATGATGTTTGATTCTGCCTTTGGTCGTTACATGTAGTTGTGTGTTTTGATCTTGTGATGAACGAAATACACGTTGCTACGCGCACAGTAATGAACCAAGGCATGTGGATAACACCGCGGGAGGCTTTAGGTGCAGTTTCTTATTAATAGGTAAAAGGAATGGTGGAAAGTTACAGATGTCGGGCGAGTTAAGTAAAGCTCCTTCGCTTTTCATTATCAGAGAAATGTGTAGATAACATTGTTATTAATTAGTCGTACAGAGGAGCTAGCGACAATCAGCGCAGGTTATGTTAAAGACTTACATTTCAAGGGCATCAGTGTGTCTGCTCCTTTCGGTTGGTGGAGTGGGGATAACGTATGCCCAAACTGCTACAAATTATGTAGCAAAGGTGGGTGAAACAGAATACACCACACTTACGGAAGCTGTAGAGAAAGCTACGGCAGGGCAGACGGTGACGTTGCTAAGCGATGTCAGTGATGCTAACACCAGTTTATCGGTAACTAAGGACCTTACCTTCGACCTCAACGGACAGGATGTTACCCTTCAATCTCTTAACGTTAAAAATGGCGCAAACGTAGTGCTAGAAGACCTAACTGCTACAGTTGCTCCCTCTGTCAGTGATGGTTATGCTGTGACTTACACCGCAGGTACGCTAACTGTAACTAAGAATATTATAGCATTGCAAGGTAGTTCGATTACCGTCAACAGCGGAAAGTATAACTCCACATCATCTAGCTTGTTGCAAGCGTATGGTGACTTCCAAGGCACAACCCCGATCAGCTCTACCGTAACTGTTAATGGTGGCTATCTAGAGTCACAAGAGTTTACCGTGTCTGTATATGGTAAAGGCGCTATTGCCAATATCAATGGCGGTGTGATGGAAGCACGCGATAATGCGGTTGTTGCTGGTAACGGAACTAACAATGCTACTTACAAATATGGTGGCACCACCATCAACATCACTGGCGGTACCATGATTGGTAATATTCAGTCATCTGGCTATGTAGCGTGCGGTGTTTATCATCCCCAGGAAGGAACGCTTAACATCAGCGGTGGTAAGATTGTTGCCCTTGGTGGTTGTGGTGTGTTGATGCGAGGCGGTACGCTTAATCAGACTGGTGGCGAGGTTATCGCTACAGGTGACGCTAGCACTACCGGTAAGGTGGGTGATGCACGCGTGGTGGTAGGCACAGCGGGTGTGATATTTGACCGCGATGCCAACTATTATGATGCAAGCAACACTACAGTTACCATCTCTGGTGACTCAAAGGTAAGCGGTACCAAGGCTGCTGTTGAGGTAATCAATACTTCGAAGAAAGAAGATGCTGAAGATGCTATAACCATCAAAGGTGGTACTTTCAGCGGAACTGCAGAAGATATTGCTCAGTTCTTGGACGAAAGCGACTACACCACTGAAAGCGATGGTACAGTAACTGTACAAGGAAACTACTATCAAGCTAAGATAGGTGATAACAAATACACTTCTCTTTCTGATGCATTTTCTGCCGCAACTACTGGTCAGACCGTTGTAGCGCTATGCGATGTAACTGATAAGGATACAGGTTATGAAATCAATGGTAAGAATATAGCGTTCGACCTTAATGGTAAAAACTTGTATCTCAATTACGTTGAAGCTCAAAATGGTGCCGTAGTCAACTTGTTTGATAACACAGCAAACACGCAACCAGTGGTAAGTGACGATTATCAGACCGTGACTTATACCGCAGGTACGCTACATGTAGTTTACGATTTGTCAGCAGTAACAGGCGCTTCTCTCATTGTTAATAGTGGTAAATATATTAATGACGAAGGCTCCTTTTTACGCTCATGGGGTGACAAAACCGGCGCAAGTGAGGTGAAATCGTCCGTTATCGTTAATGGTGGTTACCTTGAGTCACAAGAGATTACTGTGACTGCACAGGGTAAAGGCGCTATTGCCACTATTGCTAATGGTGTGATGGTAGCACGCGATAATGCGGTTGTCGGTGGTAACGGAAGTAACGCTGATAATAACAAACAGGGTGGCACCACTATCAATATCACTGGCGGTACCATGATTAGTCATATCGTATCAAGCGGTTACATAGCATGCGGTGTTTATCACCCACAAGAAGGTACACTCCTTATCAGTGGCGGAAAGATTGTTGCCCTTGGTGGTTGTGGTGTGTTGATGCGCGGTGGTAAACTCAACCTCACTGGTGGTGAGATTATCGCTACAGGCGACGCTAGCAATATCGGTAAGGTGGGTGATGCACGCGTGGTGGTAGGCACAGCGGGTGTGGTTTATGACTACGACGCTGCTTACTATGATGCAAACAACGTCAAAGTTAGTATCTCTGACAATGCTAAAGTGAGCGGTGCTAAGACTGCCGTTGAGGTTATCAATAGCAATAAGGTGCCTTCAGCTGAAGCATCCGTTAAGATCAGTGGCGGTACATTCAGCAGTGATGTGACCGACTATTGTGTCGATGGTTATGTAGCAGTGGCTAATGGCGAGGGTATGTATGGTCTCGTCACAGGTGATATCATCATCGGTTATAAGAACAATTCTAAAGTTGTAGCAGCAACCGAAAAGTCGCTCGAGTTTTCTACCACAGACCTCACCAAGCTGCTTGTAAACGCTAACGTGGATGATGCTACCGTGAAGATGACCAAGAACTTCTCCACTACCAACTGGTCTTCGTTCTATGTGCCATTTGATATCACCATTACGGACGAGCTTCTTGAGAAGTTTAGCTTTGCTAAGATTTGGGACACTGAACTGGTAGATGGTGCAACCACCCTTGAGTTTAAGCTTCTGAAGGCTGGTGACAAGATTGCAGCTAACACGCCATGTCTGATTAAGGCTCTGACTGAAGGTGAGAATACATTGGAGCTCACTGGTACAAGCATTGCAAAAACGACCAACGCATCGCTCGATTGCTCTAATGTTGATCAGAAGTTTACCTTCACTGGTGTTTATGAAAGTACCACGTTGCTCGACAAGTACGGCTATTACCTCAATCCTGCAAAGCAGCAATTCACTGCCGTATCCAGTGCAACAACCACCCTTGGTCCTACAAAGTTCTACATGACCATTCAGAACAAGAGTGACAACAGCTATTGCTATCCTACCGAAAATCAATCAGTGGCTAAGACCATCCGCTTCTTCGTAAGTGGCGATGACACCACTGGTATCAACGAGGTAAACAACACAACTGGCGAAGCTGCTCAGAAGGTGTATAACCTCCAAGGTGTATATATGGGCAACGACCAGACTGTGCTTCCAGCAGGATTGTACATTGTGAACGGAAAGAAAGTTGTTGTAAAATAATGAATCAGAAGAAACAAACACAACGAAGTATGAAAGAATACACAAAACCCGAAGTAAGGACAGTAGTTTTGCCCGATAGTCTTATGGGGGATATCAATATAGGTATTGCTTCTAAGCCCGACCCTACTGAGGGCGAGGTTCCTGCAGAAGCTAAAGAAAACGTCTTGGATAACGAGAACGGTTCAAGCAATAACCCTAACAACTCCCTTTGGGACGAATAAAATGAGTAGATAATCAATCAAAACTATCAGAAATAGAGCTGACGTGTGATTCCCATCCTACGAAACGGACAAGGAATTGACGCCAGCTCTTTTTTGTTTGCACCGTTCCTTTACCTTTAACACCTACAGTTAAATGTTCAAATAGAATGCCTCAGTCAACTGCCTGTACCATTCTGTTGGTTTACCATCTTGCATCATCGTCTGCGTTTCGTGGGTGGGTGACGCTGCAACCATCTTACCAAAGCATAATAATGAACGCTTCGGTGCTTTCTTGTGTGTGGTGCGAATATCTACTTGGGTGTGGATGTTCCATCCTACGAACCCCGCTTCTGCGGAAAAATCGTTGACTAGCATCGTGGGAATGATGATATACATTCGTGCTGTAGGCTTTGCTAGTCTCCACGCATGATGAAAGAGATCTCGATAGGATAGGGTAGTGGTGTGCCGTGCTTGCGTCCTTGCCTCTTCGGGTGTCAGCAAAGACCTATTGAAGAAAGGAGGGTTGGAAACGATGACGTCATAAGGCTCGGCTTTATATTGCTGTATGGCTTGACACGTAACGGCTATGCGGTCCCTGAAAGGCGAACAGAGCGTGTTGCTCTGCGCTTGCTTCGTTGCCACGGGATCAATCTCTACACCATCGACATGAGCATGAGGAAAGCGTTGCGCCATCATCAACGTGATCAGTCCCGTACCCGTTCCGATGTCCAGGATGCGTTTTCCTCCTTCAGCCCATGCACCGAGCAGAACGCCATCCGTGCCCACCTTCATAGCACATTGATCCTGATTGATGGTAAACTGTTTGAATGTAAATGATGCAGACATACGTTATAGGAGGATTAGAGGTTGAGCTTTCGCAGAATCTTCCGGTTCACCGCCTGCAGGTTGCGTGTCTGCTGGATGAGCTTTTCACGCATTGTGTCAAAGTCGTAGAAGAGCTCCGATGCCGCATTCTGTACCATGTTAGGTTGGCGTTGCGCCTTGTTTCCGTCAGGATTGGTGACGATGGAGATGCTTCGTGGCTTGATATGGATATCCACATCGGCGTCGGACATCTTTGGGTCGCCGTCATAATGGATGATGCCCGCGCTCTTCCTGTGGATATGGATGTGCTTGGCTCTGAACGTCTTGATCTTCTTGTTCTTGTCTAAGGTCTTGTTGAATAGTTCGATTGCCACCTGTGGCGCTTCCAAGATGTCGAATGGCTCCATGATGATTACATCCAATAAACCATCACTCATCGATGCTTGAGGAGCGATGTAAGCATTGTTGCCATATTGTGAAGCGTTAGCCACACTCACCAAGAAGGCCTTATAGGTCTTTGAACCCAACTCGTCTTCTATCTCATAGGTCTCTGGCTGATAGGACAATCCTTCCGTCAGAACATTCTCGGCATAGGTTATCAGACCACGTTTGCCAGCTTCTGCAAACTTCATTGAGATGAATGCGTCAAAACCCATACCACATGTGCAGAAGAAGGCGTGCTCGTTGATCATTCCTGAATCGAGTCGTTCGATGGAGCAACGATTGATAATGTCGATACATTTCTTTAGATCCATCGGTAACAGTAAGTGTCGCGCCAGTCCGTTACCCGATCCACAAGGTAGGATTGCCATTGCCGTGTTGGTGTCCACCAATGCACGTCCCACCTCGTTCACCGTGCCGTCGCCTCCTATGGCACACACAATGTCGATGCCATCCTCAGCTGCGCGACGTGCCAGTTCGGTGGCATGACCGGCATATTGGGTCTCAGCAAACTCGTATGTAAACTGATTCTTATCTAGGTAGGCATCAATCAACTCAGGTATGTGCGCCTTGCTTACCGTCCCCGAAATAGGGTTGAGAACAAACATGATGTGTTTCATACTCATTCTATATAATATATAAGATGTATGATAGTTAAAACTTTCTCGTGACAAAATTACGAAAATGCTATGAATACATGGGGACAGATGCGTTAAAAAACGCATATTTTAAAGATTTCTAATAAAATAAATGGTCTTTTACTACAAAATTCGTAACTTTGCAGCCTAATAAAAAACGAAGTAGCCATGAGCTACGCCTATATTAATAATGGGACAATTACAAGAAAAGTACAAAAGTTATCGCTTACCTCAGCAGTATATGGAAGCTGGGGTGTATCCTTACTTTAGAGAGATTACAAGTAAACAGAGTACAGAAGTAACCGATATCGATGGTCATAAGATTCTTATGTTCGGCTCTAATGCCTATACCGGTTTGACCAACGATCCTCGCGTGATTGAGGCTGGCAAGCGCGCCCTTGATCAGTATGGGTCTGGTTGTGCTGGTAGTCGTTTCCTTAACGGAACATTGGATCTTCATGTACAGTTGGAAAAAGAATTTGCAGCTTTTGAAGGCAAAGATGAAGCCTTGTGCTTCTCTACCGGATTCTCGGTTAACCAAGGTGTGTTGTCTGTAGTGGTAGGTCGTGGTGATTATATCATCTGTGATGACCGTGACCATGCTAGTATCGTTGATGGTCGCCGTTTGAGCTTCGCAACGCAGCTTCATTACAAGCACAACGATATGGAAGACCTTGATCGTGTGCTTCAGAAGCTTCCTAAGGATGCTATCAAGCTTATCGTTGTGGACGGTGTGTTCTCAATGGAAGGCGATTTGGCCAACCTGCCCGAGATAGTTAAGCTCAAACATAAGTACAACTGCTCCATCATGGTAGATGAAGCACACGGTCTTGGTGTGTTTGGTAAGCAAGGTCGTGGTGTGTGTGACCACTTTGGTGTGACCGATGAGGTGGATCTCATCATGGGTACGTTCTCTAAGAGCTTGGCTTCTATTGGTGGTTTCATTGCATCAGATAAAGATACAATCAACTATCTCCGCCATACTTGCCGTACTTACATCTTCAGCGCTTCTAATACGCCAGCTGCTACAGCCGCAGCACTAGAGGCGTTGCACATCATTCAGAATGAACCTGAACGTCTAGAGAACCTTTGGGATGTAACCAACTATGCGTTGAAGCGTTTCCGTGAAGAAGGCTTCGAGATTGGTGACACCGAGAGTCCTATCATTCCTCTCTATGTACACGATGTGGACAAGACCTTCCTCGTTACCAAGCTAGCTTACGATGCAGGCGTGTTTATCAACCCCGTGATTCCTCCTGCTTGTGCGCCACAGGATACCTTGGTGCGTTTTGCGCTGATGGCTACCCACACAAAGGAACAGGTGGAAACGGCTGTTCAGAAATTGACCGAGATCTTTAGGTCACAGGGAATCATCAAGTAACCCTGTTTCTATATTATAGATATAACCCTTGCAAGCCTTATCAGTGGTTTGCAAGGGTTATATCGTTTTTAGGAGGATTATACGGAGGAGTTGCTTGTTGGTTGCTGTAAAAAATATTTAAAAAGAGAATTCTTCTTGAAAAAACTTTGCTATATCGAATTATTTTTCTAACTTTGCACTCTGTTTGGAATAGGTATCATTAAACGAATTAGAAACAACGGATAGAAATGTCTAAGATTTGTCAAATCACAGGTAAGAAGGCACAGTTAGGCAATAATGTGTCTCACTCAAAGCACCGCACAAAGCGCAGCTTTGATGTTAACCTTTTCAGTAAGAAGTTCTACTATGTAGAGCAGAATTGCTGGATTAGCCTTAAGATTAGTGCTGCAGGTCTCCGTCTTATTAATAAGGTGGGCTTGGATGCTGCTTTGAAGCAAGCTGTATCTAAGGGCTATGTAGATTGGAAAGATATCAAGGTCATTGCTGATGGCGATGAAACAAATAACTAAGATTAGCAAAGGAGAATATAACAATGGCAAAGAAAGCTAAAGGCAATAGAGTTCAGGTTATTCTTGAATGCACAGAGATGAAGAATAGCGGACTGCCCGGGACAAGCCGTTACGTGACTACCAAGAATCGTAAGAATACTCCTGAGCGTCTTGAATTGAAGAAGTATAACCCCATTTTGAAGAAGATGACTCTTCATAAGGAGATTAAGTAATCCATATAATCGTTTTAAACTATGGCAAAGAAAGCGGTCGCTACCCTCCATGAAGGTTCAACGGATGGTCGCGCATATTCAAAGGTTATCAAAATGGTTAAGAGCCCCAAGACCGGCGCATACATCTTCGATGAGAAAATGGTGCCAAACGAGGCTGTACAAGATTTCTTTAAGAAATAATACATTTTAATCATATCCGAGCGGAGTGGTGCAAAAAGCATCGCTCCGCTTTTTTTTTGTTTTCTTTGTGCAATTCGTGGCTATTTCGTAACTTTGCATATTAATTGCTATATTTAGCTATAAAAACTATATATGGGATTTTTCGATTTATTTAGCAAAAAGAAGAAAGAAACTCTAGACAAGGGCTTGGAGAAGACCAAACAAAGTGTTTTCTCTAAGTTGGCACGTGCAGTTGCCGGTAAGTCAAAGGTTGATGATGAGGTTTTGGATAATCTAGAAGAGATTCTGATTACCTCCGACGTGGGTGTAGATACAACGTTGAAGATTATTGACCGCATCCAGGAGCGTGTGTCTAGAGATAAATACGTTTCTACATCTGAGCTTAACGACCTTCTCCGGGACGAGATAGCCAAGTTGCTCACCGAGAATCATTCGGATGATATGAACGGCTATACATTGCCTACCGATCACAAACCTTATGTGATTCTTGTGGTAGGTGTGAATGGCGTCGGCAAGACTACCACCATCGGCAAGCTCGCTTATCAGTTTAAGCAAGCCGGTAAGAAGGTGTATCTAGGCGCGGCAGATACCTTCCGCGCTGCTGCTGTAGAACAGATTCAGATTTGGGGCGATAGGGTAGGGGTGCCAGTGATTAAACAGCAGATGGGATCTGACCCCGCTAGTGTGGCATTCGATACCTTGCAGAGCGCAAAAGCCAATGGCGCAGATGTGGTGTTGATAGATACAGCCGGTCGTCTACATAACAAAGTGGGCTTGATGAACGAGCTCAAGAAGATAAAGGACGTCATGAAGAAGGTGGTGCCCCAAGCACCTGACGAGGTGATGCTCGTCCTTGATGGCAGCACAGGACAGAATGCGTTTGAACAAGCCAAGCAGTTCTCTGCCGTAACACAAATCACTTCACTTGCAATCACCAAACTAGATGGCACCGCAAAAGGTGGCGTGGTGATAGGTATCAGCGACCAACTTAAAGTGCCAGTGCGTTTTATCGGCTTGGGAGAAGGAATGGAGGATTTGCAATTGTTTAACAAAGAAGAGTTTGTTAAGTCTTTATTTGACGGTCAGAAGCTATGAAAAGAAACCAGATTGATTTTGTAACGATGGGTTGCTCTAAAAATCTGGTAGATACAGAGACCCTCATGAGTAAGTTTGAAGCCAATGGTTATCATTGTGTTCATGAGTCAAAAAGACCTCAAGGCGAGATAGCCATTATCAACACGTGTGGGTTTATAGAGAGTGCTAAGGAAGAAAGCATCAATACGATTCTTGAGTTTGTCGAACGCAAGAAAGAAGGACGCCTACATCAGTTGTATGTTATGGGTTGTCTTTCTCAGCGATACAAAGAAGAGCTAGAACAAGCAATACCCGAAGTGGATAAGTTTTATGGTAAGTTCAACTATAAAGAACTATTGTCTGATTTGGGTAAAGCAGATATTGTCAAGCCCAATCGAAATCGCCTTCAGACCACTCCGCGTCATTATGCCTACTTGAAGATAGCAGAGGGTTGTGATCGTCATTGTGCTTATTGTGCTATTCCGTTGATGACGGGACGTCACAAGAGTCGCCCGATGGATGAAGTTCTAGAAGAGGTAAGACAGCTGGTAGCCGATGGCGTCAAAGAATTTCAGGTCATAGCGCAGGAACTTACCTATTATGGTATCGATATAGATGGCAAACATCATATCTCGGAGTTGATTTCGGCCATGGCGGATATCAAGGGTGTTAAATGGATACGCCTACATTATGCTTATCCCAACCAGTTCCCCCTCGACTTGCTCGATGTGATTAGAGAGCGTCCCAATGTTTGCAAATATCTAGATATCGCTCTGCAACATATCAGCGACTCGGTGCTTGACCGCATGCATCGTCATGTCACCAAACAAGAGACTATTGAACTGATTAAGGAGATACGTCGAAGAGTGCCTGGCATTGCTCTGCGCACCACGCTACTAGTTGGATTCCCAGGCGAGACTGAGGCCGACTTTGAAGAACTAGTGGAGTTTGTTAAGTGGGCACGCTTCGAACGCATGGGCGCTTTTGCTTATTCGGAAGAAGAAGGAACCTATAGTGCTACACATTATAAGGATGATGTTCCTGCAGATGTGAAACAACGTCGCTTGGATGAGTTGATGGCTGTGCAGCAAGATATAAGTGCAGAGATAGAGTCGGCGCATGTCGGTGAGGTTATGCAGGTCATCATTGATAGAAAAGAAGGCAACTACTATGTAGGAAGAACGCAATACAGTTCGCCCGAGGTTGATCCAGAAGTGCTAATTCCTGTATCTGATGGTCGACTAAGGGTAGGTGCATTCTATAATGTTCAAATAACAGATTCGGACGAATTTGACTTAACGGGTAAAAGAGTTTGATATGAACAACAAGGAATTTATAGCAAGTCTTGCCAGCAGGACAGGTTATTCGCAAGAGGCAACCCAAAAGATGGTCAAGACCGTAATAGAAGTAATGGCAACCAACTTTGAAGCTGGTGACCCAGTTCAGATTACGGGCTTTGGTTCTTTTGAGGTAAAGAAACGTTTGGAACGAGTAATGAAGAATCCATCGACAGGCAACACGATGCTGATTCCACCTAAGTTGGTATTAAACTTTAAACCCACCTTGTCCGTGAAAGCGCAATTCAAGAAAGGAGGAACTGAGTAATGGCAAAGAATGCAGTACAGATTTTAGGTTCTTTCTTAGTGAAGCGTTACAATCTCACTCCCGAGGAGGCAACAAGCTTTGTGACCGCAGTCTTTGATGTGATACGTACTGGATTGGAACGTGACAAGCAGGTGAAAGTCAAAGGATTGGGTACGTTCAAGGTGTCTACGGTCAAGGCACGTGAGAGCGTAAACGTCAACACTGGTGAACGTGTGGTGATTGATGAGCATGAGAAGGTGACCTTTACACCTGACAACACGATGAAAGAACTCGTTAATAGGCCATTCTCTCAGTTTGAAACCGTCATCGTTAACGACGGCGTGTCGTTTGATGCGATAGACGATTCTACTGAAGAGGAAACACAATCGTCAGAAGTGGACGAGGAAAACCAGAACGAGTTGTCTGCAGAAGTCCCTAATAAAGAAATTGTTACA
The DNA here is from genome assembly GCA_963630695.1 of Paratractidigestivibacter sp. GTDB lineage: Bacteria > Bacteroidota > Bacteroidia > Bacteroidales > Bacteroidaceae > Prevotella. The sequence goes on along the minus strand of CAVGNV010000013.1, from coordinate 35,487 downwards.
GAAGGGAACGAGACACCAGTAACTCAAGCTGTATCCGCGCAAGAAAAAGAACAAGACGAGAAAGCGACCGCTAACGAGTCTGTTAGCAACATTGGTGAATCAATCGAAGTAGCTGCTAGCTCACGGCCGCTAAATGCTAAAGAGCGGTTTGCAAAGTTGATGGACGAGTCGGAACCAATAAGCCAAGCGGAGCCAAAGGAGCAACCTTCACAGAAACAAACTGATGTTACTGAGGAGACGGAGGGAAAAGTATCAGAACAAAGTACCCCCTTCAATCAAGCTTCACAAGAGGTAGAACCTAAAGTTAAGGAAGCAGCCGCTGAACACTCAGAACCTACTGAGCCTGAAATAGACCATAACGAAAAAATAGAACAACTAGAAGCAAAACTTCAGCGCAGTAAATGCCGTACCGTTTGCTGCATTGTGGTATCAATCGTTGCCGTTGTTTTGTGTTCTATTATCGGATTTCTTTATGGTAAAAATTATCTGAACGAGACAGCGCAACCGAGCAAAACTATTGCTACACAAGCAAAGGATACGTCTAATAATCAAACCATTAAACGTGCTCCTGCCACAGTAGCCACCACCGCAAATGCCAATCCTATAGATACGACAGTGCAAGCACCATCGTCTACTCCTTCTTTGGAGACGATTGACTTAGAAGCCGCTAATCAGTATCGCTCTATCCGTTATGGAGCGTACAAGATTGTAGGCGTGGAAAAGGTGGTGCTCAAGCCTAAAGAGACCATGCAGAGTTTTTGCCATCGTCACCTAGGTCGAGATATGATGGGGTATTTAGAAGCAGTAAATAGTGATATGAACAAGCAAGGAGGCGATACGATTATTTTACCAAAACTCGAACTCAAATAAGCGTTTGCCCAATCTTTGCTGTATCCTTAATCGTGTCATTTCGCAAGGATTAGCCCCTTATTCTTAATAGAACAAAAGGGAATCAAAATCGATACATAAAGTTTCTTAAAATGTAGGTTTTAGGAAACTTTTTTAATATAATTTAGATAGCCACATTCGCCATAATCATATATAAGTTATACCTTTGCGTTTAATTTTAGAACAAGAAGATTAAACAAAACAATAACGCAAATGGCAGAATCTATTGATATTCGCGAACTGAATATGCGAATAGAGCAGCAAAGTGCATTCGTTACCAATATAACCACAGGAATGTCACAGGTGATTGTGGGACAGAAACATCTTGTTGACTCGTTACTGATTGGTTTGCTTAGCGATGGTCATATCCTCCTAGAAGGTGTGCCTGGATTGGCAAAGACTTTGGCTATCAAGACATTGTCGCAATTGATTGATGCGCGTTACAATCGTATTCAGTTTACCCCCGACTTGCTACCTGCCGACGTGGTAGGAACGATGATATACTCGCAGAAGGAAGAACAGTTTCAAGTAAAGAAAGGTCCCGTCTTCGCCAACTTCGTTTTGGCAGATGAGATCAATCGTGCGCCAGCTAAGGTGCAGAGTGCGCTACTTGAAGCAATGCAAGAACACCAAGTAACCATTGGCGAGGAGACTTTTACCTTGCCTAACCCATTCTTGGTGATGGCTACACAGAATCCTATTGAGCAAGAAGGTACCTACCCATTGCCTGAAGCGCAGGTCGATCGTTTCATGCTCAAGGTGATTATTGATTATCCTACGATAGAAGAGGAGAAGAAGATTATCCGTGAGAACCTTGCAGGAACATCCGTAAAGGTTTTGCCCGTTACAACGGCTGACGAGATTTTGCATGCCCGTGAGGTGGTAAACGATGTTTATCTAGATGAAAAGATAGAACAATACATTGCCGATATTGTTTTTGCAACCCGTTATCCCGAACGTTATCGTTTGTCAGAGCTTAGTCAGTATATCGATTTCGGTGGTAGTCCACGTGCAAGTATCAACCTTGCCAAGGCTTGTAAGGCTTACGCTTTCATCAAGCGTCGCGGTTATGTGGTGCCCGAGGATGTTCGTGCCATTGTGCATGATGTGTTGCGTCATCGCATCGGACTAACTTATGAGGCAGAGGCTGCAAACGTAACTACAGAAGAGATTATCTCGCAGATAATCAACAAGGTTGAGGTGCCATAATCAAAGAGCTGATGGATACAACTGAAATCCTTAAAAAGGTAAGGAAGATCGAAATCAAGAGCCGCGGCTTGAGTCAAGACATCTTCGCAGGTCAATACCATTCTGCATTTAAAGGAAGAGGTATGACCTTCGCAGAGGTGCGCGAGTATCAATATGGAGATGATATTCGTGATATCGACTGGAACGTGACGGCTCGTTTTCATCGCCCTTATGTTAAGTTGTATGAGGAAGAACGCGAACTCACTGTCATGCTTCTTGTTGACGTGAGTGGCTCGCTCGATTTTGGTACAGTGCATCAAACCAAGCGTGATATGGTTACGGAGATTACCGCAACGTTGGCATTTAGTGCTATGCAGAACAATGACAAGGTGGGCGTAGTGTTCTTTTCAGACCATATCGAAAAATACATTCCACCCAAAAGCGGCAGGAAACATATCTTGACCATTATCCGTGAGTTGCTCGACTTTAAACCAGCAAGTCGCCGAACCAACATCACGCAATCTCTTGAGTTTCTCACGCGTGTGATGAAACATCGTTGCATCTCTTTTGTGATCAGCGACTTCTATACCGAAAAGAGTAAGGACGACTTTGAACAAAACCTCAATATAGCTAATCGTAAGCACGATGTGGTAGCTATTAAGGTGTATGACCCATTTCTCAGACGTCTACCTAATGTAGGTATCTTGAATGTTGTTGACGCAGAAACAGGTCATGAGATGTTTATAGACACTAGCGATAAGCACTTCAGAGAGTTGCATGAGGATCACTGGCGCACCCAGCAAGCGAAACTGGATAAGACGTTTGCTCGTTGTAATGTAGACAGTGTGGCAGTAGCAACAAACGAGGACTATGTACAAGCCTTATTGAGGCTGTTTGACAAAAGAAAATAAATATGAAGCGATATCTCTCTGTTTTATTTTTCATTTGGTTTACGCTCCACTTGGCAGCGCAAGTGGAGGTAAAGGCTCAGGTCGATTCTGCACAGATCTTAGTGGGCGGACAGACGTGGATGTCAGTCAATGTGCTTGCCGATAAAGACAGTAAGGTCACTTTCCCTACCATTCCGAACCATCAACTCACAAAGAGTATTGAGGTGATAAAGGAGCAGAACAATAAGTCAGAAGCCAGTGACGGGAAGGTCAACTTCCAGTATCGCTACTTGATTACGGCATGGGATGCAGGCAAATGCGAAATCCCATCCATGAAAGTAAAGGTCAATGGTAAGGACTATGAAACCCATTCCATTCCTTTAGAGGTTTTGACCGTAGCCGTCGATACGCTTCATCCTAACAACCTCAAGCCACAAGCAGATGTGGAAGAACCCACATTGTCTTGGGATGATTGGTCCACATCGTTTTGGCTCTTCGTGCTAGTGGTGATGCTCGTCGCTCTGGACGTATATTTATATAAGCGCTTAAGGAAGACTCCAAGCACTCGCGTGGTTCCAGTTATAACAAAGATGGTCTATCCGCATCAACAAGCATTGGAACAAATCCAAGAACTGAAGGCTTCCTTTGAACATGCAGATATTACCCAAAAGGATTACTATACGCATCTTACAGAGATTCTCCGTAGTTATCTAGCGGTTCGTTTCGGCATCCAAGCAAAAGAACAAACATCTGCCGAAATCATCGCATGCCTTGCGCAAAGCAAAAATAATATAGGACAAGAACAACTTAGAGAATTGTTGCTGACAGCCGATTTGGTGAAGTTTGCCAAGTTCTCTACCCCGCGCAATGAGGACGAGTTGTATCTTGATCGCCTTACCACGTTCATAACTCAATCGAAAGAGGGTGAAACCCCGATTGTTGTCAATCCTGTCGAAGACAATCCCAATCGTCTGAATCGACAGAAGCAGTTGCGTCGATTACTTAAAGTAGCACTGGGAGTGATAGCTCTCATTGCGGTATCAATCCTTGTCTATATCGCCTTTCAGGTGTATGGACTCTTAGTTTAAAAGAAATGGAATTTGCAAATAAAGAATACTTATTTCTGCTGCTATTGCTAATACCTTACATCCTTTGGTATTTCCTTGGCAGGAAAGGACGTATCGCTACGCTACGGATGAGTAGTACTCGTGCTTATGAGGGTGCTCGCAAAAGCCGAAAGCTCAGGTGGATTCATCTGCCCATGTTCTTGCGTTGCTTTACTTATATCCTTGTCGTATTGATTCTTGCAAGACCACAAACCTACAATGCCTTAAACAATAAGGAGGTAGAAGGCATTGATATCATGCTAGCCATGGACGTGTCTACCAGTATGTTGGCTGAAGATGTGTCGCCTAATCGTATTGAAGCCGCAAAGGATGTCGCAGCCGAGTTTATCTCAGGACGTCCCAACGACAATATCGGTCTTACCATCTTCGCAGGTGAGGCTTTCACCCAATGCCCGATGACCACCGATCACACATCCTTGCTTAATCTTCTGCACAATGTGCGTCCCGATCTTGCTGCCAATGGCCTTATTGAGGATGGCACCGCTTTGGGTATGGGATTGGCCAATGCTGTGGGTCGATTGAAGAATCAAAAGGAAAAGAGCAAGGTGGTGATTCTGCTGACAGACGGAAGCAACAATATGGGCGACATCTCGCCGATGACTGCTGCCACCATTGCAAAGCAGTTTGGTGTCAGAGTATATACCATAGGCCTCGGAACCAATGGCATCGTTAGATATCCCGTTAAGATGGGTGGCACAACGCAGTATCTACAAGGAAAAGGAGAAATCGACTATCAAACCTTGCAGAAGATTGCCGCCGAAACCAATGGCAACTTCTATAGGGCAGAGAGCCGTTCAGAGTTGTCCAAGATCTATCAAGACATTGACAAGCTAGAGAAAACCAAGCTCTTGTCATCATCGTATGCGAAACGTTATGAAGCCTACTCTATATTTGCTATACTTGCGTTGTGCAGTTTGTTGTTGGAGATTGTTCTGCGTCTGACGGTCTATCGTCGCTTGCCGTAGGTCATGCGTTATTAAAAAAGAAGTAGTTATGTTCAGATTTGAATATCCAGAATATCTTTGGTTGTTAGTCCTAGTGCCACTTGTCTTGGTGCTATGGCAATATAGCCGTCGGAAGAAAAAGAAACTGATAGCTAGGTTGGGAGACCCGCAACTGATAAAGAATCTCTCACCTGGAGCTTCGCCCAAACGCCTTGCCATCAAGTTTTGGCTTTGTTTGACGTCGCTGACTCTTTGCGTCTTGATGTTAGCACGTCCGCAGATGGGTGCAAAGATCTCACGCGAGAAACGCCAAGGCATCCAAACCATGATTTGTATGGATATCAGCAACTCAATGCTATGTAAAGATGTGGTGCCTTCTAGATTGGACAAGAGCAAACTTCTCGTTGAAGACTTGATTGATCATTTCTCCAATGACCAAATAGGGTTGGTGGTTTTCGCAGGCGATGCGTTTATCCAACTGCCTATTACAAGCGATTATGTTTCAGCCAAGATGTTTCTCCAAAACATCGATCCTTCCCTTATAGGTAGCCAAGGCACAGATATCGGTGAAGCTATCCAGTTGTCTATGCAGTGCTTTGATTCACAGAGCAAGGCAGGCAAAGCCATTGTGATTATTACCGATGGTGAAGATCACGAAGGCAATGCAGAGCAGATGGCTCAACAAGCACAGAAGCAAGGCGTTAACGTGTTTGTTTTGGGTATCGGATCTACCTCAGGCGCCCCTATTCCTATGAGTGATGGCAGTTATCTGAAGGATCGTAGTGGTGACGTGGTGATGACCAAACTCAATGAGCAGATGTGCAAGCAGATAGCGCAAGCCGGTAAGGGATTATATATCCATGTTGACAACACAGGATTGGCAGAGACCCAACTCAATAATGAAATAAAGAAAATACAACAAGGCGACATCAATAGCATTGTTTATAGCGACTATGATGAGCAGTTTCAAGCCGTGGCTTTGATTATTCTCTTGTTGTTAATCGCTGAAACGATTTTACAAGAGAAACCTAATCCATTGTTGAACAAGTGGAATCTATTTGAAAAGAAATGATGAAACATTTGATCATATTATGCCTGATGAGCTTCTGTGTAGCCCTAACGAGTTACGCCCAGACAGGCAATGCCAATATAAAAGGTGGTAATCGTCATTATCGTCAGCAGAAATACGCTTCCGCAGAAACCGAATACCATAAAGCGTTAGACAAGAAAGCTGATAATGCCATTGCCAACTATAACTTGGGATGTGCGCTTCAGCGTCAAAAGAAATACCCACAAGCACTCAAACAGTATGAAACGACGCTGCAAAAGAACCCTTCTGCTGAAACCAAGTCGAATACCTATTACAATATGGGTATCATTCATCAGCAGCAACAACAATATGATAAAGCCATTGCAGCCTATAAGAATGCATTGAAACAGAATCCCCATAACGCCAATGCACGTTACAACTATCAGATGTGTAAGCGTCAGCAACAGCAGCAACGTCAGCAACAGCAAAACAAAAACAAACAACAACAAAAGCAGAACAATAAGCAACAAGATAAAGACAAAAAACAAAAGCAGAAACCTCAAGATAAGCAGCAGAAACAACAACAACCTAAAGAGCAAATGAGCAAGCAAAATGCCGAACAGATGCTTAATGCTGCCATGCAAGAGGAGAAAGCCACGCAACAACGCTTGAAACAAGCAATGAAGCAGGCCAATCGTAGAAACTTAGACAAAAACTGGTAATACTCGCCCTATGATAATAAAACGATTATCCATCACAATATTGCTGATAACGATACTCACAATCTCCCTGTGGGCACAACGTGTGCAAGTAGTCTCGCCACGTCATGTATCGGTCGGAGAAGAGTTTGAAGTGCAATATATTATCAATACGCAGGATGTGCGCGATTTCCGTATAGGCAATCTTCCGCATGGTGTAGAGAAGCTTTACGGGCCATATACGGCTCAGCAATCGAGTTATCAGATGATCAATGGTCACGTTACCAGTTCTTCATACATCTCCTTCTCTTATGTGTTGAAAGCCAGCAAGAGCGGTACGTTCTCCATTCCGCCAGCACGATTCGTTGCTAACGGAATGAATCTAGCTTCTACGCCAGTGAAGTTTACCGCTTCAGGTAATACCAGTTATCGTTCAGCATCGTCAGCCGGGTCTACCTATGAAGAGGCTGAAGAAACTAGCCATAAGCCACAATCCAATGGCAAAGACCTTTTCATACGTGTCATTGCAAGCAAGACCCATGTTCATGAGCAGGAACCCATCATGCTGACATATAAGGTTTATACCACAACCAACCTCGTTCAGCTTTATGATGTCAAGATGCCCGACCTCACAGGATTTCATGTTCAGGAGGTGAAGCTTCCTCAACCGAAGACATTCCATACCGAGCGCATTGGCAACAAAACCTATAAATGCGTAGTTTGGAGCCAGTATATGATGTACCCTCAGATGACGGGTAAGCTCCAGATACCAAGCATCATGTTCCACGGAGTGGTCAAAGAACAGAATCGTGACATTGATCCCTTTGAAGCCTTCTTTGATGGCGGCGGATACAAAGAGGTCAAGCGAGATATCTCTGCCAATGGTGTGACCATCCATGTAGATCCGTTACCCCAAAAGCCAGCCGATTTCTCTGGTGGCGTGGGCACCTTCAATATCTCTGCCCAACTCAATAAGAAGACGGTTAAGGTGGGCGATCCTCTCAATCTACGTGTGGTTGTGGGTGGATCAGGCAACTTGAAGTTGATTAAGCAGCCTATGCTAAATGTTCCTAAAGGCTTTGATCGCTACGATGCCAAGGTCACTGATAAGACCAAGCTCACCGCCAATGGTGTGGAGGGCAACGTTGTTTACGATTTTGTCGTTGTGCCACGCAAGCAAGGAGCTTATACCATTCCGTCAGCGACATTTACTTATTATGATGTAAAGTCAAATGCTTATCGTACCCTTCGCACCCAGTCATTCCAGGTACAAGTGGAGAAAGGTGATGGAGCTAACGGCGCAGTGTCCGATTATTCGGATGCGCAGGAAGATATCAAACCGATAAAAACAGGTAAAGCCGATTCGCAAACCCTGCACAATTTCTTCTTCAACTCCTTACCTTATTGGGTTATCTTTGTTTTGATGATAGCGGGGTATGCTTTTACGCTTTACCGTTTGCGCAATAAGATGGCTGAAAGAGCAGACGTCTTAGGTATGCAACGTAAGAAGGCAAGTCGTACAGCTTTAGAACGTCTTCATCATGCAGATACATACAAGCTCAAAGGACAGACGGAGAAGTTCTATGATGAGGTGTTGCAAGCCTTGTGGGGGTATGCTAGTGACAGTATGAATCTGCCGCTTGAGACCCTTAATCGTGAAACCGTCAAGGAACAGATGGCAAAGAATCATATTCCTGACGATATCATTCAGAGCTTTATAGGCATTGTTGACGACTGCGAGTATGCCCGTTACGCACCCAGTGAGGCGCAAGGAAATATGACACAAATCATCGAAAATGCTATGACCATCATATCTAAGATTGAAAACATGCTGCACGCTAAGCCAGGATGTTCTAGCAAGACCAAGTCAACCCTTGCTGTGTTGGTATTGCTTATGGTTAGTTTGTTCCCATTGTCATCATCTGCTATTACCAAGCAAAATGCTGATGCCGAATATCAGAAGGGCAACTATGCGCAAGCCGTTAAAGACTATAAGGAAATCCTTGAAGGCGAAGTGTCATCATCGGTTTATTATAATCTTGGCAACGCCTATTATCGTTTGGATAACATCCCACAAGCCATCTTAGCTTATGAGCGTGCGTTGCAGTTATCGCCTAGCGATGGCGATATCCGGTTCAACTTGCAGATGGCGCAGTCGAAAACCATTGACAAGATCACGCCCGATGGTGAGATGTTCTTTGTCACTTGGTATAAGACGTTGGTCAATCTCTTTGGCGTGGACACATGGGCTATCATCGGTCTGTTTTGCTTGTTGTTATCCATGATTTTGTCGTGCGTCTTTTTCCTTTCTACCACGCCCATACGTCGTAAGTGGGGATTCTTTGCTGGCTTGTTCTTCTTGTTCGTCTTCATCTTCTCTATAGTGTTTGCTCATCAACAAAAGTCGGAGTTGTATCAGAAGAACGGAGCGATAATCATCACGCCCACCGTGTCAGTGAAGAAGACTCCTTCCGAATCGGGTACAGAGACCTTTGTGATACATGAAGGCACCAAGGTTTTTGTCATAGACCATTCCATGCGCTCATGGTACAATGTCAAGCTTGAGGACGGTAGAGAAGGGTGGATCAAATCCAATCAATTAGAAATCATTTAATGCTTTTAGATATCCAATCATTCATCAATATTGATAAGGTATTGCTATCATTTTTTAATGGTAGCAATTCCGTGTTTATAGATAGTCTGGCTCTTACCCTCACCAATGGCTACACTTGGATACCCTTTTATCTAGGTTTTGCCTATCTGATAATAAAGAACAACGAGAAGGCGGGACAAATCTTCCTCACCATCGCGGCAGCTGTGGTTTGCGTCTTGATAACCGATGGGTTATCCGATGGCTTGGTCAAACCCTTTGTGGGTCGCTTGCGCCCTTCGTTAGATCCATCTATGGCAGGCATTGTAAGGCTTGTTCATGGTTACACAGGCACGGGTTATAGCTTCTTCTCTGCCCATGCTGCTAACCTGTCAGGCTTGGCGGTGTTCTTCTCATTACTCATTCGACGTAAGACCATTACCATCACTCTGATTACATGGACCTTGGTGGGCTGTTGGACGCGCTTGTATCTAGGCGTACATTACCCCTCCGATATCTTGGTGGGCCTATTGGTAGGATGTCTGACGGGTGTGATAGTCTATGTATGTTATCTTAGGCTCTATTATCGCATCAGCCAGCGTTTCCACTTCATCTCTTCTCAGTACACCTCTACAGGATATAGCTTGAGCGACCTAGATGTCTTTATGACCATTGTTGTTCTCGTTAGCGGCTATGTCCTGCTTCGTTCGATAGTGTCAGCCCCTACCTTATATTAACTCAGAAACTCAAATTCATATGGATACAAAACATATACGTATAGCCGATTATAGTTACAATCTTCCCGATGAACGTATAGCCAAGTTTCCTTTGGCTGAGCGCGACCAGTCTAAGTTGTTGCTCTATCGTCATGGAGAAGTGTCCGAAGATGTCTTTTGCCACTTGTCCGATTACATCCCTCAAGGCAGTTTGATGGTGTTCAATAACACCCGTGTGATACAGGCACGCATGCATTTCCGCAAGACCACAGGCTCATTGATTGAAGTGTTCTTGATGGAACCAGCCGCACCAACCGATTATGAGTTGATGTTCCAGACCACAAGCCATTGCGCTTGGCTCTGTATGATAGGCAATCTGAAGAAGTGGAAGGAGGGCGCATTGTCACGCACGATAGATGTAAAGGGTGTTCCTGTTACCTTGTCAGTGACCCTTGAGCGCGAACACGTTGTGGAACGAAGCGGAGGAACCAACTATTGGGTCGACTTTACGTGGGACAACCCATCCATCTCTTTTGCCGAACTGCTTGACGCTGTAGGCGAACTACCCATCCCACCTTATCTCAATCGTGAAACGCAAGAAAGCGACAAGACCACCTATCAGACGGTTTATTCGAAGATCAAAGGCTCTGTTGCAGCGCCAACAGCCGGTCTCCACTTTACCGACAAGGTACTTGCAAGCTTAGACGAGCATGGTGTGGATCGTGAAGAACTGACGTTGCACGTGGGTGCTGGAACGTTCAAGCCTGTTAAGTCGGAAGAGATAGAAGGCCATCCGATGCATACCGAGTATATCGTGGTGAAGAAACAAACCTTCCAAAAGCTCTTGACACATCAGTGTCATGCCGTAGCGGTAGGTACCACGAGTGTGCGCACTTTGGAAAGCCTATATTATATTGGCGTGAAACTGGTTCAGAATCCAGCAACGGCTGAGGCTGACCTTCATGTCAACCAATGGGAGCCTTACGATTTGCCTCACAATGAGGATGGATTGGTTCTCGTTGAAGGCAAAGTGGTAACGGTAGCAGATGCCATCACCGCTATTCTTACTTACCTAGAACAAGGCAAGCTATCCGTGTTACATTCTTCTACGCAGATCATTATCGCTCCAGGGTATAAGTATAAGATAGTGGACAAGCTGATTACCAACTTCCATCAGCCTCAATCTACGTTGTTGTTACTGGTTTCGGCTTTGGTCTCAGGCGATTGGAAAAAAATCTATCAATATGCCCTTGAGCATGATTTCCGTTTCTTAAGCTATGGTGATAGCAGCTTGTTGATACCCTAATGTAGAACCCATTAAATATTCAAACGATTATGAAGATAGGAGATAAGGTCAGATTTCTAAGCGAAACGGGCGGCGGTCGTGTGTCAGGTTTCGAGGGAAACAACATCGTGCTCGTTCAGGACGAAGATGGCTTCGAGATACCAACACCTATTAATGAGGTGGTTGTAGTGACCAACGAAGATTACAGTAGCGCACATCAGGTGTCAGTGTCAAGCAAGAGCAACGATACGGATAACCACACGCAACATTCTATCAAGCAACAACTATCGTCTGGCACTCCCGATGATCTATCTGACGAAGAGGATGAGGAAGTGGATGACCCTTCAGTAAACTTCACCCCTAAACCTAAAGAACGTACCGGCGGTGACAAGCTGACGGTGTGTTTGGCTTTTGTGCCAGTGGATGAACGCGACTTCCAAAACACTACGTTTGAAACCTACTTGGTTAACGACTCCAATTATCTTGTGGCATACGCCTATTTCGCAATAGAAGGTACCAACTGTAAGTTGCGTTTCGCAGGTGAGATAGAACCCAACACCAAACTCTTCTTGGAAGAGATTCATCGTAACGACCTCAACAGTATGTTACACCTAGGTGTCCAACTGATTGCTTATAAAGAGGACAAAGCCTTCCTCAGACAACCCATGGTGGATGTGCAGTTCCGTCTTGATGCTATCAAGTTTTATAAGTCAAACACCTTCGTAGCTAACGAGTTCTTTGAACAACACGCGTTGTTATATCGATTGGTAGATAATGGCAAGGTGATGCGTCAGTTTACCCTTTCTGCGCGCGACTTCAAATCAGAACTATATGCTGAGTCAGCTCCATCACCAGCAGCTCCAAAAACCCAACAAGAACACCCCGTGAAGCCCAAAGCCGCTGACCACCCCAAGCCCGCAGCGCCCAAGCGTACCAAGCAGATTCTAAAAGACGAGAAGATCGTAGTGGATCTGCACGCTACCGAAATCCTTGATACCACCGCCGGAATGTCTAGCGCCGATATCCTCGAGTATCAGTTGGATGTGTTCCGTCGTACATTGGAAGAGTATAAGAAAAACAAAGGTCAGAAACTGATCTTCATTCATGGCAAAGGCGAGGGCGTGTTGCGCCGTGCCATTGTTCATGAGCTTAACTATCGATACAAGCAATATCCTTATCAAGACGCTTCGTTCCGTGAGTATGGTTACGGAGCAACACAGGTCACCATCAAATAATCATCTATCCATCATCCTATTATATGCAACAAGGTTTCATTACAGTGGCAGCTGCGATACCACAAGTGCGCGTAGCTGACGTTGATTTTAACATAAAAGAGATAGCAAGGCAGGTTGACGACGCCGAGCAACAAGGCGTTGAGATTCTTACCTTCCCCGAGTTGGCGGTTACGGGTTACACCTGTCAAGACCTGTTTAGGCAACAGCTCTTGTTGCATAAGGCAGAGACGGCTGTAGAATGGTTGCTTCATGAGACCCAATGCAAGGATCTCATATATATAATAGGTGTCCCTATCGTCGCTAACAGTATGCTTCTCAACTGCGCTGTGGTGATACAGCATGGAACCATCTTGGGCGTGGTGGTGAAGGAATACTTACCCAACTATGCTGAATTTTATGAGAAACGTTGGTTCACTTCCTCTCGTGACATCCGCGAGCCGATTTCGCTTGAGTATGCGCATCAGCCTATAACGCTGAGCGCCACCGCTCCTTTGTTTGTTACTGCAGAGGGGGTACGATTTGGTATCGAACTCTGCGAAGATGTTTGGTCACCCTGTCCACCGAGCAACTATCTGACGCTTCGTGGAGCCGACATCGTCTTTAACCTCTCTGCTAGCGATGATCTCATCGGTAAGCATGCCTACCTCAAGAGCCTATTGTCACAACAAAGCGCTCGCACCCTTTCCGGTTACGTCTATAGTAGTTGTGGCTTTGGAGAGAGCACACAGGATGTGGTATATGGCGGCAATGCCTTTATCTATGAGAACGGCCTGCTCCTAGCTGAGGCTAAACGATTCAGCTTAGAGGCTCAAATGGTTGTATCGCAGATAGATATCGATCGCTTGCGTGCTGACAGACAAGCCAACACAACCTTTGTTGCTGCACAAGCATCTACGTCTATTGGCCCAAATGTCTTGATCAACGCTCGCCCAACGCAGTATCGAGATCTCACCGCACAACCTTTCCTCCGTACGGTCAACCCTCATCCGTTCATTCCATCATCAGGCGAGATGTCTGCTACATGTGAAGAGATACTCTCTATACAGACATCCGGACTGGCTAAGCGCTTGGCGCATACCCACGCTACCCATGTCATCATAGGTATCAGCGGCGGTCTCGACTCAACGTTGGCGCTGCTTGTCTGCGTGCGTACGTTCGATTATCTTGGTCTTGACCGTAAGGGCATCGTCGGTGTGACCATGCCTGGCTTTGGCACTACCGACCGTACTTACCAAAACGCCTTGGGATTGATGGAGGAGCTAGGAATCACCATACGAGAGATCAATATCGCTCAATCGGTACGCCAACACTTCAGCGACATAGGTCAAGATGAGACCATACATGATGTGACGTACGAGAACTCTCAAGCACGCGAACGCACCCAAATCCTTATGGACCTAAGCAACTGGTACAAAGGACTGGTCATCGGAACGGGAGATCTCAGCGAGCTGGCCTTAGGTTGGTGCACATACAACGGCGATCACATGAGCATGTATGGTGTCAATGTCAGCATACCCAAGACGCTCATCCGCTATCTCGTAGCTTATTATGCCGAGGAGAGCAATGACCGCTTGGCGGCGTTCCTACGTGATGTGATAGATACACCTGTCTCGCCAGAGCTAACACCTGCGGACGAAAACGGCAATATCGCACAAAAGACCGAAGACCTTGTTGGCCCGTACGAGCTACACGACTTCTTCTTGTATTATCATCTTCGTTTCGGCTTCCGTCCAGCCAAGGTGTTCTTCTTGGCAAAGCAAGCCTTCAAGGACCAATATACCCCCGAGGTTATCGTGCATTGGCTCCACACGTTCTATTGGCGTTTCTTCTCACAGCAGTTTAAGCGCAGTTGTCTTCCCGATGGCCCCAAGGTGGGATCGGTAAGTTTGTCACCTCGAGGCGATTGGCGTATGCCTTCTGATGCGATAGCACAGATGTGGGTAGACGAAACCGATCATCTGCTCGATTAATCTCTTTGATTTCATCAACCCATAGTATGCCCATGCTCCGATGTTTTCTTGCCTCGCTGGCTAGCGTTGTATGCTTGATAGGTTCAGCAAGCAGCCTTGCCATCTTGCCCAATGACACATGGAGCATGGGCACACCTTTGTTACAGTTGTCCATATCCGACTTGTTGCAGTATCAACGCACTAAGATGCGAGCCGGCGATGCCTATGCGCCGTTTCGTAAGGTAGGTATGCACCGTCAGCGCATCACGCAAGCCTTTCCCGGTAGCGACAGTTTGCGCATCTGGACCTACCGTGTTGCACCCAACGAAGCCTATCAGAGCAACGCTCCTTCTTATCGGTTGTTCAAACCACAATCGTTGTCTTCGTTGGTTGTTTATGACGCTCCGCATGGCATCACTCAAATATACTTTTGGGACAAACACTATTATCGTAGTTTTGCAGAGCAATTACAACGATTGAATTTCCTTCTTCAAACCAGTTCTTCACAGTCCAACAGATTGATGTTTCGCAATGACCAACACTCCGTGTGGGTAGATATCATCGTGTGGCAAGATATTTACATTATGGAGATTGGGCGATAATCCGATTTATTTGATTATCTTTGCAACCAAACTTACATAATGATATATAAATGCAAACTAAGCCCAAGTTGTTAAGACTTACCACCGCTGACATCTCACTCAACGGTTTGCTTAAAGGACAATTACATTTTCTCAACCAATATTATGACGTAGTAGGCGTAGCCAAGGATACTGGTGAGCTACAAGCATGCGCCGAGCGAGAAGGCATTCGCGTCATCAATGCACCCATCGAACGCCCCATCTCTCTACTGAAAGATATCAAAGCGCTCTTCTTTCTTTATCGATTGTTTAGGAAAGAACGCCCCGACATTCTTCACGCCAACACCCCAAAAGGTTCGTTGCTTGCCATGATTGCAGGCAAGCTGGCTGGTGTGCCTCGTCGCATCTACCTCGTTACGGGGTTGCGCTATCAAGGAGCAAGCGGCTTGTTCCGCTTTATCCTCAAATCGATGGAGCAGATCACATGCCTCTTTGCTACCCAAGTGATACCCGAAGGACAAGGTGTGATGCACTGCCTTCAGGCTGACCATATCACCCATAAACCTCTGCAAGTGCTCCATTATGGTAACATCAATGGTAAAGATACCCAATATCTGTCATGCCAGCAGTGGACCCGAGAGCAGTTGCAGCTCCCCGTAGATGCTACTGTAACCGATGAACAAGTAGCCGCAGAGCGGGCACACATGCGCCAAAAGCTCGGTTTCACGGACGATCAGTTTGTCTTTGTCTTTATCGGTCGCATCACACGTGATAAGGGTATGGTGGAACTGGCACATAGCATGCAGAAGCTAGACAATCGTTACTCGCATGTACGCCTATTGTTAGTGGGTAAAATGGAGAAAGTGGGTAATGAGATTCCCGAGGATGTGCGGCGTTACTTCAGTGAGTCAGAAGAGGTGGTATATGTTGGTGTGCAACGTGATATACGTCCTTATCTGCTTGCGGCCGATGCGTTGGTGTTCCCAAGCTATCGCGAAGGCTTCCCCAATGTGCCAATGGAGGCAGGATGTATGGAGCTTGCATCTATCGTGACCGACATTAATGGTTGTAACGAGATAGTCAAAGATGGTCTCAATGGTAAGATTATCCAGCCTCGTAACGAGTCCTCACTCTTTGCCACAATGTCTTGGTTTGTGGAACATCCCGCAGAGGTGAAACGTATGGGGTATAACGCTCGCGGCATCATACATGAACGCTATGAGCAGAAAGACGTGTGGAAAGCACTGCTTGCGTTTTATCGCACACAACCTTAGATATCGGCACGGGGTCCGTATGATGGGAGCATAACATAGGTAGGTGCTCATGACTGACGTGCTTTTGGCGTAACAAATCCTATCCTTCGTCAGCCCAAACAGCCATTCTTGTGATGTAAAAGCTATTCTATTAGAAATAAAAACAATTTATTTTTCCAAGCAAATTAAATTAAAAATGGTGGAAAAATAAATTGTTTTTCTTTTTAATACCACCTTAGTAGGATGGTAAAACGAACGGTTTTCCTTCTTGATAGAAGCTTTCTGACAAATCAAACTCTTATCTACCACATTTCATAGACACATTATTTTTTACTACCTTTGCAGTGAAATAATATCAAGCATAGTCTCTTTGAGACGAAGAGGCGGCTCTCTTGTTATCTGAGGGAGAATGAAAAAGAAACAAATCGAATGATATCAATAGAGAATCTGACCGTGGAGTTTGGCGTGAAGCCACTTTTCCATGATGTGAGTTTTGTGGTGAATGACCATGACCGTATTGCCCTTGTAGGTAAGAACGGTGCGGGCAAGTCGACGATGTTGAAGATTATATGTGGATTGCAACAACCCACATCGGGCGTGGTTGCTATCCCCAGCGATACCACCATCGGTTATCTGCCACAGGTCATGAAGCTATCCGATGACACCACGGTTAAGGAAGAAGCTCGCAAGGCGTTTGCTGATACCACTAAGATGCAACAGCAGCTTGAGAGTATGCAGCAAGAGATGGCTGACCGAACCGACTATGAAAGTGAGTCGTATGCCGACTTGGTGGAACGATTTACCCAACTGCATGATCGCTATATGATGATAGGGGGTGATAATTGCGAAGCTGAGATAGAGCGCACCCTCGTTGGACTGGGCTTTAGCAGAGCGGACTTTGATCGTCCCACAAAAGAGTTTTCTGGTGGATGGCGTATGCGTGTGGAGCTAGCTAAGATCCTGCTTCGCAATCCAGACGTATTGTTGCTCGATGAGCCTACCAACCACCTTGATATCGAATCTATACAGTGGCTGGAGCAGTTTATCAAGCAAAGCGCCAAAGCATTGTTGTTAGTCAGCCACGACCGAGCGTTTATCAATAATGTGACCAATCGCACCCTAGAGATTACCTGTGCGCATGTGGAGGATTATCGTGTGAAGTATGATCAGTATGTGGTGCTACGCAAGGAACGTCGGGAGCAGCAGAAACGTGCCTGGGAAAACCAACAAAAGGAGATAGCTGACACCCGTGCCTTCATAGAACGCTTCCGTTATCAAGCCACGAAAGCCGTCCAGGTGCAACAACGCATACGTCAGTTGGAGAAGATTCAGCCCATCGAGATTGATGAGGTGGACAACGCGGCTATGCATCTGAAGTTTCCGCCATGCCTTCGCTCGGGCGATTATCCTGTGATATGCCTAGACGTGAGCAAGACCTATGGTGAGCATAACGTGTTCCATGATGTCAATCTCACCATCAAGCGAGGCGAGAAAGTGGCTTTCGTAGGACGCAATGGTGAAGGAAAGTCGACGCTTGTGAAGTGTATCATGAATCAGATACCCTTCGATGGCAACCTCAAGATAGCTCATAATGTGCAGATAGGCTATTTTGCTCAGAACCAAGCCCAATTGCTTGACGAGACCCTCTCGGTGCGTGACACCATAGATCAGGTGGCAACGGGCGAGATGCGCCTTCGTATCAATGACCTTCTAGGCGCCTTCATGTTTGGTGGCGAGACCGCTGACAAGAAGGTGAAAGTGTTATCAGGCGGCGAACGCTCCCGTTTGGCAATGATACGCCTCTTGCTTGACCCCGTCAATCTCCTCATCCTCGATGAGCCTACCAACCACCTCGATATGCCATCTAAGGACGTGCTTAAGGAAGCCATTCGTGCCTTTGATGGTACAGCCATCATTGTCAGCCATGACCGTGAGTTCCTTGATGGATTGGTGACCAAGGTCTATGAGTTTGGCGGAGGTATCGTGCGCGAACACTTGGGCGGTATATACGACTGGTTAAGTAGCTGCCATGGTATCACGGGAGAGGGTATAGGCAGCCAGCGTGACATCGACCTCGCTTTGCAGGCCAGTGCACAGACACAGAAGGCTACCGCCTCTTCTTCTAATGGTTCAAAAGAGACAACTGACGCTGCAGGTAAGCAATCTTATCTAGAACGTAAGGAACAGCAGAAGAAGATACGCAAGGCGCAGCGCGCTGTGGAAGAGTGTGAGAAACGTATCGCATCTATGGAGAAGCGCATCAAGGAGCTAGACCAACTGTTTATGGATCCCCAGAAAGCATCAGATATGCAGCTTGTAACCGAGTATACCACCACACGCCAAGCGCTTGATGAAGCCAACAACGAATGGATGGAACTATCCGAGAAACTAGAAACAGAACAAGAACAATTATAATATTTCTACATATTGATAATAACAAGAGCAATTCAGCGTTATAGATATATGTAACTTTAATGATAATAGATTATGAATTTAAAACAACTCATTCCCATGATGATGATTGCATCAGCACCAATCGTAGGAATGGCACAGAACAAGGCGGGTATTCTCGAGGAGAATCTTGACCGCACCGTTAATCCTACAGAGGACTTTTTCCAGTTTGCCACTGGTGGTTGGCAGAAGCTTCACCCCTTACCCGCAGCTTACTCGCGTTATGGTAGCTTTGACCAATTGCAGGAAGATAACAACAAGCGTATCAATCAGATACTGAGCGAACTGCTTAATAAGAAGAAGTTTGCACAAGGATCTACAGAACAGAAACTGAGCGACCTATACAAGCTTGCTATGGATTCAGTGCGCAGAAACAAGGAAGGTGTGGCTCCCGTAAAGCCTTTGCTCAGCGAGATAGAGAACGCTAAGACCGTGGTAGATCTTCAAGCCATCCAGCGCAAGTATGCTTGCTATGGATATGGTGTGCCTATGGGAATGGGCTTTGGTTCAGATGAAAAGAATGCAAAGCAGAATATCTTGACCCTCTACCAAGGCGGATTGACCCTTGGACAGAAGGACTACTATCTAGACAATGATCCCTCTACCGCAGAGATTCGCTCGGCTTACTGCCAGCACATCGTGAATATGTTCAAGCTATATGGATTCAGTGAGGCACAGGCAAAGCAGAAACGCGACTATATCGTTCGCTTCGAGACGGCGCTGTCTTTTGTCTCTAAGAGCAGCACGGAGCTTCGTGATGTTGAGGCCAACTATAATAAGATGACCTTGAAGGAGTTTGCAGAGAAATATCCTAACTTGCAACTGGAGAAATACTGCAACGCTGAAGGAATTGACTCAAAGTACATTCAAGAGATGGTAGTGGGTCAACCCGCTTTCATGGCAGGTCTTGATAAGCTCATTGCTACACAAACAGCTGACGAGCTACGTGCTCGTATGGAGTGGAGCGTGATCCTTTCATCTGCTAGCTATCTGAGCGATGACGTTCGTGCAGAGTACTTCAACTTCTTCTCTAAGACCATGCGTGGCACAAAGGAGGATTATCCATTGTGGAAGCGTGCCACATCACAGGTGGAAGGTCAGATGGGTGAGGCGCTTGGAAAGATGTACTGCGAAAAGTATTTCCCCGCATCAAGCAAGAAACGCATGGAGACCCTCGTGGCCAATCTGCAGAAGAGTCTTGCTCAGCGCATCGAGGCACAGACCTGGATGAGCGACACCACCAAAGCTGCAGCACAGGCTAAGCTTGCAGCCTTCTATGTAAAGGTGGGTTATCCTAATAAGTGGAAGGATCTGAGCGCCCTTACTATCAATCCCGAACTGTCTTATTATGAGAACATTCAGGCTTGTCGTAAGTTCTGGGATCAATATGATATCGAGCACAAAGCAGGTCAGCCTGTAGACCGTGACGAGTGGCTTATGTCTCCTCAGACGGTCAATGCTTATTACAATCCTACCACTAACGAGATCTGCTTCCCCGCTGGTATCTTGCAGTATCCTTTCTTTGACGCTAAGGCTGATGACGCATTCAACTATGGTGCCATTGGTGTGGTTATCGGTCATGAGATGACTCACGGCTTTGATGATCAGGGACGCCACTATGACAAGGAAGGTAACATGACCGACTGGTGGACAGCTAACGATGCCAAAGGATTCAATGAGCGTGCAGAGCTCTATGCTGCTTTCTTTAGCAACATCAAGGTGCTTCCTGATCTAAACGCTGATGGTCATCATACCTTGGGCGAAAACCTCGCTGACCACGGAGGTCTACAGGTTGCATATGCTGCTTTCAAAGAAGCTACAAAGGGTCAGAAAGCAAAGAACCTTCTAGGTTTCACACCTGACCAGCGCTTCTTCATCGCTTATTCAGGTGTTTGGGCAGCTAACATCACAGAGAAAGAAATACGCAGCCGTACAAAGAGCGATCCTCATTCATTGGGTAAGTGGCGTGTCAATGGTGCCTTGCCTCACGTTCAAGCATGGTACGATGCCTTTGGTGTGAAGCAGACTGACAAGATGTTCTTGCCCGAAAGCCAGCGTCTCCAACTTTGGTAAAATAAACCAAACATATCCCTATAATCATAGTATTTGACAGATTGTAGGAAAGCCTAAGTCACCGAATCTCTATGGATGTAGACATTCGGTGGCTTTTTGCGTTTTTTATGGAAAGGAAAACCGTAACACAACGGAAAAATATGTAACTTTGCAGAAACTAATTGATACATTATGCCTTTACGACTGCCCGACTTATTGCCGGCAATAGAAATACTGAAAAGGGAGAATATCTTCGTGATGGACGAGACTAGGGCACATAGTCAAGATATACGTCCACTGCGAATCGTTATCCTCAACCTAATGCCATTAAAGATAACTACTGAGACCGATCTTGTGCGTCTGCTCTCTAATACACCGCTTCAGATAGATATCAGCTTCATGAAGCTCAAGGGTCACACGCCAAAGAATACACCCATTGAGCACATGATGATGTTCTATAAAGACTTTGATACGCTCAGTAAGCAGAAGTTTGATGGTATGATAGTAACCGGTGCGCCCGTAGAAGGACTTCCCTTTGAAGATGTTACTTATTGGGATGAGATCAAACTTATCTTTGACTGGGCACGCACGCACGTCACATCGACGCTCTATATCTGTTGGGCAGCACAGGCAGCGCTGTATCACTTCTATGGTGTTCCCAAATATCCATTGCCTAAAAAGCTCTTTGGCATCTTCCCACAACACACCGTGCCTGATCGATGGCCTATCTTTCGCGGCTTTGATGATGTGTTCTTTATGCCACATAGCCGGCATAGCGAGATACATAGAGGCGACCTAGAGGGTATAGGTGAATTGAAAATCCTTGCCAGTGGCGACGAAAGCGGTATATCAATGGTTATGGGCCGAAAGGGTAGGGAGTTTTATGTGACGGGCCATCTAGAGTATGCCGCAGACACCTTGGATAAGGAGTATCGCCGCGACTTTGGCAAACGTGATGATGTGGAGATGCCACGTCATTACTATAAAGACGATAATCCGGCTAATCCGCCGTTGGTGCGATGGCGTGCGCATGCCAATCTGTTGTTTAACAATTGGATCAACTATTACGTATATCAAGCAACACCTTATAATATAGACGCAATCCGATAAAGAAGAATGGTGCAAACGATCGAACTATTGGCTCCTGCCAAGAATCTAGAATGTGGTAAGGCTGCCATTGATCATGGAGCAGATGCCGTGTATATCGGCGCTAGTCGCTTTGGTGCTCGTCAGCAAGCAGGCAATAGCGTTGAGGATATCGGTGCGTTGTGTCAGTATGCGCATCGCTTTGGTGTGCGGGTACATGTGACGGTAAACACAATCATCTATGATCAAGAGATGCATGACACGCTTCAGCTTATCCGTGAATTGGTGGCTGTAGGTGTGGATGCCCTTCTGGTTCAAGACATGGGATTGCTTCAGCGTATCAAGGCCGAAGGGATAGATAAACAGGTGGCACTACATGCGAGCACGCAGTGTGACTCGCGTAGCGGTGACAAGGTGGCTTGGCTCAAGAAGCAAGGCTTCGGTAGGGTAGTGTTAGCCCGCGAACTGTCCGTAGAGGAGATAGCTCAGGCACACGAGCAGAACCCTGATGTGCAGTTGGAAGTATTTGTTCATGGTGCTTTATGCGTTAGCTATAGCGGTGTGTGCTATGCTTCGCAATATTGCTTTGGGCGTTCAGCCAATAGAGGCGAGTGTGCGCAGTTTTGTCGTTTGCCCTTCAACCTAGTGGATGCTGACGGACAAACCATTCTTTCCCAAAGTCATCTGTTGTCCTTGAAAGACCTTTGCCAAATAGATCATCTCGAAGAACTGGCTCAAGCTGGTGCTTGTTCCTTCAAGATAGAAGGGCGTCTGAAGGACATCAATTATGTTAAGAACGTAGTGGCAGCATATAGTGAAGCATTGGATAGGCTAGTAGCACAACATCCTAAGCGCTATCGCCGAGCTAGTTTGGGACGTAGCGTGCCCACGTTTGAACCTAATCTGAAGAAAACATTCAATCGCGGCTATACCCATTATTTCCTTAAAGGAAGACAACCCGATATCTTTTCGCCTCATACCCCGAAAGCTCTTGGCGAGTATGTAGGGAAGGTGAAAGAACTGCGACGGGATAGTTTCAACGTAGCAGGAACGGCATCATTTGCCAATGGGGACGGGTTGTGCTACCTCAATGATCAGAAACAGCTCGAAGGCTTCCGTGTTAATAAGGTGGTGGGCAATCGGCTCTATCCGTTTAAGATGCCACAGAATCTGCATCCTGGACAAGCATTGTATCGAAACCAAGACCAGGTGTTTGAACATCAACTGCAAGGTGAGACCGCTAAACGTAAGATACCTATCAATGTCCGTTGGGCTGCTGATGCGGAAGGAGTGAGATGTCTGGTGAATGTAGATTTGGGTGAGGCTGGAACGGCATTTGAAACGCTTTGCGAGCGGTCGCTCAAACTAGAGAAAGCGCAAAAGCCACAGGAAGAGAACGTACGCCGTCAACTAGCAAAGTTGGGTGCATCGATATTCACCTTATCCCATATCACGTTTGTGGATGATGCGACAACCTTCTTTGTGCCTAATAGTGTCATATCAGAGATACGTCAATCTATCTGCGATACGTTGCCGCAGATGATAGCGGATGAAACCCTAAATACTCGCACTGAGTTCTCTTCATCCACAACGAGCAACCATATGAAGGGCGCTTCTCCCCTTGAGGTTAACGCCCCACAATATGCGGTCACTCCATACCTATTCAATATAGCCAATGCGGATGCTGTGACGTTTTATCAATCGTGTGGATTGTCAGCGGAGTTGTCAGCCTTTGAGCGAACCGCAACAAAACAATCGGCACAACCTCTCTTGGTGATGCAATGTCGTCATTGCTTGAGATATAGTTTGGGTTATTGTGTAAAGCGTGGTGGAAGAAAGCCACAATGGAAAGAACCCTTGTGCTTGGAGCTAAAAGACCGTGGGCGTTTCCGTCTAGAGTTTGATTGTAAACACTGTCAAATGAATGTTTATGCGATATAGTAGACTGATTCCAGTGCTGCTGATGGTCTTGATTCTGTGTGGTTGCTACCACAAGAAAACGCCGAGTCGTTTTCGATTGCAAGACAGTGCGATGGCTATCAAAACCGATACGATAGCTACGCTTGACTCGTTGCAGCTCGATTCGCTCTACTTTGCTTATAAACATCACTATCATGTGGGGTTCAACTTCGTGGTAAAATCAGACTCCTTCGGTCTTATACGGCAGTTGCCCGAAGAGAAGGTGTTTGCTTTTCTCGTAGATTCGTTCCAGGTTAAGAAGAACGACGCATTGGTGGTGGCAGATATTCGCATTCTTCCCTCGGATACGATAGACTCGGTTTGGGTGCAAGTGGCAACCGAGAATAGTCAGTTTGGGTGGGTGCATGAGCATCGGCTTCTGCAGCAAGTGGATCCAGACGACTCCATATCGATGTTTATCTCCGTGTTCTCGGATACCCACCTGATCATCTTCTTAGTAATCATTACCTTGATAGCCATTGCATATATAGTGGTGAAGCAGATGCGTGGTAGAGGTAAAATCGTACATTTCAACGATATTGATTCGTTCTATCCTACGTTGTTGGCATTGGTTGTGGCGATGAGTGCTACCTTCTATGCCAGTATTCAACTGTTTGCTCCCGAGCAATGGCGTGAGTTCTATTTTCATCCATCGCTTAATCCCTTCACACAACCCTTATTGCTTCAAGCGTTCTTGATCTTCGTGTGGGCTATTCCTATCTTGGGTATTGCTGCTGTGGATGATATTTTGCGAAGACTCAATGCTCGTGAAGCCCTCTTGTACATGGCTGGGCTTGGTGCCGTGTGCGCATTCAACTACATCCTTTTCTCGGTGTCAACGCTTTATTATATAGGCTATGTGATCTTGGTGGCTTATATGTGGTTTGCATTGAAACGATATTTCAGCCATCTCCGTGTGAAGTATTATTGTGGCAATTGCGGTGCGGAGCTTCGCCGTAAAGGTCGTTGCCCAAAATGTGGGGCGCTGAATGAATAAATGAACCTTGATTTCAGTCATTAAATAACTTAAAAAACTATTAATATCAAGCAGTTGCAAAGGAAGATACAAAAGGTATTTCTACCTTTGTACCTTGGTATGAAATGTAATTCTAAGTAAGTAAATAAACTCAATAAAGATATAATCCAATGATTAATCGTTCTAACGCGTTGTTCTTTTGCTCTCTATTGACATTGTCAACCTATGCAATGCCAGAAGGAGAGAAAGATAACCAACCTGTAATGAATGACTCTGCCCGCGTGTATGATATAGATGAAGTGGTGGTGGTAGAGCAACCTAAAGAGACCTTCCGGTTACGTCAGCAGCCACTGAGTAGCACTTCGTTCTCGCTAGATCAGTTGACTAGCCTTCATGTGCAAGACCTACGTCAGTTGTCATCATTCGTTCCGTCTTTCTCAATGCCCGAATATGGTAGCCGAATCACATCAGCAATGTATGTGCGTGGCATCGGATCGCGAATCAGTTCTCCTGCGGTGGGTGTTTATCTCGATGGAATGCCCCTTCAGAGCAAGAGCGCTTTCAACTTTCATACCTACGATCTGAATCGTGTGGATGTGTTGCACGGACCACAGGGAACACTTTATGGTATGAATACCGAAGGAGGACTGATACGTATGTATAGCAAGAATCCGTTTGCTTATCAAGGAACCGACGTTTCGCTATCTGTGGGAACAAAGTTTTGGCGCAAAGCGGAGGTTAGCCATTATCAGAAGTTGAGCGATAAGGTGGCTTATGCCGTGTCGGGTTTCTATGATGGAACAAATGGTTACTTGGCTAACCAATATAACGGAGAACGTGCTGATAGCTATGACGAGTTTGGCGGAAGAGGCCGATTGTTGTGGAAACCAACCGATAGATGGCAGGTCGACTTCATCGCTGATTATCAATATACCCATCAAAATGGGTTTGCCTATGGTCAGGTGGTTACCAAAGATATGATAGGTTCGGCTTCTATCACATCACCTTATTATGCACTGAAGGCTGGAACGCAAGATCCCAATACCAATCGTCAAGGCACTTATCGTCGAAACATGCTCAACACAGGTGTTGGTGCTAAGTATGTAGGTAAGTCATTTGAGTTTAATAGCATGACGACCTATCAGCTTCTTGATGATGATATGCTGATGGATATCGACTATATGCCAAAGGATTATATGTATATGCAAGAGAAGCAACTGCAAAACTCGCTCACCCAAGAACTCACCTTCAAGAGTCGTGGGGATGGTTTTTGGCACTGGACCTTTGGTGGATTTGCCTCTTATTCATGGCTTCGTACAGAAGCTCCTGTAACCTTTGGCAATGACATGAATACTTATCTGTCAAACCAAACGTCTACATACGTCTACAATGCCATCCTAGGAAGCATGACGCAGAGCATCTATCAGAAGTTGATAGCTACAGGTATGGATGCAGCGACAGCCCAAACCACCGCTGCTGCTTCTGCTAAGATAGCTATCGCTGCGGCTGGTGGCGCTCAGGTGAATATGACGATGGGAACGGTTCCTGGATTGTTCCATACACCAACATACAACCTAGGATTGTATCATGAGAGTAATATCGAACTAGGTAAATCATGGGTTGCAACTATTGGCGCTCGATACGACTTCAGTCATGTAGCGGTCGATTATGCAACACGAAGCACATTGCAGATGGATGAAACGGTAATGGGACAAGAGGTGAAAGCTTCTCTGCTCTCTGAACTTAACCATTCGGAAAAGAACCACTTCAATCAGTTCCTTCCCAAGGTGGGACTGACATATAAGTTGGCTGATGGTGGCAACATCTATGCGTTGTTTACCAAAGGGTATCGAGCAGGAGGATATAACATTCAGATGTTCTCGGACATTCTTCAGAACGAACTAGCTTCTGCGGCAATGAACGTAAGACAAGCAGGAGATATCACTATTGAACATGATGATGCTACCTATAACAACATCAGAAACACGATTTCGTACAAGCCTGAAACGTCGTGGAACTATGAGCTAGGTACACACCTTAATCTGTTGGGTGGTAGTGTGAAGCTAGATGTGGCTACGTTCTTCATGCAGATACGTAACCAACAGCTTTCGGTAATGTCTGGCATCTATGGCTTTGGCCGAATGATGACCAATGCAGGAAAGAGTCATTCGTGCGGTTTGGAAGCGACCTTGCGTGGTGCAGCGCTTAACGATCAACTTTCTTATAGCGTGAGCTATGGATTCACTTCTTCGCGATTTGATGAGTATAGCGACTCTGTACGCAACGGAAAGACGTATGAAGTGGTTGATTATAAAGATAAGAAAGTGCCTTATGTGCCTCAACACACCTTCTCTGCAACAGCCGACTATACCATTGGTATTGACCCTAACGCCCTTCTTGATCCCACCAACCGATTCCATCTTCGTGATGTAACATTCGGATTGAACGTTGCTGGGCAAGGACAAACTTATTGGAATGAGGCTAATACAATTAGCCAGAATTTCTATGCTACCCTTGGTGCGCATGTGTTAGGCAACTTTGGACCAATGACTATCAATATTTGGGCTCGCAATATTACCGACACAAAATACAACACATTCGTAGTGCAAAGTTCGGCAACGGGTGAGAAACTTACCTTCGCTCAACTTGGTCATCCATTCCAAATGGGCATTGATGTGAAATTCCATTTCTAGTTGATTCTATTCGGTAAGGAATCACTGTTGATACCAAAAAGGCTGATACTTCGCACGAGGTATCAGCCTTTTTATTACTTATCAATTATAAACTACTTTCTTGCCATTTATAATATAAATCTGTCCTTTTCGTAGGTTAATGACTTTTCTGCCACATCATGAATGTTTTTTATAGAAAAGTGTGTGAACCTCAGATTTATTGCTTATCTTTGTCTTGTTGTATAGTGATTGTCAAACAATATAACTTAATAAAGATTTGTCATGAAGCACTTTTGTTTTTATTTTCTACTAGGATTGGTATTGCAGTTGAGCGCAGCGACAGCCATGCAAGCGCAAGAAAACCAACGAGTCAAGTTGTGTGAGGAGGCATTGGAAAATGAAGAGTATGATGAATGTCGTCAGTGTTTGTCTGAGGAGTTGGCGGAGAATCCAAAGAATAGCGAAGCTTGGCTTCTGCTCTCGAAGATGTACTTTGGTTCCTTAGAGTTAGATTCAACAAAGATGGCGGCTGAAAAGGGATTGAAATACACATCCAAAAAGGATTCTGCTCTGCGAGTGTCTTTGTATGAAATGCTGGCGTATGCCGAACTAGGCAGTGATAATCAAGAAAATGCATTAAAGATAGCCAACAAAGCCATAAAAGAATATCCTCAGTTGGCATTGGCATATAGTATGCGTGCTAGAGTCTATGACGTGCTTGAAATGGAAGATGAGGCTATTGCTGATTGTAAGATGGCGATAAAACTGAATCCCAATGATGCTACGGACGATATGCTTAGCCTGGTGCAATATGCTTGGCAAGCTCGAGACCTCGAAACCGTGCAAAGCTATGCAGAACAGATCTTGGCTAAAGACTCTATAAATGACGTCGCTTATATGGCTTTATCAGCATGCTATTTCTTGAACCAACAGCAAGAAAAAGCGATAGACATGTGTCTAGACCATTTAGATCTACCTAGTTCGGTAAAGATGTTGTTTGCTTATGCTGATACAACTGCAACTCTAGTCAACGAAAGACTATTGGCACGTCACACGGCGGAGCCAAATAACGTATACTATCTTAGGATGTTGGCCGCATTAAACTCCAATGCGGGACAACAAGCAGAAGCGATAGGTTGGTTAAAGAAGCTTTTGACCGTAGAACCCAAATCTTCTTATGCATCCTCTATAGCTGCGCTTTATACGGGAGAGAGAAAATTTGATGAGGCGGTGCCTTTTATGGAGCAAGCTTTGATTTTAGCCAAAGATACATTAGAAAGCAAAAATACAGCTTTGCAAGTGAAGGCTGTTTGGTATGCGTATCAAGGAATGTATGATAAGACGATAGGTGTTCTAGACACGCTCGTAAATGATAAC
This sequence comes from Paratractidigestivibacter sp., assembly GCA_963630695.1. Classification (GTDB taxonomy): domain Bacteria; phylum Bacteroidota; class Bacteroidia; order Bacteroidales; family Bacteroidaceae; genus Prevotella. The sequence goes on along the minus strand of CAVGNV010000013.1, from coordinate 6,540 downwards.
CCAGAAGATATGAACTTATTCTATAAACGTGCTTTCATACGACTTCTGAAAGGAGGAGAAGATGAGAAAGTGCTTTCCGAACTAAATCAGATAATAGAGCAGCATCCTTACGGTGAAGAGTGTGCTTATTTTTGGAAAGGATGGTTATACTTGAAGAAAGGACGAATCGACGAAGCAAATGGTGCTTTCCGTTATGCAATAGAAAATGAAGACGAGGATAATCCCACTTATTGCACTTTCCTCTCACAACATTTTTTAGGTATCGATCAGACGGCCAAAGCAACGTTGCAAACCATACTGGACACACCCGAACAACAAAAAGAAGCATATCTCTATGCTGCAGCCTTCTATGCTTTGCTAGGAGATAAACCTATGGCTGTGCGTTACCTTGAACTCGCTATAGAAAAAGGCTGTGATGATTTTTATGAAATAATAAATCATCCTCTGTTGCAGAGTTTAAAGGGTTATGCCGATTATGACAATCTTCTTAAGAAGCATTTGCCTAACCCATAAATAGTTTGTAACTTTGCGTTATGAAGCAATTGACAACGAACAATAATAAAGATAACTATAGCCGCTTCACCGTTGAGGCGGCTTCTTCTTTGCTAGAATGGTTGCTTACAAACGTCCCTGAAAGCAAGAACAAGATTAAAGCTACGCTAAAGAATCGAGGAGTAAAGGTCAATGGCAAGTTTGTTACGCAGTTTGACCACCCACTCTATAAAGGCGATAAAGTCAGCGTGAGCAAATCGAAAAAAGCCAATCAGTTTAAGAGCAAATATATCAATATCGTCTATGAAGATCAGTACCTCGTTGTGATAGAGAAGAAACCCGGGATCTTGTCCATGGCAGCAGGTCATTCGTCGCTTAATGTCAAGACCGTGCTGGACGATTATTTCCATAAGACCAAGCAACGCTGTACGGCACATGTGGTCCATCGCCTTGATCGCGACACATCGGGCTTGATGATATATGCTAAAGATCTGCAAACGGAACAACTCTTGGAACACGACTGGCATCACATCGTGTATGACCGTCGATATGTAGCCGTGGTAAGTGGAGAGATGGAAGATGATGAAGGAACGATAGCCAACTGGCTTAAAGACAACAAAGCCTACGTCACATTCAGTTCTCCTGTGGATAACGGAGGCAAATATGCCGTGACCCATTTCTTTGTGCTTGATCGTACCACCACGCATTCGCTGGTAGAATATAGATTGGAAACAGGTCGCAAGAATCAGATACGTGTACATAGCGCAGACATGGGGCATCCCGTGTGTGGTGATGTGAAGTATGGTAACGGAGACGATCCCATCCATCGACTTTGTCTCCATGCCTATGTGTTGTGCTTTTATCATCCGGTCACACATAGACGAATGGAGTTTGAAACACCGATACCACCCTTGTTTCGTTCGTTATTCAAGTAGAATTAAGATTCTTAATCGTGTGATATCCTAATATTTTTATATCTTTGCAATATGAAATATGCCATTATAGCTGCGGGAGAAGGCTCTCGATTGAGTCAAGAAGGGGTTGCTGATCCCAAACCATTGATAAGTGTTTGTGGTGAACGATTAATAGATCGCTTGATTCGTATCTTTGTTCATCATGGCGCTACTGAGGTGGATGTGATTTGCAACAAAATACGTCCAGAGGTGGAACAACATCTGCAGATGCTTCAGCGAGAAGGACTGAATGGCAAGCATGTGCCATTAAAGTATATAAGTCAAACCACTCCTAGTTCGATGCATAGTTTCTATGAGCTCTCCCGATTGCTAAAGGGTGATGAGCCATTTGTGTTGACCACGGTAGATACCATTTTCCGTTCGGAGGAGTTTGCTCAATATATCAGCTATTTCCAACAGGCTATATCCGAAGGATATGATGGTGTGATGGGTGTTACCGATTATATTGATGACGAAAAACCCCTCTATGTCGATGTCAACGCTGATATGCAGATTACGGGCTTTCTTGATCAAGCACCAGCTGAGGCACGTTATATCTCAGGTGGAATCTATGGCTTAACCCCCAAAGCCTTAGGCACACTCACACGATGTGTGGAAAGTGGGAAGAGCCGAATGCGCAATTTTCAACGTGAACTGATCCATGAAGGCCAACAATTGAAGGCCTGGTCTTTCAGCAAGGTGCTAGATATAGATCATGTAAGCGATATAGCAAAAGCCGAACAGTTCTTAAGAGTGAGTGCCGAATGAGAGTTTACGGCATACAAAGGGCTTCTTGCTTTTCGCCCAATTCTGTAGAAAAGGATCTAGCTATCCTCTCTGCCGTGGTGCAGATGTTTGATGGTGAGATTATTCCCGAAGAATGTCTCTCTAATCAATCAACAGCGTCTCGTCTCTATGAGGCAGATGTGGTTTTTACGATGGGGCGTCAATCTAGCACCTTGCAGCTATTGCAACAAGTGGGGCAACGTGGTGTATGTGTGCTGAATCCCTCCGAAGGAGTAAGAGCTTGTGATCGTTTGCGCTTGCAGCAACTCATGCAACAAGCTCATGTTCCTTATCCTTCAGCCGAAGGCGAAGGCCCTTTTTGGTTGAAACGCAGCGATATGGCAGCACAAGGAGCATCGGATGTAGTGTTCTGCGAATCAAGGGAGAACCTAGATCAAGCTATACTGCAGTTTAAGGAAAGAGGCATAACCCACTGGCAGATACAGAAACACGTCGAAGGCGACTTGATAAAGTTTTATGGTGTACGCGATACTAGCTTCTTTCGTTACTATTATCCTAGTGACGATGGCATCAGTAAGTTTGGTGATGAGGAAAGAAACGGCACAGCACATCACTACCAGTTCTCTGAACAACAGTTGCAAACGTATGCTAGCCAAGTGTCCCACGCCGCCAACGTGCCAATCTATGGTGGCGATGCGATTATAGATGCTAACGGCCAAATTGTCATCATCGACTTTAATGATTGGCCCAGCTATTCGCGGTGTCGAGAAGAAGCCGCTTGCGCCATAGCAAGTCTGGTGCGATAAACACGGCGCAGATATTCATTCAATCCTATTTATTAGAATTTAAAATCAACATTAATGAGCAATAAGAAATCATTTAAGACGCTCCTTCATGAGTCGTTTAAATCTAATGATACTGAAGAAACCATAGATATCTACTTCACCCGACCGATAGGTCTATTCTTTGCATTGATTTGGAAACGTTTAGGCGTCCATCCCAACACCATAACGTTGCTGTCCATCGTGCTAGGTGTGGCTGCTGGTTGGATGTTTCATTATGAGGCTTTGTCATACAACGTTCTCGGAATCATCCTCTTGATGTTTGCCAACTTCTGCGATTCCACCGATGGTCAACTCGCTCGTCTCACCAACCAGCGCTCTCTTGTAGGTCGATGTCTTGATGGCTTTGCAGGTGACGTATGGTTCTTTTGCATCTACCTAGCCATCGTGGTGAGATTATGGCATCAGCCTATTCCCGGTACAGAGGTGGCTTGGGGATTGTGGGGATTTGCCTTTGCTGCAATAGCGGGCTTCCTATGTCATTCGCCTCAAAGCTCCTTGAGCGACTATTATCGCCAAATTCATCTATTCTTCTTGAAAGGCGAGGAAGGTTCTGAACTAGATAGTTATGCAAAGGAACACGAGATAGTGGAGAACCTACCCAAGAAAGGTGCTTTTTGGGAACACGCTTTCCACGGCAACTATCAAAACTATTGCAAGAGCCAAGAGCGTCGCACCCCATTGTTCCAAAAGATGCTTAAGACGATGTATGACAAATATGGTGATGTGGAACACGTTCCGCAAGCATGGAAGGATGAGTTTTTGGCAGGTAGTCGTCCATTGATGCCTATGGCCAACTTCCTAACGTTCAATGCACGTGCCATTATCATCTATATTACCTGCTTGTTAGGTTGTCCTTGGCTCTATCTATTGATTGAGATCGTATTTTTCAACATGGTTTATGTTTATATGCACAAGCGTCACGAGAGTCTTTGTAGACGTATGATGGCAAAACTCTAGATACACTATGATTAAAGGCTATTTGTTTGATTATGGCGGCACCCTTGATACGCAAGGTTGTCATTGGGGTAAAGTGATTTGGCATGCCTACGAACGATTGGGCGTGCCTGTGACATGGGAACACTTCAAGGAAGCCTATGTCTATGGCGAACGCACGCTTGGAAGCCAATCTATAATCCAACCGAATGACACATTCAGAACCACATTGGCTACCAAGCTCCACTTGCAGATGCGCTATCTGTCCACCCATCAGATGTTTATGGATGATAAGGTGGATATCGAACAATCGAAGAATCAATTGTTAGAGCTGCTCTATGCTAGAACCTGTGATGTGGTGACAGAAAGTAGGGAAATGCTCACCTTGCTAAAGAAACGCTACCCCTTAGCGTTGGTAAGCAATTTCTATGGCAATCTGGAGACTGTGCTTGAAGAGATGCATCTACGTGACCTGTTCGATCATGTGATAGAAAGCGCCGCCGTGGGTGTGCGCAAACCTGATCCACAAATCTTTACTATAGCGCTAGAGCGTATGGGGTTAGCTGCTGCCGATGTGATGGTGGTAGGCGATAGCATGAAGAATGACATTGCGCCAGCCCAGTCGCTCGGTTGTCAGACCACGTGGATCAGAGGAGAAGAATGGAAAGATTAACGAAACTGTATAGATAAGAAATGGATCATATCAAAACCATCGTGCTCACCGGTGGCCCTTGTGCCGGAAAAACATCCGCTTTGGTTAAAGTGATTGAGCACTTTTCTAGTTTGGGATATAAAGTGTTCACCATTCCTGAAGTGCCTACGATATTCAGTCAGGCGGGTATGGACTATCTTACCAAGAACCAAAACTTCTTCTATGAAGGTGAGAAAGCCACGCTTGAGATGCAGTTGGCTTTCGAGGATAAGTTCTATAAGATGGCTTCACAGATAGAACAACCCGTCTTGATCATCTGCGACCGAGGTGCTCTAGACATTTCGGCATATATGACGAAGGAGATGTGGGGCAAGATAACCGGACTGGTAGGCGTGAACAATAGGCAGCTCTTGGAGCGTTATGATGCGGTGTTGCATCTCGTTTCGGCTGCAGATGGTGCAGAACAGTTTTATACCACCGCCACCAATAGCACACGAACCGAAGGCATAGAGCTAGCACGCCAGTTGGATAAGAAGGTGATAGAGGCTTGGGCTGAACATCCTCAACTGCGTGTGATCAATAACCATGAAGATTTTGACAACAAGCTCAATCGTGTTCTCAAAGAGATTTCTTCCGTATTGGGTGTTCCACAACCGATAACCGAAGAGCGCAAATATATCGTTAAGGTGACGGGTCAGATTCCAGATTCTATCGAAAGCGATATCACACAGACCTATCTCGTTACCGAACCACAAAGTGAGGTGCGTCTGCGCAAACGTCTTTGGAATGGTATGGAGGTCAATGTGCTTACCACCAAGAAGCGGCTATCTGCCACCGAGCAGCTTGAAACCGAACGCCAAATCAGCAATAACCTTTACGAATCGTTGTTGCAGCAGGCTGATCCTTATCGCCAGACTATCCATAAAGAGCGTAGTAGCTTTATATGGAAAGGTCAATACTTTGAGTTGGATCACTTCCTCGAACCCGTTCAGGATCTGATCATTCTTGAAACCAAGGGTATGCAGCAAAACGAGAGTGTTGTCTTCCCACCATTTATACATGTTTTGGAAGACATCACGGGCAATCCAAAATACTATAATTACAATCTAGCACTTAGAAAATAACGCGATGGAGAATCAATCAATGGCCCCCAAAGGTTATCAGCAAAAAGTGTATTCACAACCCATCAAGCGTTATGTGCAGACGATGGAATTGCGTGACAATCCCGACCTGATAGCCTTGTATCGTAAGGCTCATAGCGAAGCCGAAGCGTGGCCCGAAATCTTGAAAGGCATTCGTGAGGTGGGTATCTTGGAAATGGAGCTATATATCCTTGGAACACGCCTCGTGATGATTGTTGATATGCCCGCAGAGCTCCATTGGGATGAGGTGATGGATAGGCTTGCCACAATGCCCAAGCAAGCTGAATGGGAAGATTATGTAGCGCAATTTCAACAATGCGTGAAAGGATCCACCTCTGATGAGAAGTGGCAAATGATGGAGCGTATGTTTCATCTATATAATAAATAAGGTGAAGCAACCTTCTTATAGCAATGCTAGTACATAGTTGAAAAAACACGGCGAATAATTTGGCAAATCGTAAAAAACTATGTACTTTTGCACTGCATTAGCCGATATGGCTCAGTTGGTAGAGCAACGCATTCGTAATGCGTAGGTCCCCGGTTCGAGTCCGGGTATCGGCTCTTTGATTATTAAGCCTTCTTTTTTACATTAGCTTCTAATCAAAGACCATCAATAAGTTTGCGGAATTAGCACATCGGTAGTGCACGGGCTTCCCAAGCCTGGGAGGCGGGTTCGATTCCCGTATTCCGCTCCACAAATATATTTTCCATTATATTTGATTTTTAGTTTGACTAGCATGTGTATTGTCTAATGGGTGCAAGTCCCTAACGAGCCC
>CAVGNV010000012.1:0-72288 GCA_963630695.1 Paratractidigestivibacter sp. | reverse complement strand
TGATATGTGCATCATCAAGTATTTTCTTGACATCATATCACCAAACAATGATATGTGTGACAAGATGAATAAACTCTTTGCTGCATTTCCAGAAATTGACAAGGCTGCTCTTGGTTTTCCTTCTGGTTGGGAAAACGAACCTCTGTGGCAATAAAAGACATGTGGGGAGACCACCAATCACCCCACATCACCCACATTTTTTGTAATTTCGGTGTAATAGAAAGTTAATTACGTTAAATCTTCGTCGTTTCGTATCCAAATAGAATCCATATTGCCACTTTTCTACCGTTTAGAGCGTATAATATTGATAATCAACTAATAATAGATACTATAGTTGTATTCAACTATAACTGATTCACAGTATGTTATTAAAGTTCTTTCTGACGTGCAATAAGATAGGCGCATTTACCCTTGGTGGAGGTTATGCTATGATACCCATCATGGAGAAAGAGTTTGTTGACAACAACCACTGGATGGACAAACAAGAGTTTATGGACATCATGGTGGTGGCTCAAACCACGCCCGGCATCTTCTCAATAGATATGGCAAGCCACATCGGTTATAAGCTGCGTGGTGTGTGGGGAGGCATCGTTGGTGCCTTGGGTATCGCTCTGCCGTCTATCATTGCTATCCTCTTGATAGCCATTTTCTTTCATTCGTTTCGTGATAATGAGTGGGTAGCGCGTTTCTTTAAAGGCGTTAGACCAGCCGTTGTCGCCCTCATTGCAGCGCCATGCTTCACGATGGCGAAGACCGCTAAGCTCAATCGGTACAACTTTTGGATACCTATTGTAGCATGTCTGCTGATTGCCCTGTTAGGTGTATCTCCCGTTTGGGTAATCCTTGTTGCTGGTATCGCAGGTTATGCGTATGGCAGATATAAAAAGAAATCAAAGTAATCGTCTCACCAAATCATTTCGCACATGTTGTTTTTAAAACTCTTTTTGGTTTTTTCCAAGATAGGAATCTTCAACTTCGGTGGCGGTTATGCCATGCTTTCGCTCATCTATGGCGAAGTGGTCATGAAGAATCACTGGCTTAGCAATGCCGAGTTTACCGACATCGTAGCCATCAGTCAGAGCACCCCCGGCCCTATTGGTATCAATGCAGCCACCTATGTGGGTTACGTGTCAGCCATCAATGAGGGTTATCCGTCGTGGGTAGGAACTTTAGCAGCGGTGTTAGCATCGTTGTCTATCATCTGGTTGCCCTTCCTTTTGATGATTTGTATCAGCAGATATCTGCTTCGTCATAAGGACGAACCCATCGTGGAGAACATCTTTAAAGCCTTGCGTCCCACCATCATTGGGCTTATTGCGGCAGCAGCGCTGTTGCTGATGAATCGTGAAAACTTCGGTTCGCCCACCCAGGATACATTCCAGTTTGCCCTCAGCGTGGCGCTTTTCGTGGTTGCTTTCTTTGCAACGAAACAGTGGAAAGTGAACCCCATCCTTGTGATGCTGGCTTGTGGCGTGGTAGGTTTGCTGGTTTATTAATGTTGTGACACCGATATTAAATAGCAATAAGGGTGCAAATCCTAAGTTTTAGGTATTGTCGGGGTCAACATAAATAAGTATTTTTGCAAATTAACGTAGATAAAGTAGCATACAATATGAAAAATCTCAAGATGTACGAAAGTGGAGATAAGATGATCTCCATCATTCAGGACAACTACAACATCTTGCAGGCACTGAATGCTTTCGGTATCAATCTCGGTTTCGGAGAGCGTACCGTAGAGGAAGTTTGTAACCAGCAGAAGGTCGATTCGACGACGTTTCTGGCTGTGATCAACTTCATGATCAATGGTTATCATGACCCTAACGTGGTGGAGCGGCTCTCTGTTCCCACCTTGTTGCGGTATCTGAAGGCATCTCATGTCTACTTTGTCGACTTCCAATTGCCCTTTATCCGCAAAGAGCTGGCTGACGCCTTGGATGCCAATGACAACCTCGGACGCTTGATTCTGCAGCTCTATGACGAGTATGCGCAGGACGTAACCAGTCACATGCGCTTTGAGGACAAGAAGGTGTTCCCCTATGTTCAGAAGCTCTTAGATGGCGATGCTAGTGCCGAGTATGACATTGACACGTTCTCTAAGCACCACGGACAGATTAACAAGAAGCTCAAGGAACTCAAGAATATCATCATCAAGTATCTGCCATCAGATATGTTACGCAACAACCAACTGATGGCAACGCTCTATGATATATATAATAATGAGGAGTGGCTTCAGCTCCATGGCGATGTGGAAAACGAGATTCTCATACCCGCTATCCATGCTTTGGAACGCAAGTCGCGCCAAGATGACACCAGCATCAAGCTCTCTCACATGATACAACAGAGCGCGCAGAAGGGCGATCAGCTCAGTGAGCGTGAGAAAGACGTCATCAAAGCCTTGGTGCAGGGCATGACCAATAAGGAGATAGCTGACCATCTGTGTATCTCTACCAACACCGTTATCACCCATCGCCGTAACATTGCGCGCAAACTTCAGATCCATTCACCAGCCGGTCTCACGATCTACGCCATTGCTAACAAGCTCGTTGACATCTCCGTGCTGAAACTCTGACATGGTAAAACCTACATATTTATCCATCCAAAAATAGACCGACTTCACAGCCGGTCTATTTTATTTTGCATTACACAAAAACATTATGAAATCTATTTTCTAGCGAACAAGATGTTATGGCTTTATATTTGTCTTATTTTCTGATGCAAAGGTAGATAGTTTTCGTCACTGTTGCAATACCTAAAAACAAGGTAAATTTGCGCCCTTCTGCTACCACTTAATAGGTAGAAAGCTACTTTTTATACTCAGAGTTTCATCATTTTGCATTATCAAGACTTATTCCCGAGGAATTATTCAGCCTTGCACGGCACATGGCGGCGCTTCAGATGAAGCACGTAAAGGATGAATTGAAGCTAAGTGAGAAAAAGAAACGGATGCAGGTTATTGGTTATATACGATGGAGGCAAGGTGTGATATGAATCGCAAGTGACACATGTTATCTCTTGCAGCACTACTTTGCATCTTATCCCTGTAACCGCACTGCATCCGCTCGGTATCTCGGTTAAGAACCGTCTGCTTTTATTACGATGCAAAGATACAAACCTCTAGCCGTTCACACAATACCTATTCTTTGGTAAAAACATCATTACCAACATCTTGTCATCTTCCTTATAATACTTATGATGACGATACTATAAGGTGGGTAATGGTGAATCACTCTTCAGTGGTAAGGAGATGGTTAACCCGTTCTACAATAACCTGAGGCTTCAATCCCCACTTTGGGGCAACTAATAGGCGTGCGGGGCTTTCACTGACAAACCGTTCTAGCACGATATCGCTCCGTAGATGACGTATATATTGTGCTAATGTGCGCACATACTCGTCTGCGGTGAAGAGGTGAAAAGGCTTTTTGGCATAGTCGTGGGCAAGTGGCGTGCCCTTGATAATCTGCAGTTGGTGAATCTTCAGAACATCAATAGGAAGAGCCGAAATTGCTTCAGCCTGCTGACGCCATATCTCTTGCGTGTCACCCGGTAACCCAAGGATAACGTGTGCCCCCACATATACCCCGGCTTCGTGGCTTCGCCGAATGGCTTCTTGGCTACAAGCGAAGGAATGTCCACGATGGATGCGACGCAGGATGTCATCGTTACAACTCTCCACACCATACTCGATCAACACAAACACCTGCTTGCTTAGCTCCCCGAGATACTCTAATAAAGGTGCATCTACGCAGTCGGGACGCGTGCCGATGACCAGTCCCACCACACCTTCCACGCTCAGCGCCTCCTCGTAGAGCTGCTTTAGATGCGTGAGAGGGGCGTACGTGTTGCTAAATGCTTGAAAGTAAACTAAGTAACGAGCATCCGGATACTTATGAGCAAAGAATCTCTTGCCAGCTTCTATCTGCTCGCGCACACTGAGATGTGGGTCACAATAGGACGGATTGAAAGCCTCGTTGTTACAGAAGACGCACCCACCCGTACCCACAGAGCCATCGCGGTTGGGACAGGTGAAGCCCGCATTGACTGCGATCTTCTGCACTCTGCCGCCCAATCGTTGGCGTATCCAGGTGCCCATAGATATATATGATGTACGTGCTGAATGATTCATGATAATGGATGCCAGTGCAAATGTACAATATTTCGCAATAAGACGAGCGCTTTTCCGAATTTTATTGTTACTTTTGTCCAGTGGAGTCAGCGGTTCACCTCTTTGTTATCGCAACGCTCAGATGCGTGTCTTCCCTGCCCACGAGCTATTGATGAAAGCCCTTTGTAGGCTCGTTCATAGACCAATTTTTCCTCTCATCACGTTGCGTAAATATGGATAAGAAATGAAAAAGATTCTATTTGCACTCGCTGCGCTAGCTATGACTGGCTCGCTGCAAGCCCAAAACATCACCTTGCCTGCTCCCCAACCATCGACATCTATGACCCTTATGGAAGCTCTGTCGGCTCGCCACTCAGGTCGTTCTTTTAGCGATAAAGCTATCTCTGACCAAGTGTTGTCACAGGTGCTATGGGCTGCGTGTGGTATCAACCGCCCCGAAACGGGTAAGATCACGGCTCCCTCAGCTATCAATGCCCAAGATATCCTTGTGTATGTGGTGCGTGCCGATGGTGCCTATCGTTATGAACCTAAGACCCATTCTCTGACAAAGGTGTCATCTGAAGACCTCCGTGGAGCCGTGGCAGGTCGTCAATCATTTGCTGCAACGGCTCCCGTGAGCCTATTATTGGTGAGCGACCATAGCAAGTTTGGCGATCATCAGAATGGCGCGCAACGCATGGGCGCGATAGATGCGGGCTATGTTTCAGAGAATATTGCGCTGGCTTGCGCAGCCTTAGGCCTAGAGAATGTACCCCGTATGACGATGGATGGCGATGCGCTACGCAAGGCGCTGAACCTCAACGATACTTATGACCTGGTGCTCAACCAACAGATAGGCTACCCTGCTCATGACTAAGACGCATCAAGATGCCGACCACAGAACCGCCATTGTGATGGGCGCATCCTCCGGTATGGGCCACGCTGTGGCGTGCCAGTTGCTTGAGGAAGGATGGCGCGTGGCTGTGGCAGCTCGCCGAACCTCGTTGCTTGAACCCCTATGTGCTCGTTATCCTGGTAGGGTGGTGGTGCGACGCATTGATGTCAACGATGAGGATGCTTCCCAATCGCTGCTCTCGCTCATGACCGAACTTGGCGCAGTGGATCTCTACTTTCATGTGGCGGGTGTGGGGTATCAAAACTATGACCTTGAAGCCTCACGCGAACTGCTCACCGTACAGACCAACGCTCTAGGCTTTGCGAGGCTTGTGGGTACGGCGTTTCGCTTCTTTGCGCAGCAAGGGCGAGGCCATCTAGCAGTGCTCTCATCCATTGCCGGCACTAAGGGGCTAGGTGCTGCACCCGCCTATAGTGCCACGAAGGCTTTTCAGAACACCTATATCCAAGCCCTAGAACAGCAAGCCCATTTCCGTAAGCTGCCCATCTCGTTCACCGATATCCGCCCTGGCTTTGTCGCTACGGCTTTGCTCAATGATGGTAAGCATTATCCCATGCTGATGTCTACCGAACGAGTGGCACGTCACATCGTGCGTGCGCTCAAGCAGAAGCGCCACCTGTGTGTTATCGACTGGCGTTATCGGGTACTCACGGGGCTATGGCGCCTGATTCCCAATGTGCTATGGAGACATCTACCCGTGCGCAACTAACCCTTTATACCCTTACAACAAAATGCCGCTATGAATTGCTTCATGGCGGCATTTTCACTTCATTGCGGTTAAGCGATTATGATTCCTTCTTGCAGCAGCTCTTTTCTGCTTCCTTTGTGGTAGCTTGTGCTTTCTTGCATTTCTTAGCTGCCTTCTTCTTAGCTTTCTTGTTCTTGCAGCAGTCAGAGGTGGCTTTCTTGTCAGTAGCCTTCTCTGCCTTAACCTGTGAGGTAGCGCCCGTGGTGGCATCTACCTGCTTTTCGCAACATTCGGTCTGCGCTTTCTTCTTAGGACAGTTGGCACACTTGCCCTGTTCACACTGTGCTGAAGCAGCAACGACCATGAATGCTGCTATAAGAGTCATCATTGTTTTTTTCATACGATATTGAATAATTTGAATAAACGGAACGACCGATAGGCTCATTCCTTACTATTGGTTTACTATTAGGCTGCAAATTTACAAGCGATTTTCGGTTCTTGCAAATACCTTCATCACTTTTTGAGGAATATTATGTTCCTTTGATACATTGTAGCAGTAGGATATTTTACATCTCTTTCTTGTGATTCCTTTTGGCTAAAGCCTACTGTTGAAGCTGGAAAGCATCAATCTTCTGTAGGAAATACCCTCTGAAATCGCTCCAGCGATAGTAAGGACCGCTTACTGGTTTGAGGTCAGGTAGCGTCACTTCCTGCTCGTTGAGCAAGAGCTTGAAGAGGATATCCTTAGGCTTTTTGGCGTTGCGATAGAACACCCATTGGAGGTTTGAACCCATTGGGAAGATCTTGTAACAAGCCCACGAGGAAGAGGCAAGCTCGTCGAGGCTGTTTAGCTGCACGCCCAATCCGTTGATGTTGAGCAACACCGATAGTGGAAGCAGCATCGTGTCGTGCCCAAAACGCAGGGTGGCACCAGGGTGACTGAGCGCTATGCACGAGTCGGCTGTGGTGATGATGTTGCGTAGCAGGTTGCGTTGTGAGTAAGGCTGCTGAGCACCATTGAGCTTACACGCTCCGCCGTGGATGTACCAGTAGGCATTGTTAGCTAAGAAAGCGTGATAGAGCTCATCGTTGGTGAAGAGATCATAGAGCGAATACTGGTTGCCTAAGTCAGAGTTGGGGAGGATAGCTGTGAGCGAGAACAGTTCTCTGAAGAGCTGGTTCGCGTTCACGTGCTCGCGTATATAAGCTGGGTCACTGACTAGCGACGATGCCAAGCGGCTACCATCTATGAGCTTCTGTTGGTAGCTATCAAGTGCCTTCCGAGCCTCGGCATTCCATCGACGACTGAAGAGCGCAGTGTCGTTATAGTTCATATAGTACATGTCGTGCTCTGAAGCGTCGTGCGTAATCTGCAGTTGAGGGTTGACAAGGAGCAGCTCTTGTAGCTCGTTCTCCATTGAGAGGATGCACCGTATCACCACCGTCGACTTAGCATCCACGTGTGCGTCACCGGCAAAGACCTCGGGATAGTGGGCTATCATCCTTTGTGCTATGCCTCGATGTTGCTTTGCCCCTAGCGGTGTGAGCTCCCCATAGCGGTTGAGGCTTTCATGGTACATCTTCCTTACCACATCTAGGGTCTGCTTGCCTTTGGCAGTGAGCACACCCTTAGCGTCGGCTTGCTCCAGTGGGCGCAGCACGTTGGTATAGTCGCGAGGGTCAATGAGGTAACGCGAGCCGTGTCGTCCGTAATGGCTTAGGTAGAAAGGTACATACCCTTCAGGTGCTGGCGTGAGCTTAACATGGCTTACGTCGGGGTAGGGTAGGTAGTTGCCCGCCGAGAGGGTGGGCTGGTTTTGGATGTCTTGGCGGATAGACTGTGCATGCCCACTAAGGGTTATGCTGCATAGAAGCAGTAGGGCGAGTAAGTTTTTCTTCATGATTTGTGTTTTATTATATATAAGGTAGATAGGCGATAAGACACATTTGCTATGCCTTATCGTTCTATGTGGTTCATAGTAAATGCTCCAGCAGACCGCGGCAACCGTCTTCAATCAGGTCCAATGCCCATTCAAAGGCAGCGCTATCGCCATAGTAGGGATCAGGAACAGAGGGCTGGCCTTGGTGTTCCACAAAGTAATCTTTCATTCGTAGCACCTTTGCGCGCTGATCATCATCTCGGGCTTGCTGTGTGATGTCGTAGTAGTTGTCATCATCCATCACGATGATATAGGTGAAACGGTCAAAGTCGTGCCGTGCATCAAACTGTCTTACCACGTGACTGATGTCATATCCGCGGTTGGCACCCGCTGCGCGCATCCGTCGGTCGGGCAGTTGTCCTACGTGCCAACTACCGATGCCTGCCGAATCGATCTCGAAGCCAGATGATAGATGGGCGTCATCCACCATCTTTTGCATCACGGCGTGGGCGGCAGGAGAACGGCAGATGTTGCCTAGACATATAAAGAGGAGTAGTTTCTTTTCTTTCTTGCTCATAAGTTTATCTATAGTTATGGATCAAAATATATTCTGCTGTCTATAGTTGAAGCGGGCTGAAGCCCCGATAGGCATCAATAGTATAGGCAGAAGGTCTCTATTCTTTATTAATAACGCATGAAAGGGCTGATTATTGTCAACCCCGTAAATAAGCATAAAGATGAAAAAATGAGGCAACCGGTGGCTTATGTCAGATATTTATGTTACATTTGTGCAGATTAAAAATCATACAATAACTTAACATGAAGAAAATATTCACATCAGCAATGTTGCTCCTCTTAGGACTTCTGTCGCTTCATGCGCAGACAGTCACTGACACCTCAGTGCCCAAAGGGATGGAGCAGGATGCCCACGCATGGTGCAAAGCCGTTAAGGTGGGATGGAATCTGGGTAACAGTTTGGAGAGCATGGCTGGCTCTTTTGATGACAGCACCGAGGTGTGGAGCAACATCTCAACCACTAAAGATGTAGACTGGGAGATGGCGTGGCAGAACCCCAAGACCACCGAAGCGATGATACGTAAGGTTAAGGCAGCTGGTTTCAATGCCGTGCGCATACCCGTGCTATGGCAACCGCACGTGACCAATCTTGATGATATGACCATTAAGCCTGAGTGGCTTGCACGTGTTAAGGAAGTGGTCAACTATTGTATCAAGCACAAGATGTATGTTATCCTTGACACACATCATGAGCAATGGCTAGAACACCTGCCTTATAAGCGTAAGCAAGCCAAACAACTGCAGATGCTTCGCGCGCTATGGACCAACATTGCGACGGCGTTTGCCCACTATGATGGTCATCTTGCTTTCTCTGGAACCAATGAGGTGAACATCGCTTGGCGCCCTCCCACGGAGGAGAATCTAGAGGTACAGAATAGCTATAACCAAACTTTCGTTGACGCTGTGAGAGCTACGGGAGGCAAGAATCGTTACCGCAACCTCATCGTACAGACTTATAGTTGTAACCCCGACTATGGCTTGCAAGGTCTCATCATCCCTCATGATGTGGTCAAAGGACGTCTCTCGGTGGAGTTTCATTACTATACGCCTTATCGTTATTGCAGTGGTAACAAGGAGGCTTGGTATTATTGGGGAAAGAAGTTTGCCCAGTATGGCGAGATTTGTCCCGATGGCGATGAACAGACCCTTGCCGATTTCTTCAGTCGTGTACGCCAACATTGGTACGACCAGGGGCTAGGCGTGGTGATAGGCGAGTATGGTGTGTCCTGTCATTACAAAGAGGCAGAGAAGCAACAGCAGCTCGACAACATGTCCTACTATATGGAGATGGTGACACGCGAGGCCAATAAGAATGGTTTTGCAGCCTTTGTTTGGGATAACAACTACTTTGGCAATGGAGAGGAAGTGTATGGCATCTTTGATCGTAACGATGGTATGAAGGTGCGCACGCCTTTCTTGCTCAAAGGTATCATGAAGGGAGCAAAGTGATCTAGACGCTTACCTATAGCATCAGCCTATCGGTATCAGTTGAGCCCTTATCTGCTATGGCATCAAGCTGAAGGAACAAAGAGATATGCAGACGTGGCCAGTCATAAGGCTGCCATATGTTGCTTATCATGCGTTCTATGCTTGAAGTCATGCTGATAAGGGCTCAAACGTATGCTCAATAAGCCTCTTTTACGCTGAAAGGGAGGCTCTATGAGAAGGGGAAATAATTTAATTTTCCTCGATTTTTAATTTATTTTTCTTCAAAAAATAAATTGTTTTTTGTTCCAATACGTATCCTTTTGTTTTGTGTTGAGGCTCCTTTGAGGTGATGATTTAGGCTTGATGGGCGGCTCGATCGTTCAAGATGCCAGCTAGATTGGTCTCCGCCCACATAATCATATTGCTGGCAACGGGGATGAAAGAGCGCGCTCTGTCCGTCAACGAATATTCTACCCTTGGTGGCACTTCGGCATATACCTCTCTGGTGATAAACCCATCAGCCTCTAGTGAACGCAGCGTGGAGGTCAGAACCTTCTGCGAGATGTCGGGTATGGCTTTGTGTAAGGCGTTGAAACGGATAGGGCCATTGTTTTGCATCGACCAGATGACCAGCAATGACCATTTGCTGCACACGTGAGCGAGCACGTTACGGATGGGGCAATCTTTGAAAACGGTGTCTGTAATCGGTTGATTCATCTTGTATGTAAGCTTATAATAGGTTCATACTCATTATTAGTTTACAAAAGTAACCAACTTTCTTTTAGCCAGATAATACTTCTAGTTAAATACTATTAAACCTTCAAAATCTTTTCCTCTGATAGTCAGCATTACTTACCTCAAGGTAAGTAGCCAACGCGAAAGTATCTTCTTGTGAGAGAAGAAGTTTACCATTACTTTTGCATC
This sequence comes from Paratractidigestivibacter sp., assembly GCA_963630695.1. GTDB lineage: Bacteria > Bacteroidota > Bacteroidia > Bacteroidales > Bacteroidaceae > Prevotella. The sequence goes on along the minus strand of CAVGNV010000012.1, from coordinate 61,774 downwards.
GTCAAACAATTTAAAACTCATAAGAACAATGAAAGAAGCAAAAACTATTTTCGATGCAGAGAATGTAACAAGTGTTGATTTTGGCAAATGGAGCGATCTAGGCGACTATGTGCTAGCGCTCTCACCCGAGATGAAGATTCCAGGAAAGGTGTTTGGTGGTGCAACGGTAGGCGCAACAGGCAGCGAATTTTCTTTTCAGACGTTTGCACCAGGTGCCGAATCGGGTTTCATCCATACACATAAGACCCATGAGGAACTCTATTTCATCCTCAGTGGCAATGGCGAATTTCAGGTTGATGGTCACAATATCCCCGTTCAGGAAGGTAGCGTTGTAAGGGTTGCACCCAACGGCAGACGTACTTTGCGCAACAACGGAGCCGAACCTCTCGTGGTGCTATGTGTGCAGTATCCCGAGGCCAAGGCTGGAGAGGTGAATGCCTCAGACGGCGAGATATTGGCAGATAAGGTGCTGTGGTAAGTGAAAGGTGCCATCGGCTGGTGTCCTTCATACCGTTTATTCAAAGGATTTAACGAAAGAATTGGTGCTCCTGTATATGTTTTGCAAAAGAATATCAGTATATTTGCAGCATTAATATCAATCAACAAAAACTTAGAAATGAACGCAGATATGAAGAACATAGCTGATGGCATCCATTATATTGGTGCTGATGATAAAGACCTAGACCTCTTTGAAGGTCAGTATGTCCTACCTCATGGTATCTCATACAACTCTTATGTGATCATTGATGATAAGGTTGCGGTTCTTGATACGATAGATTCGCGATGCACCGAGCAGTGGTTGGCCAATCTGAAAGAAGCATTGGGCGATCGTCAACCCGACTATCTCGTGGTAAGCCACATGGAGCCCGACCATGCGGCTAATGTGAAACGCCTGCTTGACATGGCCCCACAAGCCCAGGTGGTGTGCACGGCTAAAGCCAAACAGCTCATTGCTCGTTTCTTCGGCATGCAGCTACCAGCCGAGCGTACCGTTGTGGTGAAAGACGGAGACACGCTTTCGTTAGGTCGTCACACGCTGCAGTTCTTCACTGCGCCAATGGTTCATTGGCCCGAAGTGATGATGGAGTATGAACAAACGGAAAAGATTCTCTTTGCAGCTGATGCTTTTGGGAAGTTTGGCGCGCTCGATTATGATGACCCCGATGGTTGGGCTTGCGAGGCACGACGTTACTATTTCAACATCGTAGGAAAGTATGGCGCACAGGTACAAACTGTGCTGAAGAAGTTGGCTGGTGTAGATATCAAGACTATCTGTCCGCTGCATGGCCCTATCCTTACCGGCGACCTCACACCATATCTGTCTCTTTATGACACTTGGAGCGCTTATCGCCCCGAGACAGAAGGTGTGTTCATCGCTTATTGCTCCTTACATGGCAACACAGAAGAGGCAGCTCTGAAGCTAGCAGAGATGATCAAGCAGCATGCTGGGGTGAAGGTTAGCGTGAGCGACTTGCGCCGTGATGATATGGCGGAGGCTATAGAGGATGCTTTCCGCTATGATCGCTTGGTGCTTGCAGCGCCTACCTATGATGCGGGCGTGATGCCCGTAATGGAGGATTTCTTATTGCATCTCAAGATGAAAAACTTCCAAAACCGCAAGGTGGCTTTCATCGAGAATGGTTCTTGGGCGCCCGTGGCAGCCAAGAAGATGCGTGAAACGATAGAAGGAATGAAGAATATGACCATCATCGAACCAGTGGTAACAGTGGAGTCGGTGGTGTCTTCTGCTACCATCGAAGCGCTACAACATTTGGCAGATGCTATGATAGAGGCGTAGAATTGCCTATTTTGATCTAGAAAAAATGGAAGAGGTAAGGCTGTAGTGTGTCTTTTCGCTCAGTTTTTTAATAGTTTCAGATAGGAATAGCATCGATTTCTTGAAATGTGTAACACCATTTGCCGCTAAGTGTAACGCAAAATAAGCAAGTGTAACGCAAAGTGTAACACATTTCAAGAATCCTTGCGATTACTTATTTACGAACCGATGAGGTTTATAAGAAAGTCTATTAAACTGAAAAAGAGGCACTTACGTTAGTAAGAACCTCTTTCATGAGTTGTTATCTTTTACGTCTACGTGATCCGCATGGGGCTCGAACCCATGACCCCAACATTAAAAGTGTTGTGCTCTACCAGCTGAGCTAGCGGATCTTTCGACCACTGTACAAGTGTTACTCCCTAAAGAAAAGGTCGCTGTTCCTTGTAAGCGGGTGCAAAGGTACGGATAATATTTGAGCTAACCAAATATTTGTGGAAGTTTTTTAGCGGTGGTGAGCTGATTTATTGTGTTTGCGTTCTATGTCTGATACGTTGCAGCTGCGTCGGCTTATATAGTGTGAATGGAATGTGCTGATGGGTTAAAGGCAAGAAACGAAAAATGGCTTCGCGACCCAAGGGGGGTGCGAAGCCAATGAAAGTGCTTAAATAGAATTTATAAAAATAAATCCTTTAGATTATTTCTCGCGGCTGAGTTTCTCGTAACCATAAGCTGCTACATCACCAAGCTCTTCCTCGATGCGGATGAGCTGGTTGTATTTAGCCATACGGTCGGTACGTGACAATGAACCAGTCTTGATCTGACCAGAGTTGGTAGCCACAGCGATGTCAGCGATTGTGGTGTCCTCTGTCTCGCCTGAACGGTGAGAGGTTACAGTGGTGTAGCCGTGACGATGAGCCATCTCGATAGCTTCGAGGGTCTCAGTCAGTGAACCAATCTGGTTAACCTTGATGAGGATAGAGTTGGCTGCGCCCATCTTGATACCCTTCTGGAGGAACTTAGTGTTGGTTACGAACAAGTCGTCACCTACCAACTGGCAACGATCACCGATGCGAGCTGTAAGCTTAACCCAGTTATCCCAGTCGTTCTCATCGAGACCATCCTCGATAGAGTCGATAGGATACTTGGTGATCAGTTCCTCAAGATAGTCGATCTGCTCTGCTGCTGAAAGCTTCTTGCCGTTAGGATCCTTAGGCATACCGTTCTTGAGCTGCTTGTAGTTGTAGAACCATTCGCCGTTCTCGCATGTTGCAAACTCAGATGCTGCACAGTCCATAGCGATCTTTACGTCCTTGCCTGGCTCATAACCTGCGTCCTTGATAGCCTGAACGATGCTGTCAAGAGCGTCGTTGATACCGTCAAGCTCAGGTGCGTAACCACCCTCGTCACCCACTGCTGTAGAGAGACCGCGCTTCTTCAGAAGCTTAGCAAGAGCGTGGAATACCTCTGCACCCATACGCACTGCTTCCTTCTCGTTAGGCGCACCCACGGGACGAATCATGAATTCCTGGAACGCAATAGGCGCTGATGAGTGAGCTCCACCATTGATGATGTTCATCATAGGAACGGGAAGAGAGTATGTGTTAGAACCACCGATATAACGGTAGAGAGGAAGACCGAGAGCCTTAGCTGCTGTCTGAGCCACTGCGAGAGATACACCAAGGATAGCGTTAGCACCGAGCTTGCTCTTTGTAGGAGTGCCATCAAGAGCCAACATCTTGTAGTCGATAGCGCGCTGGTTCAGTACGCAGTCACCCTTCAAAGCAGGAGCGATCACGTTGTTTACGTTCTCCACAGCCTTCAATGTACCCTTGCCACCATAGCGATTCTTATCGCCGTCACGTAGTTCGAGTGCTTCGTTCTCACCAGTAGAAGCTCCTGAAGGAACGCTTGCACGTCCCATTACACCATTCTCAAGGGTTACTTCCACTTCTACTGTAGGATTGCCACGTGAATCAAGAATCTCACGAGCATGAACTTTTTCAATTTTCATTGCTTAATTATTAAATGAGTTGTTTGAATTTATTGGTTTCCAACTGCAAAGTTAGGTATTATTTTCGAATGAAAGAAATCTAATATATCCCCAAATGTGGGTAACTTATCATCCATTTTTACCTAAAGTATGTAGTAGAGGCTTTTGTATGGGAAGAAGATAATGGCTTGACGCATTCTCTATATTATATCCAACGATAAGGATAACGTGCATAGATAGACGATTGACAATACAATAATAGCAGGAGCTAATATCTCTATAAATCCCATGTTGTGACATTATGGGGATTTAAGGAGATAATAGTTAAAGTATATTAATATCTTGTTTTATTCAAGAAATAACTTGCAAATCGTGTGTGGAAAGACTACATTTGCAGTGAATACGAAAACCAAAATACATTACATAAACCAAAACCATGAAACATGAAATCCGATTACTATTATTAGGATTGTTCATTTGCTCTTCTCTCTCAGCGCAAAATATGGTAGGTCTTGGAGGTTTGTCCAATGCGTTGACACCCAAAACGGTTTATGATACAGCACATGTCTTGGTCTATTATGAATATGAAATGTTGGCTGATTCGCTTTCAGCACAAAGCAAAAGGCAAGGACAAACTATCCTAATGATAGGAGATAGCTATTGTAGCTTTGATGATTACTATCATTGGAAACGTGATTCGCTGAATGATGCGTTCTATAGGGAGAAACGAAACTCAATGGAATTGTTTGCAAGAGGCATGGCTTTAGATAATCCGATTTGCCCTTATATGGTGCTGAAAAGCAATGTTCGAGGACAAGCAACAGTTTTATTGCAAGGTTTCTTGAATTATCAATACTCTCAATCTTTGCCTGAAATCGCTTGGAATCTAGAAGAAGGAGACTCTACTATCTTAGGGGTGGTTTGTTCTAAAGCCACTTGTGAGTTTGGCGGACGTAAGTGGACGGCATGGTATTCGGCAGATTACCCCATCTCGTATGGCCCTTATCTCTTTGACGGATTGCCCGGATTGATTTTTGTTTTAGAAGAAGAAAAGGGCAATTTTAAGTTTACGATGAATGGGTTGGTTAACGATTCAGCAGGTAAAGAAGTGTATCTAAGAAATCCTTCCAAACTGTTGAAGACCACACGCGAGAAGGCATTAGAAGCCTTTCGTAACGAAAGCGTTGACCCAACCACGATTATGACTCAGGTATATCATACCCAAATGGTGAATGGTAGTTTGGATGAACTGGCCAATAACCCATACAATCCGATTGAAAAAGAATAGATTTTGAGAAGAATATTACTCCTTTTTATGCTACACCTCTTTGTTATTGTGTGTTATGCACAGCAAAATAGCAGTGTGACAGGTGTGGTGACAGATAAGCAAACCAATGAAGGCATAGCCTCGGTAACGTGTAGAGCTTTGGATGAACGTGGCAAAATCACGTCCTACACCATCACTGATGTTGATGGCAAATACACCCTTACTATATCAAGTAAGGCACGATGGGTAGAGTTTGCTACCCTCGGCTATGAGAAAAAAAGAATAGATGTAAGTCAGCGGAAGCAGTTGGCACAGGTGAAACTACAGCAGCAAGCAACGACCATGAAAGAAGTGGTGGTAAAGCTAAAACCTGTTGATATACATAAGGACACAATCAATTATAATGTAGCAGCCTTTAAAGATAAGAACGATCGATATATTGAAGATGTGTTGAAGAAACTTCCAGGTGTCGAGGTGGCTTCAACGGGACAGATAAGCTACAAGGGAAAGCCTATCAATAAGTTTAATATCGAGGGGCAGGATCTCTTAGGCAACCAATATAACCAAGCCACACGCAACCTTTCTGTTGAGGCTGTGGCTCAAGTCCAAGTGATGGAGAACGATCAACCCATCCGTGTGCTGAAAGATAAAGTGCCTTCAGACCAAGCTACGCTCAATATTAAGCTAAAGAAAGGGTATAAAAGCAAACCTTTTGGCGAACTGGTAGCCGGTGCGGGGTGGGAAAACCATACGCTATGGGGTAACCATACGCTATGGGATGGGAAGTTGACCCTTATCAATATAGCTCCACGTAACCAAATCTTTGTTACCGCCAAAACCAATAACACCGGTACTGACCTTTCATACGATTTCCAAGAGCAGCCAGATTACACCAATCTCAATGGCATGGTGTCCACTCCATCCTCATGGGTGAGCATAGGAAGCGTTATGTCATTGCCCATACCCCAAGTTCGTTATTACCGTAACAAGTCCTATTCGGTAGGCTTTAACCACCTTACAAAGGTCAATGAGGTGAGTCATCTGCGCACCAATATCTCCTACTTAGAGAGTCATCAGGATGATGAGGATAGCACCTATTATAGTTTTGGTGGCGCTAGCACTGCCTCTCTGTATGAAAGCAACATCGCCCAAACGAAGCAATGGTGGCTTAAACCCTCCTTCACGTTTGAAAGCAATGGGTCGAAGGTCTATCTCAAAAACCAACTTTCGGCAAGCATACAGCATCAAAAGAATCAGTCGTTGACGCGAAGCAACGCGTCGTCAATGCTCAATCATCTTCGTTCGCATCCCTTTTATATTCAGAATAATCTGCGTGCAACCGTCAGTATAGGTAAACAAATGGGTGAGATAGCTTCCTTTGTGCGCTATTATCAACGTTCTGAAAACCTCGACGTAAACGATTCGCTCTCCTCTACACCGATATATAGCAAGAATCAAAGAGTGGATTTCAGCAGATTCTATACTCGTAATCAGGTGAAATTCGCTTTTCCTATCAGTCGTCACCTTCTTTCCTTATCCTACCAGTTGGCTTATCGTAAAGACTGGATGACCATTAATGATGTACAACCCAAACGCACCGTGGCTTATCTAGACAATCTCCTTACCCCAGAGTTCTCCTTCCGCTATGACAAAGGATACGTTGCTGCAAGTGTGCCCGTACATGCGTTTGTATCACAGTTGGCTTGGGATGAGCAACAACGGCAATGCAACAAGGTCTATCTCTCACCATCGCTACGCTGGAACCACACCTTCAGCATGTTTTGGAATATGAAGATAGGAGCCTCTGTTACCAATAATCTGTCCCCAGATATACCCTTGCGTCCTACGTTCTATTCCGGCTACCGCACCCAATTGACCTCTTTGGATCGTTGGGGGTGGGGAAAGAGCAAGAATCTGTCACTCTCTCTCAACTACACCGACCTCATACGCATGTTCTCATGGAACCTGATTGCTACACAGTCGTGGAATATGAATGATCATACCAGCGCTTATGTTTACACTGATCAATACACCATCGTCCAACCTCTGTGGCGTGATATGAAATCCAAACAGACCTTTATCACCTCAGCTATCACAAAGAAATGGCACGATGCAGGATTAAATCTAAACACATCGCTCAACTATAACCGCACACAGACGCCTGTAGTACAGAATGATGCCGACTGTTATGTTCGGTACAATGTCATCTCTTACTTGTTAACCTTTGGTTGGAACAAGTGCAAATGGTTGCAACTCAACAACCAGTTTACCTGCAACGTGTCATGGCAAGATGCCAATGCTTATCAGCAGAACACCACCTTGACCTCCTTCTACAATGTGTTACGTGCAACGTTGTATCCAGTGTCGCGATTGGGTGTGAATCTTTCATGGGAGCACAACTTGTTAGAGCTGCGCCAATCACATTATTATAATGTGTCATTCCTTGACGCTAACCTAGATTACACCATCTCTAAGCGATGGATGTTATCCCTCAAAGCTACCAACCTTCTAAACAAGACAGCTTATCAAGAATCCTCATTCACCGGCTTAAACTATCATTACTATCTTCGTCCATTGCGCGGACGCGAAGTGGTGGCATCCTTAAAGGTCAATTTCTAATATCCTAGTTGCGTTATGAATTGCCATAGACTTATGTTTAAAAAGGGTTAATCGTAATATGTTTTATTGTAAATAGCTTGTGTAAGAACCTATAAATCTTTATATTTGCAATACTTATACATCATTAAAACAATGCTATAATTAATTATAAACACTAAATCTATGAAAAAATTATTAGTTCTATTATTTCTCAGTTTGTTCTCTTCGCAAGTAATTCATGCACATATTATTCCTGTAACATTATCTAACGGACAAGTTGTTTATATAGAGTCAGATGATTTTAAAGATACTCAAGCAATATTAGATTATATAAATCAGCTTGAAGAGGAAATTCGAAAATCAACTTTTGTGCCAGGTATCGGACAGACACAAGGCTAGTTTGTAGAATTATTTTACGGAGTTTTAATTTTTAAAACATCCGTATATATCTTATATGTAATAATGTTATGAAACTCAAACTCTTTTTATTTATCTTAGGATTATGGCTTCCTGTTTGTGTCTTTGCACAAAAAGTTTCAGGTATAGAGTCTATGCCCATACTGCCAGTATCTAAGAATGTGTATGATACCGCCCATGTCTTGGTCTATTATGAATACGAAATGCTGAAAGATTCGCTTTCAGAAAATAGTAAGAAACTAGGTCAAACAATCTTAATGATAGGCGATACTTATTGTAGCTTTGGTGATTATTTTCAATGGAAGATGGATTCATTGAATGATGCTTGTTGCAGAGAGAAACGTAGTTCGATGGAGTTTTTTACCCAAGGGATGGCTTTGGGCCAGAGAAAAAAGTGCCCTTATTCGGTGATTAAAAGCAAAATTTCACGACAAGCCACTGTTCTGCTAAGCGGCTTTTTGCACTATCAATATACACAATCTTTGCCCCAGATTGCATGGAATCTAGAAGAAGGAGATTCTACTTTCCTAGGTGTTACCTGCTCTAAAGCCACTTGTGAGTTTGGTGGACGTAAGTGGACGGCATGGTATTCGGCTGATTATCCGATATCGTATGGGCCTTATCTCTTTGACGGCCTGCCCGGATTGATCTTCGTCTTAGAAGAAGACAAAGGCAACTTTAAGTTTACTATGAATGGATTGGTTAACGATTCTGTCGGTAAAGAGGTATATCTGAGAAAACCTTCTAAGTTGTTGGAAACTACACGCGAGAAGGCCTTGGAAGCTTTTCATAATGAGAGTGTAGATCCAACAACCATTATGACACAAGTCTATCATACAACAACGGCTAATGGTAGCCTAGCCGATTTCACCAATAGACCTTATAATCCCATCGAAAAAGAATAGACTTAAAGTGTCAATTAATCCGTCCTAAACCTGGTTACGAACTATTGACAAAACTAAGAATTTATCCATTAAGGCGTGTTCAGTATCCTTATGCAAGGATTTAGAATACGCCTTAATTCGTTCAATGGCCCTTCATGGATTACGATAGGTCTAAGCATAAAAATAATTAAAAAGTTTTGGCAATCCACTCTTTTCAATTACATTTGCATCATCTATGGGTACACTATATCTTATTCCCACTCCTGTGGGCAATTTGGAAGACATGACCTACCGAGCTGTACGCTTGTTACAAGAGGCCGACCTCGTGCTATGCGAGGATACACGCACATCAGGTATCCTATTGAAGCATTTCAATATACAGAATCGCCTGATGGCTCACCATAAGTTTAACGAGCATGGTACCAGTGCGCAGCTTGTGGAACGCCTTAAAGCCGGCGAGACCATTGCGCTCATCTCCGATGCAGGTACGCCAGGTATCAGCGATCCCGGGTTCTTCTTGGCTCGTGAGGCTATTGCGGCAGGCGTTGAGGTGCAGACCTTACCAGGTGCCACAGCCTTTGTGCCAGCCTTGGTGTCCAGTGGCTTACCTTGTGATAGGTTTTGCTTCGAAGGATTCTTGCCGCCGAAGAAGGGTAGGGCAACGTTGCTGCAATCCCTAGCCACCGAGCCACGCACGATGATCTTCTACGAGTCGCCTTATCGCGTGTTGAAGACGCTTGAACAGTTTGCTGAAGTCTTTGGCGCAGAACGACAAGTGAGCTGCTGCCGAGAGATATCCAAGGTGCATGAAGAGAGCGTACGAGGTACATTGACAGAGGTGATAACTCATTTTAAAGAGACAACACCCAAAGGCGAGTTTGTCATCGTAGTGGAAGGTGCGCCCAAGGAAAAACAAGTGAAAGAAAAAAGATATCGCAGTAGGCTTCATGCCGAAGAGGATAATCAACAATAATAGACGAAAATTAAATCTTATCAATTATGAAGAAGTTAATCATTTTGGCTGCATGTGCATTGGCTATAGCATCATGCCAGCAGCAAAAGAAACCAACCATTAATCCTGAACAGATTCAGAACGATTCTCTCAAGGCTATCATTGACGCTCGTGACAACGAAATCAACGATATGATGGGAACGCTCAATGATATCCAACAAGGTTTTGCAGAAATCAATGCTGCCGAGAATCGCGTCACATTAAACAAAGATGGTGAAGGCGCTAACAAAGCAGGCCAACTCAAACAGGATATCCAGTTCATCGCACAACGTATGAAGGAAAACCGCGAACTGATCAAGAAGCTACAAGATCAGCTCAAGGAAACCGGTTTCAAGGGAGAAGAAATGCAGAAGACGCTAGCTCAACTCACCCAGCAGCTCGCTCAGAAAGACAAGGAGCTACAGGCTTTGCGTGCCGAACTTGAGTCGAAAAATATTCACATCAAGGAGCTTGACGAAACCATCACGGGTCTCAACTCTGACGTTGCTTCTCTGCAAACTGACAAGCAAAACTTGACCAACGACAAGAAGAACCTACAGACAGAGAAAGCCAATCTGCAAGAGGAAAGCTCTAAGAAGACCGAGACCATCAACACCCAGGACAAGCAGCTCAACACAGCATGGTTTGTCTTCGGTACCAAGAAGGAACTCAAGAATCAGAAGATCCTCTCTGACGGCAAAGTGCTTCAAGGTGCATTCAATAAGAACTACTTCACCAAGATCGATATCCGTGAGTCGAAGGAGATCAAACTCTATTCAAAGAGCGCTAAGATCTTGACCTCACATCCATCTATCAGCTACTCTTTGGCTAAGGATGCTAATGGCCAATATGTTTTGCGCATCACCGATCCACAAAACTTCTGGAGCACAAGCAAGTATCTTGTAGTACAGGTTAAGTAATCAAGAATTATTCAATAAGCAAAAAGTCTGAATCGTCAACGATGCCGTTGATGGTTCAGACTTTTTTCTTTTCCTCTTGTTTTCTTTTCTCCTTGTGCTTATTCAGTCTTTTCAGAGGTTTCCGGTGCCGGTAATGCTTCGTGCTCATGCTCCCTCGTGACATATCGTTGCCAATAAGCAATGATTAGCGTGGTGAGCGGCAAGGCAATGATTAGGCCGATAAAACCTAACAATGCGCCCCATACAGACAGCGATAACAGCAAGATAGCGGGGTTGAGACCCATAGCCTTGCCCATGATTTTAGGTGTCACTACCATATCAGTGATGATCTGTACAATGATAAAAACAGCTACCGCGGAGAGGAAAATGACCCAAAAGTTTTGCCCCGTGTCAGCAGCCTTCAGCACTGCAAGTAGGGCGGTGGGTATCAGAGCGAAGGTATGCAGATAAGGCACTAGGTCCATGATACCTATGAGGATACCCAAACCGATAGCCATAGGGAAGCCGATGATCGTAAATCCAATACAGAACATGATACCCATGCACAATGCTACAAGACCTTGTCCGCGTATATAATTGTTGAGTTCGCGCTCCACATCACCCGCCAACTCGTGCCAAAATGGGCGATGCTTCTTAGGGAAAATCTTGATCCAGTTGTTCGTTAGCGTCTCATAGTCCATCAAGATGAAGAACATATACAGCAAAGTGATACAACTAGCTACCACGCTGATGATGATATTAGCCGTCTGCCCCAGGATGTTAAACAGTTTAGGCATAGTGCTTTTGAGCGTATCACTGAAGTCTTTGCTCTTGAAGAATCGTTCCAACAACGCTTGATTTTCTATTGCCCAATTCTTCAGATAAGCCGTGATGTCATTGGTATGTGTGGTCTTATGCAGATAGCTCGCTACGATGCTGCCCAGCTTGTCAAACTGATCTATCATAGGAGGAATGATCAGATACAAGATGCCGCCCATCACCAGTATCACCATAAGCAATGTGACCAAGATGCTTAACGCTCTCCCTGGAACGTGAAGTTTGTATTGAACAAATTTCACTATTGGGTAAAGCAGATAAGCTAAGAACCATGCAATTACAAAAGGCAACAACACACTGCTTAGCTCTCTCGTAACTACAAAAACCGCTATGACCAGCAATGCAGTAATCAGACCTCTGATAAACCGGTCGAAGGTGATCTGTTTTGTCATACGCTCTCTTCCTTTCTATTCTTTATTTCCCGTGCTATCAGCTATCGCCCTCTGATAACACTCACGGCAAAGTGGCTCATATTCGGCTTGCTCGCCAAGCATTACTCTACTCTCATTGTTCACCAAACGATGGCTCACATAAGCCAAAGCACCACATTTCACGCAGATGGCATGCACCTTTGTTACCTCGTCAGCTACAGCGCATAGCGCGGGGATAGGACCGAAGGGCACACCCTTGTAGTCCATATCTAGCCCAGCGACAACCACGCGCACACCGTTGTTAGCCAGATGGTTACATACGTTTACCAATCCCTCGTCTAGAAACTGTGCTTCGTCTATTCCGACGACATCTATATCTGATGACATCAACAAGATATTGCCCGACGACTCAATCGGTGTGGACCGAATCGAGTTCTGATCATGGCTCACTACGTTCTCTTCCGAGTAGCGTGTGTCGATACATGGCTTGAATATTTCCACTTTTTGCTTGGCAAACACCGCTCGCTTCAAGCGGCGAATTAGCTCTTCGGTCTTCCCTGAAAACATACTGCCGCAGATCACTTCTATACGTCCGCGGCGTCGTTGTTCTCCATTCTTGCAGTCCTTTGCGTTCATTAGATTTTGTTTATGTTTCTACAAAGTTAATGCAATCGCACAAAATACCCAAGCGTTTTACATTATTTGTAGCTCCTCCTATCCATGTCTTGCCTCCCATTGTGACGCATATATACGTCCATCTCTCTCCCTTACGTATCTTTTTCCAAAGTGTTGGCATAGTCATTATCATCTCACAAAGCACCTTTGATGATTATTTTTAATTTATTTTTCGGTGAAAAATAAATTAATTTTCCAAGAAAAACAATTTAATATCTACGTCCAAAGCGGGTCAAATGCTAGATAATAATATAGCTAACGGCAATCAACCTATATATAATAATGTACGCGCGTACCTTTATATATTATATTCTCTCAATCGTTTCATGGCTCAATTCTACTTCCAATTTAACTCGCTCATAATTCGTGAATTTGAAAACGATTGGGCAGTTGGTCGTGAATTTGCAAATTTTGGTAATTGTGAAAAATCTCCTTTATTTTACGTCAGAAACGCTCTCGATAGATTGATTTGCTCTTTCAAACTGTTAAAAAGAATAGGCTTAAAGGTCGAAAAGAGTGTTTTTTCATAGTAATGCCTAATTTTTTTATTAAATATGTTGATTATTTAAGAAAATAAATGTATTTTTGCAGTTGTATATCAAAAGTGATTTAAAGTAATAATTTTAATATAAGAGGTTTTATGGGAAAAAGACTAGGCTTGGTTTTAGCCTTGATGCTATTCTCGTTTGGAGTAGCTTTGGCTCAAACCACAGTGTCCGGAACTGTCATCGGTGATGACGGTGAACCTGCAATTGGTGCTACCGTGATGGTAAAAGGCACTACTGTAGGTACTGCCACAGACATTGACGGTAAATTCAGTTTTAGTACTAATGTATCCAACCCTCAGTTGGTAGTTTCTTACGTAGGTATGAAAACTAAAACCGTAAAAGGTGGTCAGAACTTGAAAATTACGCTCGAACCCGATCAGGATTCGCATCAGTTGGGCGAAGTTGTGGTAACAGGTATGCAGAAGACCGATAAGCGTTTGTTTACCGGTGCTACCACAAAGGTTAGCGCTGAAGATGCAAAGCTTGATGGTGTGGCCGATGTATCGCGTGCGTTGGAAGGACGTGCAGCCGGTGTATCGGTTGAGAACGTTTCTGGTACTTTCGGTACAGCTCCTAAGATCCGCGTCCGCGGTGCTACCTCTATCTATGGTAGCTCAAGCCCATTGTGGGTTGTTGACGGTGTGATCATGGAAGATGCTGTGAATGTAAGCTCAGACGACTTGTCTTCTGGTGACGCTACTACGCTGATTTCCAATGCTATCGCAGGTCTGAACGCTGACGATATCGAGAGCTTCCAGGTCTTGAAGGATGGTAGTGCAACCTCTATCTATGGTGCTCGCGCTATGGCTGGTGTGGTTGTTATCACCACAAAGAAAGGTCGTGCAGGACACAGCGCTATCAATTATACCGGTGAGTTCACCTATCGTTTGAAGCCAAGTTATAGCAACTATAACATCTGTAACTCACAGGAACAGATGGGTATCTATAAAGAAATGGCTTCTAAAGGTTGGCTCGAATTCTCTTCTTTGGCTAACAGCAGCTCAAGTGGTGTATATGGAAAGATGTACAACTTGATCTCTCAGTACAACGCATCCAACGGAACATTCGGTTTGCCTTATACTGATGCCGCAATGAACCAGTATCTGCAGTCTGCTGAGATGCGCAATACCAATTGGTTCGATCTCTTGTTCAAGAACTCTATCATGCAGAATCATGCTGTAAGCATCTCTGCCGGTACTGATAAAGCTAGCCTATATGCTTCACTTTCAGCACTCTACGATCCAGGATGGACACCTGATAGCCGTGTGCAGCGTTACACCGCTAACGTGAACGCAAGCTACAATCTGTCAAAGAACCTGACCGTAACATTGCGTACCAATGGTAACTTCCGTAAGCAGAAAGCTCCTGGAACCCTCAACCGTTCTACCGACGTAGTTTCTGGTTCTGTATCTCGTAGCTTCGATATCAACCCCTATAGCTACTGTTTGAACACTTCTCGTGCTCTTGATCCTACAGCTACTTACACCCGTAACTACGCTGCGTTCAATATCTTCGACGAGTTGGACAACAACTATATCGACCTTACCGTACAGGATATGAAGTTCCAAGGTGAGTTGAACTGGAAACCAGTTCGTGGCTTGGAAATCAACGGTTTGATGTCATATCGTGTTCAACAGAGTAAGAACGAGCACATGATTCTCAACAAGTCAAATATGGCAGAGGCTTACCGCGCAGGTGTTGACGATCCTAACATCATGTACAACAACTCTTATTTGTACACTGACCCAGATCAGCCTAACTCTTTGCCATTCTCTGTAATGCCCGTTGGTGGTATCTATATCGGTACCAATTACACTCTGAATCAGCTCGATACACGTTTGACCGCACAGTACAACCATGTATGGAACGACGTTCACATCATGAACTTGTTCGGTGGTATGGAAGCTGACCGCATCGTACAGGATCAGAACTCACACACCGACTATGGTGTTGACTATGATAACGGTCGTCAGATTATCCCTAACTACTACTTGCAGAAGCAAGCAGAGGAAGAAGGTACCACTTTGGCTTCTTTCACCAAAGCATGGACTAACCGTATGGCTTACTTCGGTAATGCAACTTATTCTTACGCAGGACGTTACACCTTGTCAGGAACACTCCGTTATGAGGGTAGCAACCGTTTGGGTAAGAAGCATAGCAGCCGTTGGTTGCCTACATGGAACGTCAGTGCAGCATGGACCGCTGACCAAGAAGAGTGGTTCCGTAAGTGGGCACAGAATCATAACGAATGGCTCAGCGCAGCAAAACTTCGTTTGAGCTACTCTCTTACAGCTGATAGCCCTGATGGTACAGCTACCAACGCAACCGCTATCTTCTATTCTACCCAGCCTTGGCGTCCAACATCTGATCAGCGTGAGACCGCTATCATCCTGTCACAGCTTGGTAACTCAGAGCTTACATACGAGAAGAAGAAGGAGTTTAACCTTGGTGTTGACCTCGGTTTCATCCAGAACCGCATCAACTTGTCTGCCGATTTCTATTGGCGTGACAACTATGACTTGATGGGTTACACACAGACACAAGGTGCTGGTGGTGAGCTCACTAAGTTGGCTAACGTTGCTTCAATGCGCTCACATGGTGCTGAGTTCACATTGTCTACTCATAACATCGCTTCTAAAGATTGGAACTGGACCACTGACTTGACCTTCGCTTATAGCAAGACCACTATTACCGACCTTCAGAGTCGTTCTAGCATGATCTCATTGTGTCAGCAGGGTGGTGCTGCCCGTCAGGGTTATCCTCACCGCGCCTTGTTCTCAATCCCATTCGTAGGATTGAACGATCGTGGTATCCCAATGTTTATCAACGAGTCTGGTGAGGTTACTACCACAGATATTTACTTCCAGGAGTATGAGAAACTCGACTTCCTCAAGTATGAAGGTCCTGTTGATCCTACCGTAACTGGTGGTTTGAACAACACCTTGAAGTGGAAAAACTGGCGTCTGAACGTCTTCGTTACTTACAACTTCGGTAACGTCGTTCGTCTTGACCCTGTATTCTCTTCTTCTTACTCAGATATGTCGGCTATGCCTAAGGAGTTCAAGAACCGTTGGGTAATGCCTGGTGATGAGAACATTACCAATATCCCAGCTATTGCCAGCACACGTCAGTACAAGGACATCTCTAACCTCTCGTATGCTTACAATGCTTACAACTACTCTACAGCACGTGTAGCCAAAGGTGATTTCATCCGTATGAAAGATATCAGTCTTACCTACGACTTCTCACCAAGTCTGATTAAGCACATCGGTCTAAGCACGGCTTCTCTCAAGATTGATGCAACCAACCTCTTCTTGATCTATTCTGATAAGAAACTCAATGGTCAGGATCCTGAGTTCGTCAACTCTGGTGGTGTGGCTTCACCTATGTCAAAGCAGTTTACTGTAACTGTTCGTCTTGGATTGTAATAATATAATGTAATAGACATATCACAATGAAACTACATAAGATTTTAACTTTTTCTGTTTGCGCAGCCACGTTAGCGTTCACTTCATGCGTTGATCTTGATCAACAACCAGACGAACGTGTCAATATCAATACGGACGAGCAGATCTCTAAACTGCTTGTAACGGGCTACCCCACTGCAAACTATGCCTTGCTGGGTGAGTTGTCTAGTGATAACTACGAAGACAACAATGCACCTCATGAGGTGATGTCAGGCTCTGGAACAACCTATGCTAACCTCAATCCATATTCTAAGATGGATGATGAAGTGTTTGCTTTTGAGCAGGTTAAGTCGTCAACCAGTAGCGACTCGCCTTCTGATGTTTGGGCTGCGTTCTATAACTCTATTGCAACAGCTAACCATGCTTTGGAGGCTGTAGCTCGTCTAGAGGCTGAAGCTGCTGCAAACAATGAAGAGACTAGCGCTCGTTTGAAGGCAGCTAAGGGTGAAGCGCTTCTTATCCGTGCTTATAGCCACTTTATCTTGGTAAACCTCTTCTCTCAGGCTTACAAGGATTCAGTAGCAAGTAAGAGCGATATCGGTGTGCCTTATGTCACTGAACCTGAAACTACCGTTCATGTTGATTATGACCGTTCTAACGTAGCTGAGGTCTATAAGAAGATTGAAGCTGACCTCGTTGAGGGTCTTCCTTTGATCAACGATGCTTACTATACCAAACCAAAGTGGCACTTCAACAAGAACGCTGCGTATGCTTTTGCAGCTCGTTTCTATCTGTTCAAGCGCGATTATGATAAGGTTATCTACTATGCTGACCAGGTTTTGGGTACAGATCGTAGCACTTTGTCAAGCACACTTTGTCAATATGATAAGTTCCAAGGTAAGACTTACCTTTCTGACTTTGCTACTGCATGGCAGGATGCTAGCGACCAGAACAACTTGATGCTCATCTCTACTTATTCACAATGGGACCGTCACAATGCTTATGGTTGCCGTTATGGTATCACTGGTCGTGCAATGAAGGAAACTGTTTACCGCACTGGTCCTACATGGAACTGGACCATCATGCCTTGTTTCAACGTAGGTGGCTTCTATGTCAATGGCTCTGTTGATTATGGATTGTTCCCTCTCAAGATTTGGGAGCAGTTTGAGTACACTGATAAGGTGTCAGGTATCGGTTATCTGCACATCATCCGTCGTGAGTTTACTCGTTCAGAGCTTGTTCTTGAACGTGCCGAGGCTGAGCTGCTTTCTATGACACAGCGTAACATCGCCAATGCTTCAGCTGACCTATGTGCTTACGAGGAAAGCCGTCAGACTTTCGACGAAACGAACAAGACTTACTATGTAGGTTCTTCTAAGAATCCTGGTATGTGGGCTCTGACCGACTCTATCATCCGTACTTATTATACTTATAAGGAAGGTAAAACTCGCCAGAATCCTAACGTGATCGAAACTTGGAGCTTCACACAGAATATGAGTTCTGACTTCGTTGTACCTGAAGAAGTTTATCCTTATATGAACTGTTTGATGGACTTCCGTCGTTACGAAACTCTTTGTGAAGGACGTCGTTTCTTCGACTTGAAGCGTTTTGGTATCGAGTATAGCCACACTATCGGACGTAACTCTAATGTGGTTACTCTTAAGTGGAACGATGCTCGTCGTGCTATCGAAATCCCAATTGAGGCTGAAGCTGCTGGTTTGGAAACTTCTCGCCCAGCTAATCTCAGCAACACCAACATGAGTGAGTTTAGAAGTAAGTTTAACGCAAAGTACAATACTTGTACCACAAAATAAGACATTCACGTTATGTATAAAGATATTAAATTATTCTTTTTAGGAGTATTGGGTCTTGTATCTCTTTGCTTGACTTCTTGCTCTGATGATGAATTAGGATCATCTATCTTCGATACAACTCAGACTAGTTTGGACCGCAGCCTTGCTACGTTCCCATTGGATACGTTCTTGTTGAAGAACTATCAGGAACCTTACAACTTGAAGTTTATCTATAAGCTTCAAGATATCGGTTCTGATATGAACAAGAACCTTACTCCTGCCGACTATGAAAAGGCTTGCCAGCTTGCTGTGCTTTGTAAGTATTTCTGGTTTGATGCTTATAAGGAGAGCGTAGGTGAAACATTCCTCAAGACATATAGCCCTCGCGTCATCCATGTTATTGGATCGGCTAACATCAGTAGTTCATCTGGTACAGAGGTGATGGGTTCTTCTGAAGGTGGTTTAAAGGTGACTTTGTACAAGGTTAATCAGCTCGACTACACCGACATCGACAAGTTGAACGAGATGTTCTATGAGACTTTGCACCACGAGTTTGCGCACATTCTCAATCAGAACTTCGAACGTCCTACTGACTTCGCTACCTTCTCTACTGGTCGTTACAACTCTGCCGACTGGCAAACGACACCTGACTCATTGGTATTGTCAAGCGGTTTCATCACTCCTTACGCTTACTCTCAAGCACGTGAGGACTGGGCTGAAATCATCGCAAAGTACATCACCACTGACGTTGACACTTGGAATGGTATGATTCATTCAGCTTCTTTCGGTTGGGAAACTGCTATGGTTGATGCAGCTAAGTTCACTGCTTTGGTTAAAGGTGGCTCTTACACACCTGACTCAAGCAAGCCAGATAGCGTGATTCGTTATGCTGCAAATCCTAATCTTGACTCTGTTGGTTATCAGACATACAACTATAACCAATATGTAAGACAGGGTAATGCTTACATTACATACCAGGTTGTACGTAAGGTGATTGATCGTGACTCTCTTGATAATCCTCGTGATCATAAGATTGTTTATGAAGATAACGATGGTATCGATGGCCGTCAGGTGATTCTTGATAAGCTTGATATGGCTCGCAAATGGTTGAAAGAAAACTTTAATATGGACATTGACAAGGTTCGCATGGATGTGTTGCGTCGTGAGTACCTCACCGATGAGCAAGGCAACTTTGTTCGCGATGCCCAAGGCAAGTTGATCAACAAGCTGACTCAACCATCTGAAACTGATCCTTCAAAGACATTGATGGAAACATTGTTGGAACAGATTTCGCAGTATAAAGCATTACAAACTAACTAATCGTGAATACAATTATGAATAAGATATTTTTAGCAATCGCTTTTCTTGGAACCGTTCTTGCATTCACAGGTTGTAAGAATGAAGAAGACGATTTGTTCGATCAGTCGGCTTCTGAACGTCTCGAAGCAGCAAAGAAGACTTATGCAGAGCGTCTCACTTCTGCTGAGAAGGGTTGGATCATTGAATATTATCCTAACACAGGTACCACAGGTTTCTCGGCACAGAGCTATTTGCTTCTCGCTGATTTCAATACTGATAAGACTGTAAAGGTTGCAGTGAATGATACTATCTCTGAGTTCAAGTACAAAGAGTCTACTTCTGATTGGGATATCATCGACGACCTTGGTCCTGTATTGTCTTTCAGTTCTTACAATGAGATTCTTCACTTGTTCTGTTCTCCATCTTCAGAAGGTCTCCCCTCTGGCATTGCTTCTGCTGTAAGTAATGGTACTGGTCTTGAAGGCGACTATGAATTTGTGATTGATAGCATCCCTGAGAATGCTCAGTTTGCTAAGATCTCTGGTAAGAAGCGTGGCACATCTATCCGCATGGTCCGTTATGATGATAGTATGTCTTACGAGGCTTATCTCGATTCTATCAATGCCTTCACCAAGCGCATCTTCAATGCTAATTCGCCTAGCCCTATTTCAATGAACCTCGGCGACTCTACATTGCTTATCGTAGGTGCAAGTGATGGTACACCTAACATCTATCCAGCTGTTAATGGTGACCCTATCGTTGATAAGCACAATTGTCCTTTTGTGATTACTCGTTACAATAACAATTATTATTTCCGCTTCAAGGAGCCTTTCAATGCTCCTAATGGAACCACTGTTCAGGAGTTTGCATACGACAAAGTAAACGATAAGTTTGTTTCGCTTGATAATAACGCATACGAGATTGCTGGTTATGAACCAGGCAACTTCACAGTATACGCAATCAACAACAACCATGCGTTCAAGTTTACAACATCTGGTAGCAAGCGCAGTCAATACTCTACCTCATTCTTGACTGAATACAATAAGGTAAAGAACTCTTTCAATAAGCTCAATGAAACTGATAATGATAATCTGAAACTCACGCTTCAGAGCTTGGTTCTTACCAAGAAAGATAGTACCGATTATGTCTTCCGTTTCGATTACAAGCAGTCTGGTCTTGGTGTTGCCGGAGCAGGCTTCATCTTTAACGTTGAACCTTCTGCTGATGGAAGCACTGTCAACTTCTCTTATGTTGGCCCTATGACTGAAGGCGATTGGCGTGGTGATTTGATTCTAAACGACTACGCTCCCGCGCTAGCGGATTTCTTGCCATTGCTTTCTCGTAGCTTCAAGGTTACATCTGTACTCAGCAAGTTTGACCAGAGTAAGCTGATCTTTACCGCTGTTGACGATCCCGACTTCTGGTTTGAGATGTCTTACAGCAACTCTAATTCTGTTAATTAATACAATTGTTTAATTATTAATAATTACAAAGATGAACAAATCATTACTAACTATGCTCGCTTTGGCTGCTTCAACAAGCGCCTTTGCACAGGCTCCAATCACTAAGCAAGTGATGGGAACCAAGCTTACAGAAGTTAAGGCTCCTTTGGCTGTAACATCTCAATTCAATGCAGCTGTTGCTCCTTCTTTCAAAGCACCTTCTACTCCTGACTATGTACGCTACTATGTTCCAACAGGTACATTCTTCGTAGGATGGGATACAGAACTCTCTGGCTATAGCATTATGTTGCCTATCGTATCTCCCTTTACAGAGTTTACGTTCACCAACTCTACTATGCCTGCTGATTCACGTGCTAATACACAATGGCAGCTTTATGGAAGCAACGTATCTGCAAGCAACGTAGATGCTGACTATAACTATGTAAGCATGGTTAATTCAACCAATCCTACTAGTCTTAGCCAAGCTCAATCTATATATTATGTTCCTACATTGGTTTGCGGTACTGACTCTTTCAACGTTGCTATGTTTAACGAGAGTTATATCAACGATGAAAATTTGAAGGGTATCACATACATGCAGGCATACAATGACCTCGCACCTTTGTCACCTTTCAACAATGGTAGCGTTGCTTTACAGTTCCAAAATGATGTTCAGCTCTATGGTAACACCACAATGAGTTACGATTATCAAGATGGTGAAGGTACAGTAACAATGTATATGCAGGGTCTTTCTCAGCGTTGTCCTAAGCCTATGACTCCACTTTATGCAACTGACCTTCACATTGCAGCTGCTGCATACGGTGCTACAAATGGTAAGATTATCGACAAGGCGCTTACCATGTACATCATGAACGCAAAGGACACTACTATTACAGCAACTAAGTCTGATGGTACTGATACCACTTACACTACTAAGGTTCAAGGCGATCAGATTCTTTATACTTTAACAGCTGATCCATCTGATCAGGTTATGTATAATGACGGTCAGGCTGTAGGTACTGGTAACCTTCTTGGTTCAATCGTATTCTACAACAAGCAGCAGAGCTCTACTGGTGCTACTTTGAATGCTCCTTTCGTTTTGGATCAGGATTACTACCTCGTTATTCCAACAGGTTTGCAGAGCCAGACTAACAAGATCAACCTTGCTGCTTCTGTAAATGGTTTGGATGCTGATTACAATCCTAATTCAAAATATGACGATGGCAACTCTAACACACGTTGCTTGTTGTCTAAGTCAAAGACTGGCCTCGTTGACGAATCACGTGGCTTGACTTATACATACTATCGTTTGCACTTCGCTTTCAATGGTATCATGGACGTAGCTAGAGTTGAAACTGATGCTAATGTAAACAAGCAGTATTGTGGTGCTGAAGGTGGCCAATGCGCAACCGCAGACGAAGTACAGTTTGGTGACGTAACCGAGAAACTTCCTGCTCTCGTTCAGACTGCAATGTCTTGGTACGGTGAAGATGAAGACAACTACACAGTTCAGTTCACAGACGATGCTGATTGGGTAACTGCAGAGGTTTCTGAGGATGCTCGTGACGCTTCTGGTTACACTCAGATCACCTTCACTTGCGATCCTCTCCCAGCTGGCGTTACGGGTCGTGCTACTCGTGCATACGTTGAAGGTACTCACGGTGTAAACTCAGCTGATTACATCTACATCATCCAGGGTGATGCTAGCGAAGTTGATGCAATCAACGGCGTAGTTATCAGCGACAAGACTGCTAATGACAATGTACTTTACAACCTCGCTGGTCAGCGCGTAGGCAAAGACTACAAGGGCGTTGTAGTAAAGAACGGTCAGAAGTTTATCAATAAGTAAATTTTTTAAATTACTTTAGATACACACTATTATCAAGAGGTCGTGGCCTGTGTTAGGTCGCGGCCTTTTTCTTTGTTTGTTCCTCCTTGATACTTTGTTTGTTCCTCCTTGATAGCTTTGTTTACATCCTAATCTTTGTTGACATCCGCAGTTTAAGTTCCGCAGTTTTGTAGACATCCATACCATTGTTAACGTTCGCAGCTTTTTTAATATCAGCTTAAGTTTCCATTCTTGTCTATTTCTTCTTATTTCCTCTGAAACCTCGATGCGTTAACAGAATGTTGCTTAATCTATGAAAGCCCCTTTGGTTTATGCTCATCTACCTATTACTCTTTCTTAACAACATTTAGTTCATATTTGTTTCGTTTTCCTTTGTCTAGTATTTAATTAATCCGTAAATTTGCAACCAAATGATTAATTTATTAATATGAAAAAACTATTCCTTTCTGTTTTCTTCTTTGCAACCGCAATGGCTTCAATGGCCAACCCTGCGTTGCCTGGATGGCGCACAGTCACCCAAAGTGATGGTACTCAACTTGAGCTTCAGCTCGTTGGTGACGAGTTTCTTCATTACTTTGTTACCCGCGATGGCAAAGCCGTTGTTGAACGTGATGGAACCTATTATTATGCGCAAGCTTCTGCTCAAGGCGTAAGCGAAACCAATATTGTAGCTCACGAAGCATCTCTACGCTCTAATGAGGAGATTGAGAAGCTCAATGCCCTTGGCGACTTCAATACAGCAGTGCAACCAGCGCTCCTCAAGGCACATACACAAGCAGCTGCGCCTCGTAAGATGGGTGTTCCCACATCATATAAAGGCAAGAAGAAGGGTATCATCATTATGATGAACTTCGCTGATACCAAGTTTACCTACACTCGTGAAGACATCGAAGAGATAGTTAATACGCCAGGACTTAAGAAAGAGTTTTATGATTCGTTCTACGGCACTACAAGCACTACCGAGGGAAGTGTACACGATTACTTCAGCGATATGAGCGATGGTGAGTTTGACCTTACTTTCGACGTTGTAGGACCTTATACAGCTCAGTATTCGATGAAATATTATGGTAAGGACAATACGTACATGAACGATGTTAATGTACGCGAGCTCATTACCGAGGCTATCTATGCTGCAGATGATGACGTTAACTATGCCGACTATGACTGGGATAATGATAACGTTGTAGACCAAGTCTTTGTTTTATATCCAGGCTATTCTCAAGCCGATGGTGCTTCGTCTGATTGTATTTGGCCTCATGAAAGCACTTTGTCATCAAGCTATATCTATGGTCCTTATCTTGATGGCAAATACTTTAACACCTATGCATGTAGCTCTGAGCTCTCAGGAACAAGCGGAACAAGCCTTGCTGGTCTTGGAACGATTGTTCATGAGTTCTCTCACTGCTTAGGTTTGCCTGACGTTTACGATACACGTGTCAACTCTGGAGTGACCAATACCAACTATGGTATGGACATTTGGTCTCCAATGAACAGTGGTTCACGCAATGGTAGCGGTTGGCTTCCTTCACCTTATACAGGTTATGAACGTTATTTCTGTGGATGGCGTACCTTCCGCGAGCTTACTCAACCATGTTCAGTCAATTCGTTGAAGCCTATCACAGAGGGGGGCGAAACCTATCAGATTGTTAATCCTGGCAATGCCAACGAGTATTATCTGCTTGAGAATCGCAATGGTAATTCAAGTTGGGACCGTGGTTTGTACCTTGACAATTCGCGCAAAGCCGTTAATGGTTTGATGATTTACCACGTAACCTATGATAAGGCACGTTTCCAGAACAACACTGTAAACTCAACTAATGGTTATTGCTGCTACGAGCTAGTTCATGCAGACAACTCAGACAAGACTACTTATAGCCAGGGCGGCTACAACTATCTAGACGGTGATGAGTATGCACATGACCTTTATCCTTACGCTTCTGGTCTTGGAACGGCCAACAATCACAACTTCTTCTCTGATGAGAGCGTTCCTGCTGACGTGCTGAATTATGCCAACACCGATGGAACAAAGTATCTACACACCGATGTGTCTAAGATTACTCGTAAAGGAACCAACGTCAGCTTCAAGTTCTTCAATGGAACAGATAGCTGGGAAGATGTAACAGCAGCTATAAAGGATGTAACCAAAGTCTCTACCAATAATGATGGTAAGGTTTACAACCTCAATGGCCAGGAAGTAGGAACCACGCTTGACAATCTTAGCAATGGAGTTTATATCCAGAATGGTAAGAAAGTAGTGGTTAAGTAACCAAGACCCATTTTTAAAAATTTTATTCGATTAAAGTACCGATGACTGTTTCGTAAGTAACAGAAGTCGGTACTCTTTTTTTTGTTTCTATTCTATTGCTTGAAGTTACTTTCGCTTTTGTTTGAAGAACGATTGCATCAGTTCGGCACATTCTTCTTTTAACACGCCCTTAGTGGTTTCAGCCTTAGGATGCAACGCGTGAGGCGCGTATGTGTTAAAACCACGTTTGATATCCTCGCATCCGTACACCACACGTGCCATTTGTGCCCATCCCAGCGCACCAGCGCACATCACGCAAGGCTCCACCGTTACGTATAGTGTGCAGTCTTGCAGATATTTCCCACCTATTTCGTTTGCAGCCGCTGTGATAGCTAGCATCTCAGCGTGCGCTGTCACGTCGTGTAACGTCTCCGTGAGGTTATGCGCCCTTGCTATCACCTTGTCCCGGCAAACCACCACTGCACCAATGGGAATCTCCCCCTCATCCATTGCTGCCACGGCTTCCTTGAGTGCCAGCCGCATGAAATATTCGTCTTGCTTTGTTGTATCCATATCTTTTGTACATATTTATACGTTATAATTACTAAACAAGCCAACGAAGCTATACCTTTAACGGGTGTTATCGGCTTATCTGCCTACAAAAGTAATGCTTCTCGTTTGATTTGCAGCATCTTTTAAAGACGAAAGTAAATGTACGTTAAATTTGTTGGTATATAGATAAAGTACAGTTGATTAGTAACATATATTTATTAAACCCGCCATTGTGAACATTCTTTTTGCGGTTTAATAAACCATTATTGTAAAAAAATAACTAAATTTGCATATTATCGATAGTTATTCATTTAATTAATTACACACAGCAAGATGAAAACAAGATTACTTTTGCTTATGTGTGCCCTTTTCTCTATGTTAGGGTACACCCAAGCCCAGTCTGCATCTGCTACATCCTCTTTTGAGCAAGGGGTCGTTCGTGTGAAGCTACAGCCCGAGATGGCTGTGCGTATTGAGAACGCGAAGCTTCCCACTGCTGCCCCTAGCAACACGCAGCAAGTGCTCAAGACAGGCGTAGTGCAGATGGACCGAGTGGCAGAGAAAGTAAAGGCTGTCAGTATGACGCGTGTGTTCCCCTATGCCGGTAAGGACGAGGAGAAGCACAAGCAGTACGGCTTAGACCTGTGGTATGACATCACCTTCAGTGATAAGGCCATTACCGCAGCACAAGCTCGCGACCTTTACAAGGCTGTGCCAGGTATCTCACATGCTCAGCGCGTGCCGCTCTGCAAGCCTATTGGTGGCGAACGCTTTCGCACCATCAGCCCCGCAGAGATGATGCGAGCAGCACAAGCGTCTTCCACGATGCCTTTTAATGATCCTCTCTTGGGCGATCAGTGGCATTACTACAATGACGGAAGCCTCAGTGGTGCTAAGGCAGGTGCCGATATCAATGTCTTTAACGCATGGAAGACTGGTGTCACCGGTTCAAAAGATGTCATTGTAGCCATCATCGATGGTGGTTTCCAGGTAGACCACCCCGACTTGAAAGACAATGTCTGGATCAATGAGGCAGAGCTCAATGGCAAACCCGGTGTTGACGATGATGGTGACGGCTATGTAGACGATATCTATGGTTACAACTTCGTTATCAATTCGAGCGATATCTCAGCCCACCAGCATGGCACGCACGTAGCCGGTACCGTAGGTGCTACCAATGGTAACGGCATTGGTGTATGTGGTGTAGCTGGTGGCTCGGATGGTACTGGTGGTGTGAAGATGATGGTATGTCAGATCTTCGACTCACGCAGCAGCCTCGCTGCCGACTATGCCGCCGCTCTTGTCTATGCCGCTGACCGTGGCGCCAGCATCGCCCAGTGTTCATGGGGCTTCGACGTGGCTGATGAGGAAGACAAATCAATCACAGCCGCCGTTGACTATTTCACCAAAGAGGGTGGTGGCGATAAGATGAAGGGAGGCCTTTGTATCTTCGCCGCAGGTAACACCAGTGATGAAGGCAACTACTATCCACCTTGTTTGGACAACGTTGTTGCTGTAGGCGCTATGACTGCAAGTGGCGAACCCGCTTATTATTCGACCCGTGGCAGCTGGGTAGACGTTACCGCTCCTGGTGGTTTGATGGACTTTGGTGAGAAGTATGGTGTGCTTAGCACCCTTCCCGGTAGCACTTATGGCTACAATGAAGGTACATCCATGGCTTGTCCGCACGTATCGGGTATAGCAGCCTTGATCCTTTCCAAGTATGGCAACCCCAACTTCTCTAACGAGACCCTCCGAACCCTATTGACCTCATCCGTCAACGACCTTTATTCGGCCAATCCTGAATATAAAGGCCTCTTCGGTACAGGTTATATCGATGCTTATAAAGCCCTGCAAGGCAACCAAAGCAGCACCCCCGATGCCGTGAGCGACTTCACGCTTACCGCTTCGCATGATAATGTGCTGGTAGAGTGGACGATCCCGCAGAGTGACGAGACCGTGATTGATCACCACGTGATCTATTACAGTACACAGCCCTTCACTGCTGAGACCGATGTCAAGACACTCCAGTCGGTATCAGTTGATACCAAGTTTAAGAACTGTGGTGACGTCATGTCCTATGAGCTTGATGGTTTGAAGGCCAACACCACTTACTATTTTGCCCTTGTAGCATACAACCGTTGGGGTACCGCTTCAGCTATGTCAGAAGTGAAGTCGACCACCACCAACGCTGGACCTACAGCATCAGTGGATCAGTCATCCGTTAGCTTCAAGGTCGATGCAACCAAGAATGCCGTTGCTTCCACCTCATTCAACATCTCTAACACGGGTGAAGGTATCCTCAAGTATGACATGGAAGCCAACACCGTCCGTGCCACTTACACCGCATCGTCACGTAAGGACAAACCTCAACCAGGTAAGATAGTTCCTTTCAGTGGTCAGATCACACTTTCTGAGGCAGCTTCTCAGGCCAAGGTGGTCAGTGCCGATTATGATGCAAGCGAATGGCCCGATACCTTAGCCTACTATCAGAGCATCCGTCTCTACCTAGGTGAAGACGATAAGACCCTTCCCAATGCCGAAGCTCAATACTTCTCAGTGGATAAGAGTAAGTATCCTAATGGTTTCAATCTCACTGCGCTCCGTATTGGCGGAAGCTATGGAGAGAATCCAGAGATTGAGATTTATGAAGGATCACGTTCTATCTCCACGGCTACGCTCCTAAAGAAGGTCAACTACGATTACTTTGTTTACAACTATGACATCAACCTTGATGAGCAACTCTACTTTGCTCCAGGTTCTAGCTTCTGGGTTGTGGTGAAGTTCCCTGCAGGTCAAACACGTCCTCTCGGTGCAGCTACCGCTACCACAAGCAACGTGTCACAGTATAGCTACTATAGCTCTGACAATGGCGCAAGCTGGACACAGCTCAGCGAGGTGCTCAAGGGTACAAGCTATGAAAGCATCGCACCTAACCTCACATGGGCCATTACCTGCTTGAGCAAGAACCCCGACTGGAGTAGCGTGCTCAATCCAGAGCCTAAGACCGGTGAGGTACGTGCTGGCGAGAGCCAAAAGGTAACCCTCAGCAACGATGGTCAGAAACTGATCAATGGTACTTATAAGTTTAATATCCGTCTCAAGACCAATGAGGCCGAGGCTGAGGAACACAAGGTAGCAGTCACCATGACCGCTACAGGGCAGAAGCCAGTGATTACCAGCAAACAACTTGTCGACTTTGGTAACATCCTCGTGGGTCAGAGCAAGACGCTCTCTGTCGAACTGGTCAACACCGGTTATGGTGTCTTTGGCGGTCAGTTTGGCGCAGGCTTCTATACCTATAACAAGACGTTGACCTGTAGCTCTGATCAGTTTGAGTTTGATCCGAGTGGTGCACCCGCCGTGGCGGCACGCTCTAAGAACACCATGACGCTGACCTTCAAGCCTACAAAGGCAGGCGAGTTTACAGGTACTGTGACGCTCACGGATAAGAACAAGAACACCTACAGCTACGTGGTACGTGGTTCAGCCACCGAACCTGCCCATCTGTCAATGGACAACACCGAGCACAACTTTGGTGATCTCGAGGTAGGAGGCGCTGACAAGACCGCTACGTTCACCATCAAGAACACCGGTAAGTATCCTTTGCAGTATGTCTTCCCCAAGTACTCTACCCAGCAGATCGAAGGCACTACCGAGCATGCGCATAAGTATGGTTACACCTCTCTGACCAATCTCAATGGCACAGACGGCTATACCTACGAGGAAGCGCCCGAGCTCGAGGACGAGACCGACATCACTTCCCAGTTTACAGATAACAACTGGCAGTCGGGCGCCGTTTCTCTTGGCTTCCAGTTCCCCTTCTATGGCACCGATTATGATAAGATCTACATCACCTCTCTTGGCGGTGTAGCTATGAATACCATTACCGGAACCATCGGTTGTATGGTGCCTGAGCCATCATGTATGAGCGGTTTGGGTTACATCTCAGCCTTTGGTAACAGTGGTACGCTTACCATGAGCGCCAACAGTAAGGTAAGCTACGGACATAAGGATGGCAAGTTTGTCGTTAAGTACAAGGACGTTTACACCGTAGGACAGGAAGGCAACAGCGTTCCCGTAAGCTTCCACATGACCCTCAGTCCTGATGGTAGCGTAGAGGTGTTCTATGACGACTATGAGCCAACCAATATGCGCGACAATGGTCGTTTGCTCTATATAGGTATGGTAGATGCCGATCTCACCGATCCATACACCATCACCGACTGTGATATGGGATGGGCTGACGATGTCACCATCTATCCTAACGTTTACACAGGTGTAGCCTTTAAGATTGTCGCTCCAAGCAAGTCGATGATCAAGAGCCTCTCCACCACTGACGGATACGTAGGTATAGGTGAGAGCAAGGATGTCACTGTTACAGTGTCAGCTAACGATGATCTCTATGCTGGTGCGTTGACCAACAACCTTGTTATGCTCACCAATGATCCCGATAAGGCTAGCCAGTACCTCGTGCTGAAGGCCAACATCGTGGGTGACAACCTCAAGCCTCAAGCTTCATTGAGCAGCCACGACCTCGACTTTGGTCAGGTGTTCCGCACCTCTACACAGAAGCGTAGCGTCAATCTCGCCAACGCCGGTAAGGACGTTCTTCAGGTAACCACAGCTGCTCTCAACCGCGGCGCATTCACTGTGGCCGACGATCTCAAGGAAGGCTTCAGCGTACAGCCAGGTCAGAGCAAGGACGTGACCATCTATATGCCTACCGATGAAGAGGGCAGTGTGAGCGATGTGCTGACGCTTACCTATGCTGACGGCAGCACGGATGCTATCAACCTCAAGGGAACCGTTATCGGTTGTCCTACCGTTGACGTTGATCCCGCTTCAGTGGAGATCACCACTCCTTATGGTACGGATGTGCATCAGACACTCACCGTGGCCAATAATGGTAACGAACCGATGACCTTCAGCATTGCGCCTGATACATGGTTCACCTTTGAAGATGTTACACCTGCCAACACCACGACCGACTATATCTATCAGTCGGCTAGCGATGGCTATGATGTACCATTCGATTGGCAAGACGTAACGACCGACTACACCGGCCACCTCGCTTATTCTTACTTCGCAGATCAGACCGACTATCAGAAGGTTCAGCTCCCATTCGAGTTCCCATTCTATGGCAAGCGTTACAAGTACATGTACATCTATGACACTGGCTTCGTATCGTTTACCGAACCCAATGAGGACTACAAGGAGTTCCCCGAGCCTCCTGCAACGTTGCCTTCTAACGAAACCTTCTATAAGAACATCATCTGTCCGTTCTGGGGCAACCACACCATGAGTACCTCTGAGGACGATGGCGTCTACTATAAGTTTAATGATGACAACGTGGTGGTAAGCTATAAGGGATATGGCAACTCTATGATGACCAACATGAACTATCAAGTGATCCTCTATCCCGATGGTTCATTCAAGTTCCAGTATCAGCTTTCACCCGATGGATACATGATTGGCGTGTTCGGTCTGTGCGGTATTCAGGATGAGACCTGTACCCGCGGCGTGCAACCTGGCGACCATTACATCGAATCAGGCAATGCTCTTATGTTCTATCCCGTACAGCAATATGCCGTTGCTTCGGGCCAGAGCGTATCCGTTCCATTGACCATCCATGCTGACGAGCTGGCTGATACCTACAACCACGAGTTGCAGTTTACCAGCAATGTACCTTCTAAGGAGAGCTTCTCAGTTCCTGTCACACTGACCATTACCGGCGAACCTGATGCCGTGTTCCCCGAGTCAGTGGAGATAGAAGAGGTTTATAGCCCCAACTACGAGACCTATTACAAGGAGTTTAGCGTAGTGAACAAGGGTTCTAAAGCATTCACCATTACCGATATCAACTCTGAGCTCTTCGATCTAAATGAAGAAACTTGGATGACCGATGCCCAACTCCAGGTTTACCAGGAAGGTGACAACGGCGGTGGCGGCGGTGTTGATCCCGGCCCATTGGTACTCGCAGCATCTAGCGCTAACATGTCATGGCAGTCCTACTATCCTGGATACAACGATCCTATCGTGGTAGGCAAGGACACCGTGAAGTTCCGTATCTGTCTCTTCAATACCTATGACATCTATGAGAAGACCGTACCGATGACCTTCAGCCTTGAAGGACTCGATGTCGACTCAAAGACCGTCAATGTGCATATCAATATGACCGATGCTCCTTATATGACCTTCGATAAGGACTCAATCCTTATCGTTAATGCCCCAGCCAACTATAAGAGCACCGAGTCAGTGGTGATAGGTAACGATGGTGACTACAAGCTCACTTACGCTCTCCGCCTTGACCCATCAGGCAACGACGAGGCTACACAGGATTATGACAGCGGTGACGACCCATTGCCAGCGCTCAACTGCAAGGCACCTGCTGCTACAGGTTCGATAGAGAATCTCGTTGAATGGCTTGACAATAGCGCGGTGAAGACCAAGGCAGCTTCCTCTCGTAAGGTCAAGGACGATGATCCTTATGTTTGGGATGTTCCTAGCGATATGGAATACACCAATCTGCTCTATTATCCTATCCTCAAACCGATAAGCAATGCCAAGAGCGCAGTGATGGGCTCAGGTACCAGCGGTCTGGATGACAACTTCTATGCGGCTACCCGCTACGTTGCTCCGGAAGAAGGATTCAACCTCAGTCATGTCTACTTCGTAGGTACTGTGGGTGACCTTACCAATGTGGACATTGAGGCTACGGTTATCCAGGGCAGTGATGTGACGGCTACAGGCAAGACCATCGGACGCGGTTCTATCCACGTGGATAGCGAGGAACCTGCAAGCGATGGTGGCTATTATGGTCAGCCACGTATCCTCCAGCTCAACAGCCCAGTGTATATCAACCCTAATGATACCTTCTATGTAGTGCTCAAGTATCCTGCTGGCTACCGCGTATCTGCTGTGATGGCATCAAAGAATGGTAGTAAGAATCCTGACTGCTACATGGCCAATGTCAAGAGCCTTGGCGGATGGGTAGATATCGAGGAGTATATCGACAGCTATTATAGCTATGGCGCTTTCGGTTACTTCATGACTTGTATCGAGACTGAGAAGGGTGAGCCTTGGATCAAGATGCTTACCACTGACACTGAGGGCACCCTTGCCGTTGGTGAAAGCAAGCAGGTTGACTTTGCTATCAATGCTGCAAGCACCAACCTAGCCAACTCAAAGGCTACCTTGGTGGTTCATAGCAATGATCCTCAGCACAAGGTGGTCAACTATCACATCTGGCTCAACAAGAACGCTGCTCCTTCGTTCACCACACCTGATGGTACCACCACTGTACAAGAGGCTGCTACAGCCAACGTATCTGTGACGGTTGCCGATCCCGATGGTGATGCGTTCAGCGTAAGCTTAAGCGACCAAGATGGTATTGCATCGATAGCTTCTTACACCAATGCTGAAGGCACTGCCGATGGCGTAAGCCTTGAGGATGGTGTGCTGAAGGTTGCAGCAGGCTATAGCTTGAAGATGAACGTGGTTCTTGCACCCGATTATGGCACGGCAGGCAACCATAGCTTCAACCTCTATGCTACCGATAGTCAGAACAATGATGCTGAGGCTACCGTGAGATACACCGTGGAACACACCAACCGCGCACCTGTCTTTGTTGGCGATGCCGACCTAACCTGTGCCGTAGGCAACACCACCGGTGTCATCACCTATGCTTCGCTCTTCGAAGATCCTGATGGTGACGCGATGACCTATGAGGTCAGCGTAGCCAATAGCGTTGTGGCTGATGTCTACACTGCTGAAAATGGCTTCGTGGTCAATGCTAAGAAGGTAGGCGCAACCAACCTCACTGTAACGGCTACTGATGCCAATGGCGCAGCCACCGCACAAGCTATCACGCTTCATGTGACCACAACCGGTATCGATGGCGTCACTGCTACGGATGGCAAGTGGTCTGTGAGCGATGTCAATGCAGATGGTAAGGCTACCATAACCTTCGGTGAAGATGCTGACAACGTAGCTCTGCGCATCTATGGCGTAGGCGGTCAGCTCGAATGGTCAGAGACCTATGCGCATGTATATGCTGGTCAGACCGTCGAGGTAGATCTGTCAAGCGCTCCTGCAGGCGTTTATCAGCTCGCAGCAACGGCAGATGGTAACACCAATACCTTCCGCTTTGTTAAGAAGAAGTAGACCTTGTAAATGCTCAAAGCGATAGTGTCACAATCACTATCGCCCTCTATAACGCCCGGATAGCAGCTTTGTTGTCCGGGCGTTTTGTTGCTTTTATCTTCCGACGGAAGCCCTATAGAAGGGGAAATCAAATTATTTTTCTATCGTTTTTAAATTAATTTTCTCTCAAAATCAATTTAATTTTCATGCTCATTGAGCCTCTCTTACCTTGTCAAACGACCTCCATTGGATGGTGAAACCTATCGTTTGACCACTAATCTTTCACCCTTTCAGATAATAATTGGTGTGTTACGTCGTTATCATTAATAGACCAATATACACACTATGGCTGCACACAACGACTTGGGACGATGGGGCGAAGACCTCGCTGCCCAATATCTGCAAGACCAGGGCTATCATATCCTGTATCGTGACTGGCGCTATCGTCACCGCGACTTAGATATCATAGCGCTCAAGGATGATGTGCTTGCGATAGTAGAGGTCAAAACGCGCAGCAACGAACGCTTTGTTGATGCCGATAGAGCGGTGACACCCCAGAAGATACGCTCCATCACCATTGCGGCTAACACCTTTGTGAAGATGTATCAGGTGCATGCCGAGATCCGATTTGACATCATTACCATTGTGGGTACGCCCGGTGGTGCAGTGGATATACGCCATACCGAGAGTGCCTTCTTACCATTTATATAAGCATGCAGATATTTAGCAAACTCAAAGATAAGTTTAAGGGCAAACCCGTAGATACCTCGTTGCGTGTGATAAGGCTTGACGAGGTGGACAGTACCAACAATTATCTCCGCCAGTATCATCCCGCTGAAGAGGAGCAGATGGTGGTGGCAGTGGCTGATCATCAGACGGCAGGTCGAGGCCAGGGGAGCAATAGCTGGGAGAGCGAGGCGGGGCAGAATCTCACCTTCTCAGTCCTTACACGTCCTACGTGGGTTCCTGTGGCTCGCCAGTTTCTCCTTTCAGAGGCTGGCGCACTGGCGCTGAAGGATGTGCTCGATACCTATACGGATGGTATCCGCTTGAAATGGCCCAATGATATCTATTGGCATGACCGCAAACTCAGTGGTACGCTCATCGAGCTCAATGTCAGTCAGCGTGGCATCAGTCGTTGCGTGTTTGGCGTGGGGCTTAATGTCAATCAGCGAACCTTTGTCAGTGACGCACCCAATCCGGTGTCCTTAGCGCAAATCTTGGGGCATGATGTGGATAGAGAGCAGCTGCTAGATCAGTTGATTGCTTCGTTCCGTCGTTACTCGGAGCTCACGCTCAATGGTGCTTACATGGACATTGCAGCGATGTATCATGAGTCATTGTACCGCAGTGGCCACTATTATCCCTTCCGTGATGCGGATGGTGAGTTTATGGGGCGTATCTTTGAGGTGGAGGACGACGGACATCTGCTCTTGCATGACAAGCAAGGTGTGATACGCAGATATGCGTTCAAGGAGGTCGAATTTGTAATCAATCAATAATCATTATATACACATGGCAAGATTTAAGAGAATCTTATTGAAGCTCTCAGGTGAGAGTTTGATGGGTGAGCAGGGCTTTGGCATCGATCCCCAACGTCTCAGCGACTATGCTCAACAGATCAAGGAAGCCCATGAGATGGGTGTGCAGATAGGCATCGTGATTGGTGGCGGTAACATCTTCCGTGGCTTGAGCGGCAGCCAGAAAGGCTTTGATCGCGTCAAGGGCGACCAGATGGGTATGTGTGCCACGGTGATCAACTCGCTTGCGCTTAGTTCGGCGCTGGGCGCTATCGGTGTTAAGACCAAGGTGCTCACGGCAATCAGGATGGAGCCTATAGGCGAATTTTATAGCAAGTGGAAAGCTATCGAAGCTATGGAAGCTGGATATGTGTGCATCTTCTCAGCCGGAACAGGTAGCCCTTACTTCACCACCGATACGGGTAGCAGCTTGCGTGGCATCGAGATAGAGGCTGACGTGATGCTCAAGGGTACACGCGTGGACGGCATCTACACCGCCGATCCTGAGAAAGATCCCACCGCAACCAAGTTTGATGACATCACTTACGATGAGATATACACTCGCGGTCTGAAGGTAATGGACCTCACTGCCACCACAATGTGCAAGGAGAATAACCTACCTATCTATGTATTCAACATGGATGTGTACGGCAATCTGAAGAAGGTGATGCAAGGTGAGGAGATTGGTACGCTGGTACACAACTAATCTTCGGCTTTCAGCATACAGGCAATAAGCCATAAGATAAAAGCGAATGAACCCGTTGCTAGGTTCATTCGCTTTTATCTTGTCTGGTGTGCGAGATGTTCTTTTCTGTTGTGTGGGGCGTGTCGGTAGTTATGACTCGTAGTCGACATATTCGCCTTCGGTGTCCTTTATCACCTTGCGGTTACGTTCCTCGGATGATCTATGATCCACAATGGTGTTGCCATCGGCTTGCTTGAAACCCTCGTACTGGCTGGATGCGTTGCCATTGGCTTGCTGGTTGGGGTTGAAACGTTTCACCACGCGATGCACCTGCTTGTAGAACGAATACGCCATCACGCATAGCATCACTAAGGCAAAGACGAATACAAAGAGGATAAACTTCAGTATCATGTCTCGGAAATATTCAGATTTGTTTCTTAATCAGCTGTGAGTTATCTCTTGATCATCACTGATAGCGCCACATACCATGCGATAATGATGGCGATACCCAGCACGCCGAAGATGGCTAATAGGGGTATACAGGTGATGAGGAAGATGTATTTGACCTGGTTGTGCTTCCATCCCCATTGCTTAAACTTTAGTGCAAACATCGGAATCTCGCTCACCAAGAGGTAACAACTGATGAGCATACCAATCAGCAGGACGTAGACCATCCAGTTGGCACCCTCTATCCAGTAGCTACCGCCTATCAGCAGTGAACCCCAAAAGAGCGCATTGGCAGGCGTGGGTAGCCCGATGAAGCCCAAGGCTTGACGCTCATCGAGGTTAAACTTAGCAAGGCGCAATGCTGAGAAAGCAGCCATAAGATAGGCTGAGAAGGGTAGGTAAGGGCGCAGACACTCCATATAGTAAGGATAGTCGATCGCTCCAAGCTCTGCGAAGAGCATCGAAGCGGGAGCCACACCAAAGGTGATGTCGTCAGCAAGCGAGTCGAGCTCCTTGCCAATGGGCGAGCTCACATGAAGCAAACGGGCGGTCATGCCATCAAAGAAGTCGAATATGGCACCGATAATGATCCATGCCAATGCCCAATCGAAGTTGCGTGATAAGGCAAAGTAGGTGGCGATGCAGCCCGAGATGAGGTTGCAGCAAGTGATGCTATTAGGGATATGTTTCTTGATATTCATGTTATCCAATGTTGGTTCAGCCTATTATTGTTTTGCTGCGGGTAGCTTGGCTATCACGGTTTGGTCACCCGTGGTCGATTGTCCCATGTTGACACATACCTCAGAGCCTAACGGCAGGTACACATCCACACGACTACCGAGCTTGATAAAGCCTAGGTGCTCATCGATATAACAATCTTCTCCAGGCTTAGCGTAGGTCACAATGCGTCGCGCTACCGCACCGGCAATCTGTCGGCAGAGCACGTCGTGTCCCTCAGGAGTGGTGATTAGCACATCAGCATGTTCGTTTTCCTCACTTGCTTTGGGCAGCCATGCTTTGTGATAGTTGCCATTGACGTGCTTGACAGCCTTCACTACGCCGTCCACTGGGAACCAGTTGGCATGCACGTTCCATAGGCTCATGAAGATACTGATCATCAATCGACGCTCGTGAAAGTATTGGTTCTCGTCCACTTCTTCTATCACCACGATGTGACCATCGGCTGGTGCCACGACGATGCGTTCGGTATCTTCCTTTCCAAAGTAACGTATCGGGCAACGATAGAAGTTGAGCACGATGGCATAGACCACTCCGAAAACCGCTACAAAGCACCAAAAAGGAATCTTGGTGGGCACGGCAAACCATAAGACGAGGGCTACCAGCACAATGCCGATGGCTCCATAGATCAGTTGGTCGTTACCTTCGCGGTGTATTCTTATCTTTTTTAGTTTCTTGATTCTTTTTCCCATTGTATAGGTTTCGCGTTCGTTTTGTTTGCAAAGGTAGTGGTTTTTTCTTGTCTATCCAAATAATTTGTAACCCATACACGGTCAAAATGCAACCTTATCGTATATTTTACAATACCCCAAATTTTTTTTTGAGGATTGTCCGAATAGTCGTACCTTTGACGCATAAAACGATTCTCGATACATGGAAGATTTTGTTCATCTGCACGTCCACACCCATTACTCCCTGCTCGATGGCTTGTCCAAGGTGCCCCGATTGGTCGATAAGGCGATCAATGATGGCATGAAAGGTATGGCGCTGACCGATCACGGTGTGATGTTCGGTGTGAAAGAACTGGCAGATTATTGTGCTAAGGTCAACTCAAAACGCAAGAAGGAGGGTTTGGAACCATTCAAGCCTATCTTCGGTTGTGAGATGTATGTAGCACGGCATCGCATGCAAGATAAGGTCAAGGAGCATGGAGATAACAGTGGTTATCACCTCATTGTCTTGGCGAAGAACTATCATGGCTATCAGAATCTGATCAAACTGGTGTCACACGCCTGGGTGGATGGATACTATTATCGTCCACGCACCGACCGTGCGGAGCTGGAAAAGTATCATGAGGATCTGATCGTCTGCTCGGCATGTATAGCTGGTGAGGTGCCTGCGAAGATTATTCAGGGTGACCTTGAAGGAGCGCGTGAGGCAGCAGAGTGGTATCACCGTGTCTTCGGGGACGACTATTACCTGGAGCTCCAGCGTCATGAGGTGACCGATCCCACCATCCTTGCCAACCGCGAAGCTTTTCCGCTACAGCAAAAAGCCAACCGCGAGCTACTGAAGATGGCACAAGAGATGGGTATCAAAGTGGTGTGTACCAACGACTGCCACTTTGAAGACCAAGAGTCGGCTGAGGCGCATGACCACCTTTTGTGTCTCTCTACACAGGCAGACCTTGATGATCCCAACCGTATGCGTTACTCGAAGCAAGAGTGGTTTAAGACGCGTGCGGAGATGAACGACGTCTTTTCGGACATCCCCGAGGCTCTGTCTAACACCCTTGAGATATTGGACAAGGTGGAGATGTATAGCATCGACCACGGACCTATCATGCCTTTCTTCCCCATTCCGGAAAGTTTCGGTACGGAAGAAGAGTGGCGTGAGAAATATTCGGAAGCCGATCTGTTCAGAGAGTTTACCTCAGATGAGAACGGAGCGAACCCGCTTCCCGAGGACGAAGGGCAGAAAGTGATTGATCGTCTAGGAGGATATGACAAGATATATCGCATCAAGTTTGAAGCCGACTACCTTGCACACCTGGCTTACGAAGGTGCTAAGGAACGCTATGGCGACCCGTTGCCAGAGAACGTAAAGGAACATGTCAACTTTGAGTTGCACGTAATGAAGACCATGGGTTTCCCTGGCTACTTCCTTATCGTGCAAGACTTCATCAATGCGGCACGTCAAGAGCTCGGCGTTATGGTAGGTCCGGGACGTGGATCGGCGGCTGGTTCAGTGGTGGCTTATTGTCTAGGCATCACCAAGATTGACCCTCTGAAGTATGACTTGCTGTTCGAACGTTTCCTCAATCCGGACCGTGTGAACCTCCCCGATATTGATACCGACTTTGATGATGACGGCCGTGGCAAGGTGCTACGATGGGTGATGGATAAGTATGGCGCTGAAAACTGTGCACATATCATCACCTATTCTACCATGGCGACGAAGAACTCGCTCAAGGATGTGGCACGTGTGGAGAAGTTGCCGCTTAATATATCCAATGCGCTTTGTAAGGCAATACCTGATCGTTTGCCCGATGGCATGAAGATGAACCTCACCAATGCCATCAAGTGTACGCCCGAGTTGCAAGACGCTGAGGTAAGCGACGATCCTCGTGAGCGCAACACCATCAAGTATGCTAAGATGCTTGAGGGTACCATTCGTGGCACGGGTCTGCATGCGTGTGGCTTCATTATCTGTCGAAACAAGATTAGCGATTGGGTGCCTGTGTCCACAGCGGACGACCCCGACTTCCCCGGGCTGAAGTGTAACGTCACCCAATATGATGGACACGTGATTGAAACGACGGGTCTTATCAAGATGGACTTCCTCGGTCTGAAAACCCTTTCCGAGCTCAAGGAGGCTTGTAAGGTTATCAAGCAGACCACGGGTGACATTATAGACCTAGACAATATCCCTATAGATGACGAACTGACGTATCAGCTTTATCAACAAGGTAGAACCGTGGGAACGTTCCAGTTTGAGTCAACGGGTATGCAGAAGTATCTTCGTCAGCTCAAACCTACCGTCTTTGAGGACCTTATTGCCATGAACGCCTTGTATCGACCAGGCCCAATGGATTATATCCCATCATTTATCAAGCGTAAGAATGGTGAGGAAAAGATAGAGTATGATATCCCTTGCATGGAGAAGTATCTCAAGGATACATATGGTATCACGGTGTATCAAGAGCAAGTGATGCTTCTCAGTAGACAGCTAGCCAACTTCACCCGAGGTGAGAGTGATGCGCTACGAAAGGCGATGGGTAAGAAGAAAAAGGCCATCGTAGATGCGATGAAACCTAAGTTTATCAAGCAAGGACAAGAAAACGGACATGATCCTAAGGTGCTTGAGAAGATTTGGGGCGACTGGGAGAAGTTTGCTAGTTATGCTTTCAACAAGTCGCATGCCACCTGCTACTCATGGGTAGCTTATCAGACGGCTTACCTCAAAGCTCATTATCCAGCCGAATACATGGCTGCCTTGATGACGCGTAGGTTCAGTCAGATTACCGAAATCACCAAGTTGATGGAGGAATGTAAGGTGATGAAGATCGCCACACTGGGCCCGGATGTCAACGAAAGTCAAGTGGAGTTTGGTGTGAACAAGCGCGGCGAGATTCGCTTCGGCCTCTCTGCCATCAAAGGTATGGGCACAGGAGCAGCTATGGCGATTATTACTGAGCGCCAAAACAACGGCCCTTATAAGGATATATTCGACTTTGCGGAGCGTGTCAACTTGGCAGATGTTAACCGAAAGGCTTTTGAAAGTCTTGCTTATAGCGGTGGCTTGGACTGCTTCGGCCTGCAACGCGAACAGTATTTTGCTGCTAATGCCAAGGGAGAGATGTTCCTCGACTCGCTCGTAAGATACGGACAGAAGTACCAGTTAGACCAGCAAACAGCAGGAATGTCGCTCTTCGGTAGTGACGCCGTTACCATTGTGCATCCTGAAGTGCCTAAGGCTGAAAAGTGGCCAAACATCGAAAAGCTTAACAAAGAGCGCGAGTTGGTGGGTATCTACCTCTCTGCGCATCCGCTAGACGACTACTCTGTTATCTTACAAAAGATGTGTAACACCTCTTGTACAGAGATAGATAGACAGAACGATAAGCTAGATGAACTGGCCAAACGTAACGAACTGACCTTTGGCGGCATTGTGACCAAAGTCACAGAACGTGTGTCTCAACGCACTGGGAAGCCTTTCGGATTTGTCACGATAGAGGATTTTGAATCGTCAGGAGAGCTCGCCATCTGGAACAGCGACGACTGGCTGCGATGGAAGAGTCAGTTGTCCACGGGTTATACCATCTATGTCACGGCCAAATGTCAGCCCCGTTTCCGCAACAGCACGTCTCTAGAGCTACGCGTTACCAACGTCCAGCAGCTTTATGATGTCAAGGAACATAACCTCAAGAGCCTCACTTTGCAGTTGGCTTCAGAACAGATTGATGAAAAAATGGTGGAAGATCTTGAAGCCGAACTAAGCAAATATGCGGGTAAAACGCAGCTCTTGATCAAGGTGATGCTGCCCGATCGCTCTCAGATCACCATGCGTAGCCGTAATCATATCATTGATATCAACAAACGATTGCTCGACTATCTGGATGAGGAAAAGATCAGTTATTCAATCAATTAATCTGCCATTATGCTGCTTCCAGCATAGGAAAGCAGGCTTTTGGTATATCATTTGCTATTAAGAAATCATCATATTAATCAAACAAAAACTTAAAATGGAAGTACAAATCACAAACGAAAACTTTGAAACTTATAAGAACGGAGAGTTGCCTTTGGTAGTGGATTTCGGCGCATCATGGTGCGGTCCTTGCAAGGCTATTGCTCCTTTGGTATCCGAACTCGCTGAGACCTATGACGGAAAGATCGTTGTGGGCAAGGCTGACGTAGAAGAATGTGACGACGTTGCCATGGAATTTGGTGTGCGTAACATTCCTACTTTGCTCTTCTTCAAGAACGGCGAGCTGGTTAACAAGTTTGTTGGTGCAGCCAATAAGAGCAAACTTGACGAACTCTTCCAAAAGGTTCTCTAATCTCATTCGTACTTGGTGCGAATACAACAATACCGCTTCTCAACCTCAATGGGGTAGGGAAGCGGTATCTTATTCTGTACGCTTGGTCTGCGGCTATGTCCCGATTGCTTTGTGACTGAGCCCCGATTTCGTGGTGTTTATGCCCTGATTTCGTGGTGTTTATGCCTCGATTTCGTGATGGTTATGCCCACTTGATTTGTCGACTACCATCAGTCTGTTCGCTGATTTCTACCTTTACGGCATCCTCTGGGAGCAAATCTTCAATGATTTCGGGCCACTCTAGGAAGCAGATACCCTCACCATAGAAGTAATCTTCGTACCCCATGTCATAGGCTTCGTCAAGCTTTTTGATGCGATAGAAGTCGAAATGATAGATTGGGGTGGCATCTTTCGCCGTATATTCGTTGACGATAGCAAATGTAGGCGAGGTGATTACGTCCTCTACACCAAGCGCTTCGCATACGGCTTTGATAAACGTTGTCTTGCCCGCACCCATCTTTCCGTAGAACGCAAAGACGTGTGCGCCATCCATGTTGTCAACAAATTGTTGTGCTGCAAGACCTATCTGGTCTAAACTTTTGATTGTTATTTCCATTTCAAATTGTAGTTTGAATATCCTTATTCTATAGTTTGAATATCCTCATTTCTACCCCAAGACGCTATCTCTTGCGTGGTGTGAGGGTGATGAGGGGTATAATCATCTCTTCCATCGAGATGCCGCCATGCTGGAACGTGTCTTTATAGTAAGACACATAGTAGTTGTAGTTGTTGGGATAAGCAAAGAATGCGTCACCTGTAGCAAACACGTAAGAGGTGCTAAGGTTAGGTGCGGGAAGCTGAGCTTGCTTGGGATCCTTGATGACAAAGACCTCCTTGGCATTGTAGTTGAGGTTCTTGCCAAGCTTGTATCTGAGGTTCGTGTTGGTGTTACGGTCGCCAATGATCTTGATGGGCTTTGTGGTGCGGATGCTGCCGTGGTCAGTTGTGATGATCACCTTGTACCCCGCTTGTGCTAAAAGGTGGAAAAGCTCGGACAGAGCCGAATGCTTAAACCAACTCAACGTGATGCTACGATAGGCGCTCTCGTTGCTTGCTAGCTCTCGAATCATCTTCATCTCGGTGCGAGCGTGCGACAGAATGTCGATGAAATTGACCACTAGCACATTCAGATCGTTCTGTTTGAGGTTGTTAAACTGCTGAATCAGTTTCTCAACAGCACCCGAATCGTTCATCTTATGGTACGAGAACTTATCGTGGCGACGGAATCTTTCGATCTGGGTTTGTATCAATGGTGCCTCGTTGAGGTTCTTTCCTTCCTCCTCATCTTCGTCCACCCAAAGCTCGGGGAACAGTTTGGCGATCTGAAGGGGCATCAGTCCGCTAAAGATAGCATTGCGAGCATACTGCGTTGCGGTAGGTAATATGCCGAGATAGAGTTGCTCGTTGATGTCAAACAAGTCACCAATCTCCTGTGAAAGCAATTTCCATTGGTCAAATCGGAAGTTGTCTATCACGATTAAGAACACCTTTTCGCCTTGATCAATGGATGGGAACACCACGCTCTTGAATAGGTCTGGACTCATCAGAGGGCGCTCACTTGTGGTAGCGGCTTTCTTCTTGCCACCCATTTTGAAGCGCGAAGCAAGATCGTCTTGCGTCGGTGATACCCAACTCAAGTAGTTTTTCTGAATGTATTTGGCAAATCCGTTGTTGGCTTCTTCCTTCTGCATCTTGAGCATATCGGCCATATTGCTGTCCGTGTTGCTCAGTTCCAGTTCCCATTTCACCAACCGCTTGTACACATCCACCCAGTCGTTGAATGTCCGGCAGTCGGCTATCTGCATGGCAATCTGCTGATATTCCTGTTGATAACCGCTCTGTGTGACCTCCGTAACAATCTCTTTCTGATGAATATTCTTCTTCAGTGTCAGCAAGATTTGGTTGGGATTGACGGGTTTGATGAGGTAATCAGCAATCTTAGAACCAATCGCTTGATCCATGATATTCTCTTCCTCGCTCTTCGTTACCATCACGATGGGCGTTGCTGGTTGTATCTCCTTGATGCGTTGCAGCGTTTCTAGACCCGACAATCCAGGCATTTGTTCATCCAAGAGGATAAGATCGAATGTCTGAGTGTTACATTGATCAATGGCGTCACTGCCGTTGCTGACCGTGATTACCTCGTATCCTTTCTTCTCAAGGAATAGGATATGTGCCTTGAGAAGTTCTATTTCATCGTCCACCCATAGTAGCAGACCATTGTTGTTATTCATCTTTTCGTTCCTTTCATCTTTATAGTTAGAAGCCGTCAAGCTCATAATACTCATCGTCCACGTTTCCGCTGTTCGTGTTTTGCTGTTTCTTATTGCTTGTTGAAGGTGTTACCTCGTCATCAAAGTAGATGTCGGGTTCATCCTCTAATGGCTCTTCATTAGGTTGTACGGTAGGTTGAGGCTCCTCTTGCGGCTCCTTCTTGACCTCAGTTTGTGGTTGCGGCTTCTCTTGC
The DNA here is from genome assembly GCA_963630695.1 of Paratractidigestivibacter sp. Lineage (GTDB taxonomy): Bacteria > Bacteroidota > Bacteroidia > Bacteroidales > Bacteroidaceae > Prevotella. The sequence goes on along the minus strand of CAVGNV010000012.1, from coordinate 16,893 downwards.
GAAGGCTTTGACGCTGCTGGTTCTTGCTTAGGCGTCACTGGTTCTTGCTTCGGAGTTACCACTTCGGGCTTGTGCTGCTCTACCACGGGTTGCTTCTTCTCCGGTAAAACAGGCTCGGGTGTCTCAACAGGAATCACCTCTTCATCCTCCTTGGTAGGTTGCTTGGTGGTAGAAGGCGCTTCTTCTATAGGAATGAATAGTCCTTCTGAGTTGGGCGTTTCTTGTTTCTCAGCGGGTGCGGGCTGCTCTACGGGGATAGAGATACCCTCCTCAACCTTTTCAGCCTCGGGCTTTTCGGGTGTTGTTTCGGGTAGGGCGATTACCTCGTTAGGCTGCGTGGCAGTGCTATCGGCCTTGGCCTCGGGTGCTGTTTCCTCGTCGGGGATGATGAATCCGCTTTCCTCTGACGGAGCGTTGCTTGTTGGGTCAACGATTATACCATCCGCATTGTCCTCTCCCGATGATGCTTCGCTCTGCTCATTGCGCTTCGGTGATACCACCTCGGCAGGTTCGAAGAGCAGTGGTACGTTGCTAATCTTTACGGCAGAGAAGTGCTTTGCGTAGAAGTCGGCATAGTCGGCATAGGTGAATGGCTTACCAATCAGTTCCTTATTCTTGTCGCTGATGAGGATAGGAATTACCTTTCCGTGAGTCAACTGCTTGATAGCTTCAGATGCAAAGAGCTGTTTGGTGTATTGATAGGTCTCGTCAAAGTTTCTGAAACCGCTCACCTTCATCACTCGCATACCCTCTTCGTCTACGATCTCGACGTCAAAGTTGCGCACAAGGAAGCTAGAGAAGTTGAATCGTGCCATCTCAAAGAGCAGCTTATTCTCATTCAGCGAGTCGGGATGATAGACCATCAGAAAGTTGAAATCAATCTCCCTATCCGGCGTAAACTGCACTTGCTTGATGCTATCGCTATCGTTTAGCACATCTGTACGGCGTGACCAGATATCTCCCAAGTCGAATTTGCCACCTCGTAGACGCTTTCCGCTGTTCACACCATTGACAATCATACCCGCCATCTCGCTGATACGGCTGTTAGGATAGGATGAAACCACCTCCTTCATGTCGCTTACACATCCGTCAGCGTCGTTGTTGTTCAGTTTGCTTAAGCCACCGATAAAGAGGAACTTATCACGATTGGCACCCAATGGGAAGCGTTCCTTGGATATGCGCGTGTTGGCTTCCACCTCATGGAAGCGGTCTTTTTGGAACGCTTCGTACGTCGCCGTGTAAAGCGAATCCTCGATATGCGCACCAAACTTAGCATTCTCCACGAAGTAAGGATCCGTCAGCAAGATGGTCCATTGGCTTTCGGGGTACTTCTCTTTGAGCTTATCCACGTACGTGTCAGCTATGTCGGGTCGGTTCTTGCGGTTGTATAGTAAGAACAGATGGTAGAAAACCTCGTCCATCTTCTCGTATTCGGGATAGTTGTCGTCCAGCCTTCTGAGTTCTTTCTCAGCCAAAGGCAGATTGTCCAAGTCGTCTTTGAAGATCACACCAGCGTGGTGCAGACCATCCTCAAGAATCTTATTGCTCGCCTCTAGCTGCTCCGGTGTGAACGGAATCTGTGCCAAATAATACTCGCGCTTGTGCGGATCGTTCTGTGCGCTGTCGCTCTTCTGGCTTAGCGAGTCCTCTTTTGCTTCCGCAGCGGCTATGGAGTCGCGTTGTTCATCGGTGAGATCGTCGCCCAACTCGGCTGATCCCACGTTGCCCACGACGGTTTTGTTGGCACGTTGCCAGTTGTCTGCATTCTCACGCTTACCCCATTGCTTCTCAAAGGTGGCCTTTCCCTGCTGCACCGCGGTGGGGTTGTAGAAGTACCACACACTGTTCTTGTTCGTTTGGTTGGTCTGCGTGTTCTGCTTTTGGTTGTTTTTCTGATCCGTATTGTTGCCTTGACCCTGTGCTTGTGCTGCTTCTTGCTCGGCTTGCTTACGTTTCTCCTCTTTCTCCTTCTTCTTTAGCGCTTCGATGACGCGGTCAATGGCTGCATTGCGTTCCTCTTCGGGACACTTGGCAAGATATTGTAACGAGTCTTGAAGGTGTATAGCATCTGTGAAAGGCACCAGATTGTCTAGCACCTTTGAGCGTTCGGATAGTTGTTTATAGTCTTTCCGATCCTTGTCAAGCAGTCCGATAGCCGTTCCATAACACCGCTTGGCATCACTAAACTTCTCCTTCTCCCAGTACAAGTCGCCTAGGTGAAGCAACAGCACACCTTTCTCTATACCACTGCGGGTCGACTTCTCGTTACCTTTCTCATAGGCGTTGATTGCCGATGCGGTATCTTTCTCAGCAAGATAGATATTGCCCATGGCATAGTAGACCTGGTCTAGGTAGTCCTTGTTCTTGTCCGATGCCGCCATGCGCTTGAGCTTACTGACCATCTGCTTGGTCTTTCCTTTCGCCATTACCTCAGTCATGGCGATGCGTGCGTTAAACTCTAGTTCGTAAGGAGGGTTCTGACGGATGACATTCTTAAAAGCTTTGAACGCCTCATTGTTGTGTCCCAGTGCGGCTTGCAACTGTCCCATGAGATACCATTCGCGTGCTTTCTGCTTGCGGCGCATCTCGTGCTTGATCACCTTGCGTAGGTAAGGAATGGCTTTCTCAAACTCGTTGGTGTGTATATAATAGTCGGCATAGGTGTAATCCCATTCCTTTACGGCACGCCAATCAATCGAGTCGCGACTCATATTGCGTATCACGTCCTCGGCATCGTACGTCCATCCCTCTTCAATATAGCACTTAGCAAGCCAAGCGCGTGCCTTGCCGTAGATGGCAGGTTGGGTCTTATAGATACGACTCATGTATGAGAACGTTGCCGCAGCCTCATCAAATGCACCTTTATGAAACTGCGATCGCCCCATCAGCATCCACGCCTTCCATAGGAAGGGGTTGTATTCCTTACGTGAAAGCCACTCGATATCCTTCTCCGTCTTGCGTCGGTTCTTGGTCCATTCGGGTCGTTTCTTGATGCTATGACGAGCTATCGACTTCTGCGCTTTCTCGATAGCGCGGTCAAAATTGGCTTTACCAATCTCCTTACTGTCCTTGTTGCTCACGGTGTAGAGCGGTATCATCTCCGTGAAGTTGTCTTTGTTGCCCGTCTCTTTCTCCAGACTGCCGTCAATGTAAGCCTGTGCGCCGTTGTAATAGGTGTTGTATCGGGTGTTGAACGAGTGCCACCAACGACTAGAAGCCGTATTCTTCTGCGACGAACAACCGGCTATGATACCCGCCAAGAGTATCACGTATATATATAATAGGTATGGTCTGATATGCTGCTTCACGTTTATAAAACTACGTTTGGGGTTGTTTTATTGTTTACGCACCCTTCTTTTTAGATGTAATCTATCCGTCAATCATAGCAAAAAGGTCATCTTTGAGACAGTTGGGAAGCTCTATCTGTCGCAGGCTGAGGCTTCGTGCCCACCCCTTGGCGTCGCTAGGTTGCAGTGTGGAAAGCACTTCGGCAAACAGCTCCACCTCCTCTTCCGTGTAGCTATCGGCTGTACGACCCTTGTATTGGTCCAGTTGCTCATCGTCATAATATTCGATCTCGCGAGTGGCAGCTTCCATATAGCACACCTGTTCGCATCGATCGTCCTCTCCGCTACACGTTGTGCAGTCGTGTGCGGAGGCGTTGGCTTGGTCATTAGGCTCATTGTCAGTACCCCTCGAAGCAATAGCAACGAGGACCCCTAGGCCCACAAGGATAGCAATGGCAATGTAAACGAATGTCATGATGTATGATATTATAAGGCGTGTACTAGATATTCCACGCACGATTAATTCTTTGTAGCAGGCGGATATGAATCCACTAAGTGTCTATACCTCTGTGATGGTGAATCCCACTTGTCGTAGCTGATTCCAAAAGAGTGGATACGACTTACTGACCACTTCGGGATTATTAATCCTAATCTCTCCCAGCGTGATGGCTAATGGAGCCAATGCCATAGCCATACGGTGATCGTTGTAGGTGTCAAAAGCCGGATCAGGTTGCGGATCGCATCGTTCACCGTTCCATTCTAGCGTGCCCTCGTCTGGTTCATGCAGCACATAGCCCACCTTGAGTAGCTCGTTGCGTAGCGCATGAACACGATCGGTCTCCTTGATATGCAGCGACTCCAATCCTTTGAAGCAGAAATGCACCCCTCGTGCCACACACGTCACAACGAGCGTCTGCACCAAATCGGGTTGATTGGTGAAGTCGTAGTCGATGCGCGACACCTGTCGTCCACGGTTGGTGAGCTTCACCTGCGCACCTTGTCCCTCTCCGCTGATCTTCGTGGTGATACCCAATAGGCTGAATAATCGTCTCACCGCCGCATCACCCTGCCTACTGTTGTCGCTCAGTCCGCCAAAACGTAGTTCGGAAGCCTCGTTAGATAGCAGCGTGAGCATCTCATACCAGTAGGACACGGCAGTCCAGTCGTTCTCCACATGATACCGTTCACGATGGTAGCGGCAATGCGGAATCCATATCTCATGGTCGTCCGTCCACTCAGCTTGAGCCCCAAACTCATGAAGCAGGTGCATTGTCAGATCGATGTAAGGTCGTGAAACGATGTGGTTGACCAGTTTGATGCGAAGCCCTTGGGGCAGCGTTGGAGCAATGAGCATCAGCGCCGTGATGTATTGCGAACTCACGTTGCCCGCCATCTCGAGCGTTCCACCCTGAATCGTTCCCCCTTCGATGCGTAGCGGCGGAAACCCCTCGTTCTCGGTGTAGGTAATCTTTGCGCCAAGTTTGCGTAGCGCATGCACCAAGACGCCTATCGGTCGTTGCTTCATCCGGTCCGTGCCAGTGATGATATGCGTGCCCGGTGTGACACTGAAGTAGGCGGTGAGAAAGCGCATCGCTGTGCCCGAAGCCATGATGTCAATCACCTCGTCGTGGCTTTGGAGTGCTCTGACCATCACATCCGTGTCATCGCAGTGAGCCACATTGTCCAGCGTGGGTGCGTCAGCGGAAAGCGCGCGGATGATTAGGGCACGATTGCTGATGCTCTTTGAGGCTGGCAACGCAATAGAAGCGTTTATCTTTGAGGGTGCTTGTATGATATATTGCATATACTTATAGTTCTAGGATGGTCATACAAAAGTAGGATTTTTTGCTTGAAGACACAAAAAAACGCTTTAAAAGTTTGCCCGTATCCCAACTATTTAGTACTTTTGCACTCGCTTAACAAGAACGGGATGTAGTTCAGTAGGTTTAGAATGCCGGTCTGGGGGACCGGTGGTCGCTGGTTCGAGTCCAGTCATCCCGACAACATTTGGCGTCAAGAGATTAATCTTGACGCTTTTTTTATATCCCTGCGGTCATTGTTTCAAAAAGTAGTACCTTTGTATCACAACAAGCAATACCTATATATTATATGCAACAAAGAGAATGGAAACCCATCGCAGGGTTCGATTTTAAGGATATCCTGTTTGAGGAATATCATCACATAGCTAAGATAACCATCAACCGTCCACGCTATCGCAATGCGTTCACACCCCTTACCGTGGCAGAGCTATCGCAGGCGTTCACCTACTGTCGTGACCATCTTGATGTGCGCGTAGTGATCCTTACCGGTGCTGGCGACAAGGCTTTCTGCTCCGGTGGCGACATGCACGTCAAGGGCAGAGGCGGATACGTAGGCCAAGATGGTGTGCCACGCTTGAACGTCCTAGATGTACAGATGCAGATACGCCGCTTACCTAAACCCGTTATCGCCATGGTCAATGGCTATGCCATCGGTGGCGGGCACGTGCTTCACCTCATGTGCGACCTCACGATAGCTTCAGATAATGCCATCTTCGGTCAGACTGGCCCTAAGGTGGGTAGCTTTGATGCAGGTTTTGGTGCCTCTTACCTTGCCCGTGTGGTGGGTCAAAAGAAGGCACGCGAGATATGGTATCTCTGTCGTCAGTACTCGGCAGCAGAGGCAGAGCGTATGGGGCTAGTCAACAAAGTGGTGCCGCTAGATCAGCTAGAGGACGAGTGTGTCGACTGGGCAGAGACGATGATCAAGCGTTCGCCCCTTGCACTGCGTATGATGAAAGCCGGGTTCAATGCCGAGCTCGATGGCCAGGCTGGTATACAAGAGCTTGCTGGCGACTGCACGATGCTCTATTATACGATGGATGAGGCACAGGAAGGTGGTAAGGCCTTCTTGGAAAAGCGTGATCCCGACTTCGATCAATATCCACAGTTCCCATGATGCCCCACTTTCACATCACCATCAGTCGGCGCACGCTCCACTATTGTCAACCCGCTATGACCTCGCGCGGTGTCTATACCGAGCGTCTTAGCTTCTATGTCACCCTTACTGACCCTGCTGATGAGACACATCATGGGGTGGGCGAGTGTGCTACGCTGCCCGACCTCTCTTGTGACGCTATGCCTCCCGAACGATATGAGGCGCAGCTCCGTATGTTCTGTGACCAATTGGCGGCCACGGGCGAGATACCCGTTGACGCCATGCGCCCCTTCCCCTCTATGCTTTTCGGTCTAGAGTCGGCTTTGGCGCAATATCGCAGTGGCGATGGCTTCACCCTATATGACACGCCTTTCAGCAGAGCCGAGGTGGGATTGCCAATCAATGGCCTGGTGTGGATGGGTAGCTATGATGAGATGTTTGCCCGACTGGAGGATAAACTCAAGCAAGGATACCATTGTGTAAAACTCAAGATAGGTGCCATCGACTTTGATCGCGAACTGTCACTGGTACAACATATCCGCCAACGCTATTCGCCCGACGTCATCGAGCTGCGTGTGGATGCCAATGGTGGCTTCTCACCCCAATGCGCCTTGGATCGCCTCAAGGCTCTTGCGCCTTATCATATCCACTCCATCGAGCAACCCATCCGCCAACATCAGTGGCAGCAGATGGCACAGCTATGCCAAGCATCGCCCATACCTATCGCCCTAGATGAAGAACTGATTGGCGTGAACACGCTTGATGAGAAACGCTGCTTGCTAGATACGCTTCGTCCCCAGTATATCGTGCTCAAACCCTCGCTACACGGAGGCATCAGCGGCACGTGTGAATGGATAGCCCTAGCCCAAGAGCGAGGCATCGGTTCGTGGATTACCTCAGCCCTAGAGAGCAACGTGGGGCTCAACGCTATAGCGCAGTTGGCAGCCCAGGTATATGGTAGCGAGCCCGCCATGGCACAAGGATTAGGTACAGGTCAGCTCTTCACGGACAACGTACCTATGCCTTTACAGATCAAGAACGACCTACTATGGATTACGCATCGTTTCTAGAAGAGTGGCACAATGATGCTGCACAGGTGCTGGTACACACCAGTGGCTCTACCGGAACACCCAAACCCATCTGGGTGGACAAGGCGCGTATGCGTGCCTCAGCGCAGATCACGTGTCGCTTTCTTGGCTTGCAGCCAGGCGATACCGCCTTGTTATGTCTGCCGGTCCACTATATTGCCGGTAAGATGATGGTGGTGCGTAGCGAGGAATGCGGCCTCCGTCTGATAGCCATAGAGCCTTCGGGACATCCGCTGCGCCATGTCAGTGAACCCATCACGTTTGCCGCCATGGTACCGCTACAGGTGTTTCAGTCGTTACAAGACCCAGTGGAGGCGGCGCGTCTGCGTGCCATCAGGCATCTGATCATTGGTGGTGGTGCTATCGATGAACGTCTTGAGCAGATGTTGGCATCGTTTCCTCACGCAGTGTGGAGCACGTATGGCATGACCGAAACGCTCTCACATATCGCCTTGCGACGTGTCAATGGTCCGGAAGCCAGCCTGTGGTACACACCTTTTGACAATGTTACTGTCTCGCTCAACGCTGATGAGTGTCTTGTGATTGATGCTCCGAGGGTGTGTGAGCAGACCTTGGTGACACACGATCGGGCCCAACTGCGTACCGACGGGTCAGGACACCAGCAGTTTCGCATCCTTGGTCGCATAGACAATGTGATAGATACAGGTGGCATCAAGGTGCAGATAGAAGAGGTGGAAGCGCTCCTTCGGCCGCATCTGCAAGCGCCGTTCATGATCACTCGCGCCACCGATGCTCGCTTGGGTGAGGCTATCGTCTTGCTTACGGAAGATAGTCAGACGGAACATGTGCAGCAGATAACCACCGCAAAGCTACCCCGCTATTGGCAACCACGGCATATCCTCACCGTGGATCAGCTCCCGATGACAGCTACTGGCAAACCCGCACGCGCCCAAGCAGAACAGCTTGCGCGTCGCTTATTGGCTCTGCGCTGACTTGGAAACAGACTTCATGCCGATACGCCATAGCCTCAGTCATGTGCCCTCAGCTATCGTTTTGTCTCATCGCGGAGGCTCTATGACATAGCAATAGGGCTCGTTTCGGAATCAAAAATAAATTATTTTTAATCGAAAATCAATTTGTTTTTTCTCTAAAATCAAATTGATTTTCACTCTAAATGCTTCTTTGTTATCCCCTAACTGATATCGTTAGGCTTTGCAAAGAAGCCCTTATTGTATACCCATGTCTGCTCCGTGTGCTTTTGATGCTTTGTTCTTTCTCTTGTCTGAAGCGCAGTGGTGGTTTCTGGTAGCATTATTCACAAGTCTTGACGCATATCAATCTAATGGATGTTTTGTGATTAGTAACAGTTGTGTGTTAAAGTATTTTAACTATTCGGAAAAGGTGGTTGAGGCTCATTATGCCTAACTTTGTATAACATTCTATATGCCCCTTACTTTACTAATTGTTGTTATGAAAAAAATGTAGGTCTTATGAAAAGAAGAAAAACTTATGTGCCCCCACTGTCAGATGGGGTTACGCTCACGCTTGAAGGTATGTTATGCTCTGGTTCAACGATTATATTTCCTGGTGGAGGAATTGCTCCAACTGATTCTACAGGTGTTGATGCAGATTAAATCTCGTTAATGTTCATCGGCATAAAGCATGCCTAAAACACATCAAAGGCTATATGTTGACAGCTCAACATATAGCCTTTGACTATAAAAGGGGGATAGCTTAACCTATCGTGATGACATATTCGCACATGAAACTGCTGCCTGGCAAGAGGTGGTTCATGAGGTGGCGGTCGCTAAACTCGCCTTCATATCCCTCGCTATCAGCCACGCCATACCACGGTTCGATGCAAAGGAAGGGTGCATGCTTGCCGTATGGCGTCCAGATACCCACTGCGGGCGACTTGAAATCGACCGTCACTTGGGGCGCACCTTTCTTGTTGAGAATCTCGATGTGACGCAGCTGGCAGTGATCCAAGATCAAAGCATCGTTCTTGAAGGTCTCTTCGGTAAACTCGAGGATGCCCTCGTCAGTCTCTAGCGGTGTGAGGCCATCAATGCGGTTGCCCTCCGCATTGAGTACGGAGCACTGCAACGTTTCGGCATCCACCTTGAGATAGCCATGTATGGGGCTGCCTTCGACAACATCCGGTAGACAAAATGCGGGGTGACCGCCTATCTGGAAGTGGATGGTGCGGCTATCGGTGTTCTGTACATGCCACACCACATGGATGCGGTTGGCTTCGAGCTTGTAGCTCACGGCAAGGTTGAAGTGGTAAGGATACTTCTCTAGCGTGTCCTCATCATCATGCAGCGCATATACCACACGGTCAGCACCTTGCTTCACCAGCGTAAACTCTCTGTCGCGTGCAAAGCCGTGACGCTTGCTGTGATAGGTTTTCCCATCGATGCGGAAGGTGTCGTTCCATACACCACCCACCAGTGGGAAGAGGATAGGGGAGCGCCGATTCCAGTATCTCGCGTCGCCCTGCCATAGATATTGTTTACCTTCGGCGTCGGTGATGCTTTGTAGCTCAGCTCCCAATGCCGATACTTCTACCTTGAGATGATCGTTCTTGATGGTTTCCATTGGATATATAATATATAAAGGTGTAAACGTTTAGGGATGACGTGGCAGCTATGGTGCCATCGTCAAATGCAAAGATACAAAAATTGCGGAAAACAATCAGCCATATCTTCCGAAATTAGTAACTTTGCAGTCTCAATATTATTAGGTATGAAAAACAATAAAAACAAACTCTTGTCAGAGGTAACCGAATACCTCATCATTGGCTTGTCAATGATCGCTGGCGGCTTTGGTTGGAGCGCTTTCTTGCTGCCCCACCATATCACCATTGGTGGTCTAGGCGGTTTTGCCTCCGTGTTGTATTGGGGTACAGGCATCCCTATCGTCTATACCTATGTGGCGGTGAATGCCCTACTGATGATTTTGGCACTCCGTACGCTAGGTTGGCGCTTCTGTGTGCGTACCATCTATGCGGTGATTATTTTCTCGGCGGCGGTAGCTATCTTCCAACCTATCTTTGAACAGCACATCCTTTTCAGTGAGCAACCATTCCTGGCATGTATCGTAGGAGGTGCATTCTTGGGTGTGACGATGGGCTTTGCCTTGCAGTATAACGCTTCGACGGGTGGTTCGGATGTCATCGCTGCCATCGTGCACAAGTATCGCGACATCTCGCTAGGACGTGTCATCCTGATCTGTGACGTGTGTGTGATCACGTCAAGCTACATCGTGCTTCACTCATGGGAAAGCATTATCTACGGTTATATCGCCTTGGTGGTGATTTCATATAGCGTGGATAGGGTGATCAATGGTATGCGACAGAGCGTGCAGTTTCTCATCGTGTCAGACCATTGGGAAGAGATGGGACATAGCATCAACGTGGATGCCAAGTGTGGATGTACCGTGATAGATGCGCACGGATTCTATACAGGGAAGAAGAAGGGTATGCTCTTCATCATTGCCCATCGCCAGCAGAGCCACAAGATTATGCAAATCATCCATGAGACTGACCCTGATGCCTTTGTGTCACAAAGTCCGGTGAGCGGTGTCTATGGTCTAGGATTCAACAAAATGAAGGTGAAAAGTTGATAACTGACAAGTTGTCACACTATGAAATAAAAGAGCGTGCCAAATCCCTTTGGCACGCTTTTCGTATATTATATAGCGAACGGCGGTGGCTCAGACGACCGTCATGACATTAGAAACAATAAATTAAAAGAATAGAAAAATGACAATCAAACCATTAGCAGACAGAGTGTTGGTACTTCCAACACCAGCAGAAGAGAAAGTGGGTGGCATTATTATTCCCGACGCAGCTAAAGAAAAACCACAGCGCGGTAAGGTAGTGGCTGTAGGCAACGGCACAAAGGACGAAGAGATGGTTCTCAAGGTAGGTGACGTGGTGCTTTATGGCAAATACGCTGGTACCGAACTGGAGAACGGCGGAGAGAAATATCTCATGATGCGCCAAAACGATGTGTTGGCAGTAGTAGAGGAATAATCCATTCATTAACGATTTAATTTTTCAAGACAATCATGGCAAAAGAAATCAAATTCAATACAGAAGCACGCAATCTGCTTAAGAGTGGCGTTGATCAGTTGGCTAACGCAGTAAAGGTAACCCTTGGCCCTAAAGGTCGTAACGTTGTTATTGGTAAGAAGTATGGCGCACCTCAGATCACTAAAGATGGTGTGACCGTAGCTAAAGAGATAGATCTAGAGAACAATCTAGAGAACGCTGGCGCACAGCTTGTTAAGAGCGTAGCAAGTAAGACGGGTGATGATGCAGGTGATGGAACCACCACTGCAACCATTCTGACACAAGCTATCGTGACCGAAGGTCTCCGCAACGTAGCTGCCGGAGCCAATCCTATGGATCTCAAGCGCGGTATTGACAAGGCCGTAGCTAAGGTTGTGGATTATATCAAAGAGAACGCTGAGGTTGTAGGTGACAACTATGACAAGATTGAACAGGTGGCTACTGTAAGTGCTAACAACGATCCTGAGATTGGTAAGCTCCTCGCTGACGCTATGCGCAAGGTAAGCAAGGATGGTGTGATCACTATCGAGGAAAGCAAGACTCGTGACACCAGCATTGGCGTGGTAGAGGGTATGCAGTTTGATCGTGGTTATCTCTCTGGCTACTTTGTGACCGATGCTGATAAGATGGAGTGTGTGATGGACAATCCTTACGTTCTCCTCTATGACAAGAAGATCAGCAACGTGAAGGATTTCTTGCCCGTATTGCAGTCGGCTGCAGAGAGCGGACGTCCTCTCTTGGTCATCGCTGAAGACGTTGACTCAGAGGCTCTCACCACATTGGTAGTAAATCGTCTGCGTGCAGGATTGAAGATCTGCGCAGTGAAGGCTCCTGGCTTCGGCGACCGTCGCAAGGCTCTGCTCGAAGATGTAGCCGTACTGACTGGTGCACAGGTGATCAGTGAAGAGAAGGGCTTGTCTTTGGACAAGGCTACACTTGCCGACCTAGGTTCAGCTAAGAAGATCACGGTAAGCAAGGATAACACCACTATCGTGGATGGCGCTGGTAAGAAGGATGATATCGAGGCTCGCGTGGCTCAGATCAAGAACGAGATTGCCAATACCACAAGCTCTTATGACAAGGAGAAACTGCAAGAACGTCTTGCTAAGCTTGCAGGCGGTGTAGCAGTGCTCTACGTGGGTGCCAACTCAGAAGTGGAGATGAAGGAGAAGAAAGACCGCGTAGACGATGCGCTCTGCGCTACACGTGCTGCAACAGAAGAAGGTGTTGTAGTGGGTGGCGGTACTACCTATATCCGCGCACAGAAGACTCTTGAAGATCTCAAGGGCGAGAACGCTGACGAGCAGACAGGTATCAACATCGTACGTCGTGCTATCGAAGAGCCTCTCCGTCAGATTGTAGCTAACGCTGGTGGCGAAGGCGCTGTGGTAGTGAACAAGGTGCGTGAAGGCGAAGGCGACTTCGGTTACAACGCTCGCGCTGACCGTTACGAAGACTTGCGTGTCGTAGGTGTGATTGATCCAGCCAAGGTGGCACGCGTAGCTCTTGAAAATGCAGCTTCTATCGCAGGTATGTTCCTCACCACTGAATGTCTCATCGTAGACAAACCAGAGGAAAAAGCCGAGATGCCAGCACAGCAGGGTATGGGTGGCATGATGTAATATAGAATTCGTTTAAGGCAGGTGTTAAGAGTAATCTTGCCATTGATGCTTATCATAAGGGAGCAATCCATTGTAGGGTTGCTCCTTTTTTTGCTAATAAATATGGTAGAATAACCTATCATTCAATCCTTTTTATTAACTTTGCAGTATGAAGAATCTTAAGATCAACTGGAAAGAATGGATCATCTTTCTTATCGTTGTAGCTGGCCTTTTGTATCTTACCGGATCATTTTGGATCACCTCGGGTATCCTCGTGTTGCTTCTCTTGGTAGATGGCCTCTTACGCGACTATGACAATCGCCGTAGAGGAAAGCAACAGATAGAGGAAATCAAGCGCCGCCTGGAACAACAGGACGAATCATCAACTACTGACGATAATCAGGAATGAAACAACTCATACATCTATATACCCAATGGTCTGGGCAAGAACCCGCCAACGTTCAGAAGATTGCTGGCGCAGGTAGCAACCGCGAATATTATCGCATCAGTGATGCGCAGGGACACACCGTGGTGGGTGTGATAGGCACGAGTAGTGACGAGGATCACGCGTTTATCTATCTAGCCAAGCATTTTGCTAAAAGGCAGTTGCCTGTGCCGCATGTATTGGCAACTAGCAGCGACGAGATGCGCTATATCCAAACGGATCTAGGTAGCACGTCGCTCTTTGATGCTATCCGCGGAGGTAGAGAGGCTGGAGGACGCTATAACCTCAAGGAACAAGAGCTGTTGCGTCGTACCATCTGTGAACTGCCTAATATCCAGATACGTGGCGCACACGGGTTGGATTTCAGTTGCTGTTACCCTCAGCCCGAATTCAATGTGGATAGTGTGTTGTTTGATCTCAACTACTTTAAGTATTGCTTCCTCAAGGCTACCGAACTGGATTTTCACGAGATGAAGCTTGAGGCCAACTTCCGGATGTTTGCCAATGACCTTACGGCTGAACCAATGGAGTCGTTCCTCTATCGTGACTTCCAAGCACGTAACATCATGCTTGATGCAGAGGGCAATCCGCAGTTTATCGACTTCCAAGGAGGACGTAAAGGACCGGTTTATTACGACTTGGCTTCGTTCCTTTGGCAAGCCAGCGCAAAGTATTCGTTCAAGCTCAGACGTGAGTTGACCTACGCTTACTATAACAGTTTGAAGCAATATATGGAGGTGCCATCGTCACGCCACTTTGCTCATCGCCTGTCGTTGTTCGTGTTGTTCCGTACGCTTCAGGTGCTTGGCGCTTATGGCTTCCGCGGATATTTTGAGCATAAGCAGCATTTTATCGATTCGATACCTCATGCTATACAAAATCTGCGTGACCTCTTGGCTATGAATCGTGACATCTTCCCTTATCCATATATGATGTCATTGCTACAGAAGCTCACCGAGTTGCCACAGTTTGCACCGGCTGAAGAGCCTGCACCCAACCGTAAAGATGGATTGAAGACCGCCGAGCATGACATCTATCGCGCCAATCCGCTGGATGGCCCCGCTACCTTCTCAAAGTATGATGGTAAAGGCCCGCTTGTGGTGCGCGTCTATAGCTTCTCTTATCGTAAGGGCATTCCGGAAGATCCTTCTGGCAATGGCGGTGGTTATGTGTTCGACTGTCGCAGCACGCATAACCCTGGACGATATGAGCCTTATAAGAAGATTACAGGTCTAGACGAACCCGTGATACGTTTCTTGGAGGACGATGGAGAGATTCTGCAGTTCTTGGAGTCAGTGTATAAGTTGGCCGATCATCATGTGGAACGATATATGCAGCGTGGATTTACCTCATTGATGTTTAGCTTCGGATGTACGGGTGGTCAGCATCGCAGCGTCTATAGTGCGCAGCATCTAGCCGAACATATCCACGACAAATATGGTGTGGAGGTGCATATCACCCATCGTGAACAGAACATTCAGAATGTGTTGCCTGCCACTACGTCATCAACCAAATAACATGAGATTATGAAACAAGCCATGATATTTGCTGCGGGGTTGGGTACCCGACTCAAACCGCTTACCGATCACACGCCCAAAGCGCTTATCCCCGTTGATGGACAACCTTTGCTCTATCATGTTATCGAAAAGCTCAAAAGGGTAGGGGTGGAGCGCATTGTGGTCAATGTGCATCACTTTGCTGATCAGATTAAGGATTATCTAAGCAATCATTCTTTCGGCGTGGAGATGCTTATCTCAGACGAAAGCGAGCATCTTCTCAATACGGGTGGCGGTGTAAAGCATGCGCGGACGCTCTTTGAGAGCGACAGTCCGGTGTTGATTCATAACGTAGATATCCTTAGCAATGCTGAGCTAGAACCGCTTTATGCTGAAGCGCAAACGGCAGATGCTGTGTTGCTGGTCAGCGAGCGTGTAACCAAACGTTATCTTCTCTTTGATAAAGACATGCGGCTCGTGGGATGGACCAATATTGATACAGGTGAGGTGAAGAGCCCTTATTCCGACCTTGACGTGGCTGCTTGTCATCGTTTGGCTTTCAGTGGTATCCATGTAGTGGGTGCGAATGTGCTGAAGGAAATGGATTTGTGGCCTGACGAGTTCTCTATCACCGACTTTTACATCCAGTCTTGTGATAAGTTGCGCATCAAAGGTGTTGCTTCTGCTGACCTACGCCTCATGGATGTGGGCAAACTAAACACTTTGCATGAAGCAAGTGGCTTCCTGCAAAGCATACAATAACCCATTACAAATAGATACGTTAACGGATATCGTTGTTGTCCATTAACGTATCTATAAGGTTTAGAAATATCAGAAATCTTCTAAAAATATACTGCGTATATGGTTGGGAGTGCTTGGCAGATATTTCTACTTTGTCATCATATGTCTAACGGGGTGGCAAATCTATCCTTTCTTCATGGCTTCGGCAAGCGCATGTGACAGTTGATCGGGACAACTGGTTCCTTTCGCACCACAAGTCACACCTCGTAGACGCTCTATCACGGTATCTGCAGGCATACCTTCAATAAGCTTTTCTATTCCCTTCAAGTTGCCATTGCATCCACCGATAAACGAAACGCTATGGATGGTGTTGTCATCGTTGAGCTCCAATCTGATAGTGTGGCAGCATGTGCCTTGTGTGTTATATTCTATTTGTTTCATAATGTTTTCTTTTGTTGAATCTAAATGTCGTCTCATCAAGACGTTTTACCTTAATCTCTTCTCTGAATTATATTGAAAGGATTGCCGTCCCAAGCGATATAATCACGATTAACAAGACCAAACAACCACCATTGTTGGCTGTTTTGCGCTTGGGTGTCTTTCCTAAATCGAAGATGCTAAACGTTGTTCTTCTATAAACCCGATTATATAAAGCTCTCTTAGGATGAAGCAGCCCCATACCGCGACGGCCATAACCAGGTATGATTGCTTTCTTTATGGCTCGCGTGGCACGCCCTTTGGTACGTGCGCTTATGCTCTTCGTTAATGAAGGTTTTCTCATTCCGTACTTCATAATGATCCTTTCTTTTGAGAAAAGTGAACGTTTGGCAGCTTTTATAGCCGTTTATGGCATAGCAATATCAGTCCGCTTAGGCTATTATGGGTATAATACCATCTGCTATCCGATTACAAATTTAGCTAAAATAATGTAGAAATCACCACGTACAACCGATATTTGTCGTCAATCATCCATAATCGTTCGTAATCCGAGAAGAGTGTATTGGATGGCAGTTTACCTTTCTTATCCTCTCATATAGAATACGTTACGCACTTTCTAAGGGTGTGCGGCGCTTGTTATGTACTACTGATTGAATAAAAAAGAATAAAAATAATGGGATAAAAATTTGGTGCTTTCAGAAAAAAGCTATAACTTTGCACTCGCTTTAAGACCAAAGCCTATTGTCTTTATAGCAAGGAGAGATGGTAGAGTGGTCGATTACAACGGTCTTGAAAACCGTCGTACCGAGAGGTACCGGGGGTTCGAATCCCTCTCTCTCCGC
>CAVGNV010000011.1:0-77481 GCA_963630695.1 Paratractidigestivibacter sp. | reverse complement strand
TGATATGTGCATCATCAAGTATTTTCTTGACATCATATCACCAAACAATGATATGCTTGATAAGATGAACAAACTCTTTGCTGCATTTCCCGAAATTGACAAGGCTGCTCTTGGTTTTCCTTCTGGTTGGGAAAACGAACCACTATGGAAATAATAGATATGTATGTTGACTACTAATCACCACATATTTTGTAAATTTTGGTGTAATAGAAAGTTAAATACGTTAAATCTTACCTATTCCGTATCTAAACAGAATCTATATTGCCACTTTTCTACCGTTTAGAGCGTATAATATTGATAATCAACTAATAATAATACTCAGATTGTAAAATCGCAATCTTTACTCATTCTATAGCTTCCACATAACGAAACAACCAGCAAAGCTTATTGGGATAGTTTGCTTTGCTGGTTGATGTAAGTGCTAATTAGAGGCTCTTTGGCCTTAGAAAAGCTGAGTGCAATGAGTCTCACGACTGAGAGCACTCCTTGACTTAACTAATTATATTAAAACTTTAAAGGTAAATATATACGTGTAACATTGCTATTTGGTTTATTGTAGAGAGAAGACTATTATCTGTAAACTACCTAGAAATTGTTTTATTAGTCAATTACTTCTGATGATTACTCCGCTTTGATGTGATTAGTGATACCCTAAAAGTGTAGAGATAGAAAATGCACTGTTTAGCCTTAAGACAAAACGTCATGCGTTAGAACGCAGCCATTCCTCTATTTGCTCCACTGTTGCATCTTTCAATATCACTTTCTTATCTTTATCCAAAAGATATAAATTGGGTATTGCAGGCAAATCGTATACATCTTTATCTGCGGCATCAGCATAACGTGTCACTAACCACTTTTTGGGTAAAGTGGACACATGCTTTTCCCATGCAGACAGATCTTCATCAGGATAGATGGCCACCACTTTCATTTTGCCCCCATCGACCCACTTCTGATATATAGCCGAGTGGGTGATATAAGCAGATATCGTTTGGCAAGCATGACAATCAGGATTAAAGAAATAGAGCAAAACATAGTTGCTATCTATATCATACAAGCGGATAGTGTGTTGTTCTTTGGTAATGAGCTTCACATCAGATGCGCTTGTCCCTGGTCGGTTCAGCAAGGCTTTCTTTAGCTGATAACGATATCGTTCCTTTTCAATATCCTCAAGTTTTGGAGCTTCTATGAGAGCTTCTAATATGGGGATATACAACTCCTCGTTACGATAAGGAGAGTTGGGGTCATGAAAATAGAGTTCTGCCAGCTCACCTAATCTTTTTTGCATCAAAGGATATTCAGAGCCATAGGTGATTACAGTTGCCATCGCTTTTTGTCGATTATCAAGCTGTAACTGGTCAAGAACTGGGAACCAGTTGACAAACACTTGTTCCAGTGCCACCGAATCAGCAAGCCATTGGTTATTGGCATAATCCAATCCTTGCCAATAATGCTCTGCGAAATACGCTAACCGCTCTTCTCTACCTGTTATCACCATTGGAGGAAGTGGTGGGGAAAATGCACAACTATCTTCCCCATTTCCTGTTCTTCCATATGATGGTATTGTGCATAAGGTGATAAGCGATGCCAACAAGATTTTTCGCATCATTGTTGTCTAGCTTTTACACATCTCACAACGCAGGCATGATTGGTCATGGCACCTTCACCAAATTCATACTCACTCTTATTGCTTTTCTTCTTAAAACTCTGTCCATGTCCTCCATGAGTATTATCTATATGATCAAAATGCCAATAATAGCCACCAATACCTATATTGCCAAGCGTGCCATCCACACTACGGAAGCCAGAAGCGGGCCACCAAACTGTAGAAGACCAGTCAGTCTTTTTATCGTTATACGTAGCCTCGATACCATAGACCCCATCTGACATATAATAGGTTTCCGTAGTTGGCTTACCATATAAGTCACCATTCTCTCCAAGCACGGTCCATCCTGCAGGGCAAGGATCTTTGATGGTCTTGCTACGATTCCAAAAGTCCTCGTGATTACCATTGCTGGCAAATGGTTCGGTTGTATTCAGCTCCTTAGTAGTCCATCGAGTGTCTTTTTTCTTACTGTCGTGAGACGAAGCAAAGTCCATAGGATGTTGATAACCATATATGGCTGTAATGAAGTTTTCGTTATAAGTCCATCCAGATGTTAGATTGGTATTCCACTCGGTATGATTGGTTTTATCACCAAATGGTGTGGATTCAAAGTAGTCATATGTCGAGATGTTTTCATCCGCGTGAGTCTTATCGTAATAAGTGCCTAATGATTCACTTGCACCTCCAGCAGTGTTTGCTCCCACAAATGGATCCTTTCGTCCCATCTGATAATACAGGCCATACGTTTTCCAACCATCGTTCTTGTCGGCAGAAACGGCACCTAGGTTACGGTCCATTATGACAAGATATTTTTCTGACTTATCCGATGTAAAACCATCAGCAGTGCTTTCTCCTGCGCGGCACTTACCGTTAGTGGCTACCTCATTGTAGTCGGACATCCATATATGCCAGCTCCACAGAATCTCTTTGGTTACAGAATCATAGAGAGCCACAACCGTATTGCCGCGAGGCGCATTACCATCCGCATCAGCATTTACCTTAAACGATATATAGCCATCCTTACCTGGTATATATTCTATTTGCGACAACGCGCCGGGCACATCGGTCCAAAGATAGTCGGCAGCCACCTTATTACCCGTCTTTCCGTATGTTCCGTTTGCATCCACATCTAGTCGGGCACTCACGGGACGGTTACCCATACAGAATGCTGGAATCATGAAGTAGCCTACCTTGTCAACTACATAACAGTTGGCTGGTTCCAGCGGTTCAGGCTGCGTGTAGTCGAATGGCTCCATTGTCTTTACATACGAGCGTTTCACCGTGATAGGCTGCGTTGTTCGTTTCTCGAACGAGCCGCCGTTATCTTTGTCCATAAACTGCACGCTGAATCCCTTCTTGAACGTGGTAGGTAGCATAGCGATGTTAATCACCGTCGGGGTTGTGGGGTCAAGCTTTAAGCCGTCATCTCCACAGTCGATGGTGATGATACCTTTGCTTTTGCCGCTTACGGGTGTTATCAGTCGTCCGCGGGCTGCCTCCTTGTTGTCGTCGGCTATCTGATCTTCAAGATTATCAACAGTCACGACATCTTCATTACCATTTGCATCTTTGGTCCAATAGGTGTAATTATACTTTACATTAAACTCGCCTGCAAACGTCTCGCCATCATTACCAGTAAGGATAATCTTGGAAATTGTTCCATTTCCCTTAACAGGCAGTTGCAACACACCTGCCATATTCTCATAATAAAAATCGACTTGGTTGGTGCTTAGTCCAACCATAGGGAAAACATTATTGGCAAAAGTCCCTTTTTGATAGGTTTGGGTCTGAGGCAGATTGGCTGTCACGGTAATCTGACGCACCCAGTACGAGTTACCATTAAGCTTACCTGAACTTTTAGATACAGTGGCTACATCTGCTCCATCAAATGGATATACAGATGTAAGATGTTGAACAGACGTCCAATATGCCCCCTTAAACACGGCTTTCTGCGTACCACTTCCTGACAGTAGGGTTGCATTATATTTATTTTTAAAATACGCTAGCAACACCTTATCGCCTTCCGACCATACTAAAGGATACTTATTATCCTCCAAATCGCCCATGGATGTACGCGTACCAGCACCATTGTCTATATAGGCATTGAATTCACGTTCACCGGTAGTGGGTACATTGATGTCATCATCTGCGCCATCAAACACATTGTCACTACAACCCACTGCCGTCATGGTCAAGGCCATAGCCAATGCATATCTACCTATGTCATATATCGTTATTTTCATATTGCCTTATTATTAAGTTTCTGTATAATATCATCGTTCATGTACCCTTCCATGCTATTTCTACCGTTGGTATAGATAGGATACAACATATAGTTAGTTCCTTCTACCGCATTGCCTCTATTATCGATTTCCCTACCAGGCAAATCCATACCTAGCTCATCGACACCCGTGACATTGACTTGGTATCTAGTATTACGCAACACTGCAAAATAATAGAAAGGCCATGCCTCACCATAGTTGTTACCTGTATAATTCCAAAAGTACTGATAATTTTGATCCGTTATCCAATGTATGTAGTACATGTATCCATCTTCGTACACCCTCACGCCGGCATCGCGCAACTCCTTCACTGTAGACGTTGTGCTTATACCCTTATTGGCTAAGGCAGGATACAGATTCAACAATTCATTCAAATATGTCGACACCGTATTTTTATAACAATAGAATGTGCGATAATCGTCATTTGTAGCGGCAGATGCTTTCCACTGGCCTTTGTCGGGATCAGGTATTAGGTCATCCGTATTGTGACTATCACCCTTCACCTTTGCACGTACGCGGAAAAGCACACCGGTAACACGGTTTCTCATTCCTGTCTCAATCAGACGTTCGCCGTTACTATAATATTCCACAGCTGTATTAAAGTCACTCATAAAGTCAAGATACAAGGGTGAAGCATTCTCTAAGCAGTACATGGTGGCTTTTTTGTTCGCATCAAGACTTATAAACAGTTGCTCAGCACCATCTTGTAACTTTCTATTATCAAAATCGGTAAAGTTGGCTAGCTGATCATAATAGATCTGCGATGGCACTGTGGTTACATCTCCTGTTGGGGTTATAGGCCATAGGTATGGATAGCCAAACGGAGCGCCGGAAGGCTGGTTATCTTTGATCTTATTCCATTCATACCCAAAATATTTTTTACCTTGATAACATGCTATCTTCCACTGCTGCACCAGATTGAAACAATTGGAACCATTAATCAACGCCACGCTTTCGACATGCACATCAGAGAATTTGTTTGCGTATGACCAGCTACTGAAATCAAAGTTTTCTCCAGTGCAGTCAACAATAATCTTTGCGGCCAGACGTTCCAAATTGACCTTCACAACATAAGGATTGGTATAGGTGTATTCGGTATTGTCATCGATCTCTACTGACACGCCACCATCCGGTGTAGGGTCAGAGTGTTCAAAGTCGAAATCGTTGCCATCGATATCATAGACATGCATATAGCCGGCAAAATCAGATGCTTCGTTGTTGGCATTGACCATAAGGAAATGGTTACGTTGCCAAACTTTCGCGCTTGCGTCTTTGGTTATTTGCTTATAGGTACCACGGAATGCCTTAGCCGAACTCAGATCAAGATTCAGAGTTCCTTCCGAATTGGCTACGACATACAACTGGTAACCATGCGTATATGCCTTATTTATCACGAAAGGCTTAGTGGTTGTTGCATCAAGCATCGGAATATCTTCCAGTTCCACTACGGGAGCGTCAGGATCATCTTTCTTGACCAGGAAGATGCGAAAATCGGACACAGTGCGTTCATATTCTTCGTCGGCTTCAGTAGGCTGAAACGTGCGTGTACCTTCATTGGCACCATGCGTTTGCTTAACGTCAAACTGAAGTGACAGATAGCATTTTCCATCTCCTGTTTTGGAAGAACTACCACCATTCTCCAAATTGTCGTCGGTGCAGGACTGGAAGGACATGCAGACCGCTATAGCCAATAATGTAAATCCTAATAGTTTCTTCATAAACACTTCTATATATATGTAGTTTTCATAAAAAATCATTGAAGTTTGGCATTCTCCAACGAGAGAGCCCAACCATTGACAAGGATACGAGCGCGCATCCATACATCGTTGTCAATGAAGAATGTCATAGCATACTCGTCCTGTCGATCCAGATATTCCTGATTGCTCCATTCGCTCTTATGCTCACCGATGGCTTGCAAAGACAGGAACCATGCCAAGTCGATATTTAGCAGTTCTTTATCCAACTTACTGTTGCGAACCACAAGTCTGGGGCTACTGCCATCCATGATACGCGAAGTATTAAAGTCGGCCACTACAGCACTATTAATTTCTGCAGCATTGTTATTGCTGCTGCTTTGTTCTAGACCTTGATAATAAGGATAATAGGTCAGAGGGTCTGCCTGGTATGGCGTAGCATCATAAGCCAACCATCCCGTTTTGCCTTCTATATGTATATCATAATCGTTACTATCAAATGTCTTGCCTGCACTGGCTGGCATTAATATCACTCGAATGGCATTGGTACATTTCATCATATCAATAGTGAGATGCCTGGTTGATCCAGACACTTCTGTTTCAAGCGTACCGTTTAGCCAACTATTTAAACGATGGTTTGCCTTGTTGTCAACGCGCTGAAGGCGTGCCGACAAAGCTTCCATTGAAGAGACGTTGTCTTGTTCTTGTAATTTAAAATTTGCCAGGTCGTCTTGTTCCTTCTTACTATAAGCCCATGCTACAAAGGTATATTTGCCGGGTTTCAGAAGAGGCAATTGCAACGTGCATGTTTCCTCATCTCCCACAGGAGTAGAATACTTACCTACAAAATGCTTGTCCGAGTCGAATACATACACATCCGCCTGGTCCACTTCATGTGTAAAGCCGTCTGCATTCTGCATATTATACACATACCTAAACTTCAAGTCTAATGTACAATCCGTCTGATCGTCATAGACACATGAACTCATGACGGCCATAAAGAATAAAAGAATGCCTATGATATGTTTTGATGTTCCCATTATATAATATTTTTCGATGTTTCTATATGTAATATATAGCCCCCATCAGATTTAGAATGCCTGGTGGCCTATTTTTATTATAGTTTACTAATGGTACGGGGCAAAGATGCCCCGCACCAAAAATTATCGGTTTATCAAGCTACTTATTACTTGAGCTTGATGTTACTTTCTACACTCAGAACCCAATCGCTAACCTTAGCCTGTACTACCATATATACATTAGTTGGATCTACAGGATCAGTTGGCTCATCGTTATCAGGATCCCATCCGCCAGGGATATCGGTACCGATGTGCAACAGATCAGTTACGGTAAGGTCGTAAATGGTGTTACGCATTACAGAATAATAATTATTGCCATCTGCTGCATCCTTATAGTTCTTGTCCTTAATGAAATAGGTATAATACATGATACCTTCAGTGTAAACCTTCACATTATACTTCACACGGAAATCAGAAATAGCGGTTTCTTTGTCAGCAGAAGCATAAGCGTCAGAAAGTTCCTGCTCAGTAGTAGCTAGCTTGGCATCATTGTTATCGCCAGTAGCCTTATCAAAGGCATGAGGATAAGCCTTTTGCAAGGCTGCCAAGGTTGCGAAATACTTGCCATTATAACCATAGAAGCTTCCTTCACCAGCCTTGTTATCACTACCAGTTACAGTGGCCTTGAACTGATATACCAAACCTGTGGTATTACCCAACAAAGCCGTTGTAGGATGATTCTCCATACAGAAGATGCTACCATCTCCATAAGGATTGATAGTGGCATAAAGGTCTTTTACAACCGTGAAGCTATCACCAGATTTGTTTACAGTACGGAAGTCGGTCAAGTGGTTATAATACTCACCGCCACCGGCATTGGTACCTTCAGATAGCACTGGTGTCTGAAGCAAGTTGAACCAAGGATAAGTGGATCCCATATCAGCCAAGCTATTGCTCCATTTCTGCTGCAAGTTTACCTTAGTGGCACCATTCAACAACTTGAAGCCTTGAAGGGTTGCACCGGTCAAGAATCCATTGGCGCTTGTGATTTCTGAGGTTGAAACTACGTCAGCCGCCTTACTTCTGATTTGCACTGCCAAACGATCCAAAGTGATGGTTGCGCAACGAGCTGGGTTGTCATAGGTGTTATCCTCTGTGATGGTAAGGTCAGCACCCTCTACGGCATCCTTGTCGTTACATTGATTGAACATGATAAACTTGTTGTCTGCTGCATAGTCTGATTGCATCAAAGCCTCAGTCACATCCTCAATAGTTTGACCAGTGAGTACAGTTCCAGGGGCTTCTGTCATGCCTTGTGGAGGATTGGCAATAGCATAAACTTCATATTGACCTACCTTTGAAAGAAGCACCTTGGTGCTTACACCATCTGTGGTAGCAACCAAGTCGTCTGAAGAAAGCTGATGTGACTCCACTACCGCATGGGTTGACTTATCGCACAACAAAACCAATAGGCTAGAGATCTTGTTTTGTACATCGGTACCCTTTTCGGTTGCGTCAGCTCCTGGTACGGTTCTTGTGTTGGCAGTAGATTTTGAACCAACCAACTGCAAGGTCATATACATACCTACTTTGTCATTCTTGTTGACCTCAGGGTTAACAACATCATCACTGCTACATGATGTGAATGTCAGGGAAAGTGCGCCTACGGCCACCATACCCAAAAATACTCCTTTAATGTTCATAATGTTAATTGAAAAAAATGATTGATTAATTAATTATTTTTTTTGAATCTTCTGAATTTGTTCTAGGTTAGCTGATGCGGCTTGTATGCCCATGCTCTGTGCTTGACGAAGCAGCTCTGTGGCTTTGGTGGCATCTCCCTTCATCATAGCCAAGACGCCCCTTGCCAAAACACTTTCACCACTATCACCAGCTTTCTGCAAATACTTTTCAGCCGTTACCACATCGCCACGCTGCAATGCTGAGTTGGCAGCATTGAGATTAGCCGTAGCATCTTGTGGGAACATACGAACAGCCGTGGCAAAAACCTCATTATAGGCTTCACTGCCTGGCTCATAAGTCTGTGCCACATTATACATTTCCTGCAAGCTGAGCTTCTGTGGATGGGTAGCAATCAGCTCTTTAGCTTCTTCTAGATTAAATGAACGCACGGTAAACTCTACCCAATAATCGGTTTTGCGCAATGAGGGATAGCACTCTTTCAGCAATCGGCGATAAGCGTTAGGATAGCTTGTCTTGATCTTCCGCTCACGCTCGTCAGGATTGTTTGCATACTCTGACGAGTTGATAATAGCGAGCAACTGCTTTCTCTCTGGCCAATCACTATTCTGTACAAACTCTTCTAACCCATCCCAATTCTCTGCTTCATAAGAAGTAGATATAGGATACTGTGATTTGCCTAGCAACATTTTTACGAAATTGGCTACTGCCTCGGTTCTCGACTTAGCCAATCGCTCATTATCACGATAGCTACCTTCTGGCGAAGCATATCCTTTGAGGCGCATGCCTGTAACGGTGACATCCTGGTCATTGCGCACCTGTGATAAGGTATTGAGAATCTTCTGAAGCTCTGTCTTATTGTTGAGATAAGATTCCTTGATGACGCTCTGCGAAACAGGGAAAGTGACGTAAGCTTGACCCGACTCGCTACGATTCTTCACAGCCTCAGCCTTAGGCACGATGTATGCCAAGACAGGGGTAAACGTCTTTATATCTTCGTGCTTGCCCAGCATACTCTGTTCGCTGGCCAACTGGGTTTGACAGCAACCGCAAAGGTCTTCATTAAGCATCAAGGTAGATTGGTCCATCCAGTCTTGATAAGGTATTGATGCTTCATAATGTACGGCTTGAGTTTCGGAGGCTTTGTATACATTTGACTTGTCCGCACCTTTTGACGTATTGCGCAGATAATGCAAGTAACGGTTTCTGCCCATGATCTGTATTGCTGGAAGCTGAACTTGGGTTTCCGTATTCTCCACTACCGGAGTTAACACGATAGCTTGGTTCTTCTTCGTTTCCCAATGCTGGTTTGGAACGATATCCATTGATACCACCATCAAGTCAGACTTTTTTTCTATTTTCACATGCTCTATAGAAGCTTTCCCATTCAAAATCTTCTGAGCATTCAACGATTGTGCAAAGCTAACTAATGCTAATGCCGCTATATAATTATAAACACTTTTCATACATGGCACAGATTAAAAAACATAAACTAAATTAATTGCTGCTTTCGTAGGGCCCAAATAGTTGTGACTTTGGCCTTTCGATACCTGATTGCCACAATTGGCACACTCATAGGTATCATAACGAGAGTAGGTATATCCCACACCCAATTCGGCCTCTAGGTTGACATGCTTACCTAGCATCCAAGCATAGCCATAACCTATACCTGCACCAGCAAACCATCCCTCATACCGATAGTCCTTTAACTTAGAGAAATCAGTACCCAACATCTTAAAATCAGCATTGATGTTGCCAAGGTTATACTGTCCTCCAGTCAAATGGACTCCAAAGAAATGACCACCCATCTTCTCACAAAGCCAATAACGCACCTCAGGTTGAACAGCCCAATGCTTCAACTTCTTGTTGTCGGAAAATGTCCAAGGATTATATCCACCAGACACATCGAGCGTCCACTTGGGAGCTAATGCCACTTCTATACCTAGATTAGGGGTAGTGGTAGCCCAGTAAGCCAAATTGGTCTTAACCGCCACATCTTGCGCCTTCATTTCTTGCCAAGAAAATGCCATCAGAAGAAAGCAAATTGTTTTAATACACTTGAACTTCATACTTGTATTTTATATTATAGGTTCATATTTTCATTTGGATGCGCATATCGGCTCTGTTGAGAACGCACAACGCATCCCCAACAATACCGGGCATTGGACAAACGTCCCTCCTAACCTTGCTGTAAGAAGGGCTTTGCTTGCCAATAATAAATCTGTGGTAAAAGATATAGCTATAGTTACAATAAGAACAATAGCATCTAGGGCAGAAAGAAAATTCTTTCTACCTTCATTTGTTTTCTGATAAAATGATGAGTATATTATACGCGCATATAGGCGTACATTTTCTAATGTTAGATTAGAGAGAGAGAGAGTGTGTGTGTGTGTGTGTGTGTGTGTGTGTGTGTGTGTGTGTGTTAAGAATTTATCCCACACCACCAAACTTTCGGCACTCTTTTTTATAATATTTTTAAGGAAAGTATAGAAAAAAGAAACAACGATAAATGCGCTCCATTTATCTAAATGAAGCTTTTCTGCCATCAATTCATTCTGTTGGTTGAAACAATGGGAAACACTTATATGCTCGTTATTTCCTATCACAATATTCAAATCAAAAACTCACTATACTTACAATTGTTTGCAAAGTTATAACATTACGCAACAAGTGCAAAAACTTTTTTGGTTAATAAATCTTAACATCGTACAGAATCAACTAGTTCCATTCTCCTAATTCTAAGACCAGAGCCACCCTTTTACCACGTTCCATCTTCTTTACATCAGCAACAACGATCCGCCTCAATAAGCTATACATAATACGTTCGGGGTAAAACAGCATAAGAGCCATCAAGAGAATGGCTCGGGTGTAAGTGGTAATGAAATGTTTCTTCTTATTATTATTTACCTATAAATCTTTCCTTGCTTTATTTACCTATTTCATATAAAAATGCTAATAAGAGGCAAAGGTAAGCAATAAAAATAGAATAAGTTACATTGAGAGTTTTTTTTGGGGAGGGAGGAGGATAAACAATGGTTAGAGACAAATAGAGCCGAGAACGTACATTGTTAACCATATTGTCATACAACAAGACGCTAGAATTATTTGCAGAGCTATCCATTTTGCCGTAACTTTGCATACAAATTTACTCATCAATATGAACAAGCATATCTTATGTTGCCTTATGGCAGGACTTTTCACATGTAGCGCGATGGCTCAAAAGGACACCATCAGTTTACAATTTGTAGAGACATCTGACGTACATGGTTGTCTCTTTCCTTACGACTTCATCAAC
Source organism: Paratractidigestivibacter sp. (assembly GCA_963630695.1). Taxonomy (GTDB): domain Bacteria; phylum Bacteroidota; class Bacteroidia; order Bacteroidales; family Bacteroidaceae; genus Prevotella. The sequence goes on along the minus strand of CAVGNV010000011.1, from coordinate 65,887 downwards.
AACCAACCCGCTAAAGGATCCTTGGCGCGGGTGAAGACTTACGTGGATGGGCTACGCCAACAATATGGCGAGCAACATGTGTATCTGCTAGACAATGGTGACATCCTACAAGGACAACCGGTCAACTACTATTATAACTATGTAGCAACCACCCAACCCAACATCGTGGCTAGCGTGATCAACTATCTACAATATGACGCAGAGGCGTTTGGCAATCATGATATAGAGACTGGTCACGCCGTATATGACAAGTGGGTGAAGGAAACCCAGTGTCCTATGCTAGGCGCAAACATCATCAACACCGCTAACGGCAAGCCTTACACCCTACCCTATAAGATATTCTGCAAAGATGGTAAGGTCAAGGTGGCTGTGGTAGGACTTATCACACCCGCCATACCAAGCTGGCTGAAGGAAGGTCTATGGAGCGGACTGCGCTTTGACGATATGGTAACCACTGCCAAGCAGACCATCAAGGAGCTACGCGAAAAAGAGCATCCCGACGTGATTATCGGCTTGTTCCACTCAGGATGGAACGGCGGCATCAAGAGCGACGACTATACCGAGAACGAAGCTGAGATGGTAGCTGAACAAGTGCCTGGCTTTGACGTGGTGTTCTTTGGCCACGACCACATGAAGCACAGCTCCATAGCTATCAACCCCGAAGGCAAAGAGGTGCTCTGCCTCAATCCAGCTAACAAGGCGCGCAACGTGGCGCAAGCTACACTGAAACTGGTCAAAGACGGCAAGCACTATCGCGTGGCTAAAAAAGAGGGCGCTGTGGTGGATGTGAAAACGCTCACACCAGATGCTGGCTTTATGGAACATTTTTCTGAAAACATCAATGAGGTGAAGCAATGGGCTAACCAACCCATCGGCACATTCAAGCAAACCATCTCTGCAAAGGATTGTTTCTTTGGCAACTCGGCTTTCAACGATCTCATTCTCAACCTTGAGCTACAGATCACCAAAGCTGACGTGGCGCTGAATGCACCCTTGATGAACGATGCCGTGATTAAGGAAGGTGACATCACTGTGGCTGATATGTTCAACCTATACAAGTATGAGAACCAGCTCTACGTGATGCGCCTCACTGGTGAAGAGATTCGCAAGCACCTAGAGATGAGCTACAACCTATGGATCAACACGATGCAGAGCCCCGATGACCACCTCTTATTGCTAGTACCTTCAGAGAAGAAGAGTGTAAAGAGTCACTTTAAGAATCCTTCGTTCAACTTTGATTCGGCTGCCGGAATCGACTATGAAGTGGATGTCACGAAGCCTTACGGACAGAAGGTGAAGATCCTACGTATGAGCAACGGACAACCCTTTGACGAGAAGGCATGGTACAAGGTGGCGCTCAACTCATATCGTGGCAACGGCGGAGGCGAGCTCCTGACCAAGGGTGCGGGTATCCCACATAGCGAACTGAAGAGTCGTATCATCTGGGAGAGTCCACGTGATCAGCGCTATTACCTTATGGAAGAGATAAAGAAGATGAAGGTGCTAGACCCTCAACCCAATCACAACTGGAAGTTTGTACCCGAGGATTGGACGCTACCTGCAGCCAAACGCGACTATCAGATGCTTTTTGACGAAGGCCATTAATAAGCTACCAGAAAGATGAAGAGTTATTGGTTTATCTTTGTCAAAGGCGATATCTTGCTGCTGAAGCAACAAGACGACCTATACACCATCCCTTGTAGCGAAGAGCCGCCCATACCGCTAAAGACATGGACGCACGTCATGGAGGTAGCACCGATGGACGATGGCACAGCGGTGAAGACTGCATCAATCGACTATCCCATCACGGATCAGCCCCAATATGAGATGTGCGGGCTACGCAAGTCGTTCTATAAGTTGTCCCCAGCCTTATATCTCAAAGCAGGCAAATGCCAAGAGCTGCTCTACTGGGACCACAACACCAAGTACTGTGGTGTATGCGGAGCACCGATGCAGATGCATAGCCTCATCTCAAAGCGCTGCACTGGATGTGGCAAAGAGGTTTGGCCACAACTAGCTACCGCCATTATCGTCTTGATTCATCGTGGCAATGAGGTGCTCTTGGTGCATGCCAAAAACTTTGTTAACACCAAGATATATGGTCTAGTGTCAGGGTTTGTTGAGACGGGCGAGACGCTAGAGGAAGCCGTTCATCGCGAGGTGTTCGAGGAGACGGGACTGCATATCACCAACCTGCGCTACTTTGGTTCACAACCGTGGCCCTACCCCTGCGGACTGATGGTGGGATTCAATGCCGACTATGTAGATGGGCAAATCCATTTGCAGCGTTCGGAGCTAGAGCGAGGCAGTTGGTTTACCAAGGATCATCTTCCTCCATTACCCGAAAAGCTCAGCATCGCCAGACAGATCATTGACCATTGGCTGGAAGAGAGCGCTGGGTGACGCTCTATCGAAGGATTATTGTCAGAGGTGATGCTTCATGGCTGACGCTCTGATAGAGCCCAGCAGAGGCGGCACGAATAGATTTTGCGCCATTCGTGCCGTCAATTCAATCTTTTTGCTTAATTTTGCTCTCAAATGAGATTTACCGTAAAATGTAACCATTGTGGACGTACGTTCCTTGCCGAGACGCAGCAGTTCGGCCGCATCAAGTATCGTTGTCCCTACTGCCAGTCGGTAGTGACATGCCAGTTTGATGCGCCCAAGGACTTCTACACACAGGCGCGCTCCGTCATACCCGTAGCCGATGTCACCACAGTGACTGGTCAGCAGGCTATGCCTATGGTCAAATCTCGATTGTTACACCTCCCCACCACCGAGCAGTTTACCCAAGCCAAGGAAGCCCTTACCCACGAATACAAGAAGCGTCAAGCTGGATTTGTTGGTACGCTCAACTGGATTTGGGGACATCTGAGCGTGTTCTGCCTATGGAGTTCCAACAGGATACGCCGTTTCCAGGACGACTATGAAGATGGTGACCTATGGGTTTTCTTCACCTTTAGCTTCCTCTTCGTGCTCTTTGTGATCCTGGGCCTCATCTCCCTAGCAGAGATCACAAAGGTCATTGCCGCCGGCAACTCATGGCTATTCAAGCAGTGGCTAGAGGTGAAACAGATGTTCTGACCTCGCTGCTCGCCTGTTTATAAATCCTATTAAGGTATATTCTTTCTGCTGAAAGTTTTTTACAAAACATCTCTCATAACTCTTCAATTGATCAGCATCGACCATTCCATCACGAAATTCAGCAGAAATGTAACACCCTTATTGTCAAACCGTTACGTTATAATCACAGTTTTAGCCATCTCAAAAGCACCCCAAAAGTCTTTATTTTCAGCTAAAACGTGTTCCAAATAAGCCTTTATGAGCCTGCAAAAGGGGCTCTTTGGGCATCTAAAAGGGGCTCTTTCATGATGTGAAAGAGCCCCTTTTGTCTTTTATATATCGCCATATTTCTCTGAGATTGAATATTAGGCAAACTTTAATTTCTATTTCGATGATTTTTCCGGACGGATTTCTTTGACTATTATTTTACATCTTCGGGAGTTTCTTTAACTAGTAACACAGTATTAAAGGCTTTGTAACAGGTCTGTAATATCGGTGTCGTAATTTTGCAAACGAATAGGAAACAGGATACATTATTCGTACAAACGTGATAAAAACCAATCTTTTATGAAAGAAACTAAGAAAGCCATCCTCGAACTGCTTTCAAAGAAAAGCAATGGCAAGAAGTCATCCAAATTTGACTCTTTAGTACTGAACCTCGCACTGCAAAAGGTGGACAGCGACGACTTCGAGTTTGATGGCGAAGCGGTTTACACCACCGACAAGGAGTGTCTGATCTACCTTGTAAGTAACACAACCAACTATGTCATTCCCGAAGGTGTGGTGACCATCGGCGAAATGGCATTCCGCTCAAAGAAGCAACTCAAGAGTGTCACCATCGCCTCAACCATAGAGACCATTGAGAAAGATGCCTTCTACGACTGCGACGACCTCGAGACGGTGTTCATCCCTGCACAGGTGAAGGCTGTACGCGCCTATGCCTTTGCCGAATGTGACAGTCTGAAGCAGGTGACCTTTGCGGGTGTGCCCGAGAAACTCAGTCGTCACGTCTTCGATGATAGCGACAACATACACCGAATCACCATCCCTCAAGGCTCATTCAAGTTTTTCAAGAAAGCCTTACACTATAACAGCGATGAGGAGTACAAGCTCCTTGAGAAACCCGCTGCTGAAGCTAAGCTTACCAAGGAAGAACCTAAAGCATCTGTGGTAAAGGCTGAAGCAAGCACCGAAGCCAAACCGCAGAAGGACGAGAAGAACAAGAACAACAAGTAATCTTCCTTTCAGCTCAAAACCTTATCATCACAATCATGGCTAAGACCAAATCATATATAGAACGCGATGTGAGTTGGATGTACTTCAACCACCGCATTCTGCAAGAGGCAGAGAAGGAGGATCTGCCACTGCTTGAGCGTCTCTCCTACCTAGGTATCTACTCAAACAACCTAGACGAGTTTTTCCGTGTGCGTGTGGCTTCACTCAATCGTATCCTAGAGAACCCCGCTCTTGAAAAGCGCACACACCACGCACTGAAAGATTCGCTTAAGACAATCAATAAGCTTAACAAAGAGTATAGCGACGAATACGCTCGCGAGGTGGCACACGTGATGTCGCTCTTGCCCAACCATGGTATGCGCCTCATCACCGAAGCAGACCTCAACGAGGAACAGAAACGTTTTCTCACCCATTACTTCTACGACAAACTGGCTGGTGGCGTGTTACCCATCTGGCTCTCACAGATTGACAATCTGATGATGCTCGAGGACAATCGCATCTACCTCGTAGTGGAGAAGGTCGACTTAGAAAGCGAGAAGAAGAAATATGCCATCATCAAAGTGCCCGATCGCGAGTATGGTCGCTGGATCAAAGTACCAGCATCTGATGGTATGGACAACATCATGTATCTAGACGATGTGATACGCTTCTGTTTGCCATTGGTGTTCATCGGCTTCAAGAAGAGCCGTTATCGAGCTTACTCTATCAAGTTTACGAAGGATGCCGAGATGGAGATTGACAACGACCAGGACTATGGTGTGCTTCACAAGATAGCCGAGGGGGTGAATAGCAGACGCAAGGGTGACCCCGTACGTCTGATCTATGACGCTGACATGCCCAAGGATATGCAACAGAAAATCATTGATCGTCTTGACGTCAAGGAGCTCGACACCTCGCTCGCCGGTGGCAGATACCAGAACCATAAGGATCTGATGTCGTTCCCCGACTGCGGTCACAAGGAGCTGAAATATCCCAAGTGGCATCATCTGATGAAACCCTCATTCCTCTCTACGCAGAGTTTGCTGGATCAGATTAGGCTCAAGGATCAATATATCCATGTACCTTATCACTCGTTCGACGGATACATCCGTGTGCTACGCGAAGCTGCCATACGTCCCGAGGTGAAAGCCATCAAGACCACGTTGTATCGTTTGGCTAAGGACTCAAAGGTGGTCAAGGCACTGATCACGGCAGCGCGCAATGGTAAGAAGGTCACGGCGGTGGTAGAGTTGCTTGCCCGCTTTGACGAGGAAAGCAACATTATGTGGAGCAAGCGCATGCAGGAAGAGGGCGTGAACGTCATCTATGGCGTGGAAGGACTGAAGGTTCATTCCAAGCTTCTCTACATCGAATCGAAGAAAGGCAACATCGCCTGTGTGGGTACGGGCAACTTCCACGAGGGCAACGCACGTGTATATACCGACTATCTGATGATGACGGCACGCCCACGCATCGTCAACGAGGTGGCAAAGGTATTCGAGTTTATCGACAGACCATTCTCACAGGTACGCTTCCGCGAACTATTGGTGTCGCCTAACAGCATGAAGACGCGTGTGCTGCGCCTGTTCGACAACGAGATTCGCAATGCGGAAGAGGGTAAGAACGCTTGGATCAAGATTAAAATCAATCACATCACCGATCGCGATGTGGTGCATAAGATCTATCAAGCAGCCGCTGCGGGGGTACGCGTCGACATCGTCTGCCGAGGCAACTGCTCGTTAGTGCCTTCCCTACCCCATCTGAACAACAACCTACGCATCGTGGGTATCATTGACAGATACCTGGAACATGCCCGCATTCTGATCTTTGCCAACGACGGCAAACCAAAGTATTATATGGGTTCGGCTGACTGGATGCCACGCAACCTGGTCAATCGTGTTGAGGTGCTGACGCCTGTTTACGACGCCGATCTACAGCGTGACTTGCTTCGCACGGTAGATTATGGATTGGCTGACACCACCAACGGACGTATCGTAGATGGTTTGGGAAGCAATGACATGCAAGCCGCGGAGGAAGGGAAAGAACCCTTCCGTTCACAAGAAGAGATTTACAAAGCATATCTTAACGAAATAGATCTACGCGCATGATGGACAATATACAATCACAGCCTGTCTTTGCAGCTATTGACGTAGGTTCTAACGCCTCGCGTCTGCTCATCAAACAGCTGCAGACCGAGAGCGACGGCAAGCAGCGACTACGCAAACTGCTCTTTCTCCGTGTGCCTCTACGTCTAGGTATGGAGGTTTTCACCGATGGAAAACTATCCAAGGAGAAGGCAGAGCAGTTTATCCACACCATGAAGGCTTATCGCCAACTCATGAAGGTGTATGGTGTGGAGCATTATCGAGCTTGTGCCACATCTGCCATGCGCGACTCTGACAATGGCAAGAAGGTCATGAAAGCCATCGAGAAGGAAGCCCACATCCGGCTAGAGATTATCTCTGGCGATGAGGAGTCGCAGATAGTCTACGACAATCACCTCTCCCTTCTACCCACGGACGGCAACTTTCTTTATGTAGACGTGGGTGGCGGTTCTACCGAATGTACGTTCATCCACAATGGCGAGCGCATCCATTCCCATTCCTATAACGTGGGTACGATACGCCTTCTCAAAGGGAAAGTGACACCTGAGGCCAAAGCTGAGATGAAAGCCGAGCTACGCGAGGTGACCAATGGCTATCACAACATCACCATTGTAGGAAGCGGTGGCAACATCAACAAACTGTACCGACTTGCCAACAAGCGCGAGAAGCTAGCTGACCGTCTGCCCGTGGACACCTTATACAAGCTCCATGCGGCCCTAGAGCCACTCTCGGTGGAAGAGCGTATGGACACATTCAACCTGAAAGCTGACCGAGCTGACGTCATCGTACCTGCTGCAGAGATCTTCCTCGCAGTAGCCGAGAGCGTAGGAGCTGCATCCATCCAGGTTCCCAACCTCGGTTTGGCTGATGGCATCATCAACGAGATGCTACAAGACTATCAGTACAAGCAACGGGCATAAACCATCCCATGGCTTGACGATATATCCTCGACGGCATCCTATTCAGTATGCTGCAACATCACGTTTGGGCGGAGCTCTCAGTGGAGAGCTCCGTTTTTTGATATTCACACTTTTTGTTTTGACCTATTCTATCTTTGGTTTGGACGTTATTTTCACACTTTTCCTTGGTTTCATTCTTTCGTTTAGCATTATTCGTGTACCTTTGTAGAGAATGGGCACAAAGCTAGAAGCAGTGCCTTACCTATATGCAATCAGTCCCATCACTATCAAAATGCTCGCCCTGGCGAGCAAAAATAACACATGACAAGGAGAGATGAGGAAAAGAACCGAACTATCAACTTAAACAATATGAACAGAAACATTATCTTATCTATGGTCATGGCGATGGCCGCTATAAGCCCCGCCACGGCTCAATGGGCGTATCAACCTTCGCCCAACGACACGTTACAATCGGTACGCAACCTCGGTAACGGGAAGGTGGTGCTAAGCATCTACGCGCCCAACGCAAAGGAAGTGGGAATCAAAGGCGACTTGGTCAACTGGGACAACCCCACCAATACGTTTAAAAAAGCCGACAATGGTGTATGGTCTGCCACCCTTACCGGCGTCAAGGATGGCGTGTACAGATACCATTTCGTGGTAGATGGCGTAGAGGTACAAGACCCCAAAGGACCTTTATTCAACAAGACCTTCGCGTTGGCGCACATCAGTGACAACAAGCAATTCTTTGATCGGCGTGAGGATATAGCTCATGGCGCCATCACAGAACAATACTATTACAGCGAGACACTAAAGGAAACACGAAGGATGATGGTATGGACGCCTGCAGGATACGAGAAGAGTCAGGAGAAGCTACCTGTGCTCTACCTCGTTCATGGTGGCGGTGACGACGAGACGGCATGGGCTGGCGTGGGTTGCGCAGGAAACATCCTGGACAACCTACTGGCTGAAGGTAAGATGCAACCGATGATTGTGGTGATGCCCAATGGTTCGATAAAGACCGAAAAACTCATGGATGAAGTTCCGCTTTTCGAGAAAGATCTTGTGACCAGCATTATCCCTTATGTAGAGAACAACTATCGTGTGATAGCAAATAAGGAGCACCGCGCAATGGCAGGTCTGTCGATGGGAGGAATGGAAACGATGGAAACCATGCTCAACGACTACGACAAGTTCAGCTACTTTTGGGTGCTAAGCTCTGGGTGGTTTCCTGCAGAGAAAGAACAGTTTGAATGCTATCGACAGCGACTGAACAAGGTTGCAGATGGCGTTCGTAGCGGTGTACGCCAACTGGTGTTCACACAAGGTGGTCCAGAAGACATCGCTTACAAGAACGGACTAGGCACCCTGAAGCTCTTTGACCAGGCGAATATCAAATACGAGTTTTACGAATCACCCGGTGGCCACTCATGGTATGTGTGGCGACACAACCTCTACGACCTAGCACAACGACTGTTCAAGCCCTCCAAGACCAATGCCACCTACCAATGCCCCGTGCTTAACGTCACAGGTGGTAAGGTACGCGGGGTGGCTTCCACGTCATCTGATGTCACCGTGTTTCGCGGCATTCCGTACGCAGCACCACCCGTAGGCGAGTGGCGATGGAAACGCCCACAACCCGTCAAACCTTGGAAAGGAGTCAAGAATGCGGACACCTTCGGTGCTATCTCTTGGCAAAGCGGACAAGAACCAGGCTCATTCTACCATAAGGAGTTCTATCAAGACGAGCACACCACGATGAATGAAGACTGCTTGTATCTGAATATTTGGGCACCAACGACAACGCTGGGCAAGACAGATGCGAAGCTCCCAGTGGCCGTGTGGATACACGGCGGTGGCTATGTGAATGGTTATGGCAACGAGATCACGATGGATGGCGACGCTTGGGCTGATAGAGGAGTGATCCTTGTGACGTTCAACTATCGCCTGGGGCTTCTTGGCTTCCTCTCACATCCAGCACTAGGGACAGAGAACAAGGACGGCATCTCGGGCAACTATGGTACGTATGATCAGATAGCTGCCCTACAGTGGGTGCACGATAACATAGCGCAGTTTGGTGGTGATCCTAACAACGTGACCGTCATTGGGCAGAGTGCAGGAGCTGCCAGTGTGAAGAATATGGTCTCTTCACCGCTATCCAAAGGACTGGTACAGCACGCTATCATTCAGAGCGGTGGCGGTTTGGGCGACTTCATTGACCCCCAAAACAACAATGCCGAGGCTGAAGCCAAAGGTAAGGAACTGATGGACAAGAACGGATACACCTCGATAGACCAGCTTCGCGCAGCCCGACCGGAAGATCTACTGAAGATCAACGCATGGGGCTTTGCCTCTCCTCATAAAGACGGAGTGGGTCTGACGGAGACGTTCTCAGAGGCGGTGACAAGCAACCACGTGGCTGATGTCGACTACATGATAGGCTACTGTCTAGACGATATCATGCCGATGAACCAAGAGATAACCCGCTTCTGTTACACGCGCGACTCGTTAAGCCAGAAGCCTGTCTACTATTACCTCTTCACACGCAAGCTCCCTGGTTCAAAGGATGGCGCCTTCCACTCTTCAGAGTTGTGGTATATGTTCCACACCCTAAATCGCAGTTGGCGTCCATTCACCAAGGCCGATTATGTTTTGTCAGATGAGATGATGACTTATTGGACCAACTTTGTCAAGTATGGCAATCCCAATGGTACCACCGAAGGTTCATGGGCTCGATTCACTAACGCCAATCCTTACGTCCAAACACTGAACATACGATAAGCATCCACGGGGATTGCGATCCTCTTACTTATTGATATTGATCCTAAAGCCTACGTTCAAACTAAAGTTCGTAGGCTTTTGTTTGTATATATTCTCCACTGCGCTACCATTGTTGATGTATCGTGTCACACCTGGTTCCACATATACGCTGGTGGCTTCGGAGAACCGATATTCTGCTCCGAGCGCTGCATTGACCGAGAGCTGGGGTCTGCTCTCCTTCACCTTTTCGGTGGTCTGGCTGTTGCCGCTCTGCTGTGTGGTGTTGATAGAACCACTAACGAGCTTGGCAGCCTCACCTCCTGCGGTAGCATAGATGGTGTAACGACGTCCCTGCATGAGGTTGTAACTTGCCGATACCGGTACACCTACATAGTGAAGACGTTGGTCTTGCTTATAGCTTTGTTGGTTGTGCTCCTGTGTAAAGGTTGATGAGAGATACGAATAGGTCACGCCCGTCTGCACGCTCCAACGCTTATTGATCTGATAACGCACACTCACACCCATACGGATGGGTTGGTGATGCTTGGTTGAGGTGCGGATATCTTCAGTGCCTAAGAGCACATTGGGTACATTGGTCGATTCGAAGAAATCATCGGTTCTTCCCATTGGGCTTGCAGCTTCAAGCATCACGCCTTGTGTATGCTGATTGCTTGCCGTGTTGCCACCATAGTAAGTGCCCACGCTCCATGATGAGTTGGTGGATTGATGGTTGCGCCATGATGGTGCGGCAGAAGCGTAACCATACCCTTTACTTGAGGTTTGGCTCTGTGTCTGCGGTTGCGATGGCAACGTGTGCGACTCTCTCTGCGAGGGAGAAGGTGTCTCGAGCGCGGGTGCTTCAGTCGTAGAGGCCGTCTGGCTACCCATTGCCACAAGGCTTTCTTCAGTAGCGGTGGTCTGCGTCTGTGTGCCGTGCGCACCTTCGGCAGCGTCTAGACCTACAAGAGCGACAGCCGAACGGAGACGCGTTTTTATCTCAGCGAGGATGCCTCCTTGCTGTGTCAACAGGTCTTGCTGTGCGTTGTCAGATGACGATACGGCTGGTTGGGATGCTGTGGTGTTGTGTTTCTCTGCTTGTGCCACACGTTGTGCCTCAGGCAAAGCATTGCGATGCCACGTCCAAACGCCACACACCAATGCCACTATAGCGGCAGCAGCGGCTACACGACGTGTCCACAAGGGCACAACGCGTTTCGGCGCACGCTCGGCAGGAGACTCCATCAAGCCACGACGAGCCATCTCAGCCTTGATATCACGAAGGAGATCCTGAGGCGGTTGTTCCTCATGATGCTGCATTCGTTCTCTGATTATGTCATGCCATTGTTGTGTCATGGGTGGTTCTCCTTATTAATATATTGCTTGACGAGGGTGGCAAGCATATTCTTCGCTTTAAAATATTGGGACGCTGAGGTAGCGGGCTTAATGTTCAAGAGGGTGGCTATCTCGTTATGACTTTTGCCTTCGATGGCAAAGAGGTTGAATACGGTGCGATAGCCTGGGGGCAACTGACCGATGAGCATCATGAGCTGGTCAGACGTTAGGTCATTGGGCGGTGGCGACTCGGGTACATCGGGCAACTCGTTATCGGTGTCGACAAACAGGTCGGTGTGCTTATCCCGTAGGAAATGGAGCGCCTCGTTGACCACCACACGGGTGAGCCAAGCCTTAAGCGAGCCTTTGCCGCGATATTCGAAGGTAGAGATCTTGGTGAAGATCTTGATAAAAGCTTCTTGTAGTACGTCGTGTAAGTCCTCTCTATTAGGGATATACCGAGCACATACACCTGTCAAATAACCGGCATATTCGGCATATAGCCTGTCCATTGCTTGCGCATCGTGCTTGGCAAAGGCTTTAACGAGTTGTTGTTCTCGGTTTATCCCAAAGAGAGTCATTACACTTTTAGATACACACTTTGATATAAAAACGTACTGCTTATGAAATTATTTTACTGTGCAATATTTAAATGTGGTACTCTTATCCCCACTGAACGATTTCCACTTGATGGTCATCTGCACCGTCTTACCTTGTGTGTCGGGCAGTGAAGAGAGGTCAAAAGCGATTAGTCCGTCACGCATCACACCACCTTCCTTATCCCCATTGGGGTTCTGATGAAGCTCCAGCACATAAGGTTCGTCGGTCTGCACGAGGGAAATGGTGTGCTGCGCCTGTCCTCCGTAATAGGTACGGAAGCGCATGGTGAAGTAGCCATCCTCCACAATGGTGGTCCAATCTTTCAGGATTTCCAACGGATAAGAGCCATAGACGTTATCGTTCTTTGCACCAAGATTCACGGCAAGAGGCTTGGTGCGGATAGTATCAATCCAGTTGACATAGACGCGTTGCATCTCTTTCTTTGTGGCATCGTCCTCCACTTTATAGTTGACCAAGGCACGCACCTGCTTCGTTCCCGATGGCGAGGTGTTCATGTTGGTAGGTATGAGCGTGGTGGCGCTGTCCAGCTGCATGTAGAAGGTGCTATCCGTAGGGTTGATCTTGAGCGTTACCAACGCGCTGGGATAGCTCACACGGGCATTTTCATCATCATCAATATCACACGACTGCAGACCAACGGTCAAGCATGTGACAAGTAACAACATTAGGTAGATTCTGATCTTATTCATCGTTCTTTGTGCTTTATGTTCTGCTTTATAAATACACCCATGTGCGAAACATTGCCTGGAAAAAAGAAAAAAGATGGAAAAAATCTTTCGTCGCAACGTTTTCAGTCGTTTCTCCCCGTTGATTATGAATATTGTCGTACCTTTGCCGACGCAAAATGTACACTCACAACCTCAAACGCAAGCGCATAGCATGGCTGTTGCTGTGGATCTACACGGCAATGGTGATGGTGGTGTCGGTTCACCGGCACCAAGAGGCGGCGTCTGAGATGGCAACCGTCTGTCAGGAATGTGCCCACCATGTCAAGCACGCAGGGCATCTCTCTGCACAGTTGCCCACCAGTGATGTCTGCGTGCTATGTCAGTTGCAAGCCACGCCTTGCCTTACACCTACCACGCTGCTATGGACCGCTTTGACGTTGGTAGCTGTAGGGGTGCTTTGCTTTGCCCGCACAGGATACAAGCAGCAAAGCCGAGGCGTCATCTCGCTTCGTGCCCCACCTTATGTTGTCTATTGCCTATATTGATTCCGATTGGCTATAAGCCACCATCGGTAACAAGGTATTAATACAAAAAAGACAACATAAGAAAAACCAATCATGAAAACAATATCTATTGGGATGTTGCTGACAGGAACCGTCTTGTCAGCGCAAGCCCGTGTCGTAGCAGAGCAACCCGACAGCGTGAAGCATCTGCCTATGACCGAAACCAGTGTGAAACTAAACGAAGTAGTGGTGACCGGACTGACCGGAAGCCAAAAGCTCAACCAAGCGCCAGCACCGATATCCATTGTGAGTCACCGGCAGCTAGAGGCGCTTCCATCAGCCAATATCATTGACGCCGTAGCACGACAACCGGGTGTATCGCAGATCACCACGGGTAGTGGGATATCCAAACCCGTCATTCGTGGCTTGGGATACAACCGCTTAGTGGTGGTCAAGGATGGCATACGACAAGAAGGCCAACAGTGGGGTGATGAGCATGGAGTGGAGATTGATGCCCACTCGGTCCACTCTGTAGAGATTCAGAAAGGTCCTGCCAGTTTGATGTATGGCTCGGATGCCATGGCGGGCGTACTGGTGTTTCATGGCGATCCCACACCGATAGAAGGTGAGGTAAGCACAGAGGTGAGCACAGGCTATCAGACCAACAATGGCTTGTGCGACTATTCCGTCAACAACACCGGACACCTAGGCCACTGGGTATGGGATTCAAGGTACAGCGGTAAGCTGGCGCATGCTTATCACAACAGGTATGACGGCTATGTATATGGCTCCGGTTATCGTGAGCAAGCGTTCTCACAACTGGTGGGTTATCATCATAGCAAGGGTTTCTCGCACCTGTCGCTTGACTACTATCACCTCACACCTGGTATCGTGGAAGGTGAGCGCGATGAGGAGACGGGTGCCCTATCCACCCCCGAGGGGTATAACCTGAAGAGCTATGGCACCCCGATGCCCTACCAACAGATACACCATTACAAAGCCACTTGGGACAATCTGTTCTACCTAGGAAGCGGTTCGCTCAAAGCTTTGGTGGCTTATCAGCAGAATAGACGACAGGAGTTTGAGGAAGAGGAGACACCGGACGAGTGCGGACTAGACATGAAGCTGCACACCTTAAACTATGATCTGCATTATAAGTCGCCATTGATGAATGGATGGAAATGGGTCACGGGCTTCAATGGTATGTACCAACGGTCGGAGAACAAGGGGACCGAATACCTCATTCCTGCCTATCATCTGTTCGACTTTGGTGTCTTTGCCACTGCATCCCGTAGCGTTGGGGCATTGAATATGAGTGGTGGCATACGTTATGACCATCGTCATCTGCACACAGAGAGCTTGATAGAAGAGGGTGCTGAACGCTTTTCGGCATTCAATCGCAGCTACAATGGCGTCACGGGAAGCATCGGTGTGACCTATGACATCACACCTACGTTCAACATCAAGGCCAATCTCTCACGAGGCTTCAGAGCACCAAACATCAACGAGCTGGGTGCCAACGGTGTACACGAAGGCACCATGAGATATGAGATGGGCAACAGCGGGCTTAAGGCAGAGCATAGTTGGCAGATGGACTTAGGTGCCGACTATGCCTCTGAGTGGTTCTCTCTCCGTCTAGCGCTCTTTGCCAATCGCATCAATCACTACATCTTCTCACAGAAGCGCACCGATGAGCAAGGGCAAGAAATCCTCATCGACGACACACCATCATACCAATATGTTTCAGGTGACGCACGCATCATGGGCGGAGAGATGACCGTGGACGTGCATCCCGTGGCGCATCTGCATCTAAGCAGCAGTTTCTCTTATGTCAATTCGGTGCAACTGCATCAGAACGATGTTGCCAAATACCTTCCTATGACACCTGCGCCACGATGGTTGTCTGACCTGCGCTATGAGTTGTTCTGCAACAAACCTTGGATAGACAATGGCTATGTGCAACTGACCGTTGACTGCAATCTACGCCAGAACCATTACCTAGCCGCTAACAATACCGAGACACCAACACCCTCTTACACCCTGTTGCATCTCTATGCCGGTGCTGACGTGAAGGCAAAAGGACGCAAACTCTTCTCGTTATATCTAGCGCTAGAGAACATCGCGGACCGCGCTTATCAGAATCATCTGAGTAGGCTGAAGTACACGGACATCAACAACGTCACCCAGCGACGTGGCGTGTACAATATGGGGCGCAACTTCTCTGTGCGCGTTGTGGTACCTATCGGTAAGTAAGGAGACGCACCCTAAAAGGTGGCGAGAGCATCGTTGAGCGCTGAACCACCTAGGGTGTGGCTTCGGTCATGCAAGGCAGTGCCGTTTATTGGTCCTTATCTATAAGGGCTCTTCACATCTATGCGAAGCCACTGGAGAGGTGGCGAGAGGTGCATGGACATGAAGAGCCCTTTGTTTGGTTTTGGTTTGGAGGTCTCATCAAGGCTAAACGATAAGGCGATAGAGGCTCCGTGGAAATGGAAAATAAATTGATTTTCATTCAAAAACAATTTATTTTCTTCTATAAATCAATTTATTTTTCATCCTCATAGGTTCTCCGTTGGTAGATGAAAGGGATGCTTTGGTGATACAAGGAAGCACCTATTAATAGGAAGCGGAGGCGGTGTGGGATGTTGCAATAATTCTTATTCGGCATTTTTCGGGCAGATATTGCTTGTTTTTCAAGGTTTATCGCTACATTTGTAGAGTTTGATACCATGAGAAAGAAATAGATTTATGTCAGCGAAGAAGACCATCATAGCAGCGTGGATAGCTGTGTTCTGCATTTTGTTAGGAAACTATCTTCTTAACCCTAACCGCATGGATACAAGGGAGGTGTTGCTCAGCAAGGGCGCACAGACAGGCAAGGACTATATGCTTTCGTCGCTCAACGTCACGAGCTTCGCCCTGGACAAGCGTGAGCTGATGTGGATAGGCACATCAGCAGGTATCAATGTGTATGATGGTAAGGACTATGTGCAGTTTTATCACGACATCAAAGACACCACGGCGCTGCCCGACGATTATATCAACGTGCTGCATCTAGACAAGAACGGTAGGATGTGGGTGGGCACGCAGAACGGCTTAGCGCGATACACGGGGGCTTACCGCTTTCATCGCATCGCCTTACCTAAGGACGCAAGCGGGAACATTGTGGCGATAGAAGATGCCCCACAAGGGATCTTGGCAAGCAATGGGAAGCAGACATTCTGGGTCAAGGATGATGACCAGGTGGTGGAGACGCATCGAAAGCTAACACCCAACAATATGAGAGCACCCCTTCCTGACGACAATGCTCTTCTGCTTAAGCCTCGCGATCTAGCCGTGGCAACATACCGGGATCTAGGCAATAACCTCTGGGTGGGCTTCCACAATGCGGGTTACCAAGTGATTTCACCCAACCGCACAGCCTACCAGTATGCCAACGCCAACCCCTTAGCCACGGCAACGGACGGCAGAGATATCATCAGCCTAGCACAAGTGGGGCACAAAATCCTTGCCGGCACCACCCTACGCCTATATGTCTATGACACGCAGAGCCAACAACTCAGCGACACCTATTACCGCACCTTGTTCGACTCGGTCCCTGCTCCCGAGAAGATCGCTGTCAATTACATCGTGCCTAACAACGACCAACAAGCTTGGTTGGTGGGCAACAGACAGGTGGTGAGCGTCTCTGTGGCTAGCGGCAAGCCTTCAGTGATAGACAAGACCCGTTCATTAGGACTATTGGGATGTGGCATCAAGGCTGAAGACAAACTATATGTATGTAGCAACCTGCATGGGGTGCTATGCTTTTCGTTTGGCGATTCGCATCCACAATCTATTCCTATCCGTAGCAGATCGTTTGATGAAGAGACCCAAATGACCCCTCTTCGCGATGGCAACATCTTCCTCTTCATGAAGAATATGAGCCTCGGCATCCTATCACCTAAGACCGGCCGATGGCAAGAGCTGAAGGTCTCGGGGCTGCCCGATTATGCCAACATCGATCCAGCCTTTGTCCGTCAAGATTCGTACGGCAACATCTGGCTTGGCACTAAGCGTTACGGACTCTACTGTCTGGACATGGCTAAGCGACAGGTTCATCGCGTAGAAAGTCTGAACGACGTACACATCCAAGCGCTCATCGAAGATCAGCACCGCCAACTATGGGTCACCACGATGCGCGATGCGTTCTGTATAGATCCCGTCAAGCACACCCTAACGATGAATAGCCTCGCCTCCTCTAGCCAAGCGTCAGAGGTGTGCCAGTTCTTCGACCACTCAGTGTGCCTCGCTCCGAATGGTGATGTGGTCCTAGGTAGCTCCGATGGATGCAAGTTTATCCCCTCCGCAGCCATGAGCACCGATTATCTCAACACCAAGAAGGGGCAGCATGCGTATAGGATGCTAGACATCTATAGCTTGGAAACGGAGGCTCCCAATGGTCAGCTCAAGGCCATCAGCGAGCACATCGCCAACGGTTCGCGTTACACCTTTGCGCATAACGAGAACACCATTCGCCTCCGCTTCTTCTATCCCAACTACAGTAGGCAGTCGGCATTGATGTATCAGTATCGCATGGAGGGTCTAGACCAAGACTGGCGCAAGCCCTCCTATCAGCATGAGGTGGAATTCCAAGATCTTGCCCCTGGCAAATATACGTTTCATCTGCGAATCATCTCCTCGCCCAATGTTCCGCCGTTGCAGGAGCGAAGGGTGGAGATCATCATCCAGCCAGCACCTTTAGAGTCGGCTGCGGCATGGTGGCTATACATCGGTATCGCGCTGTGCATCATCTACTATGTCAACTCGCTCTACCTGAAAGAGCGTAGCAACCGTATGCTCTGGTTGCAGGAACAACGCGAGAAGCAACGTGAGAAGCAAACCAACGAGATGAACATGAGTTTCTTTGCCAATATCTCACACGAGTTTCGCAACCCTATCACCATCATCGCAGGGCCCTTGATGGCACTGAATGCGGACAAGTCGCTACCTACAGCGGTGCATCTTACCTTGGAGCGGGTGTGCATGAGCATCAACCGTATGCTGAGATTGATAGATCAGATGCTCGACTTCAATCAGCTAGAGACGGATGCGCTCCGTCTGAAGGTGTGCGAGGTGGATGTCCATAAGGAGATAAGAGAACTGGCTTCAGCCTTTGAGGAATCGACACGGGTGAAGGATATCCAGCTCGACCTAGAGCTTTCCGAGGGCGAGATGCGCGCCTGGCTAGATCGAGACAAGCTGGAAAAGATCTTGAGCAACCTCTTTACCAATGCGCTCAAACACACGCAGCCTAAGGGACTGATACGTATTGCGGCAGCGATAGAGGATGCCCTGTTGTCCGTTAGCGTGTATAACAGCGGTAGCCATATCGCTGAAGACAAGCTACAAGATGTGTTCAAGCGCTACTATCAACTGGCGGACACACAGGGCATTCATCACTATGGATGGGGCAGCGGCATCGGGCTCTACTATGTCAAGCGGCTTGTGGGCTTGCATCATGGACAGATAGAGGTAAGCAACAAGGACGGAGGAGTGGAGTTTGGCTTCACGCTTCCAGTGGACAAGGATACATATAATAAGGTGGAGATAGCCGAACATGAGGAACGCAGCATGCGGATACCATTGGAGAAAAGCACCCAAGGGCTACCCGTAGCTAGCTCAACATCTGAAGGCAAAGCCAAAATCCTTATTGTAGATGATGATGTGGATGTGGCAAGCTATATACGATCAATCTTTGCCAACGATTATACGGTGGTCAATCGCTATTCGGCTGAAGAAGCATTGGCCGACCTAGAGGAGGTGAAACCCGATATCATCTTGAGCGATATCATCATGGGCAAGATGTCGGGATACGAGTTTTGTGAAAAGGTGAAGAATGATTTGGCGTTCAGCCATATCCCAGTGATATTGATTACGGCAAAGTCGGATATAGACGAACAAGTTCAAGGTTTGCAACTGGGAGCTGTAGCTTACGTCGCCAAACCATTCGACCCTAGTTATCTGAAAGCCTTAGTGGAGTCGCAGCTTCAGAACATGAAGACCTTACAACGTCAACTAGGCGAGCATACAGAGACCGAGACCTTATCTACGAAGGCTTCAGATGCCTTATCTGAGCCTGACCGCAAGTTTATGAACGAGCTCTATGAGCTGATGGAAAAGCGTTCTGCTGAGATGGAACTGAACGTCTCTACCATCTGTCGCGACTTGCTGATCAGTCAGTCTAAGTTCAATTATAAGCTAAAGGAGCTCACTGGCGAGACACCAGGTTCGTTCTTCCGTAGATACAAGCTCAACAAAGCAGCCCAGTTGCTGCGAGAAGGTGAGCACACCGTGTCAGAGATAGCCACGTTGACGGGCTTTAGCACCGCTGCCCATTTCTCTGTTGCTTTCAAGAAGCAGTTTGGCGTTTCGCCGAGCGAGTATCCTTCTTCCCTATCTTGAGTCCCCTTCATGCCTCGTAGGAGTTCCCTTAGCTCATGCGTCTTATGTTAGTGGTCTATTGTATGATAATCTTTATGATTGAGCCGTATAGGACAGCAGATGCCTATGCGGCTTCAGTTTAGAACAATCCCAACCAGAAGTGGTAGACGTAGCTGATACCGAGACCAGCAATGGTAGCCGTAACCACATGCACCATGCCTGGCATCATGAACGAGTGGTTGAGCAGATACTTACCTATCACCGTGGTACCGGAGCGGTCAAAGTTGACCGTGGCAATATCTGAAGGATAGTTTGGTATGAAGAAATAACCATATACCGATGGCATCACACCCAGCAGAATCCAACCTTCAATGCCCAGTGAGTAAGCTAGCGGCAACATAGCTACCACCACTGCGCCCTGTGAGTTGATCAGCACTGACACGAAGAAGAAGGCAATAGCGATGGTCCAAGGATAAGCTTTCACCAAGTCGGTAAGCAATGCTTGGATCTCTGGCTGATAGTTGGAGAAATAAGTGTCGCTCATCCAAGCGATACCATAGATAGCAATCACGGCTACCATACCATTCTGCCATACGGCACCACCGATAGCTTTCTTAGGTTTGGCTTTGCAGACGATAATCATCAAGGCTGCCGCAGCAATCATCGTAATCTGTATAACGATGTTCATCGCAAGGGGTTTGTACACGGTTTCGGTCACACCATTCATCAGAACGCCAGCTTTAGCCAACTGTTTTGCCGACTCGGTCACGCCGTCGCTCAAGGTGATAAACTCGGGTGCGCCTGCAGCTACCTGCACCGTCTTATAGGAAGGCAACAGGTTGATGCCAGCCATACTGGCAACTGAGATAACCACAATCACTGCAAGAGCCAATAGGAAGATGTACACAGCCTTCTTGCTTTCGGGTGCAATCTTCTTGTCAAGCGTAGTGGCTGTGCTGCCATAGATATAGTTGTACTGAGCAGGATCTTTGAGCATAGCCTGGAACTTGGGATCTTTATCAAGGTCAAGACCACGATGCCAACTGCAAGCCACAGCAAAAAGGATACCTATGATACATGCGGGGATGTTGACAAGGATAATCTGTATGTTGCTCACATGGAAGCCGTTCTCGATACTGATGGTAGAGAACGCCACCACCGCAGCGGCGATAGGTGAACAGGTGATACCAATCTGTGAGGCGATACTAGCTATACCACAAGGACGTTCGGGACGGATGCCTTTCTTCAAGGCGATGTCACAGATGATAGGCATAAGGGTATAAACCACGTGACCCGTACCTACAAGGATGGTGAGGAGGAATGTGGTGAATGGCGCCAAGATGGTGATGCGCTCTGGATGCTTACGCAGTATCTTCTCGGCAATCTGTATCATCCAGTCCATACCGCCCGAAGCCTGAAGCATACCCGCACAGGTCACGGCAGCAATAATAATGTAGATGACGTCCGTAGGAGGATTACCAGGTTTCAGACCAAATCCGAAAACCAAGATTGCAAGTCCGATGCCAGAGATGGCACCTAATGCTAGAGAGCCGTATCGTGCTCCCACCCAAAGAGCTACCAACACTACGAGCAGCTCAACAATCATTAATAATGTCATAAGAACTATTCTTTAGATTTTTGGTTATAGTATTATCAACTAACAGTAGTTCGAAGAAAGTAGATTGATTCCGGCTGCGAAAGTAGCTATTTTCGCTTTTTATGGCTTTCGTTTTCTTACAAATGATTTTCGAAAATCTGCAAAAGTGGCTGATAACAAAGGTTTTGACGTGTTTCAGAACCTTTTGCGTATAAAAAAAAGATGTTCAACGCTGCTCTACAATCAAGCTGCGTTGAACATCTACATGTAGTGGTAAGGTGATGGGCAAAGATCTGCCCCACCCCCATTATTCGTCTCTATGTAACACGAAGGAGTTGGCTTGGTGAGTGGCTAGCACCAGCACCTCAGCTATCTGAACATGCTCTGGTGCGCTGGCGGCATAGAACACAACATCCGCAACATCATCACCCGTAAGTGGCTTGACACCGCGATACACATTATCTGCTTTGGCATCATCACCACGGAAGCGTACGTTGGAGAAGTGGGTCTCCACCAATCCGGGTTTGATATTGGTCACTCTGACCTTTGTAGAAGCAAGATCGATGCGCAGACCATCGGTGATAGCCTTCACTGCCGACTTGGTTGCGCAATACACATTGCCACCGGGATAAGCGGCATCGCCCGCCAAACTACCGATATTGATAACGTGCCCGTGGTTGCGCTGCACCATAGAAGGTACCACGAGGCGGGTCATCGTGAGCAAGCCTTTGATGTTGGTGTCTATCATCTCGTCCCATTCGTCCATGTTGCCTTCGTACTCACGGTCCAAACCACGTGCCAATCCGGCATTGTTGACAAGCACATCAATGGCTTTCCACTCGTCGCTGAGCAACTCAATGGCTTGCTTAGTGGCTTCACGGTCACGTACATCGAAAGCTAGCGGTAACACTTTGACGTGATATGCGGCTTCCAGTTGGCTTTGGAGCGATTCTAGTTTGGTTGTGTTACGTCCGGTAATGATGAGGTTGTAACCTCCTTGGGCAAACTTGCGAGCGCATCCTTCACCGATGCCGCTAGTAGCTCCTGTAATCAATACGATTTTGTTTTCCATCAGATTATAGTTTTTGGTTGTTGTTAATTCTTCTCTTCTGTAGCTCAATCCTATTTCTGCGGACTGATGACGGTATCCAATGCACATCGTGCCATGGCCTGATAAGCGTTCTCGCTAGGATGAAGATGGTCACCCGAGTCAAATCCGTGCGCAAAGGCTCTTGGCCTATCGGCATCGCGGACAGCCTTGTCAAAGTCGGCACAACCATCAAAGATAGGTGACGTGCGCAGCCATTCGTTGAAGGCTTCTCGAAGCTGATCACGTTCCTCGGTATATGTACGCCAACCCAAGATGGGCAGAAGCGTACCGCTCCACACCCTCAATCCCAGTTCACGTGCGTGGTTCACATAGATCTGTTCCACACCCGTGGTCAGGTCATCAAGCGTCGGCATATCGCTCCAAGGACGGAAAGGATTGACCTCTACACCTACTGGGTGAATGATGTCGTTGATGCCATGCTGGATGATTACGTCCGTAGCGCCACTGACATTCATCTCTATGGGGAAGCGGGTGCTGCCCTTGAGACCATAGGCTTGGTAGGTGATGCAATCGTACTGACGCAAGATGCGCGTGCCACTCACTGCCCGACGGATGATGGCGGTGTCGGTAATCTCGGCTTCTGCGATCTGTAGCGCCAACCAGTCGGGCCAACTCTGTGCTGTGATGGAGTCGCCATAGCATATCACGGCGTGGTTGTCAGCATGGGTATGAATGTCGATGGTGTTAAGGAAGAAGAACCATTGCGTGCGGCGGGTAAGGTCTAGAGGTAACGTTTCTGCCGTGGCGTAGGAGCCGTAAGCATATTGTCCCTTGGACAAAGGTCCGGTGATGAGCGTGCCGGCGTTCATCTGCGTAAAGTCTTTGAGGTAGAAGCTGACCAGCAACGTATCGCCTGCCTTAACGTCCAATGCGGTTTCGTCGCTTTCACGTTCGCTACCGGGAAGAATCTGACCTTGTTCCGCACCATCAAAGAGGATGGGCGTGGGCGCACCAGCTTTTCCTTCATGCTCTAAAGCCACAAAGGCTTTGCTGATGGTGACGGGTTCAGTACCTGTGAGATTGGAGAAACGGAAACGCAAGAGGTCTCCGGAAAAGGGCATTCGGATAGGATAACGCAGGGTGAGATCTTTGGCGTAGGTTGCTTCACGACGATCTGTGATAGATGTGGCGTTACCCCAACAGCTCACCCACTTGGTGTATTGGTCTTTTGCTTGTGTCATAATCGTTATATTCTCATGCAAAAATAACGAAATTGGCGAGATGCGGCAAATAATCGGCTGTGAAATTGCGTTCCGCTCGCTAACAACGTTCTGCAATACGTGGAATGACTGGACACATATTAAGGCGTGTTCTAAATCTATGTGTAGACTTTTAGAACACGCCTTAAAGAATTGTCCCCAATCACCTTGAAAGCGATTGGGGACAATCATATATTTACCAGATGTGCGCGCGTTTGGCTTTAGGAACAAAGAGCTTGTCGCTCTTCTTTATACCAAATGCGGTGTACCATGCGTCCACCATAGGCAGAGCGCCATTGACACGTGCCTTGTTAGGCGAGTGAACGTCGGTCTTCATCAGATAGTCTACTACCTCGTCGCTAGCATTAGAAGCCCACACTCTACCCCAAGAGAGGAAGAAACGTTGCTCGGGTGTGAAGCCGTCAATGGTCTTGAGCGGATTGGTCTTCATCGAGTTTTGCAGCGCACGGAGGGCGATATTCAGACCACCGTTGTCACCGATGTTCTCACCGAGGGTCTGTTGACCGTTGATCTTCTTGCCGGGCAATATCTCAAGCGAACTGAAATGGTCAACGAGAATCTTGGTGCGTGCGTCATAGTTTTTCTTATCTGCCTCAGTCCACCAGTTCTTCTGATTGCCGTCCTTATCAAACTGACATCCTTGGTCATCGAAGCCGTGGCTCATCTCGTGACCTATCACACCACCGATGGCACCATAGTTGATAGCATCATCAGCCTGTGGATCGAAGAATGGAGGTTGTAGGATGGCTGCGGGGAAGCATATCTCGTTGGTGGTTGGGTTATAATAGGCATTGACGGTCTGTGGAGACATCTCCCATTCGGTCTTGTCCACAGGCTTGTTGACATTGCGATCCACCTCATCTTGATTCAAGAATGCACTCACGCGGCGCATATTCTCATAGAGCGAGAGGCTGTCATCGATCTGCAAACCCGAGTAGTCGCGCCACTTATCGGGATAGCCTATCTTGATGATGAAGTGCTCTAGCTTGTCCTTTGCCTGTGCTTTGGTTTCAGCTCCCATCCATGTTGCTTCATCAATGCGCTGTGCAAGCGCTTCTTGCAGATTGTGAACGAGGGTGAGCATACGTTCCTTACTGCTCTCGGGGAAGTACTTCTCCACGTAAAGTTTACCGATGGCTTCGCTCAACACACCACTCACGAGGCTTGTGGCACGTTTCCAGCGAGGACGATCTTGCTTCACACCACTTAACACCTGACTGAACTCGAACGACGCACGGCGGAACTCATCGTCTAGCGTGCCTGTAGCTCCAATCAATGCGTGTGCTTCAGCATAAGCCTTGAGGTCTTCCAATGGGGTATCAGCAAGGATCTTCTCCACCTCATGTATAGGTTCGGGCTGGCCTACATCGACATACTGGAAGGAAGGATAGCCACACATAAGGAAGAGGTTACCCCAGTCGATACCAGGGAACTGGGTGACCAGCTCGGTATAAGTCATCTTGTGATAGTTGGCGCTGATGTCACGAAGCTTCACCTGATCGTAGCTCTGCTTGGCGATACGAGTCTCGATAGCCATCGTAGCGTCGACCTTACGCTGGGCATCTGCCTCACTGTTACCAACGAGCGTGAAGAGTCGTTTGAGCAAGGTGATATAGGCGTTGCGCACCTTTACGGTCTGCTCATCACTGTTAAGGTAGTAGTCGCGATCGCCTAAGCCTAGTCCGGCTTGGCTCACTCCCACAATGTGCGATTGTGATTCGCGTAGGTCGGTGCCCACACCGATGCCAAACATGGTCACGCCCACACCGATATAATCGAGCTTAGCGGTGACAATCTGGTACTCGCGGCGATCCTTGATGGCTGCAATCTGACTCAGGATAGGACGGATGGGGTCAGCGCCCTCACGGTTACGGCGCACGCTATCCATAGCAAGACGATAGAGCGAGCCTATCTTCTGACCAAGCGAACCCTTAGCTTGTGGCGTAGACACTTGCTCATTGATAATCTCTTGGATGCGTTTCTGATTCAACTCCTCTAGATCTACAAAGGCACCATTCATCGAATGTTCTGCATCAAGAGGATGGGTCTTGAGCCATTGACCTGCTGCATACTGATAGAAGTCGTTACCTGGACGTACGCTCAGGTCCATATTGGAGCGGAAGCTCCCTGTCTGTGTACCCTGTGCAAAGGCAGATGTGGCTGCCAAAGACAAGGCAAATATGAATGTTCTAGTTTTCATCGTAAAACTTTTAATGTTGCGGCGTTTAACCCACACCGCTAAATAGCCCACACCTTTCGATGGTATGGGCATCTATGAAATAATGGAAAGCAGATGTATGCTTACTTTACAGCAATACATTCTACCTCTACCAATGCACCCTTAGGCAAGGTCTTCACTGCTACTGCAGAACGAGCGGGGAAGGGCTGGCTAAAGAACTCGGCATAAACCTCGTTCATTGCGCCAAAGTTGTCCATATCTGAGAGGAACACGGTGGTCTTTACCACGTGTGCCAAGTCGGTACCTGCTTCCTCCAAGATGTACTTGGCGTTGGTGAGCGACTGACGAGTTTGTTCCTTCACTCCACCTTCAGCAAAGGCGCCTGTGGCTGGATCGATAGGCAACTGACCTGATGCAAACACCATGTTACCAGCTTCGATGGCCTGACTGTATGGTCCGATAGCTGCGGGGGCTTTGTCTGTGTTGATTACTTTCATAGTTGTTTTGTTACGTTTAAGTTATTTATTCTTATTAATTATCTACTGAATAGCTATCAAAGAACGGCTCTTCGGATAGCTTAGAA
This sequence comes from Paratractidigestivibacter sp., assembly GCA_963630695.1. Taxonomy (GTDB): domain Bacteria; phylum Bacteroidota; class Bacteroidia; order Bacteroidales; family Bacteroidaceae; genus Prevotella. Next base: position 39,608 of record CAVGNV010000011.1, on the reverse strand, counting down.
GCCTCATATCGCTAGACCGATGAAGGCATCTAACGTTGCAAAAGTAAACAAAAAAGGAATACTACGGAAGTACTTACCTTAAAAAACATTGCTTCTTTAAGAAGATTTATAAGTCACCAAGGCTTCCCGACATACATAAGAGCGGTGCCATTTAGTTTCAATCATACTATGAAGAGGGGAAACAAGAAACCAACCAAGCACATATCAGAATGCAACTCGGCTGGTTTAAGGGTATGTGAAAGTACCTATTGATTTTTGAATTTAATTATTTCCGGATAACCTTTGTTACCTTTCCGTTGCTCATACGTACGATATTGATTCCTCGAACAGGTTCAGAAAGTAGCTCGCCCATGACTGAATAACGTGCGACCTCATGCACATTGGTATCGTCAATGGCATTTTCACGGATACCATCTGTGCCATCAAGATTGACAAAGAGATAAGCTGAAGGATTCGAATTGGCTGTGGCTGACTCATAGAGATAATGTGATGTGACGCTGACAGCGTGATTATTGCCACGGAGCGCAGTAAAGCGGTAACTCTCATCACCGGCTTCTACATCAGCAGTAGTGTTGAAAGTCAGCACGCGCGCGCCTGCCTTGATATCTTGCGTGACCTTGAAATAGTCGATAGCGAAGGGTGCGCCAGCATTGGTCAGCAACACGAGCTTCTGATTTTTCCAGTCAGATTGTAGCTTGATGGTCTTATCTAGATAGCCATGCTCGCCATCGCCTAGGTCGTCAAAGGCCAGCGAGTAGGTGTCATCGGCAGTATAGATGAGCAGTTGGTCGCCATAATAGCCATACGCTTTTACGCTAATGGTCATCTCACCATTGTTGGATGTGTTGAGTTCAGGCGTTTGCAGATAACCATAATAGTAGTTGTAGTAGCATCCCAACATACCATTGAGCACACCATTGTTGACTCCTATCCATCCAGCATTGTCTGTATAGTCGTCTAGCGATGTGTCGGTGTAGTTGTCAAAGGTGTACAGTTCGTCTATATCCGTAGCATCAGTGACATCCACATCATCAAAGGTCTCCTCCAACAACACATGGTCAGTCTCGTCCTTTGTGGCGGTATAGACGAGATAATCGTTCACCGTGTAACTGGTAGCCTTGGGGGCTGCTTTCCACGCTACGGTGTAAGCGTCACTCTGTACGTCATGCACTGTGAGCTTACTTGGGGCGCTCACGCCAAAGGCATGATAGGTAGTAGACTTAGAAAACTGGCGGATGTAATGGGAACGCACACGATAATAGTATTCGGTGGTAGGCTCTAGATTGGTGAAAGTGTAGGTACAATCTTCTGTATCATCGTAGTAAGTATCATCACCACCAAACTGTGAGGACTGGTCGCAGAACACTGGCTCTAAGTAACCGGCACGTCCAGTAGTCATATCAAAGTTGTCCAAAATCAGTTGGCACCCCTCTTCAAGTTCAGGACGTAGACGGAAACCATAATAGTTGTTAGCAAAAGCATACTGCAACGACTGATCTATATCTACCGTACGACCTTCGAGGAATCCTCCTGCGGTAAAAGCACCTACGGTAAGCCAACCGTCTTCGGCTAGCACATCGATATAAACATAACCATAGCTATACTGATCAAGGTCATCGGGACCCGTCACCTTCATAAAGAATTTGGCCGTCTTATACTTAGAGTAGTTGTAAGGTGTAGCTAGGCTATCTCCCGAATCGAGTAACAACGCAGCCGTATTGTCCTCTCCTCCATCATCCGTGAGTGTATAGTGACTGACCGTCCAACTGTCATCCAAGCCGTTATCATCAAAGTTGGCAGCGATTTGGGCATCACGATCTGTGGTGTACACCTTTTTATATAGGTCTATACAGTAGTCGTAAGCTTTGCGCACAGGTTGCCAACGGATGGTGAAGCCATCGTCCTTGAACGATTGGGCTGGTAAGATGGCAGGCTCGGCGATGAACGTAGCGGTAGATGTAATCTTTATATCATCAATCACCAATCCGTTCTGTGTAGCAAAAGCGATGAAGCCATCGTTGTCTGCGCTATAATTGGAAAAGGTAAACTGCACCTCGTTCCATCCTTGCTTGGGGTAGACACGAATGGAATAGCCGCTCTCAGCGTCGGTTTTAGCTTGCGAACCCGATAGATAACCGCCGATATAAGGTACGATGTCCAAGGTAGATCCTTTGGTCACTGTCTGTCCGTCACGTGTCACAGAGATGGCTTTGATACGACAAGTGACCGTGATCTCGCCAGAGTAGTCGCCTAGTGGGGTGAGTACCTCTGCCACACTTTCGCCATCGGGGGAAATAAGGGCGCAACTGCCACCTGCCGAATAAACACCAGTGCCAGCCCATGTACCATCAGAGGTGAGTGATGGGTCTATATAGATGGAACTATCCTCGCTAGCAAGAGGCACAGATGTGTCGGGCTTATCAGATGTACCGGCTGTCCATCGGTTGAAATCCTCATTGACCAACACGATAGATGAGGCGCTTGACATTCGCTTATCAATCTGACGCAAACCCGAAGGCTGGTCAACGAGGTTGGTAGATGCGTGCAATAGATGCTTTGCGGCATGTTTTGCAGGTGCGGGAGTGAACCACGATTGTGCCTGAACGTTGACGCTAGCGGCTGCGAGAACCACGAGCAAAACGGCTTTTTCAATGTAATGTAAATGATTTCTCATAACAATTGCGTTTTGATAAATAGGTTGGCAAAATTAGCAATTGTCCATTAAACCGATTAAAAATTAGGTTTTGCTTATGTCTAAAATCATGATTTCAGACGAAAACCGATATTTTCGCCTTACATTATGCCACATATCACTGACGCAAGCGTTGTTTCCGTTCAGCTAAAGCCATCTTTTGATACACCGATGGCGTCATACCTGTAAACCGCTTGAACAACGCTGCAAAACCAGTGCGCGACTTGAAGCCCACACTCAGTGCTATGGCTTCGATGGTAAGGTGGCCATAATGATCCGCATCGCCTAATCGCTGGCATGCCTCCTTGATGCGATATTCATTGAGCATGGCATTGAAATTGTCTCCATATCGTTCATTCACCACTTGTGACACATCCTTATAGCTAGCTCCGATGAGTGCCGCCATACGATTGAGACAGAACGTGCTGTCATAAATTTCCTCATTATGCTCAAGCACATCTGTAATCTGTTCTAGGAGATGGTTCTTATCATGATCATCCAGATGACTGCCTTTATACTTGGTTTCGCTTGTATTGCGATGCAGCAGTGCCTCATTCTTCCGATAGAGCATCCGATGACTGAACCTCAGTTGGCGATAAGCATGCAACACGATGGCTATTGCCACAAGCAAAATCACGGCAATGACGCCTACAAAGGTGGTGATGAGAGTCTGCACTCGATGCCGATGAGCTAGTTGGCCCATCTCGTGTTGGGTCTGACTGAGTTTGGCAGATGTCTCCACATCGCTTATCTCAGACAGATTGTTATGATATACCAGTGAGTCCTTCTGCCTCAGATAGGACAACTGATAGTGGTCAGCAAGCTCCGTTTGTCCCATCCGTGCATACATATCATGGAGCAACGAGGTGATGCTCATCATATAGTCGCGGTTGTTTTCTTTTGTGGCGCTATCGAGCAATCGCTTCAAGCTATCCGTAGCTTCTTCCCTTTTGCCCGCCATGAAGAGCATATAAGCTTGGTCGGAACGCGAGATGTAATCGTAACGCTCTGATGCTATGTCAGCCCGAATCATCCGAGCCGACTGTGCAAAGGTTTCTGCAGCCTCCGCGTAATGACCCTTCTGCGCTAGGATGGTGGCTTGCGCAAAACACAAGGCATACTGTCCAATAGGTGTCTTAGCCCCTTTACTCAGTTGGCGATAGAGCGTCATTTCTTTTTCCACGTCTATATCGCATGTCGATGCGTAGACAGCCTCATCGCAAAGGGCTACAAGGGTGGTGGCTGCGATATCGGCATCACCTGATGTCAAGGCGCATCTGAAGGCTTTGCGCAACATAGCCACATATCTATTATGTTGCTTGCCAGAGGTGAGCATGGACATTTTCCACACGTTGCATTGGCTCAGATAGATATAAGCAAGATGCTTGCTCTGTCCTTGGTGTTCGGCTAACTGTTGAGCTTGGAGCAGATATTCGTACGCTTTACGATAGTCGAAGAAGCGAGTCATATAGATATTGCCCAAGTTTTCCATAGCCACTATGGCATGATCAGTGCTCTCTGCCGAATGGTCACCATCATAGTAGCGATTGGCTACAACAGAATAGCATATCAAGGCACTGTCCATCTTCCCCCGTTGGGCAAGCAACGAGTAGCCCTTATCTAGCAGTTGTCGGCTGGTTAAGGTTTCTAGCGCATTATAGATCTGCTTGTGATTGGTCTCAAAGGCATGGGCAGCAAAGCTCACCAACATCAAGACCATCAATAGGTACCATCGTCTTCTGATCATCTTATAGGCTTATCACACAATATTCTACACTCTGCTACACTTTTCTAAACATAAAAAAGTTACTTGCCCTTAGCTAGTTGACGTTCTATCCAGGTCATAAGCACTGCCACGGCGTAGCGTTGTTCTTCTGCGGTGAGTGGTCTGCCCGCTGGTATATGATGCCACTTGGCAAAGCATCCACGGCAACAACACCCCGTGGCATGCTGGGCTAGAAACACGGGATGGCCACGCATAGGAGTTTGCTTGCCATCATTGGGTATGACGGCAGGTGCCAAACGCTTGGCAACAAAATCGTGCGCATGACGCCGAATGGTGGGCAGCCCCTTGGCCGAGATGTATTGGCGATCCTTTGCCGTGAGATGAAACCTACTGCGGAAAGGCGATTGTGCCAGTCGGCTAAAGAGGTCAGCTAGGTCATACGACGTCTCTTCAGCATCAGATGGTGATGCCTGTTGTTCCTCGTCGGGAAACAAGGACAATTGGATACATTTGTCTGCCATAGATCGTTTTTAGTCTCACTGCGCCCTTTCGGATGGAGACAGCTACACCAATGTGCTGTCCAGAATCAATGGTTGCACACCTTGGTGATGTCAACGGTGAAGTCGGCAGCTCCTGCGGGCTTAAACTTGCCACGTTCTTCGAGGAAAGTTACCAGTTCTTCGGCAGTCATATCGGTTGCCGAGCAAGTGTAGAATCGTTCTTCAGCACCAAAGCGCTCGATGATAGCATCAACGAGTTGTTGCTTAGAAGCATAGCTATTGCCTTCCATCATGTGTAAAACGTCGTGTCCGTGTGTCATAATTGTATATTGGTTTTGATGATTTTCTTTTGCAAAGATAATGCAAACCGAACGCAATCAAGTGTGCTTGAAATTGCTGAGGTGCAGCTTATCTTTTGCAAAGTTAAAACTTTTCAAGCGAAAGATAGGTTTCAGCCACATTTTTTTCGTAAGTTTGCAGAGATGAAGCACCCCCACTACACCTTATATAATATAGTACTACTATGACAGATTATCAAGACATCCTACGCCACTTCTGCATCGAAGGAAGCGTGACCGAGGTTTGTCCGTTGGGCAACGGCCTTATCAACGACACTTTCAAGGTAACCACCACGCCTAGCACGGCACCCAACTATGTGCTTCAGCGTATCAACACGGCGGTGTTTACGGACGTAGCGCTGCTCCAACGCAACATCGAGACGGTGACGTCGCACATCCGCAAGAAGCTAGAAGAAGCGGGGACAGACGATATTGACCGTAAGGTGCTACGCTTTATCGCCACTGACGAGGGGGCTACCTACTGGAAAGATGCCCAAGGCGAATACTGGCGTGTATCGGTGTTCATACCCCATGCACACACCTACGAGACCGTCAACCCACACTTTTCGCGCTTTGCTGGTTTGGCTTTTGGGCAGTTTGAGGCTATGCTCGCTGATCTTCCTGAAGGCGCACTAGGCGAAACCATCCCCGACTTCCATAATATGGCGTTGCGTTATCGCCAACTGCACGACGCGATGACTGCGGATAAGGTAGGACGCACGGCTAGTGTAGCCTCCTTCATCAACGAGATAGAACACCACTATGCCGATATGTGTCGCGTAGACACGCTTTATGCCGAAGGGGTGTTGCCCAAACGGGTATGCCACTGCGACACGAAGGTCAACAACATGATGTTTGATGACGAGGGTCGCGTGCTATGCGTGGTGGATCTAGATACCACGATGCCTGGATTTATCTTTTCCGATTATGGCGACTTTCTGCGTTCGGCAGCCAACACTGTGGCTGAAGACGAACCCGACCTAAACAAGGTAGCATTCAGAATGGATATCTTCGAGGCATTCACACAAGGCTACCTAGAAGGTTCGGCATCGTTCCTCACACCCGCAGAGAAGGATAATCTGCCTTACGCTGCAGCCCTCTTCCCGTATATGCAGAGCGTGAGGTTCCTCACCGACTATCTCAATGGCGACATCTACTGGAAGACAGCTTACCCCGAACACAACCTCGTGCGTGCACAAAACCAATGGCAGCTCTTCCTCAGCGTGCTAGACCACACCGATGAGATGAAGCAACTGATTGCTAGATTGTAAACAAAAGATCTTTATGTAACGACAAACAATAATCAACATGACACTCAGAACGTTTTTTACAACACTTTGTATCACCATCTGTTGTTCTGCCGCTGCGCAAGAACATAGTTCTAATCTACCTTATTTCACCTCCGGTCCCATACAATATGGAATGATTTCGGAACAAGGAATAACATTCCAAGGAGAAGCTACCGTGCAACGCTGCGTTGACAAAGATGTGAAACATCTGAAGATTCCATACAACGTGTCAAGGGGAATGGTCAACTGGCATGTTGGTGTGATAGCTCCTGGTGCTTTCGAAAATTGTGCCATTGAATCGATCGAACTTAGTGATGACATAAAGTTTATTGAGTCTACTGCATTCCGTTCTACTGCTCTGAAGAGATTTGAATGCCCCGCCAAACTCCGTGGTGTAGGAATGAACGCCTTTGCATGGTGCACGGAGCTGGAGGAGTTTGTCACCGATGCCAACCTGAAAGCCATTGGCGCCAGTTGTTTCAGAGGTTGCACCAAGCTAAAACGTTTCGACTGTCCTAAAGATATGCACACCATTGGCGATGCAGCCTTCAATAGTTGTAGCTCTTTAGAATATGTCACCATGGGCGATGACATGATAAACATCGGCTTTTTGGCTTTCGATGCCGTACCCAACCTTAAAGCAATCGCCATCACCAACACCAATCCGCATGACGCTCAAGATGCCTTCTCACGGGATGTTCTGCAAAACGTTTGGCTCGTTGTCCCTGACGGATGCCTGGCAAAGTATAAGTCGAAAGCCGGTTGGCGTGACTTTGTTCACATCATCGAGCGTGGTGAACTGAAATAACGCAAACTTCGAACTTAAAAGATAAGCCTTCTTAGCAGATGGCGTGAATCTTCTTTTTAGTCATTATCACCAAATAATGGCTACCCATGTAGGCACTACTGTGGTACACTGGTATGATAAATGACCACTTCATAATTATCTCTTTACGCTATTTTATTCTTCACTGCCCCAACATTCTCAAAGCCTCGGGGGTAAGATAAGGTTTGATGTCTTTCACCGCAATGCGGAAGCTGATGCTTCCCACCGCGTATGAGGCGATCTCATAAGGCTGATACACCATCGTCACGCTATCATTCTCAATCCACGGGCTATGCGCGGGAAGGGGGATGATGCCGTCATCGGGCAAGATGAGATAGTGGGCAAGGGTGGCTGCGGTTACGTTCTCCACACCGCTAGCCTTCAAGCTACGCACGATGTTCTCACGCAACAAGGGCTGCAACGCCTTGAGCTGCGTAGAGCTGACGATGCTGTCTATGGGCTTGAATGTATTCCGACTGATATTCACACAATAAGACGTGTAGGCATGATGCGCACCACCGGGATAGCTATCGTCGGTGATGCGATAGGTAATATAGCGGGGAGCGACCGTGTCCACGGTGATTGTGACCTGGTCAGACAAGGTGGGCAACTCATTCTTCACCGTACGTGCGGCATCCATCTCCTTACGCAGCGCTGATAGGAAGCGCATGACGCCGTTGCCATAATGACCCACCAGCGCTGCACCATCATCAATGCTTCCGCCCAAAAGGGGATATGCACGCTGCTGCGCCGCCTCGTCAGAGTAGCAACGTGGCAGATAGAGTGATGCCAGTTCGCCAGCGATGAAACGCTTGATACCTACCGCAAGGCTGTCGTTGCCCTTCGGATAATCTATGCGGATGTTACACTTTGCCGCAGAGCCACTTACCGAGTCGTACACGATGCTATCCACAGCGAACGCTTGGGCATCCGTCTGTCCGACGTTCTCACTATCATTACCACAGCATGAACCAGACGATTTGGCTCTGCATCCAATCATTGTCAGTGCGATGAGGGCCGTAAGGATTGGGGTTGCAAATGTTATCTTCTTCATTTCTCTTTACTATTTCTTTTTCTTTCCATCTCTTCTTCAGCAAGCAAGTCGGTTCCGAGGTGCGTGATGCGTTCACGTTCCAGTCGTTCGCGTATCTCTTTGGGTTTGGTAGCATAGACAATCATACGGATAGAATCGTCATAGGTGACATAGTTCCACATCCAGTTGATCAGCACCATGAGCTTGTTTCGTATGCCAAGGATAGAACGTAGATGCACCACGAGCCATAGCACCCAAGCCACGAACCCCTGCGTATGAAACCTGCCCAGCTCCACCACAGCCTTGTTACGTCCCACGGTGGCCATCGATCCGAGGTTCTTGTAGCGGAATGGGCGTAGATGGTCATCACCCTTAGCTATGCGTTGCAGGTTGCGGGCAAGGTTCTGCGCCTGTTGTATAGCCACCTGTGCTAGCTGCGGATGTCCGTTGGGGTAAGCCTCATCCGACGTCTGTAAGCACTGGTCACCTATGGCAAAGATATCCGTCATACCCTCCACCCTGTTGTAAGCATCCACGAGGATACGTGCGCCACGTCCTAGATGGTCTCCCTCCACGCCGGTAATGGTGTTGGCTCTGACACCCGACACCCAGATAAACGTGCGTGTGGGGATGGTAGACCCATCCTTCATTATCACCTGGTGATCCTTATAGTCGGTCACTAGTTTGCCAAAGTGCATCTCCACACCCATACTTTCCAGAAACTCACGCGCCTTTGCAGACGAGTCGGCAGACATACCTGCAAGCAACCTATCGCCCGCCTCAATGAGGTGGATATGCATGCGTGAGGCATCCATATCGGGATAGTCGTAAGGGATAACATAACGTTTCATCTGTGACAGCGCACCAGCAATCTCCACACCCGTAGCGCCACCACCCACGATGACCACGTTGAGCAACTCCTGTCGCTCCTCCTCCGTGGCGCAAGTGACAGCACGTTCTAGGTTGCTCAGCAGCGTGTTGCGTAGCCCCATAGCCTCCGCCACGGTCTTCATAGGTATCGCCTCGTCAGCAATGTTGCGATTGCCAAAGAAGTTGGTCGTAGTACCAGCGGCAAAGACGAGGTAATCATACTCCACCTTACCTATTGAGGTCTGGATAATCTTCTTATCGGGAAACACCGCTCTGACCTCCGCCATACGGAAATAGAAGTCGTTGTGCTTGCGAAAAATCTTTCTAAAGGGGAACGAGATAGCGCTTGGCTCTATACCGGCTGACGCCACTTGATAGATCAAGGGAGGGAACTGGTGATAATTGTTCTTATCGATGAGCAACACCTGTAGGTCTGCTCCACGCAGCGCATTGGCCAGCCTTAGACCGCCAAAGCCTCCGCCGACGATGATGACACGCTTCTTTCCGTTTCTCTTAATGTTGATACTCATAATTGTAGTGATTTGGTCAATTGATGCTGATTATGGTTTAGGATTCTCGGCATGCAGCCAACAACCCGGTTCATGTCCCTGAATGATGCCGATGGCTTGCAGATACGAGTAGACGATTGTAGTGCCTACCCACCGCATACCGTGGCGTTTGAGATCCTTTGATATGGTATCGGATAGCGGTGAGGAGGTTCGGTCGTGCTCATACACCGTAGCACCCTGCGTGAAGCTCCATATGTATCTATCAAACGAGCCCCACACAGCTTGTATCCGCATAAACGCTTGCGCATTGGTGACGGCTGCAGCTATCTTCAGACGATGGCGAATGATACCCTCATCGTGCGCCAAGGCCTCCAAGCGGTGAGCGTCATACGCAGCTACCTTGACGCAATTGAACCCATCAAAGGCTCGCCGGAAAGCCTCCCGCTTATTGAGCACACACTCCCACGACAGTCCTGCCTGGAAGCTCTCAAGCACAAGCATCTCAAAGAGCGCATGATCGTCATGCACCGCCCTACCCCACTCCTGATCGTGATAGCGCACATAGAGCGGATTGGCTAGGTTGCACCAGTGGCAACGAGGCTGATTGCTGATGCCATTCATGGCAGAGGCATCGTCATGGGGTGCTTGGTTTATCATATCCCAATAGTCCTTTTAATGGCGGGCTAAAACGATAGCCTCACCTTTCTTGTACAAAAGTACACATTCCGTTCTGAATAAGCACGCTCAAAGGGCAACAAAAATCCTTTCATCTCTATGATGGAAGCAAGCTGTGCCATAGACCTACTATTGCTTTGTGAACGTTATCAGCATGCAATACGTGCACCATGACATCATCATCGGGATGTTTTCATCTTCCAAGAGAGGCGCTTTCAGAATCAAAATCAATTTATTTTTCTTGGAAAATCAAATTAATTTCTTTGTGAAATCAATTTGATTTTCTTTCTCATATCTATGCTTTCGGGAGATGAAACGAGCATTAAGGCAAGATCAAAGGAGCTTCTTCACGATGGCATCAAGCTATCAAGGGGATGATCTGTTGGTCAGCTGGGAGCCATCTCACAGAGCCTAGCTCTTGGGGGGAGAGCCATCGCGCGTCTTCGTGCTCCAGCAAGGTGGGCACGGCAGCCTGCAACTGGCACAGGTAACACGCCATGGAGAGATGAAACTGCGGATAGTTGTACTCTACAGTGCAGAGCCTCTCACCGACTACAATCTCGATGGCAAGCTCTTCACGGATCTCTCGTTTCAAGGCGGCTATGGGGCTCTCGCCTTGTTCTACCTTTCCTCCGGGAAACTCCCACCAGTCCTTCCACTCGCCATAGCCTCGCTGGGTGGCAAAGTAACGTCCTGCTTCATCACGAATGATGGCAGCCACTACATGTATTGTTTTCATTTGGTTATACAGCATTAATGAATTGGGGCAATATAGGTTGGTGCATGCGCCAGTCAATGCTCATCGGCTTGTCATCGCGGGAGGAGATATAGTCGATCAGACCGAAGCAATAGAACGGGCAGGTGTTGCCAAACCCATCGTGTTTATATTCGCGAACAAAGAGCACAAACTTCTTCTTGTTCGTGGCTTGTTCTACAAAGCGGCGCCCTCTACCGTTGTGTATATCGGTGTTTTGCGACTTCCAATGAAACTGATGTTCGCTCACCACATAGTCGTCATACATCGTTGATGCGGAGAAATCCTTGTCCGACTTGTTGAGCGTGACAAAGAACAGTTCGGTGTTGAGCTCCTCTATATTGAACACCCCAGCCACACTGCCTTGCATGCGCTTATCCGCCGTCTGCCGTCCGAAGATGGCAAAGACCTCTTCACGGGTGTAACAACCATATTGCTCCAGCGCAATGGGTAGCCCCTCGCCCACCGAGAAGGTTTTCATCTCAAGGTTAGCAAGGAGATAATCGGTCAATTGGCGTAGCTCCTCGATAAACAAGGGGTAGCGGGCCAAGTGGGAGAAGGCTTCCGCAACATCTGCAAATCCCAGACGGCTCACCTTATCTATATAGAGCGTATAGTAGAGCATCACGGCAAAGGTGCGCTCGCGCTCATCCGCACAGGTCAACGATGAGAACTGCGTCAGCGCTCGTTGCACAAAGCGGAGGTAAGCCACGCTGTTGGCATGAACCAGGTTGCCTATGCCTTTCTCAAAGCGTTTGGTGTACGCATCGTCCTCATACTGACACCATCCCGCCTCACGTTTCAGGCTAGTCCAGCAGAGGTTGCCTTTATAGACGATGCGCACATCCTGTCCGTTGTTCTCGATAAACTCGCGTAGCGTGGGACAATGGTCATAGCTGCGTAGCTCCTGCACCAGTCGTCTCTTGTTGTACACGGCAGCCTTGATATTGTCCAGGACATACTGTTGGGCTTTCTCCTCCATGTGGATGGTGCATCCATGAGGGAGCAGCGTGAAGCCATTCTTGACCTGATCCACCACGCTCTTATCCTTACGCACCATTAGGCTGCGGAAGCGACTGGTGAAGTCGTACTTCTTATTGAGCTGCGCCACAAAGTCGAACACGGTCAGAAGTTGCTTGCCGGGAAAGAGACGCAGACCACGTCCTAGCTGTTGCAAGAAGACGGTGAGCGACTCTGTGGGGCGCAGAAACAGCACCGTGTCCACGGAAGGGATATCCACACCCTCATTAAAGATATCTACCACAAAGAGATAGTTGATCTCTCCCCGAGCAAGCTGCCGGTTGAGCTTGTCGCGTAGGTCGTTGCGGTCAGCCGTCAGATAGTCGGCCTTCAAGCCATACGCTCTGAAGCTCTCCGCCATATACCGGGCATGGGCTTTGGTAGCACAGAAACCTAGAGCCCGGCAACGTGTCTCGTCAGGCAGATAGTATCTCAACCTGTCAATGATCAGCGCCACACGCTCGCGGTTACAGAGACGTTCGGTCAGCCTTGTAGCGACATACTTGTTGCCTTGCATCAGATCGTCATCCGTCAGATCGGTGTTATCGCTGATGCAGAGATACTGGAAGGGGGTGAGCAATCCCTCATCTAGCGCCATCGGCAGACGTATCTCAGCACTGATCTGACCATCAAAATCGGGCAGAAGGCTCACGCCGTCCATACGCTCGGGGGTGGCGGTGAGACCGATAAGGAGCTTGGGGGAGAAATGGCTGAGAATGTCGCGATAGCTATCCGCCACAAGGTGGTGAGCCTCATCTATCACGATATAGTCGTAATAATGGCTTGGTAGCTGGGAGAAGATTTCGTCATACTTGGAGTTGAACGTCTGAACGGACATAAACAGATGGTCTATGCCTCGATCGGGCCTATACTGTCCCACCCACACATCGCCAAAGTTGGCATCCATCATCACGCTGCGATAGGCGTTGCGAGCCTGAACAAGGATCTCTTGGCGGTGCGCCACGAACAACAACCTACTGTGATGGGGATGCGCGTCGGCATATAGCTTATAGTCGAACGCCGATATGACGGTCTTACCCGTACCGGTAGCAGCAACGATAAGGTTACGTGTGACACCATTGGTGCGCACCGCAGCGAGCTTGTCCAGTATCTGCTTCTGATGAGGAAGGATGGCATACTTGACCAAGGAGCTGATGGATAGTCCTGTGGGGTGGCGTTCTTTCTGTAGCTCTTGATACAGTTTTTCTATTCCTCCTACGTTGAAATCCTCAAAGTTGTGGCTGTTCCAATAAAGGTTGAACGTAGCGAGGGCTGTCTTGATGATATGCGGATTCTCCACGTTGGTCACACGGATGTTCCATTCCAAGCCATCGGTTTGTGCCGATTTGGATAGATTGGACGAGCCGATATATGCCGTACTGAATCCCGAATGGCGCTCAAAGATATACGATTTGGCGTGGAGACGTTCTATCTGCGCATTGTAAGAGATACGTATTTCGGTATTGGGTAGCTGGGCAAGACGTGCCACCGCCTTGGCTTCGGTCACGCCACAATAGGTCGTGGTGATCACGCGGAGCTTGTGGTTGGGGTTGGCGCAGAAGCGTTTCAGCCTATCATAGATGAGGTTCAGACCCGATAGCTTGAGGAAGGACACTATCAGATAGATGTTGTCGGCACTCTCAATGTCGCGTTCTATCTCTGCATTCATCGGCACTTTGCTCTGTCCGCCGGTGAAGAGGTTGCTCACGCGGAATCCCGTCAAGGGCCGAATGGAATCTTGGCGGGTGGCTTTCAGGCGGGCTTCCTCTTGCCGTGAGACCACCGCCGAGAGCATCTGACGGTCCTCTATAACTTTTTCGTCACTCTGCTCGCCAAGGAAGTCGATCAAGCGGTTGACAAACTGCACGCGTTCCTCTGCCGAGAGATTCTCGTCAGAGAGCCTATTGCTCACTATCTTGAGCACATGCTCGGCTAGCATCGATGGCGATTCGGCATCGTCGATCTGGTCTTGCTTACACACCAAGCCTTCGGTGGTGGCTTGCTGCATATCCGTTTGTAGTTGCTCGGTAATCAGGTTCTCGTATGCTCCTTCTTCTAGCTTCATATCTAAAACACGTTTGACAAATATAGAAACCAACAGACCACGCCCCGTGCGCCGTTCCCTCATCGGGAGCAACACCTCAGGTCGTGGTATATAACACGGACAAAGATAATCATTTTCCCCAGAAGATCAATGGAGAAACGTAGGTTTTTGAGATTTGTTCCTACTCGTTGAGGTTTCTTGCCACTGGTTTAGGACATTGCCACATGGGTGTTGCCGCTGATCAGAAACTTTTTTTTAGGTCATCTCGCCCATGATTTGCAACAAAATTATTGTATCTTTGCCAATGAATTAAATCAAATATTACACCAAATACATGAAGTTTCTCCTCGCTGAGACCATCCTTGATAGCGTTCTCGTTTCTATTTTTGGGGAGCAATCTTCTCTACGTTCAATCTCCATCTTCCATTCCTATCCAAACCGCAGTGGAGATATTCACTAGTAGCTTTTAGCTTAAACATCTATCATTTAACAGAATAATAGTTTCGCTTTGTATCACGCAGAAGACCGGGAAAGGCACAACTAGATAACGAGAGACGCATGAACCACACACAGCTATCCATCAGCTTTCAGCATTATGACTCGCCTTGCGGCACATTGATCTTGGCATCGGTGGGTGAAGCGATTTGCCTATGTGACTGGATTGACATGCCTTGTGCCGTGAAAAACAAGCGTAGGTTGGTACAATCACTGAAAGCTGAGCTACGTGAGCAACCATCTGCGGTCATCATTCGCACCAAAGAAGAGCTCGATGAGTACTTCGCAGGCAAGCGCACGACGTTCGACGTACCCCTCTACCCCGTCGGCACGGAGTTTCAGAAGCGTGTTTGGGAAGCGCTACTCGGCATCCCGTTTGGCGAGACGCGCACCTATAAGGACATCGCCATAGCGGTGGGCAACGTCAAAGGAGTAAGGGCTGTGGCATCAGCAATAGGTGCTAACGGCATGAGCATCCTCATTCCTTGCCATCGCGTCATCGGTTCTGACCATTCGTTGACTGGCTTTGCTGGAGGTTTAGAAGCCAAACGGATATTGCTGGAGCTTGAAAGCGGCTGCCATTCATCGAGCAAAGGTATCTAACCCAGGTAATAACTAATGATAGCAGCCTAACGAACAACGGCAGCAAGATAGAGAATCACGTTCTCTGCTTGCTGCCGTTAGTGTTTATCCCCGAAGGTGTTCAAACCCAACAGGGCTTAGAGGGCTGTTCCGATGTTAGATGCTGTCACAGTCCCATTCGTCTTCCCATTCGTCTTCTTCTTGCGTCTTGGGTTCGAAACGTCTGCTGCGAGCGCCCGACGCACCCGATTGACCGGATGGTGTAAGGTTGCCTTCTGATCCATCATGGGAGAGCGAACCAGCCAAGAGGCTTGATGCCTCAGCGTGCAACATCTGAATATCGGGATTGATATACTTTTTCATTGTTATTATCCTTATCTTTATTTTACAATTAGTTTCTTTCCATTCATGAGGTAGATGCCCTTTTGTAGGGTGTTGACATCTGTACCGACATACTGACCATTGAGGTTGTACACCTTACCGTTGCTCTGCAGAGCGTCAGTGTGGAGGCCTGAGATAGCGGTGGTCTCACCATCGATATTGATAGCCATCTTAGATGCTGCTCCCGCAGGAACAACGAAGTAGCCACGAAGCGCCTTGATGGTGCA
The DNA here is from genome assembly GCA_963630695.1 of Paratractidigestivibacter sp. Classification (GTDB taxonomy): domain Bacteria; phylum Bacteroidota; class Bacteroidia; order Bacteroidales; family Bacteroidaceae; genus Prevotella. The sequence goes on along the minus strand of CAVGNV010000011.1, from coordinate 23,647 downwards.
GTCGTCCTCAGTAGGAACATAGAACTTATAGTTGTCACCAAGGAAGAGGTTTGTACCGTCGGTGTTAAGCTTCTTCTCTGTCACTACACCTACAAACGAATAGCCATTGCTACCATCAGTGGCGTTATCGTCCTCGAGGACAATCTTCACATCCTCAAACACAGGATTGGTGATATTAGCAGTAGGTTTGACAAGGTAAGCGTGGTAAGCCTTGAGCGAAGTGGTAGCTTCAAAGTTCATCGTGCTTCCTGTCATAGATCCATACTGACGTACCTCAGCATCCTTAAGCGGTGTGGCGGTAACGTCGTCCACATCAAATGGCACGCACAAGGTGTACCAACCGCCATCAGCTATCAGCGTGCGGCTTACCGTTACATTGGCATCTGCATCCTCGTTATTAAGAATCAAGAGGTCATTATCAGTCTCTGTCAAGGTGAGTGCAGGAAGGTCTAGCTTCTTATAGGTTACCGTAAGAGATTCCATCAGCTTATTGGTTCCGGTGTAAACGATATCAAGGCTCTTAGCGCTACCAGTCCAACTGGTGTTAGCCTCAGCATCGCCAATGGTGTAAGCGTAACTTGCCTTGGTTCCAAATCCGAATGTCACAGATGTGATACGATATCCAGCAGGTACCGAAAGTGTATGCATGTTATCCTTATACGTTCTCAGACCATCTTCAAAGAAGCGTGTTCCTGTTCCCGACTCGACGGTGTTGGTCAATGTTACATCACCTTCGGTAAGCGTTGCACCTTGTGGTACATCTCCATCATTCTTATTAACTGAAGATATACCATAGCCATACTTGTCTGGATTCAAGAAGTTGAACGTAGCAACGAGCTTGTTAGGATCGCTAACGGTGAGCGTATATGAAGCGGTTACGTCTGCGTAGGTGTCATCGCCAGCATAGCTAGCAGTGATAGTGGTAGTACCTTCAGATACCAAGGCCACGGTTCCGTCCTCTGCAATGGTAGCTACGGTAGGTTCAGAACTTTCATAAGAGATGGTTTTGCCGCTGAGGATGTCCTCGTCGCCGTCCTTGAGAGAGAGCGTAGGAGCAGTGAAGGTTTCACCCAGCTTACCCGTAACCTCAGTCTCTGACCATGTCATAGTGGGGTTTACCTTTCCATAGATAATCTTATATGAAGCATCTTTAGCTGCCATATGTGTATCATCACCCGCATAGCTTATCGTGATGACGGTGGTACCAACGCCCACAAAGGTGATAGCGCCATCTTCAGCAACGGTAGCCACATCGGTGTTAGAGCTTTCGTAGGTAACCTTAGCATCAGCCACGGTCTCGTTGTTGGCATCCGTTACGGTCACCGTAGGTGCTTGGAACTGGCTTTCCTTACCTTTCACTACGGTATATTGGGTTGTGGTAGGGTCAAGGGTGATGGTTGTAGCCACCATAGATGAGTTGACAGTTACATCTCCCTTCTTCCAAACGCAGAGCTCCTTTAGCTTATTATATGTACAGGGGTAACCCTCTACGTCCACATTGTCACCAGCAGCAAGGGTCCATGTGTTGCTGCTTCCCTTGTCATAGAGCGTGATGGAAGCGTCACCTTGGGTAAGAGTGGTCTGCTTGTTAGCCACAGCAGCATTGACCATAGCGCCTTGCACCTTCACGCGCATGTTCTCATACTTGTCCATATCCGCGGTGAGCTCAGCAAGCGTAACGACGGTTGGGGTGAATGTAGCGTCGTGTTCTATCGTAGCACTGGCATCAAGCACCCAGCTGTTCACCCTTGTTTGTCCTTGGTTCTTGTATGCTTTGAGGGTAACAAGACCATTGATCTTGTCGTTTACTGCAAGCGTATTGCTCGTAGCTGTGCTATACAGACCGCCTGTAGCATCTTCTAGGTACACATTGTTGCCATTAACATAGGTCACGATGGCATCGGTGAGCTTTAGGGTATATTCGTTGGGGCTTGAAGCACTGATTGAAGTGATAAGAGGTTTCAGCGTAGCGATGGTGGTTATGACCTCTTTGACGCTGATGGTATAGGTAGCAGAGGACGAAAGGTAGGTCTCATCGTTTGAACCATCAAATGCTGCAGTGATGGTTGCAGTACCCGCTGAGCCGTTGAGCGTGAGCTCGCCAGTGCTTTCGTCAAAGGAAGTAAAGATATCATCACCGCTCTTTGAGTAAGTTATGGTCTTACCCGTTAGCTCTGTTTCGTCAGCCATAAGCGTTGCGGTCTGTCCCTTGAAGGTGGTCAGGTCGTCAGTGGTAGCAAACGAGAATGAAGAGGATGGGAAAGAAAGGGTGGTCTTTGTCTTAGTGGAAGATCCCTCTTGGGTGTAGGTCACACTAAGATAGTTGACATATAATCTTGAACTAGTGCTTGTTCCCATACAATAGAATGTGATGGCTTTGGCATCCAAATCGCTTACAGTGTATTTGGCACCTTTAGCCAACGAACTGGTTTGGGACGAAGGACTTGTAGCATCATCCAAACTGTAGGCCACCTTGGTAGCCATATCTGATCCGATAACGGCGCTTGTCAGCTTGTATCCATCAGCAACAGTAAGCGTTATGCTTCCACCAGGTTTAGTAGAAGTACCTTGGTAAAGTCTGATGACATTACCATTAATAGCAGGTTTAGTCGTTCCTCCTCCTTGGGCGGTGGTATAAGACACGTTTGTGTCACCACCAAGGTTATCAGCACTGGTTGCCGTAAAAGTGCTTTGCGTAGCTGTTACGTCGTCAGCATACCCACCCATGCACCACATCATGGCGATGAGGAGGGTAAAGATAGATTGTAAATAATGTTTCATATTAATGATGTTGATATTAGTTCGGTTCAGAAACAATGTCACACGATGACATTGCGTCCCTTGAGTAGGGGGGCACACATATTTATATAAGGTTGCTGTGCAAAGGTAACGTGGCTACATTACATTTGGATTTCAGCACGATTAATTTCATAAGAAACGTGGTAATAGCGTAACTTTCTCGTACAAAAACGATTTCGTCGGCAAAGTTACACTATTTATATTCAGTATCAAAGCGAAATCGGAAAAATAAGATAAGATAAATAAATTTTACCCCAAATAGACCATTAGAACATGAAACTTACTGAGCAGCAGGTGCTACAATCGCTTCAGATAGCCTATTTGGGGTAAAGATAGATAGATGAGGGCGAGCCGCCTACTTGTGACTGAGATAGTATTTCACGCCGCGCTTGACATTCTCCTTCACGGCTTTGCTTGAGAAGGTAGCTCCCGTAGCACCATCTACGTTGGCTTTGGCAGCCTTGGAGGTTTTCATTCCGTTCCACTTATTGAGCAGATTCTGCTTCACCTTGGCAAAGAAGCCTGGTGTCTCTTGGTTGGCAAGGGCCTCCACCTTGACCACCTTGTCGCCTTTGATGTACACGCGTACCGGTGTGGCACCCTTAAATCCTTTCACGTCCTGTGCTAGCTGGGTGGTGTTGACCACATAGGTGCCATCGCTTTGGTGGGTCATCACGCCAGCGTTATGAATGTTTCCGCCTTGCGCAATGATCTCGGCGGTGATACCGATGGTCAATATCAACGCCAGAGCCAATGTTCGTTTCTTATTCATATCGTTATCTGAAATGTTGTTTCGGTAAATCTTTTGGGCATAGCTACCTCTTGCTACGCACGTGCAAAGGTAAGGAACCGAAGGTTTCTGACCAAAGGTTTTACTGGTTTTTATAAAGAATTTGGATATGGAGGCAACGCTCTATTTTGGTAAGTGTTTCTAGAGAGAGATTCTCCTGGCCTTTGAGAACCTTGGAAACATACTGTTGGCTACATCCCATAAGTTCAGACAAACGTTTTTGGGTCATACCTAGTTTTTCCATCTTGTCAAGCATCATCATTGCTATCTGCTGCGAATGACGAAGCCATGTCTTGTTTGCCATACGCCACTCAGCATTCTCGCGCCACTTGGACGAAGTGGAAGACTGATGGGTTTTCAATTTAGATACTATTTCATTGGTTGTTCTCATTACAATCTCCTTTCTATATGAGTTCTTTCATAAAGTCGATAAAGGAATCCTTATCAGCAATATTGTTATCCAATAGGAAGCGGCGCACCTTTTCCATTCGGGCGAGTTCCATCAAGGTATGCTCGCGTTCCTGCATAGTACGAGTCAGTTTGATAGCACCTCCGGTGATGATATAGATGCCAGGTTCAAGTTTGATGGCATAGATACGAAGCCAAGAGGCATGTCGGGGCGTGTTGTGAAGCCTAGCCTTCTCCTTGCCCAAGAGCATTTCGGAAGTACGGCTATTCTCCAAAGGACGGAAAATCCTATCAAGATTAGCATTTGGAGAGATATCTAGAATAAGACACTGCAGACGTTCGCTATCTTCTATCGTGTCATAGATAGCTTGATTGACATCCGTAATCTTGAAGTAGGAGGTCAAATCCTCTATGTTCTGCTTAAAGAAACTGCGAAGCCAAGCCACATCATTCCATTGCTGAAGAATAGAATCAAGGACATTGTCGAGGCAGTTATCGTACCTGACAGCCCAAAGGCGCTCGTTCTCTGTAATAAGGTCGAATTGCATAACCTCTTTGTTTTATGCTGCGAAGATAGTAAAAGAACGCGGAGTGTACAACTTATAGGTTGATTATTTAAGAATAATTAGTGACTTCGTATACCTTTCTTATATATAACAAAGAAGATGATGCAGCAGCTACTCACTTGCCATTGCATCATCTTCAACATCCAGCAGACGGCTATGAGAAAGCCTTTATACGCTTATAAAGACTTCTCATGACCGAATCACACTCGGTTTTCTGTTATGGCCGTCTGACTCTTGTTTTTCATCTTCTACTCTATAAGGCGTCCGCTGAATCCGTCAACGATGGTTTTCAGCATCAGCCAATGTTTTTGTCTTTATTGAAAGAGGACCGGCTTATTTGGTGATGGTGATATTTACCACACCAGTCACATTGTTCTTATCTGTAACGGTAAGCGTGGTGCTACCAGCCTTGATGCCTTTAATGATAATTGCCGCATCGCTGACTGTGGCGGTAGCGATGGATTGGTCCTTCACAGCAACGGTATAAGGTGCTGTGCCCGACTTCACGCTGATAGACTCTTCTGCCCCTGCGCTAAGAGAGACGGCCGTCTTGTCAAATGACAATAGCTCTTTCACGGTCACGGTGATGGTGGCGGTTTGGCTCTTAGCATCTGTTACCACAACATTTGCCGTACCAGCCTTAACGCCTTTGATGGTCAAGGTAGTGTTATCAGCAGCCACAGTAGCGATGCTCTCGTCACCCGACTTCACGGTCAGAGGTGTTGTGCAGTTGGTAACAGATACGGTCTGTGTCGAATCTACAGCCACTTCCACCTTTGTCGCGCTTACCTTCATGCTACTACTGCTACTGCCGTTGTCGTCATCATCACTGCATGAAACCAGTGCCACCGCACTAAGGCATACCACAGCCATTGCCATTGTCTTGAAAATTGTCTTGATTTCCATTTTGATCTTTTTTGTTTTATTCTTTATACTTTCATCGATTGGCTCCGAAGAAAGGATGCGCGCTATCCCTTTTCGTTGCCCGTCTGCCTATTAAATGCCGAAAGCGCAGAATGCTTGCCTACGTAGCTCGTTAAAATACGTTAACCGTCATACACTCAAAGGTATGCTTTTATCATATAACCGATTGTGTTTTAGACCACAAGAGAGGCTCTTTGGAAGCCAAAAATAAATTATTTTTAGATGAAAATCAATTTATTTTTCTGAGAAAATTAAATTATTTTTCCGTCCCAAACCACCATTGCGCATAGATAAAGGCTATGGTTTAAGCTCACTGCAAAGCCTCATTCAAGAAACAATATGTCGATGCGAGTAAGGTGGTTTGACTCTGGAAAGATTGCACTACCCGGCTTCTCCTATGTTCTATGTCCTACGAAACCTTTATTTCATACTGCAAAATGCAGAAGATATATACCAAATGCGGCAGTAGATCATATTGCGTTGCTTTTCCTTTGTCAATCCCGCTATTTTTCGTACCTTTCCACCCAAATATCCCCAAAGCGACAAACATATTGTCAAACGCAAACAATAAACCTAATATACAAGAGAACCGTATGATGACACCAGCAGAAAAGGCTGAAAAAGCCAAAGAGATACTCAACAACAACCCATCAGAAGAAGACATCACCATAGGCGTGGGCCTTGCCCGAGAAGCTGCCGCCGAAGATGATCCGGACGGACTTTGCATTATGGCGCAAGCATATTATCAAGGAATGGGCGTAGAAACCGACTATAAACAATCGTTCGAGCTCGCCCAAAAGGCTTTGGCCGTGGGTAACGAAAAGGCGAAAGTGTTGCTTGCCATATATTATGCAATGGGCGATGTGGTAGAAAGAGATTTGGCGCTTGCCGAGCAGTACCTCAAGGACAACATGGCGATGGACATCTGCTATGCTTATATCGTCATGGGCAATTTAGTGTTCCAAGGTGTGTTTACCGATACAGAATGGTCCACATTCCCCAACTATTTCATAAAAGCTAATGAGATAGGCGAACCCAAGGCGCTCATCCAGCTAGCTGAGAAATACCACTTACTCTGCGAACCAGACCAAGCCGAATACTGGTACAGCCAGGTAGAGGATACATATAGAGACGCAGTGGAGGAATCGAAAAGCCAATTCACTGATGACAACTATCCTCAGCGTAGAGAGACAGCGCTCAACTTCTATATAAACAAAGGTATGTATGACAAAGTCTTTGCGCTTGTTGACCGCGATGCTGCTACCGGCGACTTGTTTGCCTTATACCAACAGGCAGGTTGCTACGCACAGGGGCTTGGCGATGAAGCCTACGGACGCGATGTGAAGAAGGCACTGCAAATCTACGAGCGGTTGGCAGCCGAGGGTGAATCGCAAGCCAACTTTGTCATGGGACACTTGTATTATACCGTGGAAGAGATCAAAGATCTCCAAAAGACGGTGTATTATACACAGAAAGCTGCCGAAGCCGGCAATGCCAATGCGCAATGCGTATTGGGCAAATTCTATGCGAAAGGAGAGCTTGTGGAAAAGAACCTAGCCAAGGCTACTGCTGAGATGGAGAAAGCGGCTGCCCAAGGAGATGCGGAAGCATTGTTTGTGTTGGCTACAAATTATCTGCAAGACGCAGATGTTCGTGCCGCTTCTGTGTATGCGCTAGGCTATGAACGAGACGAGGAGCGGGGAATCCAGCTGCTGCAACAAGCAGCCGAGGCTGGTAGCGGTGACGCAATGTTCAGTCTTTATCATTGCTGCCATGAAGGAAAGTATCTAAAACAGGACGACACCTCTGCCTTCCTTATGCTAGACCAAAGTACCCATGTAGCGGCCACACCGGAGAAGGCACGCCTCCTAGGTAACGCCTACCGAGACGGCATAGGGGTGAGCCAAGACTATGAAAAGGCCTTCGAGTGCTATTCGTGGGCTGCATCCGAAGGCGATATCCTAGCAATAGGCTCCTTGGGGTTGATGTTCCAAGAGGGCAAAGGCGTGGAGAAAAACCAAAAAACAGCCGATGCGCTGCTTAGCCAGTACAACGAATGGATGCGATGGACACTTGATGACATCCTACCATTAGATGTTGTGCAGGAAAAAGCCCAACAAGGCGATGCCAATGCTATGTACCAACTGGGCAACCGCTACCATGAAGGTGACGAAGTGGAGCAGAATATGGATAAAGCCGTGGAGTGGTGGCAGAAGGCACACGAAGCCGGGAACATAGAAGCGACCCACAACCTAGGAGTGTTTTCGTTAGCGCAAGGCGATGCGGAAAAAGGCGTTGAGTATCTGACCCAATCGAGCACGGCAGGCTACATACGTTCTTTCCATGTGTTAGGCCAGCACTATCTGTGCCATACTGAGGAAGAAGGACATATCCAGAAAGCCATCGACGCTCTGACCACCGCTGCAGAGCAGGGCTATACCCTATCGCAGTGGGATCTGGCAGTCATATACCATGATGACGACGACTACGTTTCGCAGGATTATGACAAGGCCCGTTATTGGCTTGAGAAATGTTTAGAGGCCGATTATCCCCCAGCCCACTATGCCATAGGTAAAACGCTTGTCAATGGCGACTTATACAAGCAAGATTACAACAAGGCGCTAGAACATCTTCGAACTGCCGTGGAACAAGGTGTACACGATGCGGATGCGCTGTACCTCCAACTGCGATGGGAAGGCAAAGGCGTAGAGGCCAACCGCGAGGAGGTGGTGAAGGTATTTGCCAAGCTGGCTGAAGACAATGATGCTATAGCCATATATCAACTTTACTGGTTGTACAATGATGACTCATACGAGCAACACGATACCAACAAAGCCTTCCACTATCTTAAACAGTCGGCGGACCTGGGCTATACGAATGCCGTAACTGAACTGGCCAGTATATACATTATGGGCAAGGAAGGCGTGTTAGACACCGACTACGACAAGGCTATCAGCCTGCTACAACCTCTCTTAGAGGAAGGTAAAAGTAATGGTGAGGTCTGCTACTGGATGGCGCATGCACTGAAAGGCAAATGCGACATGAAGAATGCTTATTCGTGGGAACAAGCATCGCAAGCCTTCGACTATATGCACAAGGCGGCTGAGGAAGGCTACGTGGATGGCATGTATTCCTTGGCACAATTTTACTTAACGGGCTATGGTGTGCTCTCGCTAGACACTAAAGAAGAAAAGGAATGGCTGCAGAAATATATCGATCACGGCGGAACGGTGAAAGATGAGGAAAACCCTATGCTATATTCGGACGAGGAATGGGATATTCTTTCCGGAAACCAGTTGTACAATGACCTAAAATTTATTGTGAATGACAATATCGAACGCATTGATAATCCTTTAGAGATGATTGATGCCGAGAATCTCCTCAACGTGGAAAACATCTGTCTGAACGCAGCGCAGCTAGGCGTGGCTAACGCCTTGTATGCGTTGGGCCAATGGGGACTAAGCATGCTAAAGACCGAACCGGAGAAAGCCAAGACATATATATCTATAGCTTGCAAAGGCGAAATGCCACAATTCGCTTACCACGCCGGAATGGAATGGATTGAAGAAGGGTTTGACAATGAGGCGGCGGCAGAAAGCGCAATAGGATATTTCTGTATGGGAGCAGAACAAGGGTATGTGGATTGCTTACTACAGATGGGCTTGTTTTGTACGGATACACGACTGAAAGGCGTTAAATACTATGACAAGATGCTGAAAAATGGCATAAAATGTCTGCAAGCGGTTGCCAATATAGAGGACGACTACTTTGAGGAACAACGGCAGCAAGCCCGTGAGCGCCTCGATGAGATTGAACAACGGCAGCAGTCGACATGGGGCAAACTCAAGAAAGGATTCAAGTCGTGGTTCGACAAGGACTGACAACTTTATCAATATCCCATTGTTCCTAGCCGATAAGACTGCGGAGCTGGTCTTTGTCTAAATCTTTGATAAGAACTCTTGCGTACCTAAAAAGTATGATTTTTCTTGTTTCCGCTAATCAATAGTAAAGGAACAACGGCTACACAACCGAGGTTAAACTATCGAGGCTAGACATGTGCAACAGTCTATGAATTAGACATTTAACACGCTTACATACGCATTATTACATAGGGGCAACACCTCTGAAAACATCTGCTAGCCAAACGGGGAACATAAGAGGGGGAGTTGTCTAAAAGACGGGATTTTCGTAACTTTGCAGCCAGAAAGTATTCACAACCCATAAGACACATAATGAACAACGTAAGAAACGAATGGAGAGGGTTCAAGGGAACCGCTTGGAAATCAGAAATCAACGTCAGAGACTTTATCCAGAAAAACTACACCACCTATGATGGTGATGAGAGTTTCCTACAAGGCCCCACTGAGGCCACAACACGCCTTTGGGGCAGACTGCAGGAGCTACAGAAGGAAGAACGCGCTAAGGGCGGTGTTCTAGATATGGAAACTGAGATTCCTGCAAGTATCACAGCATACGGCGCTGCGTATATCGACGACAGCATGAAAGACCTAGAAGCTGTGGTGGGTCTACAAACCGACAAGCCACTCAAGCGTGCCTTTATGCCCGGAGGCGGCTTAAAAATGGCTGAACAGTCATGCACCAACTATGGCTACACTCCCTCTGAATCAATCCACGACATCTTTACTAAATATGTACGCACGCATAACGATGCTGTCTTTGACGCTTACACGCCCGAGATGAAGCTGGTGCGTCATAATCATATCCTTACGGGTCTGCCTGACACCTATGGTCGCGGACGTATCGTGGGCGACTACCGCCGCGTGGCTCTCTATGGTATCGATTATCTTATCGAAGAGAAGAACCGTGATCGCGCAGAGATGGGCGAGCATGAGATGTCTGACGAGGTGATTCGCTTGCGTGAAGAGGTAGCTCTTCAGATCAAGGCTCTTAAAGGACTCAAAGCTATGGCAGCCGAATACGGATTTGACATCTCGCTGCCAGCCAAGAACGCACGCGAAGCTGTGCAATGGCTCTACTTCGGATACCTTGGCGCCGTGAAGACACAGAATGGTGCCGCCATGTCAGTAGGTCGTGTGTCTACGTTCCTCGATATCTATATCCAGCGCGACCTTAAAGAGGGCACACTCACTGAGAGCGATGCACAGGAGCTCATCGACCACTTGGTAATGAAGTTCCGTATGGTGAAGTTTGCCCGCATCCCTGCATACAACGAGCTTTTCTCAGGCGATCCCGTATGGGCAACGCTCGAGGTAGGCGGTCTGGGACAAGACGGACGTTCGATGGTAACCAAGAACGACTACCGCTTCCTGCACACACTCATCAACATGGGCCCATCACCTGAACCCAACCTCACCGTGCTCTATAGCTCGCGTCTGCCGCTCAACTTCAAGAAGTATGCAGCGATGATATCAGTCAAGACCAGTTCTATACAGTATGAGAACGACGATGTGATGCGTCCAGTATGGGGCGACGATTACAGTATCTGCTGTTGCGTGAGCGCTACACAAACCGGTAAGGAGATGCAGTTCTTCGGTGCGCGCGCCAACCTAGCTAAGTGTCTCACCTATGCCATATCTGGTGGTGTCGACTCGAAGACACGCGAGCAGTGCGGACCCAAATATCGTCCAGTGGAAGGCGACGTGCTGACCTACGACGAGTTTATGCCTCGATTCATGGACATGATGGACTGGCTCGCTAGCGTTTACGTGAAGACGCTCAACGTAATCCACTTCATGCACGACAAGTACTTCTATGAAGCTGCCGAGATGGCACTCATCGACACTGACGTGCGCCGCACCTTCGCCACAGGTATCGCAGGATTCAGTCATGTAGTCGACTCAATCAGCGCCATCAAGTATGCCAAGGTGAATATCGTGCGTGACGAGACAGGCTTCCCACTAGAGTTTAAGACCGAAGGCGACTTCCCACGATATGGTAACGACGACGAACGTGCTGACGAGATTGCAGTATGGCTTCTCAAGACCTTCCTCGGCATGGTAAAGAAATATCACACCTACCGCAACTCTGAACCCACCACATCCATCCTTACCATCACATCTAACGTGGTATATGGCAAGTACACTAGCAACATGCCTGATGGTCGTCCTGCCGGTGCGCCCCTTGCTCCTGGTGCAAACCCATCATACGGAGCAGAGAAGAACGGCTTGTTGGCTTCACTCAACTCGGTAGCTAAGTTGCCATACGAGTATGCGCTCGACGGCATATCCAACACACAGACCATCAACCCAGGTGCTCTCGGACACAACGACGAGGAACGTGCCACCACGCTTGTGGGTGTAATGGATGGTTATTTCAACCAAGGCGCACATCACCTCAACGTGAACGTGTTTGGTGTAGAGAAGCTCAAGGATGCTATGGAACATCCAGAGAAGGAAGAATATCAGAACTTCACCATCCGTGTCAGCGGATATGCCGTGAAGTTTATCGACCTTACACGCGAACAACAACTTGACGTCATTGCACGCCAAGCTCACGAGAGACTGTAAGCACAGGTGAAAGGATATATACACAGCACGGAAAGCTTCGGATCGGTTGACGGTCCGGGCATCCGTTTCCTTATCTTCATGCAAGGGTGTCCCATGCGATGCCAATATTGCCACAACCCCGACTCGTGGAAGATGCGAACGGGAGAGGAGATGGAGACGGACGAATTGCTGGATCAAGCCGAACGGTTCCGCCCTTACTGGGGAAGTGAGGGCGGCATCACCGTGAGCGGTGGTGAGGCATTGATGCAGATCGATTTCCTCTTGGAGCTCTTCACCAAAGCCAAGCAACGCGGTATCACCACTTGTCTTGATACCTCAGCACAACCCTTCCGGCGCAGCCAACCTTTCTTCGATAAGTTTGACCGGCTGATGTCAGTGACCGACACCGTCTTGCTTGACATCAAGCACATTCGTGATGCAGAGCACCGCAAGCTCACAGGACACACCAACGAGAACATCATTGACTGCGCTCGCTATCTGAGTGAGCGCAATGTTCCCGTGTGGATACGTCATGTGCTGGTGCCCGGCATTACCGATAACGAGACCTATCTGCATGAGCTAGCAGCGTTCATCCGCACCCTACGCAACGTGCAACGCATAGATGTGTTGCCTTACCACACCCTCGGCATCTTCAAATATGACAAACTGGGTATCAGCTATCCCCTACCCGACGTTTCCTCGCCATCTGCCGAAAGCCTAAGCAGAGCCCAAAGCATTCTTTCTGCAGCCATTCAAGGTTGAACCTTTCTGCTAAGCCACTAAAATCGCTAAACAAAACGTTAATAAACGTATAAACATGGGGAGGCGATTATTATTTTGTACCTTTGTATTAATAGAAGGATTAACATCGCTAAACATGAATCTAGCGAACGACTATCCGCTGAATTAATAGGTTTCGAATGAAAAGGATCTTTGGAAGGCTTAACAAGCGTCGGCGTAAGTTGTTATGGACAGCTCTCAAGCGCATACGTTTTAATGCCGATTTATTGAAATATACGCTCAATAGATGTTCTATATTGAGACATAACAGGATGAAAACCACAAAAGTGTTTCATCCCACTAATGCCATGATTGAATTGGGCAATGTCTGCAATCTGCATTGCGTGATGTGTCCACGCGAATATCAATACGGCAAAGACATGGACAAAGGTTTTATGCCTGTAGACAAAGCCAAGAGCATCATCGATGAGCTGATTCCTTATTTGGACTCTATTGGTTTGACCGGCCTTGGTGAAACCCTGCTTTATCCCGACTTATTGGAGGTGGTGCAATATATCAAACATCGTAAGCCTAGCGTAGTGATAACCATCTCTACTAATGCCCATTTCAAAGGATACTGGGATAAGATGGAGCCTTTGTTGCCTTATCTAGATAACATACAATTCTCGGTGGATGGAATAGGACAAGTGTATGAGCAGATAAGACCTAACACTCATTTCTCAGAAATAAGCGCAAACATAGAAAAGACCATCCACAATGCTCCTCATATTCAGTATATGTTGAATTTTGTTATTTCCAAACTCAACTATACGGATATGCCCAACATTCTGTCATTCGCTCATGAGAGGGGTATTCATTATGTCAACTTCAACTGTATGAGCGTAGCTTCTATGCCCGACAGAACGCGTGACTACTATGACTTCTTTGTTTCAGACGAGTACAAAGATGTATGTAACATCGTACGTAAAAAGGGGAACGAATATGCTGATATGGAAGTGACTGGAATGGAATATCCACAGAATGGTGAGTTTAGAGACTGCATTTTCCCTTGGCAATATCCCTATATCACATGGAATGGTTACTATGTGCCTTGCTGCGGCAAACCCTTCCCTAAATTATTAAATTTTGGTAACGTCTTCACGGATGGTGGTGTGATGAAGGTTTTAAACAGCAAGAAGGCACAATCGTTCAGAAGAATGTGGCAAGCCAATAAGGCTCCACAGTTTTGCCACAACTGCCAACTAGTGAACTTTTAACGATTCGTCCTTGTTTTTTTTCAGTAGGCAGCTTGGTTGTTTCCGTTATAAAGTTTGCTATAGAATCTTTTCACATCGTTCCAATAATAATAAGGAGCCACACTGCTTTCTATCGGAAGCTGGATTTCACGTTCGTTATGCAGAAACTTGACCAATACACACCCCTTCTCATTCCGATAAAACACCATGACGAGATTGGCTGCCATGGGAATGATCTTGTCCATGCGACGTTCCTCGTTCAGAAGTTCTAGCAACGTGAGCAAGCGATAAAGGCTTGTGTCATGTCCGAAACGGAGAGTGGCTTGTGGTGTTCCCGAAGCAATCGCCGAGTCGGCACTCTCCACTATATTCTGCCAAAGCGACATGGCAGAGCGCACGGGGATATCACCGCTTATAGCGTTCTGGCTGTTGCACGTCCACATATTGAGATTGCTGGCATCATAAACCGCACGCATCTCCTCGGGCGTGAAGATGTCATAGAGAGATATTCCTATTTCCACATTCTGCATATCGGATGCTATGCAATGCAGTTCGCTTAACAGATTCATCTTTTCTGCTACCTTCGTAGGATTGACAAACAACGACGACATCAACCTATCGGGTGACACATTGATGGTTCTTGGCGTATGGGCTATCAACGAATCTTCCTCTGGTGACGAATAGGCGATATACGGCATGAAACGTCGGTTGGACTCTGCGGTTATGCGCAATTCGGGATTGAGCGACTGCAAGCAGAGCAAGAACGACGTCATACTCATCACACAACGTCCCACTATGCTAGACCTAGCAGAAACAACTGCGTCCCGTTGGAACACTTCCGGCCATGAATGATACATACGACTGGCTATTTCTGCATGTTGTCTAGCGCCAAGTGATGTCAAGTCGCCACCTCTTCCCTGCGCATCCTTCCATATCTTCTGTAACCTATGGCGGACATCCACGCCAAGCGGAGTGAGGTTGGCCGTATCTGCAAATTGATTCAAAACCCACAGGTAGCGTTCATCTGATGGCAACCAACGGGAGCCGTGTCGTCCAAAATGGCTGATGTAGAAAGGTGTAAATCCCTTTGGGGCGGGAGTTTGCACGGTCGTGCTATCATAGTGATAAGCATAATACACGCCTCCCATCTGTTCATACGTGATGCTGTCGCTTGTCAGTGTTTTCGCTGATACGGGCAAAGCAAAGAGGAGGATGAAAGCCGAAACGATAACGAGATATTTTCTCATATAATCTATAGATGATAAAGACAGTCCTTTGCAGCATATAGAGCCGCAGAGGACTGTCTTGGTTTATGAATAAAGGATTAATAGCCTGCGTTCTGCGTCCAGTTGGTGTTCTCGTTCATTACACTTTGTGGCACAGGATAGATGCGGCATGTTTTATCAAAACGAGCGTTGGGGAATCCTTTCTTATGGAAGCCATACTCGCTCTCGAACGTTCCGAAACGTATCATGTCGTTACGTCGCCAGTTCTCGTCAAAGAACTCTCTTCCACGTTCGTCAAGCAATTCAGCCAACGATGGCGCATGATCCAGCGCGGGTGCTCCGACGTAATGGCGTATTTGGTTGAACAACGACTGCGGTGTGTCTTCGCCAGTTGGTGTGGCACCGCGTAGGATAGCTTCAGCCTTGGTCAGAAGGATGTCGGCATAACGGAAGATGGGCACATCGTTGCTTTGGTTACGACTATATTCGGCATATTCGTTAGGATTGGGATAGAACTTGATGGAGCGCCAGCCCTGTCGCCATCCGTTAGCGTCGGCTCCAGCATTGAGCTGTTCTTCACCGCCTTCCTTGAGCGTAATGGTCTTGGTAAACTCCAGCTGCTGATCTTTGTACATATACGGTGTGGATGTCTCCTCCCCTGTTATAGGGTCGTGTACAAACACCTTTCCACCGAGCACGGCTTTGTTGCGATCATCACCTTCGAGAGAGAAAAGCGAAGCAAACTCTGGATTCATTGCCATGATACCTGCACATGAGTTTTTCATCTTTGCACCATAATAGCCTGCAGGCGAACCATTGTCTATCTTGCGGAACGTACGATAACGTCCATAATACAAACCTTTTGCGCTAACACAGTCGTAAGGCATAGCATAGATGAAGTCGGTGATTTGAACACCATTGTTATACATGAACTTAGAACGGTATTCATCATTCAGATTGAATATGCCGCTCTTGATGATGTCGTCACAATATTTGACGCAGTCGTTCAACTTGCTATTCGTTGTAGTGGCTGCATCATACGTGGTTACGTCACCGCAGGTATACACGCCCCAGTTGATGTACAGCTTGACGAGCAACGCTTCAGCCATCCACTTGTTGGGCTTGCCGTAGGTGGAAGCGTCGTTAGCTGTGGATAGATAAGGGATGCTTTCCAATAGTTCCTTTTCGATAAACTCAGCCACTTCCTTACGCGGACTGCGTCCGATAGCCTCGTTATCATCATACAGCTTGTTAAGGATAGGCACATCACCAAAGCTATCCATGAGAACGAAGTGATAGAACGCTCTCATCGTGCGTGCTGCAGCGATATATGAAAGCGTAAGGTCATCATTAGCTTCACCAAACTCGTCTATCGCTTTGTTACATTTGGTGATGCCGCTAGCTAGGTCTTCCCAGTAATCGAGCGTTCCGTCTTCAGCTTTGAAATTATGCAACGTGGGATTCACATTCTCCGCACCATCATAGTAATCGCCATCGAAGCTGAGTCCCGAAGCCTCATCAGAGGCAAAGGTCTGATAACGATTGTACTTGTTACCCAAGACACTGCGGAAAGCATAATACACATCCGCCATCTTTGCTTCGAGCGCCACTTTCGATTCGGTGGGATACTCGGTATATTGCGACTTCACATCGACATCGAGGTCGGTACAGCCTGTCGCCAGTGTGACGATAGCGGCTGCAAGTATTGTTTTTATCTGATATTTCATTGTTCTGTTTGTTTATATTTTTTAGAAGTTCACTTTCAGTCCTAGCATCAATGTGCGTGTGTGTGGATAGTAGCTGTCGCGCCACTGTATTCCAGGAGTAAGTCCTCCGAGTTCCACTTCAGGATCGGTGCCCTTATAACTGGTGATTGTGAACACATTGTTGCACGTTGCATAGATGGTTAGCCCGTTCACCCAGTCGCCCAGTTTACCGAAATCGTAGGAAAGAGAGAGCGATGAAAGGCGTAGGTAACTGCCGTTCTCAAGATATCTGTCAGACGGATATTGTGCATTCACGTCGCCATACTTCTGATCGGTCAGTGCTTCCTTCAGTACGTTCTTGCCTTGTGATATGAGGTTCACGGAGTTGTATTGTGCGCGCAGAGCGTTGAAGATCTTGTTACCCAACACTCCCTGGAAGAACATGTTGAGCGACCACTTCTTGTAGGTCAGCGTGTTGTTCCATCCAAAGGTGAGCTTCGGTTGGGCACTACCGGTCTTCACCTGGTCAGTTTCAGTAGGGCTGGTGGTTGTCTCTCCTGTGCGCTCGCCCGTCTCTGGGTCATGAACGTAGAACTGCGAAACGCCGTTGTCATCATAACCCGCCCATTCGTACGTATAAAACTGGCCTATCGGACAACCTTCCATGATGCGTTGCACACTCACACCCGTGTTGCCGGCGATATTTGTATCGGCTTGTGGGATGTAACTTACTGAGTAGGTTTGGTTGGAAAGTTTCTCAACACAGTTTTTGTTATGCGAGAGATTCAGCGTGGTGCTCCAAGTGAAGTTCTTCGTTTGTATGGGGAAGGCATTGATGGTAACCTCGATACCCTTGTTGCTGATGTTACCCACGTTAGCCGTCATCGTGCCAAACGGATAGCGGTTGGTAGAAACGGGATAGTAATAGATAAGGTCTGATGTGCGCTTGTCATAATACTCGATTGTACCATTCAGACGATTGCCAAAGAATCCAAAGTCCAATCCCACGTTAAACATTCCGGTGCGCTCCCATTTCAGATCGGGGTTTGCATTATTGTTTGCACCGATGGTGTGCATATTGGTTGTCACGCCATTGGCATCTGTGTACTGGAACCAACCGGTTACGCCATAAGTGGGCAGTGCCGTATAAGCATCAAATCCGAGCGAGTTGCCACTGACGCCATAACCGATACGGAATTTCAGATCATCAAACATATGGAGGTTCTTGACAAAATCCTCCTCACTCAGTCGCCATGCCGCTGACACTGATGGGAAGGTAGCCCAGCGGTTGTTGCTACCAAAAGCCGAAGAACCATCGCGACGGATTGTAGCCTGTAGGTTATACTTGCTGTCGTAAGAGTAATTCACACGCCCATAGAACGAGATCATACGGAGAGTAGATTCTGCCCCACTCTCCACACCATTCATACCATCAATGGTATTGGCATAACTGAGGTTATAGTATTTCACAGCATCGTTGTAGAAGTTCTTCACCGTCACACCGAAACCATCGTTGCTATTGGTCTCTTCCCACGAATAACCCGCCATGAAACCTAGTCGATGCACGTCAGCTATCGTGGTTTGGTAGTTGGCATAGGTCTCAAACACCTTCTTGTTACCTAAATAGGTGTTGCGCGTAGCCTGTCCGTTGCTATTGACTATCTGCGACTGTGTGGAATGGTAAATGCTTGCGGTGCTCTGATCGGTCATATATGAGAAATCGGCACTCCAGGTAAAGCCCTTGAAGAGCTTGAGGTCAGCCTTACCAACAAACTGCATTCGCTTGTACACCGTTTTCTGCGTGTCTTCGCTAATCATCGACAACGGGTTATAGTATTGTGACACACTGGTGGATCTGAACCACGTTCCATCTTCATTCTTGATTGGCTGTGTGGGCGAATAATAGACCATTGCGTCCGTCACGCTCTGTCCTGAGACGCCTGTTGGCACTTCGTTGCTTGTGGTCTGACTTGCGTTCACGCCGAGCGAGAGCGTAAGGTGGTCTTTAAGCACTGTCGACTGCGCCAATGCTCTAGCCGTGAAGCGTTCCATATCCGTGCCACGTATCACACCTTCGTGATTGAGATAGTTGAGACTGACGTTATAGTTGGATTTCTCGTTGCCTCCGCTTACCGCAATATTGTGGTTGTGCGATAGCCCTGTGCGCTCCACCTCCTTTTGCCAGTCGGTGTCTGCTCCCTCATCGCTTGTCAGTTCGAAGCCGTTGGTTGCAGCATAGCTTCGCAGATCGGCAGCAGTGGCGAGGTCCAGATCCTTTGCCACGCTCTCCATAGCCACATAACCATTATAGCTCACATGGGCGGTGCCTTTCTTACCTTTCTTCGTGGTGATGATAATCACGCCATTGGCAGCCTTAGAACCATAAATAGCGGTAGCAGTGGCATCGCGTAACACATCGATGCTCTCAATGTCATCAGCCGACACGAGCGAAAGATCAGCACCTGGCACACCATCCACTATATAATAAGGTGACTGGGCATCTCCTGTACGCAGGGTCGAAGCACCACGTAGGGTGATAGATGGAGCAGCGTTAGGGTTGCCGCTTGTGGTGACCACGAGGCCTGGCACCTTACCTTGGAGCATTTGTCCGGGAGAGGTCATCACGCCCGAGTTCAAGTCTTTAGCCTTAATGGTGGTGATGGAGCTAGTCACGTCCTTACGCTGCATGCTTCCATAACCTACGACAACCACCTCGTTCAAGACCTTGTTATCCTCGTCAAGAACGATGGTCATATTGGGATTTGCCTTTATCTCCTTAGTGATATAGCCCACGTATGATAATCTCAACGTTGAGCCCGTCTTGGTATTTAGGACATAGTTGCCATCAATGTCTGTCACAGTTCCATTGTTTGTGCCTGTCTCTACAATGCTTACCCCGACAAGAGGTTCGCCTCCAGCGTCCTTAACCTTACCAGTGATCTTGTTTTGCGCAAAAGCCGTCACGCTCATAAGTAGGAACGACGCGGACAACATCATCCGCAAACCACTTCTGCAATTGGTTTCTTGTTTACACATAACTTTTTGAAATGATTAATAATCGTCTGCAAAAGTACCTATCGTATGTTACGACACTGCCTCATAGATATTAATCTTTCGTTATAGTTATGATTCTTCCGTTGAATGCGTAGTGACCACTTTGGGGAGATTATTGTGGACATTTCACATCCCTTTACGGGCTCTATCAGAAGGTATTAAAGCCCGTAAAGGAATGATTTTTAATTTATTTTTAAGGGAAAATCAATTTATTTTTTGGTAAAAACCAAATTGATTTTAGATTCATTCGAGATTCTTTCAGCATGTCCTACGGCATCAGCTAAGCCATGAAAGGACCCGTTCTATCTCAACAAGCCAGCCCTTTCCTGCAGACCAAAGAGGCTCTTAGTGAACACCTCTTTTATGCGGCAACACCAATGCGTCCATTAATTCACTTTGTATTGTTGCTTCTCTCACGCCTGCTTTCAAACATACAGAAGAGTGGTGGCAAGCAGAATAGGATGGCAATGGTACCCGCAACCATTCCACCCATCACACAAGTGCCGATGGCAGCGTTGCCCCTTGCGCCTGCGCCATGTGCGAGCATCAGCGGAATCATGCCGACAATCATCACACTAGCCGTCATCACGATGGGACGCAAGCGCACGGAAGCGGCAGAGAGGATGGCACGGGTGACGGATAGTCCTTCCTTACGTCGCTCGGTGGCATACTCCGTAAGCAGGATAGCCGTCTTGGCCAACATACCGATAAGCATCACCAATCCTATCTGCATATAGATGCTATTGTCTATGCCGAACACGGAGGACAAGAGAAAGCTACCGCAGAGACCGAACGGCACGATAAGAAGGATGGCAAAGGGAATGAGCATGCTCTCGTATAGACAACACAGGATGATATAGATGAACACAAGACTTATGCCGAGAATCAAGAGGGTTGTGTTGCCTTGTGACGATTCTTCGCGGGATAGTCCGCTCAGCTCGTACCCGAAGCCCGTTGGAAGCGTTTGGCTTGCCACCTCGCTGATTGCCCGAAGAGCCTCGCCCGAGCTAAAACCATCTGCAGCCGTTCCGCTCACTCGTATGGCGGGGAAGAGATTAAAGTGGGTGAGATATTCGGCACCATTCACCTTCTTCAATATGACGTATTGGCTTAATGGCGACATCGACCCATCGTTACCTTTTACATACATATTGGCTAAAGAAGCCTCGTTGAGTCGATATACGGCATCCGCCTGCACCATCACGCGATACAGTTTGGTGTATTTGTTAAGATTGGAGGCATAGTTGCCACCTAAGTATGATGACAGAGTGGCCAGCACCTCTTTTGGTGACACACCCTTCATCATGCAGCGTGCGGCATCCACATCAACCACGTATTGTGGATAGTCCATCTTAAAGGTATAGTGGGCCTTGCCTATTTCGTGTCGCTGATTCAAAGCATCCACCAGCCGTTTAGTGGCATCCGTGAGTGCCTGAAAATCCTCGTTATTGCGGTTCTGCACATAAAGTTCAAAACCGCTTGCCGAGCCATAGCCACGTATCGTTGGAAGCGTGGCGCAGTGGACCTCTGCCTCCTTGATGTAAGCCGTGCGACGATATATCTCGTTGACCACGCTATCGATGTCATCTTCAGACTGGGTTCGCTCCGACCATGTATTCAGGCGAACGGAGAGGAAACCTGCGGATGAGGTTTGGTTCTGCTGTGCATCACGTCCGTCTATGCGGGTGTAGATCTTGATCTGTGGTATATCCTTGACCGCTGCCTCCACCTGATTCATCACCTTGGAGGTCTGCGCAAGGCTATAACCTGGACGGCACTGCACATTCACATCTATCGTTCCCATATCCTCCTGTGGCACGAGGCTAGTCTTAGTGGTCATAATCATAACAACCAAGGCTATCATAGAGAAGAACAATGTAAGCACGACAAGTCGGCGGTGTCGAATGGAAGACAAGACACAACGGAGATAAGGCGCAATCCATTTGCTCTGTTTGTGGTCAGCATTCTTTCTAGAGCTTTTCCCCGAAGCATCTGTGCCTCGTAATATCAGCACACTAAGTGCAGGGCAGAATGTCAAGGCATTAAACAAAGAGATAGCTACGGCTGCTGCCATAGTCAGTCCAAACTCCTTATAAAACACGCCCGTCGTTCCGCTTGTGAAACTCACAGGAATGAACACGGCCATAAAGACAATGGTTGTGGTGATTAGTGCCGACTTCAGCTCCTTCATAGCTTCGACCGTAGCTTGGAAAGCCGAGATGTTTCCTTTGCTAAGTTTGGTTTGCACCGCTTCTACCACCACAATAGAATCGTCCACCACGGTGCCGATAACCAACACAAGGGCGAAAAGGGTGAGCAGATTGAGCGAGAACCCAACGGCATACATGAAGGCAAATGTACCGATGAGCGAGACGATGATAGCGATAACGGGCACCACCATTGATTGCCAGTTGCGCAAAAAGACGAATACGACTATAACCACCAACACAAGGGCTATGACGAGTGTTTCAGCCACATTACGCATAGAAGCACCAAGGAAGTCCATCACACTAGTTTGGTCTTCAAGCACCATACCTGGCGGAAGCGTTTGCCTTATTTCATCCTCCACCTTATCTATCTGCGTGATGATCTCGTTGGCATTGGTGCCTGCCACCTGTGTGATGCTGGCAGATGCGCCAGGTTTACCACAAGTGGTGCTTTGCATATTATAATCGACCGTTCCCAACTCCACCTTTGCCACGTCGGCCAGCCTCAACACATTACCATCAGCAGAAGCCTTGAGCACGATATTCCGAAATTGCTCTACATCGGTGTAACGTCCTCGATATTTCAGCACGTATTGAAAGGTATTATCCGATTCAGCCCCCAGCGATCCCGTTGGCGACTCCATATTCTGTGCAGCCAGCGCATTGTCGATGTCACTTGGCACCAATCCATAGGCGTGCATCTTATTAGGGTCAAGCCAAATGCGCAGAGCATAGTCGGCACCAAAGACATTCACCTCACCCACACCAACAACGCGGGATAGTTGCGGCTCGATATTTATCTTCATATAGTTGGTGAGAAACTTCGAGTCGTAGCGTCCGTCAGGGCTATAAAGCGTGATAAACTTCAAATTAGAGTTTTGCGTCTTCTTTACCGTTACACCATTCTTGGTCACCTCTGCCGGTAGCTGTCCTTGCGCAGAAGCCACTCGGTTCTGCACATTCACCACTGCCATATCAGGATCAGAGCCTTGCTTAAAATATATCGTGATAGTACAAGTGCCATTATTGGCAGCCGAGGATGTCATATACTGCATATTCTCCACGCCGTTGATTGAAGCCTCCAACGGCGTGACCACGCTCTTCATAATGGTTTCGGCATTGGCCCCCGTGTACGTTGCGCGCACCTTCACCGTAGGCGGAGCGATGTCGGGATATTGCTCTAATGGAAGATTGAATAGAGCGATGATACCAATGATTACGATTACAACCGATAGCATAACCGACATAATGGGTCGGTTGATAAAGTGCTTGATGTTCATTTGTCTCTTTTATCTACGTATAAGCTGTTTTGCTTGTGCAATAATTGCCTGTTAGGCGAGACAAATGTAGCTAACAAATTTGTTGACTTTTGGTAGCTTGTGCTACGATTACCCTTTTGCAACAAATAAGTTTTAATCCTTTATTATTGCTGTCTGGTAAAACCCTAATGAGCATAGTCGCAACTGCCGCCCACCCATATATAATAGGTGGCGGCATCCATGCGGAGCTTTATCGGTTTTTGCT
>CAVGNV010000010.1:0-82472 GCA_963630695.1 Paratractidigestivibacter sp. | reverse complement strand
CGACCTTGACCTTTTTGAGGTGGTTTTCTTTGGCGTTAATCATAATTGATGTTATGGGTGGCTATTCCCGTTTCAAGCCACACAAGACCAAAACAGAACCATAGAAAAATTGCAAAAGCATAATGCTGAGAATTATCGCTACAACAACACCAAATGCGCCGTGTCCTAAAAATGATCTCCACAAAGAAACGATATTGCAAATCGGTAGAATGACACAAAGACCGGGAGATAAAGCAAAAGATACTTTATTGTTCTTTACAATCCATGCAAATGGCATCATTGCAAATGTCTGTAATGAGGCTATTAGTCCTTCTATCAAGCCTCCTAAAACCAATATTGCAACCACCATCTTCCAAAACGACAATGATATGACCCAACTGAAAGGGTATGCTATTGCCAAATACATGATACTAGTATACAACGGAGTGTATACTATTGCCGATATAATGTGCCCTAAATATTTCATTTTCTCCCCTCCATTAAAATCTCGCAATCCCTTTGAAACGGAACTGTTGGTATCTTCTCCATTCGTTAGGGTTCTCTATCTGCTTGAAAAAACTAAGGAAATAATCTGTCTCCTCTTTTGAGCCAATTCCATATCGGCTTATCAACCTTTGGTGTTCATCGTACCATTCTCTGTATTTCTTGTAGCGACGGACATCCATTTTTAGATTGGATGCGGCAATAACGTCAGGGTCTTTCGTTGTTCTAACTGTGTTGATAATCAACATTATCACAACTCCAATGGCCATACAGACCAAACCTCCAACAATGCATCTCATTTTCTCCCCTCCATTAAAATGTTAATCAATCTCTCTTTCTCTGCCACAAGCGTTTCCAATGCTTTCACGCGCTCCTCAAGCACTTCTGCGGTAGGGGATGACACGCTACTATTGATTGCCGCCACCGACTTGTTGCCGCTCGCAACAGCGTTGTTGCCAATATTTTCCCCAAAGAAAAAACTTACTGGCACGTTAAGAACTTGGGCTATTCGCTCAATGGTTCCAGAACGAACGTCCTTTGCATGAAGAATTGATGAAAGCGATTGAGGGGTTACCCCCAACTTGTTCGCTAAATCCAACTGCGTCACATTGATTTCCGCAATTTTGTGTTTTAACACCTTGCCTTCCATAATGCGTTTTTTGTTTTTATAATGTTAATACAGGTTAAATGATAATGCATTCTCTTGATATTTCAAGAAAACGCCTTATCTTTGCATCGTAATCGCAAGGCAATCGCATTGCGATATGCTTGTTTTAAACTGCAAAGATAACATCAATTATGATTAATAGAATTGGATGATTTTTTGCGTTCTCTACAATCGTCGCTAAGACTTATTCACGAATTAAAACAAGCTATTATGAAACAGAAAGCATTGTGCCTTATATCCGTTGTTTTGTCCCTTTCCATTGTTTCGTGTCGCAGTCACCACACGCGTACGTTTGTGCCAAGTTCCCCAAATGCCAAGGTGCGGATTTGCACTGGAGAAAGTTCCGAGCGCTACCACGCCTACAGCGACTGCAGGGGATTGAGCAACTGTCAGGCAAGCATTGAAGAAGTTGGTTTACAGGAAGCGGAAAGCATGGGACGTACGCCATGCAAGAAATGCTATAAACGATGAGCCTATGGAATTGAAGGAATTCATAAAGACGGCACTGACGGACATCGTTACAGCCGTAAAAGAAACTCAAGAAAGTGTTCATGGCTTTGCTACAATAGCCCCTATTACAAAGGATGGAAACAAGGTCACGCACGTTAAAACATCCCATGGATATGCCAATATATCAAACATTGATTTTGATGTGGCTGTTACCACTGAAACAACAGAGGGGGCAGCCAATGGCATCAAAGGCGGAATAACCGTTGCTGGCGTTTTCAGCATTGGTGGAAATGGTAAGGCGGAAACGGCTGATAAATTTCAGAATGTGTCAAGGATGAAATTTACCATACCAGTGCTACTTCCTCACGCATCTTCACTCGAAGAGGAAGTTCTGATAAAAGACGGAGCAAGGCATAAGGGCATCACTCGTCGCGAATATCAGAATATGAGCAACCAGTAATTGCAGCGAAGGCATCTTCAGCATAATGGTATGCTCCACAACTTGTGCTTTCGTGCTTTAAATAGGCAAAGACCAGACGTGTGTACAATCTGCGATAATACCAAATGCGTATGTGTTCAAGTATTTTCTTCA
This sequence comes from Paratractidigestivibacter sp., assembly GCA_963630695.1. GTDB lineage: Bacteria > Bacteroidota > Bacteroidia > Bacteroidales > Bacteroidaceae > Prevotella. Next base: position 80,280 of record CAVGNV010000010.1, on the reverse strand, counting down.
TGTGGGCAAAACTAACGAAAACGGAACTATGAATGATTTTAAGTTTTGGAACGGCGGCTGCACGGAGGACGAGTTCTATGCCGAACTGAAAGAGGCTGCATGGAACATTCTCCATGAGAACCCCGGCACGGACTTCGGAAACTGGCAGGATATGCTCATCGAGCAATACCCGACAGAGGTAGTGGACGCACTCGGCACGAACCCTCCCGAAGTCTTTGCAGAACTTTCCGACTGGTGGGAAAGTATGGGCTATGATGACGGCATCACAGATTTATGCTACACGTTTCGTGATTGGGCAGAATACTTCGCAACGGAGCGATCGGTGGAACTCTACGATCTGCTCGTTGAGGCGAAACGCGAAATAAAGCGTTTAGAGAGCCTATCTTTTTCAAAACAATAAAACCCTCATCGAAGTGTGCAAAACTCACCAGAGAGCTGCGAAATGTGTAAATACGGGTATTTATGAGGTCTGACCTAAGTAAAAGAACAAAGAAAGAAAAGATATGATTTGAACATAGAACATTGCCAAAAGTCGGGAACACTTACAAAAAGTGTGTAACTCCTTGGAAACGTTACGAAAATACAGCGGCGCAGGCGGCAGTCGAAGAATAATGCGATAAGCCTCTATTTCGAAGGAGTTAGGCTGTAAGCCCCGATATATAAAGGGGTTTACAGCCTAAGTTATTTTTAGGCGGTCTGCACATTCTGCACGATAATCATGCAGAATGTGTTTATCAACCATGAGCCCATATACCTTGACCACTGAACGCACGAGGAAATTGCACCAATGACCTATGTCATGGGAAAATTGGATGGCGTCACGGTGGAACGTTACATTGCTGATTGAATTCAGGAAGTTAGCGGAAGCCCTAAACTGTTAATATGCTTTAAAACCGCGCAAATACTCTTACCTTTCTCCAAATATCTCAAAGTAAGGTTATACCTTTGCATAAGGAAGGCAGTATCCTGGTACTGTCGCTTGCGTTCATAGTGACGTAAGAGGAAAGTCCGGGCAGCGTGTGGGTACCCTGCTTGTGAAACTACAAGCTATTGGTAACAGTAGAAGACGCAGAAGAAAATAACCGCATAGTCATGTCTTTAAGCCTATTCGACTGAAGAAAAAGCCTAAAGCAGATTGTGTAAGGGTGAGAAGGTAGGGTAAGAGCCTACCAGGCAACAGGTGATTGTTGCGCTGTGCTATTTAGGGGCTGCAAGTTCATGTAAACCATCGCCATAGGAAACCCGCCCAAGTTCTCTCGAAGATGCGATGGAGGGTAGAATGCTTAAACTGTGAAGTGATTTACAGGTTAGATAAATGACAGACGGAATCTTATTATCGAAAGATGAAGGTTCTACGGAACCCGGCTTATAGGGACACTGCTTTTCCTTTTTATTAAACGCAATCAAATGAAAGACTTAGAATCATACACCACCGTTGTTGATGACTTTCAACATCAAATGGAAAACAAGATTAAGAACTACGCCACAGATCAAGGATTTCCGCAAAAAGGTTCACTCTCTGAGGAGGACTTGAGCAATTACCTCTTTGATTACCAAGCCGCTCTTGATAGCGAGGGATCCGAGAGAAGCCGATATACCATTGCAGGCGTTCTTCTCATCCTTCCCATCTTAGTAATGTCTGCTATCCCAGAGTACAATCTGCCATTCGATAACATGTTGGCAAATCATGCAGTGGCAATTGGGGTAGGATTGATTTTGTTTTTGGCATACCGCCTACTCATGAAAGTCTTGGTTCGTCATCGCATCCATCGTGTCAACCAAACTTATCCAGAGGCAAGAGACTATATAAATAAGGTAAAAGAATTTAAGTCTCCGTTCTTAAGAGCATAAGAGCAAAGCCATGTACCCTTATGGCAGGCTTTCTATTATCATGAAAGTTTTAGCTTGCTTGAATTTACCTATCACACCCTAATACAAGAACTACCTATGGAATTATCAGATCTCTTACAATACAGACAACTCTTTTCAACGGAAAAGTTTGTAGAAAAGATTTCACATATCGCTAAACGTGCAGGAGCCAAATTGATTTATGCTGCGCTGATTCTTTTCTACACATTGAGTAGTGATAAGGTTTCTATCAAAGACAAAGCGCTTATCATTGGTGCTTTAGGGTATCTCATCTCGCCACTAGACGCTGTTCCTGATGCCATTCCTATCGCAGGCCTCACAGATGATCTTGGCGTACTAATCTTTGTATTGCAAAAGGTTTGGGGTGACGTTGACGAAGATATAAAGCAGAAGGCTAAAGACAAGCTATCAACATGGTTTGATAGTGATGAGATGAAAGCGGCAGACAGCCTCTTCGACTCTGATCCACAAAACAATCCTGTGTAATGATGTGGCAATACATCATTGTAAGAATCATACTCATCATAGCAATAAGCTATGCTTGCTATTCCATATGGCAAAGTTTATCACAACGTAACAATCCTTGCCATGGATGCAAAGGATGTGCTTTGCGTTACCAAATGAAGAACAAGAAAAATAGTAAACATCCCACTCGTTGCCCCAAGGAATCTGAACGTTAACATGATATACACTTAACCCCAACAGGCACTATACCGATTGGGGTTAAGTTGTATTCTTAGCCTTTTCTCTAGGCACGAAACGTTTCCTTACTTCACTACAATCTTCTTTCCATTTTGTAGGTAGACACCTTTCGCCAAAGTTTCTTTTTCCTTTCCTACGCATCTGCCATCAATGGTGTAGATTGGGTATAGCATAGATACGTTCTCACGTGTGATACCTTTGACATTCGTTGCAGTTTGATCTTTCAGATATTCAAAGCTAATATTTCCCGCATCCTCTGCGATATGATATAGCGGCTTCTCCATCGTGCAATTGTTCATCGTCACTGAAGGTAGCGTGGTTACATTCTGTGACCCAGGATAAGGATCTCCATAGAAACTCTCTTTATATTCGGCCGCAGTATAATGCTTGCCCGACGTGCTTGACGCTTGCACATTGTAGGAGGTGATTAACAGACTATCTGCGGGTACGATGGTAATTGCCGGCTTGCCTACTTTATTATTAGGGCGATCGTATGAGTTTACCACACTATTAGGGTAATCAATACGATAGACCAACAAACCATGCCCTGGCATCTTAGCTTTCCATCCATTATTTTGGAAGTTTTGCAGAATGAGATATTCGTTTTGTTCTTCCTCGCAGATCTTGTAAGCCTCATCTTCTGACAAAGTTACTTTGACCGTATCATTTGACAGGAGAGCTATCTCTTCCCATTCCATCACTTCCTTTTCCCATGGTGTGTAGTCGATAGGAGTATAACCATTATCAACATAAGCGCCGCCATCCATCACATCCCAGTATTCCAAAGCCTGATTGTCCACTTGTGCGCTTGCCACAGTAGGGTAGAGGTCAGGCAAACCTAATGTATGTGAGAACTCATGACAAAACACCCCGATACCATTCATGCGTTTGGTTATCTCGGGATTCGTATTAAATTGTCTGCCAGGTGTATAGTTCAGTTCATTGTTTACACCATAACGATACACTTTCTTCCCATCGTATGTACCACCACTTGTCGTTCCCGACTTGGGCCAAATACTCTCGTTAGCAGGAGCACCATTGGCTTGTGAATATCCCGCATATATCAAGTAGACGAGATCTACATACCCATCATCATCGTTGTCGTATTGGCTGAAATCCACCGAGTCGTCCACCATCTCACAAGCCGTTCTGATCATCTCGTCAATACGATAGTCTTTGTAGCTTCCATTGTCAGCAGCATAATAACCATTGGTGTTTGGCAATGTGATTGGGCCAACAATATCAAATTGTGGTGTAAACTGCCCATTGCTTGTATCTGAGAAATATTGACGTACACTGCCATAGTTGCGTGAGGCTAGCACATTGAAATTCTGTATCTTCTCTGCGCCATTCAGATATTGCTCGAATGCCGCTTTAGGATCACTCACACTGAACGTGGTATCGCTAAACTCTACAAGGATAACCAACGCTTTCGGTGACCCCACATGTGGGAAGTAGGCTGGGTTATTGGAAGCGATAGGAATCATCCGCGCTCTTGAACGTTCCATCTCCGCATTGGCTTGCGCAAAGAAGGTCTCCGCACTTATATCCATCAATCGGAAATCGTTGCCTATGCGTTCTAGCAAGCGGCCATTCAAATCCGTGTACCAACTGAAGTGTTCATCTCCATGAAGCAGAACAGTGACCATCGTGCCATCCGACTGTTTAATGGTAAGAGGAGTGGTGTTAGCTTTAATAGCCCATGTCATCAACGAAGAAGTGATGAAACAGATAAGTAGTATTAGTTTTTTCATTCTGATATATTGATAAATGATTTCTGATTATTAACCTTTCGTATCTTCTGAATGTCTGCGACCAAAGTAGTATTGCCCTTTTGTCTTTGTGCGTCCACCATAAGCAATGGCTTTCTTGGGGCAATGATGGTAACAAGCGAAACAAGTGAGGCATTTCCCATTGTGTAGCCATTCTGGTGCTTTGCCATTCTTACAAGAGATATTTCTCACGGGGCAGACCTTCGCACATTTGCCACAACCGACACAAAGTGCTTCGTCCACCTTGAAAGGACGATCCATTATAAGGTAACGTTCAAAGAATGCCCCAACAGGACCAGAAAAGAAAGAGGGTAGGGGACCTCGCGTTAAGTTTCGGTATTGTTCCTCTAGCAAGCTGCCATCGCAATTCTTTACTGTCACAAGAAACCTAGCAAGCTTCTCTTCTGCACCTGCTATCTTTGCGCGTTCTTTCTCTTCTTTGTCTACATCCATAAAGGGTAAGCCCACATACGACTCTGGCATCACCAACGAGCAGACCGCTTGCGTTGTCAAACCCTTTCTTTCTAGATGAGGCAAGAACCGTTCCATCGCCATACCTATACTATCACCCGCAGTCATGATGACATAGCAGAAAGGGGGTTGGTCGGTTACCTTTATCTGCAGTGCATCGACAAATCGGCGCACCAATAGAGGCGTCCGCCACCCATGCACCGGAAACACAAATCCTATACGCTCGTCAGCCTTTAGCACAAAGCGTGCCTCATCTAAGGGCGTGTCTGCCATGTCAACAAGACGCTCCCCCAAGGTTTCTTGAACCAGTTGTGCAATATGTAGGGTATTACCCGTACCTGAAAAATAGAATATCACTTTGCAAAGATACGAATTATAATCTATTGTTCGAAATCTTTTCTTACCTTTGCATACATGATAACACGTTATTTCATTCATCTCTCATACGATGGAACGGCCTATCATGGTTGGCAGATACAACCCAATGGCATATCTGTTCAGGAAAAGTTGCAAACATCCCTAACCACCTTGCTACGTCAACCCACAGAGGTAGTAGGAGCTGGACGAACCGATGCCGGCGTGCATGCTCGCGTGATGGTAGCCCACTTTGATAGCGACATCCCCATTGACCCTCCCCAACTGGCTTATCGCCTCAATCGCATCTTGCCACGTGACATCAGCGTGCAAAGCATCGAGGCTGTACCCGACGATTGGCACGCACGGTTCACAGCAACCTCGCGCACCTATCATTATTATCTACATACGGGCAAATCTTCTTTCTTGCGTACCTATTCTTGCGAGAGCCATTACCCACTCAACTTCGATCGAATGAACCAAGCGGCACAGATGCTCATCGGCACACATGATTTCAACTGTTTCTGTAAAGCCGGGGCGGATGTAAAGACCACCATCTGCCATCTCACTGAAGCCCATTGGGATAAGATTCCCTGCGATTTCATTGATGCACCAGCAGCCCAATATTGTTTCACTATTACCGCCAATCGATTCCTACGCAATATGGTTCGTGCAGTGGTGGGCACGTTAGTGGATGTGGGTCGTGGCAGGCTCTCCCTCGAAGCGTTTGAAGCTATTTTGCAGAATGGTTGTCGGAGCGATGCAGGCGAAAGCATGCCTGGCAACGCCCTCTTTCTTTGGGACGTGAAGTATCCACCACGTGCCAAGTCGTAAAACTTAAAAAACTGAAATATATCTTACAATGACTTGGCATAATGGGGATAATATTGTATTTTTGCATTTAAAACAATTAATCTCTATTTTATGCAGAATATATTTCATGGATTAGGAATTGCCCTTATCACACCATTCCAAACTGATGGAAGCGTTGACTATGAGGCTTTGGAACGATTGGTAGAGTATCAGCTTTCCAATGGTGCCAATTTCCTTTGTATCCTTGCTACTACAGGTGAAGCCCCTTGCCTTTCTCAAGAGGAGAAAGACGAGATCACAAGCGCTATCATACGTATCAACAAAGGTCGCGTTCCTATATTGAAATATTGCGGAGGAAACAACACTGCAGCAGTTGTCCAAGAGATTCTGTCCTCCGACTGGCATCATATCGATGGTATATTAAGCATCTGCCCCTATTACAACAAACCCTCTCAGGAAGGTATCTATCAGCATTTCAAGATGATAGCCAAGGCATGTCCATTGCCCATCGTCTTATACAACGTTCCAGGGCGCACGGGAATCAACATGACACCCGAGACCACCTGCCGCATCGCTAACGATTTTACCAATGTGGTAGCTATCAAGGAGGCCGCTGGAAGCCTAGAACAAGTGGATGAGATCATCAAGAACAAGCCCAACCATTTCGAGGTGATTAGTGGTGACGATGCCCTCACTTACCCGATGATTGCTAGTGGTGCAGCAGGCGTCATCTCCGTCATCGGCAACGCCCTGCCTAAGGAGTTTTCTAAGATGATACGCCTAGAGTTCCAAGGCGAGTATGATGCCGCACGTCGCATCCACCATCAGTTCACCGAGCTTTACAAGCTTCTCTTTGTCGACGGCAACCCCGCTGGCGTCAAAGCTTTACTCAACGATATGGGAATGATCGAGAATGTCCTCCGCTTACCCCTTGTTCCCACACAGGTCACCACTAAGCAGAAGATGGCAGAGATACTCAAGAAGCTACAGGGATAGCAAACTTTGGGGTAGCTTTCTCTAGCTTAGTTCTGTTCGATAAGTTTTCAAGTCTGCGCAAATATAAAGGTTATATGAGAATCAATAGTATATCTATCACCAATATGCGACTTGTTGGAAGTTCAACAAGGACAATCAACATATAGCTCAGTTATCAGAAGGTGAGTCCCAATTTATTTCTATACGCCATAGAAAGGGAACTGCAAATCCGCCAAAACCTAATTAGGGTCTGCTAATTAAAAAGGAAAGAAAGAATATGAGAATCATAAATAAAGTTAAGGGTACGCTGATGCGTCCATTCAATAACATCCACAATTCTGTACATTCGCTTGAGTTTACTCAACGCAAAGTTCTAATCGACCAGAACATGCTTTTCTGCACAGAGCCAGGCGTAACCACCGAGCGGTATTGCGACCACGACATCATCGTCTCGCTCACCACCTACGGCCGTCGCATCCACAGCGTCTACATGGCCATCGAGTCGCTAATGGAACAGACGATGAAGCCCAACCGCATCATCCTTTGGCTCGACTACTCTTTCGAGGGGAAGCGACTGCCCGAGTCCATCAACAAGCTGCGCAAGCGGGGGTTGGAGGTCGCTTTTTGTAAGGACGTACGTTCTCACAAAAAGCTGGTACCAGCTTTGTGTAAGTATCCAGACGATGCCATCATCACGGCGGATGACGATATCATCTATGACGTGAATATGCTGGAGAACCTCATCGTGCCATACATGGAGAATCCCCATGCCATCTATTGCAACCGCGCCCACAAGATGATTCCCGACGGCCAAGGAAAGTTGCTGCCGTACAATAGCTGGGAGTGGTGCAGCAGGGAACGTGGCTTCAGCCACCTGTTCTTCCCCACGGGGGTTGGAGGTGCTTTGTATCCGCCCCATTCCCTGGACGAGGAAGTAAAGAACGAGGAGGTTTTCATGCAAATTTGTCCTGCTGCTGACGACGTGTGGTTCAAGGCAATGTCCCTGAAGAAGGGCACTCCCATCTGCCACGTGGAGACTCGCCACGCCAACGGCGAGGACTATCTCGGGGACGATGAGACACAGGATATGGCTCTCTGCAACCAGAACGTTGGTTTGTCGATGAACGACCGACAGCTCGATGCCGTTTTCACTAAGTATAACCTATACCCACTTCTCTAGCACCATGTCGATTAAACAGGAAATGATCAGCGGCGTGTTCTGGATAGCGGTGCAGAAATACACAGGTGTAGTAGTCCAGCTTCTTGTCTCCGCCATACTGGCGCGTCTCCTCTCGCCCGAGAACTTCGGTGTAATAGCCATCTCTTCGGTCATCATCGCGTTCTTCTCCATGTTCACCGACATGGGCATAGGCACCGCCATCATACAGAACAAGACACTGACGAAGAGCGACCTCAACTCCATCTTCTCGTTCACGCTCTATACAGGCGTTGCTCTGTCAGCCCTCTTCTTCCTCTGCTCATACCCCATAGCAGGGTTCTATGGCAACAGCCAGTTGGTCTCCATCTGCCAGTTGCTCAGCGTCAACCTTCTCTTCGCCTCGTGGAACCTCGTTCCCAATGCACTAATCTTGAAGGCGAAGCGGTTCAAGTTCATCGCCGTCCGCACGTTCTCGCTACAGGTTGTTTGCGGAGTCATCTCCGTCTTGGCCGCCTACCACGGACTCGGGGTCTACGCCTTGCTCATCTCGCCCATCGTCAGCAGCGTGTCGCTCTTCGTTGTCAACTATCGGCAGAATCCGCTGCACCCAGTTGCCCACATCCAGTGGGAGGCGTTGGGAAAGATATTCAGCTTCTCCGTCTTCCAGCTGCTCTTCAGCTTCATCAACTTCTTCTCGCGCAACCTCGACAAGCTCATCGTGGGACGTTTCTTCACGCTCCGCGACCTTGGCTACTACGAGAAGTCCTACCGCCTGATGCTGATGCCAATGGACTACGTCACGTCCCTGCTCAGCTCCGTGATGCACCCGATACTATCCTCCCTGCAAGACGACTATGCGGAGCTGGCTTCGAAGTACAACAAGATAGTCCACTTCATGGCCTTCATCAGCTGTACCATCGGCGTGGTGCTCTATTTTGCTGCAGAGGATGCCGTCCTGTTCGTCTTCGGCGACCAGTGGGGACCTGCAGTACCCATTTTCCGTGTCTTCGCCCTGTCGCTGCCGCTCCAGATGATTCTCTCCACCACGGGGTCCATCTACCAGGCATCGGGCAAGACCAACTGGATGTTCTACGGTGGACTAAGCAACACCTTCTGCACGGTATCGGGCTATCTCTTGGCTACGTTCTGCTTCGGCACCCTCATGTCCATCGCATGGGCTTGGGACATCACGTTAACCATCAACACCTTCGTGTCCTTCACCATCCTCTATAAGGTAGTGCTCCGCGCATCCCTCCGTGAGCTTGTCCGCCAGTTCGGACTGCCCGTCTGCTGCGCAGCCATTGTCGCCTTACTGCTCTATGGCGTGAATATAGTGAAGCCATCCCTACCACATTTTGTAAATCTCCTTATCTATGGTTTTATAAGTTTATCGGTGCTTATAATGTTCCTTCAAGTTATGGGATTAGTAGATATTAAGAAAATAATAAGAAATACTATATATTCAAATTAGATTTTTTAAAAAACTTCTATAAGACGTAGTTCTTTCCGTTTTTTTTGCTTACTTTTGTCATGCTCTTTTAGAAAATAATATATGAGATTATCAGATGTATCAAGATATCGATTTTTTAGTCCAACAACTTGTTTTCGATAAAAATTTAAGTTACTTATTGAATGTGCGAAGTTTATGAAGATATAGAAAATTAGATAATAAGGTAAAATGGAAATGAAAGACGTTAAAATTGCAGTTATTGGTCTTGGGTATGTAGGATTACCTTTAGCAAGACTATTTTCAACTAAATTTCCTACGATTGGTTATGATTTAAACAAGAGTCGTGTTGATGCACTTATGACTGGACATGATGCCACACTTGAGGTAGATGACGAATTGTTGCAAGATGCAATTAACAATCATGGGTTCAGATGTTCTTCTAACTTAGAAGATATTAAGGATGCAAACTTTTATGTTGTTGCGGTACCTACTCCTGTAGATGAAAACAATCGACCTGACCTTAGACCACTATGGGGTGCAAGCGATACAGTAGGTAAGGTGATTAGTAAAGGTGATGTTGTCGTATATGAGTCTACTGTTTATCCTGGTGTAACGGAAGAAGAATGTTTGCCCGTGGTAGAGAAGGTGAGTGGATTGACATTTAACCAAGATTTCTTTGCTGGCTATTCCCCAGAGCGTATTAATCCTGGCGACAAATTACATACTGTAGAAAAGATTAAGAAGGTTACGTCTGGTTCTACTCCCGAAATAGCTACGTTAGTTGATGACGTTTATAACGCCGTCTTGATTAATGGTACACACAAGGCTCCCTCAATTAAGGTAGCAGAGGCTAGTAAGATTATAGAAAACTCGCAAAGAGATGTAAACATTGCCTTTATGAATGAGTTGGCTAAGATTTTCAATGCAATGGGTATAGATACACATGATGTGATTGAGGCAGCTGCTTCCAAGTGGAATTTTATAAAATTAAGCCCAGGACTTGTTGGCGGTCATTGTATATCAGTGGATCCTTATTATCTCATCGAAAAAGCACAAGTCTATGGTGTACTACCTAGAGTGATGTCTTCTGCTCGCCGACTGAATGACGGAATGGGTGCTTATGTTGCGAACCAAACCATCAAGACTATGAATAAGAAAGGTATAATGGTAAAAGATGCTAAGATATTGATTCTAGGTATAACATTTAAGGAAAACTGCCCTGATATCCGTAATACAAAAGTAGTTGATATTTATTCTACACTGACTGAGTATACAAATAATATTTCAGTATATGATCCATGGGCAGATTCTGACCGAGTAAAATCTGCTTATGGGATAGAATTATTACATGGGTCACTAGAAAATTTAAGAAGGAAATACGATGCGGTAATATTAGCAGTGTCACACAAAGAGTTTGGTTCTATAGATTTGCGTGAATTCCTTGCGGATCAAAGCATCGGTGTGGTTTATGATGTAAAGGGTGTTGCTAATCGTGAGCAAGTAGATGCGCGTTTATAAAATATGAAAGCTCAATATAAATTAAGTATAATAATACCGATGTACAATGCAGAATTGTACATCGGTGATTGTTTGGATTCTATTTTGAATTCTGATTTAGAGGTAGGAAGCTACGAAATAGTAATAGTCAATGATGGTAGCAAAGACCACTGTCCCGATATCGCTAGAGAATATTCTGAAAAATATTCCAATATATTATATTTAGATCAATCCAACCAAGGTCAAAGTGCAGCCCGAAATAATGGAATACAACATTGCCATGGTGAGTATATATGGTGTGTAGATTCTGATGATAAGACATCTGGCAAACTAGCTGATGTCGTAAAATTACTTAAGCAAAACCCCTCTCTCGATATATTGTCTTTTTATTGGCAAATGGTTGACGAGCAACTGAATCCATTACCAAACAAATATAATATACCTAATGTACCCTATTGTGAAATAAATAGAGGTCGTGAATTGATAGCGAAAGGTTACCAACCAGCAAGCGTTTGCGTATTGTGTATACGCAAACAACTGATAGAAGATAATAATCTATACTTTTATGTAGGAATAACTCATCAGGATGTGGAACTTTCTCATCGATTATTTGCTCAAGCCGATGCAGTTATGTTTGCAGATTTAGCTCCTTATATATATATCATCCATCCGAATTCAACTAGTCATTCAATAAATCCTATAAAAAAAATAAAATTTCTAAAAGATGATGTTGTTATCATCCAATCGTTTCAAAGGTTAGCAGAAAAGTATAAGGATATTGACCCTTTGTTTTATGAAACTATGATGAGAAGAGCTGATAGCCTTCAGTTTGGCATGGTGTACCATCTTTATTGTAAACGTAAGAAATATGCAAGATTGGGTATCTCCGAAGCAGTAATTGCTCATATGAAAAAGAATGAATTGTTTCCAATAAAGACTGACTATAAAAGCATGAAGAAGAATCTATTTGTTAAGTTCTTAAACTATAAATTCAGAAAATTCTAAATACTTTTATTGCTGTCCGGTAAAACTTTTGTAGGCACCATAAATTTTACCGGACAGCAATAATTTAATTAGTAGACCCTATATAGTTATTTCACCTGCGATGCTTCTATTCATCCACTATCGCACCATTGCAGGATCATCATAAGCCGCTTGCAGGTACATCAGTTTGGTGACAGCAGCCTCTACGGTAGAATCGTGTCCGCTAAGTGCATCTGCATCTTTGAGTTGATAGCTTGGGGCGTATAGCGAAAGTTTCTATTCCTCAAAGTAAGGAGCACTTGTGCCGGGGAAATCCGTGATTAAACGTCTTCTGACCTCACTATTTCCCTTGAACACAGTAAACCAAACAGACCAATGTCCCAATTGCTTTGCCATCCTAATAATTTCTTCTACATCAGCTATTCCGGCATCGAACTTGTTTTTCAAGATCTCGGCTTCCACCCAAGTTTCTAAGCGTTTCTTCCAACGATAGTCACATTGTGTAGGAAGCATTTCGCTACCTTCATATGCCCCTAACTTTATTAAGTCAAAGAGTTTCTTAGCTTTCTCCTTTTCGGATTTGTTCAATTTGGGATTGAGCAAAACAGCGCCACCTGCAGTATAGATGAAATCCTTATATGTATTATCTTTGTGTGGCCAATGGTATTCAGAAGTACGAATCACTTGATGTCCCTTGATAGAATTACACATCCTACAACTCAAAATGAAATTATCCCATGCTGTCTCATCTCCATTTGCTCCCTTTGGCTCAATATGCTCTACTGCAAGTTCATCGGGTGTTTTTGGGCTCTCGCAATAGGAACAATACCATCCCAAATTGCCCAATAGAGGCATTTTTGCCTTTCCATATGGCGAATATCGCTCTTGCACTATTTCTTCAATGAGTTCATTACGTGAGTTCAAATAAGTGACAGTCTCGCCCGCCTTCTTTTTCTTTATAGGTCTCATCGGGTTATACTCCTTTCGTATTATACTCAGACTGCAAAAGGGCTAAATAGGCAGGATTGTCACTAAATTGAGCCTCTATTTTCCGTAGGCGTTCTAAAAGAGTCTTGTCTTCTTCGCCATTTTTAATAGAATGGAAGTAGCTTGCTGCCACTTCTTGCATCTCTTGGAAACGCTTGCTACGGATTTCTTGCCCTAATCCCATACGTTCAGCAGTGATGTCTTCCAAAGATTCACGGTAAGGCTCGCCTTCTGTAGGCAGACCATCATCAAAACAGATAAGTTGGTCCTTCTGGAGACTTTGCACGATAAACGGACTATGTGTAGATACGATAAATTGTATCATCGGAAAAGCCTTTGTCAAGTCCTGTAACACATGTCTTTGCCAATGTGGGTGCAGATAAAGATCTATCTCGTCAATCATCACGACTCCAGGAGTACTTTGGATAGCATTTAATCCTAAACAACCATTCAGTTCGATGCAACGATGCGCTATCTCTGCCACAATATTAATCATCGACTGCAAGCCATCACTCATATACGAGAAATGATGCCGCGATGGGGTATGACCCGACACAGAAACTACCGCTTCTAACTCACCATGATCAAAGTCGACGTCAGACAAGGCTGGTATCGCCGTCTGCAAAGCCTCAAAAAAAGCTTCGCGAGTACCTGCAAATTCCTTTCCATCTTTCACATTCTTATCATATCTCGAAAGCCATTCCATAGCGCCATCAAAATCGACCTTATCATGAAGAGCAAACTTATAAGCTTTCTCTACACGAGAAGCACGTTCTTTTATCTTTCGGGTCACCTTCATCTGTGCATCGCTTGTACGCTTGGCACCAAAGGATAACACCAAAGGATATACAACGCCATCATGTTGCTGATACCTATGAGTTTCCATTTCAGCTACAACATCCATCAATTCGCCTACACATTTCCTATTATGTGTTGTGCTACTTCCTGTAAACTCACGACACCATGCAACATGTGTCGGGGAAAAATGTGGAACGCCATCCTCTATTGCATCAGTTACAAAGAAATCGGCATCAATAGATATTTTGGTGCGTTCTGAATTTGGCACATAATCCTTTCCAAGAGGATCAAAGACCATATATCGGTCGTGAATACTGAAATTTCGCCGATATTGTGGATTACTCGGCAACTTATTCAAACATTGCAGGTAGGCACCCAATCCTACTTGTAAGGCCTTTAGCAAGGTAGTCTTACCTGCAGTATTGTTTCCTATTACCACCGTTATGTTCGACTTGAAGAACCTCCTTTCATGTTCGAATCCCTTGAAGTTTATAATATCTATGCTCTTTATTCTCATAGCTTTAGTCGTTAACGATTCATCTAGAACGATTTAAAATTGCAATAATTGCAAATATACATTTTTCCGACCACACATCCAAATTCCTTAGGTAAATTTAACCAAGCTTTCTTCTAAGCGTTCAACAATTTTTGTTTAAATTGTCTCCTTCTATTCTTGCTTAAGTCAAATGCGTTGCTGCTTTATTATATAGTTATCTCACCAGCAATGCTTCTATTCATCCACTGTCGCACCATTGCGGGATCATCATAAGCCGCTTGCAGGTACATCAGTTTGGTGACAGCAGCCTCTACGGTAGAATCGTGTCCGCTAAGTACACCCGCATCTTTCAGTTGATAGCCGGTATCGTAAAGACCCATCTCTACGTGACCGCTGATACACTGACTGATGTTCACCACCACGATGCCTCGCTCTGTCGCATCATGTAGCAAGCTACGTAGCCAAGGGAATTGGGGGGCATTGCCTGCGCCATAGCTACGCATCACAATGCTACGTAGATCTGGGGCTTCTAGCATGTGGCGGATGATGCTTTCACGCAAACCAGGACACAACGAGAACACTATCACATCATTGTTGAGGCAAGTGTGCGGTATCATCGGTTTGGTGAAATCGGGCTTGAGGATGTAATGGTCATTGAAAGTGAAGTTGACACCCGCCTCACAAAGATGAGGATAATTGAACGAATCAAAAGCGTTAAACTCCTCTGCATTGCGTTTGGTAGAACGGTTACCGCGCAACAGATGCCCGTTAAAATAGATACAAACCTCAGGGATATGTGCCGTTCCATCGGCGTGATGCGCAGCGGCAAGCTCAAGACTAGTCATCAGATTCTCTTTGCCATCCGTACGGAGCTGACCTATGGGCAACTGCGATCCTGTTAAGATTACAGGTTTGGTGAGATTCTCAAACATAAAGGATAGGGCAGAGGCGGTATAAGCCATCGTATCCGTACCATGTAATATCACAAAACCATCATATTCATCGTATCTTGAGGCAATCAGTTCTACAATCTTTGCCCAATGAACAGGTGTCATATCCGACGAATCGATAGGAGGATCAAACTGATACGTGTCTACCGCCGTGTCTAGCTGGGTGTACTCGGGTATCTTATCAAGTAGCAAAGAGAAGTCGAGAGGTTCCAAGGCTCCCGTAAGTTTGTTGCATCCCATACCGATAGTTCCACCGGTGTAAATCAATAACACTTTGTTGGTTCTGTTCATATCTTCCTAAAATAAAGAGGTTATTGGTGTTTTCATATTATTATTGGGGCGGTTTCATCGATAGTCTTTGATGGTGATAACCTTTGCCGACTATGATGATGTGCTTTTGATGGTGCAAAATTACATTATTTATATATGCAGACCAAAGGATTTATATATTTTGTTTCGAAAAACATTTGGTAGGTACACCAAAGATGGTTAACTTTGCATAAAACAGAATGAGTAATAGATATGAAAGCAAGCGAACAGACCATTCAGCAGATTAGACGTTTCCTTAACAAGGTGGCACAGAAGTTTCCCGCAAATGACGAAACGGATATCATGACCGATATCCATATCCGTGCCTCACAGGACAACGGCGACTTGATGGCTTTTGACGACAACGACAATGAGGTGACACGTTGCGTGGTGGAACAGTGGATCAACTATACAGGCGAAGATTTCTACCCATCCGTGACCAACCTTCTGCGCAACGAGATTACCACACTGAAAGCCTCCTTAGAGACACTTGGTATCATGAAGCCCTATAGTTTTGTGCTTGAAAACGATGACAAAGAAGGCGTCGCAGAGCTTTACCTCGTGGACGATGACACCATCATCATAGGTGACGAGCTGATGAAAGATCTAGACTTCGACCTCGATTCGTTCTTAAACAATCTCATGAAAGAAGATGCCTAATCCGCTATCCGTCAGGTATATCGTTCTATCTATCCTGAGTATCTCTTTAACGCCATGCGTCGCTCAACGCCATGAGATCATCAATCATCAGGTGCGGTCACTTCAGGTGATTGCGAATGAGGATTGGCAGCAGCTCCCTATCATGGAGCTAGGCAATGGCAGCGTCACTATCAGCTTTGACGACCTCACGCATACCTATCGCCGTTTGGCTTATCGCTTGCAGCATTGCGAGGCTGACTGGTCTATCTCCACATCCCTTTTTGACAGCGACTACTGCAATGGCTTTGTAGAAGGCAATACCATTGACGATGTTACGGAGAGCATTCTGACCAATACGCTATACACCCACTATTCGCTCACGCTTCCTAACGAGCACTGTGCGCCCAAGATATCGGGCAACTACCTATTGACCATCTATGACGAAAACAATGGCGAGGAGCCTATTCTCACCGCTTGCTTTATGGTTGTAGAGCCTGTAGCACAACGCATGGGTGTCAGCCTCAATATGACCACACGCACCGATGCGTCTATCAACCAGCAGCACCAACAGCTAGAGATGGAGCTGAAATATGCCAACTATAAGGTAACACAACCTACGGATCAGATTCACACGGTGTTGTTACAAAATCAGCGTTGGGACGACGCCCGCATCGACGCCCGACCACAATACATAATGTCTGACGGCTTGCGCTGGAGTCATTGCCCACAATATATCTTTGAAGCAGGAAACGAATACCGTAAGTTTGAGATTCTACAAACAGACGTTGCTTCGATGGGCATAGATCGCATGTCGTGGGACGGCAGCCAATACCATGCTTATCCATTCCTAGTACAACCGCGTCCTAACTATCTCTATGATGTAGATGCCGATGGCGCATTCCTTATTCGCAACTCAGAAAACGATAATGCTGATAACGAAGCCGACTATGTGTTGGTGCATTTCCAATATGCTTGCCCAGAGCCTTACAATGAGCCAGTGTATCTAAACGGAAACTTCACCTATGACCGTTTTCCGCCTGACTATCAGATGGAATATGATGCTGAAAGTCACATCTACGAATGTGTGGTTCCTCTAAAATTGGGCTATTACAACTATCAGTTTCTTCGTCAGACATCCACCGACACCTATTCATATTTGCCTTCTGAAGGAAACTTTTATCAAACCGAAAACAAGTACCAAGCCTTGGTCTACTACCGCGAGATGGGTGGGCGCACTGACCGATTGGTGGGATATAACGAATGGAAACCTTAAAACGACTCTGCCTAGCGTTCCTATTACTGATAGGGTGTTGTCTTACTGTGCTTGCTAACAGTTGGAATGCGGATAACACACCGATGGTGCATCTAAAGGATGCACGTCGATACCTATGTGACCCCGAACAACTGATCAGCGCACAAAACCGCGATTCCATCGACCATTACCTCTATGCTCTAGATAAGGAATGCGGCATTGAGAGCGTTTTTGTCATTGTCAACCATGTGGACAATGGTGACACCTTCCGTTATGCCACCGATATAGGCAAGAAGTATGGAGTAGGTGACAAGCGCACACACCGCGGACTGGTGGTAGTGGTGGCAGTGAAAGATCATCGTTACTTCATAGCCACAGGCAAGGGACTTGAAGCCGACCTCACTGATGCAGAAAGCGACATCATTGCGCAGCATTGCATCGTACCTAATATGCGCAACAACAATCCCGATGCAGCCTTGCTGCAAACCGCTAAGACGCTCTACACAAAGTTTAAGACGGGTAAACTTGACACTGCCCAAGGCAAAAAGGGAGAAAACAACGGTTCCATCGGTTTTATCATCATCATCATAGCCATTACCCTTTGGTGGTGTTGGGTCTATTTTCGAAATGATGACGACCAACACAAGGGTAACAAAGGCAACCGTGGTGGCAGGAGAAACGGCAGAAGCGACATCCCGTTTATCGTGATGGGACCAGGCGCAAGCGGTTGGAGACACGGCGGTTTTGGAGGCAGTAGCGGTGGTTCATTCGGCGGTGGCAGCTTCGGTGGCGGTGGATCGGGCGGAAGTTGGTAACTAACAGATAGAATAAGAATAAATATTACAAGAACAAAACCATATTATTATGCAAAAGAACAATATCAAACGCTATGGCATCCTCATTGCCATCGTTGCGGTGCTAGTCATCGCTTCCATATCAAGCTATAACAGTTTGGTGAGCCAACAGGAGCAAGCTACCACGGCATGGAGCAATGTGGAAACGGCATATCAGCGACGTGCTGATATGATGCCTCAACTGGTAAAGATAGCGAAGGCTTATGCTAAGCATGAGCAAGAAACGCTTACCAAAGTAGTAGAAGCACGTAAGCAAGCAGTATCTATCAAGCTAGATCCTACAACGATGACTGCGCAGCAAATGAAACAGTTTCAAGACGCCCAGGGCGAGTTGTCCAGCGCACTCACACGTCTATTGGCTGTGTCTGAACGCTATCCCGATCTCAAAGCAAACGAAAACTTCCGCACATTGATGGTGCAAGAAGAGGGGACCGAGAATCGCATTTCCTTTGCGCGTCAAGAGTATAATGATGCCGTGCAGAGCTACAACACATCGGTTAGACGATTTCCTTCAGTAATCTTCGCCAAACTATTCGGTTTCGATAAAATGGAGAAGTTTACGGCACAGACAGGTGCCGAGAAAGCCCCCGACTTGGATTTGTAACGCTCTTATCAGCCGAAACGAATGGTTTTTAGAGGCTAAAAGATTATTTCTACCATAAAAAATAAATTATTTTCCACAAGAAATCAAATTGATTTTCATGGGAAAATAATTTATTTTTGTTTATGAAAGGTGCGATTTGATCGCATCAAACGCACTTTCCTGATTGGGCAAACCACGCCAAACTGGATGTGCTAGAATACATACAAGAAGACTGCTAGGCCACTTTAGCAGAAGTTGTGACTTCCCACACATTAGCCTAACGGGTCTAGACCACTTGATTAATAGGTCTGCACACCCTCTGTATCAAGCATAATCACTTCATCGCCACAACGCGCTTCGAAGTAAGGAGGCTCGTCACGCAATGAGATATCATCATACTTGAATGGTGCTACTATCGTATCATGTCCATCAGGAGTGATTAACCCCATCTTGCCATCTTTCTGCGCAATGACTGGAATGGTCACAAGATCATCCACATAGACATAAGTGGTACGAAGGAAATCGTACACGGGGGACACCAACACGTTGCCACGATGGTCCAAGATGCCAAACTTACCATTGCGTTCTATCACTTCGTGAAACTGGATATAGGTCTCTCGGATGATATTCTGATACCTCACCATCTTGTTCTCGCTATTGACAAGCAACTGAAAATAGTCGAATGTATCAGAATAGTTGGCCATCGATCGTACAAGCACCATCTTTAGGTCAAGTCCTTTCAGCACTTTCCGGTTAAGGTCAATATATCTTGCAATGGCTTGTTCCCTCTGCGGAAGATCTAGATCCTTGAGGTGATTCTCAAACCGCAACATATAGCTCTTCGTTCCTTTCATTGCTTTGATGTAACGATGAATCTGTCGTTGCATCTCATGACAAATAAAGTGGCGTATCTGTTTTTCTTCGATTGGGTCAGTATATTCTGCGTTAAAGTTTTCAGGTGTAATCATAAGGCTATTTTTCTCCCTTTTTGCGTCAAAGTTATAGAGATTCTGCGAAGTAACAAAATTTTCGTTCCACTTTTTCTTATTCCGTAAAAAATCCATACCTTTGTTCTATAACAACACATAAAGATACACATGGAAAAAGAATCACCTTATATCATCCCTGTAAAAGGCAAGACGCCACAATGGGGCGAGCGTTGCTATATCGCTCCCGGAGCTACCCTTGCCGGCGACATCGTGATGGGCGACGACTGTAGCGTGTGGTTTGGCGCTGTGCTCCGTGCTGACGTAGACCGCATCGTGATAGGTAATCGTTGTAACATACAAGATGTGGCTTGCATCCACCAAAGTGCGGGCCATCCCGTAGTGCTCCAGGACGATGTTAGCCTAGGTCATGGCGCCATCGTTCACGCGGCAACCATCTGTCAAGGCGCTTTGATAGGTATGAACGCCGTAGTGCTTGACGATGCCGTGGTGGGCGAGGGGAGCATCGTTGCGGCCGGTGCAGTGGTGCTTGGCGGCACGCACATACCACCGCATGAGATTTGGGGTGATATACCCGCACGGTTCATGAAGAAAGCTGATAAGGGGCAAGCCGAGACGTTTGCACAACATTATCTATATATTAAGGACTGGTATAACGAGGTGCCGCATGTGGACCAACCATAAAAACCAATAGAGAAGTTTGCCCTAGTCAATATAATTGCGTAATTTTGCAGATAATAAATGCATAAACCCAGTAATGTACAAACATTTCTTTAAGCGACTAATCGATTTCTTGATAGCTCTTGTGGCATTGATATGCTTGTCACCCTTGTTGCTCCTCGTTACCTTATGGCTTCATTTTGCCAATAAAGGTGCTGGCGCATTCTTCTTTCAGGAACGACCCGGCAAGAATGGCAAGATCTTTAAAGTGGTTAAGTATAAGACCATGACCGACGAGCGTGATGCGCAAGGCAATTTGCTTCCGGATGGTCAGCGTCTCACCAAGGTGGGACGATTTGTGCGTTCCACATCTATCGATGAGCTTCCACAGCTATTCAACGTCCTCAAAGGCGACATGGCTCTCATCGGCCCTCGACCTTTGTTGGTGAAATACCTACCACTTTATTCGCCTGAACAAGCTCGACGCCATGAGGTGCGTCCAGGTATCTCAGGTTGGGCACAGTGTCATGGGCGCAACACCATATCATGGGCAGAGAAGTTTCAGTATGATGTGTGGTATGTGGATCACGTATCGTTACTGACCGACCTAAAAGTGATTTACCTCACGTTACGCACCGTTATCAAACGCGAAGGTATCTCGCATGAAGGAGCGGCAACAATGGATGCCTTTAATGGGCACAACTGATACTTTTCATTATGAAGATTGCACTTATTTCCTTATCCATACCCACATACAACAATCGGGGTGCAGCCTCAGCGTTACCTTACCATCTCATCAGGGGAATGGGAGACGATGCACAGTTTGAAGTGTGGAGCTATAACATCAATCATATCCCAGAGAGCGATATCCGGGAGGTGGAACAAGCGCTAGGCGTAAAGATTCATCTGCTACCCAAGCCTACATGGTTCAAGTGGATGTTCAGATGCCATTTGGCGGCGTTACGCATCTTGCTGCGGTATCCCTATCTGCGGTATTGTAAGTTGGGCAAAGAGACAATTGAGGCTATTGGTACGTTTCATCCCGACAAAGTATGGATCTACGGAGAAGAGATAGCGCATCTGGTGCAGCATTTTCAGCAGGTACCTTGTATTGCCACGATGCCCGACTGTGAATCGATGTATTATCATCGTTTGTTGGGGAAGGACTTTCCTACCACCAAGGCATCATCTATCATGCGATACGCATACGCTTTCTGGCAATACAGAGGTATGGAACGTGCTTTGCAGGCTCCTAATACGCTCTATCACTTTGTGGGGGAAGCAGACGAAGCTTTCTTCCGTGAGATTTGCCCGCAAGCTAAGTCTCTCTTCCTTCCTCATCCGCTCTATGCACATAAGGATAAGCAGATATGCTTTCATACCCCAAAGGTAAAACTGCTCTTTGCGGGTAGATACGACTTCTACTGTTCTCATGGTAGCGATGCTCTGCTACAAGCGATGATGAGGTATAGCGAGACTTTGGCTAAGCATTATGAGGTTACGTTCCTTGGTAAAGGATGGGAGGAGTGGACACGACGACTACAAAACGCAGGATGGACTGCACATCATACCATCTTTGCCGATGATTATATCGCTGAGCTACAACAACATGACATTCAGGTCAACGCGATAGATGTAGGAACGGGAACCAAAGGCAAAGTGCTTGATGCCATCTGTAACGGATTGTTGGAACTAGGCACACCGTTCGCCTTGGAGAACATCACCGTTAAGCATGGAGAGGGTTGCTTGCTATATCACACACCCTCAGAAGCCATCGCCATGCTTGAGGACATTCCGCAACGCATCACCCACTATGAAGCCATCGCCAAGCGAGGCCGCAAACAGGTTCTTACAGAGCACGACGCAAGCAAAGTGGCACATACGTTGTTCCTTCATGCAGAAAATCAGCAAGATTAGTTCTCATTTTAAGCAAAAGTTATTAACTTTGCATATGCCTTTATATGAGGCACTATGTAATAGGAAGGTAGAGATGTTCTCTACCATAAACAACGTCTAGCATTATGTGGTTATACCTCCTTATATTTGCCATTCCCATGTTATGGTATTTCTTCGGTGATCAGAAAAGCCATCGTAGCGTTGGTGCATTGGCAGCATTCATCACGTTCTTGGCTTTTTTCGTCGGAATGTCGGATATGTTTGGAGGATATGACCGATACATCTATGGAGAAGTGTTTGATGGAATAGCCAACATCACCACTGTTAATGGTAGTTATGAGCAGAACAATGCCTTTGATGGTTTTGCGTCAGAGCCAGGTTATACTTACATCAACATCGTGCTATCATGGTTCACCGCAAATCGTTATATATTCATTCTCCTATACACCCTCATCATCTATACTTTACTGTTTGTATCATTAAAACGATATGCGGAAAATTATCCCGTAGCATTGATAGTATTCATGGGATTATGGTTCTACTTCTCGTTCACTTATCTGCGTCAGGTATTGGGTGCTACAATCGCTTGGCTCGCCATCAAATATGTAATAGAAAAGAAACTCATTAAGTATCTTATCGTATGTTTCATCGTTATTACAATTCATAAATCAGCCATCATCTTTACACCGGTTTACTTTATTACGCGTATGCGCTATAAATCGTCGGTTATCATTGGGCTGCTGACTATCGCTTTGGCACTGGGCATCTCACCAATCCCCAATGCATTGTTTATGGCTTACGGTGACAACTCATCGATAGAGATGCAAGGTGACTATAGTGCATCTGGAACATTGCGCATAGAATATATCTTAGAAGCGGTGCTCTTCTTATACATCTTTATCACGCAACGTGATGCCATCACAAAGTCGAAACAAAACATTGTGTTATACAACATCGGCATTCTTTTTTGCGCAACCTTGTTGTTCTTTGTGCGTTCAGAGAATGGTGGACGCCTCTCATGGTATTTTATGATTGGTACAATTGTGACGATAACCAATGCTGTAACAAAAGGTATCAACCGAAAGATTACAACAATGGGTACTATCGTCTTATGCTTAGCCTTGTATCTCAGAATCTTTACTGCTTGGCAGGCTGTAGCTATGTCATTGTATCCCTATAAAACATTCTTATCCAATGGAGTCCGAGATGGTGATACAGTATGGGAAGAGTACGAATATGATCACCAATATGATGTAGATAAATTATACCGCACCCCATTCAGATTTAACGCAAACTTCAAACGATAATAGATAGTGTTATGCTTATAACGGTATTCACTCCGACATATAATCGTGAGCACCTATTGCCACGCCTCTATGAAAGCCTTTGCAAACAGAGGTGCATTGACTTTGAATGGTTGATTGTGGATGATGGCAGCCAAGATCAAACCGCAGAAGTGGTAAAACGATTAGCTGAAGACAATCAACACCTGTTTGAGATTCGTTATATATATAAGGATAACGGAGGAAAACATACCGCTGTGAATCTAGGAACACGAGAAGCTAAAGGGGAATTGTTTTTCATAGCAGATAGCGATGACGTTCTGACTGACGATGCCTTAGCGATAGTAGCTGAAAAATGGCAGAAGGTGAGAGATGATTCAACAGTTGCAGGCATAGCTGGGCTGGATATAGATAGAAACAAGCGCCAAGTAATCGGTTCGGGATTGCCGCAAGAAGCTATCCTTTGTAACGCAATGGAGATTAGGTATCACTATCACGTCACAGGTGATTTGAAGGAAGTATTTCGAACTAGGATATTGAGACAGTTCCCTTTTCCCGAGATACCCAAAGAACGATTTTGTCCTGAACAACTTTGCTGGTTTCGTATAGCACAGCATTTCCAACTTTATTACTTCAACACGCCCATCTATGGTGTAGAATATCAAAACGATGGGATAACAAGTGGAATAACCAAGGCGCGAATGAATAGTCCCATAGCTTCTATGATGACTTATGCCGAACTCACTACCTATAACGTTCCATTGAAAGAACGAATAAAAGCGGCTATCAACTATTGGCGGTTCCGTTGTTGCAACCATTCGGCTGGTCGATTACCTCGATTGAAACCAATATTCAATGTGTGTGCACCATTGGGATGGATGATGCACTTGAGGGATTTAAGGTATAACCGCTAAACAAAATTATATATAAAGAATCGATTCGCATGAAGATACTACAAGTAATCACATCGCTGGACACGGGTGGCGCAGAGACATTGGTGGTCAATATGGTGCCAAAGCTGCGTGCTTTGGGGCATGAGGTGGATGTGTGTGTGTTCAACGGAGCGGACACACCACTGATGCATCGGTTGATAGCAGAGAACCCGAAGGTGAAGGTTTGGAAACTGGGTAGAGGCTATTACAATCCATTATACATCTGGAAGCTCGCCCGTATCATGCGTAGTTATGACATCGTGCATACACACAACTCCTCTCCACAACTCTTTGTCGCATTTGCTAAAGTGTTATGCTCTGTGGTGCACAACCCTGTAAGGTTGTGCACCACAGAGCATAACACTTCCAATCGCAAACGCGATTGGAAGTGGTATGCGCCCATCGAGAGTTGGATGTATCATAGGTATCATCATATCATCTGTATATCGCAGATAGCCGAAGACAAGCTACGTGAGTATATGGGAGGAGTATGGCTCAACGAGAGTTCGAAGCATTACCATAAGATATCTACCATCAACAATGGTGTGGATGTAGAGGCTATCCATCAAGCACAGTCACTAGACGAGGCGCAGAATCCTAGCGTGGGTAAGTTTGTCGTTACCATGGTGGCAGGATTCCGTCAAGCCAAGGATCAAGACACAGTGGTTAAGGCATTGAAGCATCTGCCAACCGACTGTGTGGTGTGGCTAGTGGGTATAGGCGAACGGATGGAGAAGGTTCAGACGCTAGCAGAAAGTGAAGGCATGAAGGACAGAGTGGTATTTTGGGGACGCCGCGAGGATGTGCCTCGATTGCTGAAATCTTCTTCAGTCATCATCATGTCTAGCCATTGGGAGGGTTTGTCCCTCTCAAACATTGAAGGCATGAGCGCTGGCAAGCCCTTTGTGGCATCAGATGTCAATGGGCTACGAGAGGTAACGAAGGGTTATGGTGTGTTGTTCCCTAAGAGCGATGAACAGGCGTTGGCGCATTGCCTTCAGCAGTTGCACGATGATTCAGATTATTATCAGACAGTAGCCAAGCGTTGTTACCAACGCGCAAAGGAGTTTGACCTATCTACAATGGTTGAAAAGTATAATGCCGTCTACCAATCAGTAATAAATCACACGAACGATTAAACCTATCACCACAATCATCGTCATAGTAAACGTAAACACTAAGATATAAAAGGAGAAAGAACATGAAAAAACTATTCTCATTATTCATTATGTTACTGATGAGCGTTACGTTCTGCGTAGCGCAGAATCAAGCCGAGATCAAGTTTGATAAAGTAACACAGGACTTAGGCACTTTCTCGGTGAAGTCGCCCGTCAAGACAGCCACATTCACTTTCACCAACGTCGGCAACGCACCATTGGTTCTCAACCAAGTAGTGGCTAGTTGTGGTTGCACCGTACCTCGTTATGACAAGAAACCCGTAGCTCCTGGTCAGAAAGGTACCATCACCGTCACATATAATGGAACGGGGAAGTTTGCAGGTCACTTTAAGAAGAGCATCACCGTCCGTAGCAATGGCAAGATAGAGATGACACGCCTATATATAGAGGGTGTTATGACTGAGCAGTAAAAATATTATTTACTATCGACATGACACATCCGATTTCTACACGTAATTCTAACATGGAGCTGTTGCGAATTATCGCAATGGCTTTAGTGTTGTTTAATCACACCGGGGTTCTATCATTAGGTATTCCAACTTCTTCTGAAGTGCATGACACACCAATTATGTCGTTCCTCATCTTCTCAAATATGGCACTCACTGTAGTTTGTGTGAACACATTTGTCTTGTTATCAGGATGGTTTGGAATAAAGTGGCATAAAACAAAAATTATGCAGTTAATCTTTCAAGTATTATTTTTCTCTATACTTGTATTCACAGTAATGTGCACATTTTTTCCTAAAGATTATCTCAACATCGCTAGTATTTCAACCATTTTCTTACTAAATTCTAACGACTATTGGTTTATAAAATCATATTTATTATTGTTTTTGTTGGCACCTATTTTAAATACATACATAAAAAGCACAACCAAAAACAATTTGCGTACATTTCTCTTACTATTTTATTGCTTTCAAACTATTTATGGTTGGCTTAGTATTTCTGGAGCAACGGATTTTGGTGGAGGATATTCGGTAGTTTCTTTTATTGGTCTATACATATTAGCTAGGTATATAAGATTATATGAAAAGGACGGATGGATATCCAAACTTTGCATAATTCATTTTATTTTTATATATTTTTGCATAGCCTTACTACAAAGCATTGTGGCATTCCTCATTACTCACTTGGGAATACAGATTTCAGGCAGGTTATTCACGTATACTAATCCTCTTGTTATTATACAAGCTATAGCTTTGCTTATGATTTTTGCAAGAATGCCAATCTTAC
Source organism: Paratractidigestivibacter sp. (assembly GCA_963630695.1). Classification (GTDB taxonomy): domain Bacteria; phylum Bacteroidota; class Bacteroidia; order Bacteroidales; family Bacteroidaceae; genus Prevotella. The sequence goes on along the minus strand of CAVGNV010000010.1, from coordinate 53,238 downwards.
ACAATCGCCTTATTAATTGGATTGGTTCCTCTTGCCTTGCAGCCTATCTGTTGCATGCTAATGAATTGGTTTTAAGACCTTATTATGGGAAAATTGTTAAGAGATTATTCACCAACTATCCATTAGGGCAAGCTATTATTTACACAACATTGTTTGTTCTCTTTGTTTTCATTGTAGCCACCATATTAGACAAAATTCGCATTCTATTGTGGAATAAAACCTACACGTTAGTTCATAGAGGGCAAAAGCCTCTTATTTAATCGTTACTCAAATACAGAATAACGGACATCAACTTTCGTTACAAAACCGTTAAACTATTCAAAAATCAATAGTGAAGCATTACTCTGTAACGATTTTTTCGTAACTTCGTAGCGTATTTATATGTATCAATATGCTAATAAGGATTGTTGCAACGAATTTTAGATCATACGGACAAGAAACGGAGTTTACAATGTTACCATCCTCCAATGTCCGTAGAAAGGATTGGCACGTCTATATTCAAGACCATGGAGTTGATGTGTTACGCACAGCTGTAATTTATGGTGCGAATGGTGCAGGTAAGTCGTGTCTTATAAAGGCTCTTGGTCGTCTCCAAGCCATGGTAGCAATGGGAAGTCTCCCCCCCACAGCCTATAGAGATGCTAACAAGTATAATGACGCTAAAATACCTGTATCCATTGAAGTGGAATTTGGCACAGATACAAACCAATATTCCTACGGAGTGAGCTATAATGGCAATCATTGCGTCGAGGAATGGTTGTACTCTACAATCAAGAAGCCTTTGTGCATATTTGAACGCAAATACGATATACAAACAGGCAAGACGAGAATCAATCTCACGGCTGAAAAAAAAGACGCAGATAAGACCAAACTACTAATTTCATTATTGGAGGATAATCTGCTAAAGAGTAACGAATTGTTGTTATCAAAGCATGATGTGGTAAAGAATGCTCAGATGACAGACGCTTACTTGTGGTTGACTACCAAACTGCACATCATTTTTCCCGAGACGCGATCAACCTCCATCTTCGACAATAGGTATTCTGATGAAGATTTCAAGGCGCAATCAGAAACGCTTATTTCAGCATTAGACCTAGGTATCAATGAACTGACCTTGAAGGATGAAGAGATTGAATCGTTTAAACAAAGTATTTCGGAATGGTCTGAACTGGTACATAACGTAGATAGCATAGTCAAGCGTCTTTCTCGTTCACCAGAAGGAAAGGAAGAAGCAATGATTGACACAGGAGCATTTACTGTCAGCATGCGCCGAGTGGGTAATAAATATTTTGTACGTCGTGTAAAAGCGTTGCACAAAGTAAATGACACCTTCTACGATTTTGAGTTAAAGGAAGAATCAGATGGAACCCAACGCATTTTCGATTTCATACCAATGGTACAAAATGTCAAGAGCGAGGAATGCACATACGTTATAGACGAAATGGATCGCAGCTTACATCCAACACTGATACGTGCGTTGGTATCGCGCATTATCAATGACAAAAACATAAAAGGGCAGTTGATTTTCACGACCCACGATGCGGGATTGCTCGATGGACAAGTATTCCGCAACGATGAAATCTGGTTTGCAGAGAAAAACCGCGAAACACAAAACACCCACCTCTATACACTTGAAGAATTCAAACCTCGTGCTGATTTGAATTTGGAGAAAGGATACCTCAATGGACGCTTCGGGGCCATCCCTTTTTTGGCACGTTTCAATGAATTAAATTGGGAGTAATATGGGATTCAAGATAAGAGGTTATACGAGAGATATTCCTCAAGATAAGGTCCGCGACTATTCCTTATTTGCTATAGCTACAGAGGGAACAGAACGTGAACCTGACTACTTTAAACTTTTCGATGGTATTGATCGTATCAAGGTTGATATCATCGAGCCAGAGGTGTCAGACGAAGAAAACGGGCAAGAAAAACGAAAAGCTTCTTCGCCATCGAAGGTTCTAGAGAAAGTAAAGGCTTATATTGCAGAGAACCAGTTAAGTGCTGACGATGGAGACTCGTTATGGTGTGTCATCGATGTAGATCGTTGGCCACAAGAACAAATAGAGGAACTTCATGCTTTCTGTACCCAACAAAATAATTGGCATTTGGTTATCAGTAACCCATGCATCGAGATATGGCTTCTCTATCATAAACTAGAAGACCTTACTGGGCTAGGCATTCAGACAGCAAAAGATGCTAAACAAGCGCTTGATAAGATAGAAAAAGGGGGATATTACTACATAAAATATCTACCATTGATGCTTAAAGCCATTAAGAATGCACAACATGCAGACACCAACCCCGATGGTTATATGCCTGAAAAACTACAGACGAAAGTATATCAATTGAGCCAAGCGCTCTATAGTCGTATGGGCAAGGTACGTTTTGAAAAATTCATTGCTTCTTTACCAAACATAGAAAAGAATATCTTGAAACGGAAATGACAAATAGAAAGAAGTTCGGGATCGTGTCATATTAATAGAGAATGAGAAAGATTGGATTTAAGATTACAAAGCGGATATATATAAAAGGCTTCTTTGCGGTGGTGCTAGCATTGGCATTGATACGTATTCTCTTCCCAAGTGTCGCAAGAGGAGGATATAGCGATCAAGCAGGAGGCGACAATACGCTAGCCAAAGGAGAAGCAAGCGACACGTTAAGCGACATCGACATTCTGAGGGACTCCGCACGCATCGTAGCCATGTCAGACATCACAGCCCAAAAACCATCCGTCTTTTACAATGCTAATGGGATGGAGAAGAAGAACCGAGTGCGCGGTGTAAGAGACTATGATGAGAGTTTCCCCGACTCAAACGATGTACAACTAAAGGCTGCCCATACCTTAGGAGTGCCGCCCGTGGCTAATCGTGCCGAAGCTGAACGGCGACTGAAGGAGCTAGTTTTCGTGGGAAGCAATCCTTACTATGATGTGCGTAAGCTCAATAGCAGCATCCCTTACCTTGTTCCTCGTGCCGCCGTCTTGCTTCAAGACATAGCGTGCAACTTCATGGATAGTTTGCAAACAAAGCAGATTCCCCTTAACAAGATTATCATCTCAAGCGTGCTACGTACCCGCGAAGATGTGGATAATCTACGGAAACGCAACCATAACGCAACTGAGAACAGTTGTCACCTATATGGTACAACGTTTGATATAGCCTACAATCATTATGCCCCTATCACACGTGAGGTGAGGAACGACACCTTAAAGTGGGTGCTAAGCGAAGTGCTCAATGACCTCCGAAGGGACGGGCGGTGCTACGTGAAGCATGAGAAACGCCAAGGATGTTTTCATATAACCACGAGATAAGATGACCCAACGTCGCTTTACATTCCTTCGCTCGCTTTCTGATAGACAACGACAGATTCTCTCATTGGCTATCCCTTCGATCATCAGTAACATCACCATACCTCTGTTGGGGTTGGTGGATCTCACGATTATCGGGCACATCGGCAACGAGACCTATATCAGTGCGATAGCAGTTGGCTCGATGATTTTCAATGTGGTGTATTGGCTGATGGGCTTCTTGCGGATGGGGACGAGCGGTTTGACAGCGCAGTCGGTGGGACGACGAGATGGAACAGAGTGCCTTTACGTGTTAGCACGTGCGTTGATGATAAGCGGTCTGCTCAGCGCGCTGTTCATCTGTCTATCCCCAGTGCTTTATCCTCTGCTGCTGAACATCCTCAACACACCAGCCGATGCACGAGAACACGTAGGGCAGTATTTCCATATCGTGATGTGGGGCGCACCCGCGATGTTATCCATCTATAGCCTAACAGGATGGTTTGTCGGGATGCAAGACACCAAGACTCCTATGTATGTGGCACTCATTCAAAACATCACGAACATCATCTTCTCGCTGTTCTTTGTCTTTGGATGTCATTGGCAGATAGCAGGTGTAGCCGCAGGAACACTTATCGCCCAATGGGTGGGACTGATTATCGGCATCTACATGGCAAACAAGATGCTACGTAAATCGTTCGTACGATCGTCGATGTGTTTGTTGGTACAGACCGTGGTACGTCAATTCAGAGAGGTATTTGATAAAAGCAAGTTGCGTTTCTTCTTCGCAGTCAATCGTGACATCTTCCTACGCACGCTTTGTTTGGTCTTGGTCAATGCTGCTTACACATCGTTTAGTGGCAAGCAAGGCGCTGTGATTCTTTCAGCCAACACCCTGCTGCTCACATTCTTTACGTTCTTCTCTTATGTGATGGATGGCTTTGCCTATGCAGGGGAGGCGTTATGCGGAAAGAGCTTTGGTGCGTATGACAAGAGCGCCTTTACTGATTTTGTCCGCCAGTTGTTACGCTTTGGTGTATGGATGGTTATGATGTTCACCTTGGTGTATGCACTTCTTGGCAATGGCATTGTGCAACTGATGTGCAATGATGCGGGAGTGATAGACACAACCTCACGCTATATGACATGGGCTGTGCTGATACCAGTTTGCTCCTTCGTTGCTTTCGTCTTTGACGGAGTGTTTATCGGGATTGTTGCCACACGATATATGTTGGTATCCACGTTTGTTTCAGCAATCGTCTTCTTTCTTACTTATGCAATCTGTGATACGTTGCTCAACTGGGGAAACCATTCTATATGGCTATCGTTCTTGTTGTATCTGCTTAGTAGGAGCGTTATTCTCCACGTGATTTATCAATCACGTTTACGTATTCGTATTCGAAATTGGGCGTAAACGTATCTTTACCGATAAGCTGACGTATCTCTTCTAGAGAGAAGAACCTGCCACCATCTAGCTCCGTATCGCTGGGAGTGACTTTGCCATCGTACACAGTGCGGAACACATATATCAGTTCACGCTCTTGTTGACTTTCATAGACATACTTGCAAATCAGTTGGGGAGTGAACTGCGTGATACCCAACTCTTCTTCCACCTCTCTATGGAGAGCCTCATCGATAGACTCGCCATAGCCGATGTGTCCTCCTGTTGCCGTGTCCCAACGGTCAGGTTGGATAAACTTCCAGTGCGGACGATGTTGTAAGAAGAGCTTGCCTTCAGAATTGAACACATGAAGATGAACCACAGGGTGAAGCGTCTTGCTACCATCGTGAGCCTTGCCACGCGTCATCTTCCCAATGACGTTACCTTGCTCATCAACGATGGGAAGCAATTCGTCATTGGGTTCGCTGAATGATTCGTGTTGACCGAGATTCGACATAAGTTCAACCTATTATAAACGACAGATATAAACGAAATCGTTGGGGAAGGCTTCTTCTATCCCCACAGGCTTTCTGCCGAAGATGCCGAACAATGCACTACCGCTACCAGACATCTGCGCGTAACGAGCACCCAAGCTATAGAGTTTGTCCTTAATCTGCTTCAGCATAGGATGCTTGGTAAAAACAGGCAATTCGAAGTCGTTAGTCAACTCGCCTTTCCACGTATCAATGGGTTGCTTTACTATCTGACGGACGCTCTTTGTGGGCTTGACGGGGAGAATCTGAGCGTATGCTTCTGCCGTAGACACAGCCACATCCGGTTTGACGATTACCACATAGTAGCCATTAAGGTTCTCATTATCGCTCTTAAAGGGCGTCAACACCTCACCGATACCCGTAGCGTAAGAGATCTCATTGGTAACAAAGAAGGGACAGTCGGCTCCTAACTTAGCAGCATAAGCACGCATCTGGTTCGCGTCAAGGTTGAGTTCAAACTTCCGATTGAGCAGACATATCATGTTAGCTGCATCAGACGAACCACCACCTAAGCCAGCTTGCATAGGGATGCGCTTGTGCAGATGGATATGGAGATGAGGCAACGCATAGTCTTGCGCCAAGAGATTATAAGCTTTTACTACCAAATTGCTCTGAGGATCATCGTTCATCGGAGCCCCTGTGACCATCAAGTCGCATGCCGTTTCGGAAGGGAACTCGGGATGCATCGGGTTAATTTCTAGAGCATCGCACAACGGGATAGGGTAGAACACGGTTTCGATATCGCGATAACCATCAGGTCTTAGGCTTACTACATTAAGACCTAAGTTGATCTTGCAACATGGAAATGTAATCATAATGTAAAAGTTTGGTAAAATACAATCTTCAAGTGTGTCCTTGCAAAGGTACAATATTCAATGCTTATAGACAACTGTTTTTACTTGAAATCGTTACGAAGTTGCGTGTATTGAATCGTTCTAGCTTTGGTTGACAGAGACAACGTGTAACAGAACGTTTTGTCTTTGCGTTTATAACTATACGTTCCATCCTTGATAGTCCAACAAGTGTCACGCCGTGCTATGGTATCAATCTGGTAAAAGAACTCCTTTGGTGCAATCGTATCCATGGCAAGGATAGCAGTGAAGTTGCCACTGGCAATGGTTTCTTCTGAAGCAGCAATGCTTATCGAGTCGGGTACGATGGTGTTTTCTTTCAGAATCTTATACTTTGGGAACGCAACTCCTGTCACGCTACGCAGATCCACGACACATGTACTATCGTTAAGTAGCGGTGCAAACTGACTTTGGGGCACCGTGTCCTTATCGGAAGGGGAGAACACAGTGGCACGCTTACAAGCTACCAACGCTATCAAGACTAATAATATATATGGTGTAAATCGTTTCATATCGGTTACTGGTTATGTTTGTTCAGTTCATTAAGTCGATTGGCTGCTTCCGTATGATGCGGACAAAGCTCCAACGCTTTCTCATAGTTGCGTATCGCAGCCTCGGTCATCTGTTCATGTTCACATTCTTTGCCCATGATAACATACTCTGTTGCCAACCGGTTGAGGTAATCAGTGGTCTGGTTGAGTTGTTGATGCAGTTGGTTATTCTCTTCCTTTATAGCGTTGAAATGGTTGAGCTTCATTCTTATAAACCTTTTTACCTCAGGCTTTTCAATGTCGTATCGTAGATGGATGGCTACAAAGAAATGCTGGATAAATGCGTCGAATTGGCTTTTATCAAACGCTTCTATGGCTTGGGCATATTCCTTATCAGCTTGCGATTGCTGCAGTGCGATGTTGATGAGGTTGTTGTCATTGAAGTGTTTGGCAAACTGAACCACTTCGTTCTTAACAAAGATCTCTCGAGAACTAATGGGTTGCACCAACCTAATGCCTTCTAACGACGTACAGCGAGAAAGCGCCACATAGGTTTGACCACCAGCAAAGACCCCACCGGTGAAATCGATGAACACATTGTTAAACGTAAGACCTTGGCTTTTATGTATGGTGATGGCCCAAGCTAGTTTTACAGGAAACTGTTGGTAAGTGCCTATAATCTCCTCTTCAATCTTATTCTCCGTCTCGTTGTAATGATATCTCGTGTTCTCCCACTGCTCTTTCTCCACTTGCAGTTCAGCACCATCGTCAGTACGGATATATAAGAGCTCCTCTTCCTCGTCAATACCGATGACTCTGCCCAGCGTACCATTAACCCACAGGTGGTTTACGTGATTCTTGATAAACATCACATGCGCCCCCACTTTAAGCGAAAGTTCCTGTGGGGTAGGGAGAGAACTTTGAGGAAAGTCGCCTTCCACTATCCCATAAAAGGTTGTTGGGTCACCTGGTAGCTTGTCAAGCTCTTGCGCATTGATCCAATCCACTTGATCACGTCGGGTGGATAAGGTGATGGTTAGCGTTTCGTCTAACGCATCTTGAGGATTTGCGTCTTGGCTACCTGCAGCCTTCTCTTCCTTTATAGGCTTAGCTATCACCCGAGTATTGAGCTTAAGGAGATCGTGCGAGGTGACGTTGTTGGTCCGGATTCGGTCTAGGATGGTGATGAATGTGGGATCAACCTGCCTGTAAACCTTTTTAAGTTCGATGCTTACGAGCGAATACGTTTGGAACACACGTGCTCCAAAGAAATAGTTGCTTGTATAAAATGGTTGCAACAGCTTTCGGTCATCATCTTTCAGTACCGGCTCCAACTGATATACATCTCCGACAAAGAGCATCTGTTTGCCTCCGAAAGGCTCTTTCATGCGGTGGGTGTATATACGAAGAACCTTATCCACAAAGTCGATGATATCTGCTCTTACCATCGAAATCTCATCGATGATGATCAGTTCCACCTCACGCAAGAGTTTGCACTTTTCGCTGTTATACTTCAGTTCCTTTCTGATGTTCCTCACCGAATAACGAGAGTCGTTGGGCAAAAGAGGATAAAAAGGTAGTTTGAAGAACGAGTGAAGCGTGACGCCGCCTACGTTAATAGCGGCGATGCCCGTAGGGGCTAGTATGACATGCTTCTTCTTTACCGTTTGAGCGACATACTTTAAGAAGGTCGACTTACCCGTTCCAGCCTTTCCTGTTAGAAAGATGGAATGATTGGTGTATTGAATAACCTGCAAGGCCTGCTGCCATTCTTTATTGTTGAGGTCTAGCTGGGTAGTAGTGGTATTGTCGGCCATACTTTAAAAGCACATCCAACTATAGGCTTGGCGGTGTTTGTGAACACGATTCGTTCTACTATAGTTGGATGATTGTAGCGATATTGTTTTGATTATAATGCTATATTCTCATTGTTTCGATGCGTGGGGCTACCGTTTGACGGATTATTTTCATCACGCGTAGGCTCTCTATCCATATTAGAAGGTTCTGTTGCGTTCATCTGTTCCTCGTCATCTTCCTCGGATTCATCATCGAAATAGTGATGTCTTCTACGGTTCTGATAAGCAGTGTCCACTTCTTGGGTGTGTATCACCATTCGCTGACATTGATACATCGTAGGTTCTATCTCGTCTTTGTCTGCAGGCGGCCATTTACCCTTATACTTGTTGTGGAAATACGCATTGTTCATCAAAGCCTTGATAAACTCGCCAACAACAGGTAATGCCGTGCGTGAGCCCTGTCCTAACGCTCCCGTTCGGAAGTGGATGCAACGATATTCGCCTCCGACCCAACTACCTACAACGAGATTAGGACTCACAGCCATGAACCAAGCATCTGAATGGTTGTTAGATGTACCAGTCTTTCCGCCCCATTCCGTATCATTGGTGATGTATGCGTTAATAGGCATACTGGTTCCACGAGGTTCAGTATGACCAGCTTTGAGCATCTGTTGCATCAGAAATGCGGTCTTGTAGGGGATGGCTTGCGTTTGATCATCAGGTGCAGTGTAGACCTCGTTTCCTTCTGGGTCGAGAATCTTCGTAACAAGAACCGGACTATGACGTTTGCCATCATTTGCGACAGTGCTATAAGCATTGACCATTTCAAGCAGGTTGACATCGCTTGATCCCAATGCCAATGACGGTTCATTCTCTAACGGGCTCTCTATACCCATCGCTTGAGCGGTCTTGATGATATTACTGATACCTACCTCTTGTCCTAGATTCACAGCTATAGAATTGATACTTTGCGCAAAGGCACTCATCAGCGCAATGCTATCATTTGAGAATCGACCATTGGCGTTGGTAGGCGTCCAAGTCTTGTATTGTCCTGTTTTCTTATCAAGCACTTGCATAGACACATATTGGTCACGACGCTTGTCACAGGGGATGAGGCCTTGGTTCATCGCTTCTGTGTAGACAAACAGTTTAAAGGTAGAACCGGGCTGGCGTTCACTGGTCACCTTATCATACTTCCATGTATCAAAGTTGACATCACCCACCCAGGCTCTGACTGCCCCTGTTTGGGGTTCCATAGCAACCATTGCGGTGTGCATGAATGACACCATATAACGTATAGAGTCCATTGTGGACATAGTCTTCTCAACACGTCCCTTATCATAATCGTACACCATGACACGTCTTGGCGTGTTGAGATAGTTCATCACGCTGTCTATGTTACCATGATAACGTTCTTGTAACTGACGATAAATAGGCAGACGCTCAGCTATACCTTCAATGAAACCAGGCACTTCATTCCCCGTCTCGTCACGCCAAGGGTTGTTGGCCTGCCAATAATCTGCGTTACGACGAATAGACCAATGGTTATCAAAGTTGCGCTGAATGACACGCATCTGTCTATGCGCAGCATCCTCGGCAAGCTTCTGCATACGCGTATCAATGGTGGTGTATATTCTCAAACCGGAGCTATACAAGTCATAGTCGTTGTCTTTGAGCCATTTAGACAAGTATTTAGAAATCGCTTCACGGAAGTACTGAGCTTGTCCGTCATAGTTTTCCTCTACATGGAGTTCGGCACCCAAGGGGCGCTTAGAGTAGGTCTGATAGTCGGCTTCAGCTAGATCGCCATGCGTTACCATATTATATAGTACCGTGTTACGTCTCTTGATTGCGTTCTCGGGATGGCGTATGGGGTTATAAGTTGTTGTTGCCTTGAGCATACCCACCAACGTAGCACATTGTTCAGGTGTGAGCTCACTCGGTTTCTTATCAAAGTAGGTCTTTGCAGCAGTCATGATACCATACGCGTTATTACCAAAATCGACGGTGTTGGCATACATCGTAATGATCTGCTGCTTATTGTAGATAAGCTCGAGCTTAGTGGCAATAATCCATTCTTTGCTTTTGTTGATTAGCATACGAAGTCCGGGGACATGTCCCAGCAATCCCGTTGAGGTCTTGCTACGTACGCTAAACATGTTCTTAGCCAATTGCTGTGTGATGGTTGATGCACCACGTGCGTCGCTTCTCGTGATAGCGTCCTTAATAGCGCCGCCAATGCCAAGATAGTCGATACCATGATGACTATAGAAACGTTCGTCCTCCGTATCTACAAGCGCTTGCCAAAATACGGGGTTCACCTCATCATAACGGATAGGCATACGATTCTGCTTAAAGTATTTGCCTATCATCACTGAGTCGGAGCTATAGATGATGGAAGCAGAGAAGGTGGGAGGGGTCTGTATCTCAGAAAAGCCTGGCGACTTACCAAAGAGCCAAAACAAATTGATGTCTACCATACCAAGGTAGATGAAAATAGCGACAATAAACGAGGTGATTCCTAATAGAGTCTTGGTGTACCAAGGACGTCCTTTGTATAGATTGGCATACCAAGGGAAGAAGCCTATAATGGCTCTCCATAAGTTTTTGATTATCCTCATACTTGTTTCTTAAAAGAATCTTGTGTATTAGTTACCTTTGTATATGTAAACGTTCGTTGTTCTGCCTTCTTATCCTTTTCGTTGACGCAGAACAATGCAAAGGTACGTAAAATGGCTTAATTACAATTTACAACGAATATAATTTAAGATTTCTTCAACGTTTTCGGGATCAAACCATCTCATTTCCGGATCGCGCTTGAACCAGGTGAGTTGTTTGCGAGCATAGCGCCGTGTGGCACTTTGTATCTTGGCTATAGTGTCGGGTAACGTTACCAATCCATCTAGATAATCGAACATCTCTTTATAGCCAACGGTGTTCAATGCGTTCAGATGTCGATAGGGATACATACGTAAGGCTTCCTCCACGAATCCGTCCTCAATCATTGCCATAGTGCGCTGGTTGATGCGGTCATACAACACCGCACGATCGCGGTTAAGCCCAATCTTGATACAAGTGAATGGGCGTTCCTTTCGCGCACGCTTCAGAAAACTAGAGTAGGGCTTACCGGTCTGTATACAAATCTCTAATGCGTGAATGACACGTCGCGGGTTGTTCTTGTCCACTACGTCCCAGTGGACAGGATCCAAGAGTTTCAGTTCGTCAACCAACGATTGCAATCCCTCAGCTTGGTAGCGTTGCATCATCATCGTTCGCACATCATCAGTCACGGTGGGGATATCATCTATACCATTACATACGGCATCGATATACATCATCGAGCCGCCAGACAAGATGGCTACATCATGTTGCGCTTGAAGGTCCTGAATCAATGTCAAAACCTCCTGTTCGTAGATACTGGCCGAGTAATATTCGGTAACAGAGTGATTGCCAACAAAGTAGTGAACCGCCTGTTGTTGCTCTTCTGCAGTAGGTGCTGCTGTGCCAATAGGCAGTTCGGCATAAATCTGACGTGAGTCGGCATTGATAATCGGTGCATAAAATGCTTGGGCAAGACGCAAGGTAGCTTGTGTCTTGCCTACTGCTGTTGGGCCTGTAATGACGATAAGATGCACCGAAGGAAAGTATCCTATTTGATGATACCTCGCTTAGACGATTCAACAAACTGTATGATATATTCTATCTCCTTGGTTTGTGGGAATTCGTTCTTTATGCGCTGAATCTTCTCTTCACGTGTACCTTCACCATAGATTACGCGGTAAGCATCATGTATAAGGGTGATGAGCTCGTTAGAGAAGCCATGTCTGCGCAGACCAATGATGTTGATACCCGCATAACGGATAGGTTCTTTACCAGCAATAATATAAGGAGGGATATCCATCGAGAAACGACTTCCGCCTTGTATCATCACATAACCACCGATATGACAGAACTGGTGACAAAGCACAGAAGCGGAGATGATGGCATGGTCATCTATGGTAACCTCACCAGCAAACTTGGTCGAATTGCCAACGATGATGTGTGAACCCACCACGCAATCGTGTGCGATGTGCATTCCTTCCATTAAGAGGTTATTGCTTCCCACGATAGTGGTACCTTTAGAAGCCGTACCTCTTGAGATGGTAACGTTTTCACGTATAGAGTTGTTGTCACCTATTTCGCAAAGGGTCTCTTCGCCTTTAAACTTCAAGTCTTGAGGCTTGGTAGAGATACTAGCACCAGGGAAGAACTCATTGTTGTTACCAATGCGTGCACCTACATGTATGGTAACCGCATTCTGCAAGACGTTATTGTCGCCTAGGACTGTATTGCGGTCAATATAACAAAAGGGGCCTATGACGTTGCCATCGCCCAACTGAGCTTCGGGGTGAACGTATGCTAATGGACTTATTATGTTCATGATCAGTATTGATTATTAATTCTGCGAATTGGCTTAATGAATTAAGGTTCGCGCATTCATTATTTATTCTTTATGATTTGTGCCGTGAATGATGCTTCAGCCACAACCTTGTCACCCACAAACATATAACCCTTCATTGAGCTAATGCCATGGCGCACTGGATGTAAGAGTTCCACGCGGAAAATCAACGTATCACCTGGTACCACTTTCTGTCTGAACTTGACGTTATCAAGTCCGAGGAAATAAGTGGACCAACGCTCAGGCTCTTCTAGTTGGTTAAGAACGAGCAAACCACCACATTGACTCATGGCTTCCACCATCAACACACCTGGCATGACAGGCTCCTGTGGGAAGTGACCTTGGAAGAAAGGTTCATTGCTTGTCACATTCTTGATACCCACGATGCTCGTTGGGCCTAGCTGGATAACCTTGTCTACCAACTGCATAGGATAACGGTGAGGCAACAATTGACGGATGCGCACATTATCCATTATCGGTTCATCGTTGGGATCGTAGATAGGAGCTTGCACCTGATGCTTGCGTATCTCTTTGCGCATCAGTCTAGCAAACTTATTATTCACAGTGTGGCCAGGTCGCGTTGCGATGATTCTACCCTTAATAGGCTTTCCTATCAGTGCCATGTCACCGATAATGTCTAGCAGCTTGTGACGTGTACACTCGTTAGCCCACTTGAGAGGCTTGTGCTGAATGTATCCAATCTCATCTGCATTCATGTGTGGCACCTTAAGCAAGTCGGCAAGTTGGTCAAGCTTATCCTGTGTTACCTTTTGCTCATAGATCACAATGGCATTGTCTAGGTCGCCACCCTTAATCAGATTGGCTTGCAGCAACGGCATGATATCACGCACAAAGACAAAAGTACGTGCAGGAGCAATCTCGCCTTCAAATTTAGCTGCATCGTCTAGGGTTGCAAACTGGCTACTGATAAACTGAGAGTTGAACGAGCACATAGCTGTTATCGAGAACTTCTCGTCGGGCAGAATAGTAATAACAGAGTCGCCAGCCTTGATCTCAATCTTCTTTCGGATGATATAGAAATCTTTTGGTGCGTTCTGATCTACAAGACCGATGCTCTTAATCTTCTCTACATACATGATGGCACTACCATCCAAGATAGGAAACTCGGGGCCATTCACTTGTATCAAGCAGTTGTCTATGCCCATGGCATAAAGAGCTGCCATACCATGTTCTATCGTACCTACGCGTACATCACCTTTAGCGATAACCGTACCTCGTTGTGTGTCTACCACGTTATCAGCTGTAGCATCAATGATAGGTTGACCTTCAAGGTCTATGCGTTGAATCTTATAACCAGTGTTTTCGGGAGCTGGGTTAAAGGTCACAGTAAGACTTAAACCAGTATGTAGACCTTTGCCACAAAGGGAGAAACTTCCTTTCAGTGTTTTTTGTTTTTCCATTTTATATTCTTAACCTGTAAAAAGGTTTTATTTGTTTTGTTTAAGTTGTTCTATCTCCTTTCTTAACTCGTCAATCTCTTTGCGCATCTCAGGCAATCGTCTGAATAAAGCTTGCGACTTAAAGTAGGGACGTTGCTCCATAGGAGGAGTACCTATGAGCTGCTGGTTGCTCTTCAAGCTACCAGGGACACCGCTCTGAGCACCTAAGAACACTTTGTCACCAATGGTGATATGTCCGGCTATACCCACTTGACCGCCAAACATACACCATTGTCCCACCTTCGTGCTTCCTGCTATGCCCACTTGTGCAGACATCACGGTGTTCTCGCCAATGTCGGTATTGTGAGCAATCTGAACAAGGTTATCTAGCTTAACGCCCTTACGTACAACGGTAGAACCCATTGTAGAGCGATCCACGCACGTATTAGCACCAATCTCTACATTGTCTTCCAAGGTTACGATACCTATCTGCGGAATCTTATCGTATTGGTTGGTTGCTGGGTTAGGAGCAAATCCGAAGCCATCAGCACCAATGACGCTACCTGCATGTAGGATAACGCCATTACCGATTTTGCATCCATGATATACCGTCACATTAGGATAAAGGATGCAGTTGCTACCAATGGTTACACCATCAAGGATAGTGGTGTTGGGAAACACCTGCGTGTTATCACCCACTGTTACACCATCACCTATATACGCAAAAGGTCCAACATAGACATTCTCACCTAAGGTTGCTTTAGGTGAAACGTATGCTTGCTCACTGATGCCCTTTGGTTGAGATTTCATGCTCTCGTACATCTGAAGCAATTTGGCTACACAATCGCGAACATTCTTTACATAAATCAGCGTTGCTTCTGTGGGTTTATCTATGGTAATAGACTCATCAACAAGAACAACACTAGCAGAAGTGGAATATAAGTAATGGGTATATTTGGGACTTGACAAGAAGGTGATAGCACCTTTAGCGCCTTCCTCGATTCTACAAAACGTACTGATTTGAGCGCTTTCGTCGCCCTCTATTCGTCCGTCGACAAGTGCTGCAATCTGCTTTGCGGTAATTTCCATGTAACTAAATCTTAAAATATTTATTTTGCAAAGATAATGCTTTTTTAGTAAACCGACCATGAAAGATAGGTTATTTCATCCTAAAAATAATGAAGATTAAGAATAAATGACCATTACTTCATACAAATCGCAAGCCTTGAAACGCGCTTTAGTACTTGGCAATTACATGACAGAATCGCCTTATCAAGCCTAAAGTAGACTTTCAAAACAAGCTCTCAATAAATACCAAGGAAACACAATCGGAGAACAGAAATATATTTACATATACCTCGTCATATCTCACAAATTATGCATAAGAGGCTAATTTGAATCAGAATTTACGAGAAATGTAAACACCTGATAATATGACAGTTGTATCCAACAACATCGTTTAAACGTCAAAAAACGCAGATTTTTTATCTCATAAACGCTTCAAAACGAGGCCAACGGAGCCTATTTGACTCTTCAATAGGGGCTCTTTTGGAAGGTAAAACAGGCTCTTTGAGGATGTCAAAGGATAGGTTTTAGCTTACCACAGAGTGTTTTGAGAATAATAATGAACATTCTACGTCTCTCTATTTTCTATTTTGCCATTTCAAACTAGGGCTTATTCCATGATAGTTTCTTTACATAATACAACCCATTTTAGCCTCAACACGTTATCACAAATAAACCCGTCATAACAAAGTGCATAGCAATGTGATTGTATAAGGGAATGCGATTGCGCGCATTAGAAATAAAAACAAATTTCTAAACTGGGAGTTTAAGAGCAAAATAGGCCGATACAAAAAAATTGTAATTGCTAAGACGATTAGATTTGAAATACACCCAAAAATTGTAGAGTATATAAAAAAAATACCGTAACTTTGCAGCAAATATAAAAGACGTATCTTGATAGAAAAGCATATAATACTAGAAGATATTGATCCCGTGATGTTTTATGGGGTAGGCAATTGTCATCTACAGATGATTAAGTCGCTTTATCCCAAGATGAGGATCGTAGCAAGAGATAATGTTCTCCGTGTTTTAGGTGATGAGGAAGAACTCGCATCCTTTGAAGAACATATCGAGACGATGCGCAGACATGTGCTGAAATACAACAAGATAACCGAGGAGGATATTCTCAACATAATAAAGGGTGAACGAACCCATGCGGACGCAGTGAAAGGGGTAGTGGCATATACCATTACGGGACGCCCCATAAAACCTAGAAGCGAGAACCAACAACAACTCATTGATGCTTATGAAGCCAATGATATGGTGTTTGCTGTAGGGCCAGCAGGTACGGGGAAAACTTATCTTAGTATTGCTTTGGCTGTTAAAGCACTAAAAGAAAAGACGGCAAAGAAGATTATCTTGTCTCGTCCAGCAGTCGAAGCCGGGGAAAAATTAGGTTTTTTGCCAGGCGACATGAAGGACAAGATAGACCCTTACCTACAACCTCTTTACGACGCATTGGAAGATATGTTGCCACAGGCACGGCTTCAAGACATGATGGATAAGAACATCATTCAGATAGCACCTCTTGCTTTCATGCGTGGTAGAACGCTAAGTGACGCCGTGGTGATTCTCGACGAAGCACAAAATACCACACCACAACAGATACGTATGTTTCTGACCCGTATGGGGTGGAATACTAAGATGATTATCACTGGCGATTTGACTCAGATCGATTTGCCTCATGGACATAAATGCGGATTGCGCCAAGCACTTTCCATTCTGCGTGACATTCCTGGCATTGGAGTGATAGAGCTAGGCAAGAAAGATATCGTCAGACACAAACTGGTGACACGCATAGTGAATGCTTACGAAGCATACGACAAGGTACAAGAACAAACGAAACTACAAAACAATAATAACCAATGAAAGCTTTAACAAAAACTGATTTCCATTTTGATGGACAAAAAAACGTGTATCATGGTAAGGTTCGTGATGTTTATGACATTAACGACGACCTAATGGTAATGGTTGCAACCGACCGCATCTCTGCTTTTGATGTTGTGTTGCCCAAAGGAATACCGTTCAAAGGACAAGTGCTCAATCAGATTGCTGCAAAGTTCTTAGATCTCACTACGGACATCTGTCCCAACTGGAAATTGGCAACTCCTGACCCAATGGTCACTGTGGGGTTGAAATGTGAAGGTTTCAGAGTGGAAATGATTATTCGTGGCATCCTCACAGGATCTGCTTGGAGAGAATACAAGAATGGCTGCCGTGAGATTTGTGGTGTGAAGCTCCCTGACGGTATGAAGGAAAACCAACGTTTCCCCGAACCAATCATTACACCAACAACCAAAGCTGACGAAGGTCACGACATGAATATCTCACGTGAAGAGATTATTAGCCAAGGTATTGTAAGCGAGGAAGACTACAAAGTGATGGAAGACTATACTCGTAAGCTCTTTGCTCGCGGTCAAGAAGTAGCTGCTAAGCATGGCTTGATTCTCGTTGACACGAAATATGAGTTTGGCAAACGTGATGGAAAGGTGTATCTGATTGACGAGATCCATACGCCAGACTCAAGTCGTTATTTCTACGCAGAGGGTTATGAAGAGAAGTTTGCTAAAGGAGAACCTCAGAAGCAACTTTCTAAAGAGTTTGTTCGTCAATGGCTTATCGACCATAACTTCATGAATGAGCCTGGACAGACCATGCCCGAGATTACGGATGAGTTTGCTGAAAGCATCAGCAACAGATATATAGAGCTATATGAGCATATCACCGGTGAGACATTCAACAAAGCAATAGAAGAAGGTGATATCGCAGCTCGCATCGAAAATAATGTAAAACAATATCTTGCTACTCGTAAGTAAGATCTCTATGTTCGAACAGGAAAAGATCAATCCTTATCATAAAGGAGAAAAAGGCAAACAGGTAGAGGAGATGTTTGATAACATCGCCCCTACCTATGACACCTTAAACCATCGCTTGTCATGGGATATAGACAAGTATTGGCGTAAACAGGCTATCAAGCAAATGATACCCAACAAGCCACAATACATTCTAGATGTGGCAACAGGTACGGGCGACTTTGCTATTCAAGCTGCTAAATCTTTACATCCCCAACAGCTCATCGGAGTGGATATATCCATGGGGATGATGAAGATTGGTAAAGAAAAGGTGAAGCAAGCCCATCTAGAGGAGATTATCCGTTTTCAGAAAGACGATTGTCTCAATCTATCTTTTCCCCAAAATACATTTGATGCTGTGATGGCTGCTTTTGGAATACGCAATTTCCAGGATCTGAAAAAGGGTTTGTCTGAGATGTATCGTGTACTGAAACCTGGAGGACAACTATGCATCATTGAACTCACAACACCCGTTTCGTTCCCTATGAAGCAGTTATTCCGAATCTATTCGCGCACGATACTTCCTTATTATGGAAGGTTAATCTCTAAAGATGCCAGTGCCTATTCCTACCTAAACAAAACGATAGAAGCTTTTCCTCAAGGCGAAACTATGGTGAAGTTGTTTAAAGAAATAGGATTCAGTCAAAGCACATTCCGTCGTCTTACCTTTGGCATCTGTACTCTTTATATAGCAAACAAATAAGACTTAACGCCAATACACAGTACATTATGGATAAGTATGGATTAATCGGTTATCCGTTAGGGCACTCATTCTCGATAGGTTATTTCAACGAGAAGTTTGAGAACGAGAAGATTGACGCTGCATATATCAACTTTGAGATTCCTAGGATAGAAAATCTCACGGAGATATTGGAAACTAACACTGATCTTAGAGGGCTGAATGTCACTTGCCCCTACAAAGAGCAAGTGTTGCAGTATCTAGACGAACTAAGTCCTGAGGCTAAAGCTATCGGAGCGGTGAATGTGATCCGAATCACTCATCAGAAAAACAAAACAATCTTAAAAGGCTTTAATAGCGATGTCATCGGATTTACCAAGAGTATAGAGCCACTGATAGAACGTTATCACCACAAAGCCTTAATATTAGGTACGGGTGGTGCTTCAAAGGCTATTCATTATGGTCTGCATTCTCTTGGCTTAGAATCAGTATTTGTCTCACGTACGAAGAAACCCAATTGCTTGACATACGAAGAAGTAACACCAGAGATTGTCAAGGAATACAACGTTATTGTCAATTGCACTCCTGTGGGTATGTATCCCAATGTAGAGAATTGTCCTCAGTTGCCTTATGAGGCAATGGATTCGCATACGTTACTTTACGACTTGTTATATAATCCGGACAACACGATGTTTATGAAACAAGGTGCTGCACACGGAGCAACAGTAAAGAATGGTCTTGAGATGCTGCTACTACAAGCGTTTGCGTCATGGGACTTTTGGAATGGCGAAGAGTAAACACAAATAGATTAATTATATTTTACATTAAGAAGATATGAACAACAGATATATGATGCGTGGTGTGAGTGCTGCAAAAGAAGACGTACACAACGCTATTAAGAACATAGACAAAGGAATCTTTCCTCAAGCATTTTGCAAAATCATCCCTGACGTATTAGGTAATGATCCAGAATATTGCAATATCATGCATGCCGATGGCGCAGGTACGAAGTCGAGTTTGGCTTATATGTACTGGAAAGAGACAGGTGACCTAAGCGTATGGAAAGGCATTGCGCAGGATGCTATCGTGATGAATACGGACGATCTGCTCTGTGTTGGTGCTGTGGATAACATCTTGGTTTCAAGCACAATCGGCCGTAACAAGATGCTCGTTCCGGGCGAGGTGATATCAGCCATCATCAATGGTACGGACGAATTGCTTCAAGAGCTTCGCGAGATGGGAATTGGCATTTGGCCTACAGGTGGTGAGACAGCTGACGTAGGCGACTTGGTTCGCACCATCATTGTCGACTCTACTGTGACTTGCCGTATGAAACGCAAAGATGTCATCAACAATGCCAACATCGTTCCTGGTGATGTAATCGTGGGTTTGAGCTCCACAGGACAAGCTACATACGAGCATCGTTACAATGGCGGTATGGGTAGCAACGGTCTTACATCGGCTCGCCATGATGTCTTTGCTAAGTACCTAGCGACCAAATATCCTGAAAGTTTTGACCATGCCGTACCCGATGAACTGGTGTATAGCGGCAAATATCAACTCACAGAGACACTTAGGGGATTGTCTGTAAATGCGGGCGAGCTAGTACTTTCTCCTACAAGAACTTATGCTCCTGTAATCAAGCAAATGCTTGACGAACTGCGTCCTGAGATTCACGGTATGATTCACTGCACCGGTGGAGCACAAACGAAGGTAATGCATTTCGTTGGCGACAACTGTCGTGTGATAAAAGACAATATGTTCCCCGTACCTCCATTGTTCCGCATGATCCATGATTGTTCTCAGACTGACTGGAAAGAAATGTACCAGGTGTTCAACATGGGTCATAGAATGGAAATCTATGTACGCCCAGAGGTGGCAGAACAAGTTATTGCTATCAGTCAGAGTTTTGGCATTGATGCTCAGGTGGTGGGTCATATTGAGGAAGGCCCACGCTCACTATGTATCAAGAGTGAGTTCGGAGAGTTTAATTACTAATGCCGCTTTGAATCTTTATATTAACCAAGATACTTATATAATTGATTATTAAAGAAATAAATCATTCGAATGAATCATATACTGCAAAAGCTTGATGGTCTTGAAGCTCGTTTCGAAGAAGTTTCTACGCTGATAACTGACCCTTCAGTTATCGCTGATCAGCAACGATATGTGAAGCTAACAAAGGAGTACAAAGACCTTGAGGATATCATGAAGGCACGTAAGAAATATGTGGATTGCCTCAATGCTATCAATGACGCCAAGGACATTATCATGAACGAGTCGGACCCAGACATGAAGGAGATGGCTCGCGAAGAGCTCGCTCAGTCGGAAGCTTACCTGCCTCAACTAGAGGAGGAGATAAAAATCGCTTTAGTACCAAAAGATCCTGAAGACGGCAAGAACGTTCAGATGGAAATCAGAGCTGGAACTGGTGGCGATGAGGCTTGTCTGTTTGCTGGTGACTTGTTTAACATGTACAAACGTTACTGCGATAGCAAAGGTTGGCAACTCAGCGTGACGGATGCTTCAGAAGGTGCAGTAGGCGGATATAAAGAGATTGACTTTGCTGTAAGCGGAGACAACGTATATGGTATTCTCAAATACGAGAGTGGTGTACATCGCGTACAGCGCGTTCCTGTTACAGAATCAAACGGACGTATGCAGACTTCCGCAGCAACTGTGGCTGTGCTTCCTGAAGCAGACAAGTTTGAGGTCAACATCAACGAGGGAGATATCAAGTGGGATACCTTCCGCTCAAGTGGTGCTGGAGGACAGAACGTAAACAAGGTAGAATCGGGTGTGCGCTTGAGATATCCTTGGAAAAATCCTAATACGGGTGAGGTAGAGGAGATCCTCATCGAATGTACCGAAACACGTGACCAGCCTAAGAATAAAGAACGCGCTTTGAGCCGCCTTTATACCTATATCTATGATCACGAACATCAGAAATACATCGATGACATCTCTAGTCGTCGTAAGAGTTTGGTATCAACGGGTGATCGTTCTGCGAAGATCAGAACCTACAACTTTCCACAAGGTCGCGTCACTGATCATCGCATAGGATTTACCACACATGACCTACAAGGATTCCTCGGAGGTAATATACAACCCGTTATCGATGCGTTAACTGTTGCAGAAAACGCTGAGAAACTCAAGGAATCTGAATTATAATAGCATAGACTTTGACTTATGGGGATAAGATATACTCGTCAAAAGGAAGAAGACAAACAAGAAAACGTAGTACAAGCGGAAGAATTTGTCAGACGTATGGTATCCTTGCGTCGTGACCCTGATCAATATCCCAACATTCCAAACACAGAAATCGAAAAATAAAACATACTATGACAAGAGAACAACTCGTTGAGCAAATCTTCAAGAAAGAGACCTTTCTATGTGTAGGTCTTGATACCGATTTGAAGCGTATTCCAAGACATCTTCTTGGTACGGATGACCCTATATTCAACTTTAATAAAGCCATCATTGATGCTACTGCGCCTTATTGCGTAGCTTACAAACCTAATCTGGCTTTCTATGAATGTATGGGTACAGATGGTATGATTGCCTTTGAGAAGACTATTCAGTACTTACAAAAGTATTATCCCAATCACTTTATCATTGCAGATGCCAAACGAGGTGATATCGGAAACACATCTAGCATGTATGCTCGCACATTCTTCGAACATTACAACATTGATTCGTTGACCGTTGCACCTTATATGGGAGAAGATAGTGTGTCTCCTTTCTTAGAATATCCTAACAAATGGGTTATCCTATTGGCTCTCACAAGTAACAAGGGTAGTCACGATTTTCAGTTTACTACTGATAACGAGGGTGTCGCTTTGTTTGAGAAAGTGCTCAAGAAAAGTCAGGAATGGGGAAATGAAGATAACATGATGTACGTTGTCGGTGCTACACAAGGTTCCATGTTTGAGGTTGTACGTAAGTCAGCTCCACGCCACTTCCTTCTAGTTCCAGGCGTAGGTGCTCAAGGTGGTAGCTTGCACGATGTGTGTCTGTATGGTATGATAGACGATTGCGGTTTGCTAGTTAATTCTTCACGAGGAATAATATACGCTTCTAACGGAGAGGACTTTGCAGAGAAAGCTGCAGAAGCAGCAAAAGACCTTCAGCAACAAATGGCTGTAGAGTTAGCTTGTAAAAATAAGGAAAGATAATCTTTAACTCTTCGGATAATCAATCCGATCATTAATAGATTAGCCCAAACCGGTAAGACAACCGATTTGGGCTAAATTATTATTCATCCACTAATGGGAACATTGACATGCGATAGGCTAGGAAGCCATAAGGTATCAACTTCACTGGTACATCTTTCTTTATAGTTGCCGGTGTTGTTAGAGGCATTACCGGATCACCCTTATCTGGATTCCAATCCACTAGTTCGGCTTTGGCATTGATAGTCAAAGGCGCCTTGGTGTAGCTCCAAATGAATGGGTGGCAAACCTGCGTGGTATCAATGGTGTAATTCTCCAAGCTCTTGGGAGAAAGCGCATAACGATATTCTGTCCATAGTTCCTCATTGATATCAAACTGATCCCGGTTGCCCTGCTGCATAGACATGGCAAACAACAATGGTCCGTAAGTGACCCATGCGCAACGACCTTGGTCAACAAAGCCATCAAGTTTCATTTCAGGGGTATTCTCTACCATAATACCCCATGATGGTGCCTTCTTACCATTAAAATAAGGGAACTTCTCCTTACCCGTAACCAACTGTGGTTTCATAGGGAAGCATAGCTGAATCTTGTCTCCTGCTTTCCATTTATTGTTTAATGTGATATAGTTGTCCTTAATGGTAAACTTCACAGTCTTCCCATTGATAAGCAGGGTGGGATTGGTACACCAAGAGGGTACACGGAAACGTAATACTTGTTTTTGTGGAATGGTATTAAGCGTGAAAGTGAGGTTGTCACGGAAAGGATACTCAGTCTCACAAAGAATATCATACTTACCATCGTTAGTCTTAAGATGAGCAGGACCATAGGTGAGCCAAAGAATCTCGCCCAATCCGTTAATCATTGCCATGTTCATAATATAATTGGGCAAAGCACGATTGATATTTGATGGACAACAAGTGGGCCAGTGCATCTCTTTGTAGTATTGGCCATCATCACGAATGCGTAGATGGAAGCCTGGTATACGATTAGGTGCTTGGGTGTACACACAATGTGTAAAGGTGGAGTTGACTGAACCTGGAAGTGCATTAAACGCATCTTGTTCTATGCGATCTCCATAGCAAGCATTGCCGGTGGCACGGGCTAACCAGATGTTAGACCACATAAAGTCGGTAACATCACAACTCTCCGCTGCTTCAAATGCGCCAATGCCATGAAGGTGTTCATTGGAAGAATTGACACCAGTAGGAAGCATAGAGTTTTCTTGCAAGAACTCATAATTGTTGACTGATGCGGCAAGATATTCGGGATCATGATTAAAAATGTAAGCAATTGCGGGTAGCTTAGCACCTTCATTAAAACTTACACCGTGACAAATAGCCGTGCGTAAAAATTCTTTTTTACGTGTCCACGAATCTATGTACGCTGATTCGTATCCACGAAGAACCTCGAGAGCGCGATTGGCAAAGGACATATCGCCGGTGATACGTGAGAGTTCAAACATGTTTTCTACACCGCACAGTTTGCGCATATTATCCATAGTAACACCAGCGAAAGGTCGTGTGGTATCAAACGTGAAGAGAGGGAACTTAGCATAAACCTTCTTTAGCATCTCTAATACACGCTGGTCTTTCGTTGCACTATAATAAGCCAAAGCTGCACGACAAAAAACGCCTTCACTCCAATATAATCCATAATCGGCTTCGGTCGTACCCCATTTGCTGACATATTCTTTATTATTAGAATGAATATACCCATTAGGTGCTTGACGAGCCACAACAGCTTCCATGACGCTCTTACTACGTGCCATCAGTTCTGGATCATCGAGCAAGTATGCCAAACGTGTGAAGCCATCTGTATAATAGGCGGTTTGTTCATAATGCCACCATCCACCTTGGTTAGGATCACTCCATCCTTTCACAAACTCGGTATAGTCGCGCCCAATAGTTCGAGTCATACCTTGGGCTGCTCGATTGGCCCATTCCTTCAACCATCCTTCTGGCTTTAGTTCACCAAGATTGAATGGAGCATACGCCTTAGAATCTAGCGATGCTGCGTTTTGAGAGTGCGCTTGCGTTGTGAATCCACAAACCAAAGTAGCACTAATCAATAAGGTTCTTAAAATCATAATTTTATTTAAGTTGTAGTTATATCCTTTATTATACTAAAGGTGTATCTAATCATAATCATGCACAAATATAACCAAAAATGTTTAGGTACACAAACTTTCATAAGACAAATCGAGGTCGTATAAAAATTTGTTCAATAACAAATGAACATAAAAAGAAAATCCAACGTCTTACCATAACTATGGCTTGACATTGGATTTTCTTTATTGATTGATTATGAAGTGTGTTCTATGACGCACGTTCATAAGATATTATTCGCTCCAATCTTCTTTGCTCTTTCTGATATATGACTGATAACGTAGTTTTGCCATATGTTCAGCCTCAGCGAAGAGTTCGTCAGCCTCTGCAGGATAAGCCTTAGCAACTGAAGAGTAACGAACCTCTCCAAGAAGGAATTCGCGGAAGTCTTCCCAGTTAGGCTCTTTAGAATCCAACTGGAATGGGTTCTTGCCTTCGTCAGCACGGCGTGGATCGTAACGCCACAAGTGCCAGTAACCGCATTTAACAGCAAGTTCTTCCTCCATCTGGCTCTTACCCATGTTACGCTTCAACTTCTTGGTGCCCTTGATACCATGATTGATACAAGGAGCATAAGCGATAACGAGTGATGGTCCAGGATAAGACTCAGCTTCACGGATAGCCTTCAAGCATTGTGCATTGTCAGCACCCATAGCCACTTGAGCAACGTAAACATATCCGTATGTAGTTTCCATCAAACCAAGATCCTTCTTACGAATACGCTTACCACGAGCAGCAAATTGTGCAATAGCACCCAATGGGGTAGACTTAGAACTCTGACCACCAGTGTTAGAGTAAACCTCTGTATCAAGTACAAGAACATTTACGTCTTCACCTGTAGACAATACATGATCCAAGCCACCGAAACCGATATCATAAGAAGCACCATCACCACCGATGATCCACTGTGAACGTTTTACAAGGTAGTGTTCAAGTGTCTGAAGTTCGCTACAGATTTCACAACCTTTAGCCGCACCTTCTGCAAAGAATGGCTTGAGAGCTTCTGCAGCAGCCTTACTTCCTTCTGCATCTTCCTTAGCAGCAATCCAAGCATCAGCGGCAGCCTTGAATTCATCAGAAACACCCTCTTGTGCCTTGGCATCGCCTAAGAGTTTAACAATGCGTTCCTTCATCTTCTTGTTACCAAGAATCATACCAAGTCCGAACTCAGAGAAGTCCTCAAACAAAGAGTTGTCGAAAGCAGGACCTTGACCCTTAGCGTTGGTAGTGTAAGGTGTTGAAGGAACTGAAGCTGAATAGATAGATGAACAACCTGTTGCGTTAGCAATCATCTCACGATCACCGAAGAGCTGAGATACAAGTTTCACATAAGGTGTCTCACCGCAACCAGAGCAAGCACCAGAGAACTCGAACAATGGTTGTGCAAACTGTGAGTTCTTAGGACTTTGTTTGATGTCAACAAGATTTTGCTTAGAGGTAACATTGTGTACGAGGTATTCCCATGTCTTTGCTTCTTGAACCATATCCTCAGCATCAACATTGAAAGGTACCATCTTAAGGGCTTTCTCACCTTTCTTACCAGGACAAACATCAGCACAGTTGCCGCAACCCAAACAGTCAAGCACTGAAGTCTCGATGCGGAAGTGCATACCGCTCATAGCCTTAGGAGCTTTGATTTCGATAGTTGCGAGTTCACCAGCGCCAGCTAGTTCTTCATCGGTAAGAACAAATGGGCGAATGGCAGCGTGAGGACAACAGAAAGCACACTTGTTACACTGGATACAGTTTTCTGCATCCCAAACTGGAACGAAAGCCTCAACACCACGCTTCTCAAATGCAGCAGTACCATTATACCATGTACCATCTACGGTGTCATGCTTTACAAAGTCGGAAACCTTCAAGAGGTCACCAGCTTGTGCGTTCATTGGACGAACGATTTCCTTGATGAATGCAGGAGTATTAGCGTCGTCAGCCTCAGCTTCATCAACAAGGTTAGCCCAAGATGGATCAACGGTAAGTTCCTTGTACTCACCACCACGATCCACTGCACCATAATTCATATTGACAATATCCTGTCCCTTCTTACCATATGACTTCACGATGAATGCCTTCATCTGCTCAACAGCCAAATCGGTAGGAATCACCTGTGTAATACGGAAGAACGCCGACTGGAGGATGGTGTTGGTGCGGTTACCAAGGCCAATTTCTTGACCAATCTTGGTCGCATTGATGTAATAAACCTTTATATTGTGCTTTGCGAAATAACGCTTTACCTTATTAGGGATAAAGTTTACTAGTTCTTCACCATCAAAGATAGTATTCAGCAAGAAAGTACCTCCATCACGCAAACCACGGGTTACATCATACATATGCAAGTAAGCCTGAACGTGGCATGCTACGAAGTTTGGAGTATTAACTTGGTAAGCAGAATGGATAGGTTCGTCACCAAAACGAAGGTGAGAGCATGTGAAACCACCACTCTTCTTTGAGTCGTATGAGAAATAAGCCTGACAATACTTCTTGGTGTTGTTACCGATAATCTGAACTGAGTTCTTGTTTGCACCTACGGTACCATCAGAACCAAGACCATAGAATTTAGCTTCGAACAAGCTGTCACCACCCATTGGAATCTCAGCAACCTCAGGCAGAGATGTAAAGGTTACATCATCAACGATACCTACAGTGAAATGATTCTTTGGCTGTGGCAACTCCAAGTTGTTGAATACAGAGATAATCTTAGCAGGAGTGGTATCTGAAGAACCAAGACCATAACGACCGCCTACAATCAATGGACGACGCTCGTCATCATAGAGGGCTGACTTAACGTCGAGATACAATGGTTCACCCTCTGCACCTGGTTCCTTAGTACGGTCAAGCACAGCAATACGCTTAACTGTAGCAGGGAGAGCCTTCTTGAGGTAATCTACGGAGAATGGACGATACAAGTGAACAGCAACCATACCTACCTTCTTGCCTTGCTTCAATAGGTAATCGATAGCTTCACGTGCAGGCTCTGTAGCAGAACCCATAAGGATGATAACATTCTCAGCATCCTCTGCACCATAATAATTGAAGAGGTGATATTCTCTTCCTGTGATTTCTGAAATCTTACCTAAGTAATGCTCTACTACTTCAGGAATCTTATCGTAATATGGGTTACATGCTTCACGGTGTGTAAAGAATGTCTCTGGGTTCTCTGCTGTACCACGTGTTACAGGACGCTCTGGAGTGAGTGCGCGATCACGGAAACGTTTTACGTCTGCTGGATCAACGAGCTTCTTCAACTCTTCCTCATCAATCATTTCAATCTTGTGGTACTCATGAGATGTACGGAAACCATCGAAGAAATTGATGAAAGGTACTGAGGTGTGAAGTGTAGACAAATGAGGTACAGCTGTAAGGTCCATTACTTCCTGTACTGAACCAGAGCAGAACATGGCGAAACCTGTTTGACGGCAAGCCATAACATCCTGATGGTCACCGAAGATACAGAGAGAATGACTTGCAAGAGTACGTGCCGAAACATCAAATACACAAGGAAGCAACTCACCTGCAATCTTGTACATATTAGGAATCATAAGCAACAATCCCTGTGATGCCGTGAAGGTTGTCGTTAGAGCGCCTGCCTGCAATGAACCATGCACTGCACCTGCTGCGCCACCTTCTGACTCCATTTCCTGAATCGAGACATTCTGTCCGAACAGGTTTTTACGGCCTTTGGCTGCCCACTCGTCTACGTGCTCAGCCATTGGTGATGACGGTGTGATAGGATAGATAGCAGCTACCTCTGTAAACAAATAGCTTACATGCGCCGCTGCGGTGTTACCATCACAAGTCATAAACTTTTTTTCTTTAGCCATTTTTTTAACTTGTTAAAATGAATGTATTGTATAATGTTTGTGTTAAATGAAAATTCTATTTAATATAAAAAACCAAAGAGCCATAGTGGCACCCGATTATCTTGTCCTATTTCTGTATTGTATCTTGCAAATATGGTATCAGGACTGTTATGAATCTTTTCGTCATGACTATTACAAATCCTAAATTTCTGCTTACCATCAATAAGATAATAGGTTGGCTTACGTCCTTCATTTACTATATGATCCTTCCACAACTGGTTGGCAAAGAACGTTTCCATTACATCTTGTTCAGTTGCAACACTTGGATAGATGGCATAGATGAGGTTAGTGTTATGCATCATCACCCTTGCTGGCTTTTTGGGAAACTCGTCACCTGGATGATAAACGATATTAATCAAACGTGCTTCTGCTAGATACTTAATGTAATTCATCACTGTGGCACGGCTTGTTTTAATATCTGCAGCCAATTTACTTATATTCGGAGCTTTTGCACTATTAGTTGCTAAGAGGTAGAATAGTTTCTTTATCTTGGTGAGATACTGCAGTTCAATCTTTTTAATCAACAGAATATCCACCTCTGTCATCATATTCATCGTTTTAAGCAGATTCTCCGAAAAACTCGTCTTTTCCAAGAAGAATGGATAAAATCCATGATGCAGATATGATTGGAAGTGTTCTTGAGGACTCACCTTTGGCAAGATTGTCTTCACGATATGTTCGTGGTTGCTCAATATCTCGTCTAAAGTATAAGCTGGGAAATGATTGTTGGTTACAAGATTGAGATACTCTCTGAAAGAAAATCCACGTAGGTTATAACTTTTTACGATACCATTTAGTTCTGGATTCTCTTCTTTTAAACGCATGACGCTTGAGCCGGTAAATACAATCTTAAGTTTGGGATAGTATTCATAGCAACGTCTTAATTCTTTGCTCCAATTTGGTTGCTTAAACACCTGATCAATAAGAAGAACCTTTCCGCCACGACGATAAAACTCGCCTGCAAAGTCACAAATACCTCTCCCTTGGAAGTAGAAGTTGTTCATATTGATATACAAACACTGCTTGTCACGCACATCAAAATTTTCTTTAGCATATTGGAGTAAGAATGTTGTTTTACCAACACCACGCATACCTTTGATGCCAATCATGCGATGAGACCAATCAATCTCATCCATAAGGGTGCGCCTCACAGTTGCAATAGTATGTTCTACCAAATAAGTGTGTATACGAAAAAAAGCATCCATGCGTGTTATAACTTATTTATCTGCAAAGGTACAATATCTTTCCATTATTTGCAAACTATAGATTGCAAAAGTAAGAACTTTTTAGGATTTATTTGGAGGTGAATAGCTTTCTCTTTATCTTTGTACGGAAAACTACAAAGGATATCTTTTAAATCTTGCTTTACGCAATGATAATCGTATTAAAAATCAATCATTTCATCAACGCATAGTCCACATTATGATTCTTCATGTTTTTAATCCAGAACACGACATTGCATTAGCTTATGACAATCCTTATTTCACTGCTCCTCGAGCAGGACGGCAGATGCGTACAGATCTAGAATGGCTCCCCATATTGTGGGCAAACGAAGGAGATTTAATCTTAGTACACGAACCAAGCTGCACTAAAAGTTGTACTTTACCAAATATTCCTAACTTACCTAAATGTCAATTTGTTACACATAAGCAGCTCACCCGCTGGAAGAATAAAATCTCTAGTGTAGACGTATGGGGGTGGGATAGCGCTATAAAACACGAACTAAGCAAAAGCCACATACCTAACCATCTACTAGCCACTGAAGAAGAATTGCTTCATATCCGAGGCATCAGTCACCGAAGGTATGCCATGCAAACTTTAAAAGAACTGCTTACAGATAGTGTTCTTAATTCAATAAATCTAACTTCTAAGCTTATAGGAGAAGCGAAAGAAATCAATTCTTTGACAGAGTTAATCTCTTATACCGAAGGCTTAAACCAATTTGTCCTCAAATCGCCATGGAGCTCTAGCGGACGGGGCGTGAGAATGGTAACGCATGGACTAGATGCGAACTTAGAGAAATGGGCTAGGGGAGTCATCCAGCAACAAGGAAGTGCCATGATAGAACCTCTCTATGAAAAGGTCATTGATTTTGGAGCAGAATTCATTTCTAGCGAAAGCAATGTAACATTTGTTGGGCTTTCTATTTTCAAAACAATCAAAGGAACTTATGAAGGCAATCTTCTTGATTCGGAGTACAACAAAGAAACGTTTTTGGCTCAATGGATTTCAATAGATTTTCTTTACCAAGTCATACAAAGATTAGCCCAAATACTGAAAAGAGACGTTTCTCCATGGTATAAGGGTTGCATCGGTGTGGATATGATGATTGTTAGCACTGACAAACATGTAGCGTTACATCCTTGCGTAGAAATAAACTTACGCCGTACTATGGGACACGTCGCTCTTGCTTTATATAACCAAGGCAAAGATCTTTACGATAGCATGCGCATAGACTATGCTAACGGGAAGTATCAACTAATATTAAATTCAAAAACGCATTCTACCTAACGTAGAATGCGTTTTTGAATTCTTTTCCACCAACTAATCACTCTGTACTATAAATCCAAGCGACAAAGGCTAATATTGCAATGGCGATTACCACGAGTGTGCCAAACAATATACTGACCAACCTCTTACGTATATTCTTTTTGCGCTGATAACTACCAAAGTCGCTTACCTCCTTTTCACTTTTGTCATGATGACGATGATGGTGGTGATGATGATGATGGTTATGTTCGTTTTCTGACATAGCTTATATTAATACTATTGAATCTTGAGTAAGTTATTCGTTTTCTTGTAATCAAATTTGAATTCATTAGAAACGGAAAGACAATTGGAAATCCACCATAGAATAGTTTGGATCAGCTAATGATCGATCGTGGATATAAGCATATTCCCCAGAGAGTTTCACGTTCTTATTAAACAAATAATCTAAACCAAAGTCGTATTGACTACGTTGCTTCTCTGCGCCCTTTGAGGGTTGATACATATCATATCTAACCTTTGCATGGAATTTGTTTTTAACGATAGGGGCTATCACCAAAGCATATACACCCTGCGCACGATCGCCATTTTTAGAAAGCGTTATATCCTTAGAAGTCTCATCATTACTATTCACTAACGATTTAGCAAACGCCGAACCTGTTGAGTGAGCATACTCAGACCTTACCGTCCAATCGTCCTTTGCATATTCTGCCGAGAACGCATAGCGTCTCTGTTGCAACTTACGAAGGGTTGATTGAGTAATTCCTTCTGACTGGGAGGTTCCTTTACGTGCATACGAACCAGTCCAACCAAATGCACCTAGTCGCATACCTTTTATAGGCATAACCCAAAGACCTCCTATCACGTTCTTTTGTTGATCTACATCTTTTACATTAATACCTTGTCCATTGAACACACCCACTTGGTAATGTAAGAGATTACGTCCTGCTTCGTTTTTAAGGAAATCGCCCTGGACTTGCAGACCAATGTCTCTACCATTGCTAGCATGCCCACCTGCGCGGTCATTGAATCC
This sequence comes from Paratractidigestivibacter sp., assembly GCA_963630695.1. Classification (GTDB taxonomy): domain Bacteria; phylum Bacteroidota; class Bacteroidia; order Bacteroidales; family Bacteroidaceae; genus Prevotella. The sequence continues at coordinate 20,782 of CAVGNV010000010.1, read as the reverse complement.
CGCTAGATTTGTCACCACTTGCGCATAGCTCATGAAGCCTTGCTCCAAGGGACTAATCGGGTTCTCAAAGAGAAATGGATTCTTGAATTGTCCAACTTTCACTTTGAAGAAACTATATTTCTGCCATTCTGCAAATAGGTCTACCATTCGAGGGCTTGAACCTAGCGTCGACGTGTTGCCATTAAATTGAATTTGAGCTTTCCAATACCAATCGTCAAAAATTCGACCTTCAAGGGAGATACGTCCCATTCTTATCATAAAGCTATTAGCTTTTGCATTTTCTTGCCCATTATATTGGTATTGTGCTATACCAAAGCCTGATAGCTTGATTTGGTTAACCCATTGAGGCAATTTCAAATCCTGTGCGTGAACTACTCCCATAGTTAACGCACATACACACATAATAATAAGTTTTTTCATACAAATAAATAAATCAATTGTTTAGGTTAGTAGCGGAAGGAGAGACGATTACATCACCCCATCTTCACGCAGTTTTAGTTGCCATTTCCATGCGCTACTGAGAACATCGGCAAGTGAGGATTCTGCTTTCCAGCCAAGTACTGTATTTGCCTTGGTGCAGTCGCCCCAAATCTTTTCAATATCACCTTCGCGGCGAGGTCCAAATTTCCAATTCAGCTTGACACCTGTAGCCTCTTCAAAAGTCTTTACGATCTCTAAGGTAGAGTTGCCACTTCCTGTTCCGATGTTAAAGTATTCAATAGGTTCTGTTTCTTGATCTAGCACGCGTGCCATTGCTGCCACATGAGCTTTAGCAAGATCTACCACATAAATATAATCTCTGATACATGTACCATCAGGTGTATTATAATCATTTCCAAAGATGGTCAGTTCCTTTCTGATACCCATTGCAGTCTGTGTTACGTAAGGTACGAGGTTGTTAGGAACGCCATTGGGCAATTCACCTATAAGCGCAGAAGGATGCGCACCGATAGGATTGAAATAACGGAGAACAATACTCTTGATAGATGCACCACTATGGATATAGTCATAGATGATTTGCTCATTCACCTCTTTAGTATTACCATAAGGCGACGTTGCTTTCTGATGAGGTGCGTTCTCGGTCACAGGAAGATTCTCTGGGTTAGGCTGACCATATACGGTACAACTAGATGAGAATATTATGCCTTTGACATCATACTTAGGCATCAACTCCAAAAGATTGATGAGTGATACCACGTTGTTTCTATAATACAACAATGGCTTTTGTACACTCTCTCCAACAGCCTTTGATGCTGCAAAATGAATGATACCAGCAATGTCGGGATACTTCTTAAATATATTTTCGGTAGCGTCTTTGTCTCTTAAATCTACATTCTCAAATGCAGGACGAACACCTGTAATCTTCTCGATACCATCAAGAACCTCAATCTTAGAGTTGGACAAGTTGTCCACGATTACAACTTTATAACCTGCCTCTTGCAACTCTACGGTGGTATGGCTTCCGATAAAACCTGTACCACCTGTAACTAAAATGGTTTGTTTCATTTTTGTATAGCGTTTATAATTACACTCGCTTTTGATTATATTCTTAGCTTACTGCAAAAATACATTAATTATTTAACACTAAAATGACTTTGGAATTTTATTAAAAATAATTAACGTTGACAATTATTAAAGCGTCAATAGTATTTCGTTAGCAAACAAAAGCCAATGTGTATCACTCTTCTCATCGAAAGAACGAAACACATTGGCATTTTGTCCTAAGACGTATGGTGAATAATGGTATCAGAATTCACTTGTAAAATGGAACTTAATATGTTCAAAGTCTTGTTGTGCCATACTTAACACATAACTAGAGTCGGCAAGGAACACATCCCGTCCTTCAATGTCTTTGGCCATATATTGATACTTACGTTTCTTAAAGCTTTCAAGTTCGGCTTCATTATCCGCTTCAATCCAACATGCTTTATGAAGATGCACTGGTTCCCAACGGCATTTAGCATTGTATTCGTGCTCTAAGCGATACTGAATTACCTCAAACTGCAGTTGACCTACGGTTCCAACAATTCGGCGATTATTAAATTGGTTGACAAAGAGTTGTGCTACACCTTCGTTCATCAGTTGTTCGATACCCTTTTGGAATTGTTTTTGCTTCATCGGGTCATCATTTTCTATATACTTGAACAACAATGGAGAGAAAGATGGCAGACCGCGGAAATGAATCATCTCACCTTCGGTAAGCGTATCTCCAATTTTAAAGATGCCATTATCAGGCAAACCCACGATATCTCCTGGATAAGCTTCATCTACCGTACTTTTACGTTGCGCCATAAACTGTGTCGGCGAAGAGAAACGAAGCGTTTTATCAAGGCGAATGTGACGATAAGGTTGGTTTCGCACAAACTTACCCGAACAAACCTTACAAAAAGCGATACATGAACGATGATTGGGATCAATATTGGCGGTAATCTTGAAGATGAAACCTGTAAATTTGTTTTCTACTGGTTCAATCTCACGTTCTTCCGCTAGAGTGGGGCGGGGGCTTGGTGCTATCTCTACAAAGCAATTGAGCAACTCTTGTACACCAAAGTTATTAAGTGCAGATCCAAAAAACACTGGAGCAATCTCGGCCTTTCGATAGGCTTCAACGTCAAAGGTTGGATAAACTCCCTCTATGAGTTCTAGATCATTACGTAGTTGCTCTGCAAATTCGTCACCCACTTGTTCATTGAGTTCGCTTGAGGAAATATCAACTGCAACCTTCTCTGTAACACGTTGTTTATTAGGCGTAAAGAGATTAAGTTGTTGTTCGTAAATATTATAGACACCTTTGAAACGTTGTCCTTGTCCTATAGGCCATGAGAGAGGCAACACCTTGATATCAAGTTCTTCTTCCAATTCATCTAGCAATTCAAATGGGTCACGTCCTTCGCGGTCCATCTTGTTGACGAAGATGATAACAGGATGTTTACGCATACGACAAACCTCCATTAGTTTACGCGTTTGCGCCTCGACACCTTTCGCAGAATCTACAACAATAATTGCAGAATCTACAGCCGTTAAGGTACGATAAGTATCTTCAGCAAAGTCTTGGTGACCTGGCGTATCAAGGATATTCACCTTATACTGATCCTCTTCTCGCTCAGAGCCGATGGGGCTATAATCAAACTCCATAACTGATGTAGATACAGAGATACCACGTTGCTTCTCTATATCCATCCAGTCAGACGTTGCAGTCTTTCTTATCTTATTGCTCTTCACAGCGCCTGCTACTTGAATCTGCCCACCAAAAAGCAAGAACTTTTCGGTCAATGTCGTTTTACCAGCATCCGGGTGAGAGATAATCGCAAAGGTTCGTCTGCGTTCTATTTCGTTCATACTTGTAATCTCAAATGTTTTCTAAAATTATCAATAAATATAACACTAACAAGAAATAATACTTTCTTACGCCTTCTTCGAATATTAGAGCCTTAATTATTGAGGGTTCCTAAATTCTTAAGACATAACTTAAGAGATTGTGTCCAATAAGGAATCTTAATTCCAAATGTGTCTTTAATTTTGCTTTTATCTAGTACACTATACGCAGGACGTTTTACAGGTGAAGGGAATTCGTTGCTATGACAAGGTTGTATGTCACACTTATCATTACCTGCGTAATGTGCTATAGCCTGAGTGAAATCGTACCATGAGCAAACACCTTCATTGCTAAAATGATAGATGCCCGTTTGTCCTTCATATTTGCGGTTTTCTACAATATCATATATTGCATTTGCCAAATCGCCAGCATAGGTAGGCGTTCCGCACTGATCAAAGACAACCTTCAATTGGGGCTTTGTTGCTGTGAGATTGAGCATGGTCTTGACAAAATTATGTCCATATTCGCTATAAAGCCATGCGGTGCGAATGATGATATGTTTCACCCCACTAGCCACAATCTTCTGTTCTCCATGAAGCTTGGTTAGACCATAGACACCTGTGGGAGTTCCTTTCTGGTCTTCCTTGCAGGGAACGTTATAAGGGTCAGCACCAAAGACATAATCCGTACTTATGTGAACAAGTAGGCCATCTACCTCTTTCATCACTTTTGCTAGGTTTTCCGGTGCAGTAGCGTTGAGCACCTCTACAATCTCCCCTGCAGTTTCGGCTTTATCCACATTGGTCCATGCAGCACAATTGATGATACATTCCACATGATTGCTCTGAACCATTTCACGAATAGCATTTATATCCGTTATGTCTAAATGCTCATAACCATCACATACGTCAGTAAAGATATATTTATCCGTACTATTCTTTGATACATTTTGGATTTCGTTTCCTAATTGACCGTTAGCACCTGTAACTAGAATATTCATATCTTATTAATCGTCTTCAAATTTTAGACCTTCATTTTTATCTTTGATGTAATAGTCTGATAGCATTCCTAAGAAGGTGGTTATCTCCTTAATGGCATGTTCTGTATCAGGACTTATTGGCTTATTCTGCAATCTAAGCAACATTACACCATATAGGGCATTAAAGCAGGTTTCTATTTCGCTGATATTCTTATCGCCACGCTGTCTCAATTCAACAATAAATGGCAACACACGATAGTATTCTGAAGAATAAAAAGGAAACTTAGATGATTGCAACAACTGCAAATGCAGTTCGCCAAGGTCTTGCATCAAGATGGCGTTTATCTGCAAATGACCTTTTTCACGTTTCCCTTCTTGATTCATCATACGTACCAAATCTCCGAACCAATCTTCCTCTTCGGCTTTTTGTTCTTCTGTGTAATCGAATCTTTCAATATATTCGTCTCTGATGCGTGATAGGGAACAATTGTATGCTCTAATCACGTCTTCGGTTTGCCACATATATAATACATATTCGGCAATATTCTGCTTCCGTAATTGTTGTGCTATAAACATATTAATAATAGCTTGGTAAATGATATAGGTTAAAAATCGTCCCCACTAACATGATTAGAGAAAACAATATAACAATAGAACCTATAACCTTATTAATAATAAGAATACCATTAACATCAAACTTATTGCGTATCTTGTCTACCAACCATGTTAGACCATACCACCAAACCAAAGCACCAAGAGGAATACATACAAAACCTATCACCGTTTCGAATACTCGAGATGGCTGTACAAAAGCAAACTGCGCAAAGGTTGCCATAAATAGGAATATAATCATTGGATTGGAAAATGTCACAAGGAAAGCCGTTAAGCAATTATGAAACAAAGTGCCTTTTGACTTCTTTCCTGTAGTATGCATCTTCTTGGTAGGATTGGACAGAAAACAATAGATACCAAATAATAGCAGTATTACGCTTCCTGATATTTGTAATATAAACTGATACCTAGGGTTTTGCAATGGTTCCATTATAAATCCCATACCGAGACCTACAATCAATGCATATATAATATCGCTGATGGCTGCGCCAATACCGGTTACGAAGCCATACCATCTGCCTTTATTTAATGTGCGCTGAATACACAATATGCCCACTGGTCCCATCGGAGCAGAGGCTATAATACCAATTATGATACCCTTGAATATAAAATCGACTATGTCGAGTTGGATTGGAATTGCTAAATTCATAATTCGAATGCAAAATTGCAAAAAATATAAGAACTAAGCAAATTTACTAATATAAAACTTTGTCCGGTTCTATATTTTTTCTACCTTTGCCGTATAAAAATCTAACTAAAAACAATATTATTATGGTAGCAACAGATCAGAAGCCATTCGTTATTGGCTTAGATTTAGGTGGAACTAACTCTGTTTTTGGCATTGTAGACCAAAGAGGTAATGTATTACAGACAAATTCAATCAAAACTCAAGCTTATAAAACTGTAGACGATTTTGTGTCAGCAGGTGTTGAAGCGCTCAAACCTGTCATTGCTAAAGTGGGCGGTATCGAACAAATTAAAGCAATGGGTATTGGGGCACCTAATGGCAACTATTATCGTGGAACCATTGAATTTGCACCAAATCTCTCATGGGGACACGATGGGGTAGTGCCTTTGGCAGATTTATTTTCAGAAAAACTTAATATTCCTGTGGCATTGACTAATGATGCTAATGCAGCAGCTATCGGCGAAATGCAATATGGAGCAGCTCGTGGCATGAAAAACTTTATCATGCTAACCCTTGGCACAGGTGTTGGTTCTGGTATCGTCATAGACGGCAAGATGGTTTACGGAAGCGATGGATTTGCAGGAGAGCTAGGTCACACGATTATTCGCCGCGAAAATGGACGTACTTGTGGTTGCGGACGTAAAGGTTGCCTTGAAACCTATTGCTCTGCCACAGGTGTAGCTCGTACTGCTAGACAATTCTTAAGTGAAAGTGACGAGCCTTCATTGCTCCGCGATATTAAGGCTGAAGACATCACATCACTTGATGTTTCGATTGCAGCAAGTAAGGGAGATGAGCTAGCTCTGCGCGTATATACATTTACAGGCGAGCTCCTTGGTGAAGCTTGTGCTGATTTTGCAGCATTCTCAGCACCTGAAGCATTTATCTTCTTTGGTGGTTTGACCAAGGCTGGCGATCTTTTGATGGATCCTATCAAAAAGAGTTACGACGAACATGTCCTTAAGATTTATCAAGGAAAAGCTCAGTTCTTAGTAAGCACTTTGGATGACGCAAGCGCGGCTGTATTAGGTGCATCAGCAATTGGCTGGGATATTTAATCTTTTCATATAAAGATATTATATATGGTTAAAGTCCTTCATGTTTTGGACTTTAACCATATATTTTTTGATAACAATTGTATATCATACTCACTTCTTAGTAAATTGAACATCGCCTAATCATTATTTGTCGTTTGACTCAGTTATATTTAGTAATTTTGGCGCAACAATCATAACTTATCAATAAATGACAAACGTTTGGATTAGCGCAGGAGGATTGTTTGGTGCAACAATGATTGGCAGCATTCTTGGATTTGCTATCAAACAGTTACCACATAAGTGGAATGATACCATACTCGGTTATTGTGCCGGCATCATGTTAGCAGCATCAATACTAGGATTAATAGTGCCCGCATTCGAGTCACGTTCTACTCCATGGTGGATGATAACAATCGGAGTAATGGGAGGTGCGTATTTCTTGAACGTTCTTGATCTTCTGACACCTCATCTTCATCACATCACGGGATTAGACGCAGAAGAGCATCGACACAATGCTCGACTCAATCATGTCTTACTTTTCGTTATGGCTATCGGTTTGCATAAGCTACCCGAAGGAATTGCTACGGGGGTAAGTATGAGCGATGGAGGTGACGCATCTTGGACAGTTAGTGTTGGCATAGCGCTTCAAAACGTACCTGAGGCAATGGTCATCATTGCACCTTTGTTATTAGCAGGAGTGAACAGGTTACGCACAATGGTGTTATCAATAATCATCGGTTTATTGGAAGTGATTGGCGTTTGGCTTGGCTATGCATTAGGACATGTTTCAGCAGTTATGCTTCCCGTAATGCTAGGTTTTGCTGGTGGTGCTATGCTTTATGTTACAAGCGATGAAATGATACCAGAAACCCATGCTCACGGATTTCAAAAGCAAGCCACATACGCATTGTTGTTAGGCTTTCTTACTTTATTATTGATTGAGCGAAATTTGTAGGAACTTATACCTAAGTGCTTACTGATGGCATATTCGTATCCTCGGTGCCGCAAGTACAAAATAATGTAGATTATAAAATAACTTGTCCGTGTATTATATTTTCTATAATCATGTACACGTCTCTGATTTTTTATTTACCTTTGCAATGTGTTTAACATTCGTCTTATGGTTACAAGCAGCACCTAAGGTGAGTGCATTTTCTGACATACGAAAGCATTGATTAGCTTATTATTGTCCAATGATTAGCTTTACAATACCATAAATTAAGTCTGCTAATTTAAGATATCAAAAACAAATGAACCCTATCATCACAGTGGTAGTACCCGTCTACAAAAACAGCTACCTAAGAGAATGTATCGAAAGCGTACTCAACCAATCATTCCGCAACTTTGAGTTGCTACTCGTCGAAGATGGAAGCCCTGACAACAGTGGCGCTATATGCGATGAATATGCGCTAAAAGACAGTCGTATACGCGTGATACACAAGCAGAACGAAGGAATTAATGCGACCCGAAATAGGGGGGGGCAGGAAGCCAAAGGCGAATGGGTTGTATTCAGTGATGATGACGACACATTAACCCCGGACGCATTAGAGAGCCTCTATGCCCTACATGAAGGCACCGACCTTGTAATCGGCTTCCCATTTAACCCTTCAAACAAAGAGAATCTCGACCTTGAACAATGTCGTATTAATAGTATTACTTGCGAACATTTTCCACCTACACCATGGGCTAAACTATATCGTCGAAGCCTGCTTAAACCTGAAGTATTCAATTTTCCACGTGGCATTGATGGATGTGAAGATATGATTATGAACATCCGAGTGATGTTCTCCATGAATCGCGCAGCACACTTTTGCTTCAAAAAGGTGTATAATTTTAGGCGTAACACCGCAAGCGTATCACACACTAGACGTTGTTCGCTTGCATATGAAGAAACTTTCTACAAAACATTACAAGCCTCCATACCGGCTGATTTGCTACCAAAATATAATCACGAGATTGTGAAGATGAAGCTTAACGGGCTTCTTGGTGTAGCACACACCGATCCACAATCAATGATCAATGACGAAACCCACTATATATCTACACTGCGCCAGCAAGTGAAAGCGTATCATTACAAGATGAATCTACGCGAGCGACTGCTCCTAAACACGCGAAATGCGTTTCTGCTGAAAAAGATTGCCTTCGCTATTCTTGTAAAGAATTCTCTCAGTTATCGGCTAGGACTCAACCATTAAATCATAATTAAATCATCATATCATGACTATCAAACAATGCATCGATTTCATTCGAAGTGACTATTATAGACTCATCGCTGATCATGAAGCTTCGTTATTTAGGATTTGGCTATATAGTTGGCTGAATGCCGGATTGAGTTATATGATTTGGTTTCGACTAACCAAATGTGACAATCTGATTATTCGGGGGGGGGGCAAGACTACGATATCGTAGATTAATGTCTAAATTTAAGATTGAAATGCCACGTGAAGCGCATATTGGTTACGGATTTCAAATAGCGCATGGTGGGCCTATGGTCATAAATTGCAGGACGAGAGTGGGGGATAATTGTAGCTTCTTTCAATATGTTTCCATAGGCAGTTCGACCCTTAAAGCAGCAGAAATAGGTAGCGAGGTGTACGTGGGTCCTAATGTTTGTATCGTCAACGATGTTAAGATTGGTGATGGCGTCACTATTGGTGCAGGCACAGTGGTAGTAAAAGATATAGAAGCAGGCGTCACAGTGGCAGGTGTCCCTGCGCGCGAAATATCACGAAAGACTCCTGGGCGACTTATCGGAAAGAAATGGGATAGAGCATGGAATCGCGCACCCATACCTGAAGGATATTAACATAGCGCGTATGCGGCTCAGTCTTAACCTCTGACTTTGTCGCCTTATAGCAATGAAGCCTTATGAAATGCCAAGAATAATTCTCGATAGTTGCAGAAATCCTCTTTTCGGCTTGATATATGAGGCTTCTTTGCTCTCTAAGATAGAAGAGGTTGCACTAAGCGTGACAAAGAAAAGAGAATACGAGGCAAAAATAAAACCGTTGTGCGGTGCAGCCAAACTAAAGTCATTGCAGTTTACCTATTTATCATAATCACGATTAGTAGGATATTAAATAGGAAGAAACAGGGCCTCATCTATACTATAATAAATAAGAAAAGACAATTTGAAAGAGGACCTTTGCTCGTATGATTGATATTGAAAGATAAACTGAAAGAGGACCTTTGAGAACCAAAATTAAATTAATTTTAGAGGGAAATCAATTTATTTTTCAATCAAAAATAAATTATTTTTCCTGCTGATAGCTTCTTAAACACCACATGATAGCTAAGGTAAACGCTCTTCATAAAGCCTTAAAGCTTGGTAGGTAATGTCCATTTTATTCATACACATCCATTAAACAGGCATTAAAACTACGCTGTGCCTTAGGCGGTTCGCTATATCCGCTGCCTTGCAGACGGTTTGTGGTATTCCATTGGTCGCGCCAATAATCTTTTAGGAGACGTTGAAATCTCATAGGAGTCAAACGCTCATAACGTTTTGGCTGAAAACTAAACGTTGTTGTATGACGTAACTGTTCAATACCCGTAGCCATAAACGAAAACTCATTCTGGCTTTCAGAAGCTGCCAATATAAGTCCGGGCAGACCTCCCAACTTCCATGGACCATTGTCAAAAGGCAGATCTAAAGCGTACCATGCCGTCCAAGTACGTCCACGAAATGTGCAGATGGCTTTGTGACAAGGATAACCTATAATGAGCGTATCGCCCTCAGCCAAATCCCATGCAAGAGTTGGAATAGATTCTTCATAACAAAAAGGAAAATCATTGTGCAGAATATCCGTATAAATAAGAACGTCTTTTTGAGGGATGTGCTTATATACTTCATACTCGCGTCCTTTCTTAGAGCCAAACCTATCTCCCAATAATTGCAGATAACTCATAGGATCGGAGCTAGCACTCTTAACGGAATCACGCAGACTCAAAAACTGTTCAAAACGTTGGCTATAAAACCGAGACGAATGTTTCCCTATATCTAGCAGGTTTATATCATCAAATACTTCCTTTTGCTCTTCCGTATACTTGTACAACGCTCGATACTGAACACGCACACTAATAGTGTCTGTAACCACTTGAGAAAAAGTGCATACAGTTAATACTAGAAGTACTAAGATACTGAATATGAATTTCATAATCTATATAAACAATTATCGCATAGGCTACCATTAAATATATAAGACACCAATGGTAAACTATGCGATATGTTCTTATTACTCTTATAAGATAGGAATTAGTACAAAGGGTTGCTTGAGATTTGGATGATATTCATCCCAAAACAAGCTAAATTAGAGACCCAAAGACTTTAGTCCTTTGTTCACAGCTTCATTCGCTTTTTCTACACCTTTCTGTGCAGCTTCAGAAGCTTTTTTCTTAGCAGCTTCCTTGGTAGCCTCAGGTGCATTATCATATACCTCTTTAGCTTTCTTTGCGGTCTCTACAGCTTTTCCTACATTAGATTCGGACACTTTGTTCTTTACGGCTTCTTTTGCAGTGTTTACAACTTCAGAAGAGGCATTCTTACCTAATTCGGTTACAATATCTTTTGCGTTAACATTAGTTATTGTTGAGATTGCTGTTGCCACACTTGAAGACAATGCGGCATCGCCAGTACTTTTAGCATTTTCCGTTAGTGTTGAGGCGTTTTTCTTAACCCATTCTTGAATCAGAGTAATATACTCCTTGGCTTTTTCAGGATCAGTCTTTGCTAGCTCCGCGGCTTTAGTCTTTGCTTGTTCCAATAAAGCAGCTACGCCTTTAGCGTCATTTGAAGAAAGTTTCTCGTCTAGAGAAGAAGCTATATCTTCAGCATCTTCTGGTAAAGCAGAAGCGTCTGCATCGGTAGCAGTAAGAGCGGTATCAGCAGAAGCGGTATCAACAGTGTTATTTAGACTATCTGCGTCTGCAGAAGGTGTAGATTTTCCACCACAACTAGCAAGCGTAAGTGTTGCAAAAAGCGAAGCACAATAAAAAAGTTTTTTCATAATTTCTATACAATTAATTAATGTAATGTATTGCCTTCAAAGTTAGTAAATATTATCAAAGATAATGCAATTATTTTTCTAAAAATCACATTTCCTTGGTAAAAAATAAATAATGACAACTAACACATAGTCAAAATCTAGAGTAATGGGGCTAAAAGATGTGCGACCCAACCTACAAAACGTTTCCAGGGTGAGCGCCATTGTTTCCATTTCTTAGGTGTAAGAAGAAAAGAATCTTGCTTCTGTTGCTCAAAAAGAGTATCAAGTTCACGTGTTGTGTATGGGTCCACTATCACAGCATTCTCTTCCCTATCCCAACGCAAGCTTCGTGCATTGAGATTGGCAGAACCTACGGTGCAGAATTTTCCATCAACCATTATGATTTTGGTATGATGAAAACCTGGTTGATATATCCAAACCTTACAACCCGCCTTCATTAGTAAATGCGCATTATAAAAACCGCAATCTGGCGTAAGAGGAATATCACTACGTTCGCTTAAGAGAATTTCAACTTGCACCCCACGCTTTACGGCCCGTTTAAATGCTTTTATCAGTTTCCGATTAAGGGTGAAGTAAGGATTAATCAACTTTATACTATCTCTTGCATTCTCTATTGCTTTTAGGTAGAAGTATCTGATTATCTCGTTACTAGAATGTGGTTCCCTATTGATTATGCCCACCATTTTTTTATGAGCAGTAATTGTAGTATCTGGCTTAAGTCCTGTAACATAGTCGGCATCACTCACCCCTCGATAATATTGCGGACCATGTATATCTTGATGGGTAACGATGCGCCACATTCGCAAGAATATGGTTTGTAAGGTATTGACTTCATCTCCTTCAATACGACAATGCATATCGTGCCAACTTCCTACCGCAGGGGTTCCATTAATATAATAGTCGGCTACGTTCATACCTCCCGTATAAGCAATCTTTCCATCAATAATCACAATTTTACGATGGTCGCGATTAAAAGCATCCTGGACCCATGGAAAGCGCATAGGTTTAAACTCGTAAATCTCAATCCCCATTTGCCGAATTAGTTCTAGATGCCTACGTTTCATAGGTTGGTTGTTGCTAGCATTACCAAAGCCATCAAATATCGCTCGCACCTCTACCCCATCCTTTGCTCGTCTAGCAAGGTGGCTTATCAACACCTTATTAATAGAGTCATTTCGAAAATTGAAATACTCTAGATGTATGCTTGAACGCGCTTGGTCAATGGCTTTCAAGAGGTCAGTAAACTTTTCTTGACCATTGGTCAACAATACCACAGAGTTGTTATGTGAAAACTGCACACCCTTAGCACGTAGATCAGATACTATAGCCGAATCGGACCGTTCTTCATCAGAAAGATCCTTATCTACAAGGAATGGTTCACCTGTTGTTTGCGCAGTTACTTGCAAACTTATAAACAAGCAAAAAAGGAAGTATAAATACTTTTTCAATATTTTTCTTTTAACACATTAATGAATACTAGAGCAACTATAATGATCTACTATTCCAAGCAAACGATTCTGCTTATCAACCACAAGCACCGAATGAACCTTGTATTTGTTCATCATCTTCTGTACCTCAAAGATTTTTGTCTCAGGAGTAACCATCTTTGGCGTCGTGGTCATAATATCACTGACCGTATGATCAAAGAATTGAGCTTGCCAACGTTCCATTGCACGACGAATATCCCCATCGGTAATGATACCACATACCTTTCCTTCGTTAAGCGCGACACCTAATCCCAACTTTCCTTTGCTAACATGAATAATCGCTTCTCCTAGATGCATCGTTTCTGGGATGATTGGAAGGTTGTCCTCACGCATCACGTCACCTGCAGTTGTCAATAGACGTTTCCCCAACTCACCCCCTGGATGGAATTGAGCAAAATCACGTGGTTTAAAGTTGCGTACCTCCATTAACGCTATTGCAAGAGCATCACCCATAACCAAAGCTGCAGTTGTAGAACTGGTTGGAGCTAGATTGAGAGGGCATGCCTCTTTCTCCACTTTCACTTGAATATGAACAGTGGAATATTTGGCTAACAAAGAGTTAGGGTTTCCACTCATGCCTACTATTGGAACCTTCATATGTAGCACCATAGGGACAAAACGCAGCAACTCATCCGTCTGTCCAGAATTGGAGAGCGCCAAAACGACATCATCGGATGTCATCACACCAAGGTCCCCATGATAAACATCCAGTGGATTAATAAAGAAAGCCGGGGTTCCTGTAGATGCTAAGGTAGCCGCTATCTTTGCACCAATGTGACCACTCTTCCCTACTCCGGTTACTATGATCTTCCCCTTACAATGATACATCAAACTAACAGCCTCATCAAAGCTTTCATCCAGTTGGTCTATCAACTTTAGTGTAGCTTCGCTTTCTTGCTTTATCGTATCTATTGCATATTGTCTCACATTGTTGAGACGTTCGTTAATTGTTGTCATATTAAAGTATGCTTTATCTTTAATGTTCCATTCTTAATAACCACTCCTCTTTTTATGCCCATTCGCTCAGTTCAAGCCAACGCATCTCTTTCTCATCAAGCAACTCTTTCACTTCAGGCAATCGTTTAGACAACGTTGTCAACTGATTGATATCCAACGTACCCGTGCATAGTTGTTGTTCTATCGCTTTTTGTTCTTCTTCCAACTTCTCTATGTCTTTAGAGAGTTGTTCTAGTTCCATTTTCTCCTTGTATGACAGTTTACGACGAGTGTCATGGTGATAATCAGCTTTCTTTGTTTTAGCCTTTGCAGCTACCACTTCATCATCTTTGCTTTTCAGCTTTTGGTATTCTCTATACTGCGTGTAGTTGCCTGGGAAATCCTTAATTTCTCCTTCTCCCTTAAACACTAAAAGATGATCCACAACCTTATCTGTAAAATATCGATCGTGCGAAATAATGATGACACAGCCAGGGAAATCTTGCAGATATTCCTCTAGCACTTGAAGCGTCTGAATATCTAGATCATTGGTTGGCTCATCAAGCACCAAGAAGTTAGGATTGCGCATCAATACTGTACATAGATACAATTTGCGTTTTTCCCCACCACTTAGCTTATACACATAATTATGCTGCTCCTCTGGAGAGAAAAGGAAATAGTTTAGGAATTGAGAAGCAGTCATACGCCGTCCACCTCCTAAATCTATATATTCAGCAATATCCTTGATGATGTCAATGACCTTTTGATCTTCCCTAAAGCTAAGCCCTTCTTGAGAGAAATAGCCAAATTTTACTGTTTCCCCGATATCGAATCGCCCACTATCGGGAGCTACCTTTCCAAGTAGTAGTTTGACAAATGTCGATTTTCCGGTGCCGTTCTTCCCAACGATACCCATCTTCTCGTACCGTGCAAAGTTGTAATAAAAATCTTTTAAGATGACCTTTTCACCTTGTGCCGATGCAAACGATTTGGATACATATTGACTTTCGAATATCTTACTACCAATATAGATATTAGAGCTCTTTAAGCGTATTTGTCTTTCCTCAATACGTTGCTTAGCGCGAGCTTCTAAATCATAAAAAGCTTCTTCACGATATCGGGCCTTGTGTCCTCTTGCTTGAGGTTGTCGCCTCATCCAATCGAGTTCCTTACGATATAGATTATTGGCGCGTGCAATCTCGGCTCGTTGATTATCAATACGTTCTTGACGTTTTTCCAAGTAGTAAGAATAATTGCCCCGATAGGTATATATGGTATGGTTATCGATTTCAAGAATCACTTTACAAACATGATCGAGGAAATACCTATCATGCGTAACCATAAGCAATGTCTTGTTACCATAAGAGAGATAACTTTCAAGCCACTCTATCATCTCAAGATCCAGATGATTCGTTGGCTCATCAAGAATCAAGAAATCGGGTTCAAGGATAAGCACATTAGCTAAAGCTACACGTTTCTGTTGGCCACCACTTAGTTCTTTAATAGTCTGATTCAGGTCTACAATATTGAGCTGAGTCAGTATCTGTTTAGCTTTAATGACCCGATCAGGATTGCCTTGATGATTAAAACATGCATCTAACACTGTGTCTTCAGCATTAAAGTGCGGCGTTTGTTCTAAGAAACCTATACGTATATCATTACGATACACGATTTGACCACTTTCATATCCTTCGTCTCCATGTAGAATGGACAACAAAGTGGATTTTCCTGTACCATTTTGTGCAATGAGTCCGACATGCTGCCCTTCTCCTACCGAGAATGATATATCATCGAAAATGACTTTATCTCCGAAACGTTTACTTAGATGCTGTACATCAAGAAATGGTGTCATGATAGAACTTATTGATTATTATTGGCTAATGACGTGTTGATTTTCTCTATATAGTCAAGCACGTCTTCTCGTCCTTCTTTGGTTTCTGAACTGGTTACAAAATATGGTGGCAACTGTTCCCAAGAATCCTCTAAAGCCTTCATCCACTCGCGGACGTTGGCACGAGCCTTTCCTCCAGAAAGTTTATCTGCTTTGGTAAATATAATAGAAAATGGCACTCCACTAGCTCCAAGCCAGTCAATAAACTCTCGATCTATCTTCTGTTGTGGATGTCTTATGTCAATCAGAACAAAAAGATTAATCAACTGTTTACGCTGTAAGATATACGAGCTAATCATCTGAGATAGTTTGCGACGCGAAATATTTGACCCTTCAGCATATCCATAACCAGGAAGATCCACGAGATACCACTCATTATTGATAATAAAATGATTGATAAGCAAGGTCTTGCCAGGCTTAGCCGATGTCTTTGCAAGATTCTTATGATTGCAAAGCATATTGATCAAACTAGATTTCCCTACATTTGAGCGTCCAATAAAAGCATACTCGGGTAATGCGCTATTTGGACACATAGACACCGTGGGAGAGGATATGGTAAATTCTGATTTCTTTATAATCATAAATCCAATAAAAATTGAATAATTCTCTTTCTTTCTAAAACTATGCAAAGTTACTAAAAAAGTATTCGAAACAGGTTTGAAATACGAAATAAATTGCTTAATTTTGCCATATGGAATATTCTTTATACCCATTATGTGGCATAGAATACTATCCTTAAAATATACTAGTAAGAACTAACTGAGGGTTAAGATTATTTTAGATAAAAATGAAGGAAATCACGTGGGGTTTTATTGGATGTGGCGAAGTTACTGAGAAGAAGTCGGGTCCTGCCTTTAATGTGGTAAAGGGTTCGCACGTAGAAGCTGTATATAGCCGTACTGAAAGCAAAGCACGCTCATATGCAGAAAATCACCATATCCGGAAATGGTACACTGACCCTCAAGAGCTCATCCTTGATCCTGACGTTAATGCCATCTACATAGCTACGCCTCCTGTTGCGCATGCCACTTATGCCATCATGTCAATGGAAGCTGGAAAGCCTTGTTATGTAGAAAAGCCTCTTGCAGTCAGTTATGATGACTGCATACGCATCAATCATATCAGTGAGAAAACAGGCGTTAAATGCTATGTTGCATATTATCGACGTTATTTACCTTATTTTCAAAAGGTGAAACAACTCATACATAGCGGGACTCTCGGAAAGATTATGACCGTTCAGCTACGTATTGTCTTGCCTCCACGCGATCTCGATTTTCAGCAAGGCGAACTCCCATGGCGACTACAATCTAATATTTCAGGAGGAGGATATTTCTACGATTTGGCACCGCACCAACTTGATTTACTACAAGACATCTTTGGAGTAATCACCAAGGCTCATGGTTATATAGCCAACCGAGCAGGGTTGTATGGTGCAGAAGACACCGTCAACGCTGTATTCCATTTTGAGAATGGACTTAATGGAAGTGGTGCATGGTGCTTTGCTGCTCATGAAAGTGGGCGCGATGACCGAATAGAAGTATTTGGAACAAAGGGACGTTTGGCTTTTTCGGTTTACACCTATGAGCCCATACACCTATATACCAGCGATGGAGTGGAGAACATAGAAGTAGCCAATCCTCCTTATGTGCAGTTGCCTATCATTCAAAACGTCATTGAAGATATGCAAGGTATTGGCACTTGCGATTGTGATAGTTTCAGTGCAACACCTACCAATTGGGTGATGGATCGTATTTTAGGTAAGTTTTAACGGCGTGGTTAAGCATCTACTTTACATTCTTCTGTTTTCATTATTACCGCTATCGATAGTAATGGCGCACGATGATAGCGATACCCCTTCCCTATCATCAGACACTATAAGATGGATGCGCCCCGATAAGAAATCGTCTTGGCAGAAAAGACAACTGCGTAAAATGCAGAAAGAGCTTCATAAGTTCAATGACATTGATACCAATTACATTGAGCCACAAGCGTACAACTACGCATTCATGCTTCAGCAGACCAACACCTATGAGGTGTATTATCTACACTCACGCACAGGGCAAAGCGTCACCTTCGCTCCCGACATATCATTACGCGTTGGCCCATACTTTGGATATCGATGGGTATTTTTAGGTTATACTATCGACGTCAGTCACTTAAAAAGTGACAAAAACCAGCGTCAAGAATACGACTTAAGCCTATATAGCAATAAGTTTGGTATTGATTTATATTACCGCAAAACAGGAAACAACTATTACATCCGATCAATCGATTTAGGAGAAGGTATCGACACGCGTCCCATGAAGAAGGTTGGCTTTGATGGTCTGAGATCATCAATTAAGGGATTTAATGCCTATTACATCTTTAACCACCGTCGTTTCTCTTATCCTGCTGCTTATAGCCAAAGCACTGTGCAACGTCGTTCGGCAGGTTCTCCTCTCTTAGGCATCGGTTACACCAAACATAGCGTAACGGTCGACTGGACTGCTCTTAACGACTTAGTTAACGAAAAGATGTCACCTACTAACAATGAGAAGTTGTCTATTGATAGCGCATTAACCTTTCGACGCATTCAATACTCCGACCTATCTATTAGTGGTGGATACGCTTACAACTGGGTTTTTGCTCGCAACTGGCTTATGGACGTCTCGTTGTCATTGGCTTTAGCTTATAACAGATCGTCTAGTGACGTTGCTAAAAAATGGTACTCCTTCCGAGATTTTTCTTTTAACAACTTTAGCTTAGATGGAATCTTTCGTTATGCTATCGTATGGAACACCATGAAATGGTATGTTGGAATGAGCGCTATCCTGCATTCGTACACCTACCATAGCGATCAGTTTTCAACCAACAATTCGTTTGGTTCAGTAAATATCTACGCTGGATTCAATTTTGGATCAAAAAACAAGAAAAAATCAAAACATAAATAATATTTCCATCCCCATGAAAAAATTACTCTTCCCCACCTTGCTTCTTACGTGCTTAACTAGTTGTATAGCTCGCAGCCAGCAGCCAATCAATACCACTGAAAGTACCTCTAAAGTACAACAAGCCGAAACTATTTCGGTTACAACCAATGATAGCCCATATCAGATGTCAGAAATATCAAAGGCTGACAGTGCTACCATCTTACGCATCCTACGCAACACACCTAAAGAATGTAAGACACGTGAGCAAATCATTATATGGATAGCTCGTCAGTTTTTAGGTATACCTTATGTTGCACACACATTGGACCGCACTGATAATGAACTGATGGTAATCAACTTACATGAACTCGATTGCACCACTTACGTCGAGGTTGTAGCTGCGTTGTCACGATGCGTGTTCCAACAAAAGAAAGATATTGCTAGTTTCGTTAACGAATTGCGTAATATACGTTACCGCAATGGAGAAGTGAGCTACGAAACACGCAACCATTACTTCCAATGGTGGGTAGAAGCTAACACAAAGAATAGTATTGCCGAAGAGGTATTTGCACAAAATGACTCAAACACTTCTGTAGCACAGGTTTATAGAACACAGACTATAAACAATTACTACATGACACAACATTCGGATAACTATGATATGTTACGTAATCACCCTGAAAGAGTAGAGTCTATCAAACAACAAGAGATTGAACATAACGGAGCGAAAGTAAACTACATTCCCGCTAACCAAATTAAGAACACCCAACAAATGCGACAACTCATTCATGATGGTGATATCATTGGCCTTGTAACAACAAAGGATGGTCTTGATGCCTCTCACCTAGGAATCGCTGTCTGGCATAAGGATGGTTTACATTTCCTTAACGCAAGCAGCTTAAAGAAAAATGGGAAAAGCGTTGTAGAATCAAAAGAATCGTTCATACCTTACCTCAACACGAGACCTACAGACATCGGTATACGTTGTCTACGCCTAAAATAAATCATTTATAAATGTAACACAAATCCGCCTTCTGCACAGCTCAGAAGGCGGATTCGCATTATACTGATAATAAAAAATAGACAAAAAAGCCGCTCAATCTCTATGACGAGACTAAGCGGTGTTCTCTCTTTTTCAGATCGTAACTAATTACTTGTTTGCTGTTGTATCAGCAGCAGCTGCAGCTGTGTCAGCAGGAGCAGCAGTTGAATCGCTAGCAGTTGAATCGCTAACAACAGTAGAATCAGTTGCTGTAGAGTCAGCGTTTTCAGCTGGCTTGTTGTTACCACCACAAGATGCGAAAGAGATAGCTGCAATAGCTACGAACATTAAAACTAATTTCTTCATTTTTCTTTGCTTATTAAATCTGTAAAACAATCATTTGGTTTCTTAAACCGATGCAAAGGTAGATATTTTTCCAATACGGCGCATACTTTTTTAGGACTTTTTTTATTGCCTTATTGTAACTTTTCAGCAAGTATCTGATTCTCAAATAAATACAAACTACTAATAAAAGTTAACAAACCATTCTATTTAAACTTTCATCGAAAGATAAGCACAATTCGCTCTAAATTGTTAACGCACACGACTCTTTTCTTAGCAGCCCATTAAAGGGTTCTTCCGTTGAATAGACTAAACATTCAAAAACCAGAAATTGAAGGTTATTGGGGGAATATAACCTTATCCAAAAACAACAATCTTTATCTATATCAAAATCATATAAAATCAAATAATTCTGGAAAAAGATAGATATTTTGAATTTAAATTTGGTTCTGGTGAAACATTTTGTATAGTAAATATCCTGCAACAATATTGTCTTTAAAAAATCTCCTTTAATACATCAATCATTCGTTTAGCACGACTGCGGATAACATCTGTCGCAAAATCGATATACCTGTTACACTCCTCGAAGAAACGGTT